>NZ_JAMTCN010000025.1 GCF_024171865.1 Prauserella aidingensis | reverse complement strand
CCGGTATTAGACCCAGTTTCCCGGGCTTATCCCAGAGTACAAGGCAGATTACCCACGTGTTACTCACCCGTTCGCCACTCATCCACCCACGCAAGCGCGGGC
Source organism: Prauserella aidingensis (assembly GCF_024171865.1). Classification (GTDB taxonomy): domain Bacteria; phylum Actinomycetota; class Actinomycetes; order Mycobacteriales; family Pseudonocardiaceae; genus Prauserella; species Prauserella aidingensis. The sequence continues at coordinate 77,961 of NZ_JAMTCN010000025.1, read as the reverse complement.
TTCAGCGTACGACTTGCATGTGTTAAGCACGCCGCCAGCGTTCGTCCTGAGCCAGGATCAAACTCTCCAACAATGCATCAGAGAAAAATCATCCAAGCAAAAAACACACAACCACAACCAACACAACATCAGCCATGGCCACGCGCTAGCTCAAAGAAACCCCAAAAAAAAAGGGGCACAAAGCAACAAAACAAAGCTCACAAACACACTGTTGAGTTCTCAAACAACACGCAGTTGGTTTTATCGTCGGAGCGCGATCAGTGTCGCACCAAACCTACCGGCTTGTTATGAGCTGATCGCTCCGACTGGGAACACCCACTCTACCACGTCCATGGGAGCTTGGTTCATGTCCCCTCGCCTGGTAACCCGGGGCTTCCGACTTGGCCTTTCGGCTTCCGTCTGCCCGGTCTCCCTGGCGACAAGAAGAAGATTACACGTCCGCGAAACCCTCTGAAACAGGGGGGTCCCTTTATGGCGAAACCCCAGGTCAGCGGGCAGATCACGCCAGCAGGCGCACTCCGGCCAGGTTCCGCTTGCCGCGACGGACGACGAGCCACCGCCCGTGCAGGGCGTCCGAGGCCGACGGCCCCCACGTCTCGTCGGTGATCTTCGTGTTGTTCACGTACGCCCCACCCTCCTTGACGGTGCGGCGCGCTGCGCCCTTGCTCTCCACCAGTCCGGTGGCCACGAGCACGTCCACGATCGTCGGCTCGTCGGCCAGCGTCACCTCGCCCACGGGCACCTCCGCGAGGGCGGCGCCCAACGTCGCCTCGTCGAGCCCGGCCAGTTCACCCCGGCCGAACAGGGCCTGACTCGCCGCGACGACCTGAGCGGTCTGCTCCGGGCCGTGCACGAGATCCGTCAGCTCCTGGGCCAGCCGGCGTTGCCCCGCCCGCGCGGCGGGCCGTTCGGCCGTGGCCGTCTCGAGTTCGGCGATCTCGTCCCGGTCGAGGAACGTCAGCAGCTTCAGGTACTCGACGACGCTCGCGTCGGGCAGGTTGAGGAAGTACTGGTACCAGGCGTACGGCGACGTCAGCTCCGGATCGAGCCACACGTTGCCACCACCCGTGGACTTGCCCAGCTTGCGGCCGTCGGCATCGGTGACCAGCGGGGTCGTCAGCGCGTGCACCTGCGCCCCGTGGACCCGCCGCACCAGGTCAACACCGGCGATGATGTTGCCCCACTGGTCCGACCCGCCGATCTGGAGCGTGACGCCGTAGCGCTCGAACAGCTCCCGGTAGTCGGTCGCCTGCAGGAGCATGTAGCTGAACTCGGTGTACGAGATGCCCTCGCCGTCGAGCCTGCGTTTGACCGTCTCGCGCGCGAGCATCGTGTTGACCGAGAAGTGCTTGCCGACGTCGCGCAGGAACGTCGGCACGTTCATGGAGCCGAGCCAGTCGAGGTTGTCGACCTCGATCGGAGGCACGTCGGCGTGGTCGAAGTCGACGAACCGGGCCAGCTGGCCACGCAGCCGCTCCGCCCACTCGCGCACGGTGTCCTCGGAGTTCAGCGTCCGCTCCCCGACGTCCCGGGGGTCGCCGATCAATCCGGTTCCCCCGCCGGCGAGCAACACCGGACGGTGGCCCGCGTTCTGCAGGCGCCGCAGTACGAGCATCTGGACGAGATGGCCTGCGTGCAGGCTCGGCGCGGTCGGGTCGAAACCGATGTAGGCCGCCACGGGCCCCGCGTCGAGGTCGCGGCGCAACGCGTCGAGATCAGTGGACTGGGTGACCAGTCCCCGCCAGGTCAGCTCGTCAAGAATGTGCTCACTCACGCGGCCCATTGTCCCCGGGCGGTCGCAGGCGGGTTCCGGAGGGATCGCGACTCCCACCGCGGCCGCACCGGCGGGGAGTTCAGCGGCGCGCGCGGCCGCCCCGCCGGTACGTGCTCACCGCGGGCGAGCCGTCGATCCAGAACCGCCACGGCACGTCCTGGGCCGCCGCCACGCCGACCCGCGGGCCCGTGCGGATGCGTTCGGCGGCCACGCCGTCGCCCTGCAACAGACGTACCGGCGACGCCGCATCGGTGAGGTCGAGGCCGTTGTGCCCCGCGTCGAGGCCCAGCAGGGACGTCAGCACGGCCGGGCCCTTCGCGACGGCGCCGTTGCCCCGGGCCGTCGGCCGCCGCGACCGCGCCAGCTCCCGCCCCTCGATCACCTCGCCCGCACGTACGAGCACCGCGCCCGGTTTGCCGTCGGTGAGTCCCACGACGTTGGCGCAGAAGTGCATGCCGTAGACGAAGTAGACGTACAGGTACCCGGCCGGGCCCCACATCACGTCGTTGCGGGGCGTCCGGCCGCGGTAGCAGTGCGACGCCGGGTCGTCGAGACCGCGGTAGGCCTCGACCTCGGCGAGCCGCACCCGCACCGTGCCCTCGTCGCTGCGCGATTCGAGCACGCAGCCCAGCAGCCACGGTGCGAGGGCGACCGGATCGACGGCGAGGTCGTCACGGCTCACCACCCGCGCTGCGTCGTCGATCATGTCGGCGAGGATAGCGTCGCCGTCACGGCCGTCGGTCGGCCCGCGCGGACGTGGCCGCCCACGCCCGGTGCGCGGCGGCGCGTTCGACCAGCCGGTCCCGCTGTTCGGCCACCCGCGCGGGCGCGGTGCCGCCCTTCGCGTCGCGGGAGGCCACCGAACCCTCGACGATCAGCACCTCCCGCACGTCCGGCGTCAGCTCCGCGTGGATCGCCGACAGCTCGTCGTCGGTGAGGTCGTCGAGGCCGACCCCGCGGCCCTCGGCGACACGGACGCACTCGCCTGCCGCCTCGTGGGCGCCGCGGAAGGGCACACCCTTGCGCACGAGCCACTCGGCGACGTCGGTGGCGAGCGTGAAGCCGGCCGGAGCCAGCGCCGCCATCCGGTCGGTGTGGAACGTCAGCGTGCCGAGCATGCCCGCGAGCGCGGGAAGCAACAGTTCCAGGTGCGCCACCGAGTCGAAGACCGGTTCCTTGTCCTCCTGCAGGTCACGGTTGTACGCGAGCGGCTGCGCCTTGAGCGTCGCCAGCAGGCCCGACAGGTTGCCGATGAGCTTGCCCGACTTGCCGCGGGTGAGCTCGGCGACGTCCGGGTTCTTCTTCTGCGGCATGATCGAACTGCCGGTGGCCCACGCGTCGTCGAGCGTGACGTAGCCGAACTCGGCGGTGTTCCAGAGCACGACCTCCTCGGCGATCCGCGACAGGTTCACCCCGAGCATCGCGACGGCGAACGCGAACTCCGCGGCGAAGTCCCGCGACGCGGTGCCGTCGATGGAGTTGTCGACGCTGCCGTCGAAGCCGAGTTCGGCCGCGACCGCCTCCGGGTCGAGGCCCAGCGACGACCCGGCGAGCGCACCCGAGCCGTAGGGCGACTCGGCGGTGCGCGCGTCCCAGTCCCGGAGCCGGGTCACGTCGCGCAACAGCGCCTGGGCGTGTGCCAGCAGGTGGTGTGCGAGCAGGACCGGCTGGGCGTGCTGCAGATGCGTCCGGCCCGGAAGTACGGCGTCGGGGTGCCGATGCGCCTGCGCGACGAGCGCGTCGACGACGTCGACCGTGCCGGTCACGACCCGCCGGGCCGCGTCCCGCAGCCACATCCGGAACTGCGTCGCCACCTGATCGTTGCGGGACCGGCCCGCGCGCAGCTTCCCGCCCAGCTCGCCGCCCGCCCGTTCGAGCAGACCGCGTTCGAGGGCGGTGTGCACGTCCTCGTCGGCGATCGTCGGCGTGAACGCGCCCGACGCGACGTCCTCGGCGAGCGTGTCCAGTGCCGCGAGCATGCTCTCCAGCTCGGCGGAGGAGAGCAGCCCGGCACGGTGCAGCACCCGGGCGTGGGCCCGCGAGCCTGCGATGTCGTACGGCGCCAGCACCCAGTCGACGTGCGTCGACGCCGACAGTGCCGCCATCGCGTCGGCAGGGCCGCTCGCGAACCGCCCGCCCCAGAGCTTGACGTTGTCGTTCATCAGTCGGTCCCGTACTCCATGGCGGCCTCGTCGAGCGGTGTGGGCGTCTCGCCCGACGCCTCGGGGTTGTCGGTGATCCGGTCGGCACCGCCGGTGGGCAGTTCGCCGAACAGCGTGCCGTTCTCGACCAGCACCTGGCCCTGGTCGAGCGGCTGCTGCGCGTAGAACTCCAGCTTGTGCCGCGAGTCCGCGATGTCGAGGTTACGCATCGTCAACTGGCCGATGCGGTCGGTCGGGCCGAACGCGGCACCCTCGACGCGCTCCATGGAGAGCCGCTCAGGGTGGTACGAGAAGTTGGTGCCCTCCGTGGCGAGGATGGTGTAGTCCTCACCGCGGCGCAGTCGCAGCGTCACCTCACCCGTGACCAGGGAGGCGATCCAGCGCTGGATCGCCTCACGCTGCATCAGCGCCTGCGGGTCGAGCCAGCGGCCCTCGTAGAGCAACCTGCCCAGTTTGCGGCCCTCGTTGTGGTAGTTCTCGACCGTGTCCTCGTTGTGGATCGCGTTGACCAGCCGCTCGTAGGTGATCCACAGCAGCGCCATGCCGGGCGCCTCGTAGATGCCCCGGGACTTGGCCTCGATGATCCGGTTCTCGATCTGGTCCGACATGCCCAGGCCGTGCCTGCCGCCGATGGCGTTGGCCTCGACCACGAGCGCCACCGGGTCGTCGAACCTGCGGCCGTTGATCGCCACCGGACGGCCCGCCTCGAACCGCACCGTGACGTCCTCGGCCGGGACCTCCACCGAGGGGTCCCAGAACTTCACACCCATGATCGGGTCGACGGTCTCCAGCGACACGTCGAGATGCTCCAGGGTCTTCGCCTCGTGCGTGGCGCCCCAGATGTTGGCGTCCGTCGAGTACGCCTTCTCCGCCGGGTCGCGATAGGGCAGCCCGTGCTCGGTCAGCCACTCGCTCATCTCCTGGCGGCCGCCGAGCTCTCGCACGAAGTCCGGGTCGAGCCACGGCTTGTAGATGCGCAACTCCGGGTTGGCCAACAGCCCGTAGCGGTAGAACCGCTCGATGTCGTTGCCCTTGAACGTCGACCCGTCGCCCCAGATGTCGACGCCGTCGGCCTGCATGGCGCGCACCAGCATCGTGCCGGTCACCGCCCGGCCGAGCGGCGTGGTGTTGAAGTAGGCCCGGCCGCCGGAACGCAGGTGGAACGCGCCGCAGGCCAGCGCGGCCAGCCCCTCGTCGACGAGCTGCCGCTTGCAGTCCACGATGCGGGCGATCTCCGCGCCGTACTCCTTCGCCCTGTCCGGCAGACCGGCGATGTCGTCCTCGTCGTACTGCCCGATGTCGGCCGTGTACGTGCACGGCACCGCGCCCTTGTCACGCATCCACGCCGCGGCCACCGACGTGTCGAGGCCACCGGAGAACGCGATGCCCACGCGCTCCCCCTTCGGCAGGGACATGAGTACCTTGCTCAATTTCGCTTCCTTCGCTGTGGGGTCAGTCGGAGTCGGTGGCGTGGCCGTCGGCCAGTTCGGTCAGCAGCCGGGCCAGCGCGGGGCCGCCGCCCGGTTCACGCGCGATCACCATGACGGTGTCGTCACCGGCGATGGTGCCGAGCACCTCACCCAGCGCCGCCCTGTCGATCGCACTGGCCAGGAACTGCGCCGCGCCGGGCGGAGTGCGCACCACCGTGAGGTTGGCCGAGCCCTCCGCGGACACGAGCAGTTCGCCGAGCAACCGCGACAGCCGCGACGTGCCACCCTGCACGCCCTTGACCGGGCTGCCGTCCTCCGGGATCACGTACACCGGCGCGCCGGAGTCCGCGCCGCGGAGCTTCACGGCGCCCAGTTCGTCGAGGTCCCGCGACAACGTAGCCTGCGTGACCTCCACGCCCTCGGCCGCCAGCAGTTTCGCCAACTCGGTCTGGCTGCGGATCGCCACACTGGACACGAGCTCGGTGATCCTGGCCTGCCGCGCCACTCGGGACAGGCTCATCGTCGTATCCTGCGGGACACCCGCACCCAGTCGGCCTTCATGAGCAAGCTCCGCCATCGTGGCTCACGCGGCCTCCTCATGACCCATCAACCACGTCAGCAGCGCCTTCTGCGCGTGCAGGCGGTTCTCGGCCTCGTCCCACACGGCGCTCGCCGGGCCGTCGATCACCTCGTCGGTGATCTCCCAGCCGCGGTGGGCCGGCAGGTCGTGGAGCACGATCGTGTCCTTGCCGGTGCGGTCGAGGAGCGCCTCGTTGACCTGGTACGGCCGGAACGGTGCGACGCGGTCCTTGCCGTCGTTCTCCTGCCCCATCGACGTCCACGAGTCGGTCGTCACGACGTCGGCGCCGTCCACGGCGGCGTGCGGATCGGTCAGCACCGCGGCGCTGCCACCCGTCTCGGCGGCGCGCCGGTGCGCCGCGTCCAGCACCCACGGCAACGGGCGGAATCCCTCGGGTGCCGCCACGCGCACGTGCATCCCCGCGGTCACGCCGCCGAGCAGCAGCGAGTGCGCCATGTTGTTGCCGGCGTCGCCGAGGTAGGTGAGCGTCAGCCCCGCCAGTGCGCCCTTCCGCTCCCGCACGGTCTGCAGATCGGCGAGGATCTGGCACGGGTGGAACTCGTCGGTCAGCGCGTTGATCACCGGCACCGTCGCCACCGACGCGAGCTTGTCGATGCGGGCCTGGGCGAACGTGCGCCACACGACGGCGTCGACGTACCGGGACAGCACCCGTGCGGTGTCCTCGATCGTCTCCTCGCGCCCCAGCTGCATGCTGCGCCCGTCCACGACGACCGGATGCCCGCCGAGCTGGGAGATGCCCACTTCGAACGAGAACCGCGTACGCGTGGAGTTCTTCTCGAAGATCACGGCGACGGACTGCGGACCCCCGAGCTGGTCGCCGTACGGCCGTTTCTTCAGCTCGGCGGCCAGGTCGAGGATCTCGGACTGCTCGTCCGGGGTCAGATCGTCGTCACGGAGGAAATGGCGTGGCATGTCAGTCCTTTGCCTCGAGCGCCTCGGTCAGCACGGCCGGCAGCGCCGACACGAGCTCACCGGCCTGGTCCTGCGACAGGATCAGGGGCGGCGCCAGCCGGATCACGTCCGGCGGGATGGGGTTGATGAGCAGGCCCGCCCGCTGCGCGGCTGCGGCGGCCCGGGCCGCGACCGGCTCGGTCAGCCGCACTCCGAGCAGGACGCCGCGACCGCGGACGCCCGCGACGAGCGGATGGTCGAGCGCGTCGATCCCCGCGGCGAGCTCCTTGCCGACCGTCTGCACGTGGTCGAGCAGCCCGTCGGCGGCGATCGTGTCCAGCACGGCGAGCCCCGCGGCACAGCACACCGGGTTGCCGCCGAACGTCGTCCCGTGCTGGCCCGGCTCGAACAGGGCCGCGGCGTCGCCGAACGCCAGGCAGGCACCGAGCGGCAGTCCGCCGCCGAGCCCTTTCGCGAGCGTCACGATGTCCGGCGTGATGCCCGCCTGCTGGAAACCGAACCAGCTGCCGAGCCTGCCGATACCGGTCTGCACCTCGTCGACGACGAGCAGCGCACCGTGGGCACTCGTGAGGTCCCTCGCGGCCCGCAGATAGCCGTCGGGCGGTACGACGACGCCGTTCTCGCCCTGCACCGGCTCGACCACGAAGGCCGCGGTGTCGTCGTCGATCGCGGCCTCGAGGGCGGCGACGTCGCCGTACGGGATGTGCTCGACGCCGGGCACGAGGGGTTCGAACGGTGCGCGCTTGCCCGGCTGCCCGGTGAGCGCGAGCGCACCCATCGTGCGGCCGTGGAAGCCGCCGTCGGTCGCGATCACCTTGGTCCGGCCGGTGCGCCGCGTCAGTTTGAACGCCGTCTCGTTCGCCTCGGCGCCCGAGTTGCAGAACAGTGCCTTGCCGTCGGCCGCACCGGACAGTTCGAGCAGTCGTTCGGCGAGGGCCAGGGCGGGCTCGTTGATGTAGAGGTTCGACGTGTGGCCGATCGTGGCGACTTGCCGCGTCACCGCGTCGGTCACCGCCGGGTGGGCGTGCCCGAGCGCGTTCACCGCGATGCCGGTGAGGAAGTCCAGGTAGCGGTTCCCGTCGGCGTCCCACACGACGGCGCCCTCACCGCGGGTCAGCGACAGCTGCGGGGTGCCGTAGTTGTTCATCATCGCGGCCTGCCACCGCAGCTGGTCGTCCTGATTGGACATCAGAGGGCCTCCTGGGAGCCGTCGGGCAGCACCATCGTGCCGATGCCGCGTTCGGTGAACACCTCGAGCAGCACCGAGTGCGGGATCCGGCCGTCGATCACGTGCCCGCTGCTCACCCCACCGCGAATGGCGCGCACGCACGCCTCCATCTTCGGGATCATCCCGCTGGCCAGGTCCGGCAGCATCGCCTCGAGCCTGCTCATGCCGAGCTTGTCGATCAGCGACGACCGGTCCGGCCAGTTGGCGTACAGGCCTTCCACGTCGGTCAGCACGACGAGCTTCTCCGCCCCGAGCGCCCCTGCCAGCGCACCGGCGGCCGTGTCGGCGTTCACGTTGTGCACCACGCCGTCGGCGTCGGGCGCGACCGTGGAGACGACCGGGATCCGCCCGGCGTTGACGATGTCCTGCACCGCCGCCGGGTTCACGCCGGCGACCTCGCCGACCAGTCCGATGTCGACACTCTCGCCGTCCACCGTGGCCTGTTTCCGTCGGGCCGTGAACAGGCGTGCGTCCTCGCCCGAGATGCCGACCGCGTACGGGCCGTGGGCGTTGATCAGGCCGACGAGTTCCCTGCTGACCTGGCCGACCAGCACCATCCGCACGACGTCCATCGTCTCCGGTGTCGTGACGCGCAGGCCGCCCTTGAACTCGCCCTCGATGCCGAGTCGGTCCAGCATCGCGTTGATCTGCGGACCGCCGCCGTGCACCACCACCGGATGCACGCCCGCCAGCCGCAGGAACACCATGTCCTCGGCGAACGCGCGCTTGAGCTCGTCGTCCACCATCGCGTTGCCGCCGTACTTGACGACCACCGTGGCGCCGTGGAACCGCTGCAGCCACGGCAGCGCCTCGATCAGCACACCCGCCTTCTCCGACGCCGTGGCCAGGCGTTCGTCGGCGGGGATCAGGGATTCCGGATCGCTCATGTCGAATACGCCGAGTTCTCGTGCACGTACGCGTGCGTGAGGTCGTTGGTCCAGATCGTGGCCGTCTCCGTGCCCGCCTTGAGGTCGACGGTCACGCTCACCGCGCGCTCGCCGAGGTCGACCAGGTCTCGCGACTCCCCCGGCTCACCGCCGCGGCAGATCCACACACCGTTCATCGCGACGTCCAGCTTCCCCGGTTCGAACTCGGCGCTCGTCGTGCCGACCGACGCGAGAATGCGGCCCCAGTTCGGGTCCTTGCCGTACACGGCGGTCTTGAACAGGTTGCTGCGGGCGATCGACCGGCCGACCTCGACGGCGTCGTCCTCCGACGCCGCGTTCACCACCTCGATCGCGATGTCGTGGTCGGCGCCCTCGGCGTCGGTGAGCAGCTGCTGCGCCAGGTCGTGGCACACCTCGGTCAGCCGGGCCGTGAACTCCGTCTCGTCGGGCGTCACCCCCGAGGCGCCGCTCGCCATCAGCAGCACGGTGTCGTTCGTGGACATGCAGCCGTCCGAGTCGAGGCGGTCGAACGTCACGCGCGTCGCCGCCCGCAGCGCCCGGTCCGCCGTCGCGGAGTCCACCTGCGCGTCGGTCGTGATCACCACCAGCATCGTGGCCAGTGCCGGCGCCAGCATGCCCGCGCCCTTCGCCATGCCGCCGGTCGACCAGCCGTCGCCGGAACGCAGCGCCTCCTTCGGCCGCGTGTCCGTGGTCATGATCGCCTCGGCCGCCGCGGGCCCGCCGTCGGCCGACAGCGTGTCCGCCGCACGGTCGATACCGGCCGTGAGGGTGTCGCGTTCCAGCTGCTCACCGATCAGCCCGGTGGAGCACACGACGACGTCGATCGCGCCCGTACCCAGGTGCTGCGCGACCAGCTCGGCGCTCGCGTGCGTCGTCTGGAACCCCTCGGGACCCGTGTAGCAGTTCGCGCCGCCGGAGTTCAGCACCACGGCCTTCGCCCTGCCGTCGGCGGTGACCTGTTCGCTCCACAGCACCGGATTCGCCTTGCACCGGTTCGCCGTGTACACGCAGGCCGCGACGTCGGAGGGACCGTCGTTGACGACGAGCGCCACGTCGGGCTTGCCGCTCGCCTTCAGGCCGGCGGTGACCCCGGACGCCCGGAACCCCTGCGGAGTGGTGATCGTCATGGCGCAACCCCCGTCGTCGGCAGCCCGGTCGTCTCGTCGAGGCCGAGCGCGATGTTCATCGACTGCACCGCGCCGCCCGCGGTGCCCTTCGTCAGGTTGTCGATCGCGGCGACGACGACCAGCCTGCCCGCCTGTTCGTCGACCGAGGCCTGCAGCTGAGCCGTGTTCGATCCCACGGTCGCCGCCGTCGTCGGCCACTGCCCCTCCGGCAGCACCCGCACGAACGGCTCGTCGGCGTACGCCGCCTCGTACACGCCCCGCACCGCGTCGGCGTCGCCGGTCAGCGGTGCGCTCGCCGTGGTGAGGATCCCCCGCGGCATCGGGGCCAGCACCGGCGTGAACGACACGGTGACGTGTTTGCCCGCGGCGGCGCTCAGGTTCTGCACGAATTCGGGGGTGTGCCGGTGGGCACCTGCCACGCCGTATGCGCTGACGTTGCCCATGACCTCGGAGCCGAGCAGGTGCGGCTTCAGGCTCTTGCCCGCGCCCGACGTGCCGGTCACCGACACGATCGTCACATCAGGCGCCACGAGGCCGGCTGCCACGGCGGGCGCGAGCGCGAGCGAACCGCCCGTGGGGAAACAGCCCGGAACGGCCACCCGTGTCGCGCCGCGCAGCCGTTCGCGGGCGCCGGGCAGCTCGGGCAGGCCGTACGGCCACGTGCCGGTGTGCGTGCCCCCGTACCAGTGCTGCCAGTCCGCGGCATCGGTGAGCCGATGGTCGGCCCCCATGTCCACGACCAGCACGTCCGGGCCGAGCTGTTCCGCGATCGCGCCGGAGTGGCCGTGCGGCAGCGCGAGGAACACGACGTCGTGCCCGCCGAGCGTCTCCGCCGACGTCTCGGCGACCACGCGGTCCGCCAGCGGTGCCAGCTGCGGTTGCAGGCTCCCCAGCGTGGTACCCGCGCTACTGGCCGCCGTCAGCGCCCCGATCTCGACGTCCGGGTGCGCGAGCAACAGCCGCAGCAGCTCGCCCCCGGCGTATCCGGTGGCACCGGCCACCGCAACCTTCACCGTCATACGAATGATTATGCATGACGATGCAAGGCCAATACAGCCGGGGCGGGCCGCACCACGCCATCGGATGACCCGCAGGGCCGTACCGCCGGCCGCGGATCAGCCCCGGAGCGTCGCCCCCACGCGTTCGGTCACGGCGGCGACCGCGGCATCCCGGGCCTCGTTGGCCTCCTCGGCGGTCAACGTCCGGTCACTCGCCCGGAACCGCAGCTTGTAGGCCAGCGACCGCTTGCCCTCACCGACCTGCTCACCCGTGTAGAGGTCGAACAGCGCCACGTCCTCGAGCAGGTCGCCGCCGCCGTCGCGCAGCGCCGCGGCGACCTGCGCCGACGGCACCTCCGCGTCGACGACCAGCGCCACGTCGAGCAGCACCGGCGGGAAGGCCGAGATCGACGGGGCGGGGCGCACCTCGCGGAGCGGCAGCCCGTCGAGGTTCAGCTCCATCGCGACGGTGCGCTTCGGCAGCTCCAGTGCCTCCAGCACCTTCGGGTGCAGCTCACCCGCGTACCCCACGGTATCGCCGTCGGCGATCAGCCGGGCGCAGCGGCCGGGGTGCCACGGCAGCGCGTCGGCGGCCTCGACCTCCAGCTCCGTCTTCGCCGCCGCGGCGACGAGCCGTGCCGCCTGGATCGCGTCCGCCCAGCCCGCGGTCTCGCCCTTGCCCCACCAGCCGTCGCGCAGTCGCTGCCCGGCGAGCACCACGGCGACGTGCCGCGGCTGATCGGGCACGGCCGATTCGAGCGCGGCGAGCGCGTCGTCGGCGGGACGGCCCTCGACGCCGGGGTCCGGCGCTGCGGCCTGCCCGTCGCCGGCGAGCACGACCTGTCCGATGTGGAACAGCGACACGTCGCGGGTGCCCCGCGAGATGTTGCGCTGCACCGCGTCCAGCAGGCCCGGCAGCAGCGTCGTCGTCAACCGGTTCTTGTCCGCTTCCAGCGGGTTCTGCACCTCGACGGTGCGGCGCCGCGCGTCGTCGGCGGGCAGTGCGAAGTCGTCCCACACCGCGTCCGACACGAACGGGAACGGGAGTACCTCGACGTAACCGGCCTCGGCCAACGCCCGGGACACGGCACGTTCGCGGCGCTGCGCCTCGGTCAATCCGCGGCCCGCGGGGGCGGGCGGCAGCTCCGACGGGATGCTGTCGTAGCCCTCGAGCCGCAGTACCTCTTCGACCAGGTCGGCGGGCTGGGTCAGGTCACTGCGCCAGCTCGGCGGCACGGCGTGCACGAGCGTGGTGCCGTCGTCCGCCGTGTCGACCGCGACCTTGCAGCCGATCTGCGTGAGCCTGCCGACGGTGACGCCGCGCTCGTAGCGCACCCCCGCCACGCGGTCCGGCAGATTGATCGGCATCGTCACCGCGGGCGCGGGCTCGGCCTCGCCGACCACGGTGCGACCCGGCTGGATGCTGCCGTCACCGTGCTGCCGCAGGAGCTTCGCGGCCCGCTCGAGGGCTGCCTCGCACAGCTGCGGATCGGTGAACCGCTCGAACCGCTTGGCCGCCTCGGAGAACAGCCGGTGCCTGCGTGCGGTGCGGCTGATCGACGCGGGATCCCAGTGCGCGGCCTCCAGGAGCACGTCGGTGCTCTCGGTGCCGATCTCCGTGGTGGCGCCGCCCATCGTGCCCGCGAGGGAGATGACGCCGGTGTCGTCGGCGATCACCACGTCGTCCGGGTCGAGGGCGCGCTCGGCGTCGTCGAGCGTCGTCAGTTTCTCGCCCTCCTCGGCCCTGCGCACCACCAGGTCGCCCTTGATCGAACCGGTGTCGAACGCGTGCAGCGGGTGGCCGAGTTCGAGCATGACGTAGTTCGTCACGTCGACGGCCAACGAGATGGGACGCATCCCGGCCAGCAGCAGCCTGCGCCGGATCCACCACGGCGTCGGCGCGCCCGCGTCCAGGCCGGTCACCCGGCGCAGCACGAACCGCGGGCAGCCCTCGGGGTCCTCGACCCGCACCGGCCAGGCCTCGCCTTCCGGTTCCGGCACGTCGAGCTTCGCCGGGTCGCCGAACGGCACGTCCAGCGCACACGACAGTTCCCGCGCCAGTCCCCGCACCGACAGCGCGTAGCCACGGTCCGGTGTGGGCGTGAGCTCGAGGACGGTGTCGTCGAGGTCGAGGATCTCGCGCGCGTCGTCACCGGGCGAGGCGGTGCCCGGGGGCAGCACCAGGATGCCGGAGTGGTCGTCGCCGATGCCCAGCTCCTTGGCCGAGCAGATCATGCCCTGGCTGACACGGCCGTAGGTCTTGCGCTCGGCGATCGTGAAGTCGCCGGGCAGCGTCGCGCCCGGCAGCGCGACGACGACCAGGTCGCCCTCGGCGAAGTTGCGGGCGCCGCAGACGATGCCGTTGGTGCGCGGCTTCGGCAGGCCGCCGGCCATCTCGTCGCTCGCGTCCTCGACGTCGTCGGGTTCCGCGGCGTCACCGTCGGTCTCGCCCGCGTCGCCGTCGGAACCGGGCTCACCGATCTCGACCCGGCAGTAGCGGATCGGCTTCTTGAACTCGGTGAGTTCCTCGATCTCGGCGACCCTGCCCACCACGAGCGGCCCGGTGACGTCGCCGACCCGCTCGACCGATTCGACCTCGACGCCGAGGTTGACGAACGCCTCGACGAGCGTGTCGGCCGTGACGTCGTCGCCGAGCTCGAGGTGTTCGGTCAGCCAGCTGACGGGGACTCGCACTACGCCTCCTTGCTGCCGCGGTGCCGGCGCATCGGCGTCCGGACCGCAGGATTACCGGAACGGTGGTGGGAACGGGCGCCGGTCGCGGTGCGGTGCCGGGCGCCGGGGGCGGCCATCAGGCCTCCGTCCCGAACGGCACGGTGAACCGGACGTCGCCTTCCACCATGTCCCGCATGTCGGGGATGCCGTTGCGGAACATCAGCGTCCGCTCGAGGCCCATGCCGAACGCGAAGCCGGAGTAGACCTCGGGGTCGACGCCGCAGGCGCGCAGCACGTTGGGGTTGACCATGCCGCAGCCGCCCCATTCGACCCAGCCTGCGCCGCCCTTCTTCTCCGGGAACCACACGTCCACCTCGGCGGACGGCTCGGTGAACGGGAAGAAGTGCGGGCGGAACCGCGTCCCGGACTCCTCGCCGAAGATCGCCTTGGCGAACGCGTCGAGCGTGCCGCGCAGGTGGGCCATCGTCAGGCCCTTGTCCACGGCGAGGCCTTCGACCTGGTGGAACACCGGGGTGTGGGTCGAGTCGAGTTCGTCGGTGCGGAACGTCCGGCCAGGGCAGACGATGTACACGGGAAGGTCCCGGTGCAGCAGCGTGCGCGCCTGCACCGGCGAGGTGTGGGTGCGCAGCACGAGGTTGGAGTCCTCGTCACCCGCGTAGAACGTGTCGGCCAGCTGCCGCGCCGGGTGGTCCTTGCCGAAGTTCAGCGCGTCGAAGTTGAACCACTCGGCCTCGAGCTCGGGCCCCTCGGCGATCTCGTACCCCATGCCGACGAAGACGTCGGAGACGCGCTCGGCGATCGTCGTCACCGGGTGCCGGGCGCCGCGCGGCACCCGGTCCCACGGGAGCGTGACGTCGACGGCCTCCTCCGCGAGGACCTTCTCGTCCCGTTCGGCCTTGAGGACGGCGAGACGCTCGTCGTAGGCGGTCTGCACGGCCTGTCGCGCCTCGTTGACCCGCTTGCCCGCGTCGGCCTTCTCCTCCTTGGGCAGCGAGCCGATCGCGCGCTTGGCCTGCGGCACGGGCGCCTGGTCACCGAGGTGGGCGGGTTTGACCGCCGCCAGCTCGTCGAGGTCTGCCGCCGCGGCGAAGGCCTGCTCGGCCGCGGTCACCGCCGCCTGCAACGTGTCGGGTGCGAGTGCGGCTGGCCCGCTGGCGGACTGCTTGTCGCTGGCTTCGGACATGTCTCCTCGGCGCGTGAGCTGGTGGGATCGTCGGGACACGAACCATGCCCCGCGGCGTCGGCCGACGCGTAACGGATTCTGCGTAATCGGATTCTAATGACCGACCCTGCCCTGCTCCCGGTCACCCTCCGTGCGGGCGCGCGCTCGCGCCCGCGACGGTTCACCCGCCGCGCAGGACCCGCGCGTACAGGCACACCGCGGCGGCGGTGGCGAGGTTCAGGCTCTCGGCGTGACCGGGGATGGGGACCCGCACGGTCAGGTCCGCGGCGCCCGCCACCTCCGCGGGCAGGCCGTGGGCCTCGTTGCCGAACAGCCACGCGATCGGGCCGTCGAGCGGGGCGCCGGTCAGGTCCTGCTCGGCGTGACCGTCGGTGGCGATCGTGCGCAGCCCGGCGCGACCGCAGGCCTCGAGCACGGCCGCCGGGTCCCGTTCCCTGGCGACGGGCAGGTGGAACAGGCTGCCGGTCGAGGCGCGGACGCACTTGCCGTTGTGCACGTCGACCGCCTCGCCCGCGAAGACGACCGCGTCGGCACCGGCGGCGTCGGCCACGCGCAGCACCGTGCCCGCGTTGCCGGGGTCGGCGATACCGCACAGCACCGCGACCAGGCGCGGCCGACCGGCGAGCGCCTCGTCGACAGGAACCGTCACCGGGTCGCACACCGCGACCAGCCCCTGCGGCGAAACCGTCTCCGACAGCAGTTCCGCGGCCCTGCGGTCGATGTAGGAGACCCGCGGTGCCTCCGCGAGGAGATCGGCGTGCCGTTCCGCGGCGGCTTCGGTGACGAACAACTCGTGCACCCGGCCGAAGCTCAGGGCCTCGCGCACCGCCTGGGCGCCCTCGGCGAGGAAACGCCCGGCGTCGTCGCGGCCCGATTTCGTGGTCAGGCGCCGAGCAGCAACGACCCGGGGCGTCTTGTGTGTGAACACGGTGACAGCCCCGGGTCGTGTCGCGGCCGCGGTCAGGCCGACTTCTTCTCGTCGGTGTTGACGTTCTGCTTGGCCACCTCGGCCAGCGAGGCGAAGGCCTCGGCGTCGTTCACCGCGAGCTCGGCCAGGATCTTGCGGTCCACCTCGACACCGGCGGCCTTCAGGCCCTGGATGAGCCGGTTGTAGGTGATGCCGTTCTGCCGGGCGGCCGCGTTGATGCGGGTGATCCACAGCTGGCGGAAGTCACCCTTGCGGGCACGGCGGTCCCGGTACGAGTACTGGAACGAGTGGAGCGTCTGCTCCTTGGCCTTGCGGTACAGCCGCGAACGCTGGCCGCGGTAGCCGCTGGCCATGTCGAGAGTTGCGCGACGCTTCTTCTGGGCGTTGACCGCCCGCTTGACGCGTGCCACGGATCCATCCTGTCGTTCGGGGGGCGTCCGGCGCCCCGGTGGTTACGGCGGGTGCGGAAGGGTCAGCGGCCGAGGAGCCGCTTGACGCGGGGCACGTCGGACGCGGCGACGTCGGTCGTGCCCTCCAGGCGACGGGTGAGCTTGGTCGGCTTGTGCTCCATCAGGTGCCGGCGGCCGACACGCTGACGACGGAGCTTGCCCTTACCCGTCACGCGGACGCGCTTGGCCGTCCCCTTGTGCGTCTTGTTCTTCGGCATTCTTCCCTCTTTCGAACGGCAGCGCGCCGACTCGCGGCGTGCTGCACACGTGGCCGCCCGGAAGCGTCCGTATCGCTCCCGGGCGAGCTGCCGTGATCGGGGCCGGTCAGGACTCGGCGCCCTCGGCTTCCTTCGTCGCCTTCGACTTGGTCTTCGTCTTCTTGTGCGGGGCCAGCACCATGATCATGTTGCGGCCGTCCTGCTTCGGCTTCGACTCGATGAAGGCGAGATCCGACACGTCGTCGGCCAGCCTCTCCAACAGGCGGAATCCCAGCTCCGGGCGGGACTGCTCGCGACCGCGGAACATGATCGTGACCTTGACCTTGTTGCCCTGAGCGAGGAAGCGGGACACGTGCCCCTTCTTCGTCTCGTAGTCGTGCGGGTCGATCTTCGGCCGCAGCTTCTGTTCCTTGATGACGGTCATCTGCTGGTTGCGGCGCGACTCGCGGGCCTTCTGCGCGGACTCGTACTTGAACTTTCCGTAGTCCATGAGCCGAGCCACCGGCGGTTTGGCCTGCGGTGCCACCTCGACGAGGTCGAGATCGGCCTCTTCGGCGAGCCGCAGGGCGTCCTCGATGCGGACGATGCCGACCTGCTCGCCGTTCGGTCCCACAAGGCGAACCTCGGGGACTCGGATGCGCTCATTGATGCGCGTCTCGGAGCTGATGGGGCCTCCTTGGTCCAAGTGTCGCTGATTCTCGTTCGACCCTGGTGCCCACAGTGCCCACATACCACGGGCCCCGGTCACCGGTACGCTGAGTACCTCGGTGCGGGGCCCATCAATCCGATCACGGCCTCGCAGTGATGCGGTGTCACTGTGTTGCAGTCTCACTGTCGTGCAGTGCTACCGCGTGGCTGCGGGGCGTTCCGCGAGTACGCACCGGACGGTGAGTGCTCGCGGGACCGGACCCGGCCGCCTTTCGCATGGCGGCGACTCGGGTGGGAGCGGGGCTCCACTTGCGGCCCCCGATTGCTCGGGAGCTGGTCGCACATGGAAGGGTACCAGACGTGGCCGACGACTCTTTCAACACACCCGAACCCGGCGATAATCCCGTGGCCGCCGCGACCGGCTCCGCCGGCGCCACCGACCCGATCGACGCCGTGCGCGAGCTCGACGAGATCCCCAGCGTCGAGGTCATCAGCCGCGCCGCCGTGATGCTGCTGTCGGCGGCGGCCGAGCGCCTCGGACTCGCGGACGAGGACCCGGAGAGCAGCCCGCGACGCGACCTGGACGAGGCCCGCAGGCTCATCACCGCACTGGCGGGCCTGATCACCGCCTCGGCGGAGTACCTCGGCGTGCACGCCGCTCCCCTGCGGGACGGGCTGCAGTCGCTGCAGAAGGCGTTCCGCGAGGCCTCGACGGTGCCCGACGCCCCCGGCCAGGGACCCGGCGAGAAGTACACCGGCCCGGTGCACTGACCACCCGCAACGAGGCCGGCGCCGTGGACCTCTCCTCGCCCCGCTCCGCGGCGGCCCGCGACCGGCTCCGCGCCCGGTTCGGGGCTGCCGCCGACACGTGGTGGGCGGGACTGCCCGACCGGCTGGACACACTGACCGGACGCTGGGACCTCGTTCTCGCGGAACCGGTGGGCAGCGGCAACACGTCCCTCGTCGTCCGCTGCCACGCCCCGGAAGGCCCGGCGATCCTCAAGTTGACGCCCGACCCCGCCATCGCTCGGACGGAGGCGGCGGCGCTCCGCCTCTGGCAGCCGTCGGGCCGGGTGCCGGCGGTGTACGCCGACGCAGGCGATGCGCTGCTGCTCGAGGCGATGCCGTCGGAGACGACCCTCGCCGACGCCGCGACCGCGCCCGCACTCCGGGACGTCGCCGCACTGATCCGCGACCTCCACGGCCGGACACCGGCGCAGGCCGTTGCCGATGCGTTCGACGGCGAACCATCCGCCGCCGAGGCCCCTGGCGACAGGCCCTACCCCGGCACGCCCTCCACTGCCCGGGACCCCGGTCCCGGCACCTCCGAACCCGCGGCCGCAGAGGGCGACGCCGCCCGCTCCGAGGCGTTCGCGTTCCGTCCGCAGGCCGAGCGCACGGAGCTGCTGTTCGACCTGTGGCGGAGTCGTGCGGCGGGCGATGCGGACCGGGTGGCGGCGCTCGACCGCGGCCGCGCCCTCGCCGCCGAACTCGCGGCGAGTCCGCCCCGGGTCGTACTCGCGCACGGTGACCTGCACCCCGGGAACGTTCTGGCGGCGGGCCCGCGGGGGCTCGTCGCCATCGACCCGCGGCCCGGCTTCGCCGATCCGGCGTCCGACGCGATCGACTGGGTACTTCTCGCCGACCCGTCCCGGTGGCGGCCTGCGGCCGAGGAGCTCGCCGCGCTGATCGACGTCGACGCGGAGCGGCTGTGGGCGTGGTGCCGCGCATTCGCCCCTCGCCTGGCCGACACCGACGCCGACCCGCCCCGCCGTCAGGCCTTCCGCGACATCGCCGTGTAGCGCACCTCGGGCCTGCCGACCCCGCCGTAGTGCGGTTTGCGGCGGGCCAATCCGTTGTCGGCGAGGTACTCCAGGTAGCGGCGCGCGGTCACGCGGGCCACGCCGACGGCATCGGCCACGGCGGCCGCCGACAGGCCCTCGCCGTCGCCGTCCCCGCCGTCGGGACACTCGCGTGCGGAGTCGGCGAGCACGGCCGAGATCGCGTCGAGCGTCTCCCCGCTCATGCCCTTCGGCAACGCGACGTGCTCGGTGGTGCGCAGCGTGGCGAGCATCCGGTCGACCTCGGCCTGGCCGTCGACCTCGCCGGACCGGGCGGCGCTGTCACGGAACCGGGCGTAGCTGTCGAGTTTGTCGCGCAGCGCCGCGAACGTGAACGGTTTCAGCAGGTACTGCACGACGCCCGCGGAGACCGCGGCACGCACGACGCCCAGATCGCGGGCCGACGTGACCGCGATGACGTCGACGGTGTTGCCCTCGGCCCGCAGCGTCCGGCAGACGGCGAGTCCGTGCGTGTCCGGCAGGTAGAAGTCCAGCAGGACGAGGTCGACGGGGTGGGCACGGCAGAACCGCACCGTCTCGGCCCCCGAGTGGACGACGCCGGCGACGGTGAATCCGGCGACCCGCTCGACGTACGCGCGGTGCGCCTCGGCCGCGACCGGGTCGTCCTCCACCACCAGCACCGCAATCATCCTGCCGCGCAGCCTACCGCCGACCGCTCAGTCCGCGTCCCCGTCCCGGCCCGCTCCGCGCGGCAGCCGCACGGTGAACACGGCTCCGTCGTCCTCGCCGACGTCGACGGAACCGCCGTGGCGGCGCACCGTCTGCCCCACGAGCGCCAGGCCCAGTCCGCGGTCGCCGGTGGTCCCGCCCGGCTTGGTCGACCAGCCCCTCCGGAAGACGTCCGGCACCGCGTCCGGCGTCAGGCCCGCCCCGCTGTCGGCGACGCGCAGCAACAGTTCCGTCCCGTCGTCGCACACGGTGACGACCACGCGGGGCGCCCGCTCCCCCGCGTTGTCGACCGCCGCGTCGACCGCGTTGTCGATCAGGTTGCCGAGGATCGTGATGAGGTCCCTGGCGCCCGCGGCGGGCGCGGTGTCGTCCATCGCACTGTCGGGGCTCAGCGTGAGCTCGACGCCGCGTTCGGCTGCCTCGCTGGACTTGCCCAGCAGCAGCGCGGCCAGAACCGGCTCGGAGACGGCACCGACCACCCGGTCGGTCAGCTGCTGCGCGGTCTCCAGCTCGGCGGTCGCCAGCTCCACGGCCTGGTCGGTGCGGCCGAGTTCGACGAGCGACACCACCGCGTGCAGGCGGTTCGCCGATTCGTGGGCCTGTGAGCGCAACGACTCGGCGAAGCCCCGCACCGTGTCGAGCTCACCGGTGAGCTGCTCCAGGTCCGTGTGGTCGCGGAGTGTCACGACGTTGCCCATCGCCCGGTCCCGCGAGTGCACGGGTGCCGTGTTCACGAGCAGCACCCGCGTGTCGGTGACATGCAGTTCGTCGGTGGCCGGCTCGCGGGACGTCAACGTGCGCGCGAGGTCGGCGGCGAGGTCGAGGTCGGCCACGGCCGAGCCCGCGGGGTCGCCGAGCAGACCGAGCAGGTCGCGGGCCGCGTCGTTGCACAGCACCACGTCGCCGTCGCGGCCGACGAGCACCAGGCCTTCCCGCACCGACCGCAGGATCGCCTCGTAGTACTCGAACATCGACGACAGCTCGGCGGGGGCGACGCCGCGGGTCTGCCGCGCGAGCCGCCTGCTCACCAGGTAGCTGCCGGCGCCACCGATCAGCAGTACGCCACCCGCCACTCCCGCGACGACGGCGAGGCGACCCGTGAGCTGTTCCGAGAGTGCCTCCACGGTGATGCCGACCGCGGCGAGCGCCACGATCCGGCCGCGCGCGTCACGTACCGGAGCGACCGCGCGCACCGACGGGCCGAGGGTGCCCGCGTAGGTCTCGGTGAACAACCGCCCCCGCAGTGCCGGGGCGATCGTGCCGATGAACGGTTCGCCGATGCGCCGCGGATCCGGATGCGTGAAGCGGGTCCGATCGGGAGCCATGATCGTGATGAAGTCCACGCCCGTGTCGGCCCGGACCTGCTCGGCGAACGGCTGCAGCGCCCGGCTCGGATCCGTACCGGCCACGGCCTCGGGCACGTCCGGCGAGTCGGCCAGCGTCGCCGCGACGGACACGACCTCCTCGGCCGCCGCGTCCTCCGTGGCCTGCGACGCATCGACGTACGCCAGGACCGCGCCGACCGCGACCAGCACGGCCACCACGACCAGCTGCAACACCAGCAGCTGCCGCGCCAGGCTCCCTTTTCCCTGCCGCGCAGCGGATCGAACACGCACGACTCCCATGAGACCAGGCGCCCGCGAACGAAATGAACACAAGGTGGACTTCGCTCGCGGCGGCGCCGATAGTCACTCGGCGAATCCAGCGGTGATCTCCGTGGCGCCCGGCCGTGTTCGCGCACGGTGTCCGCGCTCGTCGTAGCGCGCCCGCCACGGCGTTTCATCGCAGGCGATATTCCGTGAGGAGGCAACGTTGCCCGAACCGTCCACGACGGAGCCCGAGGCCACCGAGCAGGCGCCGAAACGCCGCGACAAGATGCACTACCTGTACATCTTCGTGATCGTCGCCGTCGCGCTCGGCGTCGTCGTCGGTTTCGCATTTCCCGACGTCGCAACGAATCTGAAACCGCTCGGCAGCGGCTTCGTCGACCTGATCAAGATGATGATCAGCCCGATCATCTTCTGCACCATCGTGCTGGGCATCGGCTCGGTCGCGAAGGCCGCGAGCGTCGGCAAGGTCGGCGTCCTCGCGATCGGCTACTTCCTGGTGATGTCGACGTTCGCGCTCGGCATCGGCCTGGTCGTCGGCAACATCCTGCACCCCGGCGAGGGCATGCGGCTCGACCCGAACGCGGTGTCCGAAGTGCAGAGCCAGGCGTCCGAAGGCGGTGAGGGAACCGTCGACTTCCTGCTCGGGATCATCCCCGAGTCGATGGTGTCGGCGTTCACCGACGGCTCCGTGCTGCAGACACTGCTCGTCGCGCTGCTCGTCGGGTTCGCGCTCCAGAAGATGGGCGACGCGGGCAAGCCGGTGCTGCGGGGGATCGAGCACATTCAGCGGCTCGTGTTCCGCGTCCTCGCCATGATCATGTGGGTCGCTCCGGTCGGCGCGTTCGGCGCGATCGCCGCCGTGGTCGGTGAGACCGGCTGGGAGGCGCTGCGCAGCCTGGCCGTGATCATGATCGGGTTCTACGTGACCTGCCTGCTGTTCATCTTCGTCGTGCTCGGCACCGTGCTCTGGCTCGGCGCCCGCGTGAACATCGTCAAGCTGCTCGGCTACCTGGGACGCGAGTTCCTGCTGATCGTGTCCACGTCGTCGTCGGAATCGGCGCTGCCGCGGCTCATCGCGAAGATGGAGCACCTCGGTGTGTCGAAACCGGTCGTCGGCATCACGGTGCCGACGGGGTACTCGTTCAACCTGGACGGCACGGCGATCTACCTGACGATGGCGACCCTGTTCATCGCCACGGCGCAGGGCAGCCCGCTGTCGATCGGCGAGCAGATCTCGTTGCTCGTGTTCATGATCATCGCGTCGAAGGGTGCGGCGGGCGTGTCCGGCGCCGGCATCGCCACCCTCGCGGGCGGTCTGCAGTCGCACCGGCCCGAGCTGGTCGACGGCGTCGGGTTCATCCTCGGCATCGACCGCTTCATGTCGGAGGCCCGCGCGCTGACGAACTTCGCGGGCAACGCGGTGGCCACCGTCCTCATCGGATCGGTGACGAAGAGCCTCGACCGCGAGCAACTGCACAGGGTGCTGACGAAGCAGGCTCCGTTCAACGAGTCGACGCTGGTCGACGACCACGACTCCTCGGACACCGACGGATCGGGAGGCGACCGGGCCGGTGGGAGCCAGGGCGGAAGCGCCGCGACCGACCCGCAGGACAGGCAGCCCGCGACGGTCTGATCGCTGCCGAACACCGGCGGGCCCGCGCACCCACCCCGGCGCGCGGGCCCGCCGGTGTTCGGACTCAGCTCGAGGTGGCCGCGAGGTGGGCGCGCAATCCGCGCAGCCCGCGGCGCATCATCAGAGCGTGGTTGAGCCGGAACGCCGGATGCGCCACGGGCGACAAGGCCCGTAGCACCGGCTTCCGCGCCACCACCTGCTGGCGGATCTCGAGGAGCGTGCCCCGGCCGCCCGCGGCGAGCCGCCCGGTCAGAGTGCCTTCGAGATCACCGGACAACGCCACGGCGACCCGCCCCGCGGACTCGTTCTCCTCGACGCGGGTCATGCGCAACCGCAACGCCATGGGCAGCGTGGCACGGCAGACCAGCTCAGCGGTGTCGTCGTCCACTTTGGTCACGGACCGGACGTCCGGCCACCAGACCGGATACCCTGCAAGGTCGACCAGGGCCGCGAAGACGGCTCCCGACGACGACGGCACCAGCCAGGTGGTGCGGAACTGATAGCGGTTCAGCGGCACGTCCCCAGTATTCCAGTCGAGACCAGTATTCCAGTCGAAGCCGGTATCCCGGTCGAGACCGGCGTCCGGGGGCCGCCGTCAGCGGTCGAGGTACGGCTTGAGGAACCGGCCGGTGTAGCTGTCCGGGTTGGCCGCGACGTCCTCGGGCGTGCCCTCGGCGACGAGGGTGCCGCCGCCACTGCCGCCCTCGGGTCCCATGTCGACGACCCAGTCCGAGGTCTTGATCACGTCGAGGTTGTGCTCGATGACGATCACCGTGTTGCCCTTGTCGACCAGGCCCTGCACGACGTCGAGCAGCCTGCGGATGTCCTCGAAGTGCAGGCCCGTCGTGGGTTCGTCGAGGATGTAGACGGTCTGTCCGGTGGACCGCTTCTGCAGTTCGCTGGCCAGTTTGACCCGCTGGGCCTCGCCGCCCGACAGCGTCGGCGCGGGCTGGCCGAGCCGCACGTACCCGAGGCCGACGTCGACCAGGGTCGACAGGTACCGGTGGATCGGCTTGATGGGTTCGAAGAACTCGGCGGCCTCCTCGATCGGCATGTCGAGGACCTCGGCGACCGTCTTGCCCTTGTAGTGCACCTCGAGGGTCTCGCGGTTGTACCGGGCGCCCTTGCACACCTCGCACGGCACGTAGACGTCGGGCAGGAAGTTCATCTCGATCTTCAGTGTGCCGTCGCCCGCGCATGCCTCGCAGCGTCCGCCCTTGACGTTGAAGGAGAACCGGCCCGCCTGGTAACCGCGCACCTTCGCCTCGGTCGTCTCGGCGAACAGCTTGCGCAGCCGGTCCCACACGCCGGTGTAGGTCGCCGGGTTGGAACGCGGGGTGCGGCCGATCGGCGACTGGTCGACGCGCACCAGCTTGTCGACGTTGCCCAGTCCGTTCACCCGGGTGTGCCTGCCGGGCACCTGGCGGGCGTTGTTGAGCTTGTTCGCCAGCACCGTCGCCAGGATCTCGTTGACCAGCGTCGACTTGCCCGAACCGGACACCCCGGTCACGGAGATCATCGTGCCGAGCGGGAACGAGACGTCGATCCCGCGCAGGTTGTGCTCGCGGGCGCCGACGACCGTCAACTGGCGCTTCTTGTTCACCGGCCTGCGGATCTCCGGAACCGGGATCTCCTTGCGGCCCGCCAGGTAGTCGCCGGTGATCGACTTCTTGCTCTTGACCAGCTTCGAGTACGGCCCGCTGTGCACGACCCTGCCGCCGTGCTCGCCCGCACCGGGGCCGATGTCGACGACCCAGTCGCTGGATTTGATGGTGTCCTCGTCGTGTTCGACGACGATGAGCGTGTTGCCGAGGTCGCGCAGCCTGCTGAGCGTGTCGATCAGGCGCTGGTTGTCGCGCTGGTGCAGGCCGATCGACGGCTCGTCGAGCACGTACAGCACGCCGACGAGGCCGGAGCCGATCTGCGTGGCCAGCCGGATGCGCTGGGCCTCGCCGCCGGAGAGCGTGCCGGCGCCGCGGTCGAGCGAGAGGTAGTCGAGGCCGACGTCGAGCAGGAAGTGCAGCCGGGCCTGGATCTCCTTGAGCACCGCTCCCGCGATCATCGCCTGTCGCTCGCCGAGCACGAGCCCGTCGAGGAACTCCGAGGCCTCGGACACCGACAGGGCGCAGACGTCGGCGATCGAACGCTCGCCGTACTCGGAGTGCTCCAGGGTGACCGCGAGGATCTCCGGCTTCAGCCGCGTGCCCTGACACGACGGACAGGGCACCTCCCGCATGTAGCCCTCGTAGCGTTCCCGCGTGTGCTCCGACTCGGTCTGCTCGTGCCGCCGTTCGAGGAACGGGATGACGCCTTCGAAGTTGGCGTAGTAGCTGCGCCGCCTGCCGTACCGGTTGCGGTACTGCACGTGGACCTGCTCGTCCACGCCGTAGAGCACCGCCTTCTGCACCTTCGCGGGCAGCTTGCGCCACGGCGTGTCCATGCGGAAGCCCATCGCCTCCGACAGCGACGTCAGCAGCCGCTCGAAGTAGTCCGCGCTCTGGCCACCGCTCCACGGCTGGATGGCGCCGTCGCCGAGCGGGAGGTCCTCGTCCGGGACGATCAGCTCCGGGTCGACCTCCTTGCGGACGCCGATGCCCGTGCAGTCGGGGCAGGCACCGTAGGGCGAGTTGAACGAGAACGACCGCGGTTCGAGGTCCTCGACCTGGAGGGCATGGCCGTTCGGGCAGGCGAGGTTCTCGGAGAAACCGCGGATGCGGTGCGGGTCGTCCTCGGGCAGGTCGACGAACTCGAGCTCGACGAGCCCGTCGGCCAGGCGCAGCGCGGTCTCCACCGAGTCGGTGAGCCGCTGCTTGGCGCTCGGCTTGACCTTGAGCCGGTCGACGACGACGCCGATGTCGTGCTTCTCCTGCTTCTTCAGCTTCGGCGGCTCGGTCAGCGAGTACACGGTGCCGTCCACCCGCGCCCGCGCGTAGCCCTGCTGCTGGAGGTTGGAGAACAGGTCGACGTACTCGCCCTTGCGGCCGCGCACCACCGGTGCGAGGACCTGGAAGCGCACCTCGGCCTCCATGTCCAGCACCTGGTCGACGATCTGCTGCGGCGTCTGCTTGCTGATCGCCTCCCCGCACTGCGGGCAGTGCGCCTTGCCCGCACGGGCGTACAGCAGCCGCAGGTAGTCGTAGACCTCGGTGATCGTGCCGACGGTCGAGCGCGGGTTCCGCGACGTGGACTTCTGGTCGATCGACACCGCGGGTGAGAGCCCTTCGATGAAGTCGACGTCGGGTTTGTCCATCTGGCCGAGGAACTGCCGCGCGTAGGCCGACAGCGATTCGACGTAGCGCCGCTGCCCCTCCGCGAAGATCGTGTCGAACGCCAGGCTCGACTTGCCGGATCCGGACAGTCCCGTGAACACGATGAGGCTGTCGCGCGGCAGGTCGATGTCGATCCCGCGCAGGTTGTGCTCGCGGGCGCCGCGGATTACAAGACTGTCAGCCACCGGCGATGGTCCCTTCACTGGTGCATGGCGGTGCGGGCCCCGGCGACGACCGGGCCCGCGTGACGCGAGGTCGGGCACGGGGCGAGCGGACGGCGGGCCCCGGCGCCCTCCATGCTAGGTCGCACCCCCGACAGAATCCGCGGCGCCGTCACCCGCCGCCCTCAGCCGCGGGTGCGGAGCGCCTCGTCACCGGGCCTGTCGTCGGGAGCGACAGGCCCGCCGTCACCGGTCGGCGCGGGGCGTCGGTCGCCCGTTCCGGTGGCATCACGGGTGCCCTCGGAACTGATCCCGGAGGGCGGCCGCACCCCGGCGATGTTCGCGCGCCGACGGCGGGCGCGGCCCGTGCCGACGGGCCCAGCAGCCGGTACAGCGGACGTTCCACGAACACCGTGAGCGCCCACGCCGCCAGCACGATCGCGGAGAGCACGAGCCCCATCCGCAGCCACCACGGCTCGATCTCCAGCCCGGTGAGCACCCGAGCGACGACGTACCCGAGCTTCTGGTGCACGAGGTAGATGCCGAAGCTGATGCCGGCGAGCCACGAGATCGGCCTGCGCAGCAGGCCCAGCACCCGGCCCCAGTCCGGACCGCGCGCCGCCAGGCACATCAGGCCCAGCATCGCTCCGAGGCAGGCCACGATCAGCCACTGCGGCTCGCTCGACCGGAACAGCTGCAGGCCCAGGACGGCCGCCAGCACGGCCGCGAGGTTCGGCCCGGCGAACCGGCGCTGCGACCAGAGCCAGATCGCCGCGCCCGCCGCGAACAGGTGCGCGAAGTACAGCCCCGTCGCCGTCGGCACGACCTGCGCGATCCCGCTCAGCACCGGTGAGACGGCCGAGACGCCGATCACTCCCCACACCGCGACCGCGGGCTGCAGCCGATGGCGCCACGAGCGGCGCCAGTACCAGCACAGCAGCGCCGCCGCGGTGAACGCCGCGACCTGCACCGGCAGCGTCCAGTACGACGCGTCGATCCGACGGTGCATGTTCCCGGTCCACTCCTGCACCAGCAGCAGGTTCCGCACCAGGTCACCGGCACCCGGCAGATACCACGGGCCGTCCGCGTCGCCGTTGAACACCGGCGCCACGATCCGCAGCACGAGGAACGTGACCAGCATCGCGACCACGTAGGCGGGCAGGATCCGCGCCAGTCGCGCGTGCAGCCAGCGCCCGGGCCGGAGCTTGCGCAGGGTCGGCCCCATGAAGTAGCCGGACAGGACCAGCAACGTGAAGGTGCCGAACGGGACCCGCAAGGACACCGGGTACGGATCGACGTCCGGGATGAGTTCGGCCCCGCCCGTGACGTGGCCCGCGACGACGAACGTGATCGCGACGACCCGGATGACGTCCCAGCTCATCCGCCTGTTCGTGGGGGCAGGCCGGCCCGTCGCTGCCGTCACGTCGCTCCCCCTCCGACTCCGCCGCCCGCCCGTCCGGTGCGACCTGGTCCGGACCAGGGACTGTAGCGACGACACCGGTCGCCACCGAGCGCGGGCACGTAATACGGTGTGGAGCGTGAACGTCGTCGAGTCCTACACCGGTCACGTCGAGCCGGGCGGGGACGCCGCCCGCCGCACGCTCGATGCGCTGACCATCACGAAGCTGTCGGTCGGCCCCATGGACAACAACGCGTACCTGTTGGTGTGCCGAGCGACCAACGAGGCACTGCTGATCGACGCCGCGGCCGACCCGGAGCGCATCTCGGACCTCATCGGCCACGCCGAGGACCGGCCGACGCTGCGCACGATCGTCACCACGCACCAGCACGGCGACCACTGGCAGGCGCTCGGTGCGGTGGCGGGCGCGAACGGCGCGTACACCGCGGCGCACCCCGCCGACGCCGACCCGCTGCCCGTGCCGCCGGATCACCTGGTGGAGCACGGCGACACGCTGTCGGTCGGCGACGTCACCCTCGAGGTCGTCCACCTGCGCGGGCACACCCCAGGTTCGATCGCGCTGCTGTACCGCGACCCTGCCGGCCACCCCCATCTGTTCACCGGTGACTCGCTGTTCCCGGGCGGTGTGGGCAAGACCAACTCGGAGGAAGAATTCCGCTCGCTGCTCGACGACGTCGAGTCGCGGGTGTTCGGCGAGTTGCCGGACGAGACCTGGTTCTACCCGGGCCACGGTGACGACTCGACCCTCGGCGCCGAGCGCCCGAAACTGCCGGAGTGGCGCGAGCGCGGCTGGTGAGCCCGCAGGCGGGCCACCGTTGCCCTGTAGGCCCGCCGTGGTGACCGAAGGCCGTCGCGGCCCGCGATTCGCGCCGTCGGCCACGCTCTCCTGGTCCGGAGGCATTCCACGGCGTATCCTGTGTTCGGTATTTCGACAGACGTTCGCGATACCGAACACTCCCTCGTACCGAACACGCCGTACCGACCACAGGGGTAGCCATGGGACGCCAGGTGCCTGCCGTCGCGAGGGCACTGGACGTGCTCGAGCTGTTCCTCGGCGGTGACGCCGTGCTGTCGCCGCCCGAGATGACCCGGCGGCTCGGGTTGCCGCGCACCACCGTGCACGAGCTGGTGAGCACGCTGACCGCGCGCGGCTACCTCGTTCCGGCCCCCGACCGGTCGGGCTGCTACCGGCTCGGCGTGCGCACCTACCAGCTGGGCAGTCGCTACGCCGAGCAGCTCGACCTCGCGGCCGAGGGCAGACAGGTCGCCGCCGAGATCGCCCGGACCTGCGACGAGACGGTGCACGTGGCGATCCTCGAGGACGCGGACGTCATCTACATCGCCAAGGTCGACAGCACCCATGCCGTGCGCATGGTGTCCGCGGCGGGCCGCAGACTGCCCGCCCACTGCACGGCCGTCGGCAAGATGCTGCTGGCCATGCTCCCCCGCGACGTCCTCGACGAACGCATCCCGCCCGACACGCCGTTGACCGCGATGACCGAGCACAGCATCACCTCCCCGTCCGTCCTGCGTGAGCACCTCGCCGAGATGCGCACCCGCGGCATCGCCGTCGAGGACCGGGAGTCCAATCCGGACGTGCACTGCGTGGCCGCGCCCGTCCGGGACTCCTCCGGCGCGGTCGTCGCCGCGCTGAGTATCTCCGTGCCCACGGTCCGGTGGGACGAGGAGCGCGCCCCCGAGCTGGAACGGCTCGCGGTGAAGGGCGCCGCCGACCTGTCGGCCCGCCTCGGCCACCGGGGCACGCCGTGAGCGGGCCGGAGGTCGCGATCCCCGCGGAGGCCCTGCTCGGTGAGGGGCCCACGTGGGATCCCGACGCGCAGCGGCTCGTCTGGGTCGACATCCTGTCCGCACGCGTGCACACCTACGACCCGGCCACCGGTGCGACGAGCGCGCTGGAGACGGGCCAGCACGTGGGCGCGGCCAAACCGCGTGCGGGCGGGCGCGGACTGGTGGTGAACCTGCGTGACGGCATCGGCCTCTACGACTCGGCGGCGGCCTTCCGGTGGCTGCACCACGAACCCGTGGCGGGACGCCGCGGCAACGACGCGGCCGTCGCCCCGGACGGCGCCCTCTGGGCGGGCACGGTGCGCTACGACGAGACCCCCGGAGGCGGCACGCTGACCCGGTTCGCCGCGGACGGCTCGTCGGCGACCGTGCTCGCGGACGTGACCGTCAGCAACGGCACGGGGTGGAGCCCCGACGGGCGGGCGATGTACTACGTCGACACCCCCACCCGGCGGATCGACGTGTTCGACGTCGCCGCCGATCTCTCCGTGTCCGGGCGCAGGCCGCTGGCCGTCGTCGAGAAGGGGGCGGGGTTTCCCGACGGACTCTGCGTGGACGCCGACGGGTGCGTGTGGATCGCGTTGTGGTCGGGCGGCGCCGTCCGGAGGTACACACCCGACGGGCGGCTCGACCGGACCGTTGCGCTTCCGGTGAGCCACCCGACGGCGTGTGCGTTCGCGGGGCCTGCACTGTCCGATCTGTACGTCACGACCGCGCGGGTCGATCAGGAGCAGCCGCCCGCCGAGGCCGGCTCGGTGTTCGTGGTGCCGGACGCCGGCGCGGGCCTGGCCCAGCCCGCGTTCGCAGGCTGAGCCGGCCCCCGCTCAGGTCGTCGTCTCAGGTCGTCGTCGCGGCCCTGCGCTTGTTCCACACGTCGAACCCGACGGCCGCCAGCAGCACCAGGCCCTTGATCACCTGCTGGACGTCGGTGCCGATCCCGAGCAGCGACATGCCGTTGTTCAGCACGCCCAGCACCAGGCCACCGATCACCGCGCCCACGACGGTGCCGACACCGCCGCGCATCG
This sequence comes from Prauserella aidingensis, assembly GCF_024171865.1. Lineage (GTDB taxonomy): Bacteria > Actinomycetota > Actinomycetes > Mycobacteriales > Pseudonocardiaceae > Prauserella > Prauserella aidingensis. The sequence goes on along the minus strand of NZ_JAMTCN010000025.1, from coordinate 47,246 downwards.
ACGCGCCGCCGATGAACGCGGCGGCGATCGCCTCGAGCTCGAACATGAGGCCGGCCTGCGGGGTGGCCGCGTTGAGCCGCGCCGCGTACACGCAACCGGCCAGTGCAGCCAGCACGCCCATGTTGACGAACACCAGGAACGTCACGCGCTTGTCGCGGACGCCGGAGAGCTTCGCGGCCTCCCGGTTCCCGCCGAGTGCGTAGATGTGCCTGCCGATCACAGCGTTGCGCATCACGTAGCCCAGCAGGAGCACCAGGCCGCACAGGATCAGCAGCACGACCGGGACACCGTGGTAGCTGGCGAGGGTGAGCGCGACGACCACGACCGCGGCCGCCATCGCGACACACTTGGCCACGAACAGCGGGAAGGGCAGCACCGTGAGGTCGTGGGCCGCCTGCCGCCGCCGGCCCCGGATCTGCTGCACGAGCAGCGCCACGACCGCCAGCAGGCCCAGCACGAGCGTCGGGTTGTGGTACTGGGTGTACGGGCCCATCTCCGGGATGAAGCCCTGCGCGATCTGCTGGAACCCCTGCGGGAACGGGGCCACCGACTGTCCTTCGAGGACGATCTGGGTCGCGCCCCGAAAGAGCAGCATGCCCGCCAGCGTGACGATGAACGACGGAATGCCGACGTAGGCGATCCAGAATCCCTGCCATGCACCCGCGACAGCGCCGACGACGAGCGACAGCACCAGCGCCACCACCCAGGGCAGGTCGTAGTCGACCATCATCACGGCGGCTATCGCGCCGACGAAGGCGACCAGGGAGCCGACGGACAGGTCGATGTGCCCGGCGACGATCACCATCATCATGCCGACGGCCAGGATGAGGATGTAGCTGTTCTGCTGCACCAGGTTGGAGACGTTGCTGGGGAGCAGCAACGTCCCGTCGGTCCAGATCTGGAACAGCAGGACGATCAGAGCCAGTGCGATCAGCATGCCGTACTGGCGCACGTTGTTGCGCGCGAGATCGAGCAGGATCCCGCCCGTGGACCGCTGTCCGGGAAGATGATCCGGAGCCGGCGCGTCGGGGGTACGGTCTTGTGTCGTGGTCATGTGCGGACCTTCGGTTCGGTATCCATGGTCATGTACCGCATGAGCGATTCCTGCGTGGCGTCCTCGCGGCCGACCTCACCGGTCAGCCGTCCCGCCGACATCGTGTAGATCCGATCGCACATCCCCAGCAGTTCCGGGAGTTCGGACGAGATGAACAGCACGGCCTTGCCCTCGGCGGCCAGCCGTTCGATCACGGTGTAGATCTCGAACTTCGAGCCGACGTCGATGCCGCGGGTCGGCTCGTCGAGGATGAGCACGTCCGGTCCGGCGTGGATCCACCTGCTCAGCACGACCTTCTGCTGGTTGCCGCCGCTGAGCCGCTCGACCGGTTCGAACACCGTGGGGGTCTTGATGTTCATCGACTCGCGGTAGCGCTCGGCCACCTGCTGTTCCCTGTGCTCGTCGACGGCGCCTCGACGGGTCATCCCCGGCAGCGACGTGAGCGAGATGTTGCGGTGCACCGTGTCGATGAGGTTCAGCCCGAACGTCTTGCGGTCCTCGGTGACGTAGGCGATGCCGTGGGAGATCGCCTCGGGCACGGTCCGGGTGCGTACCGGTTTTCCGTGCACCGCAACGGTTCCGCCCTCGTGGACGCCGTAGCTACGGCCGAACACGTTCATGGCCAGTTCGGTCCGGCCCGCACCCATCAGCCCGGCGACGCCGACGATCTCGCCGCGGCGCACGGTCAGCGACACGTCGTCGACGACCGTCCGCGGCTCCGCGGGGTGGCGGACGGTCCACCCGGACACCTCGAAGGCGACCTCCCCCGCGCCGTCACCCCGGTAGGGACGCCGCTCCGGGAAACGACTGCCGAGGTCACGTCCGACCATGCCGCGGATGATGCGTTCCTCGGACAGCTCCGGCTCGGCGTCCGGCGTGTCCCGCACCGGCAACGTCTCGACGCTGCGCCCGTCGCGCAGGATCGTCACCGAGTCGGCGATGCGCCGGATCTCCTCCAGCTTGTGCGAGATGACGATGCACGCGATGCCCTGGTCGCGTAGGTCCAGGATCAGCCGCAGCAGGTTCCGGCTGTCCTCGTCGTTGAGCGCCGCCGTCGGCTCGTCGAGGATGAGCAGTTCGACGTCCTTCGACAGCGCCTTCGCGATCTCGACGAGCTGTTGCTTGCCGACGCCCAGTTCGGCCACCCGCGTGCGCGGGTTGTCGGGCAGGCCCACCCGGCGAAGCAACCTCGCCGCGGCACTCAACGTGCCGCCCCAGCTGATGATGCCGCGGGTCGACCGCTCGTTGCCGAGGAAGATGTTCTCGGCGATCGACAGCTCCGGCACGAGCGCCAGTTCCTGGTGGATGATGACGATGCCGCGGCGCTCGCTCTCGGTGATGCCGCGGAACGCGACCGGTTCGCCCCGGAACTCGATCTCCCCGTCGTAGCTGCCGTGCGGATGGACGCCGCTGAGCACCTTCATCAGCGTCGACTTGCCCGCGCCGTTCTCGCCGCACACGGCGTGGATCTCCCGCGGCCGCACGGCCAGGTCGACGCCGGCCAGCGCCGTGACGCCGGGGAACGTCTTCGTGATGCCCTGCATCTCCAGCACCGGCGCGGTCTCGCTGCGGCCGCTCGCGCTCCCGGTGGTGTCGTCGCTCCCGGTCGTGTCGTCACTCTCGGTCGCGGTCATTCGATCTGCCCCGCCTTGTAGTAGCCCTCGTCGACGAGCAGCTGCACGTTCGACTCGTCGATGCTGACGGGGTCGAGCAGGTAGGCAGGCACGACCTTCGCGCCGTTGTCGTAGTCGGTCGTGTTGTTGAACTCCGGCTTCGTGCCGGTCAGCAGCGCGTCGCCCATCCGCACCGCCTGGTCGGCGAGTTCGCGGGTGTCCTTGAACACGGTCTGGGTCTGCTGGCCCGCCACGATCGACTTGATCGACGCGAGTTCGGCGTCCTGCCCGGTGACCACGGGGAACGGCTGGTTCTTGCCGCCGTACCCTGCGCTCTTGAGCGCCGAGAGGACACCGATGGAGATGCCGTCGTAGGGCGAGAGCACCGCGTCGAGCCGAGTGGTGCCGTAGTGGCGGCTGATCAGGTCGTCCATGCGCTTCTGGGCGGTACCGCCGTCCCAGCGCAACGTCGTGGCCTGGTTCATCCGCGTCTGCTTGCTGCGGACCTCGAGCCGGCCGCTCTCCAGGTACGGCCGCAACACGCTCATGGCGCCGTTCCAGAAATAGCGGGTGTTGTTGTCGTCCGGCGAACCGGCGAACAGCTCGATCGTGAAGGTCTCGTTCGGACGGTCCTCGAGTTCCAGTGCGTCCACGATGTACTGCCCCTGCAGGCGGCCGACCCGCTCGTTGTCGAACGAGGCGTACCCGTCGACGTGCTCGGTGCCCATGATGAGCCGGTCGTAGGCGATCACCCGGGTACCGGCGTCCTCGGCACGCTGGAGCACGTTCGTCAGCGCCGAACCGTCGATGGCCGCCACGACCAGGAGTTCGTGTCCCTTGGTGATCATGTTCTCGATCTGGGCGATCTGGTTCTCCACCGTGTCGTCGCCGTACTGCAGATCGGTCTTGTACCCGGCCTTGCGGAACTCCTCGGCCATGTTCCGGCCGTCGGCGATCCAGCGTTCGGACGACTTGGTCGGCATGGCCAGGCCGACGGTCGACCCCTTGCCGCCCTCCGGTTCGTAGCGGCTGCCGCCGCGGGCCTCCTGTCCGCAGGCCGCCAGAACGGCGACGAGTGCGACGGCGGCCAGGGCGGCGGTCACGGTGCTCGCAACACTGCGAGTGCCGTGCCCCACGCGGTTGCGCATGGTCAACTCCTTTCCGGTGTCGGGAACCGCCGCAGCGCACCCGGAGCGCGCGAACCGATCGGCGCCATGTCGCCGTCGGCCCCGTGGCGGGCCAGCAGGTCGAGTGCGAGGCGGCCGCGGCGCACCCGCTCCCGGGCGGTGTCGAGGGTCACGTCACGCAGATGTCCCCCGTAGGGATAGATGCCGGGCGCGTTGCTGAGACCGAACTTCAGGTACAGCGGAGCGCCGCGCCGGATGAACTCGGCCGCGTCGTACATCCGCACGTACCCGCCGAGGTCGTCGGGCGCCTCGAGATACAGATCCATCGGCGCCGCCGATACCCGACGGATCTCGGTCAGCTGGTCGAGCCCGAGGTCCGACGGGATGTTCACCGAGTCCGCGCCGAGGCCCTCCCACACGGCGTACGCGGCCGGGTTGACCGGCCCGACGAGCGCCGAGACCTTGAACGTCGTGTCCGCGGGCAGCGCTCCGGCCTCACGCAGCCGGTGCAGGGTCCACAGCACGCCTTCGTCGGCGACGAGCAGACACCGCACGCCCAGTTCGGCGGCGCGCAGTGCGTCCTCGACGCAGCCCGCCACCGACGTGTGGCCGCGGGCCCGCAGCCCGCCGCCGCCCGACGGGGTGCGGGTGGCGGCGCCGATGTCCCACGTGCCACGGGGACCGGTGAACAGGCACAGTTCGACGTCCCGCTCCGCGCAGGCCTCCACCATCTCGGTGATCTCGGCGTCGGTCAGCATCCACACGCCGCTGCCCTGGCTGATGCGGTGCACGGGCACGTTCAGCCGCGTCGACTCCTTCAGCACGGTGGCGAGCGCCTCGGGCCCCTCCACGGAAGGAACCTCGGTGCGCCACGTCCCTCCGCCGGGGAAGGCGTGCGGAGACGTATGCGCCGGGTCCGGTGGGGCTGCGCCCATACCGACGAGGTCGAGCGCTGCCGCGCCCGGCCGTCGCGGCTGCGGGGATCGGTCCGGTGCTGTCATGGGACTCCTTCGATGTCGGCGGGTTCGGACGGGATCAGCAGGACCTTGCCGACCGCGGGGTCGCCGGAGCCGACGAGTCCGATCGCCTCGGCGAATCCCTCCAGCGGCCTGCGATGGGTGATCAGCGGTGCGGTGCGCAGCAGGCCGGTGCCGAAGGCGCGGACGGCGTGCGACCACGCGCGCGGGGGTGCGCCGAACACGGTGCGCACGTCGAGTCGCCGGATCACCAGGTCGGTCGGGTCGAGTCCGGTCGCGCCCTCCGGTGGGATGCCAGTGAGCACGAGTCTGCCGCCCCGGCGGAGGAGCGCCGCGGCCGTGTGTGCGGACGTCGGAGCTCCGGCGGTCTCGACCACCACGTCGAAGCGGCCCGCCTGCAGCGCGGCCGGATCATCCGCGGTACCGACGGAATCCTTGTCACGGAAGGAATCCGCGCCGAGTTCCGCCGCCAGCTCCGCGCGCTCCGGCGCGCCTCCGATCAGCAACAGTTCCGCGGGCGAGGCCGCCGCGAGCAGTTGCAGCGCCGTCAGGCCCAGCGCCCCGTCGCCGACCACCGCGACCCGGTCACCCGGCCTCGCCCCCGCGGCCAGCGCCGCCGCCGCGCTGCACGCCGCGGGTTCCAGCAACGCGGCGGCCTCGAGGTCGGCGTCGTCGGGCAACGGATGCAGCAGCCGCGCCGGGAGCGTGAGCCTGTCGGCCATGGCTCCCGGTTGGGTGAAGCCCGTCTCGTCGTAACCGGCCGTGCAGAGCGTCGGATCGCCGTCGCGGCACCGGGCACAGGTCTGGCAGTTGCGGAAGCCCTCGCCGACGACCTTGCGGCCCACCAGCGCGGGGTCGACGCCCTCCCCGACCGTCTCGACCACTCCCGACCATTCGTGGCCCGGGGTGACCGGGTAGTGCACGTACTCGGCGGGCCGGGTGCCGCGGAACAGTTCCCGGTCGCTGCCGCACAACCCGCACGCGTGCACCCGGACGAGCGCCTCGTCCCGACCGGGCGGGCGCGGTGCGGTGTCGGTCAACCGGAAGCGGCCGGGCTCGTCGACGACGACGGCGGTCACGCCGAGCCCGTCGGGTCGCGCTTCTCCCAGCCTTCGGCCCACAGGTCGAAATGCGCCCGCTGCTGCGGGAACTCGGCGGCGGCATCGGTGTCGAGTTCGACGCCGAGGCCGGGCTCCTCCGGCAACCGGAAGTACCCGTCGACGACCTGGGGCGCTCCCGTGACGACGTGTTTGATCTCCGCATCGGCGAAGTCGTTGAAGTGTTCGAGGATCTTGAAGTTCGGCGTGCATCCCGCGAGCTGCAGCGACGCGGCCGTCAGCACCGAGCCGCCGACGTTGTGCGGCGCGACGAGCATGTAGTGCGTCTCCGCCGTGGCCGCGAGTTTGCGGGTCTCCGCGATACCGCCGAGGTGGCCGACATCCGGTTGCAGGACGTCGACGGCCTGCGAGTCGAACAGTTCGCGGAACTCGATGCGGTCGTGGATGCGCTCGCCGGTGGCGATGGGCGCGTCGACCTTGCCCGCGACCTTCTCCAGCGCCTTGAGGTTCTCCGGCGGGACGGGCTCCTCGATCCATGCGGGCTTGTACGGCGCGAGCTCGCGGGCCAGTCGGATCGCGGTCGCGGGGCTGAACCGGCCGTGCATCTCGAGCATGAGTTCGCACTCGTCGCCGATCGCGTCGCGCACGGCTTCGATGAGGGAGACGGCGTAGGCGGTCGCGTCGTGGTCGAGTTCGAGATAGCCGGTGCCGAACGGGTCGATCTTCAGGGCCCGGTACCCGCGGTCGACGACGGTGCGCGCGGCGGCGTGGTACGCCTCGGGCGTCCGTTCGGTGGTGTACCAGCCGTTGGCGTAGGCCTTCACGCGGTCGGTGACCTTGCCGCCCAGCAGCTGCCACACCGGCACGCCGAGCGCCTTGCCCTTGATGTCCCAGCACGCCATCTCGATGCAGGCGATGCCCGACATCACGATCTCGCCTGCCCTGCCGAAGTCGCCGTACTTCATCCGGCGCACCAGGTCTTCGACCGCGAACGGGTCGGATCCGGCGATGTGGTTGAGCTCGGCCTCCCGCAGATACCCGAGCAACGCCTCGGTGTGGCCCAACATGCGCGTCTCTCCGACGCCCGTGAGGCCGTCATCGGTGTGGACGAGCACATAGGTCAGGTTCCGCCACGGAGTCCCGACGACGTGCGTACTGATTCCGGTGATCTTCACTAGCACACCCCGATGTGTGTTCGAGATTTCGGACGTCGTTCGAAATACAGATCAGAACTTAGGTGTCACCCGTTCGTGAGTCAATGGACTGTTCCGGCGACACCGACGTCCGCCCCGAACACGACGAGGGGGCGGGCACCGTCCACGACGGTGCCCGCCCCCTCGCGCTGGGGGAAGCCGGCCAGGAGCTCTCGACCGGGATTCCTCGACCGGAACTCTCAGTCGCGTCGGATCCGCGCCAGCCACGCGGGCAGGTCGACGACGGTCCCGGAGGGGACACCGAGCGCCTCGGCGTCTCCTCCCCTGGCGACCGCGCGGTAGCGGTTCGAGGTCAGTTCCTCGATCGTCCAGCCGTCGGCGAACGCGTCCCGGACGGCCGCGTCGCTGATCCTCGGACCGAAACCGGGGTCCTCGCTCTCCGCGAGTGCCAGCACGTGCACCACCGCGCCGGGCCGGGTGATGCGGTGCAGCACGTCGGCGTACCGCCGCTGGTCCGCGGGTTCGAAGACGTGGAACAGGGCACTGTCGAGGATCGTGTCGAACGGGGCGCCGGGATCCCCGTCGTTGCCGCCCGCACCGAGTTCCCGGTCCAGGTCGAACGCATCGGCGACCCGGAAGTGCGCGTCGACGCCACGCGAGCGGGCGAGTTCGGTCGCTCGTTCCACGGCGTGCGGCGCGAAGTCGACGCCGAGCACGTCGTGGCCGCGGCGCGCGAGCAGCAGGGTGTGCTCGCCGGTTCCGCACCCGGCGTCGAGCACCCTGCCGCCGATCCCGCCGTCGCGTTCCAGTGCCACGACCGCGGGCTGCGGCTCGTCGATGACCCAGGGAGCACCGCCCCCGGTGTAGGACTCGTCGAAGTTGCGCTGTGCCACGGTGTCGGTCATCGCTCTGCCCCTCCTGGGAAGCCGGATCGTCCGGCGGTGCGGGTGCGTTGTTCGTGCGGGTGGTCGGTGGGTGTGCGGGTGGTCGCAGCGTGCGGGTGGTCGGAGCGTCCGGGGCTCCTGCTTGCCGCGGCGAGGCGTCACTCCCGCCGGATGCGTGCGAGCCACGCGGGCAGGTCCACCGGAGCGCCCGGCCGGACGCCGAGTGCATCCGCGTGTTCCTGTGCGTGGGCGACCGCCCGGTAGCGCGAACTTTCCAGTTCCTCGATCGTCCAGCCGTCGGCGAACGCTTCCCGGATCGCCGCGTCGCTGATCCTCGGACCGAAACCGGGCTCCTCGGTCTCGGCGAGCGCGAGGACATGCACCGTCGAGCCCGGGCGCGTGACCCGGTGCAGCGCGTCCGCGTAGCGACGTCGGCCCTCGGCCCCGAAAACGTGGAACAGGGCGCTGTCGAGAATCGTGTCGAACGGGGCACCGAGGTCCCCGCCCCTCGTGCCGTCGCCGAGCGTCACCGCGTCGGCGACGTCGAACGCGGCCCGCACGCCGCGTTCGGCAGCGGTGCGACGGGCGAGCTCCACGGCCGCGTTCGAGAAGTCGATGCCGAGCACGTCGTAACCGCGCGCGGCGAGGTGGATGGTGTGCTCCCCGGCGCCGCAACCGGCGCCGAACACCCGGCCCGTGATCCGGCCCGTCCGCTCCAGAGTCGGAATCGCGGGTTGGGGCTCGCCGATCACCCAGCCCGCGGTCCCCTCCGCGTAGGCGCTCTCGAATGTTTCCCGTCCGACCGTCTCCGTCATCGACGCTCCTGTCCGGTGTGCCGTGTGTCCGATGTGCTGTGCGGGTGCGACCAGCGTGCAACCTCCAGCGCGCTCGAAGTCAACCGGCGCGTGTGGACGGCACGTGGGAACGGCCTCCGATTTGCGTCGGTTGCCGCTCCTCGCACCCACGATCAGCCTGATGACACGCCGATCACACGTCGGACAGCGACGGGACACATCGACTTCCACACCTACGGTGAGCTGGTGCTGTGGCCGTTCGGCCACACCACCGACGAGGTCACCGAGGACATGACCCGGGAGCAGGCGCAGCGGTTCCGGGACGTGGGCCGGGAGATGGCCGGCAGCAACGGCTACACGCCCCAGCAGTCCAGCGACCTCTACGTCACCGACGGCGACGTGAACGGCTGGATGTGGGGCGAGCACCGCATCCTGAGCTTCACGTTCGAGATGTACCCGGCCTCCGGCGGCGGTCTCGACGGGTTCTACCCCGGCGACGAGGACATCGCCGCGGAGACCGAACGCAACGACGAGGCCGTCGACATCCTCCTCCGCGAGGCGGGGGCGTAACCGGTCCGAACCGGACGGTGGGCCTGCGGACCGACCCACAGGCCCACCGCGTGTCCCGCACCCGGGGCCGGGAGTTCTGTCCCCGAGGCCTCGATGGGCCTACTCCCCCGCCGCGTCCCGCCGCCCGTCCCGTTCGGCGTAGCGGCGGCGCAGTTGTTCGGTCCGCTCCTCGGGCCACGGACAGCGCACGTCACCGTGCAGGGCGGCGAACAGCAGTTCCAGGTGGGTGTGCCAGGCGGCGAGCGCGAGTGCCACATCCGCCGAGTCGGGCAGGGTCTGCGTCACGCGGAGTCGCGTGCCGATGGGCTCCTGGTCGCGCAGCTCGAACCGCACCGCGCCGCCCGCCGCGGCGTACTCGACGGACCGTCCGGATTCGACGCGGGTCACCGCGCCCGGTTCCAGGTACCCGTGGGTGAACCGCACCGGAGCCGGCTCTGCCGCGACCGGCGGATCCCCCTCGGTCAGCGCGGACCACACGACGTCGGGCGCCTGCACGAGGTCGCGTTCGAACCGCACCTCGACGCCGTCGGCGCCCCGTGCGACCGTGCCGTCGGCGAGCCCGTACTCCTCGACGTAGGTCTCGGCGCGGGCGAGGAACCACCGGCCGTCGCGCTGCGGCGACTCGGTGCCGTCGAGCAGCGCGGCGAGCGCATCGAGGCACTGCTCCCAACCCGGGCCCTGCCGCGCCACGGACGGCAGGTCGCCGGAGGTGTCGGTGCCGCTGAACGTGTGGCTGAACCGCAGCAGGCAGCCACCGTCGTCCTCGGCCGCGAGTTCGAACCGCAGCACCGAGCGTGCCCAGCGGAAGGCGTAGACCTTCGGCGGGTCGCATTCGAGGACCCGGCCCTCGGCGACGTCGCCGGGCATGTCCGTCACGAACCGCATCGGTGCGCCCTGCTCGGGGACGGCCTCGACGCCCACCGGAAACCACCCCGCCAGTTCGGCGGGGTCGGTGAGCGCCCGCCAGACCCGCTGCGGCGGATGGGCCAGCCTGCGCTCGAAGCGCAGCACCGGCGCACCGTCGACGTCGTCGAGCACGCCGAGGTCGAGCCGGCCCACCGTGGCCGCCAGCACGTCGAGGCAGCCCTGCCAACCGGTGAAGGTCTGCTCGGCCCACGGGTTGTCGGCGAAGGTGTGCTCGAAGAGCAGCACGCAGCCGCCACCGTCCGGTTCCAGCGTCAGCCGCAGGCGGTGCTCGCCGGTCTCCCGGTCGAACTCGGTGAACGCGAGACACCGCTGTGGCACCAGCTCGGTGATCTCGGCGTAGAGGTCGGTGGGGTCGCCGTCCGGTTCGCGGTAGCGGATGATGCCGCCCACCCGCAGGTCGAGCTCCTCGATCCGGAACGGGTACCACGCGCTGAGGTGTTCGGGTTCGGTCAACGCCCGCCACACCTTGGCGGGCGGGTGCGCGAATCGGCGTTCGAACCGCAGCTGCCAGCCGTCGCCGGTGCGCCGTTGGGTGTCGGTCACGTCTGCTCCTCGGGGTCGGTTTCGTCCGGCATCCGGTCGAGGTGGCGTTCGAGCGCGTCGAGACTGTCCGACCACAACCTGCGGTACGGCGCGAGCCACGCGTCGACCTCGGCCAGCGGCTCGGGTCGCAGCCGATACCAGCGGCGCTGGGCGTCCTGCCGCACGGCGACCAGGCCCGCCTCACGCAGGACACGCAGGTGTTTCGACACGGCGGGCTGGGTCAGGTCGAGCCGGGTCGCCAGGTCGCCGACCAGGCATTCGCTCCTGCGCAGCAGGTCGAGAATCTCACGCCGCCGCGGTTCCGCCAGCACCTCGAAGGTAGTTGCCACACCAGGAATATAACCAAGTAGGCATATTAAGTCGAGTACGGCGACATACGCACGAATGCGCACGCCCGTGTTAGCATGGGTGCATGACCGGCACGACGACAGCTCTCGAGACCGTGCTCGCGCGCACCGGACTCAAGGTGGACGCGGGCGAGTTCCTGGCGCTCGTCGAGCAGGCCGCCCGGCGCCTCTCCCCCGGTGACCCGGACCCGGCGCACTTCTTCTCGGCCGAGCAACGCGACGTCCTCACCGACGTCGGCCTCGACCTGTCGGCCACCACGTCCGGCGAACCCGACGCGCGCGCGAACGCCGTCGCCACCCAGGCCGTGTTCGCCGACTCCGCGCTGACGGTCACCGAGGCCGCGCGACGACTCGGCGTCGACGACAGCCGTGTCCGCCACCGCCTCAAGCAGCACCGGCTCGCCGGCTGGAAGGGCCACGGCGGGTGGCGACTGCCCGCGTGGCAGTTCACCGCCGACGCCGCCGTACCGGGTCTCGACGTCGTGCTCCGCGCCGTACCCGACGACCAACCCGCACTCGTGGTCGCCGGGTTCATGACGACGCCGCAGTCCGACCTCCTGATCCGCGACACGCCGGCGACCCCCCGCGACTGGCTGCTAGCGGGCGGCGATCCTGCGCGCGTGGCCGAGCTGGCCGCTACGCTCGGAACGCCCGCCTGACGCATCCGGCGGGCACCCGGCCCCACCGCATCCGACCCCACCGCATCCGTCCCCGAGCGCGCACCGAGGAGCACGTCGGCACGTCATGGCACGGTTACCCCTGCCCCCGCCGGGCGAGGTCCTGCGACAGCACCTCCGCCCGGACGAGGACATCGTCGCGGTCCACCCGGCCACGCGGCTCGTGCGCGTCTTCGCCGCGCGCGGGAACCACCCGCAACGCTGGGACACGTTCCGTCATGCCGGACCGATCGCCCACGCACGGTTCGATCCGCATCCGGCAGCGGAAACGCCGTCGCACCACCCCGAGCACGGCGTCCTCTACTTCGGACTGTCGGTGCGCACCAGCGTGGCCGAGGTCTTCCAGGCCACGTCCACAGTGGACCGAACGACGCGCGGTCCGCACCTCGTGGTCGTCCGACCTTCCCGCACGTTGCGACTGCTCGACCTGTCCGGACTGTGGCCCACCCGGGTCGGGGCGTCGCAGGAGATCTCCAGCGGGCCGAAGAAGGTCACGCAGGCGTGGGCCCGCGCGATCCGCGCGGAGCTGCCGGACCTGGACGGGCTGTGGTACCGCTCGTCGATGGACGGCGGCGAACCCGCCGTGTGCCTGTGGAACCCTCCCGCGGGCTCGGCACTGCCCGCGTCACCGGACATCCTACTCGGGCTCGATCACCCGGGGCTCGACGTGCCGTTGGCCCGGGTGTGCCGCGAACTCGGCTACGTCCTGCTCGACTGAGACGCCCGGCCCCACCGAGCAGGCCCTCGCTGAGCCGGCCCCGACCCGGCCCGCCCCGGTCCGCCCGGGCCGCTCCACCACGCGCCAGTTGACCGTTCGGTCAAGAGAGCCTACGGTCTCCGCCATGGGCCGGAGCCGCGACACTCGCGAGCGGATCGTCCGCACGTCGGCCCGGTTGCTGCTCTCCCGCAGCTACGGATCGGTGAGCGTGGACGACGTGTGCGCCGCGGCCGACGTACGCAAGGGCAGCTTCTACCACTTCTTCCCCGCGAAGGCCGATCTGGCGAAGGCCGTCGTCGACCTGCACACCGACGCGTTGCTGGAACGCCTCGCCGCCGCCTCGGGGGACACCGCGGCCCAGCGCCTGCACGGGGTCGCCGACGCCGTCGGCGGCATCCAGGCCGGATTCGAGTCCACGTTCGGCCGCGTGGTCGGCTGCCCGTTCGGGAACCTCGCCGCCGAGTTGTCCACCGTGGACGACACGCTGCGCGACCACCTGGCCTCGGCGTTCGCACGCTGGGAGCGCGGATTCGCGGTGATCTGCCACCAGGCCGCGCACGAGGGCGTACTGCGGGAGGGCGTCGACCCGGACCGGCTCGCCCACTCCCTGCTCGCCCACACCCAGGGGCGGATCCTGCTGGCGAAGGTCGGCGGTCACTCGGCCACCGACGTCGCCGCCACGCTGCACGACCTGATCGACGTGCACCTGCGAGAAGGAGCCGTATGACAGCACCGTCCGAGCCGTCCGAGCAGCCCCGTCCGTCCGAGGTGGACTTCCACTTCGACCCGATGTGCCCGTTCGCCTACCACACCTCCCGTTGGATCCGGGAGGTCCGCTCCCGCACCGGGCTGACCGTCAACTGGCGGTTCTTCAGCCTGGAGGAGGTGAACCGGTTCGAGGGCAAGAAGCACCCGTGGGAGCGACCGTGGTCGTACGGCTGGTCGCTGATGCGGATCGGCGCGCTGCTGCGGCGCCGCGATCCCGCACTGCTCGACGCCTGGTACGCGCGGGTCGGCCGGGAGCTCCACCTCGACGGCGGCAAACCGCACGAGCCGGAGACGGCGCGTCGCCTGCTCACCGAGATCGGCGTCGAGGCCGCGGTACTGGACGAGGCCCTCGCGGATTCGTCCACCCACGACGACGTCACGGCCGACCACCGGCGCGTGGTGGACGCGGGCGGTTTCGGCGTGCCCACGCTGCTGTTCCCCGACGGCCAGTGCCTGTTCGGCCCGGTGCTGGTCGATCCCCCGTCGGGTGCCGCGGCGGTGCGGCTGTGGGAGCTGGTCACCGGCATGCTGGAGTTCCCGCACGTCTACGAGCTGCAGCGGCCCAAGGCTCCGCACGACGAACGAGCCGTCGCCGACGCGCTCGCCCCGTACCTGCGGGGCCGTGACTGGGAGAGCGTCGACAGAGGACAGATCATCGAACTCGGAAACGAACGGGAGAGCACCTCGTGAGCACGACGACGGGCTTCGACAAGGACACGATCACCGGGGCGCTCGCCGCGCAGTGGGAGTCGCTCGACGCACTGCTGGCCTCGCTGGACGCCGCGGCGTGGGAGGCACCGAGCCCACTACCCGGCTGGGCCGTGCGCGACGTCGTCGCGCACGTGATCGGCACCGAGTCGTCCTTGCTGGGCGAATCGGCCCCGGAAGCGGACATCGACGTGGCCGAGTTCTCCCACGTGCACAACGAGATCGCCGCGGTCAACGAACGCTGGGTGCGCTCCATGCGGGAGTCGGCCCCTGAGCGGATGCTCGAGCGGTTCCGCGACGTCGTCTCCCGCCGGGGCGAGGCGTTGCGCACGATGACGCAGGAGGATTTCGACGCGCCGTCGTGGACGCCGGTGGGCAAGGGCACCTACGGCCGGTTCATGCGCATCCGGATCTTCGACACCTGGCTGCACGAGCAGGACATCCGGGACGCCACCGGACTGCCGGGGCACGAGGCCGGTCCGTGTGTCGAGCAGTCGTTCGACGAGCTGGTCGAGTCGCTCGGCTACGTCGTCGGGAAGAAGGCGGGCGCCCCGGACGGCGCGGGCGTGACCCTGGAGTTCACGGGGCCGCTGCGGCGCACCGTGCACGTGGCCGTCGACGGCAGGGCCTCCGTGGTGCCTGCCCTCTCCGGCCCGGCCACCACCACCCTGCGCCTGGACGCGGGACTGTTCGCACGGCTCGCCGGTGGCCGCGTCGACCCCGAGGAGCGGCTGCCCGAGGTGGAGCGCTCCGGCGACACGGAACTCGGCGACCGGATCGTACGCAACCTCGCCTTCACGATCTGAGGCGTGGACGGCCCGGCGCCGTCACGATCCGGCCCGCCGGTCCCGTCGCACGCCTGCGCGCCGCACGCTCGCCCACGCGGCGCGCAGGCCGAACTCAGTCCACCGGCAGGTGGCGGGCCCACCAGTCGAGCACGGCCTCGAACCGCTGGACGCGATGCCGCGGCTTGCCGCTGCGGGTCAGTTCGTGTCCCTCACCGGGGAAGAGCAGGAACTCGGTGTCCGCACCGGCCTTCTTCAGCGCGACGAACAGCCGCTGCGCCTGTTCCAGGGGGCAGCGCCAGTCCTGTTCGGAGTGCACCACCGCGAAGGGGACGTCGATGTCGGCGGCGTAGGTCAACGGGCTGCGCTTGCGCTGTTCGTCCGGGTCGTCACCGACGTAGACCTCGGTGAACGTCCAGCCGATGTCGGAGCTGCCCGCGAACGAGTCCCACGCGTTGACGGCGCGCTCGCTCCACGCCGCGCGGAACCGGTCGCCGTGGTGGGCGGCGAGCCAGCCGGCCATGAAACCGCCGTACGAACCGCCCATCACGCCGACCCGGTCTGCGTCGGTGTCGGGCCGTTCGAGCACGGCGTCGAGCAGCGCCAGCAGGTCGTCGGCGTCGACGGTGCCGAGCGCGTGCAGCACCGCCCGCCCGTGGGACTCGCCGTAACCTGCCGAACCCCGCGGGTTGGCCAGCACGACGGCGTATCCGGCCGCCGCGTACACCTGGGCCTCGTCGAACAGGCTCCACTCGTACGCCGCGAACGGTCCGCCGTGGACGACGAGGAGCACCGGATGCGGGCCGTCGCCCTCGGGAGTCACGACCCAGCCGTGCACCGGGTAGCCGTCGGCCGACGTCGCGGTGATCTCCTCGGCGGGCAGGACACCGCTGCCGCGCAACGGTTCGGACAGCGTCGTCAGCGCCGTGAACGCGCCGTCGCCGTCGGCGAGCAGCACCTCGCCCGCGTCCTCGGGGCCGGCCTGCACCACCGCGATCCGGTCGCCCGCCACGGTGAACGACCGCACCGCCGCACGCTCGCCGGTCAGCACCGGAAGCCGCGACAGGGGCGCCTCGGACGCCGTGCGCGGCACGCGCCGCAGCTCGGCGGCACCGCGGTGGGCGACGACGACCAGCACGTCGTCGCCGTGCACGGCGGGCGGTCCCGCGGCCGCCACGCAGTCGACCGACTCGGCGTCGGTGAGCCTGCGCGCCGGCTCGGAACCGTCGAGGGGCGCCGCCCACAACCCGGCGTTGGTCGCCGCACGGGCGTATCCCTCGAACGCGGCCGCGTAGAAGAACACCGTGCCGTCGGCGGCCACCGCCGGGTTCTCCGCCCGGCCCTCGGTACGCACGGCGAGGTGCGGCGTGCCGCCTTCCGCGGGCACGGCGTAGAGGTCGGCGTGCATCGTCTCCACGCGGTCCCAGTCCCGCGGGGCGACCACGAGCACCGACCGACCGTCCGGCGTCCATGCCGGATCGGCGACGGACGCCGCGTCGTCGGTCAGCGGCTCCGGTGCGAGGTCCGGTTCGTCGGCCAACGCGTCGACCACGAACAGCCGCTGCGGCCGGTCGCGCAGGAACCCGATGTTGTCGATGCGGTAGTCGTACCGGGTGATCCGCCGGGGCGCCTCCTCGGCGGCGTCCGGGGTCACGTCGCCGTCGGAGGTGCCGTAGCGGCCCGGTTCCGGCACCCGCGCGGTGAAGGCGATCCTGCGCGAGTCCGGGGCCCACACGGGCGTGCCCGCCCCGAGCGGCAGCGCGGTCAGCACCCGCGACTCACCGCCGCCCGCCGGCATGACGTGCAGCTGCGCCGGATCACCCGCATCGCTGCGGAGGAACGCCACCCACCGACCGTCCGGGGAGATCGCGGGTGCCGAGTCGCGGCGCCGGTCCGGCCCGGCGCCGTCCGGACCCGGGCCGTGGGTCCACGCCGTCGTCCCGTCCCGGCCGACGCGGTGCAGTCCGCCGACGTAGGCGTTCGCCGCGACGTCGGGACGGGTGACGGACACGAGGAGGAGGTCGTCGGACAGGGCGGGCCTGCCGGGGACCTGCTGCAGTTCGATATCGGAAGGGCGCACGGCCCGCACCCTACCCGACCTTTAGCGGCGCTAACGACCTGTCGTGCGCAGTCCCGGGTGCCTGAACGTCACCGCTCGTCGTCGGAGGCCGGCCGGTCGTCGGCCCTCTCCTCCGGTGCCGCGGCGTTCAGGTTCAGGCCGGACTGACCGACCACGCTCGGATCGCGCTTTGCCTTGGCCAGGCTCGCCACGGTCGTGACGGTCAGCACCACGACGATCACGCCGAGGGACATCCAGTTGTTGATCTCCAGCCATGCCGGCGTGACGTGGTACTCGTGCAGCGCGTGAAGCACGAGCTTCACCCCGATGAACGCGAGGATGATCGCCAGTCCCTGCGACAGGTACACGAGCTTGCTGACCAGCCCGCCCAGCAGGAAGTACAGCTGCCGCAGCCCCATCAGGGCGAAGGCGTTGGCCGTGAAGACCAGGAACGCCTCCTGGGTGATCCCGAAGATCGCGGGGATCGAGTCGACCGCGAACAGCAGGTCCGCGCTGCCGATCGCCACGATCACGAGCGCCATCGGCGTCAGGTACCGCTTGCCGTTCTTCCTGACGATCGAGTGGTGACCCTCGTAATCGTCGGTGACGCGGAAGGCCTTCCTGGTCAGGCGGGTGACCAGGTTCTCGTGGTACTCCTCGTCCTCGTCCTTCTGCCGCACCATGTTGATCGCGGTGAAGATGAGGAACGCGCCGAACAGGAAGAAGATCCACACGACCTGCGCGATGGCCCACGCCCCGATGGCGATGAACACGCTGCGCATGGCCAGCGCGATCACGATGCCGATCAGCAGGACCCGGTGCTGGTGGATCGCGGGCACCTTGAACGACGCCATGATCACCATGAAGATGAACAGGTTGTCGACCGACAGCGAGTACTCGGTGATGTAGCCGGTGAAGAACTCGACACCGGGATCGTGCCCGGCGAGCAGCCACACCCCGGCACCGAAGGCCACGGCGCAGGCGACGTAGAAGACGACCCAGCGCGCGGCCTCACCGGTGGTGACCTCATGGGGTTTGCGGTCGACGATCACCAGGTCGATCGCCAGCAGCACGATCAGACCGCCGATGGTGGCGGCCCACAGCCAGAACGGCACGGACATGGACGATTTCCTCCGGGTAGCGGCATGGTGCTATCCGGAGGTCTCTTCCGCCCGCGCGCCACCTCGGGGTCTGCGGGCCGGCGACGCCGGGTGCGTCGGAACGCAACCGTGCTGACGACGTCGCCGTGACGGAATACTCCCCTCCGTGGGGAACACAACCGCTCCATCCTTACGCCCCGGTGCGGTCCGGCGCCACTCGTGGCAACCGTCCGCTTCGTCACCCCACGCGTAACATCGATCACACAAGATCACTCCGGCTCCGGGAAACCGGGCATGCCCGGACGAACCGCCTGCTCCACGTCCCCATAGTGTGGTCACCGTGTCCCGTCTTCTCCGCAGCCGCGGCCGACGCCTGACGGCACTGGTCGCCGTCGTCGCACTCCTCGCCGTCGCGGGCCTCCTGCTGTTCCGTGACGGCGAACGGCCACCCGCGTACAGCACCCAGGCCGCCACCATCGACGTCGCCACCTCACCGGGCTCGGCCGACCGCGAGCAGCTCGATACGACCGTCTACGTGCCGGAGGACACGCCCGCACCCGCCGTCCTCCTGCCCCACGGGTTCGGCGGCGACAAGAACAGCGTCGCCCGCGACGCCCGGGAACTCGCCGAGCGCGGGTTCGTCGTGCTCACCTGGTCCGCACGCGGATTCGGCGACAGCACCGGCTCGATCTCGCTCAACGCACCGGACCGCGAGGTCGCCGACGCCTCCCGGCTGCTCGACCACCTGGCGGGCATGCCCGAGGTCGTGTCCGACGACGACGGCGACCCCCGGGTCGGTGTCACCGGCGCCTCGTACGGCGGCGCGCTGGCGCTGCTGCTCGCCGGAACGGACCCGCGGGTGGACGCCATCGCGCCCGCCATCACGTACAACGATCTGCGGCAGTCCCTGCTGCCCAACAACGCCACCGACGACCGGCTCGCCGCCACCACGCCCGCCCCCGGCGCGGACACCGGGTCGGGCGTGCTCAAACGGTCCTGGATCGGCGCCCTCTTCTCCGCGGGCTCCGGCACCCCGTCGAGCGCCCCGGGCCCCGGACCCGACGCCGTCGAGCCCGGCGACGACGAGGAGAACGACGACCTCGCCGCACCACCGGGCGGACAGACCGGCGACACCGGTGCGGCACCCGGCGCGGGACGGCCACAGAGCGGATCGGGCGGGAACCTGCGTCCCGACGCCGACGCGTGCGGACGGTTCAGCGCCGAGGTCTGCGCCGCCTACGTCGACGTCGCAACCGACGGGGCCGCCGAACCGTCGACGCTCGACCTGCTGCACCGCGTCTCCCCCGCCTCCGTCACCGACGACATCACCGTGCCGACGCTGCTGGTGCAGGGCGAACACGACACGCTGTTCGGCCTCGATCAGGCCGACGCCAACGCCCGGCAGATCGCCGAGGCCGGCGGCGAGGTGTCCGTCGCCTGGTACGCGGGCGGCCACGACGGCGGCGGACCGGGGCCGCAGCTGCGCGGCGTCATGGCCGACTTCCTCTGGCACCACCTCACCGGTGAGGGCGAGGATCCGGCGGCGACGTTCTCGTACGACGTGACCGGCGCGATCCGGGCGAACGGCGCGCCCTCCGTCCGCAACGTCGACGCGGGCGCCTACCCCGGCGTCAACGGCGACGACGTCCGGCGCCGGGCCGTACAGCTGGTCGGCGAGCAGCAGACCGTGGTACGACCGCCCGGCGGCACGCCCGCCTCGGTCAGCGGTATCCCCGGGCTCAACCGCATCGTGGCGGGCTCGTCGCGACTGTCGGGCCTGTTCACCGTCGACCCGCCCGGCCAGACCGCCGTGTTCACGTCCCGCCCCATGACCGAGCAGCTCCTCGTGTCCGGTGCATCGACGGTGCGCCTGTCCATCGCCCCGGAGCCGATGGCCGATCCCGCGGCGGCAGGCCCCGGCGACAGCGGCGGCAACAGTGACAACGGCGGAACCGGCGGTACCGGCAACGGCAACGGCAACGGCAACGGAGACTCCGGCCGCGGGCAGAACAACCCCGGGAACGGCACCTCCGGCGACGGCGCTTCCGGCGACGGCCCTTCCGGCGACAACGACGACTCCGGAACCGGGTCCGCGGCCGGCGCCAACGCCCAGCCCGGCGGGTCGGCCCCGTCCGAGGCGGTGCTGTTCGCCAAGCTGTACGACGTCGGTCCCGACGGCACGCGCACCCTGCCCGGCAACGCCGTCGCGCCGATCCGGGTGCCGCTGTCCGCGGACGGCTCCCCGACCGAGGTGACCGTCACCCTGCCCGGAATCGTCCGGCCGATCGAGACCGACCACCGCCTGCAGCTGGTGATCGGCACGACGGACCGGTCGTACGCCACCCCCGATCGGCCCGCCGGATTCCGCGTCGGACTGGCGGGCCCGCCCGAGGTCGCGGTGCCCGTGGTGCCCGGGACGACGGCGACGTCCCGGTGGCCGGTGGTGCAGCTCGCGGGCATCGGCGGCGCGCTCGCCCTCGCCGTGCTGGTCGCCGTGATCGGCCGGATCCGCCGCAGGCACTCGCACCGGGTCGACCCCGACGTGGCCGGCACCCCGATCGTGATCTCCGGCCTCACGAAGTCGTATCCCGGTGGGCTGACCGCGGTCAGCGACCTGTCGTTCCGGGTCGAACCCGGTCAGGTACTCGGCCTGCTCGGTCCGAACGGTGCGGGAAAGACGACGACGTTGCGCATGCTGATGGGCCTGATCACGCCGACCGACGGCGAGATCCGCGTGTTCGGCCACCGCGTCACGCCCGGAGCTCCGGTGCTGTCCCGGATCGGTTCGTTCGTCGAAGGCTCCGGGTTCCTGCCGCACCTGTCGGGCGCGGCGAACCTCGAACTGTTCTGGCAGGCGACCGGCAGGCCCGCCGACAGGGCGCACATCGACGAAGCGCTCGAGATCGCGGGGCTGGGCGACGCGGTGCACCGGAAGGTGCGCACGTACAGCCAGGGCATGCGGCAGCGGCTGGCCATCGCGCAGGCGATGCTCGGCCTGCCGGAGCTGCTCGTGCTCGACGAACCCACCAACGGGCTCGACCCGCCCCAGATCCACCAGATGCGTGAGGTGCTGCGTCGGTACGCGGCGACCGGCCGCACCGTCGTGGTGTCCAGCCACCTGCTCGCCGAGGTCGAGCAGACGTGCACGGACGTCGTCGTCATGCACCGCGGCAGGCTGGTCGCCTCGGGCGGTGTCCACGACATCATCGCCGCGGGCGGGGAGGCGACGTTCCGGGTGGACGACGCCGACCGGGCGGCGGAGATCCTGCGCGGCCTCGACGGCGTGTCCGACGTGGAGATCACCGACGGCCTCGTACACGCCGACCTCGGCCCGCTGCCGCGCAGTGAGGCCGTCGCGGCCCTCGTCCGGGCGGACGTGGCCGTGGAGCAGGCCGGACCGCGTCGCCGGCTCGAAGACGCGTTCCTGCAACTCGTCGGGGAAGGTGAAGGCTGATGAGCGACTCCGAACGCGACACCGCGTCCGGTGCCGCACCGGAGCACCCGCACGCCGTGGACCAGCACGGGGTGCACACCGACCCGGCCGCGCTGGAGGAACTCGCCGACGCCGCCGGGGCCGAGCACGTCACGGGGCCCGGGCCCGACGGCGCCGTCACCGGCTACCGCGCGGGCCGCACGCTCCGGCTCGGGGTGGAACTGCGACGACAGCTGCGCAGGCGGCGGACCCAGCTGCTGCTCGCCTTCGTCGTGTTGCTGCCGTTCATCCTGGTCGCGGCGTTCGAGATCGGCGAGGCCGAGGCGAATCCGCGGTCCGGCGGGTTCATCGACCTGGCCACGGCCAGCGCGCCGAACTTCGTCGTGGTCGCCCTGTTCGTGTCCGGGTCGTTCCTGCTGCCGATGATCGTGGCGCTGTACTTCGGCGACACGATCGCCAGCGAGTCCTCCTGGTCGAGTCTGAAGTACCTGCTGGCCATCCCCGTGCCCCGGCACCGCCTGTTGCGGCAGAAGGCGGTCGCGTCCGGGTTGCTGTCGGCGCTGACGATCGTGGTGCTGCCCGTGTCGGCGTTCGTCGCGGGGACCATCTGGTACGGCACGGGCGAGGCCATCAGCCCGACGGGCGATGCGATCCCGTTCTCCGACAGCATCGTGGCGCTCGCCCTCGCGACCGCCTATCTGCTCGTCCACCTGGCCTGGGTGGCGGGACTGGCACTGTTGTTGAGCGTGTCGACCGACGCCCCGTTGGGCGCGGTCGGCGGCGCGGTGCTGGCGTCGATCCTCTCGCAGATCCTCAACCAGATCACCGCGCTCGGCGACCTCCGGGATTTCCTGCCGACCCATTTCTCGTTCGCGTGGATGGACCTGATCGCCACCGACGTCGAATGGACGCGCATCGCCTCCGGCGCCCTGTCGGCGACGGTGTACGCCACCGTGTTCGGTCTGCTCGCGGCCCGGCGGTTCGCGACGAAGGACGTCACGAGCTGATCCCGGACGTCACGAGCTGAGCCCGCCTGCGACCCTCACCGACACCACCACGCGGCCCGTGCACCTCACGCCCACTGGTAAGCCAGGAATTTGCCGTCCATCGTCACCACGACCCGGTCTCCGCCGGGGTCGGGGCGCCGGTCGACGTCGAGGCGGAAGTTGATGGCGCTCATGATCCCGTCGCCGAACTTCTCGTGGATCAGTTCCTTGATCGTGGGCCCGTAAACGTGGAGGACCTCGTAGAACCGGTAGATCGTCGGGTCGGAGGCGTCGGTCTCCGGGGTACCGCGCGTCGGCTGCGTCCGCAGAGCCGCGGTGACCTCGTCGTCGAGTTCCAGCACCCCGGCGGCGGTGGTCGCCTGGGCCTCACTCAGCGGGTGCTGGCCGAGCAGGGCGGCGGTGGACCACGCCACGGGCGCGTCGAGGAGTTCGGCGAGCTTCTCCCAGGTCAGTCCGAGGCGATTCTTGGCGGCGAGCACGGTGGCGGCCGCGTCCTTCTTGGTCATCGGCGTGGCGGTCATGGGGCGCACCGTAGCCGCGGCGCATTGCACCGATGTTTCCACGCGTCGCCGATGCGGGATCGGGTTCGCGTCACGCGGGCCGGTTCGACCCGACGGGGTCGGCACTGATGACAAGGCGGGCCGGGATGACCGACAATTCCGGCAGCAGGATCGTCACCGCCGCGCGCGGCCCCATTTCCGGCTAGGAGGCCATCATGCCTCGTCCCGTGTACTTCGAGGTCTACGCGAGCGATCCCGAACGGGCGATCACGTTCTACACGACCGTGTTCGAGTGGCATTTCGAGAGATGGGCACCGGACGCCTCGTGGGCCATCACCACCGGTAGCGGCGCCGGCATCGACGGCAACCTCGTGCAGCGGGACGGCCCTCCACCGGAGAACGGCGCGGCCGCACCCACGTGCTCGCTCACCATGGAGGTCGACGATCTGGACCTGATGGTGCGTGAAGTGGAGCAGGCGGGCGGGTCGCTGGTCGCCGCGGCGCGGACGGTTCCGGAGCTCGGCAGGCTCGCCTACTGCCGCGATCCGGAGGGCACGCTGTTCGGCATGCTCGAACCGGACGCAGGCGCCGGCGCCGACTGACGCACCGTCCCGCTCCGGACGGTCACTGCTGTCCGGCGGCGTCCATTCCGCGCAGCTCCTTCTTGAGCTCGGAGATCTCGTCCCTCAACCGGGCGGCCAGCTCGAACTGCAGGTCCCGCGCGGCCTGCATCATCTGGTCGGTCATCTGCTGGATGAGGTCGGCGAGCTCGGCCCGCGGCATCGAACTCGGCTCGCGGTCGACGAGCACGCCGGAGCTGCGCACCTTGTCGCCCTGCTCCGGCTTCTTGCCACGCGAGGCGTTGCGCCCCGAACCGCCGACGTCGACCTCCTCCTCGGAGTCCTCCGCCTCCGTGTAGACGCGGTCGAGGATGTCGGCGATCTTCTTGCGCAGCGGCTGCGGGTCGATGCCGCGCTCGGTGTTGTAGGCGATCTGCTTCTCGCGCCGCCGATTTGTCTCGTCGATGGCGTACTGCATCGAGTCGGTGATCGTGTCGGCGTACATGTGGACCTGGCCGGACACGTTCCGCGCCGCACGGCCGATCGTCTGCACCAGGGACGTGCCGCTGCGCAGGAATCCCTCCTTGTCGGCGTCCAGGATCGCCACGAGCGACACCTCGGGCAGGTCGAGCCCCTCCCGCAGCAGGTTGATGCCGACGAGCACGTCGAAGTCGCCGGACCGCAGCTGCCGCAGCAGTTCGACGCGGCGCAGCGTGTCCACCTCGGAGTGCAGGTAGCGCACGCGGATGCCGAGTTCGAGCAGATAGTCGGTGAGGTCCTCGGCCATCTTCTTCGTCAACGTGGTGACCAGCGTCCGCTCGTCCTTCTCGGCCCGGGTGCGGATCTCGTGCACCAGGTCGTCGATCTGCCCCTCGGTCGGCTTGACGACGACCTCCGGGTCGACCAGTCCGGTCGGGCGGATGACCTGCTCGACGAACTCGCCGCCCGCCTGGCCCATCTCGTACGGGCCGGGTGTGGCGGACAGGTACACGGTCTGGCCGATGCGGTCGGCGAACTCCTCCCACGTCAGCGGCCGGTTGTCGAGCGCGCTCGGCAGTCGGAAACCGTGGTCGACCAGCGTGCGCTTGCGGGACATGTCGCCTTCGAACATCGCACCGATCTGCGGCACCGTCTGGTGCGACTCGTCGATGACCAGCAGGAAGTCCTCGGGGAAGTAGTCGATCAACGTGGCGGGGGCGGAACCGGGCGCACGCGCGTCGATGTGCCGCGAGTAGTTCTCGATGCCGGAGCAGAACCCGACCTGCCGCATCATCTCGATGTCGTAGCTGGTGCGCATGCGCAGCCGCTGGGCCTCGAGCAGTTTGTTCTGCTTCTCGAGTTCGGCCAGCCTCTCCTCGAGCTCGGCCTCGATCGCGTGCACGGCCTTTTCCATCCGCTCGGGTCCCGCGACGTAGTGCGTGGCCGGGAAGATCCGCACCTCGTCGACCTCGTTGACGATGTCGCCGGTCAGCGGATGCAGGTAGTAGAGGCTGTCGATCTCGTCGCCGAAGAACTCGACCCGGATCGCCAGCTCCTCGTAGGCGGGGATGATCTCGACGGTGTCGCCGCGCACCCGGAAGGTGCCGCGGGCGAACGCCAGGTCGTTGCGGGTGTACTGGACGTCGACCAGCGCGCGCAGGAACACGTCGCGGTCGACCTCCTCGCCGACCGCCAGCCGCGACGACCGGTCGAGATACGACTGTGGCGTACCGAGGCCGTAGATGCAGGACACGCTCGCGACCACGATCGTGTCGCGGCGCGAGAGCAGGTTCATCGTCGCCGAGTGACGCAGCCGTTCGACGTCGTCGTTGATCGACGAGTCCTTCTCGATGTAGGTGTCCGTCTGCGGGACGTACGCCTCGGGCTGGTAGTAGTCGTAGTAGCTGACGAAGTACTCGACGGCGTTGTTCGGGAACAGTTCCCGCAGCTCGTTGGCCATCTGCGCGGCGAGCGTCTTGTTCGGCTGCAGCACGAGCGTCGGCCGCTGCACCCGCTCGACGAGCCACGCCGTCGTCGCGGACTTGCCCGTACCGGTCGCGCCGAGCAGCACGACGTCCTTCTCGCCCGCCGTCAGCCTGCGGTCGAGCTCCTCGATCGCGGCGGGCTGGTCACCGGCGGGCTCGTAGTCGCTGACGACCTCGAACCGCCCGCCCTTGCGTGGGATGTCGGAGACGGGGCGGAACTCGGAGTGCGCCAGCACGGGGTGTTCGGTCGCGAATGCCACGTCGTCCAGGGTAGGCGGGCCCACCGACAAGTTCCGCCCGGCGGCCGGGGGTGTCCACCCGTGACGCCGCCACCGTCGCCTCGGTGGTCACACCGGCCCCAGCCGTCACCTCAGTCGTCACACGCACCGCCGAGCCCGGCCGGTCAGCAGTCGCAGCAGGAGCAGTCACCGCAGGAGCAGTCACAGCCGCCGCAGTCGCACGTGCCCTTCGGCTCGCCGTCGCACGGCCCGGGGTACGGATCACGGCAGCAGAACTGGCAGCTGCAGCACATGTACAGGCCCACGCAACACCCGAGTGCGGGGTTGCGCGGTCGCGGCGGCACCCGGAACCTCGGATACCAGAGCCCGCCGCCCTGCCCGTCCAGGATCGACTCCGAGCCACCGTTCGCCGCGACCTCCGTGCCGGGCGTGCCGGACGTGCGGTGAGCGTGCCCGCCGTCGCCCGCGTGCCCGAACGTGCGGGTGACCGCCCGGTCCAGCTCGTGGACCAGCAACGCGTGCACGAGCGCGGGGCGTGTCAGCGACAGCTGGTCGAGCGCGAGCCGCACGCCGAGCACCGCGTCGTCGCACAGTCGCCGCGCCTCGGCGAGTTCGGTCCCCGTGGCGAGCAACGGGTTCCACGCCCCCGTCGCACGATCGTCCCGGAGATCCTCGACGGCGTCGAGCAGGTGTGCGATCCGCCCGAACAACCGGCCGGCCTCCCCCAGCTCGGCCGCGTTCCCGAGCCTGCCCGCCAGCACCGCCGTGTGGGCGAACGCCGCGGCCGTCGCATGCTCGGTCGGCCCGGTCGCCGTGAGCACGGAGCCCCCGGCACTCAGTGTCTCCTCGACCGCCGGCTGCGTGGCGATCGCCGACGCCAGGTCCGTCGTGTCGAGACCGAGCCGCTCTCCCGACTCGGCCGCACGCTGTGCCCAGCCCGCCGCCACGCGCTGCGCGAGCGGCCCGACGCCGCGACGGCCCGCCACGCCGTCACCGTCCACGACGTGGTCCGACACCTTCGCGGACGCCAGCACCAGCGACACCGACGCCGCGAGCCGCGCGCCGTCACCGATCGCCACCGACGCGCCGCGCATGCCCCTCAGGGCGCACGGACCCGCCGTGCGCCGCGGGGTGTCGGCATCGGACTGGGCGTCGACGAGCGCCGACAGGAGCAGTCCGTCGTAGTTGGTGGCCGTCCGTGCGAGCTGACCGTGCTCGTCCCGCAGCGCCAGGCACAGCCCGCACAGGTGCGCCGTCCACTCGGTGCGCAATCGCCCGGACAGCCGGTGCCTGCACGGCCTGATGATTCCGAACATCGTCCCGGGCCCCCGTTCAGTCGGTTCGGATCGTAGCCGGGCACACGACCGCGCGGTTCCGACTCGACGCATTCGCCCGCGCACAGCAAGATGGCCGTCATGCATCCGCCGAAGCGGGAGACGTTCGACGTTGCAGCCGGCACCAACACCGATCCGAAGGGCGTCGTCCGCGAGGTCGAGGAGTACCGGGTCGAGGACTTCGGCCTGTACATGGCGCGGCCGACTCCGGGACGGCCGCAGTTCCGGTACCTCGAGTCCTGGCTGCTCCCGTCGCTCGGACTGCGGATCAGCGACTTCTGGTTCAACCCGGGACACGAACGGGACCAGGACTTCTATCTCGACGTCGTGGGCGTGACCACCGACGATGCCGACGTCTGGCACACCACCGACCTGTACCTCGACCTCGTGCTGCGACAGCACCGCGGCGTCGACGTGATCGACACCGGGGAGCTGCTCGAAGCCGTCCAGGACGGCCTGGTTACCTGCGGAGACGCCACGGCAGCACTGGAGACGGCCTACAGCACGGTCGACGCGCTCGCCCGCCACGAGCACGACCTCGGCGCATGGCTCGCGACGCACGACATCGCACTCACCTGGCGCCGCCGCCCGTAGGTCCGGTAGGCCGGAACCCCTGTTCGGCGGCTTCTCCAGGACCACGTGTGACCGTACGGTCACACTGTGCACACGTCACTCGTGTTCGGGGAGGCGCCGGTGCCGCACGATCCGGCCGCCTGGGTCGCCCTGCGAGCGAAGGAGGGCGAGGCCGAGGCACTCACCCATGCCGACGAGTCCCATCTCGAACGGGTCCAGCCCCTCATTATTCTCGACCGAGCGACGTCGGTCGCCGGCCAACTCGCCCACGCGGAACGGGTTGCTCGGCACCTGCACAACCACGACCGTGTCCTCGCTGTCGACGCCTCGGATGTCGACCCGTCGGCCTTCCGCCCGACCGCGACTCTCGGGGAGCTGGTCGACCGGCTGAGCTACGGCGTGGACCTGTTCGACGTGGGCCCACCGATTCCGATCCTCCCGACACTTCGGGAATGCACTTCGCTCCGAGACGCTGCGGACATCGGCCGCTTGGGTGAGGAGACGGGCGCCGGAGTCGCCCTCCGCATACAGCTGCTCGCGGGGCGCACCGTCGACATCGCGGGCGTCGTCGACGCGTTGAAGGTCGACCCACGCACGATCGACGTGGTGCTCGACCTCGGATTCGTCGAAGCGGCACTCGCCGAGCACGTCGACCTCGTCCATGCCGCCGTGGACGTCGTTCGAACAACCGGCCCCTTGCGCAGCATCGTGCTCCTGGGCGGCTCCGTCCCTCCGCAGCTGTCGCGACTCGGCCGCTGGCACCAGGACCGGCACGAGGAGCAGTTGTGGCAGGAGATCTCGGCACAACACGCTGACGTGCTGTTCGGTGATTACGGCGTGGTCCACCCGACACCGACGAAGGGATGGCGGCCCAGGAACGTCGCGGTGCGGTACGCCTGCCCGACGGGTTGGACGTACTGGCGCCGGCCGATCGAGGAGCCGGATCCCGCTGGTGCAGACGACGGATCCGGCGACGAGCCACCCCGAGCACGCGCCTTCCGAGAGCTGTGCCGTGAACTCGTCGACACCGACGTCTTCGCCGGACCGGACTTCTCGTGGGGTGACCGCAAGTTGTCGAACGCGGCACGCGGCAACGAGAAGACTCTGGGACGGGCCAGCCGTCCTGTTGCCTTCGCGACCTCCCACCACCTGGCGCACCTGGCCACCATGGACCGTGCGGCCTGATACCCGCCGTGGTTCCATCACGCGTTACCGCGGCCGGTGCACAAGTCTCGAACCGCCGACGACGCATCGGCCGATCCTCGGCAGGGCGGCCGGTCCCGCGTCGTCTCCCCGCGACAGCGCCCACGCCATACCGGTGAGGGTGCCCGCGCCCGCCGCCGGGGTCGGCGCCGACCCCGGCGGCGGGCACCACGAGAAGCCACACGGTCGTCGACCCCAGGAGTGCCGGCTGCGCGCCGAGGGTGCGCCTCGGCTGCGTAGTCGTCCGCACCGACACATGAGCGCGGCCCGCCAGAACGCGGAGGAGCCGTTTTCGGCGCGGGGCGCCGGAGTGATTTCACTCTTTCGAGAACTGGACTGTTCGACCATGAGTTCGATACTGTGTCGTTGTGGATGACATGGGGGACGGCGTCGGAGCCAAGGTCGAGCGACTGCGGGAGCTGCGGGTTCGACGGGCGCGGCTCGATGCCGAGGAGTTGGCGCTGTTGGCCGAGATTGCAACTGCTGTGGATGACGACCGTGGTGTGGCGGAGGAATTGACGCCGGTACTGCGGGTCTCCACGCGTGAGGTCGAACGCCGTATCGACGCTGGCCGGTCGGTGACGGGGCGGATGCCGCGGTTGCTGGCTGCGATGCGGGCCGGTGAGGTGGAGTCGTACGGGGCCAGGCGGGTGTTGTCGGTGACCGGCCCGCTCGATGACGACGCGGCCCGGACCGTGGACGCGTTGCTGGCGGAACGGCTGGTGGAGGCGCCGGAGACGGCGTGGCAGCCGGGGAACCTGGCCCAGCGGGCACGTCGGCTGGTGGAGAAGGTCGACCCCGGCGGACAGGCCGAGCGTGCCCGCACGGCGCGTGCAGAACGCCGGGTCGAACTCACCCCGGGTGAGCACGTGATGTCCTCACTCGAAGCGCAGCTACCCGCCGAGATCGCTGCCGCGTGCTACTCCCGCGTCGACGGAATGGCCCGGTCGCTGCGGCGCAATGGCGACAGCCGCACCCTCGACCAACTGCGCGCGGACGTCACCGCCGACCTGCTCCTCGGACGCGACCCCGGTGTCACGCCCTCGGAGGCCGCAGCCATGGTGTACCTGCACGTGCCCGCCGACACCGCCCTGACGATCTCCGACCAGGGATGCGAACTCGACGGCTACGGGCCCATCCCGGCCGCGATCGCCCGCGAAATCATGACCAACCAGCGCAGCACCTGGCGGGCCGTGTTGTGTGATCCCGGCACCGGCGAACCCCTGGACCTGGGCCGCACCCGGCGACGACCCAGCGCGACGATCCGCGAACTCGTGCGGGTACGCGACCGGAAATGCGTCATGCCCTGGTGTCACCGGCCCGCCCGGCACTGCGACCACGACCACGAACAAGCGTGGGCTGCAGCCGGCGACACATCCGTCGCCAACGGCGGCCCACGCTGCCGACGCCACCACCGACTCAAACACGATCCCCGTTGGAGTGCCCGCTACGACCCCGTCCACGGAACGACCCGAGTGACAACACCACACGGGACGGCCTACACCGCACACCGAGAAACCGTCCTCACCCCGAAGCCAGGACGACACCGGCCCACCGTTGTAGGCGTACTCAGCCATCGCGGCAACCCGGGGCACCGCGGCCGGCCGACCTCGTTCCGCGCCGAACCGGCGCGACACACCACCGACCCGGAACCGCACCACGACTCCGGGCCACCGTTGTAGAGGTAGTCGGCCGAGGTAACTCGGACCCGTTCGCGAACGAGGAGCTGTCGTGGCCCGAGAAGCCTCCCCCTAGCGGGATCAACGACCGAGACGACCAACCAGCGGAGCCCGCGATGGGCGGAGACGTTCCCGATACGTCGCCATCGTCGACACTCGGCGACGAGCGCTCACCGAACCCGGCGCCTCACCAACCACCGGACGTTCAGGCCTGCCAGCCCGTCTCGGCGGCCCAGCGCTCGGCGCGGACGAACGCGGCGTCCACCCAGGACTGTTTCTCCTCGGAGTAGTTCAGCGAACTGGCGTCACCGGCATGAGCCCGGGCGAGTCGCTGCTTGATGTCGGCGTACACACCGGCCTCGGCGGGATTGGCCCGCAGCCAGTCGCGGAACAGCAACGCGAGCCGCCACGCCGGACCTTCGGCCGACCGGACGTGCAGGTTCACCGGACGCTGCGGATCGGCGCCGTAGTGGAACCGCTTGTCCCACCGGGCAGGCGCGGTCTCCTCGTCCTGCGGCTGGTCGAACCAATGCCCCTCGGCCCGCACGAACCCCGCATCCGACAGCGCCTCGGAGACGAGGTCCGCCTCGCCGAGCGACCGCACGGTGAGCTGCAGGTCCAGAGTGTCCTTGGCGACCAGCCCCGGCACGGCCGTCGACCCGATGTGGTCGGTACGCACGGCCTTGTCCCCCGCCGCCGCACGTACCCGGGCCAGGAGCCGTTCGGCCTGCGCGGGCCACGTCGGGTCGGGCTCGACCAGCGCAGGCGGTTTCGGCGCACGCGGCCGCCGCAGGCGCACGTTGGCCTCAAACGGCACGATCCGCTCGTGCCACAGCGCATCCACCTGAGCCCGCACGAGGTCGGGTGTGCCGCTGTTGTCCAGCCACACGTCGGCCGCGGCCTCCCGCTGCTCGCGCGTGGCCTGCGCGGCGATGCGCGCGCGGGCATCGCCGGCCTCCATTCCCCGGCTCTCGCCGAGCCGTCGGACACGAATGTCCTCGTCGGCGTCGACAACCAGCACCAGATGGTAGTTCGCACCCATGCCGCCTTCGACGAGCAACGGGACGTCGTGCACCACGACCGCGTCCGCAGGTGCCTGACCCATCAGTTCGACCGTCCGCCTGCCGATCCGCGGGTGCGTGATCGCGTTCAGCCGGGCGCGCGACTCGTCGTCGGCGAACGCCTTGGCGGCGAGAGCCGCCCGATCCAGTTCGCCGTCGGCCGTGAGCACGTCACCGCCGAACGACTCGACCACCTCGGCCAGCCCGTCGGTCCCGGGTTCGACGACCTCCCTGGCGATGCGATCAGCATCGATCACGGTGGCTCCCAGCTCTGCCAGCCTGGCCGCCACCGTCGACTTTCCCGCACCGATTCCACCGGTCAGCCCTACACGAAGCATGCGCGCATTCAACCAGCCGTCGCGATCGGCGCACTCTCCGGCGTCGACCAAACCGTTACCCAGCAAATTCGGGTGACACGCCGCCCGGCTCCACCACCGTCCGGCGTCGATTACCTAGTCTCCCGGGCAACGGCTATCGCCCAGACGGAGGAACGATGCCAGTCAACTCGTACGCCGGGAAACATCGTTTGGGAACCACGGGCCTGGTGCACTGTGTCATGCACCAGGCCGTGGCGAAGGCGCTCGACGAACACCGGCGCAACTGGCTGACCGCACTGCTCGTGCCCGCCAAGCACAGCCTGGCCGGCCTCCGCCGCCGCGCACGCGCCGCCGCGCACGAACACGCCTGGGCACCCGTGCCCGTCCGCGCGGCCGCCTGACCGTCGCCGCCGGACCGTTCCGCGCTCCGGGCCATCGCCACCGGACCATCACCGCCGGGCCGTTCCGCGCTTCGGCAGCAGGCACACCTCCTCCGTGACGCACGTTCCCGGCCCGTCGCCGCCCCACGGCAGCGACGGGCCGTCTCGTCGTCACCGCACGGCAACGCGACACCTGCGACACACGACGATCCCCGGCGCAGGCCACACCCGACCCACGACGGCCCGACACACGACGGTGGCCCCGGTCCGTGATCGGACCGGGGCCACCGTGGGTTCATCGCGTGCGGGCGACGCCCCGCAGGGCGCTCACCCTACTCACGCACCGCCGGAGAGCTTCTCCCGCAGCGCCGCGAGCTGCTCGTCGCTGGCGAGCGTGCCGCCGCTCTGGGCGGGCTGCTCCGACGAGGCCGAGGAGGGAGCCGACGATGCCGACGAGGACGACGACGTCGACGCACCGCCACCGGAGGTGTAGCTCTGGTCGCCGCCCTCGACGCCGGTCGCGGCGTCGGCCGCCGCGGCGGCGTTGGCGGCGGCCGCCTCGGCGACCTGCTTCATGTGCTGCTCGTAGCGGGCGTGGGCCTCGGCGTACTGCTTCTCCCACTCCTCACGCGCAGCCTCGTAGCCTTCCTGCCACTCCTGCGTGTCGGGGTCGAAGCCCTCGGGGTAGATGTAGTTGCCCTGGTCGTCGTACTCGGCGGCCATGCCGTACTGCGTCGGGTCGAAGTCGGCGTCGGGGGTGAAGCCCTCGTTGGCCTGCTTCAGCGACAGCGAGATGCGGCGACGCTCGAGGTCGATGTCGATGACCTTGACCATGACTTCGGTGCCGACCTGCACGACCTGCTCCGGGATCTCCACGTGGCGCTCGGCCAGCTCGGAGATGTGCACCAGGCCCTCGATGCCCTCCTCGACGCGGACGAACGCACCGAACGGGACGAGCTTGGTGACCTTGCCCGGCACGATCTGGCCGATCGCGTGGGTGCGGGCGAACTGGCGCCACGGGTCTTCCTGGGTGGCCTTCAGCGACAGGGACACGCGCTCGCGGTCCATGTCCACCTCGAGCACCTCGACCGTGACCTCCTGGCCGACCTCGACGACCTCGGACGGGTGGTCGATGTGCTTCCAGGACAGCTCCGAGACGTGCACCAGACCGTCGACGCCGCCGAGGTCCACGAACGCACCGAAGTTGACGATCGAGGAGACGACACCCTTGCGGACCTGGCCCTTGGCGAGCGCGTTGAGGAACTCGCTGCGGACCTCGGACTGGGTCTGCTCCAGGTAGGCGCGGCGGGACAGGACCACGTTGTTGCGGTTCTTGTCCAGCTCGATGATCTTGGCCTCGAGCTCGCGGCCGACGTACGGCTGCAGGTCGCGGACACGACGCATCTCGACCAGCGAGGCGGGCAGGAAGCCGCGGAGGCCGATGTCGAGGATGAGGCCGCCCTTGACGACCTCGATGACGGTGCCCTTGACGGGCTCGTCCTTCTCCTTGAGCTCCTCGATCGTGCCCCAGGCGCGCTCGTACTGGGCGCGCTTCTTGGACAGGATCAGCCGGCCTTCCTTGTCCTCCTTCTGCAGGACAAGGGCCTCCACCTCGTCACCGACGGCGACAACCTCGGCCGGGTCGACATCGTGCTTGATGGACAGCTCACGAGAGGGGATGACGCCCTCGGTCTTGTAACCGATGTCGAGAAGCACTTCGTCGCGGTCGACCTTGACGATCGTGCCTTCGACGATGTCACCATCGTTGAAGTACTTGATGGTCTTGTCGATCGCGGCGAGGAAGTCTTCCTCCGTCCCGATGTCGTTGACGGCGACCTGGGCCTGCTCGGCGCTCGGGGCGGTGGTGGTGTCGATGGTCATTAGGTGGGTTGCTCCGGTAGCGGATAGATGTCGAAGGGTTTGCAGTTTGCCGAAGCCCGCCCGTCTCCGGGACCGGTTCTCGGTACCCCGAGACGGCCGATCCGTTCGACGTCGGGCAGCGCAGGACGGGTCACCGGGTGATGACCGTGCATTCGTCCAGGCGTCTCCGACGCTGAATCGCGCCACTGCGCCGCAACGGCCGCCGAGGATCATCTCGAGGTGCGCGACCACACCACCTCGCACGAAACCCGGGAGGCGAGAGGAAGCGCGAAACCCACTGCGCTAACAAACATCGTACGCGGCCGGTTGTGACCCGCACAATCAGGGGTGCACGCGTGATCACGCCGCTTCGCGGAGGACAATGGCGGCGTGTCCCAGACGCCCTCCGCGGCCGGTTCCGCCGCGCGCGACCCACGTTACGCGGACACGGAACGCGCTCTCGGCACGGCGCGTGTCGCCTACCGGACCGTCGGCTCCACCGAAGCCGAACGTGCGAGTCTGGCCTGGTGGGACGCCGACGCCGACACGTATCTCGGCGAGCACGGCGAGTTCCTCGGTGACGCCGATTTCGTCTGGTGCCCCGAAGGGGTCCGGGAGCAGCAGGCCCGACTGCTGGGTCCGTCGGACACCCTCGCCGGGGCGGACGTGCTCGAGATCGGCTGCGGTTCCGCGCCGTGCGCGCGATGGCTCACCGCGCAGGGCGCCACCGCCGTCGCACTCGACCTGTCGGCGGGCATGCTCCGGCACGCCCGTGCCGCCGAACACCGCACCGGCCTGAGTCCGGCCCTGGTGCAGGCCAACGCCGAAGCCCTGCCACTGCAGGACGACACGTTCGACATCGCGTGCTCGTCGTTCGGCGCGCTGATGTTCGCGCCGTCGCTCGAGACCGTGTTCGGCGAGGTCGCGCGGGTGCTGCGACCGGGCGGCTCGTGGGTGTTCTCGGTGACCCACCCGATGCGGTGGATCTTCCCCGACGACCCCGGCCCCACCGGACTGACCGCCGTCGAGCCGTACTTCGACCGCACCCCGTACGTCGAGCAGGACGAGAGCGGCACCGCCACCTACGTCGAGTACCACCGCACGCTCGGCGACTACGTCCGCGCGCTGACGTCGACCGGGTTCCGGCTGCTCGACCTCGTCGAGCCCGAATGGCCCGAGGGCCACACCCGTGTCTGGGGCCAGTGGAGCCCGCTGCGCGGCAAACTCTTCCCCGGTACCGCCATCTTCCGGACCGAACGCACCTCCTGAGTCGACGCGCCTGAGTCGACGCCCCGCAGTCGGCACCCGGAGTCGGAACCCCGGAGTCGACACCCCCCGCAGTCTCGCCGTCTCTGCGTCATCGCCGCCTGCGGCGCGGCTTCTGCGCGCCGCCCGCTCCCGCCGCTCACTCTCACGCCCACCCCGGCCTGCGTCCCGGTCCGACGCGGTCTACGATTTGAACTGACCAGTCAGTTCAAAAGGATGACGTATGCAGCTGATCGCCGATCGGGTAGGAATCGAAGGTCCCCACGGACCTCTGGTGCCGCAGACCTCACTCACCGTCTCCTCCGGCGAGCTCGTGATCGTGAAGGGCGAACCCGGCCCCGGCATCACGGCGTTCGGCCTGGCCCTCGCGGGCCGGCTCCGCCCGTCGACCGGCACCGTGGCCCTCCACGACGCCGCCGAGCCGCTCCCCGCCGAGGACGGAGCCGGTGGCGGAGACAGAGCCGACAGCGGGGA
Source organism: Prauserella aidingensis (assembly GCF_024171865.1). Taxonomy (GTDB): domain Bacteria; phylum Actinomycetota; class Actinomycetes; order Mycobacteriales; family Pseudonocardiaceae; genus Prauserella; species Prauserella aidingensis. The sequence goes on along the minus strand of NZ_JAMTCN010000025.1, from coordinate 11,533 downwards.
CGGAGCCGGCGGCGGAGACGGGCGGTCGGCCTCCGAGGATCCCCCGGACGGCGAACCGAACGCCGGTGAGGACCGGCCCACCGACGAGAAGTCCGGCGGCGAGGAGCCCGCTCCCCTACCCGACCGGCCCACCGCCGATCCGGTCACCGCTCCCCGTGCGGTGGCACGCCGGGTCGCGGTCGTCGACTCACCCGGTGTGAGCGAGCCCGAGGACGCGCTGCCGCTGCGCGTCGTCGTCGGCGAGGAGCTGGCCCTCGCGGGCAGGCCCGCCGACCGGGCGGCGGTCACCCGCCGGCTCACCGACCACGACGCCGCGGCCTACGCGAACTCCCGGTTCGAACGACTCGACGCCGACCTGCGCACGCGACTGCTGACGGCGCTCGCCGCCTCGCGTGAGGGCGTGCGGGTGCTCGTGCTGGACCGGCCCGACCGGCACACGAGCGAGACCGGCGGCTGGCTGCGCATCGCCCGCGAACACGCCGAGCGGGGACTCGCCGTCGTCGTCCTGACCGCCACCGCCGCCGATGCGGCGCTGCCCGGCGACCTCGTCCGCGTCGGCCGCACCGATCACGCACTCCCGGAGTCGGAGGCTCGCTCGTGAACGCCGTCCACCTCGCCCGTAACGAACTGCGCAGGCTCACCGCGGGCACGCTGCCGAAGCTCGCCATCGCGGCGCTGGTGTTGGTGCCGCTGTTGTACGCGTCGCTGTACCTCTACTCCAACTACGACCCGTACGGCAGGCTCGACAACCTGCCCGCTGCCATCGTCGACGACGACACCGGAAGCGGCACCGGCGAGGATCACCGCGAGATCGGCCGTGAGGTCACCGACGAACTCCAGCGCTCCGGCGACTTCGACTGGCACGAGACGTCCCGCGAGGAGGCCCACAACGGTGTCCGGGACGGCGACTACGCGTTCGCGATCACGATCCCGCGCGACTTCAGCGCGGCACTGACCTCGAGCGCCGACTTCGAACCCCGGCAGGCCGGCATCACGCTGACGACCAACGACGCCAACAACTACCTGTCGCACACGATCGCCGATCAGGTCGCCGAGCAGGTGCGGGACACGATCGCGAAGAAGGTCGGCACGCAGGCCGCCGACCGGTTCCTCGTCGGGTTCTCCACCGTTCACGAGCGCACCGAGAAGGCCGCGAACGGCGCGCGACAGCTCGCGAGCGGGGCCCGCGAACTCCGCGACGGGCAGCAGCAGCTCGCGAACGGCGCGTCACAGCTGGCCACCAGCGGCAGCCAACTCTCGTCGAGTCTCGCGACCCTGAAGTCCAACACCGAGGACCTGCCCGAACAGACCCGGAAACTGGCCAGCGGTGCGAACCGGGTCGCGGCGGGCAACGAGCAGATCGCCGCGACGGCGTCGGCGCTCGCACAAGGGTCGGCCGATCTGCAGAACCAGCTCGACAACGTGAACGACCGACTCGGCCGGCAGCTCCGCGAAGGCGGACTGGACGAGAACGAGGTCCAGCACGTCCTCGGGGTGCTCGGGAACGTGCGCACCCCGGTCGACGAGGCCGACAACCGCATCCAGCAGACGTCGGCGCAGCTCGACGCCCTCGCCACCGGCGCGCGGCAGGTCGCCAGCGGTGCCGGAAAGCTGGCGACGAGCGCGCCGCAGCTGAGCGGCGGCATCGCGCAGGCAGCCGACGGGGCGTCGACGCTGTCGAAGGGCGCGTCCAGCCTGGACGAGGGCCAGACCGAAGCCCTGAACGGCACGAAGCAGCTCGTCAGCGGCGCCGACGACCTTCGGGACGGCCTCGGCCAGGGGCTCCGGCAGATCCCGAACACCGACGACGACACGCGTGAGCGGACGGCCCGCACGATCGCGGATCCCGTGGCCGTCGACAACGCGAGCATGGCCAGCGCGGGCACGTACGGCGCCGGGCTGGCCCCGTTCTTCATCGGCCTGGCCACCTGGATCGGCGCCTTCGTGCTGTTCCTGCTGCTGCGCCCGCTGTCGACGCGGGCGCTCACGGCCGGCACGCCGCCGCTGCGGGTCGCCGTCGGCGGGTGGCTCTCGGCGGCGCTGCTCGGTACGGCGCAGGTCGTCGTGCTGCTGGCCGCCGTCACGTGGCTGGTCGGGATCCACGTCGCGAGTCCCGCCGCGACGCTCGGCTTCGCGATCCTCACGTCGTTGACGTTCACGGCGATCGTGCACGCCCTCAACGCGCTGTTCGGCGCGGTCGGCAAGTTCCTCGGACTCGTGCTGCTCGTGCTCCAACTGGTCAGTGCGGGCGGCACGTTCCCGTGGCAGACGCTGCCCGACGCGCTGCAGCCGTTGCACGCCGCGCTGCCGATGGGATATGTGATCGACGGTATGCGACACCTGCTCTACAGCGGCCCCTCGGCCGACGTGCTGCTCGACGTCGGAGTCCTGGTCGCCTACCTCGTGGTCGGCCTGACCGCGTCGACGGTGGCGGCCCGCCGACGACGCACGTGGACGGTCGGGCAGCTCAAGCCGGAGCTGGCGCTGTGACCCCGCGGGCGGAGGCGACCCGCAGGCGGCTGTTCGAGGCGACGATGCGCCTGGCACGCGGCACGGGGCTCGCGGGCGTCACGGTCGACGACATCGCCGCCGAGGCCGGGGTCGCCAAGGGGACCGTGTACTACAACTTCCGCAGCAAGGACGGGCTCGTCGAGGCGCTGTTGCGGCACGGTGTCGGTGACCTGGCCGAGCGGATGACGGCGGCGGTCGACGAGGCCGGCGACGACGCGCCGGCCGGACTCGCCGGGCTGGTCGACGCCGCGCTGGCGTTCATCGAACGGTATCCCGGGTTCTCACAGATCCTCGTCAGCGAGCTGTGGCGGACGCCGGGCAACTGGGCGGAGACGCTCATGCCGCTGCGGGAGGAGATCCTCACGATCCTCGAACGGCAGCTGGCGCGGGTCGCCGCCTGCGGGAGTTTCCCGGCGGGCGTACCGGTGCGGAGCGCGGCGACGGCGCTGTTCGGGACGTTGCTCGTGTCGGCGCTGGACTGGCTGGTGTTCGAACCGGAACGGGACCGGGCCGAGGTGCGTGATGCGGTGCTCACGCTGCTCGCCGCGCGGGTCGAGCCGGGGTGAGCTGCCGGGGTGAGCAGGCTCGGGCCGCGACCGGGACGCCGGTCAGGCCCTGCGCACCGTCCGGCGTTCGCCCAGCTGGTGCACCGATGTCGGCCTGCCCTCGACGGCGCGGCGCACCGCCTCGAGCACGCCCCGTTCGATCTCCTCGTGGCGCAACGGCCTGCCGACCGCCTCGTCCGATGTGGACCCGAGGAGCACCTGTTGGGTCGGCCGATGCGGGAAGTGCGGGTCCGGTGGTTCGACGACGTCGCCGTGCACCGGGATGGCGGTCACCTCGACCACGGGCGCGGCGTCCGACAGCAACGGCTCGACCGCGGAGAACACGGCCTCCCGGTACGCCTCGTGCACCCACGCGACCAGCAGATCGGCGGGGCCCGCCAGCACCTCGCCGGCCTTCGCGGCGAGTTCGGCGGGCTCGTCCCACTGGGCCTGCACCCACGTCGCACGTCCCGGGCCGACCGTGGTGTGGCGGTTGCCCGCCGTCCAGCGGACCGCGCGCAGCTCCGGGTCGCCTTCCGGGATGGGGGCGTACCGCCTGCTCGGCAGCACGACATCCCAGCCGTCGACCGCAAGCTCCCGCGCGACCCTGCGGAGCATCCCGGTTCCGGCGAGGAGCAGCGCACGGCGCGTCATGCGAGCACGATATCGGCGCCGCACGGCCCGCGCAGCGCTCCGAGCGGCCGCCGCTGGACGAACACCACGGCTGGACGGGCACCACCGCCGGACGGGCACCACCGCCGGACGGGCACCACGGCCGAAACGGGGCCGGCCGGTGCGGGCCGTCAGTGGGCGGCGTCGTTCCAGGACCGGCCGAAGCCGACGGACACCTCCAGCGGCACGGCCAGTTCGCAGGCGGCGCCCATCTCGCGGCGTACGAGCTGTTCCACCTCGGCGTGCTCGCCCTCGGCGATCTCGAGGATCAGTTCGTCGTGCACCTGCAGCAGCATGCGGCTGCGCAGGTCCGACGAGGCGAGCGCGCCGTACACGCCGAGCATGGCGACCTTGATGATGTCGGCGGCGCTGCCCTGGATCGGCGCGTTGAGCGCCATCCGTTCGGCCATTTCGCGCCGCTGCCGGTTCTCGCTCGTCAGGTCCGGCAGGTAGCGCCGCCTGCCGAAGATTGTCTGCGTGTACCCGGACTTCGCGGCCTCGTCGACGACGGTGTGGAGGTAGTCGCGGACCCCGCCGAAGCGTGCGAAGTAGTCGTCCATCAGGCCGCGGGCCTCCTCGGTGGAGATCCGCAGCTGCTGCGAGAGCCCGTAGGCCGACAGCCCGTAGGCCAGGCCGTAGTTCATCGCCTTGATCTTGGCGCGCTGCGGGCTCGTCACCTCGGACGGATCGACCCCGAACACGGCGGCGGCCGTGGCGGCGTGGAAGTCGGTGCCGGACTGGAACGCCTCGATCAGGTCGGCGTCCCCGGACAGGTGCGCCATGATGCGCATCTCGATCTGGCTGTAGTCGGCGGTCATCAGCTGGTCGTAGCCGCCGCCGACGACGAACGCCTCGCGAATCCGCCTGCCCTCGTCGGTGCGGATCGGGATGTTCTGCAGGTTCGGGTCCACAGAGGACAACCGGCCGGTCGCGGCGATCGTCTGGTGCAGGGTCGTGTGGATCCGCCCGTCGGGTGCGACCGACTTGATCAGTCCCTCGACCGTGCTGCGGAGCCGCGCGGCGTCGCGATGTTCGAGCAGGTGCTGCAGGAACGGGTGCTCGGTCTTCTCGTACAGCGTCTGCAGCGCGTCGGCGTCGGTCGTGTAGCCGGTCTTGGTGCGCTTGGTCTTCGGCATGCCGAGCTCGTCGAACAACACGACCTGCAGCTGCTTCGGCGAACCGAGGTTGATCTGCTTGCCGATGACGCCGTAGGCGTTGTCCGTGGCCTCCTTGACCCGGCTCGCGTAGTGCGCCTCGAGCGTCGTCAGCCGGTCCTGGTCGACGGCCACGCCCGCGGCTTCGAGCTCGGTGATCACCGACAGCAGCGGCAGCTCGATCTCGGCGAGCAGCCGCGCTCCGCCGATGCCGTCCAGCTCGGTGGTCAGCGCGGCGGCGAGTTCCGCGGTCGCCCGGGCGCGCACCAGCTCGTCGTGCACGAGCTCGGCGTCGTCGTCGGAGTCGGCACCGCCGGACGCGTCGAGCAGCGACAGCTGTCCCTCGCCGCCGGAGGAGTCGGACCGCATCTCGCGCTGGAGGTATCGCAGCACGAGATCCGCGAGCTCGAACGTGCGCTGGCCCGGGCGCACCAGGTACGCCGCCAGCTCGGTGTCCATCGTCAACCCGCGCACCCGCCAGCCGCGCGCCAGCAGACCGTGCAGCGGAGCCTTGAGCGCGTGCCCCGTCTTGCGGGCCTCCGGGTCGGCGAGCCAGGCGCCGAGGGCCGCCTCGTCGTCCGGGTCGAGCGTCGTCAGGTCCAGGTAGGCGCCCTCGCCGTCGGAGGCCGCGAGGGCGAGCGATGCGGCGTCGGCCGCGATGGACGTGCCCGTGACGCGCACCGCGAGCCCCGTGGTCGTGCCCGCCGCCGCGTGCTCGGCCAGCCACGCGGCCACGGTGCCGGGCGCCAGTGCGCCACCGCTGACGCTGAAGCCCTCCTCCGCCTCGGGTTCGGCGCTGGACAGCGTCGCGAACAGCCGGTCGCGCAGCACCCGGAACTCGAGCTCGTCGAACAGCCGGTGCACCGCGTCGCGGTCCCACGCCTTGACCTCGAGGTCCGCCGGTGCCTCCTCGAGCGGCACGTCCCGCACCAGCTCCGTCAGCTGCCGGTTGAGCAGCACGCCGTCGAGGTGCGAGCGCAGCGCGTCGCCGACCTTGCCCTTGACCTCGTCGACGCGGTCGACCAGCTCCCCCAGGGAGCCGAACTGCCGGATCCACTTCGCGGCCGTCTTCTCCCCCACCCCCGGGATGCCGGGCAGGTTGTCCGACGGGTCACCGCGCAGCGCCGCGAAGTCCGGGTACTGCACCGGGGACAGGCCGTACTTCTCCTGCACCCCGTCCGGGTCGAACCGTACGAGGTCGGACACGCCCTTCTTCGGGTACAGCACCGTGATCGTGTCGGTGACCAACTGCAGCGCGTCCCGGTCGCCCGTACAGATGAGGACCTCGTACCCGGACCCGGTCGCCTGCGTCGAGAGCGTGGCGATCAGGTCGTCGGCCTCGTAGCCGGGCTTCTCCAGCACCGGGATCGTCAGTGCGCCGAGGACCTGTTTGATCAGTTCGACCTGGCCCTTGAAGTCGTCCGGGGTGGCCGAGCGGTTGGCCTTGTACTCGGCGAAGGTTTCCGTGCGGAACGTCTGGCGCGAGACGTCGAACGCCACCGCCAGGTGGGTCGGCTCCTCGTCACGCAACAGGTTGATGAGCATCGACGTGAACCCGAAGACCGCGTTCGTCACCTGACCCGTCGACGTCCGGAACCGGTCGGCGGGCACCGCGTAGAAGGCGCGATAGGCCATGGAGTGGCCGTCGATCAGCAGCAGCCGCGGGGTGCCGTCGCCGGTGGCGATGGGTGACGGCGCAGCCGACGACGCGGACGGCTCGGTGCCTGCGGGCCGCGGCGTGCCTGCGAGCGGTTCTGTGGGGGCGACCGGTTCCGTGCCTGCGAGCTGGCCGGTGCCTGCGAACTGGTCGTCGGTCTTCGCGTCTGGACTCACATCCGCGAGTCTAGGGTGAGGGTCCGACAGCGCTGCCTGTCCCATAGACCGAGGAGAGAACGAGTGACCAACAACGGTTCTGAGCAGGCGTTCCGGGATTCGCTGGCGGGCCTCACCCCCGAGATCGCGGCCCAACAGCTCAACGACAAGGTCGGCATGGAGTTCGGACAACTCTCGCCCGAACGCGTGACGGCCACCATGCCCGTCGACGGCAACCTTCAGCCGTACGGCCTGCTCCACGGCGGCGCCAACGCCGTCCTCGCCGAGGCGCTCGGCTCGACCGTGGCCGCGCTCAACGCGGGCGAGGGCCGCATCGCCGTCGGCGTCGACCTGAACTGCACCCACCACCGGGCCGTCACCTCGGGCACCGTCACCGCGGTCGCAACGCCCGTGCACGTGGGCCGTTCCGCCGTGACCGCCGAGGTGGTCGTCACCGACGACGCGGGCCGCCGCAGCTGCACCGCCCGGCTGACCTGCATGGTCCGCGACGCGCCGCCCGCGGGCTGACCACGGCGGGTCACCGCGCCGGTACCCGTCGCCCACCGGGGCTCCGGGTACCGGCCCACCTGCCGATAGCCTGACCGGATGAACTCCGACGACGTGCGGCTGACCGCGGTCGAACTGACCTCCTACATCGAGGACCACCTCGCCGACGAACCGGAATTCGAGATCGACCCCGAGGTCGCGACGACCGCTCTCCAGCTACTCGCCGACGAGTGCGGAGTGCGCGACCTGGGCGAACTCGGCAACGGCGACATGACCCGGTTGCTGCTCCAGGTGTATCCGGAGGCACGGCCCGACGACGATCCGAACGACGTCGTCAACGCCGTGGACCTGCTGCTCGACTTCGCGTTCGACACCGAGCGCATCGACGAGGACCGCCACACCGAGCTGCTCGGCGAACTCGACGACGCCGAGACCGCCCTCTTCGGCTCCCTCGACCGGCCACGGCTCGCCGAGAACGAGCCGGACCTCAAGAAGCTCTACAACCTGCCCGACCGACTGGGCCCCGTCCGCCTGCCCGCCGAGGACGAACTCGCCGCGACCGCCCGTCGTTCGCCGTTGCTCGCACGGGCGCACGCGCTGGCGACCGCCGTCATCGACGGGCAGGACCTCCCCGCGGCGGCGGACACGGCGGGAGTGTCCGAATCGGAACTGCCCACCGTGGCGGAACTCGCGTCGCACCTCGGGTTCGTCGAGTTCGACGACGCGGAGGACTCCGAGTCCGATTCCGACAGCGGCGAGCCGGACGACGAAGACGAGAGCGACGAGGTCGTCGTACCGACCGCGGGGCCCGCCCTCGACGAGTGGCCCGACGGCGACGATGACGACGTGCTCACGGTGTGGGGGCACGCGCTCAACACCCTGCTGGCGTGGAGTCTGGCCGCCGACGCCGACCGTGCAGGAGACGAGACACTCGACTTCACCGGCAGCTCGGCCTGGTTCGTTCCACTGTTCCTCACCTGGCGCGTCGGCCTTCCCGTACGCGCGATCAGCGACATGATGGCCGACCTGACCACCGACGACCTGCCTGCCGAGGACGCCGCGACCGCGTGGACCGCGTGGTCGGCCGAGCACGGCGACCCGGCCGAGGTGCTGCTGGGCAGGCTGGCCGAGCTGGGTGCCGTCGAACTCGACGACGACCACGAGGACACCGACACCGCGGGCACGGTCGCGCGGCTGACGCCGTTGGCGGCCGCCTCGCTGCGGGGCGAGCTCGTCGAGTCCGGTGTGGACGTACCGCTGTTGCCCGCGCCGCAGGACATGACGGCCGGCGACCTGATCGACGTCCTGGCCCACGGACTCGACGGGGAGATCGACACCGAGGCCCCGGCCTGGTTCGCCGCCCACGGTCCGGTCGACGCGGCGCGGGCGCTGTTGGCCGTGGCCGCCGAGGGCGATGCTCCGCGCCGCGCGGACGTCATCACGCTCATCCGCGCCTACGCGGGCGCCGACGCCGAGCCGGCATGGCGGGAGGTGCTGGACACGCCGGAGCTGCAGCTGCACGCGCGGCTGGAGCTCGCCGCGCTGCGCGGCGAGGACAGCGACCTGACCGATGCCGAACTGTCGTGGCTCGCCGTGGACACGATCGCGGGCAGGCTCAGCGGGCACGAGTCCGAGGTGATCACCGCGGTCATCGAGCACATCATCCCGGCGGGTGCGACGGGCCCGGTCGACACGATGTGGCGGGTGGACCACCCGGACACGGTCACGGTCCTCACCGCGATCGGCGAGCACCATCGGGACAAACCCGTCGCGAAGGCCGCACGCAAGGCTCTCCACAAGGCGGCCGACCGCGCGGGGACGTAGCCGCACCCGCCTCTCCCGACGACACGAGCCCCGTCACCTGCTGCGGTGACGGGGCTCGGTGCGTTCGGACGGACCGCGGCGAGGGGCCGGTCCGTCGGGTTCAGCTGTCGATGCTCTCGATCACGGCCTCGGCGACGGCCTTCATCGTCGAGCGCCGGTCCATCGCGGTGCGCTGGATCCACCGGAACGCGTCGGGCTCACTCAGGCCCTGCTGGGTCATGAGCAGGCCCTTGGCGCGGTCGATCACCTTCCGCGTCTCCAGCCGGTCGGTCAGACCGGCGACCTCGGATTCGAGCGCCTGCAGCTCGGCGAACCGGCTGACGGCCAACTCGATCGCGGGCACGAGGTCGCGCTTCGCGAACGGTTTGACGAGGTAGGCCATTGTGCCCGCCTCGCGGGCCCGTTCGACGAGGTCACGCTGCGAGAACGCGGTCAAGATCACCACCGGGGCGATCCGGTCGCCCGTGATCTTCGAAGCGGCCTCGATGCCGTCGAGCTTCGGCATCTTCACGTCGAGGATCACGAGATCGGGCTTCAGCTCGGTCGCCAGCTTGATGGCTTCCTCACCGTCGCCGGCCTCGCCGACGACCTCGTAGCCTTCCTCGCGCAGCATCTCGACGAGGTCGAGGCGGATCAGGGCCTCGTCCTCCGCGACCAGCACGCGACGCTGGGGTGCGGCGGCGCCTTCGCCGGCCTCGGTGGCCGCTTCGGTCACAGGGCTCCTCCTGGGACGATCAATCAGGTAAAGACATAGCGGGTTCCGCTAGATGCAGGCTACCGGTTCTCCGGCCGATCGTGACGATGGCCTTCACCACGCAAGGTGATCACACGCCGGAAACCACAACAGCCGCCACGCGTGGTAACCCGCATGCCGCCCGTGATGCCGTATCGAGTACAGTCGGCAGCCCACACGCCCCCGTAGCCCAATTGGCAGAGGCACACGACTCAAAATCGTGCAAGTGTGAGTTCGAGTCTCACCGGGGGCACCACCTCGCATCGCGGACATGCGTGCCCGCTCGGGCCCTGCGCCGACGGCCTGGCACGCCTTCCCCGTACGGCGTGCTCGCCACCGTCCCCGCTCACGCCTTCCTGGCAAAACGGTCGGTGGCCGCGGTGATCGCCACGCTCATGCTCCCTCCTCGGTGACCCGTGTCGTCGAGGACAACCAGCTCGCTGCCAGGCCACGAACGGTGCAGCGCCCACGCCGTGTCCAGCGGACCGCTGACGTCGAAGCGCCCGTGGATCAACACGGCCGGAATGCCGTGGAGTCGTGCGATATCGCGCAGCAACTGCCCCTCGTCCAGAAAGCTGCCGTGGGGCCAGTAGTGGGTCACGATGCGGGCGAACGCCAGCTGGAACGCCGGATCGGCGACCGACAGGTAGGGCGCGGCGTCCGGGGCCAGCGACATGTGGGTGTCCTCCCACTCGCACCATCGGCGCGCGGCCTCGGCCCGGACCTCGGGGTCGGGGTCGTGGAGCAGTCGGCTGTAGGCCGCAGCCAGATCGCCGTCGCGTTCGGCAGGAGGCACGCCGTCGCGGAACCGTTCCCATTCGCGCGGGAAGATGCGGCCCATGGCCCGGGTGATCCAGTCGTGGTGGTCGCCGTCGGTGACGGCCGCGAGCACCAGTTCGGTCACCCGATCCGGATGAGCCTGGGCGTAGGCGAGTGCGAGCGTCACACCCCACGAGGCTCCCCACACCAGCCAGCGCTCGATTCCCAGGTGGGTCCGCAGGGCCTCCAGGTCGGCGACGAGGTGCTGCGTCGTGTTCGCCGTCAGGTCGACGATCGGATCGGCCGCCGACGGAGTGCTGCGCCCGGAGCCCCGCTGGTCGAACAGCACGACTCGGTAGCGCTCCGGGTCGAACAGGCCGCGCATTCCCGGCGAACTCCCCGTTCCGGGACCGCCGTGGAGGGCGACGGCCGGTTTGCCGTCGGGATTTCCCGACACCTCCCAATACAGCGAATGGCCGTCGCCGACCTCCAGCATCCCCGAGTCGTACGGCTCGATCGGTGGATATCGCCCGTCCTCTGATCTGCGGCCCATCGAGGCATGATCGCGTCCCCCGACGGCCGCGCACAATCGACGAACGGCGGCGATGCCCGGCACGGAACCGGTCACCCTCCCGCACCGCGCGGGCTTGCGGCTGACGTGACGGAAGGCCCTAGCTGTGCTGTTCGGGCACGTTGGTGACGGTTCGGCACGCGGTGGATGATCTTGATATGGGTGAGGGCCTCCGGGTTCGGTGTGGATCACCACGAACAACACGCCGATCCGAGGAGGCCCTCTGGTGGTCCACCGTAACGCTCCGCTGACTCCGACCGGACGGCTGCGACTGGCCCGGTGCGTCGTCGAGGACGGTTGGAACGTGCGCCGCGCTGCCGAACGGTTCCAGGTCGCCCACACGACCGCGGCCCGCTGGGCCGGCCGGTACCGCCACGGCGGCGAGCAGGCTATGGACGATCGCTCCAGCCGTCCCCGCCACAGCCCGCAACGCACCAGTCGGGTA
>NZ_JAMTCN010000024.1 GCF_024171865.1 Prauserella aidingensis | reverse complement strand
GAGGCCCCGCCCGCGGGGCGCGGACAGGCGGGCGGGCTCTACAACGCCTGCTACTACCTCGGCAGCAGCGTGGGAGGAGCGGCGGGCGCGGTGCTGTACGGCCACGCGGGCTGGGCCTGGCTCGTGGCCGCTGTCGCGGGCGCGCTCACGGTCGGCATCCTGGCGATCCTGTCGGCCCGCCGCGCCTGAACCTCGCCCCCAAGGGCACCTTGGTGGCGTTGAACGCCACAAAAGTTCCCCTCGCACAACGGTTCCCCTCGCACAACGGTTCCCCTCGCACAACGGTTCCCCTCGCACAACGGTTCCCCTCGCACAACGGTTCCCCACCGCCCCTCACGGCCCCTGACGCGTGCCTGTGTTCGATGCCCCCACAGTGCCCTTGGCAGCTCGGGGCACGTGACGGAGCGGCCGAGGTCAGGTCGTGGGGCCGACGACGGCGGCCGCCAGCAGACCACCGCCGAGGGGCAGTACGGCGGGGCGGAGCCGGTCGTCGTCGCGCATCGTCCTGGCGACGTCGCGGAGCGCGAGCAGCTCCGGACTGCGCCTGCCGTGATCGCCGATGTGCAGGTCGGCGAGGACGTTGTGGAGCACGATCACCCCGCCGGGCCGCAGCAGCTGGACGCCCTGGGCGAAGTAGCCCGGGTACTCGGCGAGCGTGGCGTCGGCGAACACGAGGTCGTAGCCGCCCGAGGTCAGGCGGGACAGCACGTCGAGAGCCCTGCCCGTAATGGTGCGCACTCGGCCGGACGGGTACCCCGCGGACGTGAACACGCGCCGTGCGGCCCGGTGGAACTCGGGCTCCCAGTCGATGGTGGTCAGCACGCCGTCGGGCGCCATGCCCCGCAGCAGGTGCAGCCCGCTGACCCCGGTGCCGGTCCCGATCTCGACGACGGACCTGGCCTGCACAGTCGTGGCCAGCAACCCCAGCGCGGCGCCCGTGGCGGGTGACACCGCCGGGCAGTCCAGCTCACGGGCTCGCCCGCGAGCCGCGGTGATCACGTCGTCTTCGGCCGCGAAGCCGTCGACGAACCCGCTGACGGCGTCGGCGAGCGCCGCAGTGGGATCGGTTTCCGAGGTCACGCGCGAAAGGTTAGCGCGCCGCGCGAGCAGGTCGGACCACCACGGCACACGGGCCCGCCACGGCATCGCGAGGCCGCGGCACCGCGAGGACACGGCGTCACGAGGGCATGGCGTCACGAGGCCGCGAGCGGGCCCGGCCAGGTTCTCAGGGCATTCTCAGCCGCACCTCATCGAATCCGTAAGGAGAGCGACGAGACTGCGTCTCATCCACAGGAAGTGTCAGCCACGACCGACAGCCAGCCTCCGGACGGCGGGCGGCCCTCACGGGCGGAGCTCACGAGGGAAATAGGGGTCCGGCGGGAACACGGGGATCGCGCCGGACGTTGAACGGCTAACGAAGGGGATCAGGTCGATGGAGGTGCCTCAGCTGTCACAGAGCAGCACGACGCAACCCACAGGCGAGCAGGCGGGCGCGGCGGTCGCCGACCGCTCCACGTCCGGCCCGGCCGACGCGGCCCCGAACGGGGCCGTGACCGGCGACACGGCGCTGCGCGGTGACAGGGCGCACGGTGACACCGCGTCGCCCGGCGACACAGCGCTGCCCGGTGACGACGTGGCGGCGACCTGGACCCCGCCCACGTGGGACGAGGTCGTCCGCGAACACGCCGACCGGGTCTACCGGCTGGCCTACCGGCTCTCGGGCAACGCCCACGACGCAGAGGACCTCACGCAGGAGACGTTCATCCGCGTGTTCCGCTCCCTCGCGTCGTACAAGCCCGGCACGTTCGAGGGCTGGCTGCACCGCATCACGACGAACCTGTTCCTCGACATGGCTCGTCGCCGCTCGCGCGTGCGCATGGAGGGCCTGCCCGAGGACACGGATCGCATCGTGGGTGACGACCCGAGCCCCGAGCAGGTCTTCTCCGAGACCCACCTCGACCCCGACCTGCAGACCGCGCTGGCCGAGTTGCCGCCGGAGTTCCGTGCCGCCGTCGTGTTGTGCGACGTCGAAGGACTGTCGTACGAGGAGATCGGCGCGACCCTCGGCGTCAAGCTCGGGACCGTGCGCAGCAGAATCCACCGCGGCCGTCAGGCGCTGAAGGCGTCGCTGGAACGTGCGGCCGCAACACGTGAGCGGGAGGCGCTGGGATGAGCCGTCACCACGGGTCCGGCGGGTTCGCTCTTCCCGAGTCGCACCTGCTGCCGGACGCGGTCGTGGCGTTCGTCGACAACGAACTGTCCACCGGGGCGACCGAACGCGCCGCCGAGCACCTCGCGCACTGTCCGTGGTGCGCGGCGGAGGTCGATGCGCAGCGGCAGGTGCGGTCGGCCGTGCGCGACGCCGACGAGCCGTCGATGTCGGCGGGTTTCCTCGCGAGCCTGCGGTCGATCCCCCAGGACACCGAACTCGACCAGACTCCGGACAACCTCGCGGTCACCGAGGACGGCCAGCTCGTCGCCGTTCAGCGGCCCGACCGCGTGGCAGGCCTGCGCGGACGTTCCGTCGGCGGCTCCGAGGCACTGGGCGCTTCCGCTCCGCTCGGCGGTTCGACGCCGCTGGGGCAGTCCGGCAACGTGCTCGGCGGCGGAGGCTCCGCCACCGGCAGGCGCCGCGCCGCCCAGGGCGCGGGCGTGGTCGTGTCCGGGCTCGTGCTGAGTGCGCTCGCGCTCGTGACGACGACCGGTGGTGGCACGGCCGCAGACCCGGAACGGCCCCGCCCCGGCGGCGACGTGAACACGAACGTGCTGCGGGCACAGTTCGGCGGAGACGGTTCGGCGGCGTCACGCACGGCCACGTCCACGCCGACGCCGACGGCGGCCCGCTCCACCGCGTCCGCGGAGGCCACCGGCCCGGCGGCGTCGAGCGCGCCGCTCACGCCGGTGTCCAGCGGCCGCTGATCTGTCCAACGGCCGGTGATGTCCGGCGGCCGCTGACCCCTCCCGCGGCCGTGGCGTGCTCGTGGCCCGGCGCACGAGCAGGCCCACGCCCACTTCACCGGTGGCGCGGCAGGATCACCTCGTGAAGTCCCATGGTGCGTCGGCCCGACGCACCGCGCACGCGTACTCTCCGTGCGAGGCACGAGCACGCGACGAACCGGATGCCGGGGGAAGATGAGCCAGCCACCGAACCCGTCTCACGAGGGCGACGACGAACAGCGGCTCCGCCCGCGTCCCATCGCGCGCCCGTCGGTGGACCCGGCGGCCGCGTCGGCGTTCGGCAGGCCGCGCGGTGTGGAGGGTTCCTTCGACGCGTTGACCCGTCCCGGGGACGTCACCGGCAACGGTGACCGCACCGGCGGGGCGGGCGGGCCCGTTCTCGCACCACCCACACCCGAGTCCCTGGCGCAGGCGTTCGGCCGTCCTCCCGGGGAACGCGACGTCGTGCTGCAGCGCCCCGACGGCAGCGACGGCACCGCCGCGGAGACCCCCGTGAACGCGGGCGACGAGGACGACGACCCGCTGTGGGCGTCGGAGGCGGACCCCTGGCGGGACCCGGGCGCGGCCGCCGTGCTCGGCAGGCCCGCGGTCGGCGACGCCGAGACCGACGAGGGGTCCGCGAAACCCCAGGGCGCGCAGCTGAGCCTGCCCGAGGTGCTGTTCGGCAGGCGCGTCAAACCCGTCGCGTTGGGACTGCTGGCGGTGATCGCGCTGCTGATCGGCGCGGCGGGAGGCCTCGTCGGCTGGGGCGTGGCCAGCACCGGCGACGAACTCACCGGTGAACTCAACGTGGCCGAGGCCGAAGCCGCGAAGGAACGGCCCGCGGGCTCGATCGCCGGGATCGCACAGCGGGTGGCGCCCGCCGTCGTGTCCCTGGAGATCACGTCCGGTCAGGACGGCGGGGTCGGCTCCGGTGTGATGATCGACTCCGACGGCTACGTGCTCACGAACCACCACGTCGTCTCGCAGGCCGTCGACTCCGAGGACGCCGAGATCACGGCGGTGTTCACCGACGGCACCCGCGCAGGCGCCGAGGTCGTCGGCACCGACCCGAAGACGGACCTCGCGGTCATCAAGGTGAACGTGTCCAACCCGGTGGTCATCGAGGTCGGCAAGTCCGCCGACATCGCCCCGGGTGACAGTGTCGTGGCCGTCGGATCGCCGTTCGGCCTCGAGAACACCGTCACCGAGGGCATCGTCAGTGCTGTCGGCCGGCCCGTCACCGCACCCGGGCAGAACGGCGACACGAACGTCACCTACGACGCCATCCAGACCGACGCCGCGATCAACCCGGGCAACTCGGGCGGCGCACTCGTCGACTCCCGCGGCGCGCTCGTCGGGATCAACTCGATGATCCGCACCGTGGGCGAAGGCGAGGGCGGCAGCATCGGCCTCGGCTTCGCGATCCCCGTCGACCAGGCCATGCGCATCGCCGACGACCTGATCAAGGACGGCAAGGTGCAGCACGCCGACATCGGCGTCAACGCCGCGTCGGTGTCGGCCAACAGCTCCGAGGGCGCCCAGGTGCAGAACGTGCGGGGCCAGGGCCCCGCCGCGAAGGCCGGCATCAAGGAAGGCGACGTGATCACGAAGGTCGGCGACCGGCAGGTGCGTAACGCCGCCGAGCTGACCGTCGCCGTCCGCGAACACGACGTCGGGGAGACTGTGCCGGTACGTCTCGTTCGCGGGGGACGAGCCCTTACCGTCGATGTCACCCTGGGTTCAGACTGACCTTGTAAACTTGCCCGGAGCGGCCGATCGAGGCGGAGGTTCCCAGGTGTTCGAGAGCGTTGGCTGGTCCGAGATCCTCGTGTTGCTCGTGGCTGCCCTGTTCATCCTGGGCCCCGAGCGACTGCCGGAGGCGGCGGCGTGGATGGGCCGGTCGGTGCGCAAGGTCCGCGACTTCGCCACCGGTGCCCGGCAGCAGCTCAAGGACGAGATGGGCCCCGAGTACGAGGAGCTCCGCAAGCCCATCGAGGACCTGCGTGGCCTGCGCAACTTCGACCCCAAGCGCGCCGTGACCCAGCACCTCTTCGACGGCGACACCGACCCGGCGGGGCTCAGCAGCCTCAACGGCACCCGTCCCATCGGCGGCGACGGTGCGCACACCACGCCGTACGCAGGCGATACGCGCGCCGACAGCACGGGCGGTGCCGGTGTCGGCGGTATCGGCGCGGGCGGTGCGGGAGCCGCACCTTCCGCCGCGAAGCCTGCTCAGGAGCCGCTCGAGTCCGGCCAGAAACCTCCGGTCGACCCGGACGCCACCTGACCGTCGGTGGGCCCCACCCCGCGCACGGGTTCTGCGCCCACCCGTCTCCCGGCCACCTGTCTCCCGGCCATCGCCCCTCACGGCCGCGCTGACGCGCGCGGCTGTGCCCGCGCGCGTGTTCTGCGCTCAGGCCGGAGTGCCCGCCGTGTCCTCGCCGTGGAAGCGGGACTCGGCGCGGCCGGCGGCACCCCTACTTTCGTCGTGTCCTGAGCCGGCGCGGCAACCTTCGTCGGGTCCGGGGCGTGTACCTCGTGTCCGGGACCTGTGTGCCCGGACGCCGACAGGGGGCAGGGGCCCGGTCGGCTCGCGAGGGACACCGGCCGCCGCGGAGTGCGCGCAGTGACGAGGACCGGTGTCTCGGCAGGGGGAGCGCATGCGCGGATCGTGCACGCGCGGGTGGTCCCGAGGCCTTGCTCGCACTGGGGGTGGAGGCCTCGGGGCCACCGCTCACGCCGTGGTCACCGCCGCAGTCCCTGCCGTGGCGGTGCCGAGCGCAGGACACGCGGGGACGGTCGTCAGCTGCCCGCAGGAGTGACGTTCAGCATCATCCCGGACAGGCCGCGGGCCCGGACCGACAACTTCTCGGCGGCGGCACGCATGACCTCGGAGGCCGCGGCGTCGGGTACGGACAGCACGAGCGGGGTGCCTGCGTCGCCCTGTTCGCGCAGGCGCGAATCGAGCGGCACCTGGCCGAGCAGCGGAACCTCGGCGCCGACGGACTTCGACAGCGAGTCGGCGACCGTCTGCCCGCCACCGGAGCCGAAGATCTCCATCTTCGACCCGTCGGGGGCGTCGAACCACGACATGTTCTCGATCACGCCCGCCACGCGCTGACGCGTCTGCAGCGCGATCGCACCGGCACGCTCGGCGACCTCGGCCGCCGCCTGCTGCGGCGTGGTGACGACCAGGATCTCCGCGTTCGGGATGAGCTGCGCCACGGAGATCGCGATGTCGCCCGTGCCCGGGGGCAGGTCGAGCAGCAGGATGTCGAGGTCGCCCCAGAAGACGTCCGCGAGGAACTGCTGCAGCGCGCGGTGCAGCATCGGCCCGCGCCACACCACCGGGGTGTTGCCGGGGGTGAACATGCCGATGGAGATGACCTTCACGCCGTGCGCCTGCGGCGGCATGATCATCGACTCGACCTTCGTGGGCTTCTCGTCGGCGCCCAGCATGCGGGGCACCGAGTGGCCGTAGATGTCGGCGTCGACGACACCGACCTTGAGTCCGCGCTCGGCCATGGACGCGGCCAGGTTGACGGTCACACTGGACTTGCCGACACCGCCCTTGCCGGACGCGACGCAGTACACGCGCGTCATCGAGCCGGGCTGGGCGAACGGGATCACCGGCTCCTCGGCGTCACCGCGGAGCTGCTTGCGCAGTTCCGTGCGCTGCTCGTCGCTCATGACGTCGAGTTCGACGCGCACCTCGCTGACGCCGGGCAGTTCGCTCACGGCGGCCTTGGTGTCCTTGGTGATCGTGTCCTTCATCGGGCACCCGGCCACCGTGAGGTACACCTCGACGGTGACGACCCCGCCGTCGCCGACGGTGATGTCCTTGACCATGCCGAGCTCGGTGATCGGCTTGTGGATCTCCGGATCCTGCACCGAATCCAACGCGGTGCGGACGGTCTCGACACTGGGCTGTTCTTGCGTGGTGGTCACTGCTCGGGCACCGACCTTCTGTCGCTGGCGGCCTGCTGTTGTCTCCCCATGCTACGTGGCTGCCCATCGAGGTCTTCGCGTAACTTGTCCAGCTCGCTGCGCAGGTAATCCCGGGTCGCGACCTCGCCGACCGCCAACCGCAGCGCGGCCAGCTCGCGCGCCAGGAATTCGGTGTCGGCCTTCGTCTGCGCGGCACGGGCCCGGTCCTCCTCGAGCGAGACGCGGTCCCGGTCGTCCTGTCGGTTCTGTGCCAGCAGGATCAGCGGCGCCGCGTACGCCGCCTGGGTCGAGAAGGCCAGGTTGAGCAGGATGAACGGGTACGGGTCCCAGCGGAGCGTCACCGCAGTGAGGTTGAGTGTGATCCAGACGATGACGAGCAGCGTCTGCCAGAACAGGTAGCGCCCGGTGCCGAGGAAACGCGCGAGGCGCTCGGCCGTGCTGCCGAACGCCTCGGAGTCCAAATTCGGGGTCAGCCGTCCGAGCCGGTGGGAGTGCCGGGGCTGGTCGAGCCGTCTGCGGCCGGTCGGTTCAGGCATGGTCGTTCTCCGCTGGTGTGCCGGCGGGTGGCGGGGTGTCGCCGCCCGCCGGGGTGCCGGGATCGAGGTCGCGCAGGCCGGTCTCGCGCCAGCCGTCGGGGAGCAGATGGTCGAGCACGTCGTCGACGGTGACGGCGCCGAGCAGGTGGTCCCGGGTGTCGACGACGGGTGCGCACGTGAGGTTGTAGGCGGCGAAGTACCGGGTCAGTTCGCCGAGCGGGGCGGTGGGCGGCAGCGGTGGCAGGTCGGTGTCGGCGACGGAGGCGACGAGTTCGGCCGGTGGTCTGCGCAACAGCCGCTGGAAGTGGACGCACCCGATGTAGCGGCCCGTCGGCGTGGCCTGTGGTGGACGGCACACGAAGACCATGCTCGCCAGCGCCGACGTCAGGTCAGGGTTGCGGATGTGGGCGAGTGCCTCGGCGACGGTGGCGTCCGGGGCGAGCACGACCGGTTCCGGGGTCATCAGCCCGCCCGCGGTGTCCGACGAGTAGGCGAGCAGTCTGCGCACCGGGCCGGACTCGTCGGGGTGCATCAGTTCGAGCAGCCGGGTCTGTTCGGTCGGGCCGAGTTCGCCGAGCAGGTCGGCGGCGTCGTCGGGGCTCATCGCCTCGAGCACGTCGGCCGCGCGTTCGTCGGCGAGGTAGTCGACGAGCTCCTTCTGGTCGTCCTCCGGCAGTTCCTCGAGGACGTCGGCGAGCTTCTCGTCATCCATCGCGTCGGCGACCTCGTGCCTGCGCTTGAGCGGCAGGTCCCGCAGGGTGGCGGCGACGTCGACCGCGCGCATGGTGTCGAACAGCATCAGCAGCTGGCCCGCGCCCTGCGGCTGGGTGCCGAGGTCGGCCAGGCCGAGGCCCGAGACGTCCTCCCAGCTCAGCACCTGCAGTCCACCCCTGCGGCCGGTGAGCTTCAACGGCCCGGTCCGCGGTTGCCGGACCGCCAGTTTGGCCAGCACCCAGTCGCGGGTGCGGGTCGGTTCCATCGCCGCGTCCACGACCGTGAGCCGTGCGCCCGAGGAAGCCAGGTGCGCGCGGGCGTCGAGGAGCTGGCCGAGCACGAGGACCTCGTTGGGGCGCTGGTGGAAGCGCCGCATGTTCACCGACCCGGTGGCGAGGGTGACGGCGTTCGACTCGATCGCGGTCACGCGCAACATCGGGACGAACACGCGGCGCCGGGTCGAGACTTCCACGACGAGACCCAGCACTCGCGGCGGCTGGTGGTCCAACCGGAGCCCCGCGACCAGGTCACGCACCTTGCCGATCGACTCGCCGTCGGGTCCGAAGACCGGTAGTCCTGCCAGCTGAGCTGCGAAAACCCGGTTGACGGCCGCCATGGGCCCAGCGTAGGCGTGCCGCGGCCGACCTGCCCAGTGGTGATCACCGCACGGCGTGGCGGGCCCTGCCGTGCGCGTCGCGCCGAGCGCGCGCCCGTGTCCGGTGATCATCCCGGCGCGAAAGTACGTATTGTTGTGGAGGATTCGCCGTTTCGCCGGGGTGCTCCCCGGCTGGGCGACCACGTATGAACGAGCACCACTGCGGGTACCCAGCCAGGTGGGTCGCTGCCTACAGTGCTGACAACGCAGAGCAGTCGAAAGCACAGGTGATGATCGTGACCGGTCCACTGTCGTCAGGCCGCCAGGCTCCGGGACAGCCGAAGCTGCCCACACCACCGACCGGTTGGCCGATCGGTTCGTACAACACCTACGAGGAAGCGCAGCGGGCCGTCGACCACCTCGCCGACAACGACTTCGCCGTGCGCGACGTGACGATCGTCGGCGTCGACCTGATGCTCGTGGAACGCGTCATCGGGCGGCTGTCATGGGGCCGGGTGCTCGGCACCGGTGCGGCATCCGGTGCGTGGTTCGGCCTGTTCGTCGGCCTGTTGCTGAGCATGTTCAGCAACAACACCGAGGGCATGGCCCTGGCGCCGATCCTCATCGGACTCGTCGTCGGCATCGGCTTCGGCGTGGCGTTCGCGGCGGTGAGTTACGCGTCGACCCGCGGCAGGCGGGACTTCTCGTCGTCGAGTCAGCTGGTGGCGGGCCGCTACGACGTGCTGTGCCAGCCGCGGAATGCCGAGCAGGGCCGCGACCTGCTCGCGAAGCTGAACATGGGCACCCACGGCTGACGCCACCCCGAGTGATCATCACCTGATCCCGGGCGCCGCGGGCACCGCCGTCCTGGAGTAGTTCTTTCGTCGGGTTTCGGCCCGTCTCCGACCGAATCGTTACAGTCCGCGCTTGCCGTCCGTGGTCGTTGGGAATACCTTTCCCGGCGATCATTCGAGCGGTCCGACGATCGCGATTCCGGATTCTCACGCACGACGGG
This sequence comes from Prauserella aidingensis, assembly GCF_024171865.1. GTDB lineage: Bacteria > Actinomycetota > Actinomycetes > Mycobacteriales > Pseudonocardiaceae > Prauserella > Prauserella aidingensis. The sequence goes on along the minus strand of NZ_JAMTCN010000024.1, from coordinate 72,757 downwards.
GTGCGGAGGCCGTTTCCTCCGGCCCCGCGTGTACTACGTGGAGGAGGAGGAGATGGCGCTACCGCCGACGCGGCCGCGCAGGCACCGACCACCCGTACGGGCGGCGGTGCTGGCCTGCGCGCTGGTCACCGGCGCCGGCCTGGTCACTGCATGCGGCACCGACGACAACCGGACGATCGACGTCTACTACGCCCCGGAGGACAACTTCCAGACGGTCGTCGACGACTGCAACGAGCAGGCCGACGGCCGGTACCGGATCGTCTACCACAAGCTGCCCCGTGACGCCGACGGTCAGCGGGAGCAAATGGTCCGCAGACTCGCGGCGGGCGACGAGACGATGGACGTGCTGGGACTCGACGTCACGTGGGTGCCGGAGTTCGCCGAGGCCGGCTGGATCGAGGAGTGGACCGGCGACCGCAAGGCCGAGGCGGAGCGCGACGTGCTGCCGGGTCCGCTGGCGACCGCACAGTGGGACGGCAAACTCTGGGCCGCGCCGAAGAACACGAACGTCCAGCTGCTCTGGTACGACGACCGCATCACACCGGAACCGCCGTCCACATGGGACGAGATGATTCGGGATTCGAAACGGCTCAAGCGTGAGGGCGAGCCGCACCAGATCCTGTTCACCGGTGCGCAGTACGAGGGCCTCGTCGTGTTCTACAACTCCCTCGTCGAATCGGCGGGCGGGCGCATCCTCTCCGACGACGGCGAACGCGTGGTCATCGACGAGGGCGCCGTCGAGGCGTTGCGGATCCTCAAGGAGATCACGACCTCCGGGCTGACGGACCCGTCGCTGACGAACCAGCAGGAGGACGAGGTTCGCCTGGCGATGCAGCAGGGCCGCGGCGCTTTCGAGCTCAACTGGCCGTTCGTCTACGCCTCGTACGCCGCGGAGAAGCCGGACACGCTGCAGCACTTCAAGTGGGCGCCGTACCCGAGCGTCCAGCAGGGCGAACCGGGTCGCAGCACCATCGGCGGCTACGACCTGGCCGTCTCGTCGGCGTCGACGAACAAGCCCGCGGCCTTCGAGGCCGCGTTGTGCCTGCGCAGCGCCGAGCACCAGAAGTACTCGGCGTTGAAGGACGGCGTGCCGCCGAGCATCGAGACGGTCTACGACGACACCGAGCCCCTCGATCCGTCGAAGCCCGCCGACCCCGAGGACAACCCGAGCATGGCGACGGAGTACCCGATGCGCGGGGCGATCAAGGAGGCGCTGCAGAACGCGGCGGTCCGGCCGCTGACGCCCGCGTACCAGAACCTCTCCACGGTGATGGCCAAGGTGCTGTCCCCACCGTCCGACATCGACCCTCAGCGCACGGCGGAGCGGCTCCGGGAGGAACTCACCGACGCGCTCGACTCGAAGGGCGTGATCCCATGAGCCACGCGGTCACCGACGCACCGGGCGAGGAGTCCGCGGCGTCGACCGAACCACCGAAGAAGGCCAAGCTCAGCGAAGGCCGGAAGGCCGAACGCAGGCTCGGCTGGCTGTTGTGCGCACCCGCGGCGATCGTCATGCTCGCCGTCACCGGGTACCCGATCGTCTACTCGATCTGGCTGTCGCTGCAGCGCTACGACCTGCGCTTCCCCGGCGAGCAGGAGTTCGTCGGGCTCGACAACTACATCGCGGTGCTGTCGAACCCCTACTGGTGGACCGCCTTCGGCACGACGATGCTGATCACGGTGGTCACCGTCGCCATCGAGTTCGTGCTCGGCATGGCGCTGGCACTGGTCATGCATCGCACCCTCGTCGGGCGCGGGCTGGTCCGGACGGTCGCGCTGATCCCGTACGGCATCGTCACCGTGGCGGCCGCGTTCTCGTGGTACTACGCCTGGACGCCGGAAACGGGGTATCTCGCCAACCTCTTCGCCGACGGCAGCGCCCCGCTCACCGAGTACGGGTCGTCGTTGCTGATCATCGCGCTGGCCGAGGTGTGGAAGACGACGCCGTTCATGGCGCTGCTGCTGATGGCGGGCCTGGCGCTCGTACCCGACGACCTGATGCGTGCCGCCTCGATGGACGGGGCGAACGCCTGGCAGCGGTTCACCAAGGTGATGCTGCCGGTGATGAAGCCGGCGATCCTGGTGGCGTTGCTGTTCCGCACACTCGACGCGTTCCGGATCTTCGACAACATCTTCGTGCTCACGGGCGGGTCGAACGACACGTCGTCGGTGTCGATGCAGACCTACAACAACCTCATCAAGGGGCTGAATCTCGGTATCGGATCCGCCATGGCGGTGCTGATCTTCCTGACGGTGGCGCTGATCGCGTTCCTGTTCGTCAAGGGCTTCGGCACGGCCGCGCCGGGCAGCGACGACGGAGGGAAGCGCTGATGGCAATGCAGCCGGCCACTGCAGGCCGCAAGGCGCGCTGGGCGCTGCTCGACATCGTCGTCGTGGTGTACGCGCTCGTCCCGGTGCTGTGGATCGCGTCGTTGTCGCTCAAGACCAAGGACACGGTCGCCGACGGGAACTTCGTCCCGCGGGAATGGACGCTGCAGAACTACAGGGACATCTTCGCGACGACCGAGTTCATCCGGCCGTTGTTCAACTCGATCGGCATCGCGCTGATCGCCACGTTCATCGCGGTGGTTCTCGGCATGATGGCGGCGTACGCGATCGCCCGGCTCGACTTCCCCGGCAAGAAACTGCTCGTCGGGGTGTCGCTGCTGATCGCGATGTTCCCGCAGATCTCGCTGGTCACGCCGCTGTTCAACATCGAGCGGGAACTGGGCCTGTTCGACACGTGGCCCGGCCTGATCCTGCCGTACATCACGTTCGCGCTGCCGCTGGCGATCTACACGCTCTCGTCGTTCTTCCGCGAGATCCCGTGGGAGCTGGAGAAGGCGGCGAAGATGGACGGCGCCACCCCGGCTCAGGCCTTCCGGAGGGTGATCGCCCCGCTGGCGGCACCGGGTGTGTTCACCACGGCGATCCTGGTGTTCATCCTGTGCTGGAACGACTTCCTGTTCGCGATCTCGCTGACCTCGACCGAGGCGTCGCGAACCGTTCCCGCGGCCCTGTCGTTCTTCACCGGGACGTCGCAGTTCGACGACCCGACGGGAACGATCTCCGCGGCCGCCGTGGTGATCACCATTCCGATCATTCTGTTCGTGTTGTTCTTCCAGCGCCGCATCGTCGCGGGGCTGACGTCCGGTGCCGTGAAGGGGTAAGGCAATGGCAGAGATCGTGCTCGACAAGGTGACCAAGCGCTACCCCGACGGAGCCCGCGCCGTGTCCGAGATGAACATCGAGATCGCCGACGGTGAGTTCATCATCCTGGTCGGTCCGTCGGGGTGCGGGAAGTCGACCGCGCTGAACATGATCGCCGGTCTCGAGGACATCTCGGGCGGCGAGCTGCGGATCGACGGGGAGCGTGCCAACGAGAAGTCGCCGAAGGACCGCGACATCGCGATGGTGTTCCAGTCGTACGCGCTGTACCCGCACATGAGCGTGCGGGAGAACATGGCGTTCCCGCTGCGGCTGGCGAAGGTCGACGGCGCGACGGTCGACGAGAAGGTCGAGGAGGCGGCGCGGATCCTCGACCTGACACAGCACCTGGACCGCAGGCCCGCGAACCTGTCCGGCGGGCAGCGCCAGCGGGTCGCGATGGGCCGCGCGATCGTGCGCAGCCCGAAGGCGTTCCTCATGGACGAGCCGTTGTCCAATCTGGACGCCAAGCTGCGCGGGCAGATGCGCACGTCGGTGTCGAAACTGCAGAAGCAGCTCGGTACGACGACCGTGTACGTCACGCACGACCAGACCGAGGCGATGACCCTCGGCGACCGGGTCGTCGTGCTGCGCGGCGGTCACGTGCAGCAGATCGGCTCTCCGCAGTTCCTCTACGACCAGCCCGCGAATCTGTTCGTCGCCGGCTTCATCGGCTCGCCGTCGATGAACTTCGTCCCGGCGGCGCTGGAGGACGGGTCGCTCAAGAGCCCGCTCGGCACGGTGCCGTTGACCGACCGGGTGCGCAGTCTGGTCGAGGCTGCCGGCGGGCCGCGCGAGGTCATCGCGGGTATCAGGCCGGAGCACTTCGAGGACGTCTCGCTCGTGGACGACAAACACCGCGAGTCCGGTGCGACGTTCCGTTCCACTGTGGACGTTCTCGAGTCGATGGGCGCCGAGAAGTACGCCTACTTCTCCCTCGAGGAGCAGGCGGCCGTCAACGAGGAGCTGGCGGAGCTCGCCGCCGACGCGGGCTCGGCGGACGTGCCCGGCAGCGGGTCGACGATCGTGACCCGGCTCGACGCGGCCTCGGCCGCGGCCGAGGGCGGGGCGCTCGAGGTCTGGTTCGACCCGGACCGCCTCCAGCTGTTCGACCCGAAGTCGGGCAGGAACCTGACGTTCGACGGCTGACGTTCCGGTCCGGAGCGGGCCGTGTTCGGCGGGTACGGCGTGAGTGGCGCCGGGCCCGCGGCGTTCACCGGCGCCGGGCGCGGAGGGCCTCGAAGACGTCGTCGTCCCAGGTGTGGGTCCGGATGAGGTGGTAGCGCTCACCCGCGACCCACAGGTACGCCTCGGCCTCGGTCCGCGTGCCGACGAGATCGGCCTGCCGCAGCATCTGCACCACCGGCTGGTACTCGTCGGCGTACCACCGCGCGGCGATCGTGGCGCGGTCGAGGAACGTGCCGGAGTCCTGCATCAGCCGGAACCCCCACGCCTCGACGTGTTCGCCGAGCTCTGCGTAGTCCCACGGGTCCGTGACGACGACCGACGCACGCGCCTCGCCGGTCAGCGGCACGCGTTCCAGGAACAGCCGCCGGTAGTCCTTGACGATCAGATCACCCCGGTAGCGGATGCCCGCGGGGTCGAGTGTCGTGCGGACCTCGGTCACCAGCGCGTCGATCGTGCCGAGCCCCAGCGCGTGCGCCACGGACACGCGGTGGTGGCCGTCGATGACGAAGTGCAGCTCGCCCACGCGGTACACCTCGATCGGCGGGATTGCCTCACCGCGGCGGCTGGCCAGCGCGAGCCGTTCCCACCGCTGCCGCACCCTGCCCGACGTCGGCCGGAACCGGCGGTCGAAGTCGGAGCCGCGGTCCACGCTGCCGACGATGCTGTCCAGCGCGATCACCCGCAGTCCGAGGCGCCGCTGGCCCTCCCAGCCGAGCGCGGCGACGACCTCGTCGAACGGCAGCGTGATGTTCACGTCGTCGGGTTCACCGCGCAGCCATGTCGCGAGCCGCGACAACACCTGCCGTCTGCGGGCGCGCAGGAAGTCGTGTTCCGCGTCGGCCCGGGGGAAGCCGGTGTCGCGGTTCATGCCGGCTGCACCAGCGACCCGAGTTCGAGTACGTGACTGCCCACGACGTTGCGCACCGCCGTGTCGTCGATCCGGCGGTCGGCCACGGCCTCGCCGTACGGGTGGATGTGCCCGTGCAGCAGCCACCGCGGGCGCAGCCGGTGAACCGTCGCGTGTAGACAGTCGAAACCGTGGTGGGGCGGGTCCTCGCGGTCGCCGACCCCGCGTGGCGGCGAGTGGGTCAGCAGGACGTCCACCGGACGGCCGCGGGCGCGCCGCACCAGCCTGCGCGCGCGGCGCGCCTGCGCCCGTTGCGTCCACTGGTTCGGCCCGCCGTTGTAATGGACCGACCCGCCGAGCCCCGCGATCCGCAGTCCCGCGACGTCGACCACCCGGCCGTCCGCGTCGATCCCGCCCGCCGGGCCCGGCCACGACGTCGGAACACCGCCGCGCAGCGACAGTCCGCGATGGCGCGTGAACCCGGTCAGGTCCGGGTCGTGGTTGCCCGGCACGAACACCACCGGTACGTCCAACAGGTCCGCGAGGTGCTCCAGGTAGCCGAACGGCAGGTCGCCCGCACCGAGCACGACGTCGACGGACAGGTCGACGTCCCGACCGCACCACAGCGACTCGTCGACCTCGTCGGCGACCACCAGCGCTCGCACCATGGCGACAGGATACGACTCGCGCGGGCGCGGGACACGTGCGAAAGCGGGCCCGGCGGCTCGTCCGAGTGCAGAACACACGCCTCCGGGTGCAGGACACGCGTGCGGCCTCGGTGGATCGGTGCGTCAGTGGGCCACCGCTGCGGCCTCGGGGTTGACCGCGATGAGGGCGACGACCATCACGAGCCAGGCGATGCCCAGCATGACGCCCCAGAACTTCAGGTCCATGAGCTTGCGGATCATGACAACTCCCCACGAATGATCGATCGAAAACCGGATGTGCCCCTCAACGCAGGCCCGAGCGGGTGCTCAGAGCCAGCGGTTCTTCCGGAATATTCGATAGAGCAGCAGACAGAGCCCGAGGATGATGCCGAGCACCAGCGGATAGCCGTACTTGAAGTTCAACTCCGGCATGTACTCGAAGTTCATGCCGTAGATGCCCGCGATGGCGGTCGGCACGGCGATGATCGCCGCCCACGCGGTGATCTTGCGCATGTCCGAGTTCAGTTGCAGCGTGATCTTCCCCAGCGTGGCGTCCACCAGGGTCGTCAGCAGTTCGTCGAACGACTCGACACGTTCGGCGACGGTCGTGACGTGGTCGTGCACGTTGCGGAAGTACGAGCGCACGTCCTCGGGCACGAGCCGGGTGTAGCCCTCGGACAGCCTGCGCATCGGCGTCGCCAGCGGCGAGACCGCGCGGCGCAGCTCCAGCACCTCACGTTTGAACAGGTAGATCTGCTCCGACGTGACGCGACTGCGCGGGGCGAACACCTCGGCTTCCATCTCGTCGATGTCGTCCTCGATCTTGTCGGTGACGTCGAGGAAGTGGTCGACGACGTGGTCGGCGATCGCGTGCAGCACGTCGGCAGGCCCGTTCTGCAACCGTTCCGGATCGGCGTCCAGCTCGCGCCGCAACCGCGCCAGTCCCGTGTGCTTCCCGTGCCGCACCGTGATGATGAAGTCCTTGCCGAGGAACGCCATCAGCTCGCCGGACTCGACGATCTCGTTGGCCGTCGTCGGCGAGGAGTGCTCGATGTAGCGCACCGTCCGGAACACCATGAACAGCGTGTCGTCGTAGCGCTCCAGCTTCGGGCGCTGATGCGCGTGCACGGCGTCCTCGACGGCGAGCTCGTGCAGCCCGAACGTCTCCGCGATGCCCTGGATCTGGAGCTCGGTCGGCTCGTGGAGGCCGATCCACACGAACCCGTCGTCGCGGTCGCGGACCTCGCGGACCGCCTCCTCGTGCGTCCAGGTCCCGGGCCTGCGCTCGCCGCCGACGTAGACACCGCAGTCGACGACGGACGCCGACAGCGGCTGCGGCCGGCGCTGGGCGGTCTGCGCGGGCGCGCGGCGGCCGCGGACGCCCCCGCCGCGGCCCCGCAGGTTGCCGAAGGAAGGAATCGCAGGCATGGCTTCTCCAGGCTGGGTGTCGCCGGATCATCACTGAGGTGCCACGCGTGGCCGGCGCTCGACCGGCGACGCGGGCGGGTACTCAGGACCGCTTCCGCGCTGGAGCGAAGTGAGGGCCGCGGCGGCGAGGGTCTCGCCGTCTGCGACCCGTGGCGCATGCCTCACGGCAAGGGGAGTGCGGTGTCCGACACCGTCGGAATCGCTGCTCGCCGGAGGGTCAGGCCGATTCGGACCGGCGTGAGGAAGCGGTGCCCGTACTGAGCGGGCTGGGCGTACTGAGCGAATTCGACGTACTGGGCCGATTCGACGTACTGGGCGGACTGTCGTCACTGCTCATCTGCATTCCTCACCTCCTTCGGCCGGCCTGCGCGACGTGGTGTTGCTCGCGTTGACGCGTTGTGCGCCGATGGTCAAGGGTACCTCTAGGGTTGTCTCGCATCATCGCTGGGGGATCTTCGAGGAGGGCTCTGACGTGCGGTTCGGATCATGGGTAGTCGTCGAGACGGAGCGGCGGCATGGCTGACGTCGACACGGCGAAGGAGCGGCTGCGCCGGTTCGCCGAGCACGAGGCGGCCGGGATCTCCCCGCTGTACTCGCACCTCGCGGGTCACGCCGCCGAGGACGACGACGTCGCCGCACTGCTGCTGGAGGCGGGCACCGGCGGTGACGCGCATCCGAATCTGCTGCTGGCGGTGGCGCACCGGCTGATCCAGGCCGAGCCGATCCACCCGTTGTCGCGGTACTACCCGTCACTCGGCGGGATGGACGGCGTGGACGGCGCGACGTGGCCCGAGTTCCGCACGTTCCTGCTCGAGCGCAGAGACCGGGTGAAGGAACTCCTGCGGACCCGCTTCACACAGACCAACGAGGTCAACCGCGCCGCTGTGCTCTACCCCGCCGTGGCGCGTGCCGCGAAGGAGGCGAAGGGCAAGGTCGGCCTGGTCGAGGCCGGCTGCAGCGCCGGACTGTTGCTGGGCATGGACCGGTTCGCCTACCAGTACCGGCTGCCGGGTGGTGAGCAGCTCGCCGCGGGGCCGAAGAAGACGCCGGTGGGCCTGCACTGTGCGGTCGAGCTCGCCGACGGGGCCCAGCCGCCGACGGTGCCGACCAAGCTGAACGTCGGCGCGAAGGTCGGCCTCGACCGCAACCCGGTCGACGCGCAGGACGACGACGAGCTCGCCTGGCTCGAGGCGTGCGTGTGGGCCGACCAGCCGGATCGGATCCGCATGCTGCGCACGGCCGCGGATGCGCAGGCCAAGGACGTGCCGGAGCTCGTCGCGGGCGATGCGGCGGGTGGCCTGTCCACGGCGGCCGACCGCGTGCCGGAGGGCATGCCCCTCGTCGTCTTCACGAGTCACGTGCTGATGTACATGGAGCCGGAGCACCGCGACGAGTTCGTCACTGCACTGGGTGAACTCGCCGGGCGGAGGCCGGTGTGGTGGGCGTCTCTCGAGCCGTACGAGTACGGGCTCGGCCTCGTGCTGCCGCGGCGCGAGGAGCTCGCCTACGCGTCGACGGCTCGGCCGACAGTGGGCCTGGTTACCTGGAAAAACGGCGCCCCGAACGGGCAGGCGCTCGCGCTGGCCGACCCGCACGGCCAGCGGATGACGTGGCTCGGCGCGTGAGTCTCCGCCCGCGCCGGGAATCGGTGGCGTTCGCCACGGCAGTCTGCGCGGGCCCTCACGGAGAGTCGTGAGGCAGTGCTCCCCATGCACGCAATGTGCTCACGAGGTTGTCCGTCACTTCGTCGTGGTACTCCATCCGAGTGAGTTCGGTGCTGTCGACCCACCGGGCGTCGGAGGCGTCGTCTCCCGCGGTCAACCGGCCTCCTCGGACGGTGCAGCGGTAGTCGTGGATCAGGTACGGCTCGCGCGTCACCGCGCCGACGAACCCGCCAGCCTCGACGGTCAACCCCGTCTCCTCGGCGAGCTCCCGCACGACCGCGTCGCGGTCCGTCTCGCCGGGCTCGACCCGACCTCCCGGCAGTGACCAGCGGCCCCGTGCCGGCTCGTTGGCCCGCCGGACGAGCAGCAGTCTGCCGTCGGCGTCGTGCACGATGCCGCCGACGCACCGGATGGGCTGCATACCGTCCTCCGTCCTTCCGCCGCGGGCGGCGAGCCGTCGTCTCCGTGTCGCCGGGCAGCGCGACGGGGTTGACGGGGCCGTGGGATCGTCGCGGCGATCGCCCCTTCGGTCACGATGGGTAGCGATCACGCTACGATCGCCGCGCGTACTGCCCCAAGCGCAGGACTTACCTCCCGTAGCGACAGGTAGTGCGGTACAAACTTAGTGGCACCTCACCCAACAGGTCCAAGCAACTGGTCTGCACTCGAGAGACGGGATTGATCGCCGTGAACGCGAAGAAGCTCGCAGGAATTGCCGCTGTCGCGTTGGTTCTGTTCTTCGTGATCGCGCAGCCAGGTCAAGCTGCGGGTTTTGTCAACAACATCATCGGCTTCCTGCGCGACGCCGCGGAGGCCGTGATCACGTTCGTCAGCAACATCTTCACCTGACGCGCGTTACCCTCGGTCCATGTTCGCTCCACGCGATCCAGACGAGTACCTCCTCGACACCGAGCGCCGGGTGATCCGCATCCGACGCCATTGGGCGTGTCTGGGATGGAACGTGTTCGAGGCCATCGCCATGATCGCGATCTGCGTGATGATCTCGTACATCCTCCCGCCGTCGATGTGGGTCGTGCAGAACCTCCTCTGGTACGCCGCACTGGGCGTCGTGCTCTGGTTCGCGTACAAGGTCGTCGAATGGTGGGTCGAACGACTCGTCGTGACCGACAAGCGGTTCATCATGACCACCGGTGTCTGGACCACGCAGGTGCTGATGATGCCGATCACCAAGGTCACCGACCTCACCTACGAGCGGACCTTCGGCGGACGCATCTTCGGGTACGGCACGACGGTCATCGAATCCGCCGGTCAGATCCAGGCGCTGAACAAGATCCGGTACCTGCCGGAGCCCGAGAACTTCTACGACACCATCTCGGAGCTCGTGTTCGGCGACAAGCAGAAGCAGGCCGAGCGGTTCTCGATGATCAAGGCCCAGCGCGCCGCGCGCGGCAAGAGGGTCCGGGGCTGACCCGGACCTTCTCGCCGCAGCACACGGCCGTGCTGCGGGGCCGTCGCGGCGCCTGCCGTGGGGCCGCCGGGCCTGCGTGTTGGACAATGGTCGTCGTGCGCATCGACCTGCATACCCATTCGACCGTCTCGGACGGCACGGACGGCCCGGCCGAGCTCGTCGCCGTGGCGGCGGCCGCCGGGCTCGGTGTCGTGGCGCTGACCGACCACGACACGACCGCGGGCTGGCAGTCCGCGGCCGATGCGCTGCCACGCGGCATGTGGCTCGTTCCGGGTGCGGAACTGTCGTGCGAATCCGACGACGGCAGGGGCGGCCGGGTCAGTGTGCACCTGCTGGCCTACCTGTTCGATCCCGAGGCCCCGGCGATCGTGACCGAGCAGAGCAGGCTGCGGGAACAGCGACGGTCACGGTTGCGGACGATCGCAGGCCGGATGGCGGCGGACGGACTTCCGGTGGACGCCGACGACATCTTCGCGCGCCTCGGCCCGGACGCACCGGCGGGCAGGCCGCACCTGGCGCAGGCGCTCGTGCGCGCCGGGCTGTGCGAAACGGTCGACGAGGCGTTCGCGAGCTACCTGACGGGCGGCCGCGGGTATTCGGTGCCGCGCAGGGACACCCCTGTCGAGCACGCCATCGACATGATCACCGAGGCGGGCGGCGTGACGGTGCTCGCGCATCCGTTCGCCTTCCAGCGCGGGCCGACCGTGTCGGCCGAGGTCGTCGAGTCCTTGGCGCGCCGCGGACTCACCGGCGTCGAGGTGGACCATCCCAACCACGACGGCCGCACCCGGGACGAACTGCGCGCACTCGCGAAGGACCTCGGCCTCGTGCGCACCGGCTCGAGCGACTACCACGGCACGAACAAGTCGATCGGGATCGGCCAGGACGTGACCGCCCCGGAGGAATTCGACGCCCTGATCGCCCAGGCCACCGGCACCGACGTCGTGGTCGGCGGCTGAGGCGGCGGTGATGGACTACTTCAACCTGACGCTGTTCACCGAAGCCCTGATCACGCTCGTCGTCATCATGGATCCGCCCGGCACGGTGCCGGTGTTCCTGAGCCTCGTCGGCCGCAAGCAGCCCTCGGCGCGGGCGCGCGCGGCGTTGCAGGCGGTGCTGGTGTCGTTCCTGGTCGTCGCGCTGTTCGCGGTCGCGGGGCAGGCGATCCTCGCGTACCTGGGCATCGGCATTCCGGCGCTGCAGGGCGCGGGTGGGTTGTTGTTGCTGCTGGTTGCGCTCGAGCTGCTCACGAGCAAGGGCGGCAGCGAACCCGAGGTGGCCGACGACGTGAACGTCGCGCTCGTGCCGCTGGGGACTCCGTTGCTGGCCGGACCGGGCGCCATCGCGGCGACGATCGTGTTCGTCCGGGAGGCCGACGGCGACGCCGGCGGGTACATCGCGTTGGCGAGTGCCATCGTCGCCGTGCACCTGATCATCTGGGTGTGCATGCGCTACTCCGGCGTGCTCATCAAGGTGCTGCGGGAGAGCGGTATCACGCTGCTGGCGAAGATCGCGGGTCTGCTGCTGGCGGCGATCGCGGTGCAGTTGGTGGCGGACTCCGTGCGTGGCTTCATCGCCGGCGCGTGAGGTGTCGGGGACTGTCGGTACGGTGCGCGGGATGGAGCAACTGGGGTTCGACTTCGGTGTGACGCCGCGTCGCCTGATGAAGGTGACGCCGGCGCGCCTGTCGACGTTCGACGACTGTCCGCGCCGGTACCGGCTGGCCTACGTCGACCGGCCGACGCCGCAGCGCACGGGGCCGTGGGCGCACAGCACGCTCGGTGCCGTGGTGCACAACGCCCTGCGCGCCCTGTTCGACCTGCCCGCCGCCGAGCGCACGCCCGCGCGTGCCGCCGCGCTGGTGGGCCGGCACTGGAAGGATGCCGGGTTCGCCGACTCCGAACAGGCCGCCGAGTACCGGCGAGTCGCCAAGGACTGGGTCGCCCGGTACGTGGCCGACCGCGACGTGAGCGACGATCCGCGCGGGGTCGAGCGGTGGGTGTCCGCACCGGCGGCAGGCGGCGACGGCCCGGCGTCGATGATCGTGGAGGGTCGCGCCGACCGGATCGACGAGCGTGACGGCGAACTCGTGGTCGTCGACTACAAGACCGGCAGGCGTGCACCCGACGAGCACGAGGCGCGCTCGTCGCAAGCGCTTGCGCTGTACGCCGTGGCCTCCGAGCGGACCCTGCACACGCCCTGTCGGCGCGTCGAACTGCACCACCTGCCGAGCGGCACGGTGGCGGCGGCCGAGCACACTCCCGACAGCCTGCGCAGGCAGCTCACCCGCGCCGAGGAGACCGCGGGCGACCTGCAACAGGCCACCGATAAGCTGGCCGACGGCGGCGACCCGGACGACCTGTTCCCCGCACGGACCGGCCGGCGGTGTTCGTGGTGCGACTTCCGCCCGAGCTGCCCCGCCGGGCAACAGGCGGGACCTGCCGCGCGGTCGTGGGACCTGCTCGCCCCACTCCGCGACGACACCGGCAACGACGACACCGGCGACGACGGCAGCGCTGACGTCGGTAGTGCTGACGGCGGCGGTGAAGGCGGCAGGGGTGGAACTCCGGCGCGCGCCGCGGCCGGGGTGGACCGATCATCAGGGGGTGTGTCGTGACCCGGGCTCCGGGCTGGACGAGGACGACCGCAGCGAACGACCGCACCGAACCACTGGAGACGCCCGTGACCGAGCCGGACCGAGCCGGAGTGGGCGGTCGCGTGTGGCGAGGCCTGACGGGGTCGGTCGCGGCGGGGTTCGCGTTGCTGGCCGTCGTCGTGCTCGTGGTTGCGTTCGCGACCGACAGCGGGCCCGGCACGGATGTGGTCGTGTGGCACGTGCTCGGTGCGGTGACGGCGATCGCGCTCCAGGCAGCGGTGGTCGACCGGGCCCGGGGAGCGGTCGCTAGCCTGGCAGGTGTCGGCGTGATCGGTATCGCCGGTGTCGTACTGTGGACCTGCTGGTGGGCGTGAGGCCGAGTCGGCGTCGGACGTGCATGCGGTCGAGCCAAGGATGCTGAGCTCGCACGGGAGCGCGGCCGCGCCGGTTCAGCCGACCGTTGTGATCACCTGAGCGGGGACTCCCGCGACGAGCGTGGCTGCGGGCACATCCCGGGTGACGACGGCGCCTGCCGCGACCACCGAACCGGCACCGATGGTGACCCCCTGAGTGACCACGGCTGCTGTCCCGATCCACACGTCGTTCTCGACGACGATCGGGGCGAAGGAGATGTACTCGCGACGTTCGGCGAGAGGCAGCGGATGACCTCCGGTGATGAGGCTGACCTTCGGCGCGATCATCACGCCGTTGCCCAGGCGGATCCCTCCCTTGTCCATGAGTGTGCAGCCCTGGTTGACGAAGACGTTCTCACCGAATGTCGTGTTGAGTCCGTGTTCGGTGAACAGTGGTGGGTAGATCGTCACCGACTCCGGGAGTGGGCCGCCGAACACAACGGAAAGTAGTTCGTCCCGCCCTTCGTTATCGCTGAACGGCAGTGCGTTGAGTCGTGACGTCGCGTCGGTCACCTCGGCGATCCGTTGCGCGTGTCGGGCGAATTCGGGCGTGCGGACGTGCATGACCTGGTCTGTGCGGGTGGACATGTGCTGATCCCATCACCGGGCGGACAACGTGATCAAACAACAATGCGTCGCACTCCGAACAACTGTTGGTTGTGGACGTACGGTGACGAGATGGATGTCGAAGCGTTGCGGACGTTCGTGGCCGTCGCCGAGGCAGGGCAGTTCCAGGCAGCGGCGGAGGACCTGTGGGTCAGTCAGCAGGCGGTCTCCAAGCGGATCGCCGGCCTGGAGAGGCACCTCGGGGTCACGCTCCTGGTGCGGACCTCCCGGGGCTCCCGGCCGACTCTGGATGGACAGGTGTTCCTGCCGCACGCCAAGAGTGTCCTGAGGGCAGTCGACCAGGCCGAGCAGGCCGTGAGCCCCGGCAGCAGACCGTTGCGCATCGATGTCCTCAACCGGCGTATCGCTCCTGCCCAGGCCGTGTACCGGTTCTACCGTTCCCACCCGGAGATGAACCTGGACGCGATCACATTGAGTGAGGACACCGCCGACCAGGCCGTTCAGGCCGTGCTCGACGGGAAGGTCGACGCCACGTTCCGCGCCCCACCCTCATCCGGGTTCCCGCCGGGGATCGGATCCGAACGACTCCTGGACGTGCCGCTGGAGCTCCTGGTCGGTCCGGCTCACCCGATGGCGAACGAGTCGTGGGCCAGACCCGCGGACCTGGTCGGCCACCGCATTTGGATCCCCGGTATCAGGCCGGCGTCGGAGTGGGAGGAGTTCTACCGGGCGTTGTCCGAGGCGTTCGGACTGAGCATCGACGCGCTGGGTCCCCACTTCGGTGACGAGGCACTGATGGACGCGCTCGCCGACTCGGCCTCGCTGGCCACGCTCGTCGGCAGTGGGGATCGTTATCTGTGGCCGGAGAGCCACGACCTGCGGCGCATCCCCGTGCACGCACCCACTCCCGTGTACCCGCACGCCCTGGTCTTCCGTAGCGGAGACCGGCATCCACTGCTGGCCGCGCTGCGCGATCACCTGCGCACCACACAGCCGCGGATCGTGGACGACACGTGGACACCGGACCGGGCGGCTCCCGGAATACGCAACACCTGCCCCTGAAACCGCAACACGAGCGCCTGGAACCGCAACACGCGCCCCCTGAACTGCAACACGCGCCCCCGGAACTGCAACACGCGGGGTTCGGTTCTCGACGGCCGTCAGAGCCAGGCGTGCCACTCGGTGAGGAGGACGTCGAGGAGGAAGTGCGGGTTCTCGGTGTTGGGGGAGTGGGCGGCGTGGGGGACGACGGTGAACGTCGCGGCGAGCCTGCGGGCCATGTCCTTCTGCAGATCGACGGACCAGGCGTCGTCGCGTTCGCCCGCGACGACGAGCGCGGGGCGGTCGCCGAGTGCGGCGGCGAGTTCCTCGGTGCGGTCCGGTTCGCTGCGTAGGCCGCGCGCCATGCCCAGCAGTCCCGCGGCGGCCGAGTTGACGAACCGCGTGCGCAGGAACTCGCGCAGTTCCGCGGCGGGCAGGCCGCCGAGCTGCTCACGGATCGCGTACACGGCTTCGACGCCCTGGGTGCGCAGCAGCGGCTCACCCGCCTCGAGAGCCTGGGCGCGCAGTCCGTGCGGCAGCCGGGCGGGACCGCTGTCGAGGAGGGTGAGGCCTGCGACGGGAGCTCCCGCGAGTACGGCGCCGCGCGAGACCAGCCCGCCGTAGGAGTGGCCGAGCAGCACGACGGGGCCGTCGAGCGCGGTGATCAGTTCTGCGACGACCTCGCCGAGCCGGTCCGGCAGGTACGCGGCCTCGTCGTCGGGGCCGGGGGACTCGTACTGGCCGGGCAGGTCGATCGCCAACGGGTGCAGCCCGCCGTCGGCGATGCCGTCGAGCAGCGGTGCGAAGTCCTCTTTGGACCCGGTGTAGCCGGGTACGAGCAGTGCGGTGCCCGCGACGTCGGCGGGTTCGGGACCGGACAGCGCGGCGATGCCGCCGGGCAGGTCGATCCGCCTGGCGCCGTGCGGGGACAGCTGGGAGAACGCGGTCGTGCGGGGATTCCCGGTCATCGCAGTGCCACCACCTCGTCGCCACGGCGTTCGAGCACCACGGGGCCCGCGGTCGCCATGCGGATCGGTCCTCGGTAACCGCCGCGGTCGACGGCGATCGTGCGGACGGTGTCGCCGCTCGCGGCGTCGAGCACGGCCAGCCCGCCGCCGACCGGCGCGAGGTACCGCCCGGCGTACGACGTTCCCGGACCGCGCGTGCCGTGCACCGTCCACTGCGGAGTCAGGTCCGCCGTGGACAGTGCCATCGTGCGGGAGCCGGTGAACCAGTAGACGTTCTGCGGCCCGCGGACGGTGGGCATCACACCGTCGCGCGGCTCACGGTCCAGATCGGACTGCGGAAGGTCGAGCGGGTAGCGGGTTTTTTCCCGGCCCTTCGAGTCGTACAGGGCGAGTTCCCTCGCCTCGGGCAGCAGCACCGCCGAACCGCCGGGCACCATCGCGACGAGCTTGGCGCCGCGTTCGGGCAGCGTCTGCGAGAACTCCTGTTCCGGTTGGTCGGACTCCTCCGGCGCCGCCTTGAGCACGGTCAGCAGCGCGCCCTCGCGGCCGGGACAGCGTTCGATCACCCCGACACGGCCCGATGCCGCGGCGACGGTGCCGTAGGTGCAGTTCGGCCGTGGCTGGTAACCCGCGTTGACCTGGGCGTACACGCGCCCGAACTCCATGCTCTTGACCAGGTCGTCGCGCCAGGTGTTCAGCAGCCGGTCGCCGGTGGTGGTGACGTACCCGCCGTCGCCGACGAGCCGCGTGCCGCGTTCGGCGTCGCCGTTGCGCTGGGCGGTGCGGGCGCCCGTGCCGGCGTCGAGCTGGGTGACCTCGCTGCAGCCCGCGTCCTTGCGGTACACGGCCAGTGCGCGTTCCCACTCGGCGCCGACGGTGCACAACGGCAGGTCGCGGGCGTACCGCCAGCGGACCTCGCCGGTGCCGGGATCGCGGCCTGCGACCTCCCCGTCGTGGCCGGTGATCACGGTGCCCGCCGTCGCGACGGGCACCGGGGTCGCCGAGCTCGGCGCCCGCCACGCCTCGTGGAGGTCCGGCGGCACGGTGGCCGGTTGCGCGGGCACCCGTCCGGGTGCGCGGCCGGTCTCACTGATCGTGGCCCGGCTGTCGCTGCCCGCCCAGACGACGAGGCCCGTGACGACGGCCGCCACGGCGAGCAGCGCGGCGGCGACGCGGTCGCGCCTGCGGTTCCACGGCGAGCGGCGGCTCCGCACCGTGGTGGGTGCGGAGCCGCCGTCGTGGGTCGTGTCGCCGGTTGCGGTGTCCGGCTCCGGCTCTGGTGATCCGGTGGAGCTCACGGACGTCAGTCTGCCGCGGCCGACGTTTCGCCCGTGTTGGTGGTCTGCGACGTGGTGTCCTGCGAGGCCTCGGAGCCGGAACCGCCCCGGCCGCGCCCGCCGCGGCGGCGCCGCCTGCGCGCGGGTCGCTGGCCGCCGTCGGCCTGCCCGTCGCCACCGCCGGTGGCGCCGTCGGCCGAGGCGTGGCTCTCGGTGGCGGGCTTCGACCCGCTGCCGCCACCGCGGGTGCGGCGGCGCGAGCGCGACCGTCCGGAACCGGACGAGCCCGTCTGCGCGGTCTCACCGTCGGACGGCGACTCGGCGCCCGTGGACTCGGCCGGACCGCCGTCCTCGGAGCGTCCGCCGCGCGTGCGCTTGCGGGGCTTGCGGTTGCGCGAGCGGGCTGCGCCCCCGTCGCGAGAGCCGCCGTCGCGGGAACCGCCCCGCTCACGCCGCTTGTCGCCCAGGTCCTCGGCGTCCTCGGCGGACAGCCCCTCACGGGTCCGCTTGCCCAGCGGCAGGCGGCCCGTCGCGTCGGCGGGGATGTCGAGGTCGGAGAAGAGGTGCTTGGACGTCGAGTACGTCTCCACCGGCTCCGGCTGGTCCAGTCCGAGCTCGTCGGAGATCAGCTTCCACCGGGGGATCTCGTCCCAGTCGACGAGGGTCACCGCCACGCCCGTCTTGCCCGCGCGGCCGGTGCGGCCGATGCGGTGGACGTAGGTCTTCTCGTCCTCGGGCATCTGGTAGTTGATGACGTGGGTCACGTCGTCGACGTCGATGCCGCGCGCCGCGACGTCGGTGGCGACGAGGACGTCGACCTTCGAGGAACGGAAGGCCCGCAGCGCCTGCTCCCGCGCGCCCTGGCCGAGGTCACCGTGCACGGCGGCCGCGGCGAACCCGCGGTCGGTGAGCTCGTCGGCCACCTTCTGCGCGGTGCGCTTGGTGCGCGTGAAGATCATCGTCAGGCCGCGGCCCCCGGCCTGCAGCACCTTCGCGACGAGCTCGGGCTTGTCCAGCGAGTGGGCGCGGTAGACGAACTGCGTGGTGCGCTCGTGGATGGCGCCCGCGTCGTTCTCCTCGGCGCGGATGTGAGTCGGCTGGGTCAGGAACGTCCTGGCCAGGTTGATGATCGGCCCGGGCATGGTGGCCGAGAACAGCATCGTCTGCCGCTCCTCCGGCACCATGCGCAGGATGCGCTCGATGTCGGGCAGGAAGCCCAGGTCGAGCATCTCGTCGGCCTCGTCGAGCACCAGCGAGCGGACCTTGCCGAGCACGAGGTGACGCTGTTCGGCGAGGTCCAGCAGCCTGCCGGGCGTGCCGACGACGATGTCCACGCCGCGCTGCAGCGCCTCGATCTGCGGTTCGTAGGGCCTGCCGCCGTAGATCGACTCGACGGTGATGCCGAGGTTCGCGCCCGCCTCGGCCAGGTCCTTGGTGACCTGGACGCACAGTTCGCGGGTGGGGACGACGACCAGCGCCTGCGGCGTGCCGTCGCCGGGGGTCTCGAGCCGCTGCAGCAGCGGCACGCCGAACCCGAGGGTCTTGCCCATGCCGGTCCGGGCCTGCCCGATCACGTCGTCGCCCTTGAGGGCCAGGGGCAGGGTCAGCGCCTGGATGGCGAAGGTGTGGTGTTTGCCCGACGCCGCGAGTGCCGAGATGATCTCGGGCTTCAGTCCGAATTCGGCGAAGGCCGGAGTGTCGGCTTCCGCGGCGGGGCGGGAAACGTCGGGTGCGACATCGGTTGCGGGACCGCCGGCGCTGTCGGCGCCTGCGGTCTGGTTCTGGTCCTGGATGATGGAAATCGCCTCTCTCATACCGGCGCGCAAGCCAGGCATATACCGCGATGGCTCGACCACACTCACATCCGTGTTTTCGCGTTCGTGACCAGCGAAGAAATACGGTGTGGGAACATCGCCGAGGCGTGCACGCACATTGCTTCTCACCTGCGTGTTCACCTGCCACGAATACGTCTTT
Organism: Prauserella aidingensis; assembly: GCF_024171865.1. GTDB lineage: Bacteria > Actinomycetota > Actinomycetes > Mycobacteriales > Pseudonocardiaceae > Prauserella > Prauserella aidingensis. Next base: position 53,511 of record NZ_JAMTCN010000024.1, on the reverse strand, counting down.
CGCGGCGGTCCACGAGTGGTGAAAATCGCTCTCGGTCCCAAGTGTACAGCGAACACGCCGACATATCGTGACGCCCGCCGCATTCGATCACGTGTCGTTGGTAACTGCGGGCCGGTTTGCGCTCTCGACTACGGTGAACGTCGTGACGGAGGCGCGTGCGGAAATCAGTGACGGCGTGGTCGACCTGCTCGGGGTCCTGGCCTACGGCGAGTTGTCGGCGTTCGACCGGCTCGCCGAGGACGCACGATCGGCTCCGACCCTGGCCGGGCGCGCCGCGTTGGCGGCCATGGCCGGTGCGGAGATCGGGCACTACGAGATGCTCGCCAACCATCTGCACGCCCACGGCGCGTCGGTCGAGGAGGCGATGCAGCCGTTCCGCAAGCACGTCGACGCGTTCCAGGAGTCGACGGCGCCGCGCACGTGGTTGGAGTCCCTGGTCAAGGCCTACGTCGTCGACAACCTCGCCGCCGACCTGTACCGCGAGCTCTCGACCGTGCTCGACGACGAGGTGCGCCGCCTCGTGCTCACCGTGCTCGACGACACCGGGCACTCGGCGTTCGCGGAGCGCGAGGTGGCGGCCGCCATCGAGGCCGACAGCACCCAGCGCGACCGGCTGTCGCTGTGGTCGCGCAGGCTCCTCGGCGAGGCACTGACTCAGGCGCAGTACATCGTCGCCGAACGGGACGGGCTCGCCGAGCTCATCGTGGCGGGGTCGGTCGATCTGTCGGGCATCGCGGCGCTGTTCCGCAAGCTCCAGCAGGGACACGCCAAGCGCATGCAGGTACTCGGCCTGGGCTGACCACGACCGCCCCGAGCAGACCTGATGCCCCAAGGGCACTTTGGTTGCATTGAATGCAACCAAAGTGCCCTTGGGGGCTTTCTCCGGGGCGGCGCGCTAGCCTGGGTGGGGAACGAACAGGCTCAACTTTTCGCAGCGGAGGTTGCACGTGGAGGTCAAGATCGGCATCAAGGACACCCCGCGGGAGCTGGTGGTGTCCAGCGGCCAGACGGCCGAGGAGGTCGAGAAGCTGGTTGCCGAAGCACTGGGTGCCGAAGACGGCCTGTTCAGCCTGACCGACGACAAGGGCCGCAAGTACCTGGTCCCGTCCGACCGGATCGCGTACGTCGAGATCGCACCGTCGGACGCACGTCGCGTCGGCTTCGCTGTCGGCGGCTGACCCGCCGGCGGCCGACGCCCGGCCGCACCCGAAGACCCGGAACATCCGAACGCCGCGCCTCCCGAGGGGAAGGCGCGGCGTTCGTCGTGTGTCGGGCCCCGCCGGTCGACGTGCCCTGCGAGTACCGGGCGGCCTGCGACGGCCGGGCGGCCGGGCGTCCCCGGGGATGTGGGCCGCCCCGGGGACGTGGGTCGCCCCTGGCTCACCCGGGAACGTGGTCCGGTCCGGCGGCGCGGCCCGGTCAGTGGGCGGTGGCCTCGACCTCGTCGAGCGTGGTCGGTACGGCGAACGGCGGGGTGCTCGTGCCCATGATCCGGTACCGGTCCCACGGGTCGGGGTCGGAGATCTCGCTGTCGGCTGCGCCCTCCGGCGTGGTGAGGCGTGCCTTGCGCTTCTTGCCGCCGGTGAGGGCCATGAGCTCGTCGTGGCGCTTGATCCGGCCGTACCAGTGGTAGTAGCCGTCGATCGGCTGGAAGTGGCCGCGCAGTTCGACCTCGACCGTCAGCTCGGTCTCGTCGACCAGCAGCGTCGCCGTGCCGGTGTAGCCGTCCTCGTCGTGTTCGCTCATCGTGCTGCTCCAGCTTCGTCGGTGGGGCCTGCCGTGTCGTCGCGGTGGAACTGGACGATCTTGTTGGTGTCGACCGGCCGGTCGGGGTCGATCTCGATGCCGTGCTGCCGGGCGAGTCCGTCGATGGCGGCCCAGATGATCCGGGTCAGGTATTCGACGACGGCGTCGCGGCTCATGCTGCGCTTGGCCAGCCACCATTCGCCCGTGTTGTGCACGAGTCCGACCACGCCGTGCGCCCACGGTTCGGCCGCGCCCGAGTCCACGTTGAACATGCGCAGGTAGTCGCCGAGCAGCGCGGTCAGTGCGTTGGCGATGAGTGCCTTGTCCTCGGCGACGACGTCGGTGACCTCCGAGTCCAGTGGGCGGTCGGCGAACCGCCTGCGGGCGAGCAGCCGGTACAGGTTGGGGTGCTCCTCGAGGACGGTGAAGAACGCGTCGAGCGCCATGCGGATGCGGGGCACCGGGGCGAGTTCGGCGTTGATCGCCGGCATGAGGCGTTCGAACAGGATCTCGGTGCCGCGGTCGCCGAGCGCGAGGTAGAGGTCGGCCTTGTCCTCGAAGTGGCGGTACAGCACGGGTTTGGTCACGCCCGCCGCCGCCGCGACGTGTTCCATGCCCAGGTCGGGACCCTGTTCCTCCAGCGCGGCCAGTGCGGCGTCGACGAATTCGGCCCGGCGCGCGATGCGGTGCTTGCGCCAGCGGTCCTTCCTGGCATCCCCACTTCCGGGTGTTGCCTTGTCCGACGACTTCTTCTTGTTCGACTTGACAGGGTCCGGCATGCCTCGCATGCTACCAGAAGTAACTGTTACCGGAAGTTACATTAACAACGGGAGCAGTCCTCACCGAGCCGCGAAAGGTGGTGGCCCGCGATGACGCGGACCCTGGGCGATGCCGGGCGCGAGAAGACGGCCGAGCGTCTTCTGAAGTCGTCGGCGAACAAGTTCTACGACCCCGAGGTCGACATCGACTGGGACGCCCCACTCGTCGACGGCAAGCGGTTCATCCCCGAGGAGCGGTCGAGCCTCTACGGCACCGACCTGTGGGAGACCCTCACTCCCGAGCAGCGGATCGAACTCGGCAAGCACGAGATGGCCAGCATCGCCACCAACGGCATCTGGTTCGAGGTCATCCTCATGCAGCTGCTCCTCAAGGAGGTCGACAACGGCGACCCCACGACGAGCCACGCGCAGTACGCGCTGACGGAGATCGCCGACGAGTGCCGGCACTCCACGATGTTCGCGCGCATGTCGAACACGTTCGGCTGCCCGCACTACGGCCCGGTGAAGTGGCGCCACAAGCTGGCCAAGATCCTCCCGATCATCGGCTACGGCCCCGCGCTGTACGGCTCGATCCTGGTCGCCGAGGAAATCCTCGACCGGCTCCAGCGTGAGCAGATGAACGACCCGGAGATCCAGCCGCTGGTGCGCATGGTCAACCGCATCCACGTGCTGGAGGAGGCCCGGCACGTCACGTTCGCGCGCGAAGAGGTCACCCGTCGGATCAAGGGCATGGGCAAGGTCGAGCTGGCCTATCAGCGCTGGCTCATCGCGTTCGTGTCCTGGCACATCACCCGCAGCCTGGTGAACCCGCACGTCTACAAGTCCGTGGGCATCCGCCCGAGGGACGGCTACCAGGCGGCGCTGAACAACCCGCACTGGCGGGCGACACTGCTGTTCTCCGGCGAGAAGATCATGCCTTTCCTCGACGAGGCCGGCCTGGTCGGCGCGCCCGGCATGCAGCTGTGGCGCAGCGCGGGCCTGCTGCCGAACAAGTGAGGGCGGGCATGACGACGACCACCGTCACCTCGTCGGACGGAACGCGGCTCGCGGTCGAGACCTGCGACCCCGTCGGGGACGCGGGCTCCCGGGTGACGCTCGTGCTGGTGCACGGGTGGACCCAGGACCGACGCACCTGGGACCGGGTGGTGGGCGAGCTCGCCTCCTCGGCCCGCATCGTGCGGTACGACCTGCGCGGGCACGGCGACTCGGACCCGGCAGGGCCGGACTCGGCGACGATCGACCGACTGGCCGACGACCTCGCCGAGGTCATCGCGACACAGGCACCTGCGGGGCCGGTCGTGCTGGCCGGGCACTCGATGGGCGGCATGACCGTCATGGCGCTGGCGGACCGGTACCCGGACCTGGTGGCACGCCGCGTCGCGGGTGCGGCGTTCGTGGCGACGTCGTCGGGGAACATGGACCGGGTCACGCTCGGGCTCCCGGCCGCGCTGGGCAGGGGAGCAGCGCGGCTGGAACGCCGGCTCGCGACGCTGCTGCTGGCGTACCGGAAGGAGCGGCTGCCGGTGGGCGGGCCGTTCGCGTCACTGGGCAGCCGGCTGCTCGTGTTCGGCAAGCGGCCGCGGAAGGCGGACGTCCGTTCGGTCGCGGACCAGCTGCGCAAGGCGCACCCGCGCAGCGTGGGCGGGTTCCAGAACGCGATCTCGTTGCACGACCGCCGCACCGCGCTGGCGGCGCTGCGGACCGTGCCCACGGTGGTGATGGTCGGCGACCGCGACCGGCTCACCCCGGTCGAGCACGCGGAGGCCATCGCCGACGAACTGCCGGACGCCCGGTTCGTGCTGCTGCCCGGTGCGGGCCACATGATCACGCAGGAACGGCACACCTCGGTCGCCGAGGCGATCGGCGGGCTGGTCGCCGACGCCCGCAGCTCCGCTGCCGTGGACGCCGCAGCGGGCGGCCGCGCCGCCGGGGGCGGTGCGGCCGGGAACGGGGTCGGCGGCGACGGAGCCTCCGGGGACGGTGCCGCTACAGCGGATGGTGCAGGGGGAAACCCGCACCGATCCCGCGCCACGCCAGCGTCGAGGTGAGCCGTACGGCGTCGTCGCGGCTGATGTCGCTGTCCTGGTCGAGCCAGTAGCGCGCGCTGACCTGGCTCATGCCGACGAGGCCGACGGCCAGCAGCCGCGCACGCTCCGCGTCGAGCCCGGCGTCGGACATGATCGTCTTGGCGATCGCGTCCACCGTGGCGGTCGTCGCCCTGTCGACGGCCTGCTGCACGTCGGGCTCGCCGCGGAGGTCGGATTCGAAGACCATGCGGAACGCGCCGACGTCGCCGTTGACGAAGTCGAAGAACGCGCCGACGGCGTTCTGCACCCGCTGCTTGTTGTCCGTGGTGGAGGCGAGCGCGCCCTCGACGGCCCGCACCAGGTCGTCGACGTGGCTCTCGAGCAGCGCGATGTAGAGGTCGAGCTTGCCGGGGAAGTGCTGGTAGAGCACCGGTTTGCTGACACCCGCCTGCTCGGCGATGTCGTCCATCGCCGCCGAGTGGTATCCGTTGGCAGCGAACACCTGCTGTGCCGCGGCCAGCAGTTGGGCACGTCGCTGCGTGCGGGGCAGTCGCACGCCCTTGCCGTGCGCCGTGTCGGTCATCTTTCGCCTCCAGACTTCCCCGGGCACATTACTCGGCGGTATGTAAGTAACGCCAAACATCGAGTTCATACGGCATCCTGGACGTCGTGTCCGAGACCGCATCGACGACGAGTACCCCGATTCCGCAGGACCGGGAGAGCCCGGCCGTCCGGCCGACGGGGTCACCCCGACGGCCGTTGACGCACGTGCCCCTGTCGCGGACGGTTCTGCCCGCCCACGATCCGATGTTGCCCCCGTGGGAGGGCTCCTGGGAAGCCGTCGCCGCGCCCGGTGACGCCGCGCCCGGTGACGGCTCGGTGGGCGGCCATGCGGGCGACGAGGCGGGTGGCCTGCGGCTCCACGTGCGCCGCACGCCGGGCCGCGTCGGCGAGACGGCCGTCTACGTCCACGGCCTCGGCGGGTCGTCGACCAACTGGACGGACCTGGCCGCGCAGCTGGCGCCGCACGCCGAGGGGATCGCGCTCGACCTGCCCGGCTTCGGCTTCTCCGAGCCGCCTGCCGGGTTCCGCTTCAGCCTCGACGCCCACGCCGACGTCGTCGCCCGCTACCTGGAGTCGCTACGGCGCCCGGTGCACCTGGTGGGCAATTCGATGGGCGGGGCGGTCTCGTTGCTGGTGGCGGCGCGCAGGCCGGAACTGGTGTCCACCCTCACGCTCGTCTCGCCCGCGATGCCCGACCGTAGACCCGACCCGCGCAGGCTGTCCGACCCCCGGATGGCACTGGCGATGCTGCCGGTGATCGGGACGCCCGCGCGCAGGCAGCTGGCGCGGCTGACGCCCGAGGAACGCGCGCTGCAGACGATCCGCCTCGTCTACGCCGACGCCGATCGGTTCCCGCGCCACCGGCTGACCGAGCAGGCCGAGGAGTTCGCGGCGCGGTCGGAGTACGCGTGGGCGGGCGCCGCGCTGGCACGCAGCACCCTGGAGATCTTCCGCTCGTGGTTCACGCCCGGGACGGGGTCGCTGTGGTCGGCGGCGCCGCGGGTGCGGGTGCCGACGCTCGTGGTGTGGGGCACCGAGGACCGGGTGATCTCGGTGCGACGCGCCCGGCCGACGGCGCTCGCGATCCCGTCGGCTCGGCTGTTGGTGCTGCCCCGCACGGGGCATGTCGCGCAGATGGAACGCCCCGTGACCGTGGCGCGAGCCGTCCTCGGCATGTGGGAACACATCGCCGACGGCCGCTGGTAGCCCATCGGGTGACACCGTGCGGCGCTCGGCCGGTGTGGCAGGCTGGGCGGTGTGGACAGGGTGTCGCACGAAGCACGGCGGGAGGGTGAGCGGTCCGGGTATTCCGGCCGCGGCCCCGGGCGTGTGCGGCACCACCGCGCGTCCGGTGCGAGGCCGTTGGACGAACGCTACGGGCCCGCGCTGCGCAGGCCGGGTGAGCCGCTGCGGGCGTCCTGGCGGCCCCACGACGAGGACGGCGACGCGGAGCCACGCGAGCGACGCCGGGACGTGGCCGCAGACCCGGACGAGGAGGCGGACGACGCCGATGCGGTACGCCCGCGGAAGTCGAAGTCCGGTTTCCGTAGGGTCGTCGCCACCTACGGCTGGCGGGTGTATGCGATCCCGGTGTTGCTCGTGGTCACCGCGCTCGTCGTCGTGGACACCACCAAGACCGATCCCGACCGGCCGGGCGCGGAAGCGAGCGGTCCGTCGGCCGCGGTCGGTACGCAGGAGCCCGGCGGCGACGCGGGCGGGGTCGACGAGATCCCGGCGAAGAAGCAGAACCTGAACATCCCCACGGCGGAACTGCCCGAGGGCAGCGAGTTCACGCGCGGCGGGCAGGGCACCTGGCATGTCGTGCCGGGCGGTGGCGACCCGGTCGGTACGAGCGGCAGGCTGCTGCGCTACACGGTCGAGGTCGAGGACGGCATCGCCCCCGCCGACATCGTGGGCGAGGACAGCTACGCGGCCACGGTGGAGGGCATCCTCTCGGACGACGAGCGCGGCTGGGTCAGCAGCGGCGACGTGCGGCTGCAGCGCGTCGACGACAGTGGACCCGAGCCCGACTTCTACGTGAGGCTCACCACTCCCGAGACGGCGAAGGACGTCTGCGGCGACGCGATCCCGTACCCGGCGTCGTGCCACATCGACGGCGAGGTCGTGATCAACCTGGCCCGGTGGGTGCGGGGTGCGAAGGCGTTCAGCAGCGACCTGACGGCGTATCGCCAGTACGCCGTCAACCACGAGGTCGGCCACGCTCTCGGCAATGGTCACGTGGGGTGTGCCGAGGAGGGCGCGCTGGCGCCGGTGATGATGCAGCAGACGTTCGGCGTCGCCAACGACTACGTCGCGAAGCTCAACGACACGCAAGGCGGTGACGCGGGCAGCGTGCCCGCGGACGGCAAGACCTGTCGTCCGAACGCGTTCCCGAACCCCCAGGCGCAGTGAGCCGGATCTCCCCGCGATCCGTCCAGCATGTGGACACGGGAAGGTTCGGGGGCTCGGACCGGTTATGAATGGATGGACTGCGACAAGCGCGAGATGGAGGACGTGATGTCGACTGCGCTGCCGCCGCTCGTCGAGCCGGCTGCCGAGCTGACCAAGGATGAGGTCGCCCGGTACAGCAGGCACCTGATCATCCCGGATGTCGGAATGGACGGGCAGAAGCGGCTGAAGAACGCCAAGGTGCTCGTGATCGGCGCGGGTGGGCTCGGCAGCCCGGCGCTGCTGTACCTCGCCGCGGCGGGAGTGGGCACGCTCGGCGTGATCGACTTCGACGTCGTGGACGAGTCGAACCTGCAGCGGCAGGTGATCCACGGTCAGTCGGACATCGACAAGCCGAAGGCCGTCTCGGCCAAGGAGTCGGTCGCCGAGGTCAACCCGAACGTCGACGTGGTGCTCCACCAGGAGCAGCTGACCAACGACAACGCCCTCGACGTCTTCCGCGACTACGACCTGATCCTCGACGGCACGGACAACTTCGCCACGCGCTACCTGGTGAACGACGCCGCGGTGATCCTCGGCAAGCCGTACGTGTGGGGCTCGATCTTCCGGTTCGAGGGCCAGGTCAGCGTGTTCTGGGAGGACGCGCCCAACGGCCGCGGCCTGAACTACCGCGACCTGTACCCGGAGCCGCCGCCTCCCGGCATGGTCCCGTCGTGCGCCGAGGGTGGCGTGTTGGGCGTGCTGTGCGCGTCGATCGGTTCGATCATGGTGACCGAGGCGATCAAGCTCATCACCGGTATCGGTGACCCGCTGCTCGGCAGGCTGATCAGCTACGACGCGCTCGAGATGCGCTACCGCGAGGTCAAGATCCGGAAGGACCCGGAGACCCCGAAGATCACCGAGCTGATCGACTACGAGTCGTTCTGCGGTGTCGTCTCCGACGACGCGCAGCAGGCCGCCTCCGGCAGCACGATCACGCCGGCCGAACTGAAGGCCAAGTTCGACGCGGGTGAGAACTTCGAGCTCATCGACGTCCGCGAGCCGCACGAGTACGAGATCGTCAACATCAAGGGCGCGAAGCTGATCCCGAAGGACCGGATCCTGTCGGGCGAGGCACTCGCGGAGCTGCCGCAGGACAAGCCGGTCGTGCTGCACTGCAAGTCGGGCCAGCGCAGCGCCGAGGCGCTCGCGGCCCTGCACAAGGCCGGTTTTTCGAGCGCCACGCACCTCGGCGGAGGCGTTTTGGCATGGGCGAAGCAGATCGACACGAGCTTGCCTACATACTGATAGGTGGCAGCGCCTGCTGAAGGCGTCGTCTTGTGTGCTGCCGGCTGAGACTTGCTCAGGCCATCTGGCCGGTTGCAGGGTGCGGCGGAGGCCCCGGAGCTGGAAACCCCAGCGCCGGGGCCTTCGTCTTTTCCGGGGCCGTTCCCCGTGGGTCGGTCGGACGTCGGTTCAGGCGAACCCGGGTCACGGGCCGGTGTCGGTCGTGGGGTCGCTCACCCGGCCGTGTGGCGTCGGCGGTAACGTCCGTCGGCGTGGGGTATGCAGCCGAACGTCCGCCTGCGCACGTGCGCGCGGCTTTCGGCCTGACCACGGCCTCCGACGACGACGGCGAGCAGCTGGCCGCGACCGTGTGGCGCTACGGCGACGTCGTGCTGCGGAAGGTGTCGGACCGGGCGCACGCCGTCTGGCTCGCCCGCACCCTCGCCGCGCTCGAGGCCCCCGACCTGCGCATCGCGCGGCCGCTGAACACCACGGACGGCCGCTGGGTCATGGGTGGCTGGGCCGCCGCCCGGTTCGTGTCCGGCAGGCCCGAGAATCGCCCCGACGACACCGTGCACACCGCGATCACGCTGCAACGGGCCATGTCCGACCTGCCCGAGCCCGACTTCCTCGCCGGCAGGCAGGGGCTCGCCGCGGACGCCGAACGGATGGCCTGGGGAGAGGTCGACGTCGAACTCGACGAGGCCAAGGGCGGCCGCTGGTTCGAGATCCTCGCGCCCGCCCGCAAGCCGTTGTCGTCCCGGCCGCAGCTGGTGCACGGCGAGCTGTTCGGCACCGTCCTGTTCGACGGCGACGCTCCGCCCGGCATCGTCGACCTGGTGCCGCACTTCCGGCCCGCGGAGTGGGGAGCCGCCGTCGCGGCGATCGACGCCGTCGCGTGGGGCGGAGCCGACATGGCGCTGCTGCACCGCTGGTCGTACCTGCCCGACTGGTCCCAGCTGCTGCTGCGGGCGACCCTGTTCCGGCTCGCGTATCACGCACGTCACCCCGGCGCGGCCGACGTCGAGGCCACCCGTCTGCGCGCCGCGGCCGCGCAGGTCAGCGAAATCCTGTAGCCCAAGGTCGCTCCGGGCCCGCGGTCCCGCGCAGCTCAGGTGGGGGTCGGTTGCCGCCCGGTCGCGGTCGCGCCGAACGGGCCGTACGTCTCGCCGCCGAGCCGGGCGGCCTCGTCGATGTAGTGCGTCAGCGCCGCCCGGGAGCGGTTCAGTGTCTCCACCCGGTCGTCCAAGCGACGCAGCCGGCGCCTCATGGCTGCCAGTAGTTCCGGGCAGCCGACCAGTTCGGGGGTCTCGCCGGTGGCGCAGGGCAACAGGTACGCGATGTCCTCGGTCGAGAGCCCGGCCTCGAGGAGGTGTCGGATCTGCTGCACCGTGACGACGTCCGACTCGTCGTACACGCGGTATCCGGCCCCGGTGCGGTCCGGTCGCAGCAGACCTTTCGCTTCGTAGTACCGCAGCCGGTGGGCCGGGACCTCGGTCCGGCGGCTCAGCTCTCCGATGTGCACGGTTCCTCCTTGACCTTCACACCGGTCTCAACGTCGAGGATGCCGCTATGACTTCCCCCACGGATTCGGACGTGACGGACGAGAACGGTGCGAACGTCACCGACCTGGTGGCGGCCTACATCGCGGTGTGGAACGAACGGAACCCGGACATCAGGCAGGCGCTCGGGTCCGAGGTGTTCGCCGCCGACGCGTGCTACGTCGACCCCAATACCTCGATCCGAGGCACGTCGGCCATCGATGCCTACGTCGCGGGTTGGCAGGAGCAGTTCCCCGACTTCGGCTTCGTGCTCGGCGTGGTGCACGGCCACCATGGTCTTGCGCACTTCGAGTGGAGCTTCGGCCCGTTCGGCGGCCCGGCTGCGGCCACGGGCAGGGACGTCGCTGTGTTCGACCAGGGCCGGATCGGCACGGTCTACGGCTTCTTCGACTAGGGGCCGCGTAGCCGCAAGGCCTGCGTGCGCACGTGCCTTCGTGCTCACCGCGTCCTCTCGGAGGTCGCGGAGCAACGTCAAACGCCTGAAACATCAGCGCATTTCCGGGTAACACGCGCTTCCTACCGTCGGCCGGACGCCGGCGACCAGCAGGAGGTGCCCGTTGACGCTGACAGCCGACACCCCGTCCGATTCCCGTCCCGGTACGGACGAGCGGCCCGTGCCGTCGGAGGCGAACGGGGCGCGGACCGACACGCACTGCCCGTACTGCGCGCTGCAGTGCGGCATGTCCCTCACGGCGACCGCCGAGGTCACACCGACAGTCGAGGTCGCCCCGCGGGAGTTCCCCGCCAACCGCGGCGGGTTGTGCCAGAAGGGCTGGACGTCGGCCTCGCTGCTCGACTCCCCGGCACGGCTGACCACCCCGCTCGTCCGCATCGACGGCGAGCTGCGCCCCGTGAGCTGGGACGAGGCGCTCGACCTCGTCGCGGCCCGGCTCACCGAGCTGCAGGCCGAGCACGGGCGCGACGCCGTGGCGGTCTTCGGCGGCGGTGGGCTGACCAACGAGAAGAGCTACCTGCTGGGCAAGTTCGCACGGGTGGCGCTCGGGACGTCGCAGATCGACTACAACGGCCGGTTCTGCATGTCGTCGGCCGCGGCGGCGGGCATCAGGGCGTTCGGCGTCGACCGGGGCATGCCGTTCCCGATGACGGACCTGACGGGCGCCGACGTGATCGTCCTGGTCGGCTCGAACCCGGCGGAGACGATGCCGCCGTTCCTGCAGCACCTGCAGGGTGCGGCCGCCAAGGGCGGACTGGTCGTCGTCGACCCGCGGCGCACGCCGACCGCCGAGCAGGCCGACGTGCACCTCGCGCCCGCGCCCGGCACCGACCTGGCGCTGGCGCTCGGCGTACTGCACGCGACCGTCGCCGAGGGGCTGCTCGACGAGGCGTACGTGGCCGAACGCACCGCCGGCTTCGACGACATGTGGCGGACCGTCGCCCGGTACTGGCCCGAGCACGTGGAGCGCATCACCGGCGTCAGCGCCGCCGACCAGCGCGCGCTCGCCCGCAGACTCGCGGGGGCGCGCAACGCGTACGTGCTCACCGCGCGGGGTGCGGAACAGCACGCCACCGGCGTCGACACGGTGAGCGCCTGGATCGACGTGGCGCTGGCGCACGGCCTGCCGGGGCGCCGCGGCTCCGGCTACGGCTGCCTGACTGGTCAGGGCAACGGTCAGGGAGGCCGGGAGCACGGCCAGAAGGCCGACCAGCTGCCCGGTTACCGCACACTCGCCGACCCGGCGGCGCGGGAGCACGTGGCGCGCGTGTGGGGCGTCGAGCCGGACTCGCTGCCCGCACCCGGCCGGTCGGCCTACGAGCTGCTCGACGCGCTCGGCGAGGCCGGAGGGCCGAAGGCGCTGCTCGTGTTCGGCAGCAACGTCGTCGTGTCGGCGCCGCGTTCGCAGCGGGTGGCCGACCGGCTGGGCGCGCTCGACCTCCTCGTCGCCGCCGACGTCGTGCTGTCCGAGACCGCCGCGATGGCCGACGTCGTGCTGCCCGTGACCCAGTGGGCCGAGGAGGACGGCACGATGACCAGCCTCGAAGGGCGGGTGCTGCTGCGCCGCAAGGCCATCGACCCGCCGGAGGGGGTGCGCAGCGACCTCGACGTCCTCGCAGGGCTGGCCGAGCGGCTCGGCCAGCCCGCGGGCCGGTTCCCCGCCGACGCCGAGGAGGTCTTCACCGAACTGCGGGCCGCGTCGGCGGGCGGTCCCGCCGACTACGCGGGCGTGACCTACGACCGGTTGCGCGCCGGTGAGGCCCTGCACTGGCCGGTGCCGGAGGCGGATCACCCCGGCACGCCCCGCCTGTTCCTCGACGGCTTCGCCCACTCCGACGGCCGCGCGCGTTTCGTGGCCGTCGACCACACCGGACCCGCCGAGCCGCCGGACGCGGAGTTCCCGCTGCAGGCCACGACGGGCCGGGTGTTGCAGCACTACCAGTCGGGGGCGCAGACGCGGGCCGTTCCGGAGCTGGCCGACGTCGTGCCGGACGCCCACATCGAGGTGCATCCGGACACGGCGGCGCGCGCAGGGCTCGCCGCGGGCGAGGTCGCCGTCGTCGAGTCCCGCCGCGGCGCCGTGACCGCGCCGGTGCGGTGCGTGCCGTCGATGCGGCCGGACGTCGTGTTCGTGCCGTTCCATTTCCCGGGCGGGCAGCGGGCCAACCTCATCACCAATCCCGTGCTCGACCCGACCAGCCGGATGCCCGAGTTCAAGGTGTGCGCGGCCCGGCTCGTCGCGGCCCGTGCGGCGGAGCAGGAAGCGGGTGAGGCGCTGTGACCGCGCGCAGAGTGGTCGTCGTCGGCTACGGCATGGCGGGCGCGCGGCTCGCCGACGAGATCCGCCGCCGGGATCCGGAGGGTGAGCGGGTCGCGCTGACGGTCGTCGGCGCCGAGCCGCACGCCGCCTACAACCGGGTACTGCTGTCGGCAGTGGTGGCGGGGACCATGCAGCCGGGGAGCGTGCGCCTGCACGACGACGGCTGGGCCGAGCGCAACCACGTCGATCTCCGGCTGAACGTGGCGGCGCGGCGCATCGACCGTCGCAACCGGACGGTCGAGCTGGACGACGGCACCGCCGTGGCGTACGACTCGCTCGTGCTGGCGACGGGAAGCAGGCCGTGGGTGCCGCCCGTGGACGGCCTCGTCGGCGACGACGGCGAGCTCGCCGAGGGCGCCCTGGCGTTCCGCAACCTCGACGACTGCGACCGGATCCTCGACGCGGCGAAGGTGGGCGCTCCGGTCGCCGTGCTGGGCGGCGGGTTGCTCGGCCTGGAAGCCGCGCGCGGCCTCGCGGGCCGGGGCAACCGCGTGACGGTCGTCCACCCCGCGCCGTATCCGATGGAGCGGCAGCTCGACCCGGGGTCGGGCCGCGTGCTCGCCCGCACACTGGAAGGGTTCGGCATCGACTTCCGCCTCGGCAGGGGCGGCGCGAAGTACCTGCCGGGGGACGGGCTGAAACTCGACGACGGCAGCCACGTCGAGGCGGACCTGCTGGTCGTGTCGACCGGGGTCCGCGCCGAGACCGGCCTCGCCGCCGACGCGGGACTCGACGTCGACCGGGGCGTGGTCGTCGACGACGCCCTGCGCACCAGTGACGGCCGGATCCACGCCCTCGGCGACTGCTGCAGGCACCCCGCGGCGCCGCCCGGGCTCGTCCAGCCCGCGTGGGAACAGGCGGGGGTGCTGGCCGACCTGCTCACCGGCGCCGATACCGCGTCGCGCTACCGCGGGACGTCGGTCGTCACGCGGCTCAAGGCGAAGGGGATGGACGTCGCGGCGCTCGGCGACACGGCGGTCACCGCGGACACGGCCGACGACGACACCGAGGTCGTGTGCCTCGACGATCCGACGCGCGGCCGCTACGCCAAGCTGGTGGTGCGCGACGAGAAGGTGGCGGGCGCCATCGTGCTCGGTGTGCCCGATGCGGCGGCGACGATCACCCAGCTCTACGACCGCGGGGTGCGGGTTCCCGAGGACCGGCTCGCGCTGCTGCTCGGCCGGGCGATGCCGTCGGCGGCACCCGCGGCGGCCAGTCCGGCCGACCTGCCCGGTTCGGCCATCGTCTGCCGGTGCAACTCCGTCAGCAAGGCCAAGATCATCGAGGCCTACCGTGGCGGAGCGTCCACAGTGGATGAGATCGCGCAGCGGACCCGTGCGAGCACCGGGTGCGGCAGTTGCCGGGACGCGGTGTGCGGCATCGCCGAGTGGCTCACCAGTACCGACTAGCCGAGAAGCGCGGTCCCGCCTGCAGGGCATCCCACGGTGCGGCGCCGAGCCGTGGCCGCGACCTCACAGCCACCGCCGCCCGTAGTGAGCACCGGGTAGCACGGCCGGAATCGCGGGCGCGGCCACCTGAAACAGCCGATTCCTACCGTGATCGCACGTCACGCCGGGTGCGGCGACGCCGCGACCGGCCACCGCACGACGCCCGTCACGCCGAAGGAGACTTCCATGACGCTCGCACCAGAGACATCGGCCGAGGAGCCCACGCTCGCCCGGCGACGAGGACGGTGGATCGACAACTGGGAACCCGAGGACCCGTCGTTCTGGAACGCCGTCGGCAAGAAGGTCGCCTGGCGCAACCTCGGCTTCTCGATCCTGGCCGAACACCTCGGCTTCAACGTGTGGATCCTGATGAGCATCGTCGTGGTCAACCTCGGCGAGGCCGGGGTGAACTTCGGTGTGGGGCAGACGTTCTGGCTCATCATCGTCCCGAACCTGGTCGGTTCGCTGTTGCGGGTGCCGTACACGTTCGCGATCCCGAAGTTCGGCGGGCGCGCGTGGACGACGATCAGCGCGTCCCTGTTGCTCATCCCGTGCATCATGCTGATCGTCGCGGTGACCACGCAGGCACCGTTCTGGTTCTTCCTGCTCACGGCGGCCACGATGGGCTTCGGCGGCGGCAACTTCTCGTCGTCGATGAGCAACATCTCGTTCTTCTTCCCCGAGGGCAAGAAGGGCCTCGCGCTGGGGCTCAACGCGGCGGGCGGCAACCTGGGTGTCGCCGTCACGCAGTTGTTCGTACCGCTGGTGATCAGCATCGGCACCGGTGTCAACCTCGCCTACGCGGCGCTGATGTGGATGCCGCTGATCGTCATTGCGGCTGCGTGCTCGTGGACGATGATGGACTCCATCACCTCGGCGAGGCCGGACGGCAGTTCCTACCGCATCGCGCTGCGCAACAAGCACACGTGGGTGATGTCCTTCCTCTACATCGGAACGTTCGGATCGTTCATCGGCTTCTCGTTCGCCTTCCCTTCGCTGATCCAGCTCACGTTCTCCGAGTACACCGCGTTCGTCGGGCTGGCGTTCCTCGGCGCGCTCATCGGGTCGGCCACGCGGCCGATCGGCGGCTGGCTCGCCGACCGGTTCGGCGGCGGCCGCATCACGCAATGGAACTTCGCGGGGCTGGCGATCGGCACGGTCGGCGTGATGGTCAGCGTCGCGCAGCAGAGCTTCGCGCTGTTCTTCGGTTCGTTCATCCTGCTGTTCGTGCTGACCGGGATCGGCAACGGGTCGACCTACCGGATGATCCCGATGATCTTCGCCGAGGAGGCGAAGAAGAACGCCGACATCGGCGTGGACCCGGACGCGGTCGCCAAGTCGGCGAAGCGGCAGGCGGGCGCGGTGGTCGGCGTGGCGGGTGCACTCGGTGCGTTCGGCGGTGTGCTGGTGAACCTCGTCTTCAAGTTCTCCCTCGAAGGCGGAGGCACCTTGACGCCCGCGCTCATCGCGATCCTCGTCTTCTACGGCGGGTGCATGGCCACCACGTGGTGGTTCTACCTCCGCACGAGCTTCGCGGTGGACCGCGCGCCGAGCCTCGCGTATGCGCGCGTGTGAGCACCCCGAGCACCGTAAGCACCCCGAGCTCCCGAGCGCCCGAGCACCCCGAGCACGCGGGCCGCGCGCCTGCGCCCGGGGCGTCACAGACCCTGAACTGGAAAGGGAACTGTTGGTAACGCCGCGGAAACACGACGGAAGTGGTCCGGATACGACCACTGGTGAGCATGGAACGCAGTCATCGGCGGAGGTGTGAGTCATGAGTCGAACGTTGGTGGTCGCCGGGCACGGCATGGTGGCCCACCGCCTGGTGGAGGCGTTGCGCAGTGACGACGTCGACGGGACGTGGCGGGTCGTCGTGTTCGGCGAGGAGACCCGGCCCGCCTACGACCGGGTCGTACTGACGTCCTATGTGGACACGTGGGACGCGGACGCGCTGGTCCTGCCGGGTGCCGAGTACGCCGGTGACGAACTGGTGGACCTGGTGCTGGGTGACCCCGTCGAGTCGATCGACCGGGACGCCAAGCGGGTCACGACCCGCAGCGGCCGGGTGCAGGACTACGATGCGTTGGTGCTGGCCACGGGGTCGCGCCCGTTCGTCCCGCCGGTCGAGGGCAAGGACCTGCCCGGCGTGTTCGTGTACCGCACCATCGAGGATCTCGACGACATCCGCGCGGCGGTGGAGCGGGCCCGGCAGCGTCGCGGCAGGCCCGCCGCGGCGGTGGTCGGCGGCGGACTGCTCGGCCTGGAGGCCGCGAAGGCACTGCGGGACATGGGCCTGTCACCGCACGTGGTCGAGATGGCGCCGAGGCTGATGCCCCTGCAGGTCGACGACGGCGGAGGTGGGCTGCTGAACCGGCTGATCACCGACCTCGACGTGACCGTCCACACCGGAACGTCGACGTCGGCGATCGCGCAGGACGGCGACCGGCTGCAGGCACGCCTCGGCAACGGCACCGAACTCGACGTCGACCTGCTCGTGTTCTCCGCGGGGGTGCGGCCGCGGGACGACCTCGGCCGCCAGGCGGGGCTCGAACTCGGCGAGCGCGGCGGCGTGCTCACCGACGAGACGTGCCGCACCAGCGATCCGGACATCTTCGCCGTCGGCGAGTGCGCCTCGGTGGCAGGCCGCGTGTACGGCCTCGTCGCGCCGGGCTACTCGATGGCCGAGGTCGCCGCGGCGACGCTGCTGGGCAGGGAGGCCTCGTTCCCCGGAGCGGACACGTCCACGAAGCTCAAGCTCATGGGCGTCGACGTCGCCAGTTTCGGCGATGCGCACGCGGCGACCGAGGGGTCGCTCGAGGTCGTCTTCAACGACGCGGTGAACGGCTCGTACAAGAAACTCGTGGTGTCCGACGACGCGACGACGCTGCTCGGCGGCGTCCTCGTCGGCGACGCGAGCGAGTACAACCTGCTGCGGTCGCTGGTCGGCGGTGAACTGCCTGCCGACCCCGCGGCGCTGATCGGACCCGCGGGTGGTGGCGGGGACGCCGTCGGTGTCGAGGCGCTGTCCGACGACGCCCAGATCTGCTCGTGCAACGCGGTCACGAAGGGTGCGATCAACGCGGCGATCCACGACGACGGCTGCGACAGCGTCGGGGCGATCAAGAGCTGCACCAGGGCGGGCACCTCGTGCGGCTCGTGCGTGCCGATGCTCGGCAAACTGCTCGCGGCGGGCGGGATCGAGCAGTCGACCGCGCTGTGCGAGCACTTCACGCAGTCGCGTGCCGAACTGTTCGAGATCGTCCGTGCCACGCGGATCACGACGTTCAGCGAGCTGATCGCCAAGCACGGCACCGGCACGGGCTGCGCCGTCTGCAAACCCGCCGTGGCGTCGATCCTGGCCACCCTCGGCAACGGCCACGTCCTCGGCGGTGAGCAGGCGACCCTGCAGGACACCAACGACCGGTTCCTGGCGAACATGCAGCGCAACGGCACGTACTCGGTGGTGCCGCGGGTGCCGGGTGGGGAGATCACGCCGGACAAGCTGATCGTGCTCGGCGAGGTGGCGAAGGAATTCGGCCTCTACACCAAGATCACCGGTGGGCAGCGCGTCGACCTGTTCGGCGCGACGGTCGACCAGCTGCCGCAGATCTGGCGGCGGCTCGTGGACGCCGGCTTCGAATCCGGCCACGCCTACGGGAAGGCGCTGCGCACGGTGAAGTCGTGCGTCGGCACGACGTGGTGCCGTTACGGCCAGCAGGACAGCGTCGGCCTCGCGGTGGAGTTGGAGCTGCGCTATCGCGGGCTGCGGTCGCCGCACAAGCTCAAGTCCGGCGTCTCGGGGTGCCAGCGGGAATGCGCCGAGGCCCGCAGCAAGGACTTCGGCATCATCGCGACCGAACACGGCTGGAACCTGTACGTCGGCGGCAACGGCGGTGCGGTGCCGCGGCACGCCGACCTGCTCGTGTCCGGTGTGGACACCGACGAGCTGGTCCGGATCATCGACCGGTTCCTCATGTTCTACGTGCGCACCGCGGATCGGCTGCAGCGCACGGCGGCGTGGCTCGACGAACTGGACGGCGGACTCGACCACCTGTACGCGGTGGTCGTCGAGGACAGCCTCGGGATCTGCGACGAGCTGGAGGCCGCGATGGCCGAGCACGTCGCGAACTACGAGGACGAGTGGAAGGGCGTGCTGGAGGATCCGGAGAAGCTGGCGCGGTTCACGTCGTTCGTGAACGCACCCGGCGCGCCGGACCCGACGATCGCCTTCGAGACCGAACGTGACCAGCCCGTGCCCGTGATGCTGGGCGTGCCGGAGGTGGTGAGCCGATGACCGTGCTGTCGGACGACCGGTCCGCGGGGGCCGAGACGTGGACGCCGGTGTGCCGGGTGGAGCAGATCCCGGTCGGCGGGGGCGTCGCGGCGCTGCTCGACGACGGCGTGCAGGTCGCCGTGCTGCGCACCGACGACGGCGAGTTGCACGGACTGTCCAACATCGACCCGTTCTCCGGAGCGGCCGTGCTCGCGCGCGGCATCGTCGGCGACATCGGGGGCGTGCCCGTCGTGGCTTCGCCGATCTACAAGCAGAACTTCGACCTGCGCACCGGGCGCTGTCTCGACGACCCCGACGTCGGCATCGCCACCTACCCGGTGCGGGTCGTCGACGGCACGGTCCACGTGGGAGTGCGATGACGGAGGTCCTGCCGCTCGCCGGGTACGCGATCGGCATCACGGCGGCGCGCCGGGCGGACGAGCTCGGCGCGCTCCTGGTGCGTAAAGGGGCCACGGTGCGCTGCGGACCGGCGATCCGGATCGTTCCGCTCGCCGACGACTCGGAGCTGTACACGGCGACCCGGCTGCTGCTCGACGAGCCGGTGGACGTCGTCGTCGCGACCACGGGCATCGGTTTCCGCGGTTGGACGGAGGCCGCCGAGGGCTGGGGAATCGGCGACGAGCTGATCGACCGGCTCGGCGGCGCGCACGTGCTCACCCGCGGGCCGAAGGCGAAGGGCGCGGTGCGGGCGGCGGGACTGTCCGAGGCGTACTCGCCGGCGTCGGAGAGCAACGCCGAGCTGCTGCAGTACCTGCTCGACTCCGGGGTCGAGGGGCAGCGCATCGCGGTGCAGCTGCACGGGGAGCCGTTGCCGTACTTCGTGGACTCGCTCCGCGCGGCCGGCGCCGACGTCGTGGAGATCCCGGTCTACCGCTGGGTCGGCCCCGCCGATCCCGGTCCGCTGGACCGGCTGATCGACTCGGTGCTGGACGGTTCGATCGACGCGATGCCGTTCACCAGCGCGCCCGCGGCGGCGAGCATGCTCGCGATGGCCTCACGCACGGGGCGGCACGCGGGCCTGGTGGACGCACTGAGCAGGCGGGTGCTGGTGGCGTGCGTCGGCCCGATCACGGCGGGTCCGCTCGCGGCCGTGGGGATTCCCACCGTGCAGCCGAGGCGGGCGCGGATCGGCGCGCTCGCGCGGGAGGTGGCCGACACGCTCGTGGCGCGGTCGCCGAGGCTCGCCGCGGCGGGCAGGCGGATCGAACTGCGCGGTCAGGCCGCGCTCGTGGACGGGGAGCTGCGCGAGGTGGCGCCCGCGCCGATGGCGGTGCTGCGCGCCCTGGCCCAGCGGCCGGGACACGTCGTGTCGCGACGGGAGCTGACGGCGGCATTGCCCGGCGGCGGGGAGGAACACGCCGTCGAGACGGCCGTCGGCAGGCTCCGCACCTCGCTCGGGGAGGGAAAACTGGTGCAAACCGTCGTCAAACGTGGCTACCGGCTGGCCGTGGCGGTGGAGGACGAGTCGTGATCGTGCTGACCGCGCACGGGACGCGGGATCCCGCGGGGCCGAGGGTGATCGACGAGCTCGCCGAGCGGGTGCGGGCGCGGGGCGAGCAGGTGACGGTCGCCTACGCCGACGTCCGCGAACCCGACGTCACGACCGTCCTCGACGGACTGCACCCGGAGGCCGGCGCCGGCGAGATCGTCGTGGTGCCCGCGTTCCTGGCCGCCGGGTACCACGTGCGCACCGACATCCCGGCGCAGATCGCCGCCAGTGCCGTGCCGCGCGCCCCGGTCGCCGAGGCGTTCGGCCCGGCACCGGAACTGGTCGACGTGCTGGTCGACCGTGTGCGGCAGGCGGGTTTCCGCGCGGGCGACGCCGTGGTGCTGGCCGCCGCGGGGTCGAGCGACCCGCGGGCGCTCGACGAGGTGTCGACGGCGGCGCGGGCACTGGGCGCACGCCTGGGTGCGCCGGTGCGGATCGGGTACGCCGCGACGGCCTCGCCGACGGTCGCCGACGCCGTGGCCGCGGCGGGTCGCACGGGACGTCGCGTGGTCGTCGCGTCGTGGTTGCTGGCCCCGGGCCTGTTCCAGCGACGACTCGAGGAGGCGGGAGCGGACGCGGTGTCGGCTCCGCTCGGCGCCCACCCGGCGGTGGCCGACCTGGTGCTGCGCCGCTGCGCCGAAGCACGGGACGGCCGCACGGGTCGCGGGGCGTACCCGGACCGGCACGCGGATCAGGACCAGACCGTGCGGCTGTCGGCGTAGCCGCGGACGGTCGCGACGCGCATCGTCTCGGCCTCGACCTCGCCGCGCACGTGCCGCGGCGGCGAGGCGAACGGTGTCACCGTGAAGTCGAGGCGTGTCCCGCGCGCCTGTGCACGCCAGGTGCCCGCGAGGTCACCGCCTGCGAGCACGACGCCGGGGTTGCCGAGCGTCCGCCAGATCTCCTTGCGCACGGCGGGATCCGGGGCGAGCGTGGCCCGGTCGCGCGACTGCAGGAACGGATCCCACGGCGGCAGCAGGCGCACGGCGTCGGGCTCGGGAGGGTTCTCCAGAGTGGCGAGGCGATCGGCAGGCAGGTAGGTGGTTCGCCGTCCAGTGCGCACCTCGGCCAGGTCGTCGGGGCGGCAGTGGTCGGCGACCAGCTGCCGGGACGCGCCGAGGAACGCCGCGACGTCGGCCATGGTGGCCGGTCCGTGCACGCGCAGGTACCGGTGAACCAGTTCCGTGAGGCCGCCGATGTCCGTGGTGTCCGGTACGGGGGCGTCCGCTGTGGACGGGGGCGTCCCGATCGGTGCGAGGGTCGTGGGGCCGCCGGGGACGAGCCGCACCCCCGCCGGCGGTCCCGCGAGCCGCAGCAGCTGGTCGTAGACGTGCGTGGCGCCGCACGGGCGGCACCAACGACAGAGTTCCGGCGGCAGGGCCTCGGTCACCTCGGCGCTGACCCGGCCTTTCGGTGTCGGCCGGTCGACGACGGCCCGCAAGGCTTCTGCGGTGGCGAGAACGGCGGCGCGCGGGTGTTCGGCGGCGTCACGTTGGAAGGCGAGCCGCTGCGCTGCGTCGGCGTCGTCGAACGGGACGAGCGCGCCGCGCAACCACGGCAGGTCGGCGGTGCGGTGGTAGTGCGGCGCCCCGCGCAGCGACCACAGGAGTGTCAGCCGGGGATCCTCGGCGAGTCCCGTGGCCGTGGGCGGGTCCGGCAGGCGTGCCGCGAACGCCGACGCGGCGGTGTCGCGCCCGGCGATGTCCTGGACACCCAGCGCGGTGACGTCGAGCGCGGCGGGATCAGCGGGATCGCCGGGACCGCCGCCCTCGACGCCGCCGCCTTCGACGTCGCCGCCCTTGACGTCGCCGTGCGGCCGGGCGTCGCGGAGGAGTCCGTGTGCGGCGATCCGGTAGGCGAGAATCCGTTCGCGGTCCATGGCACTCCTGTGGTCGGGGTTCCTGCGCCTGCGACCGTGCGGTCGGCGGGCGGCTCAGTCGAACCGGTAGTCGAACGTGTACCCGATGGTGTCGCTGTCGCCCTTCGCCGTGCCGTGTCCCGTGAGCCCTGCGAGCTCGCCGGTGCCCGATCCGGGGACGACCGACCACGTGTCGTCGATGCCGTCCGCGCCGTAGCGGACGTCGTGGCGGACGACGAAGCTGCCCGCGCGGCCCGCGACGGTGCCCTCGATGCGTTCGATGCCGGGGGAGGCCTGCCCGCCGTCGGTGAAGCCCTCGCCCGGGTAGTAGAGCAGGTAGTCGCAGGTCGACGTGCCGTCGATGACGCCGGTGTAGGCGAAGGTGGCCCGGGCGTGGGCGTAGCGCGGCGCGTCGTCGGCACCGGAGGCGACGTGTTCGGTCCAACTGCGGGTGGTGAAGGTTCCCGTGTTCATGCCGACCACTCTCGCGGGCTTTCCTGACGTCTTGTGTCAGGTTTTCCGGGCAGACTGGGTGCATGCGCGCGGGCCGGTTGCTGTCGATCCTGTTGTTGCTGCAGAACCGCGGGCGGATGACGGCGGGCGAGTTGGCCGCTGAGCTGGAGGTGTCCGTCCGCACCGTCTACCGCGACGTCGACGCGTTGTCCGAGGCCGGAGTGCCGGTGTACGCCGACCGTGGCCGGGCGGGCGGATTCCAGCTGGTCGGCGGGTATCGCACCCGGCTGACCGGGTTGAGCGAGGACGAGGCGCGGTCGCTGGCGCTGGCAGGGTTGCCCGACGCGGCCGCCGAACTGGGGCTCGGCACGGTGCTCGGGGCGGCGCAGCTGAAGCTGTACGCGGCACTGCCGGAGGAGCTGCGTGCCGGTGCGGGCCGGGTCGCGGAGCGGTTCTTCCTCGACGTCCCCGGCTGGCATCGCGAGGTCGAACGGCTGGCGCACCTGGCCGACGTCGCCGACGCGGTGTGGCGGGCGCGGCGGCTGCGGGTCGACTACCGGCGGTGGGACGGCTCCGCCGTGTCCCGCGCCCTCGAACCGCTCGGCCTCGTGCTGAAGGCGGGCGTCTGGTACCTGGTCGCGCGGTGCGACGGCAGCGACCGCACCTACCGCACCTACCGCGTGAGCCGCATCGCGGCGATGTCCGACGCGGGCGAGTTCTCCCGGCCCGACGGCTTCGACCTCGCCGAGTACTGGCGCGCCTGGTCGGAGGGTTTCGAGCGGCGGCTGCATTCGGAGACCGCGACCGTGCGGCTGTCCCCGCTCGGGCGGCGGCTCGTGCCGGTGTACCTGGGGAGCGTGGGCGCCGCAGCGCTCGAGGAGGCCGACCGGGCCGGGGCGGGCGAGCCCGACGCCGACGGCTGGTGCACGGTGCGACTGCCCGTCGAGGCAGGCAGGCCCGGCGTCGGGGAGCTGCTGCGGTTCGGGCCGGACCTGGAGGTGCTCGACCCCGAGGAGCTGCGCGCCGCGGTCGCCGAGGCGGTCACGACGACGGCCACCCGCTACACCCGGTGAGCGGCGGCGATGACGATGCCGTCGGGCGACACGTCCGCTCGGACCGTGGTGACCTCGACGAGCCCGTCGAGCGCGACGAAACCGTCCGGGTTGCGGGTCACGAGATGCGCGTCGTGGGCGTGCGCGGTGGCGGCGATCAGCAGATCCATGGTGCGGGCCCGCGGTTGCCGTCCGGACCTGGCCACGGCTGCAGCGAGTTCGCCGTAGCTGCGGCGACGGAGTCGGCGACGGGCACGAGGCGTGCGCTCGGGCGACCGGCGACAGTGATCGTCACCTCGGCGCCCGCCTCGACCCGGCGGACCAGCTCGGAGGCGTCCTGTCGCAGTTCACGCAGCCCTACTGTGTCCGCCGCTCTCTCCATGGCCACGATTGTCGCTCATGTGCTACCGCGTCGCGGCGGGATATCGTGGCCGTTCGCGGCCGGCAAGTGAGAGCGGGGATGCATGGCAGAGCTCGACGACGTCGCCGTCGGCATCACGGCGGAGCGGCGTTCCGGGGAGTTCATCGACGCGCTCGAACGCCGCGGTGCGTCGGTGTGGCACGGGCCGACGCTGCACATCGTGCCGCTGGCCGACGACGACCGGCTGCGCGCGGCCACCGAGGACGTCGTCGCCCACGGCGTCGACCTGGTGGCGGTCACGACGGGCGCCGGGTTCCGCGGGTGGCTGTCGGCCGCCGAGGGCTGGGGAGTCGGCGACGCGCTGACGGGCGCGCTGTCGCGGGCGCGGCTGTTCGTGCGCGGTCCGAAGGCCATGGGCGCGGTCCGCGGGCACGGCCTCGCCGAGGAATGGTCGTCACCGGAGGAGAGCAACCGGGAGCTGTTCGCGCACCTGCTCGAACAGGGTTTCGGAAGGCAGGGTTCCGGAAGGCAGGGCTTCGAGGGACGGGGTTTCGAAGGGCAGGGCTTCGAGGGGTGCCGGGTGGCGGTGCAGCTGCACGGCCAGCCGCTGCCGGAGTTCACCGATCCCCTTCGGGACGCTGGGGCGGAGGTCGTCGAGGTGCAGCCGTACCGGTGGCAGTGGCCCGCCGACCTGGGCCCGGCGCGCAGGCTTGTCGACGGCGTGCTCGACGGGCGGCTCGATGCGCTGGCCTTCACCAGTGCCCCCGCGACGGCGAACCTGTTGCGGTTGGCCCGCGACGACGGTCGCTACGAGGAGCTGCTCGCGCGTCTCGGTACCGATGTGCTGTGCGCGTGTGTCGGGCCGGTGACGGCGGCGCCGCTGGTCGACGCGGGTGTGCGGGTGGTGCAGCCGGAGCGGCAGCGGCTGGGCGCGCTGGTGAAGCTGCTCGTGGCGGAACTGGGCGGCCGACCGCTGGCCGGCTGACCGCGGGTTGGCGACCGCGGGGTCAGTCCGCCTGTACGGAGGCAGCCCGGGCGAGGCCGTCGCGGCCGACGTCCTCTTCGGACCGTCCACGTCGCCAGTAACCGGTGAACGTGATCGCGCGCTTGTCGACGCCGAGGTCGCGCACGAGGTGGCGCCGAGCGAACTTCACGAGTTCGGCCTCGCCCGCGAGCCATGCGTACGGCGCCGCGGCGGGGAGGTCGGCCGCACGGACGGCGTCGAGCACCGCGTCGCCGTAGGCGCCGGGGTTGCGGACGATCCAGCGGACGTCGATGTCGGCGGCCGGGCACGACAGGTCGAGCCGGTCGGCCGGGTCGCCGATCTCGATGAACACCCGCGCGCACGCGTCGGCGGGGAGCTGTTCCAGGATCGCCGCGATCGCGGGGACGGCCGATTCGTCGCCGACGAGCAACTGCCACGCGGAGTCCTCGGGCGCGGCGTAGAGACCGTGCGGGCCCATCAGGGCGACCTCGTCACCCGCGTCGGCGCCTGCGGCCCACGTCGAGGCGGGTCCGCCGTCGGGGTGCAGCACGAAGTCGATGTCGAGTTCACGCCGCTCGGGCCGGAACGCGCGGACGGTGTAGGTGCGCATCGGCGGCCGGACGTCGTCGGGCATGGCCAGGTACGTGCGGTACCAGGACGTCGTGTCGCCCTCGATGGGAGGCGGCAGATCCGGGCGGCTGCGACCGCCGTGGGGGAAGAAAACCTTGACGTACTGGTCGGGTGCGGCGGTGACGAACCCGCGCAGGTCGTCGCCGGTGAACGTCACGCGCACCAGGTGCGGGGTGAGCCGCCGGCTCGCCGACACCGTCAGGCGCCGGAAGGTGAATTGCGGCGGCCGGTCGTCGGCCGGTGCGGTCGGTGCCGGGGCCGCGGTAGGGGCCGCGGGGGACTGCGCCGTGACGGTCATTAGGCAAGCCTAACCGAATGCGCAACCCCCGGGTAGTGCTGTGGCGCGGCTCTCGAACTACGCGGGACGCCACCGGTAGGTGCGCAGGTCGATGCGCTGTCCGTCGGCGAGGACGCCTTCGCCGCGGAGCAGTTCGAGTTGGCGGTGCACCAGGTGCGGCGCCGGGGTGCCGTCGGCGCGCAGCACGCGGTGCCAGGGGATGTCGGCGCCGTCCTCGGACAGGACCCGGCCGATCAGCCGGGGTGTCGAGGCGCCGGCGAGGGCGGCGACGTCGCCGTACGTGGCGACGGTGCCGGGCGGGATCGTCGTGACCGCGTCGCGGATCCGCTCGTGCAACTCCTCGTCCATGCCGGAAAGCCTAGGTGCGGTCCGGTGCGCCCCCAAGGGCACCTTGGTCGCATTCAACGCCACCAAGGTGCCCCTGGGGGCGCTGCCTGCGCGGCTGGTCGACGCGGGCGGTGGGGTTGTCGGGGTGACGTGGTTCCATCGGAACCCGTGAGCAGGAGTGGTCTGAATGCCCGGTTGGTGCGGCCGTCAGTACCGGCCGTGCCCGCGCACGTCTGGGAGCCCGAGGCCGCCCGGCTGCTCGAGGCGCCCGCGGGGTTCGTCCGCGTCCTCGGCGGGCCGGGCACGGGCAAGACGGCGTTGACGGCGCAGCTCGCGGCCGAACGCATCCGCGGCGGAGCCGATCCCGAGAGCCTCCTCGTCGTCACCGCGTCCCGGCGCGCTGCGAACGCCGCGCGGAGGGACATCACCCGCCGCATCACGGCCGCCGACACCGAGGAGGACCCCGACGCCACGGGCATGCACCGCACGGTGCGTGAACCGATGGTGCGGACGGTGCACTCGTACGCGTTCGCGGTCCTGCGGTTGCAGGCCAACCTCACGGGGCAGCCCGAACCGCGGTTGCTGTCCGGGCCGGAACAGGACGTCGTGGTGCGCGAACTCCTCGCGGGCGACCTGGAACGCGGCGCCCACGACTGGCCGGAGCGGCTCCGCCCCGCGCTCGGCGTCGCGGGGTTCGCCGAGGAACTGCGCGATCTGATCCTCCGCGCCGCCGAACGTGGTCTCGGCCCCGAGGACCTGGTCAAACTCGGCAGGCACGAGGGACGGGAGGAGTGGATCGCGGCGGGCAACTTCTGGCGGCAGTACGAAGAGGTCACGCTCCTGCACGGGTCGGGAGGGCACGCGACGGGCACACCGGGCGCCCCCGCGATGGACGCCGCCGAGCTCGTCGCGAGCGCGCTCGTCGAACTCGAAGGGGACCCGGAACTCCTCGAACGGGAGCAGCGCAGGCTGCGGCACGTGCTCGTCGACGACGCCCAGCACCTCGACCCGCTGCAACTGCGGTTGCTGCGGCTGCTCGGCGGCACGGCCGACGACTTCGTGCTCGCCGGCGACCCCGACCAGTCCGTGTTCTCGTTCCGCGGCGCCGACCCGACGTTGTTCGCCGGCGTCGACGGGGCCGGGACCGTCACGTTGACCCGCACCCACCGGCCTGCCCCCGCCGTGCACGACGCCGTGACCCGCATCGCCCGGGGATTCGCGGGCGCGGGTGCCGCTCGCGACACGCGGATCGCCGAACCCGCCCCGGATGCGGCGCCCGGTGCGGTGCGGGCGCGGTTGTTCCCGACGCCTGCTGCCGAGGCGTCCTGGATCGCCGACCGGTTGCGCCGCGCGCACCTGCTCGACGAGGTGCCGTGGGAGGAGATGGCGGTGCTGGTGCGGTCACCGACGCGGTCCATGCCGGTGCTGCAGCGCGCGTTGGCGGCCGCGGGGGTGCCGATCGCGTCGGCCGCCGAGGAGGTCCCACTGGCGCGTCAGCCCGGCGTCCGTCCGCTGCTGGAGATTCTGCGCCTGGCCACCGACCCGGACGCGCTCGACGCCGACCTGGCGGAGATGCTGCTGGCCTCACCCCTCGGCGGGGCCGATCCGCTGGCGCTACGGCGGTTGCGGCGCGGTCTGCGACGGCTGGAGCTCACCGGGGGCGGCGAACGGTCCAGCGACGATCTGCTCGTCGAGGTACTGCGCGGCGGCGACATCCTCGCCGGCTTGGCCGATGCCGAGGCCGCGCCGGTTCGCCGTGTCGGAGGGCTGCTGGCCACGGCGCGGGAGGCGGCGCAGAGCGGCATGGACGTCGAGAACGTGTTGTGGCGCGTGTGGCAGGCCAGTGGCTTGGAGAAACGGCTGCTCCGGCAGATCGAGCGCGGCGGATCGCTCGCGGCACAGGCCGACCGGGATCTCGACGCGGTCGTCGCGCTGTTCGACGTCGCGGGTCGCTATGTCGACAGGCTGCCGAAGGCGAGCGTCGGGGGCTTCGCCGAGTACCTGACCTCGCAACACATCGCGGGCGACAGTCTCGCTCCCGTGGCCGCGCGCGGCAGCGGTGTCTCGTTGTTGACGGCGCACGCCGCTGCAGGTCGTGAGTGGACGGTCGTGGCGGTCGCGGGCGCCCAGGAGGGTGGCTGGCCGGATCTGCGGCCCCGGGGCACGCTCCTCGGCGTGGAACGGCTCGTCGATCTGCTGTCCGGTGTGGACAGCGACGGGGTGTCGGTGATCGCCCCGCTGCTGGCCGAGGAGCGCAGGCTGTTCTACCTGGCCGCGAGTCGGGCACGCTCCGAACTGCTGGTCACCGCCGTGCAGGGGGAGGACGAACAGCCGTCGCGGTTCGTCGAGGAGCTGCTCTCCCACGAGGAGGACGCCGCCGACGCGGGGCCGGACGTACGGGTCTACCGGCGCGAACGGGCACTCGTGCTGCCGGAACTGGTCGGTGAGCTGCGCTCGGTGGTGTGCGACGCCGAGGAAACCCCGGATCGCAAGGAGCGTGCCGCGAGGCAGCTCGCCCGCCTGGCGCGCGCGGGCGTGCCGGGTGCGCATCCGAGTCAGTGGTACGGCCTGCACGAGCCCAGCACCATCGAACCGCTCCGCAAGCCCGGCGAGCCCGTGCGAGTGTCCCCGTCCACGGTCGAGGTGCTCGCGAAGTGCCCGCTCCGGTGGCTGATCGAACGCCACGGCGGCGCCGACCCGTCGCAGCTCGCCGCCGTGACCGGAACGCTCGTGCACGCGCTCGCGCAGGCGGCCGCGTCCGGTGCCGACGAGACCGAGATCAAGTCCGAACTCGACAAGGCGTGGACCAAAGTGGATGCCGGCGCGCCGTGGTTCTCCCGCCGCGAGCGGGTGCGGGTCGAACAGATGGTGCAGAACTTCCTGACCTGGCTGCGGCAGAGCAGGCAGGACCTCACCCAGCTGGCCGTGGAGCAGGAGATGTCGGTGGAGCTGCCCGCGACCCTCGACGCGGTGGGCGGCGACGGTGACGACCTCGATGGTGGCGAGGACGGCCCCCCGAACACCGCGACGGCCCCGGACGACCCGACGGCCACGGACACCGCGACGGACCCGGCGGGTGCGCCGGGCGCCGACGCCGAGTTGCGGGTCACGCTGACCGGCCGGGTCGACCGGCTCGAGGTGGACGGGCAGGGCAGGCCCGTCGTGGTCGACCTCAAGACCGGCAAGAACGCCGTCAGCGCCAAGGACGCCGAACAGCATCCGCAGCTCGCGGCCTACCAGCTGGCGGTGCTGCTCGGCGCGTTCGAGCACCACCTGAGGACCACGCAGGGCACCCCGAGTCCGCAAGCGGCGTCCAAGCCCGGCGGGGCGAAGCTCGTGTACGTGGCCAAGTCCCACACCAAGACCGGTTCCAGTGAACGGGAGCAGCCGCCGTTGGACGCCGACGGCGAGGTGCACTGGCTCCGGCTGGTGCGGGACGCGGCGGCCGCGACCGCGGGCCCGGCGTACGAGGCGCGGGAGAACAAGGACTGCGACCGGTGTCCCGCCCGGTCGTCGTGCCCGGCACGACCGGAGGGCAGGCAGGTGACGGGGCCGTGACGCAGCTGGTGAGTCCCGCCGAGGTCGCCCACGCACTCGGCCTGCCCACACCGACCGACGAACAGGCCGCGGTGATCGCGGCGCCGCCGGAGCCGTCGCTGGTCGTCGCCGGTGCGGGCGCGGGCAAGACGGAGACGATGGCCGCGCGCGTCGTGTGGCTGGTCGCCAACGGGCTGGTCACACCCGAACGGGTGCTGGGCCTGACGTTCACGCGGAAGGCCGCGCGGCAGCTGGCCGACCGGGTGCGCGCGCGGCTGCGTGTCCTCGCGGGGTCGGGGCTGCTCGACCGCATCGATCCCGGTGGCACGCGGCGGGCCTCGGTGCTCGCGGGCGAACCGACGGTGCTGACGTATCACGCCTACGCCGGGCGGCTGCTCGGCGAGCACGGCCTGCGGCTGCCGGTGCAGCCCGGCGCGCGACTGTTGTCGGAGACCGCGTCGTGGCGGCTGGCGCACCGCGCGGTGTCGACGTGGGACCACGACCTCGACACCGACCTCGTGCCCGCCAGCGTCACGGCGCAGTTGCTCGGGCTGACGGGGGAACTCGCGGAACACCTCGTCGACCCCGACGGTCTCCGCGAGCACACCACGTGGCTGTGCGAGCTGATCGAGAACGCGCCGCGGGCGAAGGGGCAGCGCGCGTCCCTGCCCGTCGATCTGCAGAAGATCCTGACGTCGCAACGGTTCCGGCTGTCGCTGCTGCCGCTCGTGGACGCCTACAAGCAGCGCAAACGCGCCGAGGGTGCGCTCGACTTCGCCGACCAGATGTCGCTGGCGGCCCGGCTCGCCGAGGGGCACCCGGAGGTCGTGGCCACCGAACGTGAGCGGTACGGCGCCGTGCTGCTGGACGAGTACCAGGACACCGGCCATGCCCAGCGCGTCC
Source organism: Prauserella aidingensis (assembly GCF_024171865.1). Taxonomy (GTDB): domain Bacteria; phylum Actinomycetota; class Actinomycetes; order Mycobacteriales; family Pseudonocardiaceae; genus Prauserella; species Prauserella aidingensis. The sequence continues at coordinate 22,749 of NZ_JAMTCN010000024.1, read as the reverse complement.
TGTTGCGGTCGCTGTTCGGCGGTGCCGACACCGAGGCGCTGCCCGTGACGGCCGTCGGCGACCCCGCACAGGCCATCTACGGGTGGCGCGGGGCGAGCGCGGCGAACCTGCCCCGGTTCACGACCGACTTCCCGCGCACCGACGGTGAGTCGGGACGCGGCCTGCCCGCCCACGAGTACGGCATGCTCACCAGCTTCCGGAACCCGCCGGAGGTGCTGACCCTCGCCAACGCCGTCGCCGAACCACTGCGCGCGGGTGGGCTCGGGGTGCAGCGCCTCCGCGCCCGCGACGGCGCACCGGCAGCCGACGTCCGTTGTGGACTGCTGCCGGACGTGCGGGCCGAACGCGAGTGGCTCGCCGACGAACTCGCGGGGACCTGGTACGCCGAACGCGACGCGACGGGCACCCCGCCCACCGCGGCCGTGCTGGTGCGTCGCCGTGCCGACATGGCGCCGATCGCCGAACGTCTGCGCGCCCGCGGCCTGCCCGTCGAGGTCGTCGGACTCGGCGGGCTGCTCGACGAGCCCGAGGTGGCCGACCTCGTCGCGACCCTGCGGGTGCTGGCCGAACCGCTGTCCGGCACCGCCGCGGCGCGCCTGCTCACCGGGGCGCGCTGGCGGATCGCCGCGGCCGACCTGGGCGCGTTGTGGCGCAGAGCGCGCGAACTCTCCGCCGACGGCGACGACCTCGTCACCGAACGCGCCGAGGAGGCGGGGCTGGTCGACGCGCTCGACGACCCCGGCGACCCGGCGCGCTACTCGGAGACCGGATACGCGCGCATCACGCGGCTCAGCAAGGAACTCGGGGCGCTGCGCAGGCGGCTCGACCAGCCGCTGCCCGAACTGGTCGCCGACGTCGAACGGACCATGCTGCTCGACGTGGAGGCGATGTCCCGGCCCGGCGGCGCGGGACGGGCGCACCTCGACGCGTTCGCCGACGTCGTCACCGAGTACGCGGAGAACTCGCCCACCGGCACGCTGCTGTCGTTCGTGGACTACCTCGCCACCGCCGAACACGCCGAGGACGGCCTGCCGCCCGGCGAGGTCGAGGTCGCCGCCGACCGCGTGCAGGTGCTGACCGTGCACTCGTCGAAGGGCCTCGAATGGCGGGTCGTGGCGGTGCCGCACCTCGTGAAGGGCGTCTTCCCGGGGGATCGGCGGTCGTCGTCGTGGCTGCGGACCGTCACCGAACTGCCCGCGACCCTGCGCGGTGACAGTCAGGACCTGCCCGACCTGCCGTTGCGCGGTGACGAGAACCGCAAGGAGGTCCTCGACACCTGCAAGGAGCACGAGGCCGCGTTCGCCGATCGGCACGCCGAGGAGGAACGCAGGCTCTGCTACGTCGCGCTGACCCGGAGCGAACAGCACCTGCTCGTCTCCGGTCACTGGTGGGGCGAGACCGGCGCGTCGCCGAAGGGCCCGTCGACGTTCCTCACCGAGGTCAAGGACACGATCGCCGAGGACGAGACGATCGGCACGATCGTCACGTGGGCCGACGAACCGGAGGAGGGCGACGAGAATCCGCTGTCCGGGGAGAACGCCGCGCCGGTGACCTGGCCCGCCGATCCGCTCGGCGAGCGCAGGGACGCCGTCGCCGACGGCGCCGACGCGGTACTCGCCGCCATGGCCGCACTGGACGCCGCACCCACCGGCAGCGCACCCGCCGACACCGCGGCGGGCGACGCGGCACGCACCGGCAGCATGGCCGCCGACATCGCGGCCAGCGACACCGCGGCCACCGACGCGGCGGCGGGCGAACACGATCAGCTCGTGCTGCCACTCGGCGCGCCGTACCCGCCCCCCGACGAGCCGGCCCCCGACGAGCCACCGCCCGAGGATGCCGACCTCGAAGACGCCGATCCCGAGGGCTGGGCCGCCGACACCGATGTGCTGCTGGCCGAACGGGAACGCTCCTTCGGGCGCAGCGAGGACATCGCCCTGCCGGGGCAGCTGTCGGTGAGCCAGCTCGTGGAACTCGCGGGCAGGCCGGACGAACTGGCGCGGCGGTTGCGCCGCCCGTTGCCGTTCCCGCCGAACGCGTACGCGCGGCGCGGCACGGCGTTCCACGGGTGGCTGGAACGCCGGTTCGCGGGTGACCGGCTGTTCGACCTCGACGACCTGCCCGGCGCCGCGGACACCGGAGAGGCACCCGACGAGGAGCTGGACGCGCTGTGTGAGGCGTTCGAACGCAGCGAGTGGGCGGATCGCACGCCGCACGACGTCGAGGTGCCGTTCTCCACCGTCGTCGACGGCGTCACGGTGCGGGGCCGCATGGACGCGGTGTTCGCCGACCCCGACGGCGGGTGGACGGTCGTCGACTGGAAGACCGGCGGGGTGCCCGACGAGTCGGCGATGCAGGCCGTCTCGGTGCAGCTCGCGGCCTACCGGCTCGCGTGGGCGGGGCTTTGCGGGGCGCCGCTCGAGAAGGTGCGCGCGGCGTTCCACTACGTGCGCCACGACCGCACCGTCCGCCCGGCGGACCTGGCCGACGCCGACGGTTTGCGCGCGTTGCTGCGATCGGTGGACGGGAGCGGCTAGGGTTGCCCAGCGTGATCAAGGGACTGCTCCGGCAGCGGCCGCTGTCCGAACAACCGGGCCATGCGCTCGTCGGCGTCATCCGGATGCCCGACGCGAAGGTCAGCCCACTCAACGCGATCGTCCGCCGGATCGTCGGCGCGCTGTTGTTCCTGTTCGTGGCCGTGATCATCGTGTACATCGGCCGCGACGGCTACACCGACAGCAACGGGGACGGCATCTCGTTCCTCGACGCGGTCTACTACGCGACCGTGTCGCTGTCGACCACCGGCTACGGCGACATCTCGCCGGTGACCGACCTGGCGCGGTTGACCAACATCGTCGTCATCACCCCGTTGCGGGTGGCGTTCCTGATCGTCCTGGTCGGCACCACACTGGAAGTGCTGACGGAGCGTTCTCGCCAGGCGCTGCGGATCCAGAAGTGGAGGAACAAGGTGCGGGATCATGTGGTGGTCATCGGATTCGGCACGAAGGGCCGCTCGGCGATCAACGCGCTGCTGGCGGAGCACGACGTCGAGGCGAATCAGGTCGTGGTCGTCGACACCGACCAGCAGGCGCTCGACGCGGCCAGCGCGCTCGGCCTGATCACCGTGCACGGCAGCGCCACCCGCGCCGACGTGCTCCGCGTCGCCGGCGTGCAGCGCGCCCGGTCGGTGGTGATCGCGCCGAATCGGGACGACACCGCGGTGCTGGTCACGCTGACCGCGCGGGAGCTGGCACCCAAGGCGAGCATCCTGGCGTCGGTCAGGGAGGCGGAGAACGTGCACCTGCTGAAGCAGTCGGGCGCCGACCAGGTCGTGGTCTCGAGCGAGACGGCGGGCAGGCTGCTGGGCATGGCGACGCGCACGCCGCTGGTGGTCGACATGGTCGAGGATCTGCTCACCCCGGAGACCGGTCTGGCGATCGCCGAGCGGCCGGTCACCCCCAAGGAGGAGGGCGGTTCCCCGCGGCATCTGCCGGACACGGTGCTCGGCCTCGTCCGGGCGGGGCAGCTCTACCGGGTGGATGCGCCGGAGGCCGACGCCCTCGAACCCGGTGACCGGCTGCTGTACGTGCGTCACACAGCGCGACCGGACGACGACGAGGACCGCTGAACCGGGCCGCCTGCGGGCCCCGCACCGGCGGCTCGACCCTGCCGACAGGTCACTGACCAGCGCAGACACTCGGACATCCGGCGAAGGATGGTCGGGGCGCGCGTGGTCACGCTGTGAGGTCACGGTGTGATGTTGGCTGCCCCGGCTTTTCTGGGCCGGTGCCGGGATATCTGCGACGATTGGGCGCGTGCGGCAACAAGCGGAATCGGGCAAACCGGCGATCACGGTCGGATGGCGGTCGGCCGGGGTGGCGGTCGTCGCCGGCCTCGTGATCACGGCGCTGGCATGGCTGGCGGGCCCGTCGCTGTTCGCCACGGCCGCGGGTGCCGAGCACCGCACCGTCGAGGCCACCGTCACCGATCCCACGGAGTGCTCCGATCCGAAGGCGCGGGAGACCGTGCGGTTCACCGACGGCGGCGCCCCCAGGCAGGGCTTGCTGAGCGGCTGCGGGCACAACAAGGACGAGACGGTGCGCATCGCCGTGCCCGAGGAGCCCGCCGAGACCGATGGTGAACCGATCTCGGTGCATCTCGCCAGCACGGACGCCGGCATGAGCGAACTGGGCAGGCCGCTCGGCATGGCGCTGCTGGTGCTGAGTTGCGCGGCGGGCGGCATGTACGCGTTCCTCGTGGTCCGTGGTCCGCGACCGGGGATCGCCGCGGGCCGGTTCGCCTAGCTTCCGCCGCCGCTGCCGCCGCTGCCGTCCCGGGTCAGGAGACCTTCGACGCCGGGGCGGAGAAGGTGTTGCAGTCGACGATGCGGTTCGACTCCGCGCCCGCGCGCCACCAGGCGGCGTAGTTGGCGTTGGAGCCGTGATCGGAGGTGCCGGACGTGTCGTCGCCGCGGGTGTCCTGGTCGTACCAGGCGGCGTCGAACATCTGCTGCGTGACGCCGCGGGGCCCGCTGCGGCCGGTGTGGGCGCCCATGAACATGCCGGAGAAGCACTGGGCCTGCAGTTCGCGCCTGCGGGAGAGGTCCTGTCCCTCGTCGCTGTGCTGGCCCGCCGCGTTGATCTGCGCCCACACCCCGTCCATGATCCCCGCGACCTCCTGGACGTGGTGGCCGTACTCGTGGGCCAGCACGGACAGGTAGATGCCCGCCTGTGGGCCGTAGTAGTCCGTCTGCAGACCGTCGAAGGGCACGTAGAGGTTGTCGTTGCAGTAGTAGGCCGCGGTCGTCACGTCGACGCGGATGTCGCCGCACGGAGTGCGGAACGACGGGCCGTCGGGGAAGTGCAGCGTCGGTTCGCGGAACGGCAGTTCGTAGCGGCGCAGGAACGGCTCCCACGCGCGGTTGAGGCAGTCGGTGGCGGCGGTGAAGAATCGCTCGGCCGCCTGCGGGGTGCTGCGCCACTCGGGCAGCGTGCACGTCACGGCCTGCAACCCGGCGTCGGGGTCCTGCAGCAGTGGCCGGTCGCCGAGGGCGCGGACGTTGCCGGGCACCGTCTCCGTCGCCCGCGCCGAGCCCGCGTTGCCGCCGCCCGCAGGCGCACCGCGGGATTCGTCGTCGCCGGTGACGGCGACCAGTGCGAGCACGCCCGCCAACGCGGCCAGCACGACACCCACCAGCGAGAACAGGACGATCGGCACGCGGGATCGCGTGCCGCCGCGCCGCGTGCGGCCCGAGTCCTGCGTGTCGCCGGAATCCTCGCCGGACGGTACGTCCGGTTCGGCATCTGTCATGTCGCGGCCCCGTCCGCCTCGCTGGTCGCTGCCACCACCATAGCCGGGCACCCTAGGCGGAGCCGCGGCGTCGCCGGCGGCGACGCCGCGTGCGCCGGTGCCGACAGCGCCCGGAAATCGGGTGGAGCGGAGACATCGGACGGAGTGGAGCGAACGGGACCGTCAGGACACCGAACCGGCGTCGGCGAGCCACGTGTTGCACTGGTACAGGCGGTTGTCCCTGCTGCCCTGCTGCCACCAGGCGGCGTAGTTGGCGTTGGAGCCGTGGTCGTTGGTGCCGGACGTGTCGTCGCCGCGGGTCCGCTGGTCGTTCCAGGCGTTGTCGAGCATGGTCTGCGTGACGCCGTTCGGCCCGCTGCGCCCGGTGTGCGAGCCCATGAACATGCCCGAGAAGCACTGGGCCTGCAGTTCCATCCTGCGCGACATCGCGGCGCCCTCGGCCGTGCCGAGCCCGCCCGCCTGCTCGATCTGCTGCCAGGCGGCCTGCGACATCCCGGAGAGCTGCTGGACGTGGTGCCCGTACTCGTGGGCGAGCAACGCCAGCTGGACGCCCGGCTGGTTCGGCCGCCGGTCGAACTGCAACCCGGCGATCGGCATGTACAGGTTGCCCCGGCAGTACAGCGCCGCCTGGGTGATGTCGACCTGCTGCCTGCCGCACGGCGTGTTGTACGAGGTGCCCCTCGGGAAGTGCAGCGTCGGCCGTTCGAACGGCAGGTTGTAGGCCTCCAGCAGGGTGCCCCACGTGGTGTTCAGGCAGTCGGTCGCGGCGGTCAGGTACGTCTTCGCGGCGGCCTCGGTGTCCCGCCACGCGGGCAGTGGGCACGCGTTCGCCCTGAGGCCGCCGTCGGTGTTCTCGAACAGTGGATGCTGGCCCAGCTTGTAGACCTTGCGGGGCCCTGCGGGCGCATCGCCGCCGCCGGACTCCTCGGTGAAGGTGACGATGCTGCCCGACGTGCTCGTCTCGGTCTCGCTCGACGACGAGGTGGTCTCCGTGGTCGTGTCGGACGTCGTCGGGGTCGGCGACGGTACGTCCACACCGCGGTGTGCGTACCGCTCCGAGGTGTCGGTTCCCCCGGTCAGCGTCGCGACGAGGATGACGACCACGGCCAGCGCACCCACGCCGCCGAGCGCCGCCGCGATGGCGGGGCCGTTCGACTTCGGTCGGCGCGGCGGCCCGTACGGGGACTGTCCGTAGGGCGGCTGCCCGTACGGCGGCTGTCCGTACGAGGGCTGTCCGTACGGGGGACCGTACGGCGGTTGTCCGTACGGGGACTGCCCGGGCGGAGACTGTCCGTACGGGGGAACCGCCTGGTGGGCCGCACCGTGGTGAGGAGGGCCGTGGTGGGCTGCTCCGTACGGCGGCTGGTTGTGCCCGGGTTGGCCGGGCGGTGGCTGCGTCATGCGGTGTGGCTCCCCCAGTGATGATCGCGCGTGCGCGGCAGAGCATAGGTGAAGCCGGGGACGGTCACGGCGCGGTCGCCCGGACGCGGTCCGGTGGAGATGGCAGGATCGGCGTTATGAGCGATTCGAGTGGCATGTCGAACGGTGACTCCGAGCTGCCGCGCTACCCGTCCTCGGGCGGTGCGAACCAGCAGCGGCAGCCCGGGGTGATCCCGCTGGAGCCGTTGCGCCTCGGTGAGGTCATCGGTGGTGCGTTCACCACGATGCGGTCGTACGCGGGCATCGTGTTCGGCACGTCGTTCGTCATCGCCGTGATCAGCGCCGCGGTGTCGTACTTCGTGACGCAGTCGATGCTCGCCGACGTCACGCAGATCGACCCGGCCGCCTCGCCGGAACGGCAGATGCAGCAGCTGGAGAACATGCTGGGTGACATGCTGCCCGCGTTCGGCGTGCAGCTCGCCGTGATGCTGCTGGTGCAGGCCGTGCTGACGGGGCTGCTGATGACCGTGGTCGGGCGGGCGGTGCTCGGCAAGCCGATCACCTTCGGCGAGGCGTGGGCCGAACTCAAACCGCGCCTGCTGTCGGTGCTCGGCCTGTCGGTCGTCGTCACGGTGGCGCAGGCGGTCGTCGCCGGGGTGTTCGGCGCCCTCCTGATCACCACGATGGGCGTGTTCGGTGCGCTGCTGACACTCGTGCCGGTCATCGCGATCTGGGTCTACCTGAGCCTGGCCACGGCGGCGCTGGTGCTCGAACGAGGCACGATCGGTTCGGCCATCAAGCGGTCGGTCGCCCTGGTCAAGGGCGCATGGTGGCGGGTGTTCGGCTTCCTGCTCGTGGCCGTGGTCATCGGCATCGGCGTCAGCCTGATCGTCGGGTTGCCGTTCTCGCTCGCCGGGCCTGCGCCGGGGGAGGCGCTCAGCGGCGGTGACGTGCTGATCCAGGAGATCGGCAACGTCGTCACCAGCACGATCGTCACGCCGTTCATGTCGCTGGTCGCCGCGTTGATCTACATCGACCAGCGCATCCGGCGCGAGAACCTCGCCCCGGAGCTGCGCCGCGCCTCCCAGATGTGAGCGCCTCCCAGATGTGAGCACCGCCCGGACGCGAGCGATGGACGGATGTGAGCGACGAGACAACGTCGTGCGGCCGTCCGACGGCAGGGCGAGGGAGATGGCAGGGTCGCGGCCATGATCGATTCGAGCGGTATGTCCGACCGGGGGGACGACGACGGCGACGGTGACCGTGACGGCGATGGTGACGGCGGCGGCGAGGGGTGGCGGCCCGGCGTGATCCCGCTCCGGCCGCTGCGTCTCGCGGACATCACCGACGGTGCCGTGGCGACACTGCGCAGGCACGCTGCCGTCGTGTTCGGCGCATCCGCCGTCGTCGCCCTGGCCGGCGCGGTGCTGGTACTGCTCGCCGAGACGTACGTGCTGCCTCCGCGACAGTCCTGGCGGCAACCAGTGAACGAGCTGCTGGCCAACGGGGCCAGCCTGCTGGTCACCTTGTCCACGTACGCCCTCGTCGTCGGCGTGATGACGGTGGTGCTCAGCCGGGCAGTGCCGGCCAGGCCGGTCGTGGCGCGCGAGGTGTGGGCCGAGGTCCGGCCGCGGCTGTTGCCGCTGCTCGGACTGACCGTCGTCGTCACGGTCGTCACGATGGTCGGGCTGTTCCTGCTGGTCGTTCCCGGGATCGTGGCCTACGTGCTGCTCAGCCTGGCCGTGCCCGCGCTGATGTGGGAGCGCAGCACCGTCGCCGAGGCGCTGAAACGGTCGGTGAGCCTGGTCTGGGGCGCGTGGTGGCGGGTGTTCGGCCTGCTGGCCGTCGGGCTGCTGATCACGGTGCTGGTCAGCCTGGTCGTGCAACTGCTGTTCGCCCAGTTGCTGCCGTTGGGGGCGGGCACGTCGCCGATGCCGGACGGCACGCTCGCCGGGCACCGGCTGATCCTCGGGCTGGGCAACGTCGCGGCGCAGACCCTCGCGGTGCCGTTCGGTTCCGCCGTCACCGCGCTGATCTACCTCGACCGGCGTATGCGCCGCGAGAACCTGGACGTCGAACTCCGCCGCGCGGCGGAGTAGCCCGCAGGGGCGCCGATACCGGTGAAGGCGACGTGACCACGCGAGCGCCTCCCGTAGGGTGGCCCCATGGCCGAACCCGTTCTCCACAGACTGACGTTGGACAACGGCCTGCGGGTGGTTCTCGCGCCCGACCGGAGTGCCCCGGTCGTCGGCGTCAGCGTGCACTACGACGTGGGTTTCCGTTCCGAACCCGAAGGCCGCACCGGCTTCGCGCACCTGTTCGAGCACCTGATGTTCCAAGGCAGCGAAAGCCTCGAGAAGCTGGCCCACTTCCGGCACGTGCAGGGCAGCGGCGGCTCGTTCAACGGGTCGACCCACCCCGACTACACGGACTACTTCGAGGTGCTGCCGTCGGCGGCGCTGGAGCGGGCACTGTTCCTCGAGGCCGACCGGATGCGTGCGCCGAAGCTGACCGCCGAGAACCTGGCCAACCAGATCGACGTGGTCAAGGAGGAGATCCGCCTCAACGTGCTGAACCGGCCCTACGGCGGGTTCCCGTGGATCCTGCTGCCGCCGGTGCTGTACGACACGTTCCCCAACGCCCACAACGGCTACGGCGACTTCACCGACCTCGAGCGGGCCAGCCTCGAGGACTGCGCGGCGTTCTTCGACACCTACTACGCGCCCGCGAACGCGGTACTCACCGTCGCGGGCGACATCGAGGTGGACCGGGCTCGCGAGCTGATCGAGAAGCACTTCGGCGACGTGCCCGCACGCCCGAGGCCCGAGCGGCCGTCGTTCGCCGAGCCCCGCCCGACCACCGAGATCCGCGAGACGCACGTCGACCCGCACGCCCCGCTGCCCGCGCTGGCCGTCGGCTACCGCATGCCCGACCCGGTCGGCGAGATCGACGCCTACCTGGCGCACCTCGTACTGGCCAGCGTCCTCGTCGACGGCGACGGCTCCCGGCTGCAGCAGCGCCTCGTGCACGGCGAGCCACTCGTCACCGACATCAACGCGGGTGCGGGCCTGTTCGGGCCGTTCGAGGCGCGTGACCCCGACACGTTCTCGATCACCGCGATGCACACGCCCGACGTCGGCGTGGACCGCATCCTCGGTGCCGTCGACGAGGAGCTGGAGTCGCTCGCCGCGCAGCCGCCGACGAGTGACGAACTGGCGCGGGTGACGGCACGCTGGAGTGCGATGCTGCACGCCGAACACGACCGGCTCGTCAACCGCACGCTCGGTTTCGGTTCGTTCGAACTGCTCTACGGCGACGCGGCACTCATGCACCAGGTCGCCGACCGGATCGCCGCCGTCACCGCGGACGAGGTGTCGCACGCGGCGAAGGGCCTGCGGCCCGATTCGCGCGCCGTCCTTCTCGTCGAGCCCGCGCAGGGAGGTACCCAGTGACCGCATCGCAGACCCACCGGACCGCGGAGGAGATCGGCCGGACCCCGGCGGGCCCGCGGGAGCTGCCGCCGCTGGGCGACCAGCGGACGGCCACGCCACCGGAGCACGTCGACACCGAGATCGGCAACGGCCTGCGCGTGCTGGCCGTGCGCAAGCCGGGTTCGCCGATGGCGGAGCTGCGCATGGCGATCCCGTTCGCGGGCGACGACCCGATGCACACGGCGACGGCCGAAGTGCTGGCGGACACGATCGCCACGGGCACGCGTCGCCGTGACCGGGTGGCGATGGACACCGACCTGGCGCTCATCGGCGGCGACCTCGGCGTTGCCGTCGACCCGGAGCACCTGTCGGTCTCCGCGAGTGCGCTGGCGAGCGGGTTGCCGACCCTGCTCGACGTGCTCGCCGACATTCTCACCGAGGCCACCTACGCCGACCACGAGGTCGAACGGGAAGCGGCGCGGCTCGTCGAACGCCTCGCCGTCGCGCGTACCCAGCCGCGGGTGATCGCCCGCGAGGCGCTGCAGCGGCAGCGCTACGGCGACCACCCCTTCACCCGCGAGGTGCCGCGCCCCGAGGACGTGGAGCAGGTGACGCCCGACATGGTCCGCGCGCTGCACCCCGCCGCGGTTCTGCCGCGCGGCTCGGTGCTGGTGCTCGTCGGCGACATCGACCCGCAGTCCGCGGTCGCCGACGTCGAGCGGGCGCTGGACGGCTGGCGTTCCGACGACGTGGCGCGCGAGCTGCCCGAACTGCCCGACCTGGCCGGCGGCGACCTGGTGCTCGTGCCGCGCGCCGGTGCCGTGCAGTCGCAGATCCGCCTGTCGGCGCAGAGCCTGCCGCGCACCGCGGAACGGTATCCGGCGGTGCAGCTGGCGAACCTGACGTTCGGCGGCTACTTCTCGTCGCGGCTCGTCGAGAACATCCGCGAGGACAAGGGCTACACCTACGGCGCCCACTCCGGATTCGAATTCACCCGCGGCAAGGGGACCGTGCAGGTCGACGCCGACACCGCGAGCGACGTGACCGCCGCCGCGCTGCTCGAGACCCGGTACGAACTCGGCAGGCTCGGGCTCGTCCCGCCGACCGACTCCGAGGTCGACACCGTGCGGCAGTACGCCACGGGCACCCTGTTGATCGGGTCGGCATCGCAGGCCGGGATGGCGAACCAGCTGATCGGCCTCGCCGCGGTGGGCCTCGACCTCGAGTGGCTGCTCGGGCATCCGGAGCGGCTCGCCGCCGTGACGACCGAACAGGTCGCCGAGGTGGCGTTGGAGATCTTCGCGCCGAGCAGGTTCACCGGTGTCGTCGTCGGGGACGCGGACGTGCTCGGGCCGCAGCTCGAGGCCCTCGGTGGCGTGCGCGTCGCGGATCCGGAATCGTGAGGCCGTTCGAGCTCAGGGAGGTGCCGGCGCTGTCGCGGTCCACAGTGGACCGGCAGGAGGCGCTGCGGAACGATCCGGAACGGCTCACCGCACGGTGGCCCGATGCGCGGCTCGTGGTCGTCGACCGCTGGGGCAGGACACCGGTGCGGCGCGACGCCGTCGACTCCGGGGACGCACCCGTGAGCACCAGGAAGGCCGCCGAGTTCGCCGGGGAACCGCCGGCCGAGGCCTCGTTCCTCGGCGAATGGGACGGCGTCGACCACTGGATGCTGCCCGTCGACCCACCGTCCGAACCGGACACGATCGAGCTCGACGGCGGTTGGGGAGTGCGGCAGGAAGTGCCGGTCAGCGCCGACGAGGCGTGGCTGGACCTGCGGGGCCACGGCGCTCTCCTCGACGACACGTCGGCGGGCCTGCTGACGACCGCGGAGGCACTGCGGAACTGGCACCACCGCGGCAGGTTCTGTGCGCGGTGCGGAGCGGAAATCACCCGGGTGCAGTTCGGCTGGGCATCGCACTGCAGCGGATGCGGCAACGAGGAGTATCCGCGTACCGACCCCGCGGTGATCTGCCTGGTGCACGACGACGTCGGCGTCAACGGTGCGAACGTGCTGCTCGCACGTCAGCCCGTGTGGCCGCCGAAGCGGTACTCCGTGCTGGCGGGGTTCGTCGAGGCAGGCGAGTCGCTCGAAGGCTGCGTCGAACGGGAGGTGCGTGAGGAGGTCGGCGTCGAGGTCGGCGACGTGCGCTACCTCGGCAGCCAGCCGTGGCCGTTCCCGCGGTCGATCATGCTCGGCTTCGCGGCGCGGACCGTCAGCGGTGCCGCACTGACGCCCGCGGACGGGGAGATCGAGGAGGCGCGGTGGTTCAGCCGCGCCGACGTGCGCGCGGCGTTCGACGGTGAGCACGACGAGCTGATGCTGCCCGGCACCACGTCGATCGCGTCGGTGATGCTCCGTTCGTGGGCCGCCGCCGAGGAGTAACGCCCACCGAGCGCGGCCCGGTGAGGCCGGACCCCGGGAGTCGGGCCGACGCGCCTCGGTAGGCTGCCGCGTAGCTTCACCGGTTTTGGGGGTTTCGGGAAACGTGAGTGCGCATCGAGCCGTGGGGTTGCTGCTCGGGGTGGTCGCGGACGGCCTGGTCGGCGAACCGCGTCGCGCCGCTCCGTCGCGTCCTGTCACCGTGCTGCCGGAGGCCGCCGACGCGTTGGCCCGGCGCATCGGAACCGCGGCGGCGACGACCGCGGTGACCGCAGGCGCCGTCGCGGCGGGCATGCTGGCCGAACGCGTGACAGGTCGTCACCGGCTGCTGCGCACACTCGCCGTCGCCGCGGGCACGTGGTCGGTGCTCGGGGGAGCGCGGATCGCCGCGGACGGCACCGACCTCGCCCGCGACCTCGAAAGCGGCGACTTCGACACCGCCCGTGCACGCATCGCCGCCGCCGACCCGCGCTGCACCGAAGACCTCGACCTGCCCGGCCTGTCCCGCGCCGCGATCGAAGTCGTCGCGGACCAGACCTCCAACGCCGTGGTGTCGCCCCTCGTCTGGGGCGCCGTGGCGGGGCTGCCCGGAATGCTGGGCGCCCGCACCGTCACCGTGCTCGGCCGAAGGCCCGGCATGGAACTCGACATCGCCTCGGCACACTCGGCCGACCCGGTCGCACGGCGACTCGACGAAGTCGCGAACCTCGTGCCTGCGCGGCTCACGGCGACGTTGACCACCGCCGCGGCACCGGTCGTCGGCGGCTCCGCGCCCAGTGCGTGGCAGGCGTGGCGGCGCGACACCGCCGCCCACCCGAGCCCCAACGCCGGGCGCGCCGAAGCCGCGTTCGCCGGGGCGCTCGAAATCCGCCTCGGCGGCCGCACCGTGTACCCGCGCGGTGTGGCGGAACTGCCCGTGCTCGGCGCAGGGCGCAACCCGGACGCCGGTCACGTCACGCGCGCCGTCGAACTGTCCCGCGTGGTCGGACTGTGTGCGGTCGGCGTGTCCGCGGTGCTCGCCGGCGTGTCGAGTGTCGGCAGGCGCCGGCGCCGATAGGTCGGCTCCGGGACACGCGAGAAGCGGGGGTGGCCCCCGGTGCGGAACCGGAAGCCACCCCCGTCACACGGGACGTGAACCGTCAGCAGTTCGGGGCACTGCGGTACGGACTCGGATCATTGGCCACGTGGACGTGGTCGTTGTGACCCGGGTAGCCCGGCCCGAGGATCTCGGTGAAACCGGCCTGCCACGCGGCCCGGTACAGCGTGCACTGCGAGTGGACGTTGACGCTGATGCCCAGATCGGCGGTCTCGCCGTACAGATGCCGGCTCGACGACGAACCGCCGACCGCGCTGTTGCACGAGTAGCTACGGAAACCGGACGTGATGCCGATCGGCCGGTCTCCGAGCTTGTGGCGCATCGCTTCCAGCTGCCACATGACGCGGCGAGTGTTCTCCTTCGCCGTCGACGCCGACACGGCGCCACCGTTGAAGTTGTTGGCACCACAGTTGTCGTCGAACTCCGAGTAGGAGAAGTGGGACGGCGTGCAGTCGCCCGACGTCAGGTCGTAGATCTTCCCGAACGTCTGCGGACCCGCGACACCGTCGACCGACAGCCCGTAGCCCGACTGGAACCGCTTGACGGCAGCCTCGGTCGCCGGGCCGTACTGGCCGTCGATGACGAGGTGCTCGCCCGACGACACCCACCCGGCGACGCGGATCTGCAGTTCCTTCACCGCAGCGCCGCTGTCACCACGCGACAGAGTGCTCGACCACTCGTAGCACGAGGCGGCGCTGGCCGGGGCCGGCGTCGTCACCGCGGTAGCGGCGGTGAGACCGGCCGCTGCAACAGCCGCAGCGGCCAACAGGGAGAAGAGTCGTTTACGCATGGGACCTCCGCAGGTTGTCCATGTGCCGCGCTCGGAGTCGGCACGCGAAGGCAATCTGCCCGACTCATCCCGGTCCTTTGGTCGGTCGGCGAAAAGTACCGACGAAGGTAATGGGCGAAAGGTGGGGAATCCCCCTCCGTTGGTCACGGAACGAACACGTTCCGGTTACCGACAGACGCCGCTCACCGGAGCGCGTCGGCCTCGTCGTCCTCCGCGAGGATCTGTGCCACCGACTTGCGCCTCTGCCTGCCCGACTGCTTACGTCGGCTCGGAGCCGCCACGGTGGGTTCGGTGGCGGTCGGCTCGACAGCGTCGTCGGGATTGGCGCCGGAGGGGGCGCCGGCGGACTCGGAGTCTGTTGCGTCGGTGTCGGCGAGGGCACCGCCCGGCCGTGCTTCGCGGACCGTGAAGTACAGCCACCCGAGCAGGGCCATCGCGCCGAACGCGATCCATTGCAGCGCGTACGAGAAGTACGGGCCGGCCTCGAGCTGAGGGAGCGGCAGGGCTGTCAGCACGCCCGGCTCACCGGGCTCGAGCTGGTAATAGCCCGGCTTGATGTCCAGGTTCGTCGCGCGTGCCACGACCTTCGAATCCACCGAGTACGAGTGCAACCTGCCGCCTGTGGTCTCGTCGGCGAACGCGTCGCGGTTCGACGGATCGTTCTCGTCGACGCGCACGCGGGCTTCGACGGTGACGCGGCCTTGCGGCGGGGCCTCGAAGTCCGGCACTCCGGTGTCGTTGGCGGGCCGCACGAAACCCCGGTTGATCAGCACCGTCGGGCCTGCGGTCGTACGCAGCGGCGTGAGCACCTCGAACGCGGGCTCGCCCTGGACGGTACGCAGCCGCGCGATCACTTCGTCGTCGGGCAGGTACGTACCTTCGACGATCACGCGTCGCCACTCGGTGCGGCCGTCCGGGGCGGTGTCACCCGGCAGTACCTCTGCCAACGGTTGCGGGCGGGCTGCGGTGGACGAGGACACGGCGTCGTTCCGAGCGGCGCGTTCCTCGTGCCGTTCGAACTGCCACGGGGCGAGCACGGTGAAGCTCAGGGCGGCGAAGACGAACACCACCACCGTCAACGCCAGCCAGCCGGGCTTGAGCAGGAACTTCCACCGCACACCCACCACGGTAGGCGTCGAGCCGGAACGGCTCATCGAGTGGTCGTGGCTGGCGCGGTGTGCGTCTCAGCCCGTGGAGTTCAGAGCCTGCCGTGCTGCGTTCAGTGCTTGGCGGGCGTAGCCGCCGCCGAACAGCACCGTGTGGACGAGCAGCGGGAACAGTTGGTGCAAGCCGACGCGGTTTTCGTGGCCGGCTTCGAGTGGGCGGCCCGCCTCCTCGGCGGCCTCGACATAGGCACCGAGGATGCGGTCCAGTCGCGGGGCTCCGAACAGGCGGAGCATGGCGAGGTCGGTTTCGCGGTGTCCGCCGTGGGCTGCCGGGTCGATGAGCCACGCTCGGCCGTCGGTGCTCCAGTGGACGTTCCCGGTCCACAGGTCGCCGTGGAGGCGGGCCGGCGGTTCGACGCCGGGCTGGAGGTCGGGAAGTCGCGTGCACACGGTGTCGAAGACGGCGGCTTCGTCGGGGTCGAAGGTTCCCTGGTCGACGGCGGTGCGTACGTACGGCTCGATGCGGTCCCTGGCGTAGAACGTGGCCCAGGTCGTGTTGGACCCGGTGGTGCCGTTGTTGCTCATCGGGGCGAGGCCGATCCAGGCGTCGACCGGCCCGCCGGGTGGAGGGGAGCCGAAGGAGGGGGCGCCGCGCAGGTGGAGGGTGGCGAGGTTGCGGCCGAACGTTTCGGCGGTAGCGGGCGAGGGGGAGCGGCCTGCGGGTTCGATGTAGTCGAGGACGAGCCAGTCGTCGTCCCAGCCGTGGGCGTGCGGCACCGGCACGTCGCCTGGTTCGGCGAGCCAGCGGAGGCCTGTGCCTTCGGCAGCGGTGGCGTTGGGGCCGGCTGCGGGTTTGGCGACCACCGTGGTCGCCTGGTCGTCGAGGCGTGCGACGACGGCGCCGCTCCCGAGGGGGCGGATGTCGGTGGGCTGGGAGCCGGTGTGGCGGACGATCGCGTCGTAGGCGGTCACAGTCGGGTTCGTGCCCATGAGATCAGCTCCGGCATGGCGCGTTCGATCATGTCGAGGACGTCGGTGAAGCCGTCGTCGCCGCCGTAGTACGGGTCGGGCACTTCGGCGTCGGCGGGTGCCGACGGGTCGAAGGTGCGCAGCAGGGCGACGCGGTCCGGGTTGCCTGCGAACTCGGTGACGTCACGCAGGTGGCTCTTCGTGGCGACGACGAAGAGGTCGGCGTCGCGGTGGGCGGGGCCGAGTTGGGCGGCGACGTGGTCGTCGGCGTAGCCGGCACCGAGGAGGGTGGCGCGGGCGCGGGAGTCCGCGGGCTCGCCCATGTGCCACGGGCCGACGCCTGCGCTCGTGACCGTCACGTTGTCGGCGAGCCCGGCCTCGTCGAGGTGTCGCCGGAACACGAGTGCCGCCATCGGGGACCGGCAGATGTTGCCCGTGCAGACGAAGCAGATGTGGAGGTTCCCGTCGGGATGCTGTTGGTCCGTCACGGTGTCAGTCTGCCGGAATCGGCCGGTGGGGTCGTACTCCCGGTCGTCGTCAGGGAGAGGCGTCGCTCGTGGTGTTCCGTTCGCCGGGTTCCGTCCGCCGAGCCACGGGGTCGTGCGCGGCGGGGTCGTGCGCGGCGGTGTCCCCGCGTGGGCGGCGTCCGCCGCGGCGGCGGGTTTTTCCGCGTGGCCTGCGGCCGGGGTGCGGCTCCGGTCGCAGGCGTGGGTCCCGCGGGCCGGGTGGTGATGTTGCTTCGGGTCCGTCTCGTTCGCTGCCGTGGTCCGTCTCGTGCGGCGGTGGGCCGGTGACGTGGCGCCCGGTGGGTGTTGCGATGTGCAGGGTGCCGTCGGTGTCGAGTCGGAACGTCCAGCCGGGGGTGTGTTTGACCCGGTGGTGGTGTCGGCAGAGCCCGATGAGGTTGGCCGCGCAGGTGGGTCCGTCGCAGCCGTGGGGGATGACGTGGTCTAGGTCGACGTCGTCGGCGGGGCGGTGGCATCCGGGGAAGCGGCAGGTGCGGTCGCGGACCTTGACGTAGTCGGCGAGGGCGCGGGGCGGCCGGTATCGGGTGTGTCCGACGTCGAGGGGTGCGCCCGTGTGCGGATCGGTGATGATCCGGCGCCAGGTCGACGTCGGGTCGTGGGCGATGGCGCGCGCGACGGGGGCGGGCAGCGGGCCGTGGCCGGCGAGTTCGGCGGGGTTGTCGGCCAGGCCGGTCAGGGTGGCCAGGTCGATGTGGACGAACACGTCCGCTTTCGTGGCCGACGGTGTTCCCTGGGCGGTCGACGTGTCGTCTCCGGGCAGGTCGTGGCCGAGCAGAAGGTCGCCGTAGACGTCGGCGCGGAGCTGGTCGAGGGTGCGTCGGTCGCCGCTCCTGCGGAGGGTGCGGGCCGCGGTGTCGATGCGTGCGTACGCTGCCTGCGCTCGTTCGGCGGGGAGCTCGGCCGCCAGTGTGGCCATGCTCCCGTCGCCGTGGCTGAGTCGGACGTGCCGTTGGGCGCGTTCGTGCCGGGCTCGTTCGGTTTGCCCTTCGGGGTCGATGTCGATCACGGTCTTCTTGACCAGCCGTTGGACGGATCCCGCGGTCGCGCCGTCGAGCCTGCCGGCCACGAGCCGGTCGACGCGTTTCGCGGGCTCGTCCGCGAGCGCGGCGGTCGGCCCGGCGACTTTCGCGGCCTTGACGAGGTCGATCTCGCCGCGGGTCAGTGCGTCGAGGGTGTGCGGTAGTCGGGTCGTCAGTTGTTCGGCGAGTTCCAGTCGCTGCCGGGCGAACCGTCCGGTCCATCCGAGTGCGACGCCGACCTCGGCGACGGCCTCGTCCGTGCACCCGCGTACGGCGACGAATCGCGCGGCGGCGTCCACGAACCGTGCGTGCAGTCGTGCGATGTCCCGCTCGATGCGGACCATCTCGTCCAGGTCTGTTCCCCCATCGGTCACCCCTCCGACGCTAGCCACATCGAACCTGCTTGGCGAACACCTGTTCGGGTAATGCTCGATTTCGCGCCGTAGTCGTCGTGGCCCGACGGACTGTGAACGAATGTCACCACTCGTGCGTCGCCGGCGGAGCACGGAGGCGGGCTCGTCGCGCCGACCTCGGACAGTCCGGTGCGACCGTGTCTCGTTGTCGAGACTCACGGTTCCCGGCGACTGGGCCGATCGGGTGTCACCTCGACGAGTCGTCCCACGGCGACGGCGACCGCCGGCGAGAGCGGCCACGGTGCTCCGGGCGGCGTGGCCGCGTTGCCGGGGGTGCATGGGAGGATCGCGCCATGTCCGCCACCAGCCTCACCTCCGATGCCCCGGGCCCCGGTGGTCCGGCCTCGCCGACCGTTGCCGACATCGTTGTGGCGCTGGACACGGCGTATCCGCGCGAGCTCGCGGAGTCGTGGGACGCGGTCGGTCTCGTGTGCGGTGACCCGGCCGACCGCGTCGAACGGGTTCTCGTCTGCGTCGACCCGGTCGCGGCGACCGTCGACGAGGCCCTGGAGGTCGGTGCGCAGCTGATCGTCGCTCACCATCCGCTGATGTTGCGCGGCGTGCACGGCGTCCCCGCCGACACCTCGAAAGGGTCGCTCGTCCATCGCATGATCCGGGAGGGTGTGGCGCTCTTCTGCGCGCACACCAACGCCGATTCGGCCGATCCCGGCGTGTCCGACGCGCTCGCCGCGGCGATCGGCCTCGGCGTGCGCCGCCCGCTCGCGCCGCATGGCGACGGGGCGAGCACCGGGCTCGGCCGCATCGGCGAGCTGCCGGTGCCGGAACCGTTCGGCGCGTTCGTCGAACGCGTCGGCGCGGCGCTGCCCGCCACTGTCCCCGGTGTGTACGGAGCGGGAGCCCCCGAGCGTCCGATCCGTACGGTCGCGGTCTCCGGCGGTGCGGGTGACGGCTTTCTCGACACGGCGACCGCGGCGGGCGTCGACGCCTACGTCACGGCCGACCTGCGCCACCACCCCGCGGGCGAGCATCTCGAGCAGCCCGGCGCGGTCCCCGCGCTGGTGGGTCTGACGCACTGGGCGAGCGAGTGGCCGTGGTGCGGGCAAGCCGCCGAGGTGATCGGCGGGGCGGGTAACGTCGAGGTTCACGTCTCCACGCGGTGCACCGACCCGTGGAACGTCCGAGCGAACGGGAGTACGAAGTGAAGGCAGACCCGTCCCTGCAGCGTGAGTTGCTGGACCTCGCCGAAGTCGACGCGGAGCTCGCGCGCGTCGCCCACCGGCGCCGGAACCTGCCCGAGCTGGCCGAGATCGAGGGCATCGAGAAGACGTTGCGGGACAAGCGTGATGCGCTCGTGACCGCCCAGACGTCGGCATCCGATCTGGAACGCGAAGTGACCCGGCAGGAGCGCGAGGTGGAATCCGTGCGCGCCCGCGCGGATCGCGACCGCAAGCTCATGGAGTCCGGCTCCGCCGGGGCGAAGCAACTGACCGAGCTGGAACACGAGCTGGACACCCTCGCGCGCAGGCAGCAGGTCCTCGAGGACGACCAGCTGGAGCTGATGGAACGACGCGAGGCGGCCGACATGGAGGTGCAGCGCGCCGCCGCCGAGGTCGACAAGGCGGAGCAGGATCTCCAGGACGCGGTGACGCGACGCGACGAGGTGCTCGCCGACCTCGACGCCACCCAGGCCCGCCGCGACGCGGACCGCAACGCGCTGGTGCCGAAGTTCCCGGAGGCGCTCATCAAGGCGTACGACCGGGTCCGCGAGCAGCGGGGTATCGGTGCGGGATTGCTGCGCTCGCGGCAGTGCGGCGCGTGCAAGCTGGAACTCGACCGCAGTCAGCTCTCGGAAATCAAGAACGCGGCCAAGGACGACGTCATCATGTGCGAGAACTGTGGCGCGATCCTGGTTCGTACAGGGGAGTCCGGCCTGTGAGCAGACACGTCGTCGTCGAGGCGGACGGTGGTTCGCGCGGCAATCCCGGTCCCGCCGGGTACGGGGCGGTCGTGAAGGACGTCGACACGGGCGAAGTGCTGGCCGAACGCGCGGTCGGCATCGGAACCGCGACGAACAACGTGGCCGAGTACAGCGGTCTCGTCGCGGGACTCGAGGCCGCGGCGGCATCGGGTGCGTCCATTGTGGACGTCAAGATGGACTCGAAGCTGGTCGTCGAGCAGATGTGCGGCCGCTGGAAGATCAAGAACACCGCGTTGCAGCCGCTCGCGCTCGAGGCACGCGACCTCGCGGGCCGGTTCGAGCGGGTGACGTACGAGTGGATTCCGCGAGCGAAGAACTCGTACGCCGACCGGCTCGCCAACGAGGCCATGGACACCCAGGCCGCCGTCGGCACCACCGAGCCCGTCGGACGTACCGCGCCGGACCCGAAGCCCGCTTCGGAACCGGCCCCCTCCGCGAAGCAGGAGCCCGCCACGGAACCCGGGCCCGCGTCGGCACCGGTCGCCGAGGCCGAACAGACCGCGCTGCCGTTGACCGAACCCGCCAAGTCGGCCGGTGCCGTGTCGGAGCCCGCCGCGTCGGAGGAGCCCGCGAAGGCCGACCGCGCGCCGACGGGCTGGACCGGGGCCACGGGAACGCCGACGCGGCTGCTGCTCGTCCGGCACGGTCAGACGGAGATGTCGGTCGACCGCCGCTACTCCGGGCTCGGCGACGTCGCACTGACCGAGACGGGTCGGTGGCAGGCGCAGGCCGCGGCGAAACGACTGGCCGGAATGGACGGTGTGGCCGACGCCGATCCCGTGGTCGTCGCGTCGCCGCTCGCCCGCGCCGCGGCGACCGCGCAGGCGGTGGCCGACGCCCTCGGTACGCGCGTCGAGACGCAGCAGTCGTTGCGGGAGACGGATTTCGGCGCGTGGGAGGGGCTGACGTTCGCCGAGGCCTCACAGCGCGACCCGGAGGTGCATCGCCGGTGGATGAGCGACACGTCGGTGCCGCCGCCGGACGGGGAGAGCTTCGACGCTGTGTACACCCGCGTCCAGCAGGCCCACGACGAGCTGCTCCGCCGGTACGCGGGGCGGACGGTCGTCGTCGTCAGCCACGTGACGCCGATCAAGATGCTGCTCCGCCTGGCGCTCGACGGCGGCGCGTCCCTGCTGTTCCGGCTGCACCTCGACCCGGCGTCGCTGTCGATCGCCGACTTCTACCCGGACGGCAACGCCAGCGTCCGCCTGGTCAACGACGTGTCCCACCTTCGGTGACACCCGTCGAGGGGTACGGAGTAGCCTGGGCTGGAGGACGAGTTGGCAGGGCGGCCGCGACGCCGCGCCACGCGGCGCGGTTTCGAGGAAAGTCCGGACTCCGCAGGGCAGGGTGGTTGCTAACGGCAACCCGGGGTGACCCGCGGGAAAGTGCCACAGAAAACAGACCGCCCGGCGGTACTGAGCCGGTGCCGGTGGCGCCGGCGCAGTGGTCGGGTAAGGGTGAAACGGTGGTGTAAGAGACCACCAGCGTCCCGGGCGACCGGGACGGCTCGGTAAACCCCACCCGGAGCAAGGTCAAGAGGGAGCCTCAGGGCTCCTGCGCAGGCGTTCGAGGGCTGCCCGTCCGAGGCCTGCGGGTAGACCGCTGGAGCCTGCCGGCAACGGCAGGCCGAGATGGATGGTCGCCGCCCACGGCCCGGCCGTGGGAACAGAATCCGGCTTACATGCCAACTCGTCCTCCCTGCACTTTCGCACCAGCGGCCGGAATCGGCGAAAGTCCCGTGACCTGCAGAAACGCTACTCGGGACTTCTCGCCGGTTCTCGGCCCTGCGGAACGTCTCACGGCCCAGAGACGGCCCAGGACGGCCCGGGCTCGTCGGTGCTGGTGCTTGCGACGGCGATCGACGTCAGGCCTGTGTGGGTCGTTCTGATCCGGTGGAACTGGTGTGATCCGGACGGTGTTTCGATAGAGTGACACTCGGACTACACATGGCGACCATGGGAGTACCCCCACGGAACATACTGCAGCGTTCGACGTATCAACGACGTGGCCGTAGTTGGGCATCGGCAGTGAGGTGATCTCAGCGAGGTAGTAACTGGCGCATGAGATCTGTGGCATGGATGCGCTGAGATGAGGCGGAGAGCCCCTGGTAGGACTGGTCTCACCACAAGATCAAGTCCCCATACCCAGAGGCTCTCCGTGATTGCTCATCCTGCCATCCTTGATGTCTCCCGCGAGCTCGCCCGTCAGGTGGCGTGGCTGCTGCAGGCCGAACGTCGTCGTCGGGGCACTCGCGCGGGAACACGTTCGCTGACCTGCTTCTGGCAGGCTGTGCTGGGGCTACGCTGGTTTCGCGACCGCGCCGACCCGCAACGATTGGGTCGAGACCACCGGATTTCGCGGGCCACGGCCTATCGCTATCTCG
>NZ_JAMTCN010000023.1:70112-86334 GCF_024171865.1 Prauserella aidingensis | reverse complement strand
GCACACCCGAGGCCGTGGTGGCCGACCGAGGCTACGACCACGACAAGTACCGAGACCTGTTGCGACAGCGCCGGATTCGACCGCTGATCAGCCGCCGAGGCACCCGTGACAACAACCAACCCGTGCGCTGGGTCGTGGAGCAAACCCTCGCACTACTGCACCAGTTCCGCCGCCTGGCCGAACGCTGGGAACGCCGCACCGACATCCACCACGGGTTCCTCGCGCTCGCCTGCAGCCTCATCACCTGGCGACGACTCCCAAACCGAATGCGTTAGGAGCTCTAAGCGCTTCTGCCGTCGTTTGCCGCGCTGTGGCCGACAGGTCCGCCCACTTCATATCGACGTACTTGGACGTCATATCGAACCAGGAAACGCGTTCCGTCACCTTCGCCTGCGGCGGAAGCCCGGTGCCAAGGTCGAAGCGCTCCCCTGCCCGCTGGGCCAAGAGCAACTCGGAACGGAAGCTGTCCGCCTGTGCTCGGAGTTTGAACGACTCGAAGAACTCCTCCTTGTCGACCTTCCAGCGAACGCTATAGCTGGTGACTCTGCCTTTTCGGTTCTTCCGTGCCTTGATTTCCCAGATCCGCACGTCGTAGCTGTAGTTCATCACGCGGCCTCCAAACAGGACTCAAGCCAGAATTCGAGGTCAGCCCGGCGAATACGAAGCTTGCCGTTGGGCAACTTCACGCAGCGCGGTGCACGCCCCTTCGCGCGCCACTCGTCGAACGTCGAGCGGGCAATCCCCAGTTCGCTGCAGACTTCATCGACTGTGAGGTGTTGACTCTTCGGCGTGGCCAAACCGGATCTCCGTACGTTCGGTGTGACAGGTGGGTGAGGTGTCACAGCAGGTGTCACAGCTATTCCTCCTGGTCAGGCGGGCGTCAGTGACGGAGTGACAGGTGTGACAGCACGGGTGTGTCTCGGTTGTCACCGCGTCGGGCGGGCGTGACAGGTGGGTGGCGTGTCACAGGTGGTGTCACTCGTGTTCTTCCTGGTCGGGTGGGGTTGAGTGACGGAGTGACAGTTGTGACAGGTCGGTGGTGTCGTGGCTGTCACTCGCGTCGGCGGGGTGGTAGGTGCCGCCGGGGGCGGCGTGGAGTTGGCCTTGTTCGGCCATGCGCCGGCAGGTCTGGCGGACGGTGCCGGGGTTGAGTTCGAGAGCGTTGGCGATGGCGCCGGGTTTGCTGCCGGGGTAGTCGCGGACGAACCGCACGATCAGGGCGCGGGTGTCTCCCATGAGGTGGTCGCCTGCGGGGCCGTCGAGCTTGGTCCACGCCCCGGCGGCGGAGTCGAAGCTCATGGCGTATTCGGCTTCTTCGACGTCGCGGCCGGTCACGTGGAGCACGCCGTCGGCTTGGCCGCGGGCGCGTTCGAGCACGAGCGTGGCGTCGACGGCGCCGGTGAGTCCGTTGGTGCCCGAGACGGTGGATTGGAAGTCGTCGGCGCCTTGCTTGCGCACGTGGTGGATCAGCAGGAACGGCACTTGGTAGGCGTCGGCGAGGGACTTGAACCGCGCGGCGGCGGCGTAGTCGGCGGAGTATTGGGTCATGCCGTGCGGGTCGGCGCCGCGCATCTTGGCGAAGGTGTCGATGATGACCAGGCGTGCGTGCGGGTTCTCGTCCAGCCATTCGGTGATCACGTCGGCCCCGCCTGCGTTCATCACGGGGCATTCGGTTTCCAACGTGAGTAGCGGTGAGGGGCGGCCGTTGTGGGCGATCATCTGCCGCCTGCGTCGCTGCAACCGGCGTCCGGTGTCTTCCAGGGCGCAGTACAGGACCGGGCCGCACTCGACGTCGATCGAGCCGAGCACCGGGTCACCGTTGGCGATGTCGGCCCCGAGCCCGAGGGAGAGCCAGGACTTGCCGAGCTTGGGCGCGCCGGCGAGCAGGTTGAGCCCTTCGCACAGCAGGCCGGGCACGGCCCATTTCGGCTCGGGGAACTCGACGGCCATGAGTTCGGCGTCGGTCCAGCGGGTCTTGCGCGCCGGGGGTTCGGGCACCGGCTGCAGCGGACGGGCAGCAGTCATGAGTCAACTCCAGGAACGTGGGGTGAGGGTGCTCAGGCGACCTGGCGGGGCCGGTGAGCGCCGGCGGCCATGCCGGAGGTGATGGTCTTGTCGGCCTCGCGGGCGCTGAACTGGCGCACGCCGATGTGCCGACCGGCCGCTGCCCGCAGGGCCTGCCGGGCCTCGTCGTCGGGGAGGGCGCCTCCGGCGACCAACTGCCCGAGGGCGACCGCGGCGGCATACAGGGTGGCGTTGCGGTCGGTGCGGGCCTCGGACACGCGGCGGCATTCCTCCCGCACCGCCGCGGTGACGTACCGGTCGGCGCGGCCGGTGGCCGGACGGATCGGCACCGTCGGTGCTTCTGGCAGCGGCGTGGGTGCGAGCCGGTCGGCCAACCATTCGGGCAGCGGCGCCACCGGCCCGTCGTAGATGTAGCGGTAAGCACCGGTGCCGGTGACCGAGCCGGGCGCGACGACGTAGCCGCCACCGGCGCGGGTGTCGACCTTCCACCCCAGCCCGCGCCCGGCATCGCCTCCGGTGTTGCGCAACTCCACACCGGACGGTGCGGCGAAGTACAGGTGCAGTCCGCCCGAGGGGGTGGCGACGGTGAGGGTGTCGCCGGGCACGTCCTGCTCGGCCTCGGTGGCCACGATGGCGAGCACGTCCTCCCCGCCCCGCACGCCGTGCTTCGCCCACCGCTCCGGCACCGGTTCGCCGGGCTCGGCGGTGTCGAGGTCGAGCACGCACAGCCCGGACGGGCCCGTGGCGATGCCGACGTTGTAGGGCGCGTGCGCCCACGCCCGGCGGATGCGATCCGGGTCGGTGGTCGCCCGCTGCTCCCACCCGCGGTGCCCGTCGGCGCACGGTCCGGTGCCCGGACACCGCGTGGCGCCGTGCAGGGCCGGGCGCTTGCCGCCGACGGCCAGCGGGAACACGTGCCACCCGCGTGCCGCCGCGTCGAGCGCGACCCTCGTCAACTGCTTCCGACCGTTCATCCCTCGTCCTCCGGTGCCGTGAGTGGCTTCGGTGTCGGTTCGTGTGGCCGTGCGCGTGGTCATCGCGTTGCCTTCCGTGGTGACGTTGCGTAGTCGCATCTGGGCATGCAGGGGTAGGGAAGCGGCAGGGAGCGGCGGAGGGAGTCGCCGGAGAGCGAGGGAGTTTTCCCTGCGCGACTCCTGGACCTGCCTCCCTAGGGGTGTGCTGCGATAATCGGTGTGGAGGGAGTTAGGGAGTCGAGGGAAACCGGCCCCGCAATCCCCGTTGTGGGGCCGGTTTCGCCGGGTGGCTAGTCGTTCCCTCCCTCGCGGGCGGCGAGGGCTTCGCGGACACGCTCGGTGAACACCATGAGGACGCTGACCTTGGTGACCTTCACGCCGAACTCGGCGAGCTGATCGCGCAATCCTTCGGCCTTGAGCGCCCCGTAGGGCCGGTGGTCAGGCGCCAGCTCGCGCAGCCGGGCGCACACGTCGGTGGCGGGCACCTTGTCCTCGTCCGGGCCGAGGACGGCGGCGACGTCGGCGAGGAGGTCCCGCTCGACCGGTGCGGGCAGGTGGGTGCGGCGGACGGTGCCGCCGCGCAGTTCCAGGCCGCGGGCGACGATGGCCTTTTTCTGCTCGTCGGTGAGGTTGTAGGAGCGCAGCAGGCCGGGCTGGTCGGCGAACCCGACGGCCACCGAGGTGCCGACGTCGTTGAGGGCGACGATCTTGCCGCCCTTTTTCACGGCGGGCTTGAGTTCGAGTGCGGACAGGCCGCTTTCGTAGGCCTTTTCGCCGAGTACGACGTTGTTGCGGGCCTTGTCACCGATGGCGAAGCACGACTTGTTCGAGGTCACCGCCACCACGTCGCGCGGCAGCGACTGGTCCGACGGGGTCGGGGTGGCGAACCCGAGCACGATGCCGTACTTGCGGGCGGCGGAGAAGAACCGGATGACCATGTTGACAACCTCGCGCCGGTCCTCGGGCTTGTCCTGGCGGAAGAAGCTCTGGCACTCATCGATGATCACCACGCGTGGGCGCAGCCGTTCGTCCTGCTCGGCCGCGGCGCGGGTGACGGAGCTGATGCCGTGTTCCCGCAGCGCCGCCCCGCGCTCGGCCAGGCTTTCGCGCAGCCCGGAGATGTGGGCCAGGCAGGCCGCGACGTTGTCCTCGGTGTCGCCCATCGACACCGTCGAGGCGATCGGGCGGATCCACTCGTAGTCGTTGTTGTCGGCGAAGCAGAACACGTCGATGTCGACCACCGGGTCGAGGGCGGCCCCGGCCAACAGGTTCATGATCTGCGTGGACTTGCCCGAGCCCATCATCCCGGCCCAGACGAAGTTGCGTTCGAACACCGGCGAGTCGACCTGGTTCCAGCGGGCGTCGATGCCGACCGGGAAGCCGGTCCAGAAATCGGCCTGGCCGGACTCGGCCAGTGGGTAGTCCGGCACGGGCTCGCGCAGCGACCCGGGGTTGAGGACCAGGCACTTCATCGCCATCGGGTCCGACTCGTCGGTCTCGACCCACACCTCTTCCGGGCGCCGTCCGAGGTTGTGGGCCAGCACGGTCTTGCGGCCGTTGATGCTGGCCGCGGGCACGCCGCCGGGCAGGCGCAGCGCGAACTCCCACCCGTGGCCGACCGGCATGGGCGGCTGCACCCACGTGGGCTGCACGCTGGTGCCCCACCCTTCCTTGATCTTCCGGTTCAGCGCCGGGTGACCCAGGTTGCGCAGCGCGTTCATCACCATCGACTCGTCCAGCCCCGCGTCGGTAGTTTCCGAGCCGGTGGGCTGGGCGGCCAGCCACTTCGGAGTGTCGCCGTGGTCGCGGCCCTGCTTGTACAGGTAGTACAGCCCCAACACCGAAGCACCGCACACCAGGAACACGCCGTAGGCGGCCACGAACCACACCACGAACGCGATCGCGCTGATCACGCCGCTGATCGGGGCGATCACATCGGCGAGGTTGCCCGAGTCGGCGAACAAGATGAACCCGACCGCGAGCAGGAACCCGGCCAGGCCCAGCAGCCCGACGACACCGGCCTTGATCCACTGACCCGGCGCCGTGATCCAGTCCATCGTGCGCTGGTGACGGCGCTGTTTCTCGGCCACATCGCGGGCTTCCCACTCCCGCAGCCGTTCCTGATCGCCCTCCAGCTCGGCGGCCATCATCTGCCGCTCATACCGCGAGGACCCGTGCGTGTCGCGCCACCGCTTGGCCACGACCTTCACCCCCGCCGCCGGATGCGCCAACACATGCCGCGCCACCGTCTTCGTGCGCTGATGTGTCGTGACGGTCTTGACCGCCCGGCCCACAACAACCGCGTCGCGGCGGTAGGCGCGGTAGCGCTCAAGTGCCTTCTGCTTCTGCAGCTCGCGGTACTGCTCGGCGGTGACGATCTCGCCCTCGATCACCTCGGACTCGGCCACGTCGGCGTCGGTGTGCTGGGTCGACGGTAGGTAGTGCACCGGCGCCAGCTCCCGCCCTTCGTTCTCGTTCTGGTTCTCGTCGTCTCGGGTGCTCATCAGGCGTCACCTCCGGTGTGTTCGTCGCGGAGCTGGCGGGCGTACTTGGGCGCGCACCGCAGCGCCTTGCGGATCGACTCGGCCGACGACGGATCGACCTCGCCCGCCTCGATCGCCGCGGCGAACTCGGCGCGGAGCTGATCGAGGGTGCGACCCACGCGGGGCCGGATCGGGCCTCGATCCGGGCTCGATTCGTGCTGGTCATCGGCGATATCGAGGGTCGCCACGCCGCCCCCGGACTCCGGGGCCGATTCGCCCTCGCCCGGGCCGGTGTTCTCGGCCTCGGCGATCAGATCGGCCAGCGCCACATCCCACGCGGGATCCCCGGCCGGCACGCCCGCCGCCTCGGCCGCCGGGGTGGGGTCGATCGCCGATTCCAACCGGCGGCCGCGGGCGGTGAGGACGTAGCGGCCCGGGGCGTAGACCAGGCGTGCGGTGCCGTCGGCGTCCAGCTCGGCCACGGCTTGGCGCACCGCGGCCTTGCGGACGCGGGCGACCTTGCGGGCCGCGCGCCGTGCGATGCGGGCCTCGGCCCGCTCGGCCGCCGACCGCGGAGGCGTGGCGAGGGTGAGCTGATGCGCGGCGATGCCGGACACGGCCACGAGCGCCATCACCGCGCCGGAGGTCCAGCCGCGGTCGAGGCCGTGCAGGAAGTTCAGCCCGGCCGAGAGGGCGGCGAACACCCACACCCCTGCCTGCAGCCACAGCACCGGCCGGTCGGGCTCGCGGCGGCGGGCGATCAGCACCGCCACCGCGAACGCCAACATCAGCAACTCCGAGATGCCCGGCAACAGCCAGCCGAGCGGGCTGCCGTACACCTGCGCGCCGTAGGCGGCCATCGACGGCCCCGCCATCGCGAACGCCACGAGCACGGCCGGGTAGATCAGCACATCCACCACATGCCCGCGCACCCACGCACTCACCGCGGCACGGCGAGCCCGCCGCTCGGCCTTCAACTGACGGTGCTGCTCGGCGACCTGCTCGGCCTCCCGCCGTTCCTGCTCGGCGCGGGCCTGCTCAACCCGCAACCGGCGGTCAGCCTCAGCGTCGGCGTCCAACCTCCGCTGTTCAGCCTCGGCCTGCCGGTCCGCCCGCTTCTGCTCACGCAGCTCTGCCCAGCTCATCAGGCGATCCCCTCCCCGTTCGCGTCGGACTTCTCAGCACTGGGCACGGCCTGCGACGCCCGGCCCTCGGCCTTGTCGGAACGCTTGCGGCGGGTGGCTTCGTGGGCGGCCCACAGGGCCCCGGCCAGGACCGAGAGCCCGGCCAGCCACCACGCCACCGTCACCGCCAGCACCAGCGGCAGGCCGACCGCGGCCAGCTCGGCGAGGTGCCAGCCCATCCACGTCACGGCCTGATCGGTGCGCGTCGGCGCCGACCGTTGTCCGTCGTGGACAGTCAGTTCGCCGCGGCGGTAGGTCTGCAGCTCGGTCATTTGCGGGTCACCGCCTTCCGCGTCCAGTAGGCAAGGGCACGGGCTCCGCGGACCACGGAACGGTCGAGCGGGCCGGCCAGGCGGCCCAGCGAGCGCAGGGCGCACGCTGCGAGGAAAGCCGCGACGGCGTAGGACCAGACCGTCCAGCCGCCGGACAGGTCGTGAGTGGCCAGATGCAGCACCCACGTCAGCAGCGCGAGGAACAGCAGATCGCGGGTGTAGCGGAACACGTCCTCGGCATCCATCGCGGCCTCGCAGCCCTCACACTGCGGCGCCGTGCAGCCCTGGCCGGGCGTGGCGTTTTCAGGCGTAGACACGGGTGTCCTCCCGGGAATGAGTGGTGTGCTCGTCAGTGAAGAAGTGGTTGATCGGGCCCTCGGGCGGGCGGCTGGCCTGGCGGGTGGCGAACGCGTCCGCCCGGCGCATGCCCACCTCCAACACCCGGGCGGCCAGTACGAGCGGGATGCGGATCAGGTGCAGGACCAGGAACAGGGCCACCGCGGCCGCGAAGCGCAGTAGCGCGGCGGTGCCGTAGCGGGCCAGTACGTCGAAGCTCGACATCACGCAGCCACCCCCTCGCCGAAGGCCTCGATGCCTTCGCAGTCCCAACACGTGCGGGTGGAGGTGGGCACGTAGTAGCCCACATCGCGGCGGCACTCGACGCAGACCCGGCGAGCGCGCAACGCCTGCTCGACCTTGGCGTAGCGCTGGATGATCGTGCCGCGCTGCGGGGCGGCCAGCTCGACCGAGAACAGTTCGGCCACCGTCTCCCGCGCCATCGGCTTGTGGTGACGGAACACCAGCAGTGCCAACGGGCCGTGCCCGTTCGGCCGCAACCCGGCCTCGCGCAGCTGGGCGCGGGTCAGCAGCGTCGACGGGGCCTCGCCCCAGCCGAACACCGGCAAGGTGTCCCGGAAGCCCCGGCACAGCGCCACATGGTGGGTGCGCCCGTCGAACACCGTCACCGGCCGCTGCCGGCGCTTGCGCGGGTTCACCGGCCCTCACCCGCCTCGGCCGCAGCCGAGCGTGTGGCGAAGTCGCCGCCCGCAGCAACCAACACGGACCACAACCGCAGCCCAGCCCGGTAGGCCTGATCGCGCAGCGGGTCGCCACCCCGGGCCTCGGCTTCGGCCTGGGCCAGATCCAGCCACGCGTTCACCGCATCCTCAGCGCTGCGTAAGGCGCGCAACGCTTCTTCCTGCGCCGCGCTCGCAGCGGCGGGGCCAGTCGTCTCTACCATTGGGGTCCTTCCCTTCAAATGTGTTCGCGTCTGGTTGGGAAGCCCCGGCGCGGCGTGCGCGTTCCTGGCCGTTCGGGCCGCCGCGCCGGGGTCACCGGTGATCAGCAGACGAGTCATCACGCCGCCACCTCGCCACCGGCGAGACGCTGCTCGGCCAGCGAGCGCAGCGCGGTCGCGGTGGACTTCCCCGACGGCGCCACACCAGTGGTGGGCGGGTGTTGCCGCGTCAGCAGGTCGAGCTGCTCGCGCTCGGCCCGGCGACGCGCCCGGTGGATGCGCTGCACATCGTTGAACCGGCGCCGCGCCCGCCACTCGGCCATCTCCTCTTCCTCGGCCAACTCGCGGTCGACGTCCTCAAGCAGCCGGTCAACCTCCTCGCGCTCATCCATCGCTCGTTCCTCCTTCTGAGCTGCGTAGATGTACTCATCACTCGCGACCTCGACCGCCTCACGAGCGGTCCCGTCCGTGATCCGTGCCGTGTGCATCTGCTTCCTTCCCGTTGATTGATGACGCACTTTAACTTAAGTCAGCATGCGTCATCATGTCGCTCCGCTGTCCGGGTGAACTAAGTCAGTAGTGGTCATCAAGCGCTATGCTCGGGGCCGTGATGAGCGATGAACCGGGTCTTGCCCGCTACGAGCAGGTAGCCGAATCCATCCGCCGTGCGATACGCAGCGGCACCCTCGAGCCTGGAACGCAGTTGCCGTCCAGCCGTGACTTGGCGAAGGAACACGGCGTCGCGATGAACACCGCGCAGCGGGCAGTCAGCGCCCTTCGGGACGAGGGCTGGCTGGTCGTGCGGCCGACTGTCGGCGCCTTCGTCGCCGACTCAGCCCCGGAAGCCTCGGAAGATCTCCACGAGACCGTTGCCAAGCTCCAGCACACCGTGACGGAGCTGGAACACCGGCTGGCTGACATCGAGAGCGCCATCGGAACTACGCCGCCGCCTGCCGGATGAAACTCACGATGCCGTCGATCGCGCCTTCGCCGAGGTTCCAGAGGTCGCCGACCCAGTCGGCGGCCTCGCCCGGGAACTTCACGACGATCACGAACAGTGCGATCCCGAGCGCGATACCGGCGACCTTCTTGAGCCCGCCACCGCCGCCACCGGCCAGCGCCTGCAGAGGGTCCTTCTTCGCCATGATGTCCTCCTCTTCAAAGGTGGAGACCGCAGTCCCGGCGCTCCGGGATCCTGTCTGCGGTGCTCCGTTGCTCATGGCATTAATTCAAGCGCGTAAGCCTCTGACCTGCGATGAAGCGGCAATGCAGTGGGGGTGCAGCGGCAATGCACGAGGTGAGGACGGAGGCAGGTGACGCGCGATGGACGTCGTTGACGACTGGACTGCCGAGCGTGCGGTGATGCTGCAGCAGGCGTACCGGATGACTCATGAACAGTTCGCAGAGAAGATCGGCGTCGCCACCCGCACCGTCGCGAACTGGAACGGGGGCTCGGGGCCTCGCACGCAGGAGATGAAGAGCGCCCTGGACACGGTGCTCCGCAATGCGGACCCGGAGGTCCAGGCCCGTTTCGGCCTGTACGTCCAGGCGGAAACAGCGAAAGCAGCCGAGCTGGATCGCGACCTGACCGAGGCCGAGCGGAGGTTGAGTGAAGACCCGGACATCGGCGCGGCGCTCGATTGGCTCGACCAGCACGCGGGGTGGGAGCCCGGGACCGCGCGCAAGCGGGTCGCGAAGGAACTCGTCAGCACCGAGCCCGGCGAGGTCAAGGACCGTCGTCAGGCAAGGGGCAAGGTCGACCGCGAGCAGACCGCAGCCGCGCTCCGTGAGTTCTACGCGGATCTACCGGACGGCTACGGGCGGTACAGCGCACACGCCGGCGACGGCTCCGTCAGTACGAGCATCTTGTCGCACCCGCAATGGGTCGACCTCGCGTGTTCGCTGACGCCGGAGAACGACCAGGCAGATCTGTCTCGCAAGGCGACGCTGGAAGCCAAGGAGATGCCGGAACACGCGGTCGAGGGTGCGGTGCGTCGCCTTGCCGAGACTCTCGACGCCAATACGCGGCTGGTCGACGCAGACCTGTATCGCCTGGTCGACATCGATGTGGCGCCGGGCAAGCTGGCCGGGACATTCGGCCTGACGTCGTTCGCTCAGTACGCCCTGACGATGGATCTACTCGAAGCCGAGCTGGCTGACGCAATCGTGGCTGGGCAGACGCTCGACGCGCGATCGCTGCCCCTGCGCAGCCACTACATGCCGGACGCCGCGGCTGTTCTCGACGTCGGCTCACGCTTGTGTGCGGGCGGCGCGCTGGCCCTCACCGCGATCGCGCGGCCTGCAACGATGCGACGTCGCAAGCTGGATTACCTCCTGCTTGTACAGGAGCGCGGCGGCCGCGTGCTGAACGCCGCCCGTCGCCTGGCGGTCATCCCGAAGAGCTTTCATGAACCGTTATCCGACTACCGCGAGGACACGCAGATCGGCGCCACGCTATCCCGTGAGATGGAGGAGGAACTGTTCGGCCGTGACGACGTCGACGGCACGATCAGCCCCGCGCGCAGCGCCGACCCGATGCACCCGAGCCGCTTGTCGACGCCGATGCGGTGGCTGACGGAACGGCCCGACTCGTGGCGCATGGAGTGCACGGGCTTTGGCCTCAACCTGGTCAGCGGCAACTACGAGTACGCCAGCCTGGTCGTCATCGAGGATGAGAACTTCTGGGCCGAGTGTGGCGGCGAGATCGCGGCGAACTGGGAATCCGAGAGCCTCCGGCAATACTCCAGCGCCGACCGCGAGATGCTCGAAGAACTCGTAACCGACAAGGCGTGGAGCAACGAAGGGCTCTTCGCCTTCCTGCAGGGACTGCGTCGCCTCGGCGAGATCGGCGGCGACCGCGTAGACGCACCGACCATCGATTGGGAACTCGATTGAGCGCCAGCACCTGGTACCGCGGCAACGCAGACGACGACGGCACCGACACCCGAGGATGGATCCTCGGGCACTTCATCGACCCATCGGCCGGCGAGCGCTCGACAGAGACACTTGAGGTCAAATGGGGCGTACACAAGGCAGGCGAGCAGCGCGCGGACTGGGTGACCGGCGACAAGCGCACCACGCTCGTCCTACTCGTCTCCGGCCACTTCCACGTCAAGTTCCGCGACGGAGACGCCCCGCTGACCCGGCAGGGCGACTACCTGGTCTGGGGGCCCGGTACCGATCACTCGTGGGAGGCTCAGGAGGACTCTGTTGTCCTCACCGTCCGGTGGCCATCGTTGCCCCAATGACCTCGCACCCGACCATCAGGAACAGGCGCCCGGTGGGCGTCTCAGCGGCAGAGCAAGGCGGATCGAAGGGGCATGTTTTCCCACGCAGACAGGCGAACTCGACCGGGTCGGTGTGGTTGGACTTGCCGTGACGCCTGAAGGCGGCTCAGCCGCTTCACGTGGAGAGGCGTGACAGGCAGGCGTGCCCTCACTGTCACACCTGTCACTCTGTCACTGTTTGCCGGTTGACCTGCTAAAACGAGAGTGACAGCAGAGTGACACCCGTCCCCGGCTGTCACTTCCCACTCTCTCTTTGGGTCACACCTGTAACAAGGACGGCTGGAACACTCAGGGGCGCCCCACCAGTGTTTCAGCCGCCCTTTCCCGGTCCGTACGTGCAATGCACGTGCAAAGCGCACTCTCGCCGATCCATGAACTCGTGTTATTCCAGGTCAGGCGGCTTGCGCAGTCGCCTTAACCCCATCCCTCCGGAGGCAGGTGTCGCAGGTTCGAATCCTGCCGAGGGCGCCCAACTGAACGGCCCGTAACCAGCAGCAACGCCGGTCACGGGCCGTTCGCTTGTTACCCGGCCATACCCGGCCAACCCCGGGCTTCTACGGGCAGCCGTGGACAATGTGTGGACAGGGCCTCGCCATGGCTCAGCGCCCATGCCCGAGTGCCGCTTCGATCTGGCGCCGCGCCGTCTCGCCCCCGCCGTCCAGGAACGCCGCGTAGGTGTCGTGCAACACCGACACCGAATGCCCGGCCCACGCAGCCACCCGCACAGGGTCGCCAGTCGCCTTCAACCACGTACTCACCGCCGCGTGATGGAGGTCGTACGGACGTCCTATGTCCTGCGGGTTCCGTTTCGACTGGCGCCGGCTTCGGTGTCGCTCGCGCGCGGCCATCGCCGACGAAAGGCGCCGCGCACCCGCCAGTCCTCGCACGTGTCGCGCTCGGCCGGGCGCAGCACGGTCGGTCGCTCGCAGCAGCTGCACTCGGCGCTCACGGCTGTGCCTCGGTCCACTGCACGCAGGTGGGCCGCTCGCCGGTTGCGGCGAGCTCGCGCACGGCGGCGTGGACGGTCTCGAGGGGAACCTCGACGTGCGGGGGCACGCTGTTGTGGTGTCCCCACCGGGTGAAGTAGTCCACGCGGTCACCGTTCGCGCCCTGCTGCGGGGCCTGCGTCTGCGCGCCCTCGAACCACTGCAACGCTCCGACCTCACCACGCACACCGACGAGTAGCGCCGGGGCCTCGTCGCCGGGCCGGCACTGCAGCCACCAGCACAGCCCGGCCTCGGCACGTTCGCGACGCCGGTTGTGCTCGGCCAGCTGGTCGATGACCTGCTCGGCATCCTCGGCTCCGGTGAGCAGGACGTCCTCGTTG
The DNA here is from genome assembly GCF_024171865.1 of Prauserella aidingensis. Lineage (GTDB taxonomy): Bacteria > Actinomycetota > Actinomycetes > Mycobacteriales > Pseudonocardiaceae > Prauserella > Prauserella aidingensis. Next base: position 73,545 of record NZ_JAMTCN010000023.1, on the reverse strand, counting down.
TCGAGGAGCGGCGCTGTGGTGGTCATGCGGTCCCCTCGTAGGTGTGACTGTACGGTGTTCCGTCCTGAGTCGTGCCGCGCACGGTCAGCGAGTAGCCCTCGGGAAGGTAGCGCGCGAGGTACTGGTGACATCCTGACGCCTGGCGCGGTTGTGAGCCACAGGGCACGTGGTTGATCACCAGTTCGGAGTGTCGCCGGCCGGTCGTGATCATCATCGTGGCGACCTTCATTTCGACGTGCGAGGCGAGGAAGCTGGCGCGGCGGGCAGGCAGGCCGAGCTCGACGATGCGTTGCCGGATGGCCGGGCTCCACGTGTCATCGTTGCCGGAGCGGAACGGGGTCAGGCTGCCGTCGGCGTAGCCGGTCGTGCGTTCACCCGCCTGACCCTCGCGCACCCGGCGCGGCAGCATGTCGGCGCACCATCCGGCAGCCGCGGGATACCGCGAACCGTCCGCGGCGGTGACCTCCTCAGCCACCGATGCCGACTCGGCGGGCGCCGGCGGCTGCGACGCGCGTGCCGCGGGCTGGGCGACGGTGGCGCCGAGCTGGTCGAGGTAGCCGCGCAGCGTCTGCTCGATCTTGGCGAGGCGGCCGTGTTGCCGGTCGACCTGCTCGACGGCCTCCGCGGCCACGCCGGGCGCCTGGGCAGCGTCCGGGACGTGGGCACCATCGAGGCAGTAGGCGTACAGGTCGCGCGCTTCGACGGTGGCCTGCGAGGCGTGGGCGAGCGCGGCGCGCGCGGCGGCGATCTGGTCGAGGACGCGGCCGATGATCTCCGCGAGCTGCTCGACCGACATGGCACCACCCCCAGCGCGTGCGGCGCGCAGCCTGGCACATCACCCCGACGGTCCTGGTGCGCCTGCCCGGCCGGGAGCACGGAGTGTCACCAGCCGAGCAGGCGAGATCAGTGCGCGTCGATCACCACACGCGCCGGTGCGCAGCCGGACTCGAGCTCGCCGACACGGCGATACAACTCCGCCGACATACCGCCGAGCAGCTCAGCCAACTCACGAACGCCGTCTACAGGCAACTCGCCGCCGTCCTGCGCGGACATCAGCTCGACGACGGCCCGCCCCAGGTCGGCATTCACCTGCCCGAGACGAGCGAGCAGCTCACGATCCCGGGCGATCACTCGTCGCCCTCGTCGCAGCCCTCGTCGGAGTCGTCGTCGCACTGGCCACCTGCCGAAGTGCCATCGGCGCAGACGACTGCGTCGGACAACTCGCACGCCCCGCTGATCCATCCCATGACGACCTCCCTAGCTCACGTCGTACCGATCCTCATCGAGACAAGACTGCCCGGCAATAGAATTCATAGAATTATCCCGCAAAGACACCTGAAAGGGTCATGTTGGACACGCACAGTGCACACACCCTGTCGCGTGACACCCTGATGCGGCCTCGCCGATACGTCGGGTTGCATGGATTCTGTAGATTCCACAACAACAGGCATGGAGGACTGACCGTGAAGCTGACGCACCTGGGCACCACATCGAAAAACGGCGGCTGCCCCGAGCTGTACGCAACCGACCGCGGCACCTACGTCGTGCAGGGAACCAAGGTCACCGACCCCGAGGCGCTGGCCGCGCTTCGCGCCCGCGGGCTGCCTGACCACGAAACCGCCGTCGAGATACCCAAGGCCCTGCTGCAGTACGCACCGGAGACACAGCAGTGACAGTGCAGCACCTCGCACCCGAGGCGCTCGGCCCGCTACTCGACACGGTGCGCCACTCGTCGTGGCGCTGGGAATGTCAGGGGCACTACGCCGTCGACGAGCCCGCGCTCCACGACTGGCAAGCCGGACGCCCCGCGGTCGACACCGATGACGACCGGGCGTGGCGCGACTACATCGCCCGGCTCCGGCAGGCGGGCATCCCGTTCGGACGGCTGCGCATGCTGACCGAACCACTCACGCCCTACCTGGAATGGATGGTCGCCACCAGCCAGGGCCACAACGTGGCCGCAGGCGAAGACCTGCGCTGGATTGCCGAATCACGAGCCCGCGACCTGGCCGTGCCGATGCCCGAGAACGACTTCTACATCCTCGACGGCGAGCGGGTCGTCACCTTGCGATTCGACCCGGCCGCCGACCTCGTCGGCATCGACGTCGACGACACCCCGGCCACCGTTGCCCACTCCCAGCGGTGGCGCGACACAGTGTGGCCGCACGCCACCCACCACGCCGACCTCGCAGAGGCCCGTTGAGTATCGAGAAACGACAGTTGGCGCTGGCCGACACGCTCCGCAACCTGCGTGAGCGTGCCGGCTTCCGCACGGGCAAGGAGTTCGCCGCGCACATCGGCTGGGTCGCTTCCAAGGTGTCCCGCGTCGAGAACGGCCGCACCCTGCCCAGCGACGCAGACCTCGCCGCATGGGCCGCTGCCGTCGATGCCGACGCCGACACGCTCGCCACCCTCCGCGACGAGGCCCGCGAACTGCGGCTGGACCGGGACCGGTGGAAACGCCGGCTACGTCACGGCCACGCCACGGTGCAGCGCGACACCGCCGCCAGTGAACGCTCCGCGTCCCACATCACGATGGTGGAGTTCTTCCTCGTCCCCGGCCTGGTCCAGACCCCGGACTACGCACGCCGAGTGTTCGAAATCGCTGCCGCGATGGCCGACTCCCCCGACGACGCCGACGACGCCGTCCGCGAACGCGTCCGACGCCAGGACGTGCTCTACGAACCCTCCCGCACGGTCGAGATCCTCGTGGCCGAAGCCGCACTGCGGAATCCGATCTGCCCACCCGAAGTCATGCGCGGACAACTCGACCGCCTGGCCAACCTCTCCGGACTGGGGCACGTGCGACTCGGCATCATCCCGCTCGACACGCAGCTTCCGACGATCACCCTGCACGGCTACACCATCCTCGACGACACAGTGACCATCGAGGTCAACCACACCGACGTGATCGCCACCGCCCCGGACGACGTCACGCTCTACCGATCCGTCACCGACCAACTGTGGGGCGTCGCCGCCGAAGGCGACGCGGCCCGCGCCATCCTCACCCGCGCAGCATCCGCCCTCGCCGCCCAATGAAGGGCTGCGCCCGTAGGCGCAGCAACGTCCCAGACCATCTGGATGACCTCGCCGGGGTCGACCACGCCTCAATGAAGGGCTGCGCCCGTAGGCGCAGCAACCCCGGGCTCGCGTCCGGTCTTCAGATCACGCGGGTGCGCCGCCTCAATGAAGGGCTGCGCCCGTAGGCGCAGCAACTTTCCTTCCGGTCTAGCGGTTCTCGGTTTGTGGGCCTCAATGAAGGGCTGCGCCCGTAGGCGCAGCAACCGCTCGGCCGGCATGGGCTGGCGTTCGTGACGTTCACCGAGCCTCAATGAAGGGCTGCGCCCGTAGGCGCAGCAACTTCGGATCGAAGGCCACGGTGGTGTAGGCCAGCTTGGCCTCAATGAAGGGCTGCGCCCGTAGGCGCAGCAAC
>NZ_JAMTCN010000023.1:0-67819 GCF_024171865.1 Prauserella aidingensis | reverse complement strand
GGACTTCAACCGGTCGGGCCTCAATGAAGGGCTGCGCCCGTAGGCGCAGCAACAGGGTGCCGTTTTCGGACCCGCTGGCCTGCAACGATAGCGAAGTTCGCGAACCCTCGTCCGCGACACCCGACACAGCAAGTCTACCACCGGACCATTACACCCATCGCAGACTCGTGACCTGCGGAAACGACATGCGAAGGGTCCCCGGGATTTTCCGCGGCGCTAAAGAGTTCGCGCTCACGGGGTTGGGCTCAGATGACCAGCGGCCCGTGCCCGGTGAACGACCGGGTCACACCGATGAACTCGATCCCGTCACCGCGGGACAGTGGGCCGAGGTCGCAGATGAGGAGCGCATCGACCGCCAGGTCGAGCTTGTCGGTGACGGCTGCTTTCAACCGGATCAGCTTGGCCGGCTTGGCATCGACGATGAAGACGCTGTACTGCAGCCGGTCCCCGTACGATTCCAACGTCTTGGCCACCCGGTTTCGGCGGGCGTCGGACTCGACATCGTAGGCGAGCAGGTACCGGTGCACCTTGTCGCTCACCGGATGATGACTCCTTGATAGCGCTCCTGCGTTCCGTCGAGCACGCCGAGCACGAGCCGTGCTTGAATCTCCATCGCCCGCCGCCACGTGACACGGTAGCCGAAGATCGGATGGCGGAACTCGGTAGCCACACGCCGTTCGTACGCCGCGATCAATGTCGACCTGGCGCCGTCGCGCAGGCGCGCGGACCCCGTGACGGTCGAGAAGGAAGCCGCGTCCAGTTCTCCATTGTTGAACGCACCGATCACAGCCGATTCGGCGACCGGCGTCCGGAACTCCTCACACAGGTCGAGCGCCAACGCCGGCTTGTTCCGGTTGCTCGAATGCAGAAACCCCGCGTGCGGGTCCATGCCGCACGCGACCACCGCCCGGATGAGATCGGCCGTCAGCAACCCGTAACAGAAGTTGAGCGCGGCGTTCAGCGGGTCGGTCGCCGGGCGCCGCGTGCGCCCGGCGAAACCCAGCGGTTCGCGAACGCCCGGGCTCAGCATCGTTGCGAACTCGGCGAAATACTTGGCCGCAGCGTCACCTTCCACGCCGAAGACGTCGTCCAGGTCCCGGGCCCGTGCGACACGCCGTTGCAACGCCCGTAACTCCCCCACCACATGCGGGACGTCACCGTGCCGCCGGAGCAGGGTGGCCTGATTCGCGATCTTCGCCGTGATGAAGGCACGCGCAAGCTCCAAGTGGCCACGGTCGGAGGCAACGTGCTGCCGAACCCGCGGCCCACCGTTGGGCGTGCTGGCCGATGACGCCCAGCCGATGACACGCCCCGTGCCCGAGCACCACACGACCGGAACCCGCCGCCACAACAGCTCCCGCAGCAGTCCGCTGGAAACGTCAATGTTCCCGTGCAAGACCAGCGCGAACAGCCGCTCGATCGGCAGCGTCCCCAGGTCCTCATCCCCCTTCAGCACGCGGACTCGCCCCGAACGCAACGACACGCGAGCACCGGGCGTGGCGACGTGCAGTACCTGCGCATCGGGATCTGCGACGAGCACCCGTCGCGCGACCGGTGACAGCTTCCGCTCGTCGGGAAGACACACCCCCGCATGCGAGCAGGTCCGGCAGCGAGGATCGTCGACCAGAGGTTCAGGCGCCGTTCCTGAGGAAAGCATCGCACGCAGGTCCTCGACATGTCCCCGTGCCGTGACGACGTCGTCCTCGGTCACGTTCACGTCGACCCTCGTCTGATGATCGACGAAGTACACAGCAGCTCCACGTACCGCGAAGCCGGCCTCTTTCAACGCCGTGGCCTGCAACGCCAGCTGGACGGCCACCGGCTCGGTCACGGTCGCACGTTTACGAACGGGCGTCGCCTTGTACTCGACCACGGTCGCGTGTCCACTGTGGTCGAGCTCGACGGCGTCGCAGCGGCCGCTCACGCCCAACGTCTCACTGGCGACGTCCACGGATCGCAGCGAATCGGGACGCGATCGTTGCGGATCATCGCTGGCGCGATGGGCGGCAATGCCGTGCGCCATCTGCCGGGTGTCGGTCGTCTCCCCCATCGCCTCGAGCCAGGCGCGGCGCGGGCAGAACACATGGTGTGCGACCAAGCTGATCGGGATCGGGGCGTCACCGGCGGTCATAACGGAATCGCCTCCGCTCTCAACGCCCTGCGTTCCGGCGCGTTGTCACTGCCGAACCGTCCGATCGGAAAGCGCAGAACGCCGATCACACCCCGAGCGCGCAGCCACGTCGACGCCACTCTCCCGTCGAGCGGATCGTAGTCGTCCAATCCTGTGGCCGCGGCGTCCCGCAGCTGCGCCGAGGCCAGGATCGAACGTACCCGCGCAGGCCGCCAACGGCCCCGCCACACGGGCACGTAGAACCATTCGCGGCGACTCCGGCCCAGATGTCCACTGGTGACCGCGGTGCCGGGCACCCGGTGCGCCAGGGGGAACCATCCGATCCCCCACAGCGCACACCACACGAGCGCGTTGTCCACCGGGCCCGGGGTGGCCATGCCCGTCGCCGACACACTGTCCGGCTTGCCGCCGAGTTCGTCCGACACAGCACTGCCGTCCAACCCGGACACGATCCGGCCGGGCTTGCGGCCGAGCAGCTTGTCGGTGAGCGGCCGCAGCCTGTTCCCGACGAACTCGGATCCACGGTTGCGGGGCTGCATCTCGAACCGGCTCGCACCGTCGTCCTGCAACAGGTCGTTGCGCCGGTTCACACTCCAGTACGACGGCTCCCCCAGCGCCGTCAGATACCGCAGGTCGCCCCACAGGTGCTGTGCCGCGAGCCGGTCCAGAACGTCCTCGCGCGCGGCCTGGTGGCGCCGCCATTGCTCGTCGTCCGTGAACGCGGTGAGCCGGGGACTCATCGTGCCGCGCCCGTCGCCGTTCGCCTGCGTCACCCATGCACGCCGGCCTTCCAGGTGGGCCCGCAGCGCGTCCTCGATGACGTCCGGTTCGACGCCGTCCCCGGACAGGACCGGTCTGCCGTCCTCCCACCCCAGAGCCACGTCGAGGCCGGCCTCGTCGAGGATGTCCCCGAGACCGTAGAACGCCATGTGGTGCAGCAGCACCTCCTGATCGGCGCCGGCCATCACGAAACGCGTCATCGTCCCTCCGCCGAGATCTGGCCGTCCGTCGCACGGAGCACAGCCTCCAGGTAGGCGCATATCCACACGCCGTAGCGACGCTCGGTCCGCTCGATCAACTGCGGCCAATCTCCCTCGTCGAACAACGCCGTCGCGAGTGCGCGTGCGGCGTCGCTGTCATCCCGGCTCATCAACTCCCCGGCGACATGGGGGAACTCGGCGCGGCCGTGCCCGTGTGTCGTCCCGACCAAGCGCGCGACGAGTTCACGGTTGTGGCCCGGCGACAACTGTGGCCACGCGTCGACCACCGAACGCTGCTCGTGACGCCAGCCCATCGGCAGGTCGGAGGACTCCTGTTTCCGCCGCAACGCCGCGCGCGCGGGCGTACCGGCGCTCTTGGCCAGCAACGTCGTCGCGTCTCCGCCGAGTCGGCGCTGGAAACGCGGGTCCGCCTTCCCGTCGTCGTGATGCTCCGCGGCTTCCCTGAGCACGTCACACGTGTCCTGCGGCAATCCCAGCAGCCGCGCGAGCTCCGTGGCCCGCTGACCCACGGCCTTCTGGTGCTCGTCCAGAGGAACGGGGTCGGTGTTCGGGGTCCACTCCTGCCGGACGTATTCGTCCGCCGCCGCGCGGCGTCGGTCGATGACGACGACCCGGCGCGGAATCCGGTCCTCGTCGCGCTGCACGACCACTTCGACCCGGCTCCCGTCGCGGACGAGGTCGCGGGCCGCTTCGGCCATGCGCCCCCTGGCGTGTGTGTCGAGCCAGTCCAGCACGACGCCCGCTTCGTCGACGTCCCGTTCCGGCTCGTCCGCAGCAACGTCGAGGCGGCCTGCCAGTTCCGCGGCCGCCTCATCGACCTCGTCACCGCCCGGTTCGTTTCGTGGAAGCTCGCACCGGTACACCACCTCGCCCGGCCGAAGCTCCGACGACAACTCGGCGACATCCTCGAGCACGTCCCTGGCCGGATGGCCACCCGAGTCCGTGACGACCTGAGGTGTCTCCTCCTGTCCGTCCCGGCCGGGGGCGGTGAACATCGGAGTGGGTTCGTCGACCACGACGACGTCGCCCGGGCGGATCCGCGGCCGGTCGGTACCGGCCTCGGTCCGATCCCACGCCAGAGGCGCAACCTGTTCGCCGCGCACCACGATCGCGTACGCCCCGTCGTTTCCGGCTGCGGCAACGGCTTCTCGCGCCGTGCCCAGCGGCACGCTGAAGGTTTCGTGCCGTCGGGGAGGGAGCAGCGACAGCAACTCGACGGCCTCCGTCGGGTCGGCGGGAAGCTTCCGCACGACCACCCCGACGTTGAAATCGGGGTCGAAGTCCTCGGCCAGCCAGAGTTCGAGTTCGGGGTCGGACGCCAGGTTCTCGCTCGTACGGGCCCAGTGCCAGGCGTCCCCCGGCTCGGGGCGTTGCAGGAGACGCCGCCGCGGGCGCGGGCCGGGTGGCGGGTCGTCCCGCAGTGCCCAGGGCGCCAGCCCTTCCGGGGCGGCCGCGCGTCGTTCGATCCATTCGTGAGCGGCGATGAGGTCGTCTCCGGCGTAGGGGCCGGAGCGGGTGTCGCTCCGCAGCCCCTCGTCGGGCACGACCACGACGACCGGACCCTCGTCGCGTTCTCCCCGCCGGTTGACCCGGCCCGCGCGCTGAGCCAGGGCCGAACCGGCCGCGAGATCGGTCACGATACCCGCGAGGTCGAGATCGACACCGACCTCCAGCGACTGGGTCGACACGATGACGTCGACGCCGGAATTGCCGCCGGGTCCCAGCACCCCCGGGTACGTGTTCTCGAGCCGTTGCAGGTCGACCGGGCGAACCTGGCCGCAGATCAGGACGACCGTCAGGTCCCGGTCGCGCATATCCCGGAGCCGCTGTGCCACGTCGACGGCACGCGCGACCGTGTTGACGAAACAGCCGACCGTGCCGCCGAGGCCACGGTCGGCCAACTCCACCGTGCGCTGCGCGAGTTCGCCGACGACCTTCGCCGACGGGTTCGGTGCCGCCCACTGCTTGACCGGCACCAGCTCCACCGGCTTCGGCCGGGTCAACCGGGCACGCAGCGTCCCCTCTTCGGCCAGGTCCGCGTCGTCGACCCCGAGCCACGTGCCCGCGGCTCCGTCCGGCGTTGCGGTCGTTTCGACCACGTGCAGCGGTGAGGGACCGTGCCACTGGCGTTCGGCGAGTGTGACGAGTTCACCGACCCGCCGCGCCGTGCGCAGCAGTTGCCGCGACAGGTGGGCTTCGTCGATCAGTGCGGCCGTGTCGACGGCCAGCAGTCCGGCTTCGCGCGGCCACGAGCGCGCGGACGAACCGTAGCCGCGGAACAACAGCCGGCTGCCGAACATGTCCGGGGTTGCGCACAGGACCGCCGCCGCCGTCGGATGGTCCGCCCACCGGCGGGACGGCGGGACCCCTCCACGGAGCCGCGCCACCAGCAGCGGTGACGCGGCTTGTCCGGGTGAGTCGGCGTGCTCGTCGGCACGTCCCTGCACCTGCCAGAGCTGTTCGGCTACCGCACGCAGTACCGACGAGTCGCCGGGTTCCGCGAGCCGGTCGGCGAGCGCGCGTGCGTGCTCGTACTGGTCGTCCACCAGCACCCGCCGGTTCACGACCATCGCCAACCGGCGTGGCGGCAACGCGCCGCCTTCCGCGGCGGCGACGGCGAGCGCGAAGACATGGACGTCGATGGCGGACGTCTTGCCCGACCCGGTGGGTGCGACGAGGGCTTCCGGCCATCGCCGGGTGGTGAGCACTTCGTCGAGGAGGCGCCATTGCCACGGGAACGGCTGGTGTCCGTGGTGCAGTTCGGCGAAGAACGCGCCGAAGTCGTCGCGTGTCACGCAGTTCTCGGAGTTCACGCCCACTGCTCCTCCACCCATTCACCCTCGGGACGGTCGTCGGGTATCAGCAGGCCGCCACCGAGGTGCCGCGACTGGCCGATCGCCTGCACGGTCTGCGACCCGCCGAGGTCCCCGAGTGACAGCCATGCCCGGTACGGCCGGACCACGGCGTGCGGATTGACGCGGTGGACGTAGTTCTCCGGACGAGCGCCACGCAAGGGGTGGGCCGCCACGACCGCGGCGCCTGCACCGGTGACCGCTTCGACGAATCCGTTGTCCCGTTGCCCCCCTCGGCCGCGGGGTTGTGTGATCAGCGGTGTGCCCTGCCAGACGAACCCGAGCGACAGCAGGGCGGCGTGTGTGAACGTCCAGCCGTCCCGGCCACGGGTGTCCGGCACGGCCGGCGGGCTGGTACGCCACAGGCGCACGGTGCCGGGGGCCGGTTCGTACCAGAACCGATCACCGGCCACGACCTCGACGCCACCGGCGACCTCCACCTTGCCGATGCGTCCTCCGACCCGTAGCTCGCGCACCATCGACACGGCGCGGTACACCGCCGCGGCGTCGGCGGGCTCGGCCTCCCGCGGCACCAGGACCGCGAGGGCCGGACCGCCGTGGCCGGGCAGTTGCGCGGGAAGGTCCCGGTCGATCACGTGGATCGCCACCCGGTTCGCAGTGCGGCGGACGCCCTGCGGATAGGAACCGGTCAGCACCGGCGGGGCGCTGCCGTCGGTCGCGGCGAGGAGCTTGATCAGTGCCCGGTGCGCGGCCACCGCGACCCGGACGCGGGACGACTCCGCGATCTCGCCGCGGAGCGGCACCAGGAGCACATCGGTCCACGGGGCCGTGTCGGCGTGGCGTTCTCGGGCGCGGTAGCGGGCAGGGCGCACTGCGCGCCGCGGCGGCACCGAACTCAGTGCACGTTCGTCCGTACCGGCTTTGCTGGTGCCGACTTTGCCGGAACGTTCGGCTCGGTGCGCGGCGGCCAGTTCGTCGACCCGTCCGGGTGCCGGGATGTCGACCGTCGCACCCGGTTCCCTCGTGAACGTGTCGGCCTGTGTGTCGAGTTCGTGTGTCGGTTCCACATCGCTGCCGGGTTCGCCTGCCGTCAGCACCACCGGGGATTCGGTGGTGCCGAGGTAGGGAACGTCGGCGCACAGGGCACGCAGCGCCTCGGCGACCGGCTCCGGCGGTGACTCACGCCAGGTCCATACGAAACTGCCGTTGACCGCGACCGCGGTGCGTTGTTTCGGCAGTTTCCGGATCCGTTTCGTCTTGCCGGTCTTGCCGATCGTCCCGTCGTCCCGGTACTCCACCGCATCGTTGGTGCTCACCCGGATCTCCGGGATGCGCACGTCGGTCGGAGGGTTGTTCTCCAGCCAGCGCAGCGCGGCCTCGTCGTTGTCGCAGGGACCCAGTTCGCCGTCACTTTCGACGGCACGTGGTCCGAACCCGGCAGCCGCCAGCAGGGCCGAGTGCAGCCGCGCCACGGACGGCACCCGGTCCGGGGTCGCGTCCGGCCGGCGTGCTCGATAGGTGCCGAAGGGGAATTCGGCCTGTATCGAGAACGCCATCAGTTGCCTTCGGCGTCGTCGTCTGCGGCACCGGCGGCGATCGCCGGATCGCCCGCCACCCGCAGCACGACCCCGTTCCACGACACCCCGGCCACGCTTTCCGCGTGGTCGAGGGCGCTGGCCAGCAGCGCGTCGGCGGCCTCGATGCCGGGGGCGGCGAATTCCGTTGTCGTGCCACCTCGTCCGAGCATTTCCATGCGGGTCGGGGAGGTCTCGACGAGGTCGCAGTTCGCACGCAGCACCAGTTCCGCGTCCGAGCGGGCCAGCCCACTCAGAGCCAGGCTGACCAGCAACGCGCGACAGGCAGCGTCCCCTTCGGGTCCCGCTCCGAACCGGATTTGGCGCAGCGCCGCGAAGCTGAGCACGTGCGATCGCACGATGCGGCGGCAGGCGACGCCGGCCAGTGCCTCCAACGACGGCGGAATCCCGCCGAGGCCGGCGTTCGACGTCTTGGCTCGCTTGTCGCCCTTGGCCGCGGCTGCGGCTTTCGTCAACGTCTCGAAAGTCTTGCCGCTCAGTTCGACGCGCTGCCGCTCGGCCAGGGCTTTGAGTTCCGGGCCGCTCAGCTCGATCCGCATCCCCATGGGGTCGACCCGCGCGCCGCCCTTGCGTTCCGGCTCGTTCGAATTGGCCGGCTTGCGGCAGTACCCGATGATCTCGCCTGCGAGGAGACTGCGCCAACGGCCTTGGCGTGCGGCGCGCGTGGAGTCCCACGATCCGAAGACCAGGCTCGCCGGGCTCGTGTCGAACAACGCCCGGGCGTTGGCCGGGCTGGCGTCCCTGATCGCCCGGTACTGCTCGTAGGTCGGGGCAGGGCTGCCATCCACCGAGCCTGCGCGCACGTGCCCGTCGAAGGCACGGTGCGGCAGTTCCAGATCGGACAGTTCGACGGTCTCGCCGTTGCGTTCGTACTCGACCACCAGGCGGGGCAGGCGCGACAGCACGGGATGCCCGTCCCGGATCGCTTCGGCCAGCGCATGCTCGACCCGGTTCAGCTGTGACTGCTTGGAATCGATGATCACGACGTCGGACGGGTTGCCGTCCTCGTCGTACCGCGTCTCGTAGGCATAGGTCCCCATGTCCGACCGCGCTGATGCGAACTTCGCGGGCGCCACAGAGGCATGCGGGCCGGCGGCCGGCTCGAGTTCGGTCACCGATCGCAGGCAGTTCGCACCGCCCACCTCGACCGCTGACAACAGGTCGTCGAGCTTCAACGTCTCCACTGATCGTCTCCTGTGATTCGGGGATGGATAGCCGCAGGCACCCCGGGGTTCGTTGCGAGCTTCCCGTCCGTTACGGATCGGACCGAATTCGCTTCCACCGACTCTGCGAACGGTCGCCTTCAGCAGAGCCAACGCTCACGTTCCACCGAGAAAGCCCCCGCGCCCACGACGGTGGCGGTGGTACCGCTTCGGAAAAGACTTCGAAGTCCCGCACCGAGGCCGTTCTGAACGCCCACCACATTAAGGCGAGCCAGGCCAGGTCCCGTAGGACATTGACAACAACGGCCGCAGCCATCGCGACCCCCAGCCAGTTCACCATCGGCCCGACCTCGGATTGAGTGTGGGGAACCCGGACGAATATGCCTACAGCTTCGATGCCTCTCGACGAGACGCCCCTAATGAAGAATCCGGGCTCCCCATGAGTACCTAGATGCCTTTCGACTAGACGGTACTAGACCAATCATACACGCAGCCTGGTCGCCCAACGCGACGGCTACGACTCAGCGACCCCGACGACCCCTCGCAAACCTTTCAGCAGGCCAACCGCTCGCCGCCACGTTTCTCGTGCGCCGTCGACCTGTTTCACCAGTCACTGCGAGCGAGGGGCCGCGATCTCCGTTACCACCGCAGCGCACCAGGTGCGTGATCGCTACCCTGTTGCTGCGCCTCCGGGCGCAGCCCTTCATTGAGGCGGGCGCCCTACCTCGACGGTTGCTGCGCCTACCGGCGCAGCCCTTCATTGAGGCCCGACGACGCAGCACGCGGCGGCGGCCCGCCCGACGGACCGGTTGCTGCGCCTACCGGCGCAGCCCTTCGGCCACGCCACGATGCAGCGCGACACTGCCGCCGACAGGGCCGGTCGTTTGCCGGGCGGTCACCGGCGCATCGTTCCGGTGTCCACGAATCGCTGGTGCCAGGACAACGCCTCGCCGAGCAGGTGCGGCGTGTGCTTCCCGAAGGCGGACTGCATCGCCCGGTCGACGTAGTCCCGCAGCATGGGCCGGAAATCCGGGTGCGCGCACCGCTCGATGACCTGCTCGGCCCGGCGCCGCGGCGAGAGTCCGCGCAGATCGGCCAGCCCCTGCTCGGTGACGATCACATCCACGTCGTGCTCGGTGTGGTCGACGTGCGAGACCATCGGCACGATCGCCGAGATCGCCCCACCCTTCGCCACCGACGGCGTCACGAAGATCGACACGTGCGCGTTGCGCGCGAAGTCGCCCGAGCCGCCGATGCCGTTCTGAATGCGACTGCCCATCAGGTGCGTGGAATTGATGTTGCCGTAGAGGTCGGCCTCGACGATGCCGTTCATCGCGAGGCATCCCAGTCTGCGCACGACCTCCGGGTGGTTGCTGATCTCCTGCGGGCGCAGCAGGATCCGATCGCGGAACTGCGCGGCGTCCCGGTTGAAACGGTCGACCGTCGCAGAACTCAACGAGAACGCGGTCGCCGACGCCATCCGGAGTTTTCCCGACTCGAGAAGGTCGAGCATGCCGTCCTGGATCACCTCGGTGTAGGCCGTCATGCCGTCGAACGGCGCGTCACGCAACCCGGCGAGCACCGCATTGGCCACGTTGCCCACACCGGACTGCAACGGCAGCAACTCGTTGGGAAGCCGGCCCGCACGAACCTCGACGTCGAAGAAGTCCAGGACGTGCGCGGCGATCCGCTCCGCCGTCTCGTCGACCGGAGCGAACGCCGAGTTGCGGTCCGGTGCCTCGGTGGGCACCACCGCGATCACCTTCTCCGCCGGGCATTCCAAATAGGGCACTCCGATGCGATCCTCCGTGCGCGTGATCGGCACCGGGACACGGTTCGGCGGCAGTGCGGTGCCGTAGTAGACGTCGTGCATGCCCTCGAGGTGCTCGCTCTGCCACGAGTTCACCTCCAGGATCACGCGGTCGGCCTGCTCCAGCCAGGTCTTGTTGTTGCCGATCGACGACGAGGGGATCAACCTGCCGTCCTCGGTGACACCGCTGACCTCGACCACCGCGACGTCGAGCTCGCCAAACACGCCCTGCCACACCTGTTGCGCGACGTGCGAAAGGTGGATGTCGGTGTAGTCCATCCGGCCGTCGTTGATCTTGGCGCGCGTGACGGGGTCGGACTGGTAGGGCAGGCGCATCTCGACGCCCTCGACCTCGGCAAGAGCCCCGTCGAGTTCGGGTGCGGTCGACGCCCCGGTCCACAGCCCCACCTTCATCGGCTCGCCGCGCGCCTCCGCCATCGCGACCCGCTTGGCCAGCGCCCCCGGCACCTCCTTGGGATACCCCGCGCCCGTGAAACCGCTCATTCCGACGTTGTCGCCACTGCCGATCAGGGCCGCCGCAGCATCGGCGTCCATCACCTTGGCCGCCAGCTCGCGATTCCGAATGCGCCCGGTCATAAGCCGTCCTTCCGCCACAGTGAGGTCGAACAGGAGTGAGGTCGAACCGGCCACCCCGCTCGCCGGTGGCCCGATCGGCCGCCGAGCGTAAGCGCAACCACATCCACTTCTCGCTGTGACCTGACCCACCGCGGCGTGTCATCCGCCTGCCGGCCGCACGAAACGCGCTGGTCACCGGGGTCCGGTCCGGCACATCGAGGCGAACCGATCCCCGAGTCCGGAGTTCGCTGGGCGAACTTCACGGTCGCCCAGCGAACGACGGTCCCGCCCGTGGGTGCCTGTCCTCGGCCGTCCGATGTTCGCTGGGCGACACCCCGGGGTCGCTAGGAGAACACGTGCGACATCGGATTTCGGACACATTCCCGAGCCGCAGGCAGGCGTCACGGAATCGCTGGTCACGCCTGCTTTCCCACGTCCGGGCGGCGCGTCCTCGGCAGCACCGGACGAGCGCTGCGAAGCGCGTCGACGCCTTGTCCCGATCTCGATCGTCATTAGTGTCGGCGCCGACGTCGGAATTCCGAATCGGCACCTGTGCCGACGCGCGCAGTCGTCTTCCAACGATTCGAGGAAAGGGACAATGTCCAAAGACATTCAGGTCGACAGCACGAGCGAGTTCTTCCGGGCCCGCGAGCAGGAATTCGGTGACAACCCCATCGCCGTCCGGGAGAGCGATCACTACGCCCAGGAGTACGTGGGCGGCATCGTCGACAAGTGGGACGACCTGATCGACTGGCCGCGTCGCGCCGAGGGTGAGGGGCGCTTCTTCGTCGACCAGCTCAAGGCACGCGGTGCCCAGCGGGTGCTCGATGCGGCGACGGGCACCGGCTTCCACTCGGTACAGCTGGCCGAAGCGGGATTCGACACGGTCAGCGCCGACGGCAGTCCTCAGATGTTGGCCAAGGCGTTCCGCAACGGCCTGGCCAACGGCGGGCACCTGCTGCAACTGGTCCACGCCGATTGGCGGACACTCAAGGGCGACGTGCACGGCGAATTCGACGCGGTGATCTGCTTGGGCAACTCGTTCACTCACCTGTTCTCCGAACACGACCGGCGTAAAGCACTCGCCGAGTTCTACTCCGTGCTCAAACACGACGGCGTGCTGATCCTCGACCAGCGCAACTACGACGCTCTGCTCGACGGCACGTCCACCGGGAAGAGCAGCTACTACTACTGCGGCGACGAGGTCGACGCCGTGCCCGACCACGTCGACGAGGGCCTGGCCCGCTACAAGTACACGTTCGACGACGGCGGCGAGTACTTCCTGAACATGTACCCGCTGCGGCGGGACTACGTGCGCGGGCTGCTGCGCGACGTCGGGTTCCAGAAGATCGACACCTACGGCGACTTCCAGGAGAAGGCCGGGGACCACGCACCGGACTTCTACATCCACGTCGCCGAGAAGAGCTACCTCGCCGAACTCGCCGACTGACGGCTCGGCCGCGGCGCCGGTGGGATCACCGGCGCCGCGGCTTCAGCTGCAGGTCCGCCTCGATACGGGCCGCGGTCCGCGCCAACAGCGGGACGATCTCCCGCCGCACCCCCTCTTCGGTGGAGGAATGCACGTCGAGCGACACGTTCGCCGCCGCGCACACCCTGCCGTCGGCGTCGTGCACGGGCACCGCAACCCCGCGCAGCCCTTCCTCGAGCTCGTCGTCGGCAACCACGTAGCCCTGCTTACGGATCGTGGCCAGCTCGGCCAACAGCTCCCCACGGCTGCTGACGGTGTGCGGGGTGAGGGCGGGCAACTCGGCCGCGCGCAACCCCGCCTCCAAGCGCTCGGGCGCCACCGCGGCCAACAGCACCTTGCCCATCGACGTGGCGTGCGCGGGCAACCGGGTGCCCACCGGGATCTCCACGCCCAGCAACTTCGGACTGGGGACTTGCGCGACGTAGCGGATCTCGGTGTCCTCGAGCACGGCGAGCGCGGTCATCTCGCGCACCTCGGCGGCCAGGCGCCGGAGGTGCGGCTCGGCGATCTGCGGCAACGACCGGTTCGACAGGTAGGCGTGGCCGAACTCCAGCACCTGCGGCGTCAGCGCGAACCGGCGCTGTTCGTGACGGACGTAGCCCAACTCCACCAGCGCCAACAGGATGCGCCGTGCCCCGGCGCGGTCCAGGCCACTGGCCCGCGCGACCTCGGTCAGCGTCAGCTCGGGCTGCTCGGCCGAGAACGCCCGCAGCACGGCCAGAGTCCGCTCCACCGATCGCACGCAACACCCCCGCTTCGGTTCCCGCAGCCGGTGACCCTAGTCCATCGGCCGGAGCGGCGTGTCTGCTCGAGGGTGGAGATGCTCGCCACGACGCGCGGACTCACGCCCCGTTGCGTTTGAAGATCTTGTTGCCCAGCCAGACGATCGGGTCGTAGCGGCGGTCGGCGACGCGTTCCTTCATGGGGATGAGCGCGTTGTCGGTGATGTGGATGCTCTCGGGGCACACCTCGGTGCAGCACTTCGTGATGTTGCAGTAGCCCAGTCCCTGCGCGTCCTGGACCGCGTCGACCCGGTCGGCGACGTCGAGCGGATGCATCTCCAGTTCCGCCACCCGCATCAGGTATCGCGGACCGGCGAAGGCCTCCTTGTTCTCCTCGTGGTCACGGATCACGTGGCAGGTGTCCTGGCACAGGAAGCACTCGATGCACTTGCGGAACTCCTGCGAGCGTTCCACGTCGACCTGCTGCATCCGGTACTCGCCGGGTTCGAGCCCCTCGGGCGGCGTGAACGACGGGATCTCGCGTGCCTTCTCGTAGTTGTAGGACACGTCCGGCACGAGGTCGCGGATCACGGGGAACGTCCGCATCGGGGTGACGGTGATGATCTCGTCCTCGTCGAAGATCGACATCCTGGTCATGCACAACAGCCTCGGCCTGCCGTTGACCTCGGCCGAACAGGAACCGCACTTGCCCGCCTTGCAGTTCCAGCGCACCGCCAGGTCCGGGGTCTGCGTGGCCTGCAACCGGTGGATCAGGTCGAGCACCACCTCGCCCTCGTTGGCCTCGACCTCGAAGTCCTGCAGTTCGCCGGACGTCGCGTCTCCGCGCCACACGCGCAGCTTCGCGGGATATGCCATCTCACGCGGTCCTTTCCGGGTGGCCGGCGAGTTCGTCCTCGGTGTAGTACTTCTCCAATTCGGACAGTTCGAACAGCTCCAGCAGGTCGCGGCGCATCGGCGGCTGCTCCTTCACCTCGACGTCGACCGCGGGCACCGGTTGATCATCGGCCGCCGCGCACACGAGCAACCGGTTGCGCCACTGCGCGTCCAGCTGCGGGAAGTCGTCGCGAGTGTGCCCACCCCGACTCTCGGTGCGGCGCAGCGCCGCGCGCGCGACACACTCACTGACCAGCAGCATGTTGCGCAGGTCGACGGCCAGGTGCCAGCCGGGGTTGTACTGCCGGTTCCCCTCGACCGTCACCCGCCGGATGCGGCCGCGGATCTCGGCGAGCCTGTCGATGGCCTTCTCGATCTCGTCGGCCTTGCGGATGATGCCGACCAGCTCGTTCATCGTCTGCTGCAGCTCGGTGTGCAGCGTGTACGGGTTCTCCTCGCCGCCCCCGTCGTCCGGGCCGTCGAACGGGGCGAGCGCGTGTGTCGCGCCCGCCGTGACGTCGGCCTCCGACACCGACGGCCGCGCGTCGAGGGACTCCACGTACTCCGCGGCACCCAGGCCGGCGCGCCGGCCGAACACGAGCAGGTCCGACAGCGAGTTGCCGCCGAGCCGGTTCGAGCCGTGCATGCCACCGGAACACTCGCCCGCGGCGAAGAGCCCGGGCACCGTCGAGGCCGCCGTGTCCGGGTCGACCTCGATGCCGCCCATCACGTAGTGGCACGTCGGGCCGACCTCCATGGGTTCCGCCGTGATGTCGACGTCCGCCAGTTCCCGGAACTGGTGGTACATCGACGGCAAGCGTTTGCGGATCTCCTCGGTCGGCAGCCTGCTCGCGATGTCGAGGAACATGCCGCCGTGCGGCGATCCTCGCCCTTCCTTGACCTCGGTGTTGATGGCCCTGGCCACCTCGTCCCGAGGCAACAGGTCGGGGGTGCGCCGGTTGCCCTCCTGGTCGGTGTACCAGCGGTCGGCCTCCTCCTCGCTGTCGGCGTACTGTCCTTTGAAGACGTCCGGGATGTAGCGGAACATGAACCGCTCCCCCTCGGCGTTCTTCAGGACACCACCGTCGCCCCGGACGCCCTCGGTGACGAGGATCCCCTTCACGCTCGGCGGCCACACCATGCCCGTGGGATGGAACTGGACGAACTCCATGTTGATCAGACCCGCACCGGCGCGCAGCGCGAGCGCGTGGCCGTCACCGGTGTACTCCCACGAGTTGGAGGTCACCTTGAACGACTTGCCGATTCCGCCCGTCGCGAGCACCACGGCCGGCGTCTCGAACAGCACGAACCGACCGCTCTCACGCCAGTACCCGAACGCGCCCGCGACGCGTCCGTCCTCTTTGACCAGTTCGGTCACGGTGCACTCGGCGAAGACCTTGAGTTTGGCCTCGTAGTCGCCGTAACGCCGGTGATCCTCCTGCTGCAGCGACACGATCTTCTGCTGCATGGTGCGGATCAGCTCGAGCCCGGTGCGGTCGCCGACGTGCGCGAGCCGCGGATAGGTGTGCCCGCCGAAGTTGCGCTGGCTGATCCTGCCGTCGGCCGTGCGGTCGAACAGGGCGCCGTAGGTCTCCAGCTCCCACACCCGGTCGGGCGCCTCCTTGGCGTGAAGTTCGGCCATCCGCCAGTTGTTCAGGAACTTGCCGCCGCGCATGGTGTCGCGGAAGTGCACCTGCCAGTTGTCGTGGGAGTTCGCGTTCCCCATCGAGGCGGCACATCCACCCTCGGCCATCACGGTGTGCGCCTTGCCGAACAGCGACTTGCACACCACCGCGACGCTCAGGCCGCGCTGCCGCGCCTCGATCACGGCACGCAGACCGGCGCCGCCGGCACCGATCACCACCACGTCGTAGTTGTGCCGTTCGACCTCGGTCATGTATTCGCCACCTTCGAATTGTTCAGTTGATGAAGCGCAGATCCGCGATCGCCCCGCTGGACACGAGCCACACGTACAGGTCGGTGAGCACGAGCGTGCCCAGCGTCAGCCACGCGAACTCCATGTGCCGGGTGTTGAGCTTGCTGACCTGTGTCCAGATCCGGTACCGCACCGGGTTGCGCGAGAAGTGCTTGAGCCGCCCGCCGGTGACGTGCCTGCACGAGTGGCAGGACAGCGTGTAGCACCACAGCAACACGACGTTGAGCAACAGGACCACGTTGCCGAGTCCGATACCGAAGCCGTTCTCGCCACCGAAGGCCAGGATCGCGTCGTAGGTGTTGATGAGCGTGATCACCAGCGCGACGTAGAAGAAGTACCGGTGCACGTTCTGCAGGATCAGCGGCAGGCGGGTCTCGCCGGTGTAGCGCTCGTGCGGCTCGCCGACGGCGCAGGCGGGCGGCGCCATCCAGATCGAACGGTAGTAGGCCTTGCGGTAGTAGTAGCAGGTCAGCCGGAACCCGAGCAGGAACGGCAGCGACAGGAACGCCAGCGGAATGAATCCCGGTAGTTCGCCGATCGGCGTGCCGAAGTGGCTCGACCCCGCGACACAGGAATCGCTGAGGCAGGGCGAGTAGAACGGCGTCAGGTAGTGGTGTTCGGCCGCCCAGTAGTCGGTGCGCATGAACGAACGCACCGTCGCGTAGACGACGAACGTCGCCAGTCCGAGGGTGGTCAGCAGCGGCTGCAGCCACCAGCGATCGGTGCGGAGGGTTCGCGGCGCGATACTCGCGCGGGCGGGGGTCGGGCTGTCGGCGGGAGAAGTGCCGGCGGGGCTTGCCACGTCGAAGCCACCGACCCCTCAGAGCCGGTGGCCGTGGTAGCCGCCCACGCCCTCGTCGTCGGCGTCGTCCCACAACGACGGGTCGTACGGGGTGTCGGGCACGGGCACGACCTCGCTCCTGTCGATGATCGGCGCACCGCGCCCCTGTGCGGGCACGGCCGCACACTCGTCCAGCTCCACGGCGTCGATGTCGAGCCGTTCGACGTCGTTGGCCAGCCGGTGGACGGCCGGCGTCTCGCCGTAGCGCGTACGCAGGTCGCCGACGCACTGCTTCAGCCGGCTGATCGTGCTGCGGAGCTCACTCATCTCGCTGTTGGACATCTGCGCACCCTCCGGATCGGTTCGGTCGGCGGTGCTGCCGTGTTGTGCTGCCGTGTTGTGTTGCCGTGGTGCCGCACCGCCAACTCTGCCCTGTCGATGTTCACTGTGACAACTACCACACTGTGATGTGTTCTCGTGATGTGGATCACTCGATTTCGCCGATGACACCCCGCCTCACCTGGGCTTTCGCAGCGAAACTGAATCGATTTTGATTCCAGGGCTGCGCTTCTGTATCGTGTCAGTTTCCACGGAGGACAGCGCCCAACCGACCGGAGACGCTCGTGAATCAAGCGCCAGACCACGTCCACCCCGTCGTCGCCGAGGTCACCGACCGCATCGCGGAGCGCAGCCGCGAGAGCCGGGCCGCGTACCTCGCTCGCATCTCGGCCGCCACGTCGGCCGCGTCCGGCTCTCCCGCTCGCGCCGCCATGGGCTGCGGCAACCTCGCGCACGGCTTCGCCGCCTGCGCGGGCGACGACCGGCTCGCGATGCGCGGAGTCCGCAAGCCCGGCATCGCGATCGTGTCCGCCTACAACGACCTGCTCTCGGCACACCAGCCGCTCCACGAGTTCCCCGAGTGGATCAAGGACGCGGCCCGTGAGGCCGGCGGTGTCGCCCAGTTCGCAGGCGGCGTGCCCGCCATGTGCGACGGCATCACGCAGGGCCGCACCGGCATGGAACTGTCACTGTTCAGCCGCGACGTGATCGCGATGGCCACCGGCGTCGCGCTCTCCCACGACATGTTCGACGGCACCCTGCTGCTCGGGGTGTGCGACAAGATCGTGCCCGGGCTGCTCATCGGCGCCCTGTCGTTCGGCCACCTGCCCGCGATGCTCGTGCCCGCGGGCCCCATGACGTCCGGCCTTCCCAACAAGGAGAAGGCACGCATCCGTCAGCTGTACGCCGAGGGCAAGGCGACCAGGGAGGACCTGCTCGAGGCCGAGTCCGCGTCGTACCACTCCCCCGGCACCTGCACCTTCTACGGCACGGCGAACTCCAACCAGCTCGTCGTCGAGGTCATGGGCCTACACCTGCCGGGTGCCAGCTTCGTGCACCCCGGTACGCCGCTGCGGAAGGCGCTCACCGAGGAGGCGGGCCGCCGCATCGTCGAGATCTCCCACGGTGAGGAGTACACCCCGCTCGGCGAGGTCGTCGACGAACGTTCCGTCGTGAACGGGCTGATCGCACTGCTGGCCACGGGCGGGTCGACCAACCACACGCTGCACCTCGTCGCCATCGCCGCGGCGGCCGGGATCCAGCTGACCTGGGACGACTTCGCCGACCTGTCCGCGATCGTGCCGCTGCTGGCCAGCGTCTACCCCAACGGCAGCGCCGACATCAACCACTTCCACGCGGCGGGCGGCGTGCAGTTCCTCGTCGGCACGCTGCTGGACGCGGGCCTGCTGCACCGCGACGTGCGCACCGTCGCGGGCCGCGGACTCGACCACTACCGCCGGGAGCCGATCCTCGACGGCGACCGGCTCACCTGGCGCGAGGCGACGAACCAGAGCCTGGACGAATCGGTGTTGCGCCCGGTCGACCGGCCGATGGCCGACAACGGCGGGTTGCGCATGGTCGAGGGCAACCTCGGCCGGGCCGTCGTCAAGGTGTCCGCGGTCGCCCACGAGAACCGTGTCGTGGAGGCGCCCGCGCGGGTGTTCAGCACGCAGGCCGAGTTCGACGCCGCGTTCAAGGCGGGCGAGCTGGAACGCGACGTCGTCGTGGTCTTCCGCAACCAGGGCCCGCACGCCAACGGCATGCCCGAACTGCACGGCCTCACGCCTGCGCTCGGCGTGCTCATGGACCGCGGGCACCGGGTCGCGCTGCTCACCGACGGCCGGATGTCCGGTGCGTCGGGCAAGATCCCCGCGGCCATCCACCTCACCCCCGAGGCCGCCGCGGGCGGGCCACTCGCGCGCGTCGCCGACGGCGACGTGGTCCGGCTCGACACCGAGTCCGGCACGCTGGACGTGCAGGTCGACCCGGCCGAGTTCGACGCCAGGACGCCCGTCGACGCGGCGCCCGACGAGGCGCAGTGGACGGGGACGGGTCGCGAACTGTTCGCGGCGCTGCGCCGCAACGTCGGCCCCGCCGACGCCGGAGCGAGCGTCTTCGGCCCGGTGACACCCGGGCACTTCGGCATGACCGCAACGAAACCCGAGGCCCGTGTGGGAGGAACGTCGTGACAACCGGTTCGGAAGTGCTCGACCTGTCGCCGGTCATGCCGGTGGTGGTGCTCGACGAGGCGGAGGTCGCACCGGACGTCGCCCGCGCCCTGCTGGCGGGCGGCATCCGCACGATCGAGTTGACGCTGCGCACCCCCGCGGCGTTGGCGGCCATCGAGAAGGTGGCCTCGGAGGTGCCCGACATCGTCGTCGGCGCGGGCACCGTGACCACGCCCGAGCAGGCGGCGCAGGCCGCCGACGCGGGCGCGACGTTCCTGGTCACCCCGGGGACGACCGACTCGCTGCTCGACGCGGTCACCGCGACCGGGCTGCCGTTCCTGCCGGGCGCCGCGACGGTGTCCGAGGCGATGCGGCTGGCCGAACGCGGGATCGACACGCTGAAGTTCTTCCCCGCCGAGGCCAGCGGTGGTCCGGCGGCGCTGAAGGCGTTCGCCGGTCCCCTGCCGCACCTGACGTTCTGCCCCACGGGCGGGGTCAGCGTCACCAACGCACCGGACTACCTCGCACTGTCCACTGTGCCCTGTGTCGGCGGCAGCTGGCTGACCCCGAAGGACGCCGTGGCGGCCCGCGACTTCGCGACGATCGAAACGCTGGCGAAGGAGGCCGCGGCCCTCGGCGGTTGAGCGCCCCGGATACGCACGGCCGGACGTGGCCCCGGACACCGTTCCGGGGCCACGTTGCGCTCCGTTTCTCACCCGGCCGCAGTCGAGGCCGCGACAGGTGATGCTGCTGCAGGCGTGTCCGCCTCCTTCTCGCTACGGAGCAGGCACAGCGCCAGCGCCGTGAGAATGAAGACGGTGCCGAACGCCAGGTAGAGGTGTTGCGGACTCCACCCGGAATCGAGAAGCGCCCCGGCGATCGTGGGGGACAGGATGGCGCCGATCCTGCCGATGCTGATCGCCGTGCCGACGCCGGTGGCGCGCACGGCACCGTCGTACACGTTGGGGGTCAGGGCGTAGAGCCCGGCGACACAGCCGTTGACGAAGAGTCCGATCAGGGCACCCGCGGCGAACGCGGCCGCGAGAGAGCCGAGTGCGAGCAGGAACAGCGCGAGCATGGCCGCCGTCGCGGTGAGGTACACGATGAGGACGTTGCGCAACGACCAGCGAGCCGCGAGCGCACCCAGTACCGTGGCGCCGAAGATGCCACCGAGATTGAGCAACGTGCCACCCGTCAGGCCCTGGGTGGCCGACATACCGGCTTCCACGAGCAGGGTCGGCGTCCAGCTGGTTACGAAGTAGAACCCTGCCATGACCAGGAAGAAGGCCGCCCACAGGATGAGCGTGCCGCGCCGCAGACGCGGCCCGAGCAGGGTACGGAACCCTGCGACGACCCCACGCCGCCCGGACGTGCTCTCGGCCGCCGGGAGTTCCTCCAGCGGTGGACGCCCGAACCTGCGGGCGACGCGGTTCACCTTCTCCAGTGCCCGGTTCGGCCTGCGGCTGAGCAAGAAGTCGAGTGACTCGGGCATCCCGACGAGGACGAGCGGGATCGCGAACAGCGTGGCGGCCCCACCGAAAAGGAAGACGGACCGCCAGCCGAACGCACCGATCAGCACGACGGCGATCACTCCGCCCAGCGTGGCTCCGACGGCGTACCCGGTGGAGTTGAGGCTCACCGCAAGACCTCGCCAGCGACGCGAGGCATACTCGGCGGCGACGGTGTTGCTGCAAGCGAGAATCCCGCCGATACCGATGCCGGTCACAACGCGCAGCAACCCGAGCTCGACCGCGGAACCGCTCGCAGAGGCGAGCAGCATCCCGAGGCTCGCGAGCCCGAGGCAGCCCAGAATCAGTGGCCGCCTGCCGAAACGATCGGCGAACGGCGCCAGCAACAGTGAACCTGCTGCCATGCCGACCAGTCCGGCGGACAGCAGGAGGCCGAGCTGTGCGCCGGTGAGGCCGAACTCGGCGGCAACCGACTCACCGGTGAAGGCCATGACGAGCACGTCGAAACCGTCGAGCATGTTGAGGAGAACGCAGACGGCGACGGCGAGCCACTGTGAACGGTGCATGGGACCTCGGTCGAGGTCGGCACGCAGGTCGTGGGACATCGTTGTCCTTTCGGTCCGGTGGACGTGGAGTGTCGTGGGTGTCAGGCGAGGTGGGCGCGCAGCGGCAGCGACTCCCACGAGCGCAGGGTGTTGTTGAGATGCCGGCGCGGCGGGCCTGTCGGTTCGAGGCGTTCGACACGCCGCGCGAGCGCGGTGAGGAGTGCTTCGGCTTCGAGTCGGGCGACGTGCTGGCCGACGCACTGGTGAATCCCCATGCCGAAACCGACGTGCCCGGAGGGGTCGCGGCCGAGATCGAACCGGTCGGCCTCGGCGCCCCAGTGCTGTTCGTCGCGGTTCGCGGCGCCGAGGAACATGAGGATCTTGTGCCCTTCGGGGACCGTCCTGCCACCGATCTCGATGTCGCGCGTCGCGGTGCGGAAGAAGACCTGCACGGGCGATTCCCACCGGACCGCCTCGTCGAACGCGACCCGCGCCGCCGCGGGGGTTTCGCGCAGTCGTGCCCATTGGTCCGGGTGAGTGGCGAAGGCGTGCAGCACCGCGGAGAGCCCGTGCACAGTGGTGTCGACACCCGCCGAGAGCAAGGACCGCACGATCAACGGAGCCTGGTCGACCAGGATGTCGCCGCGGTCGGCAGCGGACCAGATTTCGGCGCCGAACCCGCCCGGTGCGAGCACGTCACGGCGGCATTGCCTGCTCGTCCACGCCAACAGGTCTCCCGCGCGCGGTTCTCCCTCCTCCACGAGGTGATTGCGCGGACCGAAGGTGTTGAACAGGTGGTCGCCGTAGGGCAGCAAGTTCTCCCGCCCTTCCTGTGGAATCCCGACGGCGTCCGGGAACACCCGCAATGGGAACGCCTCGGTCAGCTCGGTTACCGCGTCGATATCCACAACGCGCGGTCCGTGACCGAACACCTCGTCGACGAGCTCTTCGGCGTCGGCGAACCACTTCTCTCGCAATGAGCGCAATGCGCGTGGCGAGAGGATCTTCTGCAACACTCGCCGCGGCGCGTCGTGATGCGGCGGGTCGGCTTCCAGGAGCAGGCTGGGCGGCCGCCACGGCTGTTCGGTCCGGAAGTTCGTGAGCCCCACCCCGGCAGCGGACTGAAACCCCTGCCAGTCGACCAGGGCCGCGTGCACCTGCTCGTAGCGGGCGAACGCGAGAATGTCGTAGGTGCTCAGATGGACGACCGGCCCCGCGGCGCGCAGCTCGCGCTGTAGGGGAATCGGGTCAGCGAGAACCTCGTCGCAGAACGGGTCGACGTCGATCGTCGGCGCACGGCCGAGCGTCGGTGCACTCATGGTTTCACTCCGTTGTGGAATAGATCGTGCGGGACTTTCGGTGTGGGATACGGTGCGGTACCGCCGGCGATGCGGTGCCGTCAGAGGTCGAGGACGAGCCGGTCTCCGGGCACGGCGCGGGACACACACGGGTACATGCAGTCACCGGCCTGCCGGTCGTCATCGTCGAGAATGGAGTCGCGGTGATCCGGACGACCCTCGAGCACGGTGGTCTCACAGGTACCGCACGTGCCCTGTCTGCAGGACGAGAGCACGTCGACACCGGCCGCCCCAATCGCCTCCAGTGCCGTCTCGTCACGGCCGACGGAGATCGTGCGGCCTGACCGGGCGAGTGTCACCTCGAACGACGAGTCACTGCCGCTCCCGGAACGTTCCCGGGCGACGAACCGTTCGGTCCGCGCCGAGGTGGAGGGCCAGTCGGCGGTCGCGTCAGCCAGCGCGTCGAGCAGCGGTGCCGGACCGCAGGCATAGATCCTGGTGTCCTCACGCGGCGTTCCGAGGAACGCCGGCAGGTCCAGCAAGCCGGTCTCGTCCTGCGGTGCGACCCGCACCCGGTCGCCGTGACGGCCCAGTTCGTCGAGGAAAGCCATCGAGTTCCGGGACCGGCCTCCATAGAGCAGAGTCCAGTCGGCACCGACCATGTCCGCCTGAGCGATCATCGGCAGCAACGGCGTGATGCCGATCCCGCCGGCGACGAACAAGTACCGCGGGGCAGGTACGAGCGGAAAGCTGTTGCGTGGTCCGCCGAGCCCGACCAGATCGCCTTCCCGTAGCGAATCGTGGACGTAGGCCGATCCCCCACGACTCGACGGTTCCCGCAGTACGGCCACTCGGTAGGCGTGGGCGTCCCACCGATCGCCGCAGAGCGAGTACTGCCGAGTGGTCCCGTCGGGTAGTACGAGGTCGATGTGGGCCCCCGGCGCCCAGTCCGGCAAACGGCCTCCGGCGGGGTCGGTGAGGACGATCCCCACGACACCGTCGGCCTGCCGGCGAATCTCCGCGACACGCGCAGTACTCGCACTTGCCTGTTCCGCCACTGGTCCACTCTGCTGGGCCGGAGCAACGCTGCTCACCGCTCACCTCCCGACGGACGGATCCGGACGTGGGAAAGCATGTGACTCGACGAGGCCGCCGTAGAAGGGCGTTCTCAATGATTGGAAGAACCGAGCGCCCGTGACAGCGCCCGTGCCGCTGTGCGCAGCACCGGGACCACGGAGAAGGCGTCCGTGTGCCGAGGCACGATGACCGAGAGTGCGGCGACGACGGTGTCGCCGGCGCCGGTGACCGGCACCGCGACGCTCGTCGCGTCGTCGTGGATGTGTCCTTCGGCGATGACGTAGCCGGACCGACGAGCCGAGTCGAGAGCCCGGCGGAGCGAGTCGGCATCACCGATCGTGTGCTCGGTGTAACGATGCAGCGAACGGCCGAGGATTCGCTCCTGGAATTCCGGGGACGAGTGAGCGAGAAGGAGCAGGCCGGACGAGGACGCGTGCAGCGGCAGCCGACCCGCGATCTCGGTGTAGTTGATGACCGCGCCCGGTGCCGACAGCCGCTCCACGAACAACACCTCGTCGCCGTCCAGCACGCTCAACTGGACGTGGTCCCCGACCGCATGGTGGACGTCTTCGAGGAACGGCATCGCCGCTTCCCGCAGCGACAGCGCGGGCGAGGCCCGGTGGGCCAATTCCCAGAGCCGCATGCCGATACGGACGAGACCGCCGGAGTCACGGACGAGGAAGCCGTGTCCCACGAGCTCGGCTACGAGCCGTGACGTCGTCGGCACCGGCAATTCGGCCGCACGGGCGATCTCGCTGATCGTCAGCGACCGGCGGGCTGCGGTGAACACTTCGATGATGCGGACCACGCGAGTGAGGACCGATTCCCCGGTGGCGACCCTTGGCATGACCGGCAGTGTGCCTGACCGACGCCACTGCAGGCGAGCATGCGGCCACGGTCCACGTATGCTCGGGGGTGTGTTGACCGACGACGCGGTGCCGGTCGCCCGCCGCGACACGCCGTCCCTCGCGAAACGGGCAGGCCTGGCGGTGGAGTTCCTGGCGCTGTTCTTCGGCGTGATCACGGTGTTCTCCGTGTTGGCCGAGGGTGTCAGCCCCATCCCGTTCCTCGTGGTGCTCGGCGTGGCCAGCGTGGTCTACCTGCTGCGGGTCGGCGACTTCGACCGGCGCGACCTGTGGCGGGCCTCGGCTGTTCGCGGGCAGCTCCGGTCGATCCTCGGACTGTGGGCGGCGGCGTGCGTCGTGGCGGTGGCAGGCGTCGCGATGTTCCTGCCGGGTGATCTCTTCTCCATGCCGCGCGAGGAGCCCGTCGTGTGGGCGATCGTCGCCGTCGGCTATCCGGTGCTGAGCGTGTATCCGCAGGAGCTGATCTTCCGCTCGTTCCTGTTCCGCCGGTACGCCCCGGTGTTCGGCTCCGGCGCCGGGATGATCATCGCGAGCGCGGCCGCGTTCGGGTTCGCCCACATCATCTTCGGGAACCTGTTCGCCGTGCTCGCGACGACCGCGGGCGGCGTGCTGTTCGCCTGGCGGTACGCGCGCAGCCGCTCGCTGCTGGCCGTGTCGATCGAACACGGCCTCTACGGCTTCCTGCTGTTCACGGTCGGCCTGGGCCGTTTCGTCTACCACGGCGCGGTCTGACGCCTGGCCCGGCGCTACGGGCGGCGGCGCCCCTTGCCACCGCTGCCACCCTTGCCCCGCTTCCCCGGCTTGCCTGGTCTGCCGGGTCGTCCGGGCTTGCCCGGCCGTCCGGAACGGCTCCGCTGCTGGCCGCCGGTCGCCCCGGACTGCGCGGACGTCGACTTCGGCTGCTTCGGTGTCGGCCCGCGGCCACGGGTGCTGTTGACGGTCCGGCCGCGGACGATGCCGATGAACTCCTCCATCAGCTCGCTCGTCTCGCCCTCCGGCCACGCCAGCGCGACCTGCGACTGCGGCACCGGGAACTCGCCGGTGCCGACGAGCGGCCGGTACGTGAGGCTCTTGCGGTGGTGCAGCCGCGCCAGCGACTGGGGCACGACCAGCACACCCACCCCCGCCGCGACGAGTTCGATCGCGCCCGCGGTGGTGTCGGGGCGGGCGATCGCCGGCTGCCCGGGCAGCTCCTCCCACGCCAGGGTGTCGTCGTGGGGATGCAGCACGACGTCGTCGGCGAGGTCGTCGACCCCCACCTCGTCGGCCACGGTGAGCAGATGCTCCTTCTCGACGACCACCACGGTCGTCTCGGTGTAGAGCGGGATGGCGTGCAGGCCGGTGCGCTCGGTCGGCAGGCGCAGCAGCACCGCGTCGACGTGCCCGTCACGCACGTGGTCGGCCGCCTCCGCCGCCGAGACACGGACGAGCTGCAGCGGGACGTCGGGCACCCGCTCGTCCCACTTCCGGACCCACTTGTCCGGGATCACCCCGGGGACATGGGCGAGCCGGAACGCCCGGGGCTCGTCGCTCTCGTCACGGGTGGTCACCGGGCCAGATTACCGGGCGTGGTCGGCGGCGGGAGCACCAGCGGATACGCTGGGACCATGACGTCGCGCAAGACCACCCAGACGATGAAGCCCGCCACCGCGGCCAAGAAGCTGGGCGTCTACCTCGAGGCCACCCCCGCCGAGTTCCAGGAGGGCGTGGTGTCCCGCGACGAGCTCAACGAGCTGCAGACCTCGCCGCCCGAGTGGCTGCGGGACCTGCGCCGCAACGGCCCGCACCCGCGCCCGGTCGTCGCGGCGAAGCTCGGCATCTCGATCGGCGGCCTCGCCCGCGCCGGCCTGATGGACCCGCTCACGACCGAGCAGATCAACGCGATCAAGGACGAGAACCCGGACTGGCTCCAGCGCGAACGCGCCACCCACGCCGAGGTCAAGAAGGAAGCGGCCGCCAAGAAGAAGGCCGCGCAGAAGGACGCCGACCAGCCGGGTTCCTGAGGACCGCCGTCGTCACGACCCGCGCCCGGCCGCACGCACCCTCAGAACCGTGCGGACATCGTCGAGCGCCACCTCGATACGGCTGTAGACGCGCGGGTTCAGCAGCGTAGTGCCGTCGAAGTCGCCCGACGAGGCGAACACCGCGACGGGCACTGTCATCGCCTGGAAGAATCCGAACAGCGGCCGCAGCGCGTGCTCCAGCACGAGGGCGTGATGGTCCCCGCCGCCGGTCGCCGCCAGGAAGACGGGTTTGTTGGTCAACGCGTACTGGCCGACGAGATCGAAGAAGTGCTTGAACATCGCGGTGTAGGAGCCGCGGAACACGGGCGTGGCCGCGATCAGCAGGTCGGCGTGTTCGGCGGCGTCCAGCACCTCCTGAGTCTGGGCCGGCACGTCGTCGCGGTCGAGCGCTCCGGTGAATCCCGCCCCCAGCCGGTAGACGTCGATGCGGCGAACTTCGACGTCGACGCCGTCGGGTTCCAGCAGATCACGCAGCGTTGTCACGATGACGTCGGCCAGCGCCGCCGTCTTGGACCGTTCGCTCGGACTGCCGTTGACGACAGCCACGGTGAGCGTGGCCGCGGCCGGTTCCGCTCCTGCCCGTCCGGTCGCCACCGTGGCGTCGGCAGCCATGGCCTCGGCATCCCTCGGTCCGGCGCCGGCTACCCTGCTGACCGTGGCCTCGGTGTCCGTGTCCGCACCCGACCTCATGAGATGCCTCCACCGGACCGGCTGCCGGTCGCTTCGCGGCGCACCACGGGAGCGACCTCGCTGCCCAGCCGTTCGATGCCGTCGAGGACCTCTTTCTGCGGCATGCCGCCGAATCCGGCCTGCAGCAGCACGCGGTCCAGTCCGTACAGTTCGTGGTAGGCGAGGAGTTTGTCGATCACTTCCTGCGGACTGCCGGCGAGCAGGCCTGCGCCCGGCGCGGTGTGCGCGTCGAACGCCTGCCGCGGGATGCGGAATCCGCGCCCCCGCTGGTGATTGTTGTCGGCCATGCCCTTGGCGAAGTACGGGTACATGGTGTCCCTGGCGTGCCGGCTGGTGCGGCCGACGTAGCCGTGCGCGGTGAGGCCGATCCGCAGCGCGTCCGGGTCGTGTCCCGCCTCGGCCGCGGCCCGGCGGTACAGGCGCACGGATTCCTCGTGGAAGCCGATCGGTCCCAGCAGCAGAGCCAGCATCATCGGCACACCCAGCTGTCCCGCGCGGATCGCCGACGCCGGTGTGCCGCCGACGCCGACCCAGATCGGCAGCGTGTCGCCGTCGGCGCGGGGTGCGATGTCGGCGTGGTCGAGGGAGGGCCGCAACCGTCCCGACCACGTGATCGGGTTCTCCTCCCGGATACGCAACAGCAGGTCGAGCTTCTCGGCGAACAGCTCCGAGTAGTCCGCGAGGTCGTAGCCGAACAGCGGGAACGACTCGGTGTAGGAACCGCGGCCCGCGATGATCTCGGCGCGCCCGCCCGAGATGAGGTCGACGGTCGCGAACTGCTCCCACACCCGCACCGGGTCGTCGGAACTCAGCACCGTGACGCCGCTGCTCAACCGGATGTCGCGGGTCGCCTGCGCCGCCGCGGCGAGGATGACGGGAGGTGCCGATGCCACGAAGTCCGTGCGATGGTGCTCCCCGACCGCGAACACGTCGAGACCCACCTGGTCGGCGACCTCGGCCAGTTCGACGGTCTCCCGCATCCGCTCCCGCGGGCTCGGCAGCTCGCCGGTGGTCGGGTCCTCGGTGACCTCTCCGAACGTCAGAACCCCGATCTCGAACGCCATCTCGATGCCTCCGTTTCGCCTGGCGCGGTCACGCCCACACCCGGAATAACTGCCTGCGCAGACAACTTATTCCGGGCGGAACCGGCCCACTTGCTCACCGCCTCTCCCGGCGCACGGACTCCACTCCCCGTGAGCACGCCCCCGTCGCCGAGTACCGTGCCTGCCATGACGACCCCGCGACTCAGCGAACTCGAGGACGGCGCCTGGCGCGGTTTCCTGCTCACGCACGACCGGATCTGGCGTGACATCGAGGCCGCGCTCGCACCCCTCGACGTGTCGATGGCCGAGTACAGCGTGCTGGCACGGCTGGGCGAGGCGGGCAGGAACGGCATGCGGATGTCGGACCTCGCGCGGGAACGACTGATGTCGACGGGAGGTTTCACGCGGCTGGCCGAC
This sequence comes from Prauserella aidingensis, assembly GCF_024171865.1. Classification (GTDB taxonomy): domain Bacteria; phylum Actinomycetota; class Actinomycetes; order Mycobacteriales; family Pseudonocardiaceae; genus Prauserella; species Prauserella aidingensis. Next base: position 38,972 of record NZ_JAMTCN010000023.1, on the reverse strand, counting down.
CGGCTGGAACGCCGCGGCCTGATCGAGCGGACCCGGTCGGGCACCGACGGCCGCGCGGTCGACGTCGTGCTCACCCCGGCAGGCCGGTCCCTGCTGCGCAAGGCGTGGAAACAGCAGTACGCCGAGCTGCGGACGCTCTTCTTCGACCGCCTCGACGACGACGATCTGCGCGATCTGGCCCGCATCTGGCAACGGCTCGCACCGGAGTGAACCGCACGGCGCGACACGACCCCACAGGCACGGCGCCAACCGCGGTCACGGCGCGCTGCGGTCACGGGCGCGAACCGCGGTCACCACACCTGGAAGATCATCACCACGAAGATGCCCGCGACGAGCAGGGCCGCGATCGCCAACAGGACGATCGTCAGTGTCGGCATGACGCGTGGTGGTTCGGGCTCCCGGTGGGAGAGTCCGGACGTCTGGCCCGACTCCGGCGGTGTGTCGCCGGGCCGGACGCTCCCGCCGGGCTCGAGGCCCGGGGTGTCGTCCGGTGCCGGATCCGGGGGTTGAGCCGTCATCGTCGTGCCTCGCCTTCGACCGGGACTCGCTCCGTCCGCACGCGACCCCGCGCGGACGACGGTCACCCGGCCGGGTACCCGTGGTCGGCGTCCCCCGAAACGACTCCGGCCCGGGCGCGAACGGCCCGCGAACCGGCACCAGCCCCCGCGCCGCGGCCGCCGGAGCAACGAGCCGTGCGCGGACCGCCGTCCCGGGCCACCTCTGTTACGGGCCGCGACGCTCCGGGTAGACCGGGAATGTCCGCTCGATTCCCTATGGCCGGGAGGTGGTCATGAAGGCGGTCGTGTACCAGGGTCCCTACGACCTGTCGGTGTCCGACGTCGACGATCCCCGCATCGAACAGCCGACCGACGTGCTCGTCCGGATCACGACGACGGCGATCTGCGGCTCCGATCTGCACATGTACGAGGGCCGCACCGACGCCGAGGCGGGCACGGTGTTCGGCCACGAGAACATGGGCGTCGTCGAAGAGGTCGGCGACGGCGTGACGAGTGTCCGACGTGGACAGCGCGTTGTCCTGCCGTTCAACGTCGCCTGCGGTTTCTGCACGAACTGCCGGGCGGGCAAGTCGGCGTTCTGCCTGACCGTGAATCCGCCGGGCGCGGGCGGTGCCTACGGGTACGTCGGCATGGGCCCGTACCGCGGCGGGCAGGCCGAATACCTGCGCGTTCCGTTCGCCGACTTCAACTGCGTGCCGCTGCCGGAAGGCGGCGAGCACGAGGACGACTTCGCGCTGCTGGCCGACATCTTCCCCACCGGCTACCACGCCACCGAGCTGGCGGGAGTCCGTCCCGGTGACACGGTCGCCGTCTACGGGGCCGGTCCGGTCGGGTTGATGGCCGCCTACTCGGCCGTACTCAAGGGCGCGAGCCGGGTGTTCGCGGTGGACAAGGTCGCCGACCGGTTGCGACTGGCCGAGCGGATCGGGGCCGAGCCGATCGACTTCACCCGGGGCGATCCGGCGGAGCAGATCTCCGACGCCGTCCACGCCGACGGCGTGGACCGGGGCATCGACGCGGTCGGGTACCAGGCGACCGCACCCGAGGGCGAGGAACAGCCCGCGTTCGTGCTCGACCAGCTGGTCGACACGGTGCGCCCGACCGGGTCGCTCGGCGTCGTCGGGCTGTATCTGCCGTCCGATCCGGGTGCGCCCGACGACAACGCCGCGCAGGGCATCCTGCTGTTCCAAGTCGGCAAGTTCTTCGAAAAGGGCCTGCGGATGGGGACGGGCCAGGCGGACGCCAAGGCCTACGCCCACCAGCTCCGCGACCTGATCGTCGCGGGCAGGGCCGAACCGAGCTTCGTGGTGTCGAAGAAACTCCCTCTCGCCGAGGCGCCCGACGCCTACGCGCGGTTCGACAAGCGCGAGGAGGGCTACTCCAAGGTGCTGCTGCAACCGACCGGCTGATCCCGAGGGTCCGCCGGTGGACTCGCGTCACGTGCTGCGACGGGAGTCCGCCGGTGGGCGGGGCAGCACGATCGGCGTTCCGGTGAGCGGGTCGTCGATCACCTCGCAGGTCAACCCGAACACCGAGGCGACGGTGTCGGGTTCGAGAAGGTCGGCCGGTGGTCCTTCGGCGGCGATGCGGCCGTCCTTGACGGCGACGACGTGGTGGGCGTAGCGCCCGGCGAGGCTCAGGTCGTGCAGGACGAGCACGGTGGTGCGGCCGAGCTCGGCGTTCAGGTCGGCCAGGAGTTCGAGCAGCTCGATCTGGTGCGCCAGGTCGAGGTGGGTGGTGGGTTCGTCGAGCAGCATCACGTCGGGGTCCTGGGCCAGCGCGAGCGCCAGCCACACCCGTTGCCGCTGACCGCCGGACAGTTCGTCGACCGGTTCGTCGGCGAGGTGGGCGATGCCGGTGGCCTCCATGGCGCTCGTGACGGCGGCGTCGTCGGCCTCGCTGTGGTGGCGGAACCAGCGCTGGTGCGGGTGCCGCCCGCGGCCGACGAGGTCGGACACGGTGATGCCGTCCGGAGCGAGGGGCTGCTGCGGCAACAGGCCGAGTCGCCGCGCAAGCGTTTTCGCGCCGATGCCCGCGATGTCACGGCCGTCGAGCAGCACCGCTCCCCGGCTCGGGGTCATCAGCCGCGCGAGGCCTCGCAGCAGCGTGGACTTGCCGCTGCCGTTGGCCCCGACGATGACGGTGATCCGCCCCGGCGGCACGGTGACGGAGACGTCGTGCACGACCGGCCGGGAGTGGTAGCCGAGCGTGAGGCCGGTGGTCGCCAGCTCGGTGGCAGGAGTCGTCGTGACAAGCGGCGTGGCAGGCGGCGTCAGCGGGTCAGGGTTCATCCGGTGTGTCCGATTCGGTGGCACGGGCGAGCAGATACAGCAGCACGGGTGCACCGAGCACGCCCGTGACGGCGCCGACGGGCAGTTCGGTCGGTGCGAACAGCAGCCGGGCGGCGAGGTCCGCGCCGATCACGAGCAGGGCACCGGTCGCGGCGGCCGGGGCGAGCGGCGGCGGGCCGCCCGGCAGCAGCCGCCGCGTGATCTGCGGTGCGACGAGGGCGACGAACCCGATCGGCCCGGCCGCCGCGGTCGCCATGGCCGCGAGGACGACGGCGGTCCCGATCAGCGCGGGCCGGACCCTGCCGACGCCGCCGGTGAGGGTGCGGGCCAGGTCGTCGCCGAGTTCGAGGACCCGCAGGTGGCGGCCGAGCACCACCAGCGCGGGGACGGCCACCGCCAGCGTGGTGAGGATGACGGTGACGTGCAGTGCTCCGCGGTTGGCGAGACTGCCGGTGAGCCAGGACGCAGCGCTCAGCACCTGGCGGTACTCGGCCCGCACGAGCAGGAAGGAGATCGCGGACGAGAGCATCGCCGCGATCCCGATGCCCACCAGCACGAGCCGATAACCGCCGTGCCCACGGCCGAGTGCGAGGACCACGATCGCCGCGGCGGTCAGCAACGCGCCGCCGAGCGCCCGACAGCCCGAAGGCCGCGCCGACGCCGAGGCCGGTCACCGCGCGCGGCAGCCGGTCCCGGACGACGACGTCGTACTCGATGAGCGTTCCTCCCCCGCCGAGCACGCGCAGCGTGTCGGCGGGGCTCAGGTCGAACTCCCCCAGTCCGAGCGACAGCACGGCCACGGCCCCGGCGCACAGCCCGAGCACGGCCGTCAGCACCACCGAACGCCTGCTCACGCGGAACGCGACCCCGCGGCCTGCCGCGTGGAGGAGGAGCGTGTCGCGCCGGGCCGTCACAGCTGCGCCACCTTCCGCCTGCGGACCAGGTAGAGGAAGAACGGTCCGCCCGCGAGTCCCGTCACGATGCCGACCTGCAGTTGCTCCGGCTGCACCAGCAGTCGACCGGCGACGTCGGCGAGCAGCAGCAGGGCCGGCCCCAGCAGTGCGGACAACGGCATGATCCACCGGTAGTCGGGACCCGCCAGGATGCGCGCGAGGTGCGGCACCGCGAGGCCGACGAACGCGACGGGCCCCGCGATGACGGTCGCCGCGCCGGCCAGCAGCAACACCGACGACGCCGCGAGCACCCGCACCGGCACGACCGGCGTTCCGAGACTGCGCGCCATGTCCTCGCCCAGGGCGAGCGCGTTGAGGCTGCCGGCGACCGCGACCGCCAGGACGAATCCGACGGCCAGGAACGGTCCGACGGCGGCGGTGACGTCGGCTCCGGAGCGGGTGAGCGACCCGACGGCCCAGAACCGATACTGGTCCAGGGTGGCCGCGTCGAGCAGGGTGACGACGGTGGTCATCGACCCGACCATCGCGCTCAGCGCCGCACCGGCCAGCGCCAGCTTCACCGGCGTCGCCCCGCCCCTGCCGAGCGAACCGAACCCGTAGACCAGCAGCGCGGCCGCACCGGCCCCGGCGAAGGCGAACCACAGGTAGTCGCCCGCCGCGGTCACGCCGAGCGCGATCGCCGTCACCACGGCCAGCGACGCGCCGGCGTTGATGCCGAGGATTCCCGGCCCCGCCAACGGGTTGCGCGTGAGTCCCTGCATCACCGCGCCTGCCACGCCCAGCGCGCTGCCCGCCAGCAGGCCGGAGAGCGTCCTCGGGATCCGCACGTGGTGGACGATCGTGTCCGCGGCACCGGTGCCCGGCGAGACGACCGCCGACAGCACGTCGGACGGCGGGATCGGGTAACTGCCGACCACAAGGGACAGTCCGCAGGCACCGGCGAGTACCGCCACCACCGACACCGTCCGGACCACTGTGGACCGTCCACGGGGGCCGGCCGCGGGCTCGGTGCGGACGCGCGGGGCTTCTGCGACGGTCGACGGGCCGCCGTCAGTCAACGCGGTTCGGATGCAGGATGGAGGCGACCAGCTCGATGCTGTGGGCGGCCCGCACGCCCGCGGAGCGGTCGGCGAACAGGAACGGGTGCACGGCCTTCTCGGTGACGGCGGTGACGTCGGCCAACGCCGGGTCGCGGAGGATGGCGTCGACCTCCGACCGCGCGTCCTGCCGGGTCAGGTCGGCGTTGCAGCACGCGTCGGTCAGGATGACGTCGGGGTCGCGCTCGACCAGTTCCTCGGCGCCGATGTCGATGTTGCGCGTGTCCGACAGGTCGGCGAAGGCGTTCGTGCCGCCCGCCCGTTCGATGACGTGGGAGCCGAAGTCGATGCCGCTCGCGACGCCGTAGCTGCCGTCGTCGTTGGGCGAGACGATGGCGACCGACGGCCGTTCGGCGCCGGAGACGCGCTTCTCGACGTCGCCGATGCGCCTGCGCATGTCGCTGATGACCGCCTCCGCGGTGTCCTCGACCTCGAACAGCGCACCCAGATCACGCAGGTCCCGGTAGATGCTTTCGACCGTCACCGTGGCCGGGTCGATGGACCGGTCGGTGAGGCCGTCCTCGCTCGGGCACAGCGGCGAGAGAATCCAACTCTGCACGCCTAGTTCGCGCAGGCTGGCACGGGTGCCGACCGAGCTGTCCGCGCTCTGTTCGGCGAAGAACCCGTTGAAACCGGACAACACGAAGTCCGGCTTCATCTCCAGCAACGCTTCCCTGCTCGGCAGGCTCGGCACGTAGTCGACGCGCTCCTGCTGGTCGACGTACTCCGGCAGGACCTGTGCGTCGAGGAACGCCGTCCCGACCAGCCGGTCGGTGATGCCGAGCGCGTGGGCGATCTCGACAGCGGGCTGATACGCCGCGTAGACACGGTCCGGCGGGCCGTCCACGGCGACGTCGATACCGCAGTTGTCCCTGCTGATCGCCTCACCCGACGTCGACGCAGGCTCCGGTGGCGGTGGCGCACACGCCGTCGCCACGGCGGTCAGGACCGCGGCGGCCACGGCCGCGGCCCGCCGGGAAATGATCGGAACAGAGTTGCGCCTTCGGCGCAGCGGCATGACATCGTCAGCCCGCCCCTCCAGGTCCTCGTGGATCGGGTCATCGGTGTGTGCGAACGAGCCGCACGGCGCCGTGGCCGGTCTCCTGGCTGACGGGTCGTACGCGCTGCGCCTGCCTTCCCGGAACGTGGCGTTCCAGTGGCCCGATCGTCGAACGGCGCAGCACTTCCCGAATCACAGTGGCGAGGGCCGCTCCGGTTCTCCATCGGATTCCCGTGCACCACGGCGGTATGAACCATCGAGGCGAACCGGCGGCGCACGCGTGGCAGCCCTCACACGGGCGGGCGGCGGGAGCGGGGTGAACGTTTCGGCAGCCGCCGCTGTGGCAACTCCACCCTGCGGACTCCCCCGGGCGAAGGAGGACGCATGCCTCGCAACGTCGCACAGAAGCTGATCGCCGACCACCTGGTGAGCGGCACGATGACGCCGGGTGAGGAGATCGCGATCCGCATCGATCAGACGCTGACCCAGGACGCCACCGGCACGCTGGTGATGCAGGAGCTGGAGGCCCTCGACCTCGAGCGCACCCGCGCCGACGTCAGTGTCCAGTACGTCGACCACAACCTGCTGCAGGCCGACGAGCGCAACGCCGAGGACCACGCGTTCCTCCGTTCGGCGTGCCGCAGGTATGGCCTGTGGTACTCCAAACCCGGCAACGGCGTGTCGCACCCGACGCACATGCAGCGGTTCGGCGTGCCCGGTGCGAGCATGGTCGGTTCCGATTCGCACACCCCCGCGGCCGGGTCGCTGGGGATGCTGGCGATCGGGGTCGGCGGACTGGACGTGGCGACGGCGATCACGGGCGAACCGTTGTACGTGCGCATGCCGGAGATCTGGGGTGTGCGGCTGACCGGCGAGCTGCCGCCGTGGGTGTCGGCCAAGGACGTGATCCTGGAGATGCTGCGCAGGCACACCGTGTCCGGTGGGGTGAACCGGATCATCGAGTACCACGGCCCCGGCCTCGACACGTTGTCGGCGATGGACCGGCACGTCATCGCGAACATGGGCGCCGAGCTGGGCGCCACGACCACGGTGTTCCCGTCCGACGACGCGGTGCGGCGGTTCCTGCGCACCGAGGGCAGGGAGCAGGACTTCGTGGAGATCACCGCCGACGAGGGTGCCGAGTACGACGTGACCGACGAGATCGACCTGTCGACATTGGTGCCGTTGATCGCGACGCCGTCGGCGCCGGACAACGTCGTCGCGGTGCGCGAGGTGGCCGGTACGCCGTTGGGGCAGGCGATCATCGGGTCGTCGGCCAATCCGGGGCTGCGGGACTTCGCGATCGCCGCTGCGATGGTCCGCGGCAGGCAGACCGCGGGCGGTGTCAGTTTCGACGTCAACCCGACGTCGCGGGAGATCTTCGCGGACCTGACGAAGCTGGGCGCCACGTTCGACCTGGTGTCGGCGGGCGCGCGGATCCACCAGGCGGGGTGCATGGGGTGCATCGGTATGGGCCAGGCACCCGCCGTGGGGCACAACTCGCTGCGCACGTTCCCGCGCAACTTCCCCGGCCGGTCGGGCACGCCGGAGGACTCGGTGTGGCTGTGCTCGCCGGAAACGGCCGCGGCGAGCGCGCTCGAAGGCGCGATCACGGACCCGCGGGATCTGGGGATCGACTATCCGACCCTGGAGCTGCCCGAGCGGGCGACGGTCAACCCGGACATGCTGGAGCCGCCGCCCGAGCCGGAGGAGTCGCGGCAGGTGGAGCTGTCGAAGGGTCCGAACATCTCGTCGCTGCCGGATTTCCCGCCGTTGCCGGATCGGGTCGAGGCGCCGGTGCTGCTGAAGGTGGGCGACGACGTGTCGACCGACGAGATCTCCCCCGCGGGTGCCGCCGCGTTGCCGTACCGGTCGAACGTGCCCGCGCTGGCGGAGTTCACGTTCACGCGGATCGACCCGGACTACCCGGCGCGGGCGCAGGAGACGGCAGGCGGTGCGGGACACGTGATCGTCGGCGGGCGCAACTACGGTCAGGGGTCGTCGCGGGAGCACGCGGCGATCACGCCGCGGCATCTGGGGCTGCGGATGGTGCTCGCGGTGTCGTTCGCGCGGATCCACTGGCAGAACCTGGCGAACTTCGGCATCCTGCCGCTCGAATTCGCCGATTCCGAGGACTACGCCCGTATCGACGCCGACGACACGCTCGTCGTCGAGGATCTGCGCCGGCTGCTGAGTGAACCGGACGCGCGGCTGTCGGTCTACAACGCCACCCAGGATCGGCGGTACGAGGTGCGGCACACGTTGTCGCAGCGGCAGCGTGAGGCCGTGCTCGCCGGTGGGCGGATCCCGTTGCTGGCACAGAGTTCGGCTGCGGTGTCGTGATGCCGCGGTGTCGTGATGCCGCGGTGTCGTGAGTGGCGGTGTCGTGAGTGGCGGTGTCGTGAGTGGACTGTCCGGCGGTGACGCGCGGGCGTCAGGACTCGCGCGGCGGCCGCGGCTGATCGTCGGGATCCGGTGGATCGGGTTGGTGTGACCCGTCGGTTGTCGGGTGCGGCGGGTCGTCGAGGGCTCGGGGGAACAGCACCGGCGCGAGGGTGACGGCGGCGGCGAGGACGTGGTCGGTGAGTGTGCGGAGGGCGCGGCGAATGCGGGTCACGGTGCGCTTCAGATCGCGTACTGCCACGCGGTGAGCGCGTAGGCGGAGAACCAGCAGCCGGCGATCACGACGGCGCCCGTCACGGCGAGGGCCGTGCCGCGGTGGCGACCGGCGAGCCCGGTGGCGATCGGCAGCATCAGCACGGGTGCGGCGGCGAGCAGGAGCCGTGGCGTGGTGATCGCGAGTCCGCCGGACCCGACGGCGAGGGCGACGACGCCTGCCGCGTAGGCGGTGAGCGGCCACGGCGGGCGCTGCACCGTCAGGACTACGACGAGTGCGGCGGCGCCGACGGTCACGGTTGCGCCGACGAGGTGGTACGGGTGAGCTTCGGCGGCGAACGCGGCGCTGATCCAGGCGAGGGTGTCGGCGCCCCAGTCCCAGGAGACGCCCCAGCCGTGGCGTTCGATGGCCTGCCAGGTGTGTCCGGTGGCGATGTGGACGGTCAGCCACCAGCCGAGCAGTCCCAGCGGGGCCGTCCCGGCGGCGAGGGCGGCGGGCCATCCGCCGCGGCGGGTCCACGCGGCGTGCAGTGCGGCCGCGACGACGACCGCGATCAGCACCGCCGCGGACGGGCGCACCAGGCCGGCGGTGAGGGCGCAGGTGCCGGCGAGCAGCCAGCGCCGGTCGAGCACACCGACGAGCGCCCACGCGGCGAGCACGAGGAACGTGGCCTCGGTGTAGACCATGGACAGCACCCCCGACATCGGCGCGCCCGCCCAGAGTGCGACGAGGAGCAGTCCGACGCGGTGCGGGTCGACGTCGGGTCGGGGACGGACGTGCGGGGCTGCGTCGCCCTGTGGGCCGGTGTGGTGTCGCGGTCCTGTGTGTGGCCGCGGCTGCGCGTGGCGGGCGAGGCGCATGACGGCGGGTACCGCGGCGACGCCCGCGAGGGTGGACACTACGAGACCCGCGATGTCGAGGGGGATGCCGAAGGTGGCGACGATCGACATCGCCGCGGGGTACAGCGGGAAGAAGGCGAACGGCGCGTCGGGGTACGGCTGTCCGTCGGGGCCGACGCTCCGCGCGCTTTGCCCGGCGTAGCCGTGTTCGGCGATGCCGAGGTACCACTGGCCGTCCCAGGCCGTCAGCCGGTCGAGCAGGCTCGTGTCGTGGGAGGCCGCCATGACGGCGAGCACGACGACGCCGACGAGGCGTATCGCGAGGTAGACGAGCACGGGCGGTGCGGCGCGGCGAACGCGGGAGCCGAACGACGTGCGGGTGGCGGTGCCACGGTCGCCGGCGTGACCGGTGTCGGGGTGCGCGGGGTCGGGCGGCGCGGTGTCGGTGCTGGTGCCGGTGTTGATGTCGGCCACGGGTTATCTGTGCCGGGAGTGGTCGAAGGCGGGCGGCGGGGTGGCGAACGCGGTATTCACGGGCGGTCCAGTCCTCGTCGATTGATGGGTCCGCCCGTCCTGGTCGGCGATGATCAGTGCGGGGTTAACGACGGAGACTCATTCGTTATGTGCAGTACGTCCGCCGGTGACACGGCCTGACGGATCCGGGAGCGGAGCGGCGGTCCCGCGGGGAACCACGCCACCGCGGCCGGCACCGTCGTGAACCAGCGATTGCGGGTCTCGCGGCGACGCCGTGCGCATGCTCGTGTCGGTGGCGGCGGTTACGGTCGCCGCATGCTGACGACCCTGGCCGTGCAGAACTACCGTTCGCTGCGGGATCTCGTGCTTCCGTTGTCCCGGCTGACCGTGGTAACCGGTGCGAATGGCACGGGGAAGTCGAACCTGTATCGAGCGCTGCGGCTGTTGGCGGATGCGGCGCACAGTGGTGCGGTCGCGGCGTTGGCCCGTGAAGGCGGGTTGCCGTCGACGTCGTGGGCGGGACCGGAAACGGTTGGCCGCACGGTGCGGGAGGGCACCGCGCCGCCGCAGGGCGCCCTGCGGACCAAGTCGGTGGGCCTGCGGCTCGGCTTCGCCGGAGACGAGTTCGGCTATGCGCTCGACCTGGGGATGCCGGTGCCGGAAAGGTCGGCGTTCATTCGCGATCCGGAGTTCAAGCGGGAGTGTGTGTGGATCGGGCCGGTGCTGCGTAAGGGCGCGTTGTTGGCCGATCGCGACGGTCCGGTGGTGCGCACCCGTGGGACGGACGGAGCGTGGGGCCGGGAACCGCATCAGATCCCGGTGACGGACAGCATGCTGACGTCGTTCGCCGATCCGCGGATCTCACCCGAGGTACTCCTGGTACGGGAACGGATCCGTTCGTGGCGGTTCTACGGCCACTTCCGCACCGACGCCGACGCCCCGGCCCGGCAGGTGCGGGTGGGAACCCGTACTCCGGTGCTGGACCACGACGGGGCCGATCTGCCTGCGGCGGTGCAGACGATCGAGGAGATCGGCGACTCCGAGGCACTGCACACGGCGATCGACAACGCGTTCCCGGCGTCGCGCCTGTCGGTGCGGCCGGGTGATGACGGCCGGTTCGAGCTGCAGTTCCACCAGTACGGATTGTTGCGGCCGTTGTCGGCGGCGGAGCTGTCGGACGGGACGTTGCGGTATCTGCTGTGGGTGGCGGCGTTGTTGAGCCCGCGCCCGCCGGAGTTGCTCGCGATGAACGAGCCGGAGACGAGCCTGCACCCGAGTCTGCTGCCCGCGCTGGCTGCGTTGATCGCCACGGCGGCGGAGCACACCCAGGTCGTGGTGGTGACGCGCGCACGGCCGCTCGTGGAAGCGGTCCGAGCGGCGGCCGACGACGCGAACCTGGTGGAACTGGAGAGGGATTTCGGCGCAACGGTGCTGGCCGACCAACCCGGCCTCCTCGACCGTCCAGCCTGGCACTGGCCAAAGCGGTGAGCGGTGGCGTGGCGTTCACGCGTGCGGCGCGCACCGAACGACACAAGACCCCATCCGAGGCGAGGAGTTCAACCGACTCATTACGAGACGTCATTCGACCGGTCGCCAGGTTCCGCAGTTCTCGGAGGTGAACGAATGGTCGCCGTGAACGATCGTGGCCTCGACGCGCTTCGCGCCACGAACGAAGTTGTTGTCGATGATCTCGCCCGTTGAGTCGGTACGCTCCCAGTAACAACCCTCAATATGACTTTCGACGGCATACGTACCGGGCTGCACCTGTTCGCCGACCCGCCACGTACCCGACCGAATGAGCCGCCCTGAATCGGCGAGCTCGATGTCACGGTTGCCGGCTTTCACGAGCTCACGAAACTTTCCGGCGCGCGGGTGGTCCGGGCAGAGAATCAGAATTCCCTCCAGCTCCGACACCTGAGTGGCCGACGGTACATCTGGATACGAACCCGCCGAGGCCTCCGTGCACTGGCTGTACAGCACACCGATGTCCCCGTCGGCGTAGCCGCTGGCTTCGTAGGCATCCCGCTCGGTTTCCGTGTCCGGTGCGGCATCAAAGCTTTCGCAGTAGGACGGCCCCTGGTCCCACGCCTCGGTGAAGTCCTGGTCGGCGATCGTGAACGACTCGGACCGGGTGGGTTGCCCGTCCACGTCACAATGGACGACGACAATGCTATCGGGGACCGGTTCACCTGATGGCACGGTCTCCGGAGCACCACTGGCGGCTGATGTGTCTGCGTCGATGTGGGCTGCCACTCCCGTGCCCCCACCCGAGTGGTCCTGACCGGCGAGGACGATCAGGCCACCGATGAGGCCCACTGCGGCCAGGATGCCGCCGACTACCGCCAGAACTCCGGTCCATCGTCGTGTCGAGGAGTCGTTGTTGGTCATGGCTGTCCTCCAGACTGAGGCGACGGAGTCGAAGTCGCGCCGATGAACGGATGAGTGATGCGGCGACGTGGGCGACGTGGAGCGATGAGTGGGTGACAGTGGACGAGCGTGCGCTCGGATCATGTCGCAGCTGCCTGCGATCACGCCGCTCGTCCACTGTCGTATGCTCACGCCGCTCAGCTGCTGAAGCCGTCGCAGCTGGCGGTGGAGAACTCGCCGGAGGCGGTGCTGGACTTGGTGTCCTCGCCGTCAACGGTCACGGTGCAGGTGACGCTGCCGCCCTGCGATCCGGTCGACACGGTGAGACTGCCGCCCTTGAACAGACCCTTCGTGGTCAGTTCCTTCGACCAGGGCAGGTCGGTGACGTCGGCCTGGTTCATCGACGTGTTGCCGTCGCCGAAGGTCGTGTAGCTGATGGAGACGCTCGGCGCGTCACCGGTGACCTCGTACTGCACGGTGACCTCGCGGTTGGCCTCCTCGTTGACGTCGTTGACGGCCTCGCCGAACGCGGCCGCCCACAGGATGCAGATCACGAGCCCCACGGCCGAACAGACGATGCCGGCGACGGACAGGCCCTTGTTGGTCGCCTCACCACGGCGCGCCCGCAGGAAGCCGAGCAGCGAGAAGATGAAGCCGAGGATCACCAGCGGCCAGGCCACCACTCCGACGAACGGGATCGGCGAGAACACCAGGCCGATGAGGCCCAGCACGAATCCGGCGGTACCGAGCCCGTTGCGCGGCTGGGCGGGCGGCTGCGCGCCGGGGACCGACGGGTTCGGGTACGGCTGCGGAGCGGACATCTCGGGGGTACTTCCTTTCACGGTTTTCTTACGTCGGCCGTGTTTCGTCACCGGGGCCGTTGGAGTTACCCGGCGAGTCCGACTCGTTACGTTCGGGAGTCGCTTCGGTGATGTGGGTGAATAACGGACCGGGTGCTGGCGATCCACAGTGGACTTGCATGGTGGTCGCCCTCGCGACGTTCGCGTGGCGCGCGGTCTCGTTCGCCGGACTGCACGCGTCACACGATCGCCCAGACGACGCCGACGAGGGCGAGCACGAGCAGCAGGATCGGGGAATGGCCGGGTCGGGATCCGTAGTCCATCAGTACGTCCACTCCCAACCCGACGGTCCTTCGGCCATCGCTCCCGGGTCGAGGGCGAGCGTCCCGCTCGCCTCGGGGACGACGATCTCGATGGTGCCGCTGTACTTCTGGTTCACGCCGAAGTTCGACGAGAGCTGGTCCTCGAAGTCGGTGCACGTCCCGATGTCCGCCGGGTGCGACACGCCGTCGGCGCCGATCTCGACGAAGCTCAGCGGGTTGACCACGCCCGCCGCGTCCATGGCCGCCAGCTGGTCGCTGCCGGTCGCGACCCGCACGTGCAGCAGCAGTGTGTGGCCGGATTCGGGCGGGGTGCCGTAGGCGTGGCATCCCGGGTCGGCCTCGACGCTGTCGATGGCGAACGACGTCCCGGTGGAGCCCCGGGCGTCCCCGGGCGGGCCGACCCAGGCCTCGTCCTCGAGCTGCATGGGGATGTAGTTGCGCTCGTTCGTCTCGGGCTGGGTCACCTCGTCAACCGGCTCCGGGTCGGGCAGCGACGGTGCCGGCTCCACGGTGCTCGACGTGCCGTCGAGGGAGGCGTCGAACTCGTCGGTGATGCGGTCCAGCTCCTCGACCGCATTCTGCTGCACCACCACCGTGACGGCCACCGCGGCGACGCACAGCACGACACCGATTCCGGCGACGATCTTCTTGCTGCCGAACAGGGCGATGATCCCGAGGATGAGGCCGACGCCTGCGGCGATGGCGGTGATGTTGTTGAAGATGATCACCGGTGATCCGACGAGGCCGACGATCCCCAGGATCAGACTCGACCACGCCAGCCCGACGAACTTCGCAGACCTCGGCGGCGCTCCGGGAGGCTGCGTGCCGGGAGGCTGTACTCCGGGGGACTGTGCTCCGGGAGACGGCGCGCCGGAAGACTGTGCACCGGAGCCTGCCTGCGGAAAGGGCGGCTGCTGCGAGTACGGGTTGTTGTCAGACATGGTTGTCCCCATTTCTGTTGAGTGAAAACTGCGATCAAGTGAGAACTGCGGTAGTGCCAGAACTGCGAGTGGTGCGATGACTGCGCGCGTGGGAAAACTGTCCGGCGGAGTGGAAAGCTGAGGACCCGGATGTCCCGCCGGGAATGCGCGTGAAGGGCTATGCCGGGCAGCACTGGGCGGCGAGGATGCGGCGGAGCTTTTCGAGTGCGCGGTGCTGCGTGACCCGCACCGCGGCGGATGTCGAACCGATGGCGCGTGCCGTTTCCTCGGCGGAGAGTCCGGCGACGAGCCGCAGCACGAGGATGTTGCGCTGCGCGTCGGTCAGCCCTTCCAGCAGTTTGCCGAGCCGCCGACGTTCGTCGTCCTGGAGCGCCACGGCCTCCGGGCCGGGGCCGGTGTCCACAGTGGTCGGCAGGTCGTCCATCGGCGTCATGGGTTCCCGCTGCCGCTTACGGTAGAAGTCGGCGACCTTGTGCGAGGCGATGCCGAACAGGAACGACGTGAACGCGGAGCGGTCCGACCGGTAGGACGGCAGCGCCTGCATCACGGCGATCAGCACCTCCTGCGTGATGTCGTCGGCGGAGGCGTACGTGCTGAACCGGCCACCCACGCGCGCCTGGCAGTACCGGGCCACCCGCGGCTGGATCGCCCGCAGCAGCGCCGACACGGCGGTCCGGTCACCGTCGCGGGCGGCGCGGGCGAGCTCGTCGAGATCTTCCCCGGATTCCATGTCGACTCCCCAACTGCGAACCTCGGCCGCTCACAGCGGCATGACCTGTTGACGTTCACAGTGGAGCATACAGCGATGTTCACAGTCAACACGCATCCCGCGTTCTGATATGCTCACAACCACGAACCCTTGGAGGTGGCATGTCAGACGAAACGTGGGTGACGGCCGCGGAGATCGCGCGACTGGCGAACGTGGGACGGGCAGCCGTGAGCAACTGGCGTAAGCGGCACGCGGACTTCCCCGAACCTGTCGTGGGGGCGCGCGGCGCGCCGACGTTCCGGCTGGACGAGGTGCAGCGTTGGCTCCGTACGCAGGGGAAACCGATCGGCCCGTCGCCTGTTGACGTCGTGTGGCGGGCCCTCGACGTCGGCCGCGGGGACGCCGCTCTCGTCGAGCTGACCGCCGACATCGCCGACCACCTGACCGGCCACGCCGGCGTCGACCTGCCGGAGCGGGTCCGCGCGGCGCTGGACGAGCTCGGCGACACGCCGCCCGGCGAGGTGATCGAGGAACTGTGTACACGCATCTTCGACCGGCAGCAGCGGCAACACCTCGTCACTCCCCCGCCACTCGCCGAGTTGATGATGGACCTGACCGGCGAGGCGAACTCGGTGTTCGACCCGGCGTGCGGGTCCGGCAACGTCCTGCGCGCGGCCGCGGAGGCCGGTGCGGAGACGCTGGTCGGCCAGGAGATCGAGGTGACGACCGCGCGGATCGCCCGCGCCCGGCTCCGTGAACACGGAAAGGTCGAGGTCGCGGCTGGGGATGCGCTGCGCCACGACGCGTTCACGGGCAGGCGGTTCGATGCGGTCGTGTGCGACCCGCCGTTCGGGTACCGCGATTGGGGCCACGAGGAGTTGGGCCTGGATCCGCGGTGGGAGTACGGCCTGCCGGTGAAGGGCGAGCCGGAGTTGGCGTGGGTGCAGCACTGTCTCGCGCACGCCGAGCCGGGCGGTTCGGTGGTAGTGGCGTTGCCTGCGGGGGCGGCGGGGCGCCGGTCGGGGCGGACGATCCGGCAGGCGTTGCTGCGGCGGGGCGCGCTGCGCGCGGTCGTGGCGCTGCCGGCGGGTGTGTTGATGTCGACGGGCATCGCCGTGCACCTGTGGGTGTTGCGGAATCCTGCCGAGCAGGGCGCGGGGCCGGTGCTGTTGGTCGACACGGCTCGGCATCGGCCGTCGCGGCGCGGGCACGTCGACTGGGACGCGATCGCGCGGGATGTCGGCGCGGCGTGGGACGAGTTCTGCGGACACGGCACGGTCGAGGAGGTCGCGGGGCGGCACCGGACGGTGGAGCCGATCGAGCTGTTGGACGAGGACGTCGACGTGACTCCGGCTCGGCACCTGCCGCAGCCGCTTGCGGAGGTCGATCTGGGCGCGCTGCAACGGGAGCGCGACGAGCTGGCCCGGACTCTGGCGGAGTTGGACGAGTTGCTACCCGCGGTGCGGGAGGCGACCGGCCACACGGGAACGTATTCGACGATCAACGACCTGGCCCGCGCCGGTGCGCTGACGTTGCGGCAGCGGCACGCGCCGGTCGCCACGGCGGAGGACGGCGACGGTCCGCGGGTGTTGACGGGGCGGGACGTGGCGACGTGCCAGGAGCCGACGCTGCGCTACGCGGGCAACGACCCGAACGAGCTGACGCCGTTGCAGCCGGGCGATCTGGTGGTGCCGCTGGTGGCGGCGGGCAACGGCACGCCGTCGACGCAGGTGGTCGAGGCCGAGGATCTGGTGCTGGGGCCGAACCTGTCGCTGCTGCGGGTGGACGGCGACAAGCTCAACGTGCACTTCCTCGCGGGCCAGCTGCGTGCGAGCAGCCGGGCGCGGGCGCTGAGCACGACGGCGTCGGGCGTGCACCGGCTCGACATCCGCCGCGCCGAGGTGCCGGTCCTGCCCCTGGAACGCCAACGCGAACTGGGCGAGGCGTTCCGCAGGCTGGCCCGGTTCGAAACCCGCCTACGCCAGGCAGGCGACACAGGCCGCCACATCGCGACCCACCTCACCACCGCCCTCGCCGACGGCACCATCGAACCGGACGGATAGGCACGCCGCCTTGGCCGGTTCACCCCGACTGGGCCGACCGGAGGCGTCCCAGGAGTTCGGCGACGTAGAGCGTGTCCTCGTCGTCTGCGCCGTTGATGAGGACGAGGTCGTCGTGCAACGCACGCAGCGTCTGTTCGGCGTCGTCGAGGTCGTTGCGGGCCGCTTGGAGCTCGCCGATGTTGCGGCGCACCTCGAACGCCGTCTCGGTGCCGTCGCCGCGTTCACTCCGGAGCCTGGTCAGCACGTCGTGGAACTGGGCGAGCGCCTCGTCGACATCGCCGAGTTCGGCGCGGCAGTACGCGGCCTGCCGCAGCGACTCGACCGCATCGTCGCTGTTCGGGCCTTCGGTGCGGGCGAACGCATCCGCGAGCGCGTCGAATTCGGGGCGCGCGAGCCGGTACTCACCGGCGATGACGAGGATCGCCGCTCGCCGCAGCCGCAGCTGGAGCACGTGCGGGTTCTCGGCGCCGAGGACGTTGCCGGCGGGCTGGATCACCGCGTCGAGCACCTCGGCGGCCTGCATGAACCGGTACTCCCCCAGCAGCGCGTCCGCGCGCTCGACAGCGTCGTCCATGGACTCGCGCATCGCGGTGCGTGGCACGCGGGACGCCGACGCGGCGGACTCCTCCGCGGTGGCGGGTTCCAGCACGGGCCCCGACTCGGACCTGCTTCCCGGGGCGTTGGGGCGCCGGAACACCAACGTGGGATCCGGCATCCCGTCCGACACGGCCCCGGCGGCGTCCGGTGCCGCGCCGAGCGTGGGCAGCAGCGGCAGCAACCGCTCGTAGACCTCCGCGGCGTCGGCAGGGCGGCCGGTCGGAGCTTTCGCGAGGAGGTCCAGCACCAGCCGGTCGAGGTCGTCGGGCACGTCGACACCGAGGTCCGCGAGCGGCACCGGGGTCTCGTCGAGGTGCCGGTTCCACCGGTCGATGTCGGTGTCCCCACCGAACACGGGATATCCCGACAGCAGTTCGTACAGCACGCAGCCGAGCGCGTAGAGGTCGCTGTGCGGCGTGATCTGCCTGCCCCGGATCTGTTCCGGTGACATGTACAGGCTCGTGCCCATCGGCGTGCCGGTGGCGGTCAGTCGTGCCGTGTCGGGCTGCAGGACGGCGGCGATGCCGAAGTCCAGCACCTTGACCCCGCCGTCGTCGGTGACCAGCACGTTGTCGGGCTTGAGGTCCCGGTGCACGACGGGCACGGCGTGCGCGTGGGACAGCACCGTGGCGATCTGCGCGCCGAACGCAGCGGCCCACGCGGCGGGCAGTGGTTCCCGCCGGTCGATGAACGCGCGCAGCGGCACGCCGTGTACGAGTTCCATCACCAGGTACAGCTCGGCGACCCCGGTGTCGAGTCCGGCGTCGTAGACCTGCGGGACGCCGTGGTGCAGGATGCGGGCGGTGACGCGCGCTTCGCGCTGGAAGCGCTGCGCGAGCTCCTCGACCGCGTCCCCGCTGCCGATGGCCCGCGGGTTGATGCGTTTGACCGCCACCTCACGGTCGAGGACGACGTCGAACGCCCGCCACACCGTGCCCATGCCGCCGGAACCGATCTCGTCGCGCAACTCGTAGCGACCGGCGACCGTGTCCCCCACGTAGCCTCCCCTTCACCGTCACCGCCGACGTGCCCTGCCGATTCACCGGGCCAGCCGATCTCGCCGGATCATGATCCCGCCCGTGCAGTCACGAGTCCAGCGATTCCGGTACGCCCGGAGAACCTGACGTCACGCCACGTCGCCGACGCCCTCCTGCTTGCGGATCAGCCGCCACGCCGCGCCCCGGGCACTGCGGTTCAGCGACTCCTTGAACGTCCGGTCGTGGCTGTGGAAATACTGATTTCCGAGACCCGCGATGGTGTCGATGTGGTCGGCCATCTTGTCCTCGAAGACGTCGTCGAAAACCGCGCCGAAGTTCTCCTCGGTGTTGTTGACCGCGGCCAGTCGGACCTTCTCGTCCCCGACGGTCTCGTTGAACGGCCGCGCCACGTCCTCCTCGGTGAACTCGGTGCCGTGCCGGTCGTTGAACCGTTCGATGAGTTCCGACAGCAGCGACTTGTCCTGCTCCTGACCAGCACCAGTGCCGTCGCCGAAGCCGGGCAGTTCCGCGGTGCCCTCCGGGGTGAGACCGAGGTCGTGTTCCCCGGTCTTTTCCACCCGCAGGTGGCTGAGGTCGACCTCGCCGATGTCGACGCCGCCGTCCTTGCCGACGGGCAGCCGGTTGAGCATGTGCCGGCCGAACAGGTACAGCCGTTCCAGTTCGGCGTCCTTGTACGGCACGATCTGCGACAGGAACCCGTATTTGCGGATGAAGTCGCTGAGGTCGGAGCGGAACTGCTCGGCGACCTCGGATAGGTGCTCGTCGGCCAGCAGGGCGTCGTAGCGGGCGACGGCCGGTTCGATGTGCCGGTACAGCTCGGCGTGCAGCTTGGCCCACTTGGCCTCGTTGCCGGCCGCAATCTGTTCGGCCGCCAGGAACGCGCGGGCGAACTCGGTCATCTCCGCGTCGACGAGGATCTGCGCCGACAGCACCTTGCTCTGCGCGTTGAACAGCAGGTTGGGGTCCGACGGCAGCGTCGAGGCGTCCTCGAAGTACGGCCGAAACGCCTCCTGGATGGCATCGGCGTCGTTGAGGAAGTCGAGCACCGCCAGGTCGGCCTGTGTCTTGCGGTCGGCGGTGCGGTTGAGGCGCGACAGCGTCTGCACCGCCGAAATCCCGCCGAGCTTCTTGTTCACGTACATCGTCGTGAGCAGCGGCTGGTCGAATCCGGTCTGGTACTTCTCCGCCACGACCAGGATGCGGTACTCGGGCTGTCCCGCCCCGCCGCCCCGGGTGGTGACGTCGTCGGCGCGGGTGTAGGCGAACGCCTTCGGGAGCGCACCTTCGGGCACGCCACCGTTCTCCTGCGATTCGGTGATCTCTTCGCCCTCGTAGGTCAGCGAGCCGGAGAAGGCGACGAGCACCCCGATGTCGCCGCGGAGTGTTCCCTGCTCGCGCAGGCCTGCGATGTATTTCTTGATGGCCCGCGACATCTGCACCGCGCTCTGCCGGGAGGAGGTGACGACCATCGCCTTGGCGCGCCCGCCGAGCCGTCCGAACGTGTGGGCCTGGAAGTGGTCGACGACCACCTGCGCGTGCTGGGTGACGGTCGATGGGTGCATCACCGCGGCGCGGGCGAGTTCCTGGTTGGCCTTGGCCGGGTCGACCTCGCGGTCGTCGGGGTTGTTGCTGATCAGCTTCCAGTAGGTGTCGTAGGTGACGTAGTTGCGCAGCGGGTCGAGGATGAAGCCCTCTTCGACGGCTTGGCGCATCGAGTAGGTGTGGAACGGCACGAAAGCGGGCTTGCCGTCGCGTTCGTCGAGGACGCCGAAATACTCGAGGGTCTTGGCCTTCGGGGTGGCGGTGAAGGCGAAGTACGACAGGTTGGGGTTCTTCGCGCGTTCGGCAACCCGCTGTTTCAGACTGGACTCGACGTCGTCACTGTCGCCGGTGGCTTCGGTGGCGCCCGCGTCCCCGGAGTCGTCGTCGGCGTCGAGAGCGAGGCCGCGAAGCGCCTTGCGCACGTCACCTGCCGCGTCACCGGACTGGGACGAGTGGGCTTCGTCCACGATGATGGCGAACTTGGAGCCTTTGATCTCGGTCGGGTTCTGCCGCAGGTAGTCCAGCAGCGCCGGGAACGTCTGCAGCGTGACGGTGATGATCTTGCCCTGTTCGCTGGAGAGCCGTTTCGCGAGCTGTTCGGATTTCGAGCCCTGCTTCTCGTCGATCGCGACGACGGTGCCTGCGGTCTGTTCGAAGCTGCCGACGGTGGCGCGCAGCTGCGCGTCGAGGTTGCGGCGGTCGGTGATGATGAGGACCTTGTCGAACACCGGCGTGCCCGGTGTGAGGCCCTGCTCCCGTGCTTCGGGGTCGAGTTCGGCCGGATCGGTGGGCGTGTGCAGGGACGAGAGCCGGTAGGCGAGCCACGCGATGGTGTTGGATTTGCCGGAGCCGGCGGAGGCCATGACGAGGTAGTCGTTGCCGGTGCCGTGGCGAGCGGCGTGAGCAGTGATCTTTTTGACGGCGTCCCACTGGTGGTAGCGCGGGAAGATCAGCGACTTTTTGAGCCGCCCGTTGACGCCTTTGTCGCGGTGTTCGTGGACGAACCGTTCGAGGATGTCGAGCCAGTTGTCGCGTTGCCACACCTGTTCCCACAGGTAGGACGTGCGGTATTTGGTCGGTGCCGCCGGGGGCGGGTTGCCGGCGCCGCCGGGGTTGCCGGGTCCGTTGGAGCCGGTGTTGAAGGGCAGGAAGCGGGTGCGTTCGCCGCGGAGTTCGGTGGCGACGAATACGAGGTCGGGGTCGACGGCGAAGTTGGCGACGGAGCGTTTGGCGAAGATGAGTTCGCTGGGGTCGCGTTCGTGCCGGTACTGGTGTTTGGCGTGTTCGACGCCTTGGCCGGTGAGGGGGTTTTTCAGTTCGGCGGTGGCGACGGGGATGCCGTTGACGAACAGTGCCAGGTCGAGCCGGTTGTCCCGGTCGGCCTGTTTGGCGGCGTAGGCGAGTTCGCGGACGACGGTGAGCCGGTTCTTGCGGTAGTCGTCGAGCGCGGAGTTGGAGGCGACCAGGGACGGCTTGAAGTAGGCGAGGCGGATGCGCACGCCGCGGTCTTTGACACCTTTGCGGAGCACGTCGAGCACGCCGTCGGTGTCGATGGCCTTGGCGACGCGCTGCGCGAATCCGCGTTGTGCCTCGTTGGCGTCGCCGCCGTAGTAGGTGAGCAGCTCGTCCCATTCGGCCTGCTGGGTGTCCCCGATGAACGCGAGCATCTGGCCGACGTCCAGGCCGAGCGCAGGGTCGTAGTCGGCGGCGCTGCCCAGCTCCCAGCCGTGCTCCAACATGGAGTCGACGATCGCCGTGCCGAACACGGCCTCATGATGAATCGGCATCGGCTACTCCTCGACCCCTCGACCGCTCGCAGCGGACACATCGAACTCCCCAGTAACAGCAGCGGTGATCAGCGCTTGCCGGCGTTCGGAGAGCAACTCGCGTTGGCGCTTCACCTTGTCGGATAGTGCGTCAAGGCGACGGTTCTGGTTCCTAATCGACTTAACAATCTTGCGCTGCTCGTCAACCGACGGCAACGGAATTCTCAGCATCTGTAGGTCTGGCACATAGATCGTCTTGTGCGTCGACCCCATCGCGAGGCGCCCAAGGAGGTCCGGTCGCATCGCACGGAGGCACCACAGAAGAAAATACGGGTCCAAGCGCGGGCCGCACGTCCAGGTCACGATGTCTTGACTGGTGGCCATATCGAGTCCCATAACACCGGAATATCCTGCGGACGCCGCTGTACGGCACAGGAAGACGGTGCCCTTCGGATGAAGTTCAGCAGCGGAGTTCTTCAGGCCAATATCACTGATTTTCTCTCGGGTATCAATAAGCTCCTCGAGCCGATCGTCGCGGAGCTGACTGACTTCACCGGTCGTAACCCAGGGAATCGTGCAATCCACCCACCACTCGGGGCGATTACGACTCGGGGTGTGCCCACTTCCCATCTGCGCAACGAGGCCAAGCCGAACTTCCGACCAGGTCTCGGGCACGCTTCTCAGCCAGGCCAACGTCGACGGCCGACAGGGCATCTCGTCACCGCCAGCGACCAGATGCACAACTCCTGCACGCCTCCGCTCCGCGAATAGGTCCAGCTCCTTGCTCAAAGCAGAGATAAATTTGTCGATGCGGACGGTCTCAGCGTCGAGGAAATCGGCGATACGGCGCTGCTCCTCCAGTGGAGGAAGCTCCATCGGGAGCGCTCGCACTCGATCAGCGCTAATATGAAATATGTTTGCCCCTGTGGCAATAGAGGCAAACAATCCACTACCAAAGGCCGATCTAGCCCACCATTCAAGGAATCGTCCATCCGTAACACCCGAACGCGGCCGCATGCGCAAAAGCGTATTTTGGTAACATACAACGCCGTCGAGTTCCCCGCGCCAGACCGCCGAAGCCCCAACTGAACCGAGGCTACCGCTTCCTTCGGAGACCAGCACATCGCCAGGTTTGAGTGAAAAGACCTGCTGTTCCCCCGGAGAGAAATTCATGTTCTTGACGTCGCTGAGGTCGAGCGCACCGTCTTTGACATTCGCTGCGCGCAGATACGGAACCATGTGCGGGCCGGCGTCGTGCTGGGGAGCGCGTTGACGCCCAAGGCTGACTTCCGCAGCCGCGCGAACGTTCGTCACGCGACTCATTCCGTCACCTCGCCCAGCAGGTTCTGGATCTCAGCTTCGAGGGCCTTCAGCTCGGCGTCGATCTCCGACAGTGGCCTCGGAGGTTCGTAGACGTAGAAGTGGCGGGTGAAGGGGATCTCGTAGCCGATCTTCGTCTTGGTGTGGTCGATCCACGCGTCGGAGACGTGCGGCAGGACCTCGCGCTTCAGGTACTCCTCGACGTCCTCGTCGAGGGGCACGTTCTCGAAGTCGCGCAGCTCGGCGTCGGGCTCGGGCTTGTCCTTGACGGTCTGAACCTCGCCCTCGGGATCGCGCACCCCGACAGCGTCGCGCAGGGCCTTGGCGAACGGCGCGCCGGTCGGCCAGCTCAGGCCCGCACCCGTGACGGCCTCCCGCATCGCCGTGACGGCTTCGTCCTTCGCCCACCACGTCGTGCCCAGCAACGGTCGCAGCGCGGCGACGAACTCCTCCGGCGCGTCGAGCTTCTGCACCGGCTTCGCCTCGCCCAACGCGGCCAGGGTGTTCTCGCTGATCTCGAACTTCAGCTTCAACGGCCGCTCCACGGTGATGCGGCGATAGCCGAAGTCCTCGTTGTTGAAGACCTTCACCTTGGAGTGCTGCGGGTGACTCTCATCCTTCGCCGCGTCGAACGCTTCGGCATAGAGCCGGCTGATGTCGGCGATCTGGTCCTTGTCGACGTACTTGCGCTTGTCCCCGAGCGACTTGCGCATCTTCTGCCACTGGTCCCGCGCGTCCAGCAACACCACCTTGCCCCGGTATTCCGGGCTCTTGCGGTTGCTGAGAATCCAGAAGTACGTCGAGATGCCCGTGTTGTAGAACAGCTGGTCCGGCAGCGCCACGATGCCTTCGAGCCAGTCGTTCTCCAGGATGTGCTGGCGGATCTGTGACTCACCGGATCCGGCGGCCCCGGTGAACAGCGGTGAGCCGTTGAAGACGATCGCCACGCGGCCGCCACCCTGCTCGGCGGGCTTCATCTTCGACAGCATGTGCTGCAGGAACAGCAGCGACCCGTCGTTGATCCGCGGCAGCGCAGGCCAGAACCGGCTGTTCTCGCCGAGCCGCTCCAGGTCGTCCTCGACGTCCTCCTTGACCTTCTTCCACTCCACCCCGAACGGCGGATTCGCCAGCAGGTAGTCGAACGTGGCGCCGCGGTGGCCGTCGTCGCTGAACGAGTTGCCGAACTTGATGTTGTCCGGGTCCTGGTCCTTGATCATCAGGTCGGACCGGCAGATCGCCCACGACTCGGGGTTGAGCTCCTGCCCGTACACGTCGACCGTCGCGTCCGGGTTCATCCGCGTGATGTGTTCGTAGGCCGAGCTCAACATGCCGCCCGTGCCGCACGCCGGGTCCAGCACTTTGCGGACAACGCCCGGCTTGCTCAGGGCATCGTCATCGGGCGCGATGAGCAGGTTGACCATGAGCTCAATTACCTCGCGCGGCGTGAAGTGCTCACCCGCCGTCTCGTTCGACTGCTCGGCGAACCTCCGGATCAGCTCCTCGAAGATGTAGCCCATCTGGTGGTTGTCGACCACCTCGGGCCGCAGATCCAGATCGGCGAACGTGCTCGTCACCTGGTAGAGGAGGTTGGCGTTGTCGAGCTTCTTGATCTGCTCGGCGAACTCGTAACGCTCCAGCACCTCGTAGGCGTTCGGGGAGAAGCCGCCGATGTACTCGGTGAGGTTGCGCGCGACGTGCGAGGAGTCCGCCGTGATCGACTTCAGCCTGAGCTGCGTCGTGTTGTAGAAGCGATGCCCCGACGCCTTTCGGAGGAACCGGTCAACGTCGATGTCCCGGTCGCGGTACTTGTCGACCGTCTCCGCGACCTTCTCCCGCGTCGGCTCCAGCACACACTCGAGCCGGCGCAACACCGTGAACGGCAGGATCACCTTCCCGTAGTCGGACTGCTTGTAGTCACCGCGCAGCAGATCCGCGACGGACCAGGCGTGATTCGCCAGCTCGGTGTGCTTGTTGGTGTTCAACGACGTTCCCCTCGGTCTTCCTTGATGATGGACTTCTGTGGTGGTGAACGCTGGGCTCGCTTCCGTGCCGGACCGGCAGCGGCAGGCGTCAGGGCCCGACCGCCGGTGCCAGTGGTTCGTCGTCCGGGGGCAGCAGGGCCCCGCTGGTCAGGCCGCGCGCCCACTGGCCGGCCAACTCGCGCGCGATCGTCGCTGCGAGGTCCGCCGCCGAGTTCAGCGCACGCACCCGGCGGAACGTGTGCCCGTAGTCGCGTTGCCGTTCCAGGGGCATCAGCGGCACGCGCAACCGTTTCACATCGAGTCGCCGCACCGACGTCCCCGTGGTGGCGCCGTGGACGTTGTGCTCGGCGGCCAGGAATCCCGCCAGGAACTCGGAGTCGAGCCGGTCCGGATCCGGGCGCAGCAGGAACAGGTGCGGCCCGAGCACACTCCCCGCGTCGTGCTCACCGGCGACGCGCGCCGTGACCGGGCCGGTGTGGTGCAACGTCTCCGGCAGCACCACGTCTCCCGGCTCGACCGGCACCAGCTTGTCGACCGGCTTGTCTGTCAGCGAACCCGACGGCGGTTCCCCGGTGCGGACGTCGTGGCGGGTCAGCACAGCGGGTTCGTCGACCCCGGGCGTTGCCGCTTTCCGCGCCGGTGTGACGCGGTACAGCGTGAGCGCGCCGCCACGCAGTAGGTCGGCGACGGTGGCCGTCCGCCACTCGGCCGGTTCCGGCCCGGCCGGCTGCCACAACCGGCCATCGCCGAGCCCGGTGAGAGCGTCGCCGGCGCGCCGCAACCGCTCACGCAACTCGTGAGCCACCGCGTCGTGCCGCTCCGGTTCGACGACGTGCTCGGCCCACACGTGCCGCTGCGGGGTGAGGTCGACCGTGTCGTCGAGCAGGTCGACGACCGAGCGCGTGCCGCTCCGTCCCGGCTCCGAGTCGACGTTTTCGGGGTCTTCGCGGAACGCCCGCCACACCGGCAGTACTCGCTCCGACACGGCGTCCCAGTCGATCTCCCGGACACGCCCCGGCTGGTCCGAGCGCCCTGGCTGCTCCGAACGTCCCGGCTGATCCGAGGCGTCAACGAACAGCACCGGCTTCGGCTCGCTGTCCGGCGGCGGTGTCAGCACCCACAGCTGCAGGCTGACGTGCAGCGGCGGCGCGGCACCCTGCGGCAGCGCGATGACCGCCCGCAACGCACCCGTGCGGACGAGTTCGGCGCGGATGCGGCGGCCGCCGGAGCGTTCCGCCGCGCCGGGTGGCATGAGGACCACGGCCGTACCGTGCTCGCTCAGGTGCGCGAGGCAGTGCTGCACCCAGGCCAGTTCGGACTCCGAACGCTGTGGGAAGCCGTACACCCAGCGCGGGTCGTAGGCGAGGTCGTCGTGGCCCCAGTCGCGCAGGCCGAACGGCGGGTTGCACACCACCGCATCGGCCCGCTCGTCGGGAAAGGCGTCCGCAACGAGGCTGTTGCCGTGACACACCCGAGCGTCCGGCGCGGCAAGCTCGGCGCGCACCCGCGCCAACGCCGCCTGATCGTTCACGATCTCCTGACCGAGTACCTCCGCGGCACCGGCTCGCGCCGCGGAGGAGAGGAGGCCGCCACCACCGCAGGCCGGGTCCAACGTCCGGGCGAGGCGACCGGGCAGGGCGACCATGAGGTCGGCCAGGCCCTGCGGGGTCGAATACGTCCCTGTGGAAGTCGTGTCCGTCAGGGGTTCCGCGAGGATCTGCAACGCCGTCTCGGCGGCACCTTCTCCTGGGCCGCGTGCCTCGTGGCCGCGTGCCGCGCAGCACCGCACCAATGCATGCGCCGCCAAGTCGGGTGCGTGGTGCTCGCCTACTACCGTGGCCAATTCCGCGGCGAACTCTTCGTCCGGCAGGTCCGCCAGTTTCACGAGCCTGTCCGGGGGAAGCTGCGCCAGCGGCGACACCAGTGGCAGCAACTGCCGCGCCAGCAGCCGACTGTCGTTCGCGCCTTGCAGCGCGAGTCGCAGTTCTGCCTCGGGGGTCGACTCCGGCAGCTGCCCACGCTCGGCGAGCCACGCGCGAACCGTGTCGAGGTCGTACGTCGGACTCGTGTCCGTACCCCCGACGGCCACCGGGAAGTCCGGGTGACGCCGCCGCCAGTTGCTCACCGTCGCACGCGTAACCCCGGCCAGCCGAGAGATCTCGGCTGCGGTGATCTGCGTGATCGAATCGGTCATCGCGGCGTCCTGTCGTCAACGGCCGGGCGGGATAAACACACCATAGACCGTGAACGGTCGTAACACAAGTTCACACGCCGATCTTGTTTTGACAGAGTTTTCAGCCACTTGCCGATGTGTGGTTGTTACCTCAGGTGCCGCACGTCGGCACCTGTCTCCCTTGTCGTCGGGACCGTCGTCAGGAAGGCAGGTGGTCGTTACGGGACGCACCGAGGCGATACTCGAGCGTTACCGATGCTGCTGCGCAGCCGTGACAACAGGTGGCGCTCGCGGTGTGCCGACCGGGTTCAGTCGGCGTCGACCCACGGGATACCGGTCGGCCGTCGTCCCGTGCGGATGAACTCGCCCACCCCCGCAAGCATGTCCTCGAACACCGACCAGGAACTTGTCGACGTTGGGGACGTCGGCTACATGGAAGGGGAAGCTCACTCGGAGACTGCACGCGTGCGTCGCTGTGTCGGTTACGATCCCACAGCTAGTCCGGTAGCGGGCATGACCAGGCCGGTTGCACCGGGTCGTCGAGCCACACCGTCTGCGTCTCGGGTGTCACGGTCAGTCCGAACCGTTCCCACGACGGCTGTCCGAAATCCCACCACAACGCGTATGCCCGCTCCACCTCGTCCCACAGGCGATGCGGACCGGACTGCTCGCACTGCCAAGCCCCGCCCTCCCCATCCAGCGACTCCTCCCCATCCAGCAACACGGTGGCGCGAGAGCCGTCCGGCGATGTGAACAGCGTCGCCGTCGGCGTGTACCGCTCGTCCAGGGTAAACCCATAGGTCGTGCCCTCCGGCAAGCTCAGAGACGCGAGGAACCACGGCACGGACTTCTCCCATGCCTTCGGCGGCACCCGGGTAACTCCGGTAACCGCGGAGAGCGAGTTCGTGTTCACCGGTGTCGTCGGTGGCTCGACGCGGCTCGGATGACGCATCGACATGAAGGCCGCATAGCCGCCGTCGAATCGGCCCTCGGCGGCGTACCCGTCGTGCTGCAGCAGCACGAGATTCCCCGCCGCCGTGCCGATCTTGAGGTCGACCAGGATCAGCCCGCCCTCACGCACCTGCTGCACCCACGCGTACGGGACGCTCGACACCGCCACTGTCGCCTCAATGCGGTCATAGGGCGCGCCAACGGGAAGGCCGAGTACCCCGTCGCGCGTATCCAGCGTCGGGGAAAACCCCACGGTAGCCAGGCGACGCCGTGCGGCATCGACGTAGTCGATGTCGATGCTGTAGACGTTGTCATCGCCGAGTACAGAGCACAGGATGGCTGCGTTGTACCCGGTTCCGGTCCCGATCTCCAGCACTCGATCGCCGGGGTGGATGTCCAGTATCTCCAGCATTCGGGCCATCAAGCCCGGCATGGATGACGACGACACGCCACGCCCGTGCTCATCGACGTCAGTGAACAGGGCGCGGTTGGCATACACCGCGTCCAGCCCCTCGGGACTGTCGGTGCTCACCGCGGTCCATGTGCCGCCGTCCTGCTGGTAGTACTCCGGCACGAACACGTGGCGCGGCACGCCGCGGAACGCCTCCTGCCACTGCGGCGAGCGGAGCTTGCCCGCCTCGGTCAACTCGTCCACGAGCCGTGCGGCGCGTGTTGTCCAGTCACTCAAAGGTGGCTCCAGCAGCGAGTAGGTTGGCGAGCTTGCCGGTCAGGCTCACTCCGTCGACGTGATGTTCTAGCCATCCGTACTGGCCGGTCGGGTTGACCTCCAGAAACGTCCACCGACCATCGGGACCGACCACGAAATCCAGCGCCCCGTAGACCAGGTCCAGCTCGCCCATCAACCGGTCCACGCCAGTAGACACCGCCTGAGGGACGTCGACCAGTT
Organism: Prauserella aidingensis; assembly: GCF_024171865.1. Lineage (GTDB taxonomy): Bacteria > Actinomycetota > Actinomycetes > Mycobacteriales > Pseudonocardiaceae > Prauserella > Prauserella aidingensis. The sequence goes on along the minus strand of NZ_JAMTCN010000023.1, from coordinate 9,783 downwards.
CGTAGCTGAGGCTGTCGTAGTCGGCGCGGAAGTCGATGTACGACTCCGGACTTCCAGCGTGGATGGCGTAGGCCGTCAGGCTGCAGCCGATGACGATCAGCCGCACCTCGTAGGCCTTCTCCACCCACCGCTGGAACAGGTGCGTGGTGGTCTCGACCCCACGCAGGTCGGCCACGTCGGCGTCGTCGACCTCGCGCGTCCGGGCAACCTTGCGCGCACCCTCCTCGACGATCATGCCCGCACCGATCATCTTCGTCACCGTCCGGCCCTGCGCGACGAACTCGCGAACCTCGTCGGCATCGTTGGTGATCAGCGTTTCCGGTACGTCCAGCCCGGCCCGGCGTGCCGCGGCCAGCTGCACCGGCTTGTAGGCCGCGTCGGCCAACCTCGCCGGGTGGTTCACCCACATCGCAGGCAGCGTGGACAACACCCCGCCGAGCCCGTATTTGGCCTCCATGTTGGCGTGATGACGCTCCACCGGCGACAGGTCATCGGGAAACTCGTACGCCCCTGGCTGCCGGTACCAGACCGCGCCCACCTCGGACAGGTCCACCGTGCGGTGCGGCGTGCGCAACGTCCCGGACCACGACGCCCCCGCCAGCCCAGCGTTCACGCCGAGCTGGCGGGGGAACCACGCCGTGTCGATCCGGTGCACCTCGACCTCACGCTCGGATAGTGCCCGCACCATCGCGTCGGCACTCGGGTCGTGCTCCCCGGTAAGGATCAGGACCGACATCAGGTCGAGTACGGGTTGTCCGGCGTGAAGTCGTACGTCCAGTCCTCACTCGGCCCTTCATCGCCATCGTTGCTGGAAACCGAGTTCGCCGTCGGTTCGGCCAGAACCGGTACCCCCTCGCGAGTCACCGCCACCTGGCGAATCGGGTCGTAGTCCGACTGTCCGCCCGCCGACACCGGCCCGGCCACCGGCTGCACCGAGCGCAGATTCCACGGCCGCACCCCGGCCTCCGACGGCTGGTCCTCGCCCGGCGCACAGTACGCACGGGCCAACGGGAACTGCGCCGAATGGGACGCCACCGGATCGTCGGCGAAACCGTCCACAGGCAACACTGCGGTCATATACGAACACTCCTCTCCAACGGAACTTCACCACCACCGCGCACTGCGCGGAACTCTCCACGAACTCATGTCGTACGCGCTAGATGCGGTCGGTGCAGCGCAGCCATCTCGGCCCCACCCGTCGGCCACGGAAAGCACTGCATACATCGCGCACGTTCGCGTACGACGGCGCACGCCGGTGGCACGCACACCGCGCCACACCGGGCCTGGCCCAAGCCCCGCAATGCCGCCACGCCGACCCGCTCGACCCAGTGGAGCGTGTCGTGGCTGAACACACCTGGCCACGCCTCATCGGGCATCGACCGGCCACTCCAGCACCGCCTGGATTACCGCCGTTACCGGGCCAATCTGGGTTCTCACCGCCCGCGGCAACGCCTCACCCTCGGTCCAGCCCTGCACCTGGTCCCGCGACCACCGGTGCGCCCGCGCCAGCCGTGCCACCCACCGGACCGTCTCCGTCCGCCGCGGCCAGTCCACCGTCAACATGTCCCTGTGCCCCGGCAGCTCCCGTGCGAACACCCGCACCGTGTCCAGCTGCTCGTGCAGGCGGAACCCGGCCTCCTTCGCCCGTGTCCACCCACTCCAGCGCCCGCCGGTCCAGGCCCTCACCTCGGTCATCCCCACGCCTTCCTGGATAGACGGCAGGGCCTGCACCGATCGGGGTTTCGACACAGACCCTGCCGTCCACGGCTGGCCTCGGCGTTCGCGCCAGGCACAGCTCGCACGCCATTCCCGTCGGGTTGGAGACCGCTGCAACTGCGCCGGCGCGAACGACACGCCGCACAACGCCGTGACCCGATTCGGCGGCACCACCGTGTCCGGCAGGCGGAACACATGACTCACCTGTTGGCGCAGCCCAACAATTCCCGGCAGAGGCCGGGCCAACAACATCCCGTCGCTCACGCGCCGACCTCCATACCACGACGGCCCACCAACCGGCGCACAAGACCTGGCCGGACACCGCGCCCGCAGTGCGGCACCGGAACAACGGGCGCCAACACCGCGGCACACCCGCGGCACACGGGTCCGTTCGGCACGATCGCCGCCGACATCTCGACCACGTGCCCACACACCGCCACGCACCGCCCACCGCTGGCACGCCCTGCCGCGAACGCTTCGTCCTCCACCGCGTGATCGCGGCCGTCAACCGCGCACCGGAACCACGTGGTGTAGATCTTCGACCTCGCAGCGTCGCGCGGCGCGGCGTCGGTCGGAGTCATCGCATGTGTCATATCGACCGCGTTTCTCCTGGTCATGAACAACAACACGACCAGCACACCAACTCGTGCCGCCGGGAGGCAGTGGCCACGCCGTGGCCGCGGGGCGCCACACCGCCACACGGTCGACTTCTAGGGTGGGGGCATGACGATTCGCGCGGTGTTCTTCGACGTCGGAGAAGTGCTCGTGGACGAGACCACCGAGTACGGCACCTGGGCCGACTGGCTCGGCGTTCCGCGGCACACGTTCTCGGCCGTGTTCGGCGCGGTGATCGCCCGCGGACTCGACTACCGCGAAGCGTTCCAGGTGTTCCGGCCCGGATTCGACCTCGAAACCGAACGACGTCGCCGCGCCGAGGCCGGGCAGCCCGAAACCTTCACCGACGACGACCTCCACCCCGACACACGCCCCTGCCTCGCCGCACTCCGCGACCAGGGTCTGACCGTCGGCGTCGCCGGCAACCAAACAGCCCGCGCCGAGTCGATCCTCCGCTCACTCGACCTGCCGATCGATGTTCTCGGCACGTCCGACAGCTGGGGCGCCACGAAACCGTCGACCGCGTTCTTCGAACGTGTCATCGCCGAAGCCAGCGTTCCGGCCGAGCACATCCTCTACGTCGGCGACCGCCTCGACAACGACATCCGCCCCGCCATCGAACTGCGCATCAACACCGCCGTCATCCGCCGCGGACCGTGGGGACACATCCTGCGCGGCGACACGGCCACGACCATTCTCGGCTCCGACGTCGAAGCGTCCTGCCTCTTCCAGCTGGACAGCCTCGCCCCGCTGGCCGACCTCGTCGCGACGCACAACACGCAGACGACGACTACCTAGTCGACCGCCACAGCAGGCAGCCGCAACGCACGCGTCCGTTCGACGAGCTCGACGCCAGCCGGCGTGCCCGCCAACGCCTGCTGCACAGCGGGAATCCGCTCGACGGCCGCGCCGTACGGGCGGTCGCTCAACATGTCGCACGCTCGATGTGCGAACGACGCGGCATGCACGGCGTCCGTCGGCGCGTGTGCTGCCGCCAGATCGAGCAGGACGACCGCACGCTGCTTGTCCGCCTGCGGATCCAATTGGGCAAGCGACCGGTCCAGCCACCGTGCCGCCACCTCGTGTCGCCCGGCGAGCAGCTCCGCGTTGCCAGCGAACGACGCCAGGCGCGCCGGGCTGAAGAAGTCCAGCCAGTCCGGATCCGTGCCGTTGGTGCCCAGGGCGTGCTCAGCCTGGCGAATCCGCTCCCGCGACGACTCACCCTGACCGGTGCGGGCATGCACCTCGGCCGTGACGCAGTGCAGCCACGCCCGCAGGTTCGGACCGCCGCCGAACCGTGCGTGCGCCTGCGCGACGTCCAAGTGGCGCTGCGCGGCGACGCCGTCGCCCGCGAACCCCGGCACGAACGCACGGTGCGCCGCGATCGCCGCCGCCAGCGCGTGATCGCCCGCGTAGTCGACGGTCGATTCGGCCTGCTCGAAGCACCGCGTCGCCACCGTCGGGTTCCCGAGGTCGAAGAACGCGATCCGCGCCGCAAGCAACGCCGTTTCGGCGACCGCTGCCGCGAGCGGGTCGTCACCCTCGCGACTGGTGGTCGTCTGGCCCAGCAGCGTCAACCCGAGTCGGAGGTGTCCGAGCGCGGCATCCCACATGGTCTCCGCCAGCGTGGTCCAGTACAGCGCACGCTGCGCTGCGGTGGCGTTGGCATACGACTCGACCGCCCGGGGATCGCGCGCATGTCCGCGGCTGTGCCGTGCCGCGTCCGCCTCGCCGACGCCCACCGAGGCAAGCAGGGGCGACAGGCCCACGGCCACGGCTGCGCGGAGAAACTGCTGGCGGCCGAACCCGGTGCCCTCGCTCATCAGCAACCTCCTCAGCTCCGCACTCACCATCGCATCCAGCACCCCGCCCGGAACTGTGACCTCCTGCGGTTGGAACTCGCGCTCCTCCGAGGTCAACAGTCCGAGCTCGCTGGCGGGGAGGTCGAAGATCAGAACGAGGTGCTTGCGAAAGCGAGGCTCTGGCCACCGCTCGCCCGACTCCCAGCGGCGCACCGTGTGCGCGGTCAGCCCAGATTCGCCGTCGCCGTGGGCGCGCATGCTCTCAGCGATCTGGTTGACCAGTTCGTCGCGGCTCCACCCACGCTGCAGCCGCTCCCATGTCAGCCGCTTGTTCGGCGGATGTCGACGACTACCGCCATCGGCCATGTCTGCTCACCCCACGCAAAACCCGGTACACCACCGGTGACGGTATACGCAGCACTGACCGACCGGCCAGACATCGCAGCGACTGGCCACTCAGTGGCCACTACATCCCGAGCCGCAGCACCTCCGGCGGGAACGCCAGCACGTGCATGAGACCGACCTGCGACGACGCGCCCACGATCTCGCCGTTCTCCATCTTCTCCCGCACCGACGACAGCGGGAGCCACGCGATCTTCTCCGCCTCGTTGATGTCCGTTGGGTCGCCGACGTACTCCGCACCGAGCGACACGTACAGCCGGTTGTCCGCATCCGCCGAACCCACCATCGGCTGGGTCGACAACAGCTTGCGCACGTCCCGAGGCCGCCAGCCGGTCTCCTCCTCGACTTCCCGCGCCGCCGTCACCGCCGGATCTTCGTTCGGGTCGACATAGCCGCCCGGCAACTCCCACACCCAGCGGTCGAGAATCCACCGGTGCCGCCACATCATCAACACATGATCACGCGCGTCGTCGAGCACGACCATCATCGCCGCCGCAGGCAACCTCAGTACGTACTGCTCGAATGTCACACCATCCGGCAACTCCACCGACGCGATCGACAACGTGAGTTTGCGCGTGTCATCGACCAGTCGCTCGCCATGAATGGTCCACTGCGTCAGCCCGTTCCCCACGGTCCGCACCGTACCCGGCACTCAAGACGGCGACGCCACAACTCGATAAGTGAATTTGGGGTGTCTCCGTGGAGCCCACCCTTCACCGTTCGAGGATGAGGACACGCGCACCTACCGGGTAAGAACACGGAACTCATGTGGTTGGCCGTTCACCGACGCCGCGAGATTCAGCCGGACGGCACAGTCCGGGATTACACGGGAGAGGAGCCCTCAACATGAAGCTGGTCGCGGCAGTACCGACGTTCCGCGACGGTGTCGTTGGCGGCGAAAGCCTGCCACTCGCCACCGACGACGACGTGACACGCCTCGTCGAGCTGTTGTCCCGTGATGACACCGACACCGCCAACATCCAGGGCACCGACGTCGCTCTCAGCGCCCACATCGCGCACGGCTACGGGTACCTGCTCTACGCCGGACCGGACGGCTACGTCGTCAGCGACGGCGACCCCACGTCGCCAGCGGTCGAGTCGGAAGGCGGGTTTCCCACTGGCAGCGGCGTTACGCTTGAGCGGTTCACCGAAGTGCTCCGGGAGTTCGCCCACACCGGCCGTCTCCCCGAAGCGGTGTCGTGGCGCGACGCCGCCGATGCCTGACTCCGGCGGCTACTACAGCGCCTCGGTCCCACCGCTCACCTTGCCTCCCGCGCGTTCTATGCCTCCCGCGACTACAGGTCAGCACCACTCCTGCAACCGGTAGGTAGCCTCCGAAACGTGGATCTGCTGCCGTTCGACGAGTACGTGCGCTCGTTGCCTCGCCGCCGCATGGCCGCTGGCGTGCTGTTTCATGACAGCTCCAGCCGGGTCCTCCTGGTCGAGCCGAGTTACAAGCGGCACTGGGATATACCGGGCGGCGTCGTCGATGCGGGCGAGTCGCCGTGGACCACAGCCCGACGCGAAGTACGCGAAGAAATCGGCCTGGACCGGCCGCTCGGCACACTTCTGGTGATCGACAGCATCTCCGATGACGGACGCATGCCCGAGGGGCTGGCCTTCGTGTGGGACGGAGGTCTGATCACCGACACAGACGTCGCGGCTCTCACCCTCACCGACCCGGAGATCACGTCAGCTGGGCTGTACACAATGCAGCAGACGATCGCCAAAGTGACACCACCCCTGGCCGCACGAATCGACACCGCATTACGCGCAAGTCAAACCGGAGAATTGACGTTGTGTGAAGACGGCAAGAGCATCAACGGCTAACCTCGCCAGTGGGCGCGCCGCAGCGCAGAGGGGGCTGAAGTGGCGACGGCGACCTCACGTCGCCAGCGGTCGAGTCGGAAGGCGGGTTTCCCACTGGCAGCGGCGTTGCGCTCGAGCGGTTCACCGAAGCGCTCCGGCAGTTCGCTCACACCGGCCGTCTCCCCCGAAGCGGTGACCTGGCGCGATGCCGCCGATGCCGAAGCTAGGCGAGCCGAAGTTCGTAAACAGCGCGGTGTCGTCCAGGACCCTTGTAGTCGGTGATCACCGAGATGCCGTTGCTGATGTGATCGCCTGCGATGTTGGCGAAGCCGAGCCGCGACCAGGCTCGGTGGGCGGAGGTGTTTTCAGGTTCGGACGTCAGATACAACCGTGTGCAGCCAAGGCGTAGCCCGACCTCCCGGACCGTGTTGAGCAGCGTGGTGATGACGCCACGGCGGCGATGTCCGGGATGGGTGACGACGTCTTGCATATAGACATCACCGGGATCGTTCTGGCTCCGGAAGGCGATGATCGCGCCCACGAGTTCGCCGCCCTCGACAGCGACTGGGCACGTGCCGGAGAACAGGTTGGCGTAGAGCCAGTAGTCGGACTCCGTGCGAGGACGGACGAAGGGGCTGCCGAGGTCCATCAGCGCGATGATGGCGGGAATATCGTGCACGTTCAGGGGTCGGGTTTCCATACTCGCCTTCCACTCGTTCCCTCGTGGCTTGCATGCTGCCGCAGAAGAGACGCACGAACCACAGCTGAGCTGACGGTCGATAAGATCGTCCGTCGTGCGGGCGGGCCCGCACGACGACTGGTGGGCAGCAAGGAATCGAACTCTCCCCGATGACCAACGTGACCTGCATCCGAATCGCCGGAGGCCAAGCGTGAGCGACCACGACCGTACTATCGCCGGCGTTGCGAAAACCGTCTCCGAAGTCCTGGCGAACAAGAAGTACGCCATCGACTACTACCAGCGCGACTACAAGTGGGAGCCGAAACAGCTCGCCGAACTGGTCACGGACCTGACTTCGAAGTTCCTGCAGCTCTACGACAAGGACCACGCCCGCCGGGACGTCGCAAAGTACCCGGGCTACTACCTCGGGGCGATCATCGTCTCCCAAAAGGGCAACCAGCGCTTCGTCGTCGACGGCCAACAACGGCTGACGAGTCTGACACTGGTGTTGACCTACCTCCGGCGACTCCAGCTCAACCGAGACACCACGGTCCCGATCGACGAGCTGATCTTCTCCGAGAGCTACGGCGAGAAGTCATTCAACCTCGACGTGCCCGACCGGAACGAGTGCATGCGCGCCTTGTACGAGGACGGCGAATACGACCCACCGTCCGACGCCGTCGAGTCGGTACGCACACTGATCAGCCGCTACCGAGAGATCGACGGGCTCTTCCCCGAAGAGCTCAAGGGCGATGCACTGCCCTACTTCATCGACTGGCTCAAAGACCGAGTGCAGCTGGTCCAGATCACCGCGTACAACGACGACGACGCGTACGCGATCTTCGAGACCATGAACGACCGCGGGTTGAAGCTCACTCCGGCCGACATGCTGAAGGGATACCTACTCGCCAACATCGACGAAGGTGCACCACGGGCCCACGCGAACGAACTGTGGCGCAAACACATGCGCAGGCTGGACGACACCACCGAGAGCGCCGGCTCCGACTTCCTGAAGACCTGGCTGCGTAGCCAGTACGCGATGTCGATCCGGGAACGAAGGAAGGATGCGCGCCCCGAAGACTGGGACCTCATCGGCACGGAGTTCCATCGGTGGCTGCGCAACAACCACCAACAGGTCGGGCTCACAACCAAGGAGGATTTCAGCCGGTTCATCACGCACGACCTGGACTTCTACGCTCGCCAGTACGAGCGGGTTCTCAAAGCCAGTTCAGGTCCTTTCGACCCGGTGAGCCCGCTTCGGTTCATCCGCTACAACGCGGATCATCGCTTCACGCTCCAGGACCAGCTTCTCCTGGCGCCCTTGCAGGTCACCGATGACCGATCCACGATCGATCTCAAGCTCGAACTCGTCGGACGGTTCGTCGACATCCTCCTCGCCCGACGCATCTGGAACTTCAGGGCGACCGACTACTCGACGATGCAGTACGCCATGTTCACCGTCATGCGGGATACACGCGGCCTGACCGCAGGCGACCTGGCGAAGTTCCTCCACGACTACCTGAGTCGTATGGCGGAAACCTTTGACAGCAACGACGACCTGTACGTTCACCAGCAGAATCGCGGCCAGCTGCACAAGGTGCTGGCGCGGATGACCGATTACATCACCGTCGCTTCCGGCCAAGCTTCCAACTACATCGAACTCACCAACGGCGCGTCGGTGAAGTACGAGGTCGAACACATCTGGGCCGACCGGCCTCAGCGGCACCGCGACGAGTTCAATCACGATGCGGACTTCAGCCGCCACCGCAATCGGATCGGCGGGCTTTTGCTCCTCCCGAAGCAGTTCAACGCCAGCTACAACGATGCCCCGTACGAAGATAAAGTCCCGCACTACTACGGACAGAACCTGTTGGCCGCGAGCCTCAGCCCGCTCTGCTACGAGAAGAACCCCGGTTTCCTGCACTTCACGCAGAGCCACGGCCTTCCGTTCAAAGCATACGAGGAGTTCAAAGCCGACGACATCATCGAACGCGGTGAGCTGTACCGGGCGATCGCCAAGAAGGTGTGGAACCCGGAAGACCTGCTCAGCGCCGTCGAGGACGCAGAGTGACCTGGTGAATCCGCGACCGGGAAACCCTCGGCTGGGTGCTGACGGCCCAGCGCATGGCCTTTCCCGCAGCGAACCGCGACGAGTACGCGCGCTGACCCCGAGCGACAACCCTTGCCGAACCGGTCAGCATCGCGGGCCGCGAATTCACCGCCGGGTGCACGGTGGAGTGGTGGCGCGCGAGGGCACGCCGCCAACCGAGTCAGCACGGCAACGTTCGCGCGACGCGGGACGCACTGCTCGCCGCACCGCTATTCCTGCCGCTCGTCCGCCGAACGGGCCGGTTCGACGAGCCGCCACGCGCGTTCGATCAGGTGCCGCACCTCGTCCGGCGTCGGACTCAGTTCGAACGCGTGGCGGTGGCAGTACCGGCTCAGAGCTCCTAACGCATTCGGTTTGGGAGTCGTCGCCAGGTGATGAGGCTGCAGGCGAGCGCGAGGAACCCGTGGTGGATGTCGGTGCGGCGTTCCCAGCGTTCGGCCAGGCGGCGGAACTGGTGCAGTAGTGCGAGGGTTTGCTCCACGACCCAGCGCACGGGTTGGTTGTTGTCACGGGTGCCTCGGCGGCTGATCAGCGGTCGAATCCGGCGCTGTCGCAACAGGTCTCGGTACTTGTCGTGGTCGTAGCCTCGGTCGGCCACCACGGCCTCGGGTGTGCGGCGTGGCCGGCCCCGGCGCCCGCGGATGAGCGGG
>NZ_JAMTCN010000022.1 GCF_024171865.1 Prauserella aidingensis | reverse complement strand
CGGGCACCGGCGAGCCCCTGGACTTGGGACGGACGCGGCGGCGACCCAGCGCGACGATCCGCGAGCTTGTGCGGGTGCGCGACCGGGAATGCGTCATGCCCTGGTGCCACCGTCCCGCTCGGCATTGCGACCACGACCACGAACAAGCCTGGACCACCGACGGCGGTGGCGGCGCCACGTCGGTGGCCAACGGTGGTCCACGCTGCCGACGCCACCACCGACTCAAACACGATCCTCGTTGGAGTGCCCGCTACGACCCGGTCCACGGCGTCACCCGAGTGAGAACCCCACACGGGGCGACCTACACCGCACACCGCGAACCCGTCCTCACACGGACACGCACCACCCCGGCCCGCGACACCCGAGCACGTCACGCACCCTCGGTGCGACGCCCCGGGACGTGACGCCCAGACGCGCCGCCACCCCGCCGGAGCCCCACCGCCGCGAGCCGCCACCGATCCGAAATCGAACCGGTAGAGCGGCCACAGCCGTTCGTCCGTGTACGCAGCTCGCTCGTGGTTCCTGCAGGGGTCGAGGTAGCGGCGGGTGCCGCCGGAATGTCGGCCGTCCCGTCACGGTGTGGTGCCCGCCTCGGTCACGGCCTGCGGTGGGCGTGGAGGACGACGTCGTGGGTGTGGTGGGTCCCTTCGGGCGGTGCCGTCGTGCGGGCGCGGGTCTCGTGGCACTCGACCGTCCAGTCGTCGTCGAGCAGGTCGGCGACGTGTTCCGGCTGGTAGTAGGCGTACACGTCGTGGCTCTCGTCGACGCCGCTCGGATCGTGGCCGACGAACAGCAGCGTGCCGCCGGGAGCCACGGCGTCGAGCAGGCCGCGGACGGCCGCCGGTCCCGCGTCGAGGCGCATCGGTAAGTAGTGGACGGACACGAGGTCGAACGCGCCCGCCGGTGGCGGCATCGTCGTGGGGTCGCCGTGGACCCAACTGACCCGCCCGTCGACACCGTGCGTATGCGCGGCCTCGGCGGCGCGTTCGAGTGCCACGCGTGAGATGTCGATCGCCGTGACGTGCCACCCGTGCCGGGCGAGCCACACGGCGTCACCGCCCTCGCCGCAGCCGACGTCGAGCGCCTGGCCGGGCGGCAGGTCCGCGGTGTCGGTGACGAGTACGCCGTTGGGGTTCCCACTGAAGAGCCGATCCTGCTCGCGGTAGCGCTCGTCCCAGAATTCGGCGCCGCCGGTGTGCTGCTGAGTCATACCACCACGGTGCTCCCGGTCGCGGAGATCCGGCAAACTTTCTTGCCGAAACAGCAAGACGTGTGCCGACGACCGCACGGATACCGACCGCGCGACATTGACAAAGTGCGTTGCCGGAACTGCAATGCCGAGGGTGGACGACTTCGACACCGTGTTGACGGCTGTGGGCCCCCGGCTGCGGAAGCTGCGCGCGGAGGCCGAGCTGACCCTGACCGCGCTGTCCGAGGCAACAGGCATCTCGGTGAGCACGCTCTCGCGCCTCGAATCGGGCCAGCGAAAACCGGGTCTCGACCTCCTGTTGCCGCTGGCGAGGGCCTACCGGGTGCCGTTGGACGACCTGGTCGGCGCGCCGGAGGTCGCCGACCCCCGGGTGTACCCCCGTCCGATCCAGCACGACGGGTTGACCGTGTTGCCCCTGACGCGCAGGCCCGGAGGGCTGCAGGCGTTCAAGCACATCCTGCCGGGCAGGCCGAACGACCGCGCGCCGGAGCCACGTTCGCACGAGGGCTACCACTGGTTGTACGTCCTGAACGGACGGTTGCGGGTCATCCTCGGTGATCAGGACCTGGTACTCGCCGCGGGCGAGGTCGCCGAGTTCGACACACATCTTCCCCACTGGTTCGGCAACGCCGACGACAATCCCGCCGAGTTCCTCAGCATCCTCGGCCCGCAGGGCGAACGGTTCCACGTCCGCGCCAGCTATCGACCGTGACCGCACCTCGACGCGGTGATCCGCGGAACCGCGCCCGTGTGATCCGCGCCTGTGTGATCAGCGGATGCGCGAGACATGGATTCGTGAGACGCGGATTCGTGAGACGCGGGTGCGCGAGACGTGGGTGCGCGAGACGTGGATGCGGCGACAGCCCGCCGGGCCGCCGCCGCACCCACGTCCGTTGTGGACGCCTCAGCTGCCCGCGGTCGTCATGGTGCGGCCGGTCTCGAGCAGGGTCTTGAGGCTGGACAGGACCCACGGCCAGCCACCGCCGCCCTCTTCGACCTTTCCGTTGCCCGCGACGTCCTTCGCCGTCTCCGGGGCGTCGGTGACGTCGTGTGTGAGGGTCACGCGGGTCAGGCCGGACGGTCCCTGGGTGAGCTCGTAGGTGAGGCGCTGCGGCGGCTCGTCGGTGTGCCAGGCGGCCTGCCAGTCGAGAACGAGTCTGTTGGGCGGCTCGACCTCGACGACCGTTCCGATCAGGGCGTCGTCGCCCATGCCCATGTCCTTCATGGCGGGTGTCGTGTGGTGGATCATCCTCCCGCCAGGCTTGGCCTCGAACGTGATGTCGCCGCCGTAGCCGAACCTGTTCGTGTACTCGGAACTGGTGAGTGCCTGCCACACCTTCTCGGCCGGTGCGTCGATGTAGATGGAGTGGATCTGGGTGGTGCGGGTGTCAGCCATCGTCGTGCCCTTCACGTTCGGCCGGCGTCTCGGTTTCGGCCAGCGCCTTGAGATCGGTGAGCGCACGGATGTGCGGCTCGGTGTATTTGTCGATCCACCGGTCGTGGATCAGCCGGATGGGGACCGCGTTCAGGTGGTGCAGCCGTTCACGGCCGGACTTGCGGACCGTGACGAGATCGGCCTCGACGAGAAGTCGCAGATGTTTGGACACCCCGTACCTGGACATCTCGGTGTGCTGGTTGACGACCTCTTCCAGTTCCCCGAGCGAGCGGCCGTCGCGCTCGAAGAGTGTGTCCAGGAGCAGGCGGCGTGTCCGGTCCGCCAGCGCCTTGAAGACGAGGTCGTCCTCCATGCGTCCAAAATATGTGACCAAAAGGTCACATGTCAACCGCAAGGGCGGAAGGCTGACCGAGAACTCGTCGGGCACGGGAGTGTCGCGGTGGCAGGGCCGCATTCCGCCGGCGGTGAACACAGGCCCGGCGGCCGCCGAAGAGGCCTAGGTTCGTTGTCATGTCGACTGTCACCACGCGCACGGTCACGTACCCGGCCGACGGCCTGACGATGCTCGGGCACCTCGCGGCTCCTGCCGGTGACGACAGCAGGCCCGCCGTGCTGATCGGTCCCGAGGGGCCGGGGCTGAACGACTTCCAGCGACGCCGGGCCGATGCCCTCGCCGAGTTGGGATACGTGGCACTGGCCTTCGATCTGCACGGCGGGCACTGGTTCACCGACCCGCAGGAGATGCTGGCGCGGGTGACCCCGCTGCTCGCCGATCCCGAACGCCTGCGCGACATCGGCCACGCGGCCCTCGACGTGCTGCGCGACGAGCCGCGCACCGACCCCGAGCGGATCGCCGCCGTCGGCTACGGCACCGGCGGCGCGATCGCGCTGGAACTCGGCCGCGCAGGCGTCGACCTGTGTGCGATCGGCACGGTCAACGGCCTGGTCACGGGCAGGCCGGGTGAGGCGCGGAACATCCGCTGCCCGGTGTGGGCGGGGGTCGGGTCCGAAGACCCGATCATGCCGCCCGAGCAGCGGGACGCGTTCACCGCCGAGATGCAGGATGCGGGCGTCGACTGGCGCCTCGTGGTCTACGGCGGAGCGCTGCACGCCTTCCACCATCCGCCGGTCGACCAGATCGTCCTTCCCGGTGTCGGGCACCACCCGCAGCACGCCGAGCGGGCGTGGCGCGACGTCATCGACCTGCTGGCCGAATGCCTGCCCGTGGCAGGCTGACCCGGTCGTGACCGCGCCTACTCCTGGGCGAGGTCGGCGAAGCGGCTGTAGTGCAGCTGGTGCGCGACGGCGACCGTGTTCGTCGGACCGGCACGGTGCTTGGCGAGGATCAGGTCCGCCTCGCCTGCGCGCGGGTCGTCGCGTTCGAACGCGTCGGGCCGGTGGATCAGCATGACGATGTCGGCGTCCTGCTCCAGTGAACCGGATTCACGCAGGTCCGACAGCATCGGACGCTTGTCGGTCCGCTGCTCCGGACCACGGTTCAGCTGGCTGATCGCGACCACGGGTACCTCGATTTCCTTCGCCAGCAGCTTCAACTGCCGGGAGAACTCCGAGACCTCCTGCTGTCGTGATTCGACGCGCTTACCGGACGTCATCAGCTGCATGTAGTCGACGACGACGAGTTGCAGGTCGTTGCGCTGCTTGAGCCGGCGGGCCTTGGCGCGGATCTCCATCATCGTCAGGTTCGGCGAGTCGTCGACGAACAGCGGAGCCTCGCTGATCTCGCTCATGCGTCGCGCCAGCCGTGTCCAGTCGTCGTCGGACATGCGGCCACCGCGCATGTCCGCCAGCCGGATGCGCGCCTCCGCGGACAGCATGCGCATGACGATCTCGGTACGGCTCATCTCCAGTGAGAAGATCGCGCTGGTCATCCCGTGTTTGATCGAGCACGACCTGGCGAAATCGAGTCCCAGGGTCGAGTTGTGCGTCGGGATCATCGACCGGCCCGCGAGGTACAGGTGGTCGTCGGCGCTGACCTCGACACACCGCACCGGCACGCTGTCGATCGGCCGCACGTCCACGATGTAGCGCGGCGTGGGCCGCGGACGACGGCCGGTCATCCGCTCCTTGTGCAGCAGGTGCTTGCGTTGCAACCAGAAGACGCGGTCGTGGGTGGTGAAGCTCAGCGTGTACGCCGTCGACGACGCCTCCGTGCGACCCCGCACCCGCTTCGTCGTCCACGAGCACCGGTAACCGAGGCTGACGATCAGTTCGTAGACGTCGGCGGCCAGCTGGTGGTCGGTCACCGAGAACTGCACGCCGCCCGACCCGATGACCGTGCCGTCGGTGTCGAGCAGCCCGGCCAGCAGCGCGCGCCGCTGGTACACCGAACCGCGCAGATACTCGGCCGGCACGTGCTTGTTGCCGAGCACCCCGAGTGACCGCAGCACTGCTTGGACGGTGCCATGGTGGTTCCGGCACTCCTGGCACTGCCGAAAACCCGACGAGGGACGGCCGCAGTCGGGGCACGTCGACGCCGGAACCGGCCCCGACACGAACCGTGCCTTGCCACCGCACGAGCGGCCGCAGGTCCGGACTTCGCTGGTGCGCGGGACGAACGGCTCGCCGCACACCGTGCACGACCGGTACTCGACCGGATCCGGGGTCGGGAAGCGGAGGGAGTAGGCGTAGGTGCCGCGCCGGGGGCAGTACAGGTCGGCCTCGGCCTCGAGGTAGGTGATGATCTCCGGGTCGGCGGTGGTGAAGCGTGCACCGTCGGAGTGGCCGTCGCCGAGCCAGGCGCCCAGCGCGTACGGGTGCAGCGGCAGGTCGCGTTCGGGCAGCTCCAACGGGTCGGCCAGCCGCACGGAGTGGTTCACGCGCTCGTCGGCGGTGTCGCAGTGGACGGTGTTGGCGAGTTCGGCGGTGGTCCGGACCTCGGCGGGGCCACGTACCCGGCGGCTCGCGCGGGTGTCGGTCAACCACTGGTGCTCGGCGTCGGCGACGATCGTCGAGCCGTCGGAGAACTCGACCTCGTAGCAGGGCCGTCCGTGCATGACATCGGTCGCGCCGACGACGGTGGTGGGCGTGCCGTCGGAGCCGATCAGCCGGTCGCCCGGCTGCACCTGCCCCATCGTGGTCCAGCCGCCGGGCGTCGGCAGCGGCGTGTCCAGCGCGAGCGCCTTGCCGACGCCCGGCCGGGCGGCGACGATGATCATCTGGCCGGGATGCAGGCCGTTGGTCAGCTCGTCCAGGTCGGTGAAGCCGGTGGGGATGCCCTGGGCGTCGCCACCGCGGGAGGCGATGGCGTCGATCTCGTCCATCGTCGGCTGGAGCAGCTCCTCCAACGCGACGTAGTCCTCGCTGGTGCGGCGCTCGGTGACCTCGTAGATCGCGGCCTGTGCGCGGTCGACGACCTCGTTGATGTCGTTGCCGTCGCCGCCGCTGTTGTCGGCGCCGTAGCCGTACTGGACGATCCGCGTGCCCGCCTCGACGAGCCTGCGCAGTACGGCCTTCTCCGCGACGATCTGTGCGTAGTACCCGGCGTTCGCCGCCGTGGGCACCGTCGCGATGAGGGTGTGCAGGTACGGCGCCCCGCCGACCCGGCTCAGCTCGCTGCGGCGCTCCAGCTCCGCCGACACCGTGATCGGGTCGGCCGGTTCGCCGCGGCCGTAGAGGTCGAGGATGCAGTCGTACACCGCCTGGTGCGCGGGCCGGTAGAAGTCGCCGGGCCGCAGCACCTCGACGACGTCGGCGATCGCATCCTTCGACAGCAGCATGCCGCCGAGCACGGACTGCTCGGCGGCGACGTCCTGTGGCGGCTGACGGTCGAACGTGCCGTGCTCGCCGCCGCTCGTCGTGGGACCGCGGTCGTCGGTGATCGCCACCGGTTCGCGCACCTCCTTCGTCGTGGTTCGAGCGGCCGCCCTCGGGGCCGTGGACGTCATCGAACGGAAGTTCGAACTATAGCGCAGTCCGGTCGCACTGTCGTGCTGTCGCAGGCGGTGTCGGGGCGGTCTCTCGTGCGCGCCGACGGGCGCGCGAATTGCACGCTAGATCGCTCGGACGGCGCATTGCAATCGGGCCTGGGGACCGGGGCGGGCGCCGCTGTGCATTGCCTGTGGATGGATGGCCCGAACCAATCACAAGCGATTGCCGCCCTGTGTACAAGATGGGGAAGATGTCGCCCGGACGAGGGAAATCCCCTGGTCAAACCCTGTGGGCAGGTTGTGGATAAGTTTGTGGTCACACTCTCGGCGTGTCGCCGGGAAACGCGGCCTCGGCGTGTCGCGCCCGAGCGGTCGCCCGTCCGACTGTGGATACCGCGGATGCCGATGCGATCACGGCCGGTGCGGTCCCCGGGCTGTCCAGCGGCCGATCGGGCGGGCATCCGTCGTCACGAACCATCACGCAATGTCGATCTCGGTGTCCGCAACGCGGACGCGTCCGCCGTCAGCCGACCAGGGTGTTCTGCGCCTCCCGCAACCGGGATCGCAGCAGGTCCGCCGGTGCCGGCGCGGCCACGAGCATCGGCTCGCCCGCGCCGGGCGTCTCCTCGACCAGCCACCGGCCCTCGACGGTGTCCAGGTAGGTGACCGGCTTGTCCGCGCGTTGCCGTTGTCCAGACCTGCCACGCGCCGCGACGTACAGCTGTCCACCGCCCGTGCGCTCCAGCCCCATGATGCGTTTGAACTCGGCGAGGTCCTGCTGGGCCGCGTCCGGCACCTCGGAGCGCAGCACCGACATGTCCTCGTTCGACGCGCCGACTCTGCCCTCGACCTTGGCCTTCGGCACCGACAGCGCATGCGCGTTCGCGGGGCCGTGCTGCGGCACCTGCAGCATGAACGCGTCCAACAACTCCCGCGCGGGAACGCTCGCCAGCGCGACCACGCCCGCGGCCTCGTTGTTGACCAGCGTGAACGCTTCGCCGCGACCGCTGCCCGCGAACACGGACAAGTCGACGGGTGCGCCGTCGTACACGCTGTTGAACCAGCCGTAGTACTCCAGCTCGGGATGGGCGATGGCCTCGACGGTCGCCAGCAGATCCGGATGCACCCCGCTGTCCCCCGCCAGGCCCACCTGCGCGAGTTCGGCGTGGATCTCGGCGTCCAGCTGCTGCAGCACCTCGCGGCTGTACCACGTGGCGCCCTTTTCCAGGGTCGGATGCGGCTCGGTGCCGGTTCGCTGCAACAGGCGGACGAGGGTGCGGGTACGGAGGATCTCCTGGTGCTCGAGCACGGTCCTGCCTCTTCGGTGAGTAACGGCCCTGGGGTCCGCGGGGTGAGCCGACCGCGGAATCGGGCCAGGATTCGAGTGGTAACAGGTGGGCCTGCGGTCGGGCCGCTGCCGGAAAACCACGTGGCAGCGGCCCGACCGGATGAAGCGTCGTCGGGTGTCCGGCCCGTCCGGGCGTGCTATTCGCCGATGACGGGCGGAGCGGTCTTCTGATCGGTCCCGAACAGCTTGTTGCCGTCCTCGTCGATCATGAACTTCCGCTCGTGCTCCTCGTCGTCCTCGCCCTGCTGACCGCGACCGCCCGCACCCATCGGCATCATGCCGCCGCGGCCTCCGGCCGCACCTGCGGCGCCCGCGGCACCCGCGGCGCCGCCCATGGCGCCACCGCCCATGCCCATCGCGCCGCGCGCTGCCGCACCGCCTGCGCCCGCGGCTCCACCCGCACCGGCACCTCCGGCACCGGCCGCACCACCGGCGCCTGCGCTGTAGCCCGCACCGGATCCGTAACCACCGCCCGCGCCGGGACCGAAGCCGACACCGCCGCCGCCCGGGCCGAACGAGCTACCGCTGCCTCCGGGGCCGCCGCCGGGGCCGAAGCCGGATCCCGGTGCGGGCGGCGTGTTGCCGATCGGGGTGGTGCCGATCGGCGTGCCCGGGTCGAAGCCCGACGTGTCGGTGCCGTCGTCCGGCGGGTTGCCGGGTCCCGGCATCCACGGGTAGTCGGGCCCGGGAGCCTCCGGGTAGCCGGGGCCGGGCATGTGTGGATAGTCCGGGCCGGGCAGGTGCGGGTAGTCGGGATCCGGAACGCCGGGCCCCGGGTAGACCGGAGGCTCGCCCGGACCGGGAGTGCCCGGTGGGTAGTCCGGACCCGGGTTGACCGGCGGGTTGCCGGGACCGGGCATCCCAGGACCGGGGGTCCCGGGACCCGGAGTGCCGGGACCGGGCGTGTCAGGACCAGGCGTGTCAGGACCGGGAGTCCCGGGACCGGGCGTGCCGGGTGGATAGCCGGGGCCGGGCTGGATCGGGCCGGGCTGGTACGGACCGCTGCCGCCGCCGTTGTCGTAACCGCCGCCGTTGTGGACGAAGTCCTTCGCGAGGCTGCTCTCGGTGACGCCCGACTCGGCCAGTGACACGTCGCCGAACGCGCCCTGCATCTCGCTGAACTGCGGCATCATGGACGCGTTCTGCGTGCTCTGGCCGTTGTACGCCTCGAACGCGGCGACGTTGAGCTTCGCGTTCTCGTTGTACTCCTGGATCTTGCGGTCCGTGTCGGTCTCCCACGGGGCGATGTCGTTCAGGAAGTTGCTCTCCGGCGGATTCGCCGGCAGCGGCTGCACCGTCGCGCGGACCTTCTCGAACGCGCTCGATTGGTTCTCCAGGACCGCCCCGCTCTTGCCGAGGTTGACGTTGGAGTCCTCCATCCAGACCTTCAGCGGCTCGGCGCCCATCCGCGCGCTTGACGCACCCTCGCCGGTCCAGGCGGCGTCCATCTTCTGGTCGAGCTCCTGGATCTGCGCCACTCGCTGCTGGTACCGGCCTTGCAGCACCGTCGTCGCCACTCGCCCCTCGTGCAGCGACGCCGGGCCGGGACCACCCGTGATGGCCTGGTAGATCTGGTGCGCGTCGATGCAGCCGGACGAGCTGACCTGCTGTTGGCCGTCCTGACTGTTCGCCACCGAGTCGGCGACGTATCTGCCTGCGGCACCCGCCGCGATCGGAACGAGAACTGGCAGCACCATCTCAGGCTCCTCTAGTCGATGTGGTTCTGACGTGGGGTCCCTGCGCGCGGTTCCATGCGCGTCACGCTTCCCCACGAAGGTTGTGGATCATGTCGGCGGCGAGCACCTTGTTGACCTCGCACCCCTGGGGGTAGTCGTCACTGCCCTCGTAGACATGGGTCATCAGCGAGACCACGTACTGGTCGGTGAGGCCGACCTGCAGGTCGCAGAAGCCCTCGTCGCGGTCGTCCTGGTGAGTCTGCGTGATCACCGCCGGGTGGCCTTCGACCTCGGTCGGTTCGAACACCGCCAGTGCGTCGGCGCGGGCGTAGACGTCGTCCAGACCGTTCGTGAAGTCCTGCACCTGGACGAACCGGACCTGACTGCCGGAACCGTCGGCATAGCGGTAAATGCAGGTCGGCGAACCGTCGGACATCGGCTCGGACTCGCCCTGTTCGAGGTTGCGCTCCCGCGTCTGCGCGCTCGACAGCGCCGCGCACGGGTCCTGCCGGAGGGGAGCGACGTCGACCGGGTCGCTCACCCGCGGCGCCTGTCCCCCGGTGTCCCCGGCAGGCGACGACGGGGGCGCCGTGGCCGCCGACGTTCCGGGCGTCGTCGGGTCCCCACCACCAGTTGCCTCACCCGCGGTCTCGGAACCGCAGCTCGCCAGCACGAGGCCTGCGACCGTAGCGCCGAGTACCGCACCGGCGGGGCGACGTCTCATCCAAGGACCCCGTTGCCCGCCTTGCCGGCGTCGTCGGCGGCCTGCGCCTCGGCCTCCTCGGTGACGCCCTTGGCCTTCCGCAGCGCGTTGATGTACTGCGTGGTGTGCTCGAGCATGCTCGCGGTCTGTTGCAGGAGTGCCTTCCCCGCGGGGTTGGCCGAACCGACGAATGTGCTGCTCGCGGGCTCGTTGCCCGGTGCCTGCACACCGGCGATCTTGTTCGCCTCGGTGAGATCTGCTTCCAGGTCGGCGCGCAGCTGCTCCCACTGCGCCAGCACCGCATCGATCTCTTCGGGGCTGAAGGAGTAGCCGCCGCCGGCCGCCGAGCTCGCCGCCTCCTTGGCGAACGCGCCGTGGCTCGCCGAGTTCTTGGCCATCTGCACCATCGGTGCAGGCATCCGCGACATGCCACCGCCGGCCATTTGCGCTTCCACGCCCTGCCCCTTCCTCTCGTCCCCCAGGCGGTTTCGACACCGCCTGCCCGCAAGCTTCACGCCCTCGCGAAAGGGCGTCAACCGTGTCGAAAGTAGGACGATCCTGGCGGCGGAAAGGTTTCCTTCGTCTCCGGAGATCTTTCCGAGACCGCGGGAAAGGCCCGCAAGCAGGGCATCCGCGAGCGTGGTTCACGCAGTGTTCACCCCCGCGGAGGGTGGGTGGACCAACGACGAGTGGCGGGCCCTCCGTATCGGAGGACCCGCCACTCGTGGGTGTGAGCCGTGCTTACTTGGTGGGCTGCACGTCCAGCTTCACGTCCGCCTTCACGTCGGGGTGGAGGCGGGCCGTGACGGCGTGCTTGCCGACGGTCTTGATGTGGCCGTCGACGTGGATGACCCGCTTGTCGAGCAGCGGGCCGCCCGCGGCCTTGATCGCACCGACGATGTCGGCCGGGGTGACCGAACCGAACAGCTTCTTCGAGCCCTCGGACGCCTTGGCCGCGACCGCGATGTGGCCCAGACCCTCGAGCTGCGTCTTCAGCTCCTTGGCGTGGTCCAGGTCGCGGATCCGGCGGGCCTCCTGGGCACGGCGGATGGTGCGGACGTTCTTCTCCGCGCCCTTCGAGGACGGGATCGCGTAGCCGCGCGGCAGCAGGTAGTTGCGCGCGTAGCCGTCCTTGACCTCGACGATGTCGCCGGGACCGCCCAGATGATCGACGTCGGTCGTCAGGATGATCTTCGCCATGACTGACTCCCTTCTCAGCGCGCGGTCGACGTGTAGGGCAGCAGCGCCATCTCGCGCGAGTTCTTCACCGCGATGGCGACGTCGCGCTGGTGCTGGCTGCAGTTACCGGTGACTCGACGGGCACGGATCTTGCCGCGGTCGGAGATGTACTTCCGCAGCAGGTTGGTGTCCTTGTAGTCGATGGCCTCGGGCTGACCCTGCTTGATGGCCTTGCAGAAGACGCAGACCTTCTTCTTCGGCTTACGAACCGGTGGCTTGGCCACTGTGTACTCCTGGGGAACTTAGTGCGTGGTTGCTGATGTCGGGACTGGCGAGCGCGGCCTCAGAAGGGAGGCTCGTCGGAGAAGCCGCCACCGCCGCCGGCGGGAGGCGCGCTGCCCCACGGGTCGTCGGCGGGCGCACCGGAGCCGGCGGCTGCGGGCGCCGCGGCGCCTCCGCCACCGAAGCCGCCGCCACCGCCACCGCCGCGGCTGACCTTGTTGACCTTGGCCGTCGCGTACCGCAGGGACGGGCCGATCTCGTCGACCTCGAGCTCCACGACGGTGCGCTTCTCGCCTTCCTTGGTCTCGAACGACCGCTGCTTGAGCCGGCCCTGCACGATGACCCGGGCGCCTCGCGTGAGCGTCTCGGCGACGTTCTCCGCGGCCTGGCGCCAGATGTTGCAGCGCAGGAACAGCGCCTCGCCGTCCTTCCACTCACCGCTCTGCCGGTCGAACTGGCGCGGGGTGGAGGCGACGGTGAAGTTCGCAACGGCGGCGCCGGACGGCGTGAACCGGAGTTCCGGGTCCGCGGTCAGGTTGCCGACCACCGTGATGATGGTGTCTCCGGCCATGGCTATCGCCTCAGGCCTTCGCGGCGATCTTCGCGGCGCGCTTGGCTCCGCGCACTTCCTGGCGGCGGACCACCTTGGTGCGCAGCACGGTCTCCTGCAGCGACAGCTGCCGGTCGAGCTCCTTGACGTCGTCCGGCTCGGAGATCAGCTCAAGCACGGCATAGATGCCCTCGGCGTTCTTGTTGATCTCGTAGGAGAGCCTGCGACGACCCCAGATGTCGACGTTCTCCACGCTGCCACCCGCGTTGCGGATGACCTTGAGGTAGTTCTCCAGGGTGGGCGCGACCGTCCGCTCGTCGAGCGACGGGTCGAGGATGACCATTACCTCGTAATGGCGTGACACAACCACTCACCTCCTATGGGCTCGGGCGGCCACGGACGATCCGTGGCAGGAGGGCAATGTCGAACGGCCAGTCTAGCCGGGAGGGCCGACAGAACCGGTTCCGGGTCCGGTCACCGCAGCGGAACGCCCACGTGGCATTCGTGGCGAGCAGGGTGGGGCGTCAGGTGGCCCTGCGGAGGACCCAGGTGCGAACGAGGCCCGCTGTGACACCGGCGAGGGCGACGACGGCGAGCAGCATCGGCAGCTGCACCTGGTTCGGCGCCCCGTCATCGGCCGCGAGCGCGTCGGCGTTGCCCGCGTTGCGCACGTCGCCCGCACCGGACTTGCCGCCTTCGCCGATGCCGCCGTCGCTCAGCACGCCGTACTCGGGTGAGTCGGGTGCACCGGGGACGCCGTCCTGCGGCGAGTACCGCATGTCCGGGGGCACCGCGTTGCCCTGCGTCGGCACGGATGCCTCGGGGATGTTGCTGTAGTCACGCGGAGCCGCGTACGCGTCGCCGCTGCCCTGCGGACCGTCCGGGGTCGCGGGCACGCCGCGCTGCTGCCCACCGGGCTGCGACGGCTGCTGCTGATGCCCATCGGAGCCGCCCTGCTGCGGGGTCGAACCCCGGTTCGGGGACTGCTGCGGCTGCGAGCTCGTGGGCTTCGAGCGGTCGGTCGACGTCACCGACAGGCCGCAGACCCCCGCGACCTTGCGGTGGATCGACGCGAGGACGTCGTCCCGCTTGTGCGGCCAGCCGAGCGCCGGGTTGCCCTCGAGCTTCTCGACGACCGCCGCGGCGACGTCCGCACCGCCGATGACCCCGGTGGGCTCGTTCGGCACGGTGCCGACGTCGAGCTTGTGCTTACCGATCTCGTCGGCGAGGTTCTTCGGATAGGTGAACTGCAGGAAGCGGTCGGCCTCACGTGCGCCCTGCTCGACGGGACCCTTGAGGGACACACCGTCGACAAGCACCGTCGCGCCGGACGGGGCCGAGGCCGTCGACGTGCACGAGTCGACGACCGTCTGGGTGGCGGCGCCGGCGGCAGGCGCGGACAGCGCGGTCAGGCCTGCGGCGACCGCCGTGGCGGCGGCCGTACCCAGCGCACGGGTCAGAACGGTCTTGGTACGCAC
Organism: Prauserella aidingensis; assembly: GCF_024171865.1. Taxonomy (GTDB): domain Bacteria; phylum Actinomycetota; class Actinomycetes; order Mycobacteriales; family Pseudonocardiaceae; genus Prauserella; species Prauserella aidingensis. The sequence goes on along the minus strand of NZ_JAMTCN010000022.1, from coordinate 76,561 downwards.
TTCGAACGGTATCCCTTTCCGAACGGCATTGCCCGGCCTGGACCTGAAGCCATCGGCGTCGGTACGGCGAGGCGTTATCAAGGTAAACGACCGTGTGGGCGGAGGGATACGGGCCGGTAGCCACTCGTCGCCGCGGAAGCGACGTGGTGTGGGCCACGGCCGGGCGGCGGGTCTCGCCCGCGTCAGGAGGTGTTCGCGCGCTGGAGGACCCAGGTACGTACCAGACCCGCGCTGACGCCCGCCAGCGCGAGCACGGCCAGCAGCAACGGCACCGAGGGACCGTGCCCGTCCTCGGGCGCGGCCGACGGCAACGACGACGCGTCGCCGGCCGTGCGCAGGTCGGCGTTGCCGTGCGCGGGGCCGGTCGCCTGCCCGTCGGCGTCCGGGTTTCGTGCGGTTCCGTCGGTGCCGTTCGTCGGGTGGTCCGGGCCGTCGGAGCTGCCGAGTACGCCGAACTCCGGGTTGTAACCGGGGATCTGGCCGCCGTAGCGCAGGCCCGGTGCGGCGTCGAACATCGCACCGCGGGCGACGGGGATTCCCGCGTACCGCAGTTCGGGCGACATGGCCGCGGGCGCGGCCAGCGCCGAGGCACCGCCGTAGCCGTTGCCGTTGCCACCGGAACGGGACGCCGGCTCGCCCTGCGCCACGACCGGGCTGTTCGGTTCGCGCATCCCCCGGCCGTCGTCGGTACCGGAGCCGTCGCTGCCGGAGCCGTTGCCCCCGCCTGCTCCGTCGCCGGAACCCGCCCCGGGGTCGCCACCGGAATCCGAGCCGCCGCCGGGTGCGGGTTCGGACGGTTCGTCGGAGTCCTCACCGGGACCGGGGACGACGACCTCGCGCCCACCGAGCGTGTCGGTGGCCTTCTTCGCGCTGCGGGTCACGCGGTCGACGGTGTCACCCACGGCGTCGGCCGCCGGGTCGCCGGCGCCGGGAAGAGGCCGCACCGCGGTGTCGACCACGTTGACCGTCACCTTGCAGACACCGCTGAGCAGCGAACCGATCGTGTCCGTGACGACGCCCAGGTCGAGCGGCACGCCGAGCGCGGTGATGCCCTGGATCCGGTCGCCGGGTTCGGCCGTGACGGTGCCGCCGCACCGGACCTGCTTGGTCTCGGCCACCGCCGTCGCCGGGGCGGCGAGCCCCGCCGTCGCCGCGAGCACCAGCCCCGCGGTGGCGACCGCGGCCGGTTTCGCGACCGTCGAGGTCAGCGTCCGCTTGGTCGGCTCGGCTGCGCGGTCGGTCCCGTCCTCGTGGGCGCGGCTGTCGGCCTCGGTGCCGGATGTGCGCATCGGGGGCCTCCCAGATCGGTTCACTGGGAACAACGAACCACACGGGGAGGCGTGACGCATGCCCTCCGATCAGGCGTTCTTACGGGCGACCCACGCCCTGCTCAGACCCGCCACGACCAGCAGCAGTGCACCGACCGACACTGCCAGCGGCAGGCGGTCGGTCTCCGAGGCCTGCGGCAACGCGCGGGCCGTCCCGGACTTGCGCGTGGTGTTCTCCTGCGCACCCGGCCTGCTGCCCTGGTTCGGCACGTCCATGCCGGGGCCGACGGGCGCCTTCGGCACCGTGATGTCCGCGGACGGCGGCAGCTCCACCGGGCTGAGCGGCTGGGCGAGCACGTCCTGGTCGACGGGTGCCGGTGCCGGAGCGTCCGGGACGTCCGCCCCGGACTCGTCCTCGCCCGGGTCGGTGCCGGGACGTTCCGGCCCGGGCTCGGGTTCGGGCTGCGGTTCGGGCTGCGGCTCGCCGGGTTGTTCGGGGTCGCCGGGTTCCTCCGGTGCCGGTTCCTCGGGGGTGAGGCCCTCGGTGAGCCCGTGGGTCGTCGCGCCGAGCGTGTTGACGGTGCGCCGGGTGGTGTCGCACACCTGGCCGAGCGAGTCGACGACGAGGCCGGTCTCGTTCACGCCCAGGGTCGCGAGGGTCTCCTTCAACGGCAGCGACACGAGCGTGTCCTCGGCCTCCGACCCGGTTCCGATGCCGGCGAGCCCTTCGGCGCCCACCGCGGCCCCCACGTCGACGGCCAGCGGTTCGCCGTCCTCGCCCTTGAGCGTGGAGTCGCACTCGCCGTCGACGACCCTCGGTGCGCTGTCCTCGGATGTCGTGTCCCGGGAGTCACGGTCGTCGGCGCCACCGTCCTGGGAGGCGCTGTCGGTGGCTGCGTCGTCCGTGGTTGCGCTGTCGGTGGTTGCGCTCTCGGTGGACGTGGTGTCCTGGGATGCGCTGTCCCCGGAGTTGCTGTCCCCGGAGTCGGTCGTGGCGTCACGCGGTTCCGACAGCGTGGAGCTCCCGACGCGGTCGCCGTCGACGAGGCCGGTGTCGGCACCGCCGTCCGCCGCCTGCGCCACACCGCCGAAACCGAACACGGCGACGCCGGCCGCCGCCGTCACGACGCCCGTGCGCACGACGCCCCCACGCGCCGTTTTCCGGACGATCCTCACGAGCCCCACCCTCGTTCCGTTGACTTGCCGTTGGCTTGTCCGCTGTCACCGCGCCGCCCTCGCCGCGGCCACTGCCGCGCTGCCGCCGCGGCCGATCACTCTGCGTACCGCGCCGGGTGATCGGTGTCGTCACGGGTGAAGGTACTCGATGGGTGTCGTGGGTGGTCGATACCCTCGGACGATGGAGCTCGCTACGCGTGTCGGGGCGCACGTCCGGGACGACGATCCGTTGACCACGGCGGGTGAGGTCGGCGCGGACGCCGTCCAGTTCTTCCTCGCGGATCCGCAGGGGTGGAAGAAGCCGCAGCCGCATCCGCACGCCGAGGACCTGGTCGCGAGCGATGTCGAGGTGTTCATCCACTCGCCGTACGTGCTGAACGTGGCGTCGCTGAACAACCGTATCCGCATCCCCTCGCGCAAGGGTGTGACGCAGCATGCGGAGGCGGCCGCGACGGTCGGTGCGCGGGGACTCGTCGTGCACGGCGGGCACGTCCGCAAGGGTGAGGATCCGGCCGAGGGCGTCGCGAACTGGCGGAAGCTGTTCGAGCGGTCGTCGTTCGACGTGCCGATCCTCATCGAGAACACCGCGGGCGGCGACAGCGCCATGGCGCGTGACCTGGACATGCTGGCGCGTCTGTGGGACGCCGTCGGCGAGTTCGGTGCCGGTTTCTGCCTCGACACGTGTCACGCACACGCGGCGGGCTGGGACCTGACGACGGTCGTCGACGACGTCATGGCGATCACGGGGCGGATCGACCTGGTGCACCTGAACAACTCCCGCGACGAGGCGGGTTCGCAGCGGGACCGGCACGCGAACGTCGTCGGCGGCGAGGGCGCGATCGACGCCGAGGTGCTGCGTGCCGTGGCGCTCGCCGCGCAGGCGCCCGTGATCGTGGAGACTCCACCCGATGGCCAGCGAGACGACATCGCATACCTCCGCGGATGACGGCCCGTCCGGCGACACCGGGGACTCGGCCACCGGGTGCGGCCCGTCGCCGGCCACGCGCGCCGCGGCCGCTGCGGCCATCCTGCTGTGCGGCATCACGCTGGTGCTGGGGCTGCTGAACAAGCACCGCTGCACCGGTCCGGCGTTCGACGAGAACGGCCGCAGCACGCCGAACTACGCCGAGCGCAACTACCACGACGCGTGCTATTCGGACATCCAGTTCCTCTGGCTGGGCCGGGACGTCGACAAGCACGTGTTCCCCTACGTCCACGGGGACATCACGGCCGAGGGGCAGCTGGTCGGCGGCGCGCTCGAGTACCCGGTGCTGACCGGCATGCTCGTGTGGGCGGGTGCCGCCGTCGCCGACACCGACGCCGGGTTCCTGCTGGGGTCGGCCGTGTTGCTGGCGCCCTTCGGCCTGCTCACGGCGTGGATGCTGGGCAGGCTCGCCGGATGGCGGGCGTTGCTGTGGGCGCTCGGGCCGCCGCTGGTGCTGTACGCCTTCCACAACTGGGACCTGGCGGTGGTCGCGGCGTCGGTGGCCGCGTTCTTCGTGCTGCAGCGCGCTCGTGGTTCGCTGCGCAGCCGCGCGGGCTGGGCGGCCGTGCTGCTCGGCGTCGGGACGGCGTTGAAGCTGTATCCGGGGCTGTTCGTGGTGCCCCTCGCGCTGTATGTCTACGTCGAGAGCACGCGCACCGACGGCGCGCGGCGCGCGGTGCGGGAGGCGCTGCGGGTGCCGCTGCTGGCAGGCGGCGTCGTCGCGGCCGTGAACCTGCCGTTCGTGCTGGCCGGGTTCGACGGCTGGTGGGCGTCGATCGAGTTCCAAGGGCAGCGGCAGGCGGACGGGACGTCGAACTCGATCTGGTACTGGGGCGTGCGGCACCTGTTCTCCGGTGACGTGGCGTTCCAGCAGTTCACCGACGTCGCGTCGCCGCTGGCCGTGCTGACCGCGTTGGTGCTCGCCTGCGGCATCGGCTGGGACCGCGCCCAGCGTGACGGCGAGTTCCCGCTGCTGCAGGTGTGCGCGGCCGCGCTGTGCGGGTTCCTGTTGCTGCACAAGGTCCACTCGCCGCAGTACACGCTGTGGTTGCTGCCGATGTTCGTGTTGCTGCGGGTGCGCTGGGGGTGGATCGCGGCCTACCTCGCTGCGGACGTGGCGCTCGGCATCGGCATCTTCCGCTGGTACGGCGACTTCCAGCAGTCGATCGCGGACGGGTTCGCCGCGCAGGCCGTCGTCATCGGCGTGTGGGGCAGGGCGGCGCTGTTGGCGGGCCTGTTCGTGGCGTTCCTCGGCGCCCGCGCGGTCACCGACCACCGCCTCCCACGGGCGTCGCCGCCGGGCTACCTGCCGTCCGACCGGCCGGCGCCAGGCGGGTCCGACACCGGCGGGCCCGCCTGCCGCGACGACGGTGACGAGGGCGACGTCCGGGCGGGCCTGCGGCGCACCAGCGTCGACAGCCCGGGCAGCACCACGGCGTCCCGTGACCCCGACAGCACGCCGCCCAGCGGATCGTCGTCCCCGGAACCGGGTCCGGACGGGCAGCGCACCTGGTCGGCCGACGGCCGGTAGATCTCCCGCACGATCAGCACGCACAGCGCGACGACCATCAGGTCGCGTACGACGACCGTGCCCAGGAACCAGTCGTCGGGCAGGCCCTTCTCGGAGACGTCGACGTACGACAGCATCCGTGGCGCCCACACGAGGGCGTCGACGAGCATCCAGCTCAGCAGCAGCCGCCAACGCGGGATCGCGAGCACGGCCAGCGGCACCAGCCACAACGAGTACTGCGGGCTCCACACCTTGTTCGTCAGCAGGAACACCGCCACGACGAGGAAGCACAGTTGTGCCAGCCGCGGCCGTCGCGGCGCCGTCAGTGCCACGTACGCCACGGCGAGGCAGCCCAGCAGGAACAGTGCGCCGCTGACGGTGTTGAGCACGTTCGGCGTCTCACCCGCTTCGAGCGGCCCGTCGAACCCGGCCCAGCCCGTGAAGTGGGAGATCACGTTGTAGATGGAGTCCGGGTCCATGGCGCGTTCGGTGTTGAGGCGGAAGAACTCGCGCCAGCCCTCGGTGAACGCGGCCAGGAACGGCAGATTCACCGCCAGCCAGGTCCCTGCGGTGGCCAGCGTCGTCCTCGCCCAGTCGCCGATTCTGCCCGCCCGGACACACAGCACGAGCAGCGGTCCGAGCAGGAACAGCGGATACAGCTTCGCCGCCGCGCCGAGGCCGAGGAGTACGCCCGCGACCACGGGTCTGCGGCGGGCCCAGGCGAGCAGGCCGCACGTGGCCAGTGCCACCGCGACCGTGTCGAAGTTGGTGAACGCGTGCACGATGATCAGCGGTGAGATCGCCACCAGCACCGCGTCCCACGGTCTGCGGCGGGCGATCCGTGCGGTGGCCCAGATCGTCGTCAACCATGCGGCGGCGAGGAACAGCGCCGTGATGTTGAAGTACACCGCCACCGGCAGTGCGCCCGGCAGCAGACCCTTGTCGGCGACCCCGACCCAGCCGTGCGTGAGCTTCGCGTTGCCCCACTGGAACAGGCCCGTCAGCACCGGGTACTCCATGTAGCGGCGCTGGAATTCTCCCTCGGAGACCTCCTCGCTCCAGTGCGTCACGTAGGGAAACGTGTCGCCCCGGTCGAGCCGTTCCGCCGAGTACAGCGGGACGATGTCGGAGTAGCACATCGCCACGTACTGCCGGTTCGACTGCCAGTCCAGCTGCAGGTTGCCTGCGGAGTCCTCGTACTGCTGGATGCACGCCGCCTTGCCGAACCACGACAGCATCAGCGCGAGCACGCCGAGCAGCAGCCCTACTCGCAGCGGCGACCAGAACCAGTGCCTGCCCACGGCGGCGTGCTCGCCGAGCGGTCCGCCCAGCGGCGTCGTGGCCTTCTCGGCCAGCGGATCGGTGTGGCTCGGAATCACCCGCTGTGACAGGTCGAGCGACGCCGTCTCCGGGGTGCCCGCCCGCGCTTCCGTCGGCGTTACCGCCTGTTCGCGCTCCGCGGGGACGTCTGTGCCCGCCCGGTCCGGCTCGTCGTCGGAGCCGGCGTCCGGCGGGCCCGCCGGACCGGCGTGCGACGAGGAAGAAGGCATATCGCTGGGCACGCGTCGGATGTTACAAGCGGTAGCGGTGACGCTCCTGTAATGCGTCCCCCGCGCTGCGCCGTGGCCTCGGCAGGCGGCACGGCGCAGCGCGGGGCCCGATCAGCCGTCCCGTCCGCCGCCGTTGCCGTTTCCGTTGGCGTTCTCGGCGTCGTCGGGTTGGCCCGGATCGAAGATGCCGCCACCGCCGCCCTCGTCCTCACTGGGCTGGGTTTCGGGTGGCGAGCTGGGCTGGCTCGAACTGCCGTGCGACGGCGGGCCGTGCGACTGCGAGGGCCGCGGCGGCCTGCTGCTCTCCTGGCTGGTCGATTCCTCGCTGGAGGTGGGCTCGGGCGGCTCCTCCTGCGTGGGCGACGAGTCGTCGGTCACCGGCGCCCGCGCGGGCCCGAAGATCTCGTCGGAGCTGAGCTCGCTGAACTGCTCCGGGTCGAGCGGTTCGAGGTACCGGGTCATGAACTCTTCCCAGATCGACCCCGGCAGGCCGCTGCCGTAGATGGGACTGCCGTTGGCGTCCCGGATCGGTTCACCCCGGCCCGTGCCGACCCACGCGGCCGCCGAGATCTGCGGCGAGTAGCCGACCATCCAGGCCTGCGAGTTCTCGTCGGACTCGACGTCACCCTGGTCGTACTGGTGCGTACCGGTCTTGCCTGCGCACGCGTGGTCGCCGGGGCACGACAGGTCCGAACCGGGCAGCACGTCGATCATCGACTCGGTCACGTTGCGTGCGATCTGCCGGTTCTTCTCCGGGTCGGAGTCGAACGCCTGCTCGCCCTTCTTCGCGGCAGGCGTCGTCTCGTCGAACAGCACCTCGCCGTCGGAGGTCTCCAGCTTCGCCACGAAGTGTGTGTCGCGCTGAATGCCTTCGGCCGCGAACGTCGCGTACGCGCCCGCCATGTCCGTCGGCGTGACCTGGGTCTGCCCACCGCCGATGGAGATGTTGCCGTCGAGGCTGCCCATCGTCGGCTTCTCGCCGTGCTTCTCCGGGACGCCCGCGGCCTGCGCGGCCTCGGCGACCGCGCGGGGGCCGACGTCGTTGGTCACCATGTCGTAGAACACGGTGTTGATGGACCGTTCCATCGCCTCGCGGACGGTGCACGGGTTGCACTCCACGCCGCTGGAGTTGCCGACGGTGACCGTGCCGAACTGCCGCGGCGAACTGCCGTCGTACGTCGAGTACAGACCCTTCTCGCCCTGCTGCAGCAGTGCGGTGAAGTCGAACGGCTTGAACGACGACCCGGGGTTGCGCTGCACGTTGCCCCAGTCCATCTCGTCGACGCCGGGCTTGTTCGGGCCGCCGTAGTAGGCACGCACCCCGCCGCCCTTCGGGTCGACGGCGACGAGCGCCTTGCGGAGTTTCTTCGGCTCGCCCTTCATCACCTCGTTGACGGACTCCTTGGCAGCCTTCTGAGCCCGCTTGTCGATGGTGGTGTAGATCTTGTAGCCGCCGGTCTGGATCTTCTCCTGGGAGTAGCCCTTCTCGGCGAGCTCGGCCATGACGCGGTTCTTGATGAACGCGTCAGGGCCCGTCAGCGCCTCCGGTCTGGCCTTCTCGTCGGGGATCAGCTGCGGTACCTGTGCCGCGTTCCGCTCCTGCTTGGACACCCAGCCGTTGGCGACCATCTGATCCATCACGTAGGACCAGCGCTGCTCCCGGACCTGTTCGTCCTCGACACGGCCGGGCTGCTGGATCATGCCCGCCAGTAGCGCGGCCTCCGAGGCGTTGAGGTCCTTGGCGCTCTTGCCGTAGTACGACTGCGCCGCCGTCTCGATGCCGTACGCACCGCGTCCGAAGTAGATGGTGTTCAGGTACGCGGTGATGATCTCCGGCTTGGACTGCTCGTTGTTCATCTTGAACGACTTGACGAGCTCGGTCCATTTCCGCGTGTACGAGTACTCGTCGTTGTTGGTCGCGACCTTGATGTACTGCTGGCTGATGGTCGAACCACCGCCGGTTCCGCCCGTGGCCTGGTTCCACACCGCGCGCAGGATGCCGGTGACGTCGAAGCCCGAGTTGGTCTCGAACGTCGCGTCCTCGGCCGCGTACGCCGCGTGCTTGACCGTGTCCGGGATGTCTTCCGGCTTGAGGATGACGCGCCTGCCCTGGGGAGGCGCCTCCTCGGCCATCTTCTCGCCGCCCGCGTAGTAGTAGTTGACGACCTTGCCCTGCTCGGCGGCGACCTCTTCCGGGGTCGGCACGTCCACCAGGAAGTACGTCACGACGAACGCGATGGCCGGAAGCACGACGAACAGCCCGACGCACGCGTAGGCGGTGCGCCGGATCCGCCGCCAGCGCCGCTTCTTGCGCTGAGCGGGTGTGAGCACCTTCTTGCCCTTGCGGTCGGTCGGTTCCTCGCCGTCCGGATCGTCGACACCACCCTCGGCGTGGGACGACGCGACGACGGCCTCGTCGGAGAAGCCGTCCTCGTCGTAGGCGCCGGTGAGCGGGTCGGCCCGGTACGCCGTGTGGCCGTACGGGTCGGAGTAGTCGCGCCTGCCGTAGCCCTGGTGCGTGATCAGGCCCGGGTCGGCGTCCTCGGACGCGTGCGCGGCGTAGCCACCCGCCGCGGCGCCGGCCGCACCCGCCGCCGCAGCGCCGGGGCGGTTCTGGGGGAGTTCCTCGGGTCTGCCTTCGGGACGCCGGTCGTCGGGCCTGCGGCGATCGTCGGGACGTGCCTGCTGGTCCGGCCGACGCTGCTGATCGGGCCGGCGCGCACCGGGTGCCTGTTCGCCGTGTTGCTGCCCCTGATGACGCCGGTCGTCCGGGCCACGCTGGTCACGCCGCGGCTGGTCGGGACCACCGGGCGGCGGGCCCTGCCTGCGCCGCGGGTCCTGCTGCGGATCCACAGGGCGGCCTGCGGCGTCGCGGCCCGCCTCGGGGTGTTGCCTGCCCTGCGGTGGGCGCTGGGGCGGCGGGTGCTGACCGGGGTTACGGGGCTGGCCGGGCTGCTGCGGCTGCCGTGGCGGCCTGCCGCCCTGCGGCGGTTGGCCCTGCGGACCGGGCCTGCGGGGAGGCTGCTGGCCGGGCTGGCCCTGCTGACCGGGCCTGCGGGGAGGCTGCTGGCCGGGCTCCTGCGGCGGCCGCTGGCCACGGGGCGGCTGCTGGCCCTCCTGCGGCGGTCGCTGCTGCCGTGGCGGCCGTTGCGGGGGCTGCTGCGGAGGCTGTTGCTGTGGGGGCTGTTGCGGAGGCCGCTGCGGCCTGCGGGGCTGGTCGCCCTGCGGCGCGTTCCGCGGCGGACGCGGAGGTCTCGGCGGTTCGTCCGCTCCGTCACCGGGCCACTGCGGAGCGTCACCGGCTTCGGGGTGCCGGGGCTGCCGTGGGCGGCCTGGTTCCTCGTCCGGCCAGCCGTGATTTCCCTGGTCGTTCACTCAAGACCCTCCCAGATCGGCGCGTCGGGGAACGCCGTTCTGCGGACCCAACCCTCTCGTGTGAGCGGCTCGGTCCCCGGCCGCATGGTCGCGGTCGTCACGTCGTCACTGTCCCGCGGTCCTCCGTGTGTTCCGTGTCGTGCGGGGAGCCCGCTCCGGTGCCTCGGCCGTCCCCAGGACGTATGAGAGCACCAGGTGGTTCCACGCACATGCCCGGCAGACCTCTACGACGTAGACGGTGAACTCGGCGAAAAGCGAGGCCATGCGCTCGAGCTCGTCCGGCTTCCTCGCCGAACCCGCAGCGTGCTTGAGCTCGTCGCCGAACACCCAGCTGACCTGCGCCATCGCGGGTTTGCCGCACACGGGGCAGGCGTCGTCGTCAGGCACGCCGTGGAACTTGGCGGCCTGCAGCAACTGCGGGGTGGCGTCACACACGTCCATGGTGCTGGCCCGTCCCGTCCGGAACTCGGCCAGCAACGCACGGCGCTGGAGTGCGTAGTCGACGACTTGCCGCTGGTTCTGCACCTCAACAGAGTACGTGGTTCGCGGTGATTGGCCACGGGCCGTTCGTCGAACGGATCGACGGCGGCGAGGCGACACGCCGTCGAATCGGGTAACGGTCGAGTGACGGTTGTCCCTTGCGTGGGTAGCCGAGCGGTTAGCTACACCACTGCGATGTATCAACGCGATATAGTGAGGCGGTACATTGGGTCGTAGTCATCCGGCGGCCTGTCGATCCGGCAGGGCGAAACGCCGGTCGACGTCGATTCGTTCCCGAAGGGGGTGCCCGTGTGCTCGAGTTCGCAATTCTCGGCCTGTTGCACGAGGCGCCCATGCACGGCTATGTGCTGCGGAAACGTCTCCACGAGTCGTTGGGGATGTTCCGCACGTTCAGCTACGGATCGCTGTACCCGACACTGCGCCGGATGCAGCGGGCCGGCTGGATCGCCGAGGACACGGCCGACGGTGACGTCGCGGCCGGCCCGGCGAGCGGCCCCGCGCAGGCAGCGCACGCCTCTGCCACGACGCCGTGGAATCGCAGGGCGAGCAAGTCCAAGCGCGTGTACAAGCTCACGGCCGAGGGCAAGGAGCGGTTCGCCGAACTGCTCGCCGACGCCGGTCCTCAGACGTGGGACGACGAGGGATTCGGCGTCCACCTGACGTTCTTCTCACGCACGCCCGCCGACGTCCGCATGCGGATTCTGGAAGGCAGGCGCAGGCGGGTCGAGGAACGCCGCGAAGGTCTTCGGGCAGCGCTGGCCAGGGCCGAGGAAAAGATCGATCGCTACACCCGCGAGCTGCACGAGTTGGGACTCGAGACCAGCGAGCGGGAGGTGCGCTGGCTCAACGAGCTCATCGCGCATGAAAAGGCCGAGCAGGAGACGTCGACACGGGCGACCACTCGGCGTGACCCAGGTAGTACGGAACACGAGTAAGGGAGATACCGGCATGGGCGAGAATCGCCGCGTGAGGGTGGCCATCGCGGGTGTTGGCAACTGTGCGGCCTCGCTGGTTCAGGGTGTGCACTACTACCGCGACGCCGACAAGGGTTCGCGTGTCCCCGGCTTGATGCACGTCCAGTTCGGCGGCTATCACATCAGTGACATCGACTTCGTCGCCGCGTTCGACGTGGACGCCAAGAAGGTGGGCCAGGACCTGTCCGAGGCCGTTCTCGCGAGTGAGAACAACACGATCAAGATCTGTGACGTACCGCCGCTCGGCGTGGCCGTGCAGCGCGGCCACACACTCGACGGTCTCGGCAAGTACTACCGCGAGACCATCGAGGAGTCCGACGAGGCGCCGGTCGACGTCGCCGCCGCGCTGAAGGCCGCCGACGTCGACGTGCTCGTGTCGTACCTGCCGGTGGGCTCCACGGAGGCGACCGAGTTCTACGCGCAGGCCGCCATCGACGCGGGCGTCGCGTTCGTCAACGCCATCCCGGTGTTCATCGCCTCCGACCCGGTGTGGGCGGAGAAGTTCGAGAAGGCCGGGGTGCCGATCGTCGGTGACGACATCAAGTCGCAGGTCGGTGCCACGATCACGCACCGCGTGCTGGCGAAGCTGTTCGAGGACCGCGGGGTGCAGCTCGACCGCACCATGCAGCTGAACGTCGGCGGCAACATGGACTTCCTCAACATGAAGGAGAACGAGCGTCTCGAGTCGAAGAAGATCTCGAAGACGCAGGCCGTCACCTCGCAGGTCGAGCGCGACATGGGCAAGTCGAACGTGCACGTCGGCCCGTCGGACCACGTCGCGTGGCTGTCGGACCGCAAGTGGGCCTACGTGCGCCTCGAGGGCCGCGCGTTCGGTGACGCTCCGCTGAACATGGAGTACAAGCTCGAGGTGTGGGACTCCCCCAACTCCGCGGGCATCATCATCGACGCGCTGCGGGCGGCGAAGATCGCCAAGGACCGCGGTTTCGGCGGCCCGGTGCTGTCGGCGTCCTCGTACTTCATGAAGTCGCCGCCGGTGCAGTACGACGACTCCACGGCGCGTGACGCGGTGGAGGAGTTCATCGACCCTGCGGGCGACAAGTAGGTACGCAGCGGCTGTTCACGCAGCCACGCTGATCACGTGGTCACGCGGCGAAGGCGGGGCGGGTGCGGAACCCGCCCCGCCTTCGCGTGTCCGGGGCCCGTCAGAGGCCGAGGGCCGCGGGGAGGTCGCCGACGCTGTCGATCGTGCGGTGTGTCCTGGCGACGACCGTCTCGTCCGGGGGGTAGTGCGGGTTGGGGACCGCGTACACGGTCATGCCCGCGGCCAGCGCGGCCTGCAGCCCGCTGGTCGAGTCTTCGACGGCCGCGCACTCCTCCGCGTCGACTCCCAGCTGTGAGGCCGCTTCGAGGTAGACGTCGGGTGCCGGTTTGCCCTTCGCGACCTGTTCGCTGGAGACGGCGACCGGAACGCGGTCGGCGAGGCCTGTCGCGGTCAGGAACGACTCGATGAGCACCGGCGGTGACGAGCTGGCGATCGCGACCGGGTAGCGCTCCGCGACCTTGCCCAGGGCATCGGGCGCGCCGGGCAGTACCGGAGGTGCGCCGGCGTAGCGGTTGCGCATCTCGTCGATCACCGTGCGGGCGACCTCGTCGGGCGTGAGCTGCACGCCGACCTCGGTGACGAGGTACTCGGCCCACTCCGGAGTGCTCATCCCCTGCATCGCGCGGGTGGCCTCGTCGTTCCAGGTGCCGCTGTGGGCGGCCGCGACCTGTCGCCGCACCTCGTCCCACAGCTGCTCCGAGTCGACGAGCACTCCGTCCATGTCGAACACGACCGCCTGCATGCCCCGATCGTAGCCGCGGTGAGTCCCGGATATCGCTCCGGCGCGTGAGCGAACTTACTTCGCATGGCTAAGTTAGTTTGATTAGCATAGCTAATTGGAACGTCGCGTAGTGCGGTTCACCGTCGAGCCACGGCCACCGCTACGGCCACTGCCGCCCGCGGCCGCATCCACCGCGTGCCGGCACCCCGATCACTACGGCACCGAACACCACTGCGCGCCGAATGCAACTGCGCCACGACGAACCGGAATCTCGACCGGCCGTCACGAACCGGTCGTCACATCGATATCCGTGTCTGGAGGTTCGCGCCGATGAGTGAGCAGCATTCGCTGCTGTCGGCCGTCAAGGGTCAGCCGAAACAGGTCTGGATCACCGCGTTCGCCGCGGTCATCGCTTTCATGGGGATCGGACTGGTCGACCCGATCCTGTTGTCGATCGCCGACGGCCTCGACGCGACGCCGCAGCAGACGACGTTGCTGTTCTCGTCGTACCTGGCGATCCAGGTGGTCGCGATGTTGTTCACGAGTGCGGCGAGCGCGCGGTTCGGCGCCAAACGCACCGTCGTCGTGGGGCTGACGCTGATCGTGCTGGCGACCGCGCTGTGCGCCGCGGCGGGTTCGATCGAGCAGCTGATCGGACTGCGCGCGGTGTGGGGACTCGGCAACGCCTTCTTCATCGCGACGGCGCTGTCGGTGATCGTGGGCGCGGCCGCGGGTGGTCAGGCGGGCGCGATCCTGCTGTACGAGGCGGCGCTCGGGCTGGGCCTGTCGGTCGGGCCGCTGCTGGGTGCGTTGCTCGGGCACCTGTCGTGGCGCGGCCCGTTCATGGGTACGGCCGTGCTCATGGGTGCGGCGCTGGTGCTGTGCGCGGTGTTCCTGAACAGCGACGCGGGGCAGGCGCGGCCGCGGGTGAAGCTGCTCGATCCGTTGCGCGCGCTCGGCCACGGTGGCCTGCTGCGCACGTCCATCGGATCGGCCCTCTACACGGCCGGGTTCTTCGCGGTGCTGGCGTGGTCGCCGTTCGTGCTCGAATGGGGTGCGATCGAGATCGGGCTGATCTTCTTCGGCTGGGGACTGTGCGTGGCGATCGCGGGTGTCGTGCTCGCGCCGCGGTTGGCCGCGCGGCTGGGCGAACGTCACGCGACGGCACTCGCCGTCGCCGGCTACGCCGTGCTGCTCCTGGTCATGGCGGTGCCCAGCAAGCCGCTGCTGGTGGTCGCGATCGTCGTCAGCGGCCTGATCTCCGGGCTGTTGAACACGTTGTTCACCGGGACGGCGATGTCGATCAGCGAGGCGCCCCGTCCCGTCGCCAGTGCCGGGTACAACTTCTGCCGCTGGCTCGGCGGTGCCGCGGCGGCGACGCTCGTGGGCCACGTGGCGGAGTGGTTCGGTTTCGACCGCGCGCCGTTCCTGGCCGCGGCCGTGCTGTCGGCGATCGCCGCCGGGTTGCTCCTCGTTCCGCGCGGCGGTAAGGACTCCACTCGGGTGCCCACGGAAGCGGCTCTGGTGGGTGAGGAGGTCTGAACAAGGGAGTCCGCCCGTTCTCCCGTCGTTCACTTCGCGGATGGGAGTCACTCAAGTTCGGCACCTAACGTCACGACTGTTCCCCTGACCGAGTGACTGGAGGCCGCGTGTCCGCCAAGCCTGGGCGTTTTCTCCCACTGCTGACTACCCACCGAACCGGCCGTTCGCCGGTGACGTGCGAATACCGGTGCGGCAATCAGTGTTCCCACCCCGCCCCGAACACCTCCGAGAACGAATACTTCGGCGACGTCGTCCGTAACGTCGTGTCCCGCCGCGGCGCGCTGCGTGCCGGTGGCGTCATGGCTGCGACGGCCGCCGGGTTCGCGGCCATGGCGGGTACCGCCGCGGCCGAGGTGCCCGCGTTGGCCGCGAACCCCGGCCGCGGCAACGGCCACGGTCACGGGCGCCCGGGCGGCCGCGCCGTGCCCGGCACGGACTTCGCGCCCGTCGCCCCGAACACCCGTGACGCGGTGACGGTCCCGGACGGCTACGAGCAGCAGGTCGTCATCCGCTGGGGTGACCCGGTGGTGCCCGGCGCCCCCGAGTTCGACCTGAACAACCAGACCGCGGCGGCGCAGGCGAAGCAGTTCGGCTACAACAACGACTTCGTCGGCCTCATCCCGCAGGACGGCTCCGGCAAGCGCAACTTCCTGGTGGTCAACCACGAGTACACCACCGAGACGGAGATGTTCCCGGAAGGCACCTACGACGCGGCGAACCCGACCGAGGAGCAGGTGCGCATCGCGTGGGCCGCGCACGGGCTGTCGGTGGTCCAGGCCGACCGCACCCGCGACGGCGGCCTCGAGGTCAAGCCCAGCCGGTACAACCGCCGCATCACGATCGACACCGAGTTCGAGGTGCGCGGCCCGGCCGCGGGTTCGGACCTGCTGAAGACGTCGGCCGAGCCGACGGGCACGGTCGTCCGCGGCACGCAGAACAACTGCGCGGGCGGTGTCACGCCGTGGGGCACGGTGCTGTCCGGTGAGGAGAACTTCCACCAGTACTTCGCCCACGGTGAGCGGGTCACCGACCCGGCGCAGGCCGAGCGGCTCGAGCGGTACGGCCTCGCCGGCGGCGAGACCAGCCGCAAGTGGGAGCGGTTCGACAAGCGCTGGGACGTCTCGCAGGAACCGAACGAGGTCCACCGCTTCGGCTGGGTCGTCGAGATCGACCCGAACGACCCGAACGCCAAGCCGATCAAGCACACCGCGCTGGGCCGGTTCAAGCACGAGGCCGCGAACGTGAAGATCGCGCGTGACGGCCGGGTCGTCGTGTACTCGGGTGACGACGAGCGGTTCGACTACATCTACAAGTTCGTCTCCAAGGGCCGGTTCAAGCCGGGCCGCAGCGCGCACGCCCGCAGGCACAACATGGCGCTGCTCGACGAGGGCACGCTGTACGTCGCCAAGTTCACCGGGAACAGCCCGGCGAGCGAGATCGACGGCAGCGGCCGGCTCCCCTCGGACGGCGAGTTCGACGGCACCGGCGAGTGGCTGCCGCTGGCCAGCGGTGACGAGTCGTTCGTGGACGGATTCACCGCGGAGGAGGTCTACGTCTTCACGCGGCTGGCCGCCGACAAGGTGGGCGCGACCAAGATGGACCGTCCCGAGGACATCGAGCCCAACCCGGTGAACGGCCGGATCTACGCCGCGCTGACGAACAACACCGACCGCGGCGCGAGCGGAAAGGCGGGCGTCGACGAGCCGAACCCGCGCAACGGCAACAAGAACGGCCACGTCCTCGAGTGGGACGAGGACGGCACCGAGACGAAGTTCGTGTGGCGGCTCCTGCTCGTGTGCGGCGACCCGGAGGCGGCGGACACGTACTTCGGCGGGTTCGACAAGAGCCAGGTCAGCCCGATCTCGTGTCCGGACAACGTGGCCTTCGACGGCTACGGCAACCTGTGGGTCTCCACCGACGGCAACGCGCTCGGCTCGAACGACGGACTGTTCTCCGTGCCGGTCACGGGCCCGAACCGCGGTGAGGTGAAGCAGTTCCTCACCGTTCCGGTGGGCGCCGAGACGTGCGGTCCCGTGGTGCGTGACGACCTCGTGCTCGTCGCGGTGCAGCACCCGGGTGAGGGCGGCGAGCCCGGGTCGAGCTGGCCCGACGGCGGCCACGCGCGGCCCGCGATCGTCGCGGTGCGTAAGGCCGACGGCGGCCGCATCGGCGCCTGACCCTCTCGATCAGGTAACGCGGTTCTGCCCCCAAGGGCACGCCCGCCCGTCTCCCACCTCCGCCCATCCGAGGCGGTCGCAACGGCCAACTGGGCATGCGACTACTCGGCGCGTTCGATACGAACGTGTGGGTGGTGGCCGACGGGTGGGCGCAACCAGGGTGCCCTTGGGGGCACGTCGCTGCCTACGCGGCGTCACGCCTCGGCGAGGAACCGTTCCACGGACGTGGCCAGGGCGACCGGCGTCTCGTCGATGCCGTAGTGACCCGCGTTGGCCAGTTCTTCGAGCTCGGCCTTCGGGTACCACTCGGCGAACGTCGCCTTCATCGTGTCCGGGCCGAGCGCCGGGTCGTGTTCACCGGCGATCACCTTGATCGGAACGTCGCTTCCCATGATGCGCTCGTGGAAATCGGTGCCGCTCCACGCTTCGAAGTAGGCGGCGACGGCGTCGCGGTCGGCCTCGAGCGAGTGCCGCACGATCGCGTCGAGCCACGTGCCGGTGAGACGGCTGCCGGTGGTGAAGTCGACGATCGACCGCCGGTTGTCGGCCGAGTCCGCGGCGCCCGCGAACAGTTGCCTGCTCTGCTCGTCGAGCGGCACGCCGCTCGCGGGAACGGGTGAGATGCCGACCATCGCGCGGACGCGTTCGGGCGCCTCGGCACAGACGTACTGCATCACGCTGCCGCCCATCGAGTGCCCGATCAGCGAGAACCGTTCCGCGCCGAGCTCGTCGGCCAGTGCCAGCACATCGGCGGCCGCCTCCGCGATGCTGTGGTCGCCGGACTCGTCTCGACGATCGCCGTAGCCGCGGTAGTCGTGGAAGACGTAGGTGAACCGTTCGCGATCGAGGTGGGGTTCGAACGCCGTCCACGCCCGGCTCGAGCCGAACCATCCGTGCAGTGCGATGACGATGTGCTCGCCGCTGCCGACCTTCCGCATGCCGTGTTCCTCCTCGATCGTCGTTGATCTCGTGGCACCAGCGTGGCACATGCGCACTACCGTGGCCGTCATGACCGATCGCCCACTCGCACTCGTCACCGGATCCTCCCGCGGCATCGGCGCTGCCGTCTCCCGTGGTCTCGCCGGCACCCACCGCGTGCTGCTCGGCGGCAGGGATTCCGCAGCGCTGTCCGCACTCGCGGCCGAACTGCCCGACGCCCGGCCCTGGCCCGTCGACCTGTCCGACGAGGCGGCCGTCGCCGACGCCGCCGCGCGGATCGACCACCTCGACGTGCTCGTCCATTCCGCGGGTGTCGCCCGGCTCGGTGATGTGGCGGATTCGCCCGCCGAGGCGTGGCGCGCCGACTTCGAGGTCAACGTCGTCGCTGTGGGCCAGCTGACGCGGTTGCTGCTGCCCGCCCTGCGCAGCGCCCACGGCCACGTCGTCGTGATCAACTCCGGGCAGGGGCTCGCCGCCCGTGAGGGCTGGGGGCCGTACGCGGCGAGCAAGTTCGGCGCCCGCGCGTTCGCGGACGCGCTGCGTGCCGAGGAGGAGCCGCGCGGCCTGCGGGTGACGTCGGTGTACCCCGGCCGGACCGACACCGAGATGCAGCAGGCCGTCGTCGCGGCCGAGGGCGGCGAGTACCGGCCGGAGAAGTACCTGCGCCCGGAGTCGGTCGCCGGTGCGGTGTCCGCGGCCGTTCTGGCGGGCCCGGACGCCCACCTGACCGACATCACCGTCCGCCCCCGGCCCCACCGGTAGTCCTGGCCAGGGCCGGTGGGCATCGGTGCCACGGCCGGGTTGTTCCGCGGCCGGCGGCCCGGTCCGGCGGCGTGGTCCGGCGGCGCCTCACGGTGCGCGGTCGCGATCGCGGAGCCGTACCCACGGCCAGGTCATCAGTGCCCACACCGCGAGCAACAGCGCGGCGACGGGCAGGAGGTACCAGGGCCACGGGCCGAGCACGTCCAGTATCGAGACCGTGTCCGACGTGCCGTTGAGGAAGCCGTAGTTGGTGCCGGCAACGCCGTTGAAGGTCATCGTCACGGCCGCCCACGCCAGCGTGACGGCCACCGCGAGGCGGTAGCCGCGCCAGTCGACGCGCATCCCCAGGCCCCAGGTGAGGTAGATCGCGGCCAGCATGGCCAGTAGGTGGCTCCCCCAGAACAGCAGGTAGTTGGCGTGCGGGAAGTCCGGGCCGGTCAGCGCGGGTGAGATCAGCGCCTGGGTACTCAGCACCAGCCCCCAGTAGTACGCGAGGGCGTGCGCCCACGCGCGCCGGAAGTACAACGCGTAGGCGGCGACCAGCGGCACGAGGTCGGAGAGGTGCAACGGCACCGAGCGTTCGAGAGTCGGAGGGACCGCCTCGTACACCAGGTCCGCCCCGCTGACGACCACGATCGTCGCCGCGAATACCCGGCTGAAGAGTTGCGCCCGGGCCGTTGTCCGCTGCGTTCGGCCCAGGTGGACGACCAGCGGCGCGCCGACCGCGAAGACTCCCACGGCCAGCCAGTGCGACAACCCGTACGGGGAGAACTCTCCCGCAGTCGTGACCGCTATCACGTTGCGGACCCTAACTGTGCCCGCCGTGTGTGGCCGCCCCTTCCGTAGCCCCAAGGGCACTGTGGTTGCGCTCAATGCGACCAGGGTGCCCCTGGGGGCGTCTTCCGCGTCGCGGTGAGTTGACACCCCAGCGCCCTGGTGACATGGTTACCTACATGACTAATGAACCGGTGTGGTTCAGGGGGAGGCGATCGTGATGGACGACCCGCGGCCGTTGTTCCAGCAGATCGCGGAACAGATCGAGGACTCGATCATCGATGGGTCCCTGCCGGAGGAGAGCAGGGCGCCGTCCACGAACGAGCTCGCCACGTTCCACCGGATCAACCCGGCCACCGCGGCGAACGGCATCAATCAGCTCGTGGCCGACGGCCTGCTCTACAAGAAACGGGGAGTCGGAATGTTCGTGCAGGCGGGAGCAAGGGAAAAGCTCGTCGAGCGCAGGCAGGAGGCGTTCGGCCGGTCGTACATCGCTCCGCTGCTCGCCGAGGCGAAACGACTCGAAATGGACGCCGAGGACGTGAAGAAGATGATCGACGCCTGGAGGGACGAACAATGAGCGTGGTAAGTCTGCAGGGGGTGACGAAACGCTACGGCGAGACCAGGGCTGTCGACGACGTCTCCTTCGACCTGCACGAGAACCGCATCCACGGCCTGCTCGGCCGCAACGGGGCTGGCAAGAGCACGGCGATGCGGATGCTCACGGGACAGGAGGTCCCGACGTCGGGCCGGATCCGCGTGTTCGGGGAGAACCCGTACGAGAACGCCGACGTGCTGCAACGGGTGTGCTTCATCAAGGAATCGCAGCGTTACCCGGACATCTTCATCGCCCGGCACGCGCTCGAGGCGGCGGCGATGGTGTTCCCGAACTGGGACCAGGACTTCGCCGACCGGCTGGTCGACGAGTTCCGACTGCCGCTCAAGCAGCGGGTGAGGAAACTGTCGCGCGGGCAGCTCTCGTCGGTGGGCGTGATCATCGGCCTCGCGGCGCGTGCGCCGCTGACGTTGTTCGACGAGCCGTACCTGGGACTGGACGCCGTGGCACGCCAGGCGTTCTACGACCACCTGATCGCCGACTACGCCGAACACCCGCGCACGATCGTGCTCTCGACACACCTGATCGACGAGGTCGCCGACATCATCGAGCACGTCACGGTGATCGACCGCGGCCGGATCGTCATGGACGACTCGTCCGAGAACCTGCGCAGCCAGGCGGTGACCGTCAGCGGTCCGACGAAGGCGGTCGAACAGTTCTCCGACGGACACGACGTGCTGCACCGCGAGGACCTCGGCGGTTTCACCCGCGTGCTGCTCGCAGGCGTTCCCAGCGAACGCGAGACGGCGAGCCTGCAGGTCGAACCGGTGTCGCTGCAGCAGCTCGTCGTCCGGACCACACAGTTCCACGACGCCGAGCTCGCGGGCGCGGGCAACGGCCCCGGTAACAGCAACGGCACTGGCAAGGGGGACCGGTCATGACACAGCTCGTGAAAGTCGCGCGGATCCAACTGGTGAACGCGCGCATGGTGCTCGGCCTGCCGTTGCTGGTGCTCGCCTGCGTACTGGCGGCGAACATCGTCATCTTCATGGCGATCCAGGCCCCCGAGTCACCGGGCGATGCCCCCATGACGGGCGCGCTGATCTCGGTCTACATCGTCACGCTGGTGACGCACGTCCAGACGATGACGCAGATGTTCCCGTTCGCGCTCGGCCTCAGCATCACGCGACGGGATTTCGTGGCCTCGGCGGGACTCGTCGTCGTCGGGCAGGCCCTGTTGTACGGGGTGATCATCTGGGTGATGTCGCTGATCGAGGGCGCCACCGGGGGCTGGGGCCTCGACCTCGCGATGTTCGACCTGGCGTTCCTGCAGCAGAGCAACGTCGTGACGCAGATCCTCGTCTACACGGGGCCGTTCCTGCTGTTGTCCTTCGCGGGACTGTGGACGGGCATCGTCTACCAACGCTGGGGACAGCCGGGCGTGTGGGTGCTGATGCTGTCGCTCGGGGCGTTGCTCGTCGGGCTACTGGCGCTGATCGGCTGGCAGGACTGGTGGCAGCCGGTCTTCGACTTCTTCGCGGAGACGTCGACGCTGGTGTTGTTCGCCGTCTATCCGGCGGTGATCGCCGCGGTGCTGGCGGCGGCGACCTACGCGACCAGCCGTCGCGCGGTTCCGTGACCGGCCCGATGAATCAGCGGGCGCACGCGGCTTTCCGGTAACGGGGAGAACGCTGTCCGGGCGAACGCTCAGTCGGTGCGGAGCCGCTGGTGGTGCGAACCCGCAGGTGGCGCCGGCACCTCTGGAGACGCGGAGGCTCAGGTGGCGCCGCCGCCTCAGGTGGTTCGGAGACTCAGGTGGTTCGGAGACGCTGTGCCGCGGCGGCGACGTCGGCCTGCGCCCGGCCACGGTCCACACGGGACGACTCGCCGTCGGCGACGACCTGTTCGCCCGCGACCCACACGTCCCGCACCCGGCGGGACCCCGCGGCCCACACGAGGTTGCCGAGGAGCTGGTCGTCGGGCACGTCGAGGCCCGTGGCGAACGCCGGATCGTCGACGTCGACGTGCACGACGTCCGCCCAGCGGCCGGGTTCGAGTGCGCCGATGTCGTCGCGGCCGAGGGCGTCGGCACCGCCGCGGGTGGCCAGCAGCAGAGCCGCCGACGCCGTCAGCGCAGTGGCGTCGCCTTCGGCGAGGCGTGCGAGCATCGCCGACAGCTGCACCTCTTCCCACAGATCGAGGTCGTCGTTGCTGGAAGGGCCGTCGGTGCCGAGTCCGATGCGGATGTTCGCGGCGCGAAGGTCGGCCAGCCGGGCGATGCCGGAAGCCAGCTTGGCGTTCGATCCGGGGCAGTGGGCGACACCGGCGCCGCGGTCGGCCAGCAGTGTGATGTCCTCATCGGACAGATGAACCGCGTGGGCAGCCACGATCCTGCCGCGCAGCAGGCCGACCTCGTCGAGTAGCTTCGGCACCGAACCGTGTGCGGAGCGCTGCGCGGCGTCCTCGTCCGCGGCTTCGGCGACGTGAATCTGCACCAGGGCATCGCGCGCGGCGGCTTCGTCGGCGATCGCGCCGAGCGCCTCCGGGGGCAGCATGTACGCCGAGTGGCCCGCGTACGACAGCTCGATGCGCTCGCCCGGCCCGAAGCGCAGGCCGTCGGCGTCGATCCACTTGCTTGCGTCGGCCAGCAGCGCGCGCCAGTCGAGGCCGGGCAGGTCGATGATCGGACCGCCGATGACGCCGCGTGCGCCCGTGGTGAGCACTGCGTCGGCCAGCTGTTCGGCGTGGAAGTACATTTCCGCGCTGGTCGTGACGCCGCGGCGGAGCATTTCGACCGATCCCAGGACCATGCCGGCGTGCACGTCGGCGGGCTGGAGCTTCGCCTCGGTGGGCCAGATGACCTCGCGGAGCCAGCGCAGCAACGGGAGGTCGCCGCCCATGCCGCGGAGCAGCACCATCGGGCTGTGCGCGTGCGTGTTGACCAGACCAGGTAGCAGGATTCCCTGTTTGGCGGTGGTCGTCGCGGCCGTCGCCGGGGCTTCGCTCGCCGGTCCGCAGTACGTGATGCGGCCGTGTTCGTCGATGTCGACGGCGCCATCGCGGATGACGGAACACTCCGGATCGGCGGGCAGTACCACGGGCGCTGTCAGGCGGTGGATCATGTGCCCACTCTATCGAGCGACTCGCCCGTCACCCGGGTCTTGTGTCCTCAGCTATACAGCCGCTCCGAGCGAGCCCCGGCCATGCATGCGGTTTGATCAGCGACATCGACAGCGAGGCCAGGTCGAGCCATCGCCACCCCTCCACGCCACGTTCGATCAGACACACTGTCACCAATCGCGTGGCCGGGTGCAGCTCAGTCGGCGACGATGCCGCTCCGCCAGGCCCATGCGGCGATCTCGACCCGGTTTCGGGCGCCGATCTTGTTCTGCACCGCGGCGAGGTGCGTCTTCACCGTCGACAGCGACAGGAACAGCTCCTCCCCGATCTCCGTGTTCGTGTGCCCGCGGGCCGCAGCCCGGACGACGTCGAGTTCCCGCGCCGTCAGCGGTTCCGCAGGCTCCTCCACTGTGGGCGCATCGTCGGCAGGGGCGTCGGCGAAGTGCTGCAGCAGCCGCACCGTGATCTGCGGCGACACCAGGGCGTCGCCGCGCGCGGCCGCGCGGATCGCCTCCAGCAGCAGTGCGGGCCCGGCGTCCTTGAGCAGGAATCCCGACGCCCCTCCGGTGAGCGCGCTGTGGACGTACTCGTCGAGGTCGAACGTCGTCACGACCACGACCTTCAGCGGGTCGGCGACGCCGGGGCCCGCCAGGTGCCGCGTGACCTCGAGGCCGTCCATGCCGGGCATGCGGATGTCGAGCAGGCACACGTCCGGGCGCAGCTCGCGTGCCTTGCTCACGGCGTCGATCCCGTCCGCCACGTCGGCCACGACCTCCATGTCCTCGGAGGCGTCCACGATCATGCGGAAGCCGGTGCGCACCATGTCCTGGTCATCGGCGATCAGTACCCGGATCACTGCGATTCTCCCTCTCCCCGCAACGGCAGCGACGCTTCGACGACCCAGCCGCTGCCGTGCCCGTCATCGATCCGGCCGGCGCTGAGCGTGCCACCGAGCAGTTCTACCCGCTCGCGCATGCCCACCAGACCGTAGCCGCCGACCGCAGCCAGCGGTCCCGGGTCGCCGGGTGCGCCGTCGTCGGCCACCCGGATGTGCAGCAGGTCGCGCGCTCCGCTGCCGGGGCCGCCACCGGAATCACCACCGGAATCACCACCGGAATCGCCACCGGGCAAGCCGTCCCCGGTTTCGCCGTGCACGCTCACCCAGACCGCCGAGGCACCCGCGGCGTGCTTGCTGACGTTGGTGAGCGCCTCCTGCACGATGCGCAGTGCCGAGCGCGCCACCTCCTGCGGTAGTTCCGGCGGCACCTCGACGTCGAGTTCCACCGGCATGCCGTGTGCCGCCGAGGTGGCGAGTTTGCGCAGGTCGGCATCGAGGTTCGTGGTCGCTTGCTCCCCGGATGCCGCAGGCTGCTCCCCGGTGGCGGACTCGCCCGTTTCGCCCGTCTCCCCGCGCATGCTGCGCACGAGACGTCGCATCGCCGCGAGCGCCTCGGTGCCGGCGTGCTCGATCTGCCCCAGCGAATCGGCGACGACGTGCGGATTCTGCTCGGCGACGATCCGCACCGCCTGCGCCTGCACCACGATGCCCGTGACGTGGTGTGCCACGACGTCGTGCAGTTCGCGGGCCAGCGCCATCCGCTCGGCGGTCTGCGCCTCGGCGACCGCGGCTTCGACGGTGGTCTTGCGTTCGGAGTCGCGGGCTCGCAGGAACAGGCCGACCGCCACGCTGATGCCGAGCAGCAGCACCGCGAACATGCTCATGCCGTTCAGCAGCTCGGCCCGTAGACCTGTCCCGTACACGGCCGGTTCGATGAACGTCACGACCTGCGCGATCGTCCCTGCGGCGACCGCAACGGCGAGCGTGATGATGGCCGTGACGGCACGGCACGGCGATTCGAGGCGCACCAGCAGCGCCGTGACGATCATGCCCGAAACGGTGGCCGCGACGGGCAGTCCGCCGAACGAGACGTACCGGTCGGTGTCGACCGCCACCGCCAGCACCGTGGTTGCCACGACCACACCGGCCAAGCCGAACGCGGATCGCAGGGGCGAGTTCGGCGCGCGGAGCGCCAGCACCGCGGCGACGATCGCGGGCACGGCCATCACCAGCTCGGGCCACAGCTCGGAGAGCATGATCGATGCGTCCAAGAACAGCGCCACCGCGAGCACGCCGACGAGCAGCCACCGCTGTCGCAGCAGCGTGCCCAGCGCGCCGTCGCCGATCCCCTGGCGGGCACTGGCGCCGGGAACGACGGACACGACCAGCAGCACCAGTCCGATACCGGCCAGCTGCAGTAGGTGCACGTTCGCATCGCGCAGCACCGCGGTCGCCAGTTCGGCCGCCACGAGCGCGGAGATCGTCACGATCGCCATCGGGGCGGGCGCCGACCGCGCGCAGTAGTAGACGAGCAGCATGCCGGCGACGCATTCGGCGAACGACGTCTCCGGCAGCAGTGTCGAGAACGTCGGGGCGTCGACGAAGTCGATCAGCACCGAGTTCGCGCCGAGCACGCAGGCGCCGGACCAGCCCGCGAGCACGGGTCTGGACTTGCCGGTCACCGCACAGGCCACCAGCAGCAGGATTCCCGGGAGTGGCAGCAGATCGAGGCCGGGCGAGCCCGCGCCGTCGACCGACGCGGGCAGCAGCACGGCGAGGTCCGCCAGCACGGCGGCGAGCAGCACCATGTCCGCGGGATCGACCTGGCGCAGCAGCCGGGTGGCGCGGTCGCGGACCGGGGACGTGTCGGGCATGCCGCGGACGGTAGTCGAGCCGGTTCCGGGTGCGGCCCGGCCGGACGGCTCGCGTCGGGTCGGCCGATCGGCCGATGCCCCACCGGACCGTTCCGGCCGTCCGTCCGAAGTGGGCGGCCGTCCGCCCACGGCAAGCTGCACAGCCATGACGACACGGACCTCGGAACGACCACCCTCATCGGAGAATCGGGCCCGGCCCGCGCTGAGCGGCCGCGGCCTCAGCAAGCGGTACGGCACGCAGTACGCGTTGTCCGGAGTGGATATCGACGTCACGCCTGGTGAGGCGATGGCGATCGTCGGGCCCTCCGGGTCCGGCAAATCGACGCTGCTGCACGTGCTCGCGGGCATCCTTCCCGCCGACGACGGCGAGGTGGCGCTCGGCGGCAGGCGTATCGACTCGCTGGGCGAGACCAAACGCAGCGAGCTGCGGCGCACCGAGTTCGGCTTCGTGTTCCAGTCGGGCATGCTGGTCGGCGAGCTGTCGGCGGAGGAGAACGCCGCGCTGCCCACGCTGTTGGCGGGCACCGGTCGCAGGGAGGCACTGGCCGAGGCGCGCCGGTGGCTGGAACACCTCGGCCTCTCCGGCAAGGAACGCAACCGCCCCGGCGAACTGTCCGGCGGGCAGGCACAGCGCGTGGCGATCGCGCGGGCGCTGGCGCATCGGCCGAGCGTGATCTTCGCCGACGAGCCGACCGGAGCGCTCGACACCCGAACCGGTGGCGAAACCATGCAGGCACTGCTCGACGCGGCGGCCGGATCCGGCGCGGCGGTGGTGGTCGTGACGCACGATCGGGACCTGGCCGCGTCGGTGCCGCGCACCGTCAGCCTGCGGGACGGCCGGATCGACGCCGACACGCGTACGGGAGCGGTGGTGCCGGCGTGAACAGCTTCCAGCTCGCGCTGCGCGTGTTGCGCACCGACGGCCGCACCCGCGTCTCGGCGATCCTGATCGCCGTCGGCGTGGCCGTCGCGACGGCCCTGGTGCTGCTGCTCGTCGCGTTGCCGGGCGCCACCGAGACGCGCGCGGACCGGGCCGCGTGGCAGCAGTACGGCGAGCTGTCGGAGGACGGGGCGTCACTGAAGTTGGCCGTCAGCGACGACGTGGCGCCGGACGGCAGGGAGATCCAGCGGGTGGACGTCGCCGCCCTGGCCGACCCCACGCAGATCGACCTTCCACCCGGCATCGACCGGCTGCCCGCACCCGGCGAGACGCTGCTGTCTCCCGAGCTGGCCGACGTGGTCGACCACACGCCCGGTTCGCAGCTAGGTGAGCGGTTCGGCGAGAAGGCGGGGGTACTCGGTGACGACGCGCTGGAGTATCCGGAGCAGCTGGTCGCGTTGGTCGGCCACACGCCCGGTGACCTGCCCGGGACGGCGATGCCGCAGGACGGGTTCAACCCCTCCGGGCAGGGTGCCGACCCGTTTCTCGGCCTGCTCGCGGGTGTCGGGGTGGTGGTGCTGACGGTGCCGAGCATGGTGCTGGTCGCGTCGTCGGCGAGGCTGATCGCAGCGCGCAGGGAGCGCAGGCTCGCCGCGTTCCGGCTGGCGGGCGCGACGCCACGTCAGGTGATCGGCATGGTCACGGCCGAGACGGCGATCGCCGCGGCCGGAGGTGCACTGCTCGGCTGGGCGGTGAGCCCGCTGCTGTGGCAGGCGGCCACCGTCGTGCCCTGGAACGGCGGCACGTGGCAGGCCGCCGACTTCGTGCTCGGCCCCGCGCCGACGGTGGCGATCGTCGTGGGCGTGCCGGTGCTGGTTCTGCTGGCCGCGGTCCTCGGACTGCGGCGGGTGCTGTCGGCACCGTTGGGTGCCGCGGGTGGGCACACGCCCAAGCCGCTGCGCTGGTGGCGGCTGGTGCCGTTGCCGGTGTCGGGCGCGCTGTTCGCCTTCCTGGTCGCGACGGGTGACAGCCAGTTCGAAGGGACGCTGCTGCTGCTGTCGATGGCGATGGTGATCGGATCGCTGACGCTCGCAGGCCCGTGGATCACCGCGGCGATCGGTGGTCTGTTCGTGCGGCGCTGGCGCAAGCCGTCGGCGTTGTTGGCGGGTCGCAGGCTGCGGGACGATCCCCGCGGCGCCTACCGGGCGACCGCCGGTGTGGTGCTGGCCGTGTTCACCGGCTCGATGGCGCTGACGGTGCTGCCGAGCATCGAAGGCCAGGCGGGCGCGCTGCGGGAGTACGCCGACGGCGTGCTGTACGTCGAGACCGACTACGACTCACTGCGGCAGATCGCGGCCGACACCAACGACGCGCTGGCGCGTTACGGCCAGGACGAGCGTGCGGCGACGATCGGCGACGTCTTCCTCGGTGACGAGCATGCCCTCGCCAAGGTCGTCGACTGCGATGCGGCCGAGCAACTCCTGGCGGTCGACATGCGCGGGGCGTGCGAGGGCGAGCCGGGCGTGTACACGCCGTACCCGGGTGTTTCGCGGGGCGAGCTCACCGTTTCGGCGGATTTCGATCGGCCCGGAACATCGCTGGCCGCCGACGTGCCGGTGCGGCCGATGACGGCGACGTCCGAGGCGGCACCCGAGGCGATCGTCGACTCGGCGGTGATCCCCTCGGACTTCACCCCGAGCACGGGTGTGGTTGCGGTGCCGTCGACGCCCGTCAACGTCGACGTCGTCCGGACGGCGCTGGCATCCGCCGCGGACGGACTGCAGGTGCAGAGCAGGCAGGCGCGCCTCGCCGGGCAGAACTCGCAGCTCGACGATCTGCAGCGGGTCACGGTGATCGGCCTGATCGTGGCGGCGGTGCTCGGCGGATGTAGCGCGGCCGTGAGCACGGCCGGATCGGTGCTCGACCGGCGGCGCACGTTCGGTGCGCTCATGGCGGCAGGCACGCCGGTGCGGGTGCTGGCGAGGGCACTGCGCGCGGAGGCGGCGCTGCCCGCGTTGGTCGCGACGGTCGGCGCCGGCGTGGCCGGGACGCTCGTCGGGATCGGGCTGTTCGCCGTCGTCGTCGACGACGGCGCGAGGGTGCTCACGCCGTGGCTCGCGGCGCCGGTGGTGCTGGGGATCGGTGTCGCGCTGATCGCGTCGTCGGTGTGCAGCCCGGCCCTGCGCCGCGTGCAGGCCGAGCCCCTGGCCGACGAGTAACCGCAGGGAAGAGCCGGTCGCCGGGTCTCGGGGCCCGGCAACCACAACCCCGGGACCAGGGGGAACGGGGAAATCGGGGGAACAAGGGGAGACACGGCGGGGCGTTCATCGGGGGACGCCCCGCCGTGTTGCGCCTCCCGGGGACCGTGTTGCGCCTTCGGGAGCCCGTGTTGCGCCTTCGGGGGCCCGTGTTGCGCCCTCGGGAGCCCGTGTTGCGTTTTCCGGGGCCTGTGTTGCGCACTCCCGTCGCCCACCCACCGGCCCGACGACGCGCTACGCGCGGCCCCGCTTCGGAGCACGTGGCGCTCGGGGCTTCCGGGGCAGGACCGCCCGCCGCCGTGACTCGGGCCCGGGCCGTCAGCGCTTCTCGAAGATCAGGTCGCGGGAAACGCGGCCCTCCTCCTCGGCGCGCTGCTCGAACTTCGTCACGGGACGCCATTCGGGTCGCGGTGCCCACCCGTCGAACCGGTTGACCAGCGACGTCTCCGCCGAACACACCTCGAGCATCTGGTCGGCGTAGTCCTGCCAGTCCGTCGCGAGGTGCAGTGTGCCCCCGTGAGCCAGCCGCGACGCCACGAGCTCGCCGAACGCGGGCTGCACGAGTCGCCGCTTGTGGTGGCGCTTCTTCGGCCACGGGTCGGGGAAGAAGATGCGCACCCCCGCCAGCGAGCCGGGTTCGACGTGGTCGCGCAGCAACGGCACCGTGTCGCCGTGCAGCAGCCGCAGGTTCGTCACGCCGAGCTTGTCGGCGCGCAGCATCAGCTGGCCCAGGCCCGCCTCGTAGACCTCGATGGCCACGTAGTTGACCTCGGGTGCGGCCGCCGCGAGCTGCGCCGTCGCCTCACCCATGCCGGAACCGATCTCCAGCACGACGGGTGCGGCCCTGCCGAACCATGCCTCGAAGTCGATCGGTCCGGGTTCGAGTTCGGACACCGCCCGGCCCAGCTCGGGCCACC
This sequence comes from Prauserella aidingensis, assembly GCF_024171865.1. GTDB lineage: Bacteria > Actinomycetota > Actinomycetes > Mycobacteriales > Pseudonocardiaceae > Prauserella > Prauserella aidingensis. The sequence goes on along the minus strand of NZ_JAMTCN010000022.1, from coordinate 46,801 downwards.
GGGTGTCCCACGCGCGCTGCTGGCCGACCGTCATCCGCCCGCCGCGCTTGACGTAGCTGACGACGCTGCGCAACCGGGGTTGTCCTTCGCTCTCCACGGACGCCGACGATAGCCGCGGCTCAGCGGACCGCTTCGATCTCCCCCAGGCGCGAGCGCAGTGCGGCGAGTCCGCCGATCGCTACCGGCTCGGGCGAGACGGACTCGTGTGCGGGGACCATGTCGATCCACCCGGTGTGGCGGGACGTGTTGACGATCGTCGTGGGCATTCGGCGGTGCTCGCCGGTTCCCTCGGACGGCAGGAACTCCCAGAATCCGGATTCGCCGTCGTCGGCCCACGGTACGAATTCCCACCCGGGGCGGCGGTTGAGCAGCTTGTGCACGCGGTCCTCGATGCGGAATCCGGCGTCGCGTGATTCGAGCTTGCCGTCCGAGAGCGCGCGCAGCCACCACGGTGACGGCACGTGTTCGCCGGACCTGCCCGCCGCGCGGTAGACGGCCAGCACCTGGCTGAGCGGTGCGCGGTGGACCCACGCCGCGCGCAGGTCGGCCGGGCTCGCCGCGTCGCCGTTCACGAGCGGCAGCTCGATGGCCTGTGACCATTCCAGGCCGGCCATCGGCTCGAGGTTGAGCGAGGGGTCGTCGGCGCTGTTCGCCGCACCGTCGCCGACGGCACCGCCCGGTGGGCCGCCACCCGAGGCGCGGTCAGCCGGGACGCCGCTCACCGGGGCACCGCTCACCGGGACACCGCTGCGCGGTCGGTCCCCGTTCGGTCGTCCGCCGACTTCCGGCGGTGTGCCGCCGTCCCGACGCGGGGCCTGGAACTCCTGTTGAATATCGGACACCGTCAAGGATCACCTCCGTAGAGTCCTGACGGGCTGACATCCAGCATCCCCCGAACCGTCGCCGTCGCGCGTCCTCCGTGGGGGTACTCACACCAGGTTTTACCCGCGGTTGATTCTCGAATTCCGCCGGAAACGAGGCGCGGTCCACTCGAATGCCGCAGTCGCACGTCCACCCGCGATCATGCCGGCCGGGCACGCGAAGGGGCCCGGGCCGCCCCCGAAACGCGGCCCGGGCCCATTGCTCCCCCTCTGCGGGGGTCCCGCCCACCCGCGGCCCCGCGGCGGTCCCGTTCGCCTTTCGCGGGTGGGCGGTCCTTCCCCGGCGTGGGCGCCCTCCCCCGAGGACGCCCACGCGGTCACGCGTCGCGCTTGCGCGCGGTGACGATCGAGATGGCCAGCAGCACCACGGCGAACGCGGCGAAGTAGGCCAGTGCCCACCACGGGCTCAGCGTCGACGTCGACAGCGGCTGCCCGTACGTCGCACCGTTCGCGGACTCGCCGTTGCCGGTGACGAACTTGTGCAGCACGTTGAACGGCAGCCACTTGAAGATGTCGGCGCCGATCCCCGGGATCAGCGTGACCAGGTTCTCGGCGGCGAGGAAGTAGATCAGTACGAGCGAGATGGCGCCCGCGCTGTGCCGGACGAGGATGCCGACCGCCATCGCGACGACGGCCGCCAGCGCGCACGCGGGCCCCACACCGGCGACGTTGATCCAGTCGGCCGTGCTGTTGAGCGCCAGGTCGGCTTCCGGCTGGATCAGCGTGGCCAGGCCCCACGGCAGGAAGGCCATGATCTCGCCGATGACCAGCGCGACCAGCGCGATCACGGCCGCCTTGGCCGAGAGCGCCGCGGCGCGGTTCGGTACCGCCTGGAACGTGGTGCGGATGGTGCCGAACCGGTATTCGGTGGTGACGGCGAGTGTTGCCAGCACCATGATCACGGCCATGCCGAAGCTGTAGGCGTACTGCGTGGCCGACACGGTGGCCGGGAACTGGGCGTTGCTCTGGCTCACGACAAGCGCGGTGAAGCCGCCGGTGAGCAGCAGCGCCGTGAGCGCGCACCACCACGGTGAGCGGGTGCTGAGCAGTTTGATGCGTTCGACTGCGAGAAGAGTCATGTCGGTGTCCCCTGTTGGTTCGTGGCGCGGTCGGTGGGCCGTCGCCGTCAGTTCGTGACGGCCGCGTGACCGGCGGGCTGCTCGGCGGCTTCGGTCTCGAGATCGGCGTGGTACTCGACCGAGTCACCCGTGATCTGCATGAACGCCTGCTCCAGCGAGCCCTGCTGCGGGGCGAGCTCGTGCAGCGTGACCTGGTTCTCCATCGCCAACTCACCGATCTTCTCGCCCGCGACTCCCGCGACGAGCAGTCCGTCGTCGGTGGTCGTCACGGTCGCGCCGACGCGGTCGAGCGCGGGACGCAGCCGGTCGAGGTGCGGGCTGCGCACCTTGACCGTGCTGTCGGTGGCGCGTGCGACGAACTCCTCGGTGGTGCTCTGCGAGATCAGCTTGCCCTTGCCGATGACGACGAGGTCCGTGGCCGTCAGCGCCATCTCCGAGAGCAGGTGGCTGGAGACGAACACGGTGCGGCCCTCTTCGGCGAGGCGCTGCATGAACTTGCGGATCCAGAGGATGCCTTCGGGGTCGAGGCCGTTGACCGGCTCGTCGAAGAGCAATACCTCCGGGTCGCCCAGCAGCGCGCCCGCGATGCCGAGCCGTTGCGACATGCCCAGTGAGAACCCGCCTGCGCGCTTGTTCGCGACCTCGGACAGGCCGACGATGTCGAGCACCTCGTCGACGCGTTTCGGCGAGATCTTGTTCGACTTCGCCATCCACGACAGGTGCGCGCGGGCGCTGCGGTTGGGGTGCACCCAGTGCGCCTCGAGCAGCGCGCCGACCGTCCGCAGTGGATGGTGCAGCTCGGAGTAGCGCTTACCCCCGATGGTGACGACGCCGCCGGTCGGGTTGTCGAGCCCGAGCATCATCCGCATCGTCGTCGACTTGCCGGCGCCGTTCGGCCCGAGGAATCCGGTCACGCGTCCGGATTCGACGGTGAACGACAGGTCGTCGACGGCGAGTTTGTCGCCGTACCTCTTGGTGAGGCTCTGCGCCTCGATCATGGTGTCCTCCTGTGGCGGCGTGCGACGGCCGTCGGTGTGGTCGGATCGGGTTTCACGGGACCCGCCCCCGGCAGGTCCCCGGTCACCGCGGTGGCCGTCGAACGTCGTTGTCGTCCCCGGTGCGGCGATGTCGCCTGGATTCATCGCCTGTGGTGCGCTTCATCTTTCCGGCTACCCGGCCGCCCGCGCGTCATCCTGTAGACCGAAATCGGGTTGGCCCGTGGTCGTACGCGGCGGTCGGTGGTCGGGTCGATCCAGGCTGTCGCCGGTGCTCACAGCTTCGCGGATCGGGCGCCTGTGCGCGATCGGTGACAACCCTGAGTTCCCCCTGAACCGCGCGCCGCCGGCCCGGAGGTGCGGGCGGCGGGAGGCGTGTCGACAGACGTGACCACGGCTTGCGGTAGTTATTGAACTATGGTTCATTAATGGGGTGGCGAGACCGCGGACCATCACCGACGAACGGCTTCTGGCGGCGACCGCCGCCGTCATCGAACGGACCGGGCCCGGGTTCACGCTGGCGCAGGTCGCCCGCGAGGCGGGTGTGGCTGTCGGCAGCGTCGCGCAGCGGTTCGGGTCGAAGTCGGGGCTGCTGCGGGCGTTGACGGAGGCCGGACGCGTACAGGCCGTCGAGCGCATGCGGTCGGCGGCCGAGGCGGCGGACTCACCGGAGTCGGCGGTCCGGGCGGCGCTGCTCGCGGTGTTCGCAGGTCTGGACAGCGGCGGTGACTCCGGAGTGACCAACCACCTGGCCCAGCTCGGCACCGACCTTGCCGACCCACAACTGCGCGGACTGCTCGGTCTGCACTACGCGGCGTTGCGACAGGAGCTGTCCGGGTTGCTGCGGGTGGCGGGCACCGCGGACGAGTGGCGTGGACCGGAGCCCGACGTCGCCGCACGCGTACTTCTCTCGGCGGTCAACGGCGCGGCGCTGGACTGGTCGCTTCTGCCGGGCGGCGGCGCGGATTCCGACGACGCCGATTCGAACGGTGCCGGTTCGAACGACGCGGGTTCGAACGGTGCCGGTTCGAACCACGCGGCGTCGTCACACCCGGAGGCTGTGCCCCCGGAGGCTGCGGCGACCGCCGACACGGGAGGCAGGCCCGCGCTACGGGACTGCCTCGCCGAAACCATCGACGTGATCATGAAGGGGTGGCTGCCATGACGGGAGCCGGAACACTGGCGGGCAAGGTCGCCGTCGTGACGGGTGCGACGCGCGGCTGCGGCCGGGCGATCGCCGTGGAACTGGGACGGGCCGGTGCGACCGTGTTCGCCGCGGGCAGGACCACGCGCGAGCACGCGTCGCCGATGGGCAGGCCCGAGACCATCGAGGGGACGGCCGAACTCGTCGAGGAGCTGGGCGGCCGTGGGATCCCGGTCCGGTGCGACGTCTCGAATGCGGCCGATGTGGACGGACTCGTCGCCAGGGTCGAGGCGGAAGCGGGCGGCCGGGTCGACGTGCTCGTCGACGACGTGTGGGGCGGCGATCCGTACGTCGACTTCGACAACCCGTACTGGGAGTCGTCGTTGGACAGTGCGCTGACGGTCGTCCGCGGTGGGCTGGAGACGCACCTGATCGCGTTGCATCGGCTGCTGCCGCTCGTGGTGCGCAATCCGGGTGGGCTGGTCGTCGAGGTGACCGACGGGGAGGACGACGAGTATCTCGGCGCCGGCATCCCGTACTACCTCGTCAAGTGCGGTGTGCGGGCGATCGGCAGGGCTCTCGGTGCGGAGTTGGCGAAACACGACTGCACGGGGTTGTCGGTCACGCCGGGATTCCTGCGGTCGGAGGCGATGCTCGAGCTGTTCGGCGTCACCGAGGAGAACTGGCGGGACGCGGTGACCGACGAGCGCCCGGAGTTCGCCGTGTCGGAGACGCCCGCGTTCCTGGCGCGGTGCGTCGCGGCGCTGGCGGCGGATCCCGAGGTGCGCCGGCTCGCGGGGCGCACGCTCGCGTCGTGGTCGCTGGCGCCGATGTACGACGTCACCGACGTCGACGGCAGCCGCCCCGACTTCGGCCGCTACTTTCGCGAGGTCTTCCAGGCGGGCGTCGACCCGAAGACGGTCGACACGTCGGTGTACCGCTGACCGCCTCCCGGAACTTTTCCACCCCGCCCCGTTTCGGCAGTGCCCCCAAGGGCACCTTGGTGGCACTCAACGCGACCAAGGTGCCCTTGGGGCATTGGAGTCACGGCTCGCTCCGGAAGATTTTCGGCGGGCGTCAGGATCCGGGACGGGCGAGGCCGGTCTCGTAGGCGAGGACGACGGCCTGGACACGGTCGCGCAGGTCGAGTTTCGTGAGTATACGGCCGACGTGGGTCTTGACGGTCGCCTCGGACAGGAACAACTCCCCCGCGATCTCCGTGTTCGACAGCCCTTTCGCGACGTGGACCAGCACCTCGCGTTCGCGTTCGGTCAGCGCCTCCAGCGCGCTCTCGTCCCGCGGTGCGATCGCTCCCGTGCCGACGAAGCGGTCGAGCAGCCGCCGCGTCACGGCGGGCGAGACGACCGCGTCGCCGCCCGCCACCGACCGCAGCGCCGAGATCAGGTCGTCCGGCGGCGTGTCCTTCAGCAGGAAACCCGAAGCTCCGGCCTGCAACGCCGAGTAGACGTACTCGTCGAGGTCGAACGTCGTCATGACCAGCACACGGGAGCCGGCGGCCGCCACGATCCGCCGGGTCGCCTCGACGCCGTCGAGCACGGGCATGCGCACGTCCATCAGCACGACGTCGGGGGCCAGCTCCTCGGCGAGCCGCACCGCCTCCTCGCCGTTGCCTGCCTCGCCGGTGACCTCGATGCCGTCGGACGCGTCGAGCACCATGCGGAAGCCCACGCGCATCAGTTCCTGATCGTCGACGACGAGCACCCGGATCATGCGCCCAACCTAACGGTGAGTTCGGCGCGCACCCGCCACCCTCCGCCGGGGGCGGGCCCGGCGGTGAGGGTGCCGTCGTGGACGTTCGTGCGTTCCCGCATGCCGATCAGCCCGTTCCCGCTCGACGCCCCCGATTCCGCCCCCGTCGCCGACGCTGCCGACGCTGCCGACGAGCCCGGCGCCCCCGATCCCGACGCCGACGTCGACGCCGACGGGGTGCGGCCCGCGGTTCCGCCTCCGGCGGCCTCGCCCGCCAGCACCGGGTTCGCGCGCCCCGCGCCGTCGTCCTCCACCTCGATGAGCACCGACCCGGCGTGGTCCCGGCCCCCGTCGCCGCCCCCGCCGCGGTCCCAACGCACCGTCACCTGCGCGCGCGTGCCCACGCCCGCGTGTTTGAGGCTGTTCGTCAGTGCCTCCTGGACGATCCGGTACACGCCGAGCGACACCCCTGCGGGCAGGTCGTCGATGCCCTCGTCCAGGTCGAGTCGCACCGTCAGCCCGGCCGTCTCGATGCGCTCGGCCAGCTCGACGAGGTCGGCCGCCGTCGGCTGCGGGGTCCGTGCCCCTTCCCCGCCGACACCGCTCTGTTCGTCACCGCCGTCGTCGGACGTGTCGTCACGCAGGATCGCCAGCAGCCGCCGCAGTTCGCTCAGCGCGCTGCGGCCCGTGTCGGAGATGGTGCCGATCGCACGTTCCGCCAGGTCGGGGTCTCTGCGCACCGCGAAGGATGCGCCGTCGGCGTGCACCACGATCACGCTGACGGCGTGCGCCACGACGTCGTGCAGCTCGCGGGCGATGCGTTCGCGTTCCTCGGCGACGGCGATGCGCGTGGCCTGGTGGCGTTCGTTCTCCAACAGGTGCAGCCGCGCCTCGACCTCCGCCTGGTACGCGCGCCGCGCGCCGACGAACTCGCCCAGCACCCAGCACAGCGCCAGCGCCAGCACGACGGTCACCGTGTTGACGATCCAGTCGTCGGGGTACTGGAGCGCCTGGTGCACCAGGCTCACGGCCAGCGTCAACGCGGTGTAGATCGCGGCCTGCTTGCGGCCGCTGTAGACCACGACCGTGTACAGCGCGATGCAGCTGACCACGGCCACGCTGAACGCGACGTCGCCGAACCCGGAGGCGACGTACGGGACCGTCCAGACGAGCACCCAGTACGCCATGACCAGCGGGTACTTGCGCCGCAGTGGGACGACGCCCAGCAGGATCACGATCAGCGGCAGGCCGAGGTACCACGGCGGGGTGGCGACGTCCGGCGCGGGAAAGGCCACGAACAGGCCGTAGATCAGCACGTCGAGTGCCAGCAACACGATGGCGATGAGGCTGTCGCCCACCGCGGGGTGGGCCCTCATCCAGAGACTGATCCGGCGCACTCGCCCACGGTAGGTGGCGACGGTGTGCCCGCGCGTCGCCCCGAGGTCGCACACGGGGTCGTCGCGGGGGATGACGCCCGGGAGCACGCTCGGGACGACGCGCTCCCCGCGCGACGGGCGCTTCCGGGCGTGATGTCCGGTTCGTCACCGGCGTGTCCCCGCGTCCGCGGTGGTCGGGGCGGGCGGCCGGGTGGGAGGATGTGCCCGCAAGCAGCGGTGGCAGGTACGGCCGGCAGGGGGTTCGATGACGGCGGCAGGTGAAGGCAGACCGGCCGGCCCGCTTTCGGAGTCGGTGGCGGATCTGTGCAACCGGCTGCGCGGTCAGGTGTCCCCGCGCACGGCGGCGGGCTTCACCGAGGTGCTGCGCAGGCTCGAGGCGCCGCTGCAGGTCGCGGTCGCCGGGCGGATCAAGTCCGGCAAGTCGACGCTGGTCAACGCGTTGATCGGGAGGCGCGTGGCGCCCACGGCCGTCGGCGAGTGCACGAGGCTGGTCACGCGGTTCCAGTACGGCACGGTCGACCGCATCGAGGTCGTGTTCACCGACGGCACCAAGCAGGTGCAACCGTTTGCGCCCGACGGCGGGATCCCGGCGGAGTTGGGCGTCGACATCGACCGGGTGTCGCACATCGAGGCGTACCTGACGAACGCCGTGCTGCGGGACATGACCGTGATCGACACCCCGGGGTTGGGGTCGCTCGACACGTCGTCGGTGGCGCGTACGCAGCGGGCGCTCGGCGCGACCCGACTCAGCGGTTCGCTCACCGACGACGATGACGACGACGCCGTCGAACAGCCCGCACAGCCCGGCGACGGCGGGTCCTCGGAGGACGCCGAGTTCTCGGAGGACGCCGACACGCTCGACGAGACGTCCCGCAGTGCGCTGGTCGGCGCGGAGGCCGTGCTGTACGTCGTGACGCAGGGCATCCGGGCCGACGACCAGCAGGCCCTCGCGGCGTTCACCGCGGCGACGGCGAGTCGCGAGGCAGGCCCTGTCAACGCCATCGCGGTGCTGAACAAGGCCGACACGATCCCGCCGGAGTCGGTCGACGGCGCCGACGGCGACGTGTGGGCCGCCGCGACGAAGCTCGCCGAGAAGCAGGCGAGCCTGCTGCGGCCGCGTGTGGCCGACGTGCTGCCGGTGATCGGCCTGCTCGCCGAGTCGACGGAGACCGGGGCGTTCACCGGCACCGAGGCCGATGCCCTCCGTACCCTCGCGGGCCTCGACGACGGCGACCTGGAGGTCATGCTCGTCTCGGCCGACATCTTCACCTCGTGGGAGTGCGCCGTTCCGGCGGGCGTGCGGGTGCGTCTGCTGGAGAAGCTCGACCTGTTCGGCATCCGGCGTGCGATCGAGATCATCCGTGAGGACGAGCGGATCACGGTCGGTGCGCTGCACCGGCGGCTGCTCGACGTCTCGGGGCTCGATGCGGTGCACCGGCGGTTGTCGACCGTGTTCGCCGCGCGCGCCGACGGCATCAAGGCCGCCGCGGCGCTGGCTTCGATCACGGCGTTCGCCCACCAGTCCGGTGACCAGGCGGAACGACAGCGGGTGCACGACGCGATCGAGATGCTGCTCGCCCGGCCCGAGGCGCACCAGCTGCGCCTGCTCGAGGCGTTGACGCTGGTGACGTCCGGTGCTGTCGACATGCCGCAGGACCTGACCGACGAGGTACTGCGGGTCGGCAGCAGCGCCGAGGTCGACTCCCAGCTCGGCATGCCCGGCGCGTCGGCCGAGGACCTGTCGTCGTTCGCGCTGGAGCGCGCGGGCTGGTGGCGGTCGTTCGCGTCGTTCGGTGCCACGCCTGCCCAGGCCCGCGTGGCGCACGTGGTGCACAGGGCGTACTTCCTGATGTGGCAGCGGCTCAAGACCCGGGCGAGCCAGGCCGGTGCCGCCTCCGCGGGAGGTGGCGAGGCGCCGGCCGCCGGCGCGCGGCCCGGTGGTCCTCGTCCCGCCGCCCAGCCACGTCCGGCGGCTCCCCCACAGCCGCCTCCCCCACAACCGCCTCCGCCTCAGCCGGCACACCCGCAACGGGCTCCCCGACAGCCGGCGCGCACGCAATCGGCGCCGCCGCAGCCGGGCCGTCCCGGTGCCGCGCCTCCGCACACGGCGGGACCCGGCCGACAGGGCCGGTGACCCGTGGGCGACCGAGTGGCCGACGGGATCGGGGACGAGGGAACCGTACCGGCGCGTAGCGCGTCGGAATGCGATGTGGACCCAGTAGCACTCGCCAGCGGCATCGAGCCGGAGCAGGCACTGGCCGACCGCCAGGCGCTGATCCAGCTCTGTCTGTACGCCATGGACCGTGCGCACAGCGACGGCGTCGCCGAGCGCATCGAGAAGGGGCTCGCGGCCATCGGCGTGCACGCGTTGCGGCCCGACGGCGCGCGGTTCGACCCGGCGCAACACGAGGCGGGCGGTGCCGTGCGCACCGACGAGGCCCGGCTGGAAGGCACGGTCGCCGAGACCGAGGTGCCCGGCTTCGTCGACCACGACCGGCTGCTGCGCGCACCCGTCGTCACCGTGTACACGCGTCGCTGATCCCGGTGGCCGGTCCCCGATAGGCTGCGCGCTGTGACGGCATCCACACGTTCGCTCGGCAAGGCAGGGCTGCCCGCGCAGGTGAAGCAGGCGCGGGAGTCGCTGCTCACGCTGCTGCGCGGCGAGGCCCCCGAGTCCGCCGACTGGGTGGAACAGCAGCGCAAGGCGGCTGCGGCCAAGCCGACGGTCGTGGTGGTCGGCGAGACGAACCGGGGCAAGAGTTCGCTGGTCAACGCCGTGCTGGCGGCGCCGGGGCTCTCGCCGGTCGACGCCGAGGTCGCGACGTCGACGTACCTGGTCTTCGATCACGCCGACGAGTGGTCCGCCAAGGCGTGCTACCCGGGGCAGCTCGCACCGGTGGGGTTCCCGATGGAGGAACTGCCCGCGTGGTCCTCCGCGTCCCGTGAACTGCCCGCGGGGCAGCTGCCGCCGCGATACGTGCAGGTCGACGGCCCGGTGCCGCTGCTGGAGCGCATCACGGTGGTCGACACGCCCGGCGTCGGCGGATTGGACGCGGGCCACGCCGACCTCGCGATGGAGGCTGCGGCCAACGCGACGGCACTGCTGTTCGTCGTCGACGCGTCCGCCCCGTTCACGTCGAGCGAGCTGCGGTTCCTGTCCGAGATGAGCGACCGCGTCGAGACCGTGCTGTTCGTGCTCGCCAAGACCGACCAGTTCCGGGGCTGGCGGGAGATCCTCGACGCCGACCGCAGGCTGCTGGCCGAACACGCGCCCAGGTTCGCCGAGGCACCGTTCCACGCGGTGTCGGCGCGCATGTTCGAGATGGCCGCGAAGGCGCCGAACGAACAGGCCGCGGTGACGCTGCGCGAGAAGTCGGGGGTCGCCGAGCTGCAGGGCGCCCTGCAGGAGACGCTCGTCGGCAGGGCGGCGATGCTGTCCGAGGCGAACACGATGCGCTCCCTGGCCACGGCCTTGTCGGAGCGGCAGGCGAAGGCGGTCGCCGACCAGCGAGCCCTGACGTCCGGCGAGGACGAGGCCGCCGCGCTGCGTGCCCGCCGGGACGAGTTGACCGCCGCGCGTCGTTCGTCGACGCGGGGGTGGCAGCTCAAGCTGCGCGGGGAGATCCAGCGCGCCCGCAGCGATCTGACGCACGAGTCGGCGCGGCGGATGCGGGATGCTCAGGCCCGGTTCCGCCAGGAGATCGACGGGGCGCGGCGACAGGACCTGAAGGACCTGCCCGCACAGGTCGACGCCGTGTTGCAGGCGTCGTCGCAGCACATCTCGGCGATGCTGGCGCATCGGCTCAACCAGGTCGCCGACGCGACGCTGGCGGAGCTGTTCTCCGAGGAGGAGCTGGCCGTCATCCGGTCGCAGTTCCTGCGCGGGGTGACGCCGCCGGTGGAGCTGCGGCCGCCTGACAAGCGCCCGTCGTCGGCGGAGGACAAGCTGCTGGTGTTCATGGGTCTGACCAGCGGTGCCGGCGCGGCGAAACTGGCGGCCGCGCCGCTGGCGGGGTTCGCGCTGTTCAACCCGATCGTGCTGCCCGCGACGGTCGTCGTCGGTCTCGGCGCGGGCTGGTGGGTCGGCAGGACGCGCAGGCACTCGGCCGACAAGCAGCACTCGAAGCAGTGGCTCGTCGAGTCGATCGCCGACGCCCGCTCCACGCTCGACCAGCTCGTGTCCGAGCAGCTCATCGAGGCGGAACAGCAGTTGTCACTGGCGCTCGACGAGGCGTTGAGCAGGCGGATCGAGTCGATCGAGGCCGAGCTCAAAGAGGTCGACAAGAGCATCAAGATGGACGCCCAGGAACGCAAGCAGAAGCTCGCCGTCGCGACGAAGCGGGTCAAGGACCTCGCGGACGGGCGGGAGCGTGCCGAGACGCTGCTGGGGCGGATCCGGGCGCTACGGGACCGGCCCCGGGGCGGCGAACAGGAATGACGTCCGGCGTTCGGGCCCTGGTGTCTGGTGGCGGGAACCGAACCGGCATACCGTGAGTCCCACTGACAAGACCCGCGCAAGGCGGGAGCACCGGGGAGGCCGGTGATCGCCGTGGGAGTCCGCGGCGCGGCCGGCGGGTGCCGAAAGGATCATCAGCCCTGAGCTAGGGGGAGTTTGCAGTGTGGGTCGACGACGGAAGCGCTGACACCACGGCCACCACCGAAGAGATGACGGTGACGGTCGACGGTGAGGAGTACACGGCCGAGCTGAACCAGGACGTCAACGGTGACGGCGTCTACGACGCCGCGCTCATCGAGCACGAGGACGGTTCGGCTCAGCTGTTCGTCGACACCGACGGCGACGGCGACGCCGACCAGTACGCGGCGGCGGATTCCGACCGCAACGTGACCGTCGAGGCGAAGTACGACGAGTCCAGCGGGCAGTGGATCGAGATGGGCGGAGGCTCCGCCGACGACGCGCCGCCCGAGACGGACGCCGGTGCCGGCGGCATGATCACCGCCGACCTGGGTGAGGGGGATGTCGAAGTCGGACCGGCGACGATCGACACCAACGAGGACGGCACGAACGACACCGCCATCGTCGAGACCGAGGACGGCAAGACGATCGCCTTCACCGACGCGGACGGTGACGGCGAGGCGGACATCGCCGTGGTCATCGACGAGCACGGCAACGAGGTCGTGCTCGAGAGCGACGGCGACGGCGAGTGGACCGAGACCGAAGGGTCCGGCGGTGGCTACGGCGGCACGTCCGGTGCCGCGCGTGCCCCCGAGGCGGCCGACCCGTGGGGCGAGGGCGCTTCGGCAGGGGCAGGCGTCGAGGGTGTGGCGAAGATCGACTCGGCCACCGGCCAGTGGATCAGCCAGAACTGACCGGCAGCGGCTCCCCCGCACGGAGCTGACGGGTGGGTCCACCTCGCCGGATCGGCGGCGCAACGATGGATTTGCTCCGATCGGGTGAGGATTGTCGGCTCTGTGGCGGCATTTCCGCGCGTGTCCACGGCTTTCTCCGGCCCGACGTCCGATGTGGCGTCGGGTCGGAGTTGTTCGCGGCCCTTTTCGTCGGCGTTCACCGCTTCTACCTGGCGAAAGTCATCCTTCAACTCGGCCGATCGGCTGCAACTGAATCGATTCCCTGATCGTTCTTGTGAGAGAACCGACAGCGCTGACCTGCCTGAAGGCGCAATACGGCCGTTAGTCTCTGGGAATCCCCAAGAAACGCACGCACCGCTTGGCCGCGGTGTGTGAAGCCATTTCGGTCGCCGGCAACGGAGCCCGCACCAGGACGCTGAAGTTCGGTGTGGGCTCTTGTCGTCGAAGACAGGAGAAGAGATGACTGCAGTAGCCATCCCAGGGCTGGACGACGCACCGACCACGCACAGTGGCGTGCTGTCTTGGGTGCGGGAGGTCGCGGAGCTGACCACGCCTGACCGCGTGGTGTGGGTCGACGGGTCCGAGGAAGAAGCCGAGCGCATCAACCAGGAACTGGTCGAGGCTGGCACGTTCGTCAAGCTCGACAAGCGGCCGAACTCCTACTGGGCCGCTTCCGACCCGAGTGACGTCGCACGGGTCGAGGAGCGCACCTTCATCTGTTCCGAGCGCGAAGAGGACGCCGGGCCCACCAACAACTGGATGGACCCGGGCGAGATGAAGGCCACCATGACCGAGCTCTACCGGGGCTGCATGCGTGGCCGGACGATGTACGTCATCCCGTTCTGCATGGGCCCGCTCGGCGACGACGACCCGAAGCTCGGCATCGAGGTCACCGACTTCGCCTACGTGGTGGCCTCCATGGGCGTCATGACCCGCATGGGCAAGAAGGCGCTCGACAAGTTCGTGACCGAGGACGGCACGGAGCGCGAGTTCGTGCCCGCGCTGCACTCGGTCGGCAAGCCGCTCGAGCCGGGTGAGCAGGACGTGCCGTGGCCGTGCAACGACACGAAGTACATCACGCACTTCCCGGAGTCGCGCACGATCTGGAGCTACGGCTCGGGCTACGGCGGCAACTCGCTGCTCGGCAAGAAGTGCTACTCGCTGCGCATCGCGTCGGCGATGGCGCGCGACGAGGGCTGGCTCGCCGAGCACATGCTGATCCTCAAGCTGATCTCGCCCGAGAACAAGGCCTACTACGTGGCGGCCGCGTTCCCGAGCGCCTGCGGCAAGACCAACCTCGCGATGCTGCAGCCGACCCTGCCGGGCTGGCGCGCCGAGACCATCGGTGACGACATCGCGTGGATGCGGTTCGGCGAGGACGGCAGGCTGTACGCGATCAACCCCGAGTTCGGCCTGTTCGGCGTCGCGCCCGGCACCGGTGAGAAGACGAACCCGGTGGCCGTGAAGACGATCGAAAAGGGCAACACGGTCTACACCAACGTCGCCCTGACCGACGACGGCGACGTCTGGTGGGAGGGCATGACCAAGGAGGCGCCCGCCCACCTGACTGACTGGAAGGGTCGCGACTGGACGCCGGACTCGGACGAGCCGGCCGCGCACCCGAACTCGCGGTTCTGCGCGCCCATCTCGCAGATCCCGACGCTGGCGCCGGAGTGGGACGACCCGCAGGGCGTGCCGATCTCGGCGATCCTGTTCGGTGGCCGCCGCAAGACGACGGTGCCGCTGGTCAACGAGTCCCGCGACTGGCAGCAGGGCGTGTTCATGGGCGCCACCATGTCGTCGGAGAAGACCGCGGCGGCCGCGGGCAAGGTCGGCGAGGTGCGCCGTGACCCGATGGCGATGCTGCCGTTCCTCGGCTACCACGCGGGCGACTACTTCCAGCACTGGCTGGACACCGGCAAGAACGCCGACCAGTCGAAGCTGCCGAAGATCTTCTACGTCAACTGGTTCCGCCGCGGTGACGACGGCCGGTTCCTGTGGCCGGGCTTCGGCGAGAACACGCGCGTGCTCAAGTGGATCGTCGAGCGCCTCGAAGGCACGGCGAACGCACAGGAGACGCCGGTGGGTCTCGTGCCGACCGCCGACGACATCGAGACGTCCGGCCTGTCGGAGCCGATCGAGGACATCCAGGCGTCGCTGGACGTGAACGTCGACGAGTGGAAGCAGGAGATCCCGCTCATCGAGGAGTGGTTCGCCTCCATCGGCGAGGACAAGATCCCGTCCGCGCTGAAGGACGAGCTCGCGGCGCTGAAGCAGCGCCTCGGCTGACCCCGTAACAGGCGGTGACGACCACCGTCACCCCCTTCAAGCCCCCAAGGGCAGTGCCCTTGGGGGCTTTTATGGCTCCGGGATGTCTGCACGTTGTGTGACGAAGACGTACTCCATGCCGGGGCGATCGGGCGCGTCGCGAACGTCGGTGACGTCGAACCCCGCGGAGTGCAGGCTCGTGGTGATCTCGTCGTGGTCGCGGAACCGCAGGGTCGAGTCCGAGGCCAGTGTGGTGCCGTCCGGGAAGCGATACATGTGCCGGAACGACACCAGCGGCAGGTCGACGTCGGTAACCGTGAGCTGTCCGGTCACGGTGCCGACCCCCGGCACGTCGCGGGTCACGGCCGGAGCCTGCGACCAGCGTTCCCACGCGCGTGCCTCCGGGCGGCGTGTCTCGAATGCGAGGTGACCGCCCGGTCGGAGCGCGTCGTGGATAGCGCCGAGCGTGCGGTGCCAGTCCTCGTCGGTGAGGAACACCTGCGCGACGTTGCCGGTCATCACGGCGAGATCGGCGCGGAACTCCGGCAGCTGCGCGGGCACCACGTCGGCACTTCCGCAGAGCCACGTGACGTCGGTGCTCTTGCCGCGCGCGATGTCCAGCGACGCCTCCGCCGGGTCGACGCCGACGACCTCCCGACCCGCCGCCAGCGCCACGGCCGGCTCGCCGGTACCGCAGCCGACGTCGAGCACGCGGCGGGCGCCCAGCTCATCGGCGATGGCCACGTAGAGCGGGATGTCGTCGCGAGGGCCGTCGAACGTGTCGTAGAGGGTTGCGAGGCGTGGGTCGGCGAAGATCGCGTCGGGCATGCGCGGAGGGTACGAGCGGGCACTCGACACCGGCGAACGGATTTCGCCCGTCGCGGACCCGGTGCTCGCGCGGTCTGCTCGGCGCCCGACTTCGGTAGCGTGCCGTCATGGGGTTCCGATTCGGCGTGAACATGCGCGCAACCGGCAAGCGGACGCAGTGGCTCGACAAGTGCCGCAAGGCCGAGGGTCTGGGGTTCGATGTCATCGCCGTACCCGATCACCTGGGGATGCCCGCGCCGCTGCCGTCACTGGTCGCCGCTGCGGAGGCGACCGAGCGGGTGCGGCTGGCGACGTTCGTCGTCAACACCGCGTTCTACAACCCGACCATGCTGGCCCGCGACGTCGACACCACGGACCAGTTGCTCGA
The DNA here is from genome assembly GCF_024171865.1 of Prauserella aidingensis. Classification (GTDB taxonomy): domain Bacteria; phylum Actinomycetota; class Actinomycetes; order Mycobacteriales; family Pseudonocardiaceae; genus Prauserella; species Prauserella aidingensis. Next base: position 30,804 of record NZ_JAMTCN010000022.1, on the reverse strand, counting down.
CGGCAGGCTCGAACTCGGTCTGGGCACGGGGTACGCCAGGGCGGAGTTCGACGCGGCGGGTCTGCCGTTCCCAGGCCCCGGCGCACGTCTGGACCACCTCGAACGGTGCCTGACCGTGCTGCGGGAACACTACGGTGAGCGGTCGTTGCCGCCGGTGCTGCTCGGCGGGCAGCGCGACCGGATGCTGCGCATCGCGGCGAGGGAGGCCGACGTCGTCGGGTTCACGGGCGCCCGCTTCAACCGCGACGGCGACGGTGCGACGCTCGCCGATCCGTCCGAACTGGATGAACGCGTGGCGCTCGTGCGCTCCGAGGCGGGCGAGCGGGACCCCGAACTGAACCTGTTGATCCAGCACGTCGAGGTCACCGATGACCGGGCGGCCGCACTGGAACGTCTCCGCCCGTACGACGCGACGAGGTCGGCGGACGAACTGGGCGAGCTGCCGGTGTTGCTGGTCGGCACGGCCGAGCAGATCGCCGACCGGCTGCGCGCCCAGCGGGAACGGTTCGGGTTCACCTACATCACCGTGCTGGAGAAGGACATGACCGCCTTCGCCGACGTCATCGAACGCCTGCGCTGATGGGGATCGTCGCCGACCGGCTCGGTGTTCGCGCCGGTGACGTGTGGCTGCTTCGCGAGGTCGACCTGTGCGTGCGGCCGGGCGAATGTCTGGTGCTCACCGGGCCCAACGGCAGCGGCAAGTCGACGCTCCTCCGCGTCCTGTACGGCATGGAGGCACCCGACGAGGGAACGGTCACCGTCGGGGGTGGCGTGCCGGACGAGCGGGACCGCCGGTTCCGCAGACGTGTGTCGGTGCTGTTCGACGACTCCGACTTCTTCGCCGACTGCACGCCGACTCAGCACCTGCGACTGATGGCGGGCTCGTTCGGCGTCGACCTCGACGTCGATGCGCTGCTCGACGACGCCGGGCTCGCCGACCGCGCAGATGTCACGGCCGGGTCGCTGTCGGCGGGTCAGCGGCGGCGGTTGCTCCTGCTGGGCGCGACGGCGAGGCCGTTCGACGTGCTCCTGCTCGACGAACCGGAGCGCGCTCTCGACGCCGCGGGAAAGCGGTGGCTGACCGACGTCATCACGCGCGCGACGGGAAACGGCACGGTCGTGGTGCTCGCGACGCACCATCCGCCGTTGCTCGACGCGGCCGACCACGTGCTCGACCTCGGGGCACTCGAATCGGCCCGGTAGCGAAAAGGCCTGTCCATGACACTGCGCAAACTCGTCAGTGGCGACACGAGCACGCTCCTCGCCCTGTTCCTCTGCGCCTGGTTGGTCAGCGCCTTCTACCGCATCGACTGGTGGCGTGAGGCCCTCGACGTCGATGTGGGTACCCGGACGGCCGGCGTGGTCGCCTTCGTGTGTGTGGCGGCGATCGCCGTCTGGGCCTCGATGCTGCGACGGCGATTCCTCTGGGCCGACCCCGCCGAGCTGACGTGGCGCGACTTCGCCCCGCGTCACGACCGCGCGCGGGCCGTCAGCGATCGTGTCTGGTTCGGCTGGCTCGCCCGCCTCGCGGGCCTGTCCTACGTCGGGGCGTTCCTCGGTGTCGTGTGGCAGGTGCCGTCGTGGGCGTGGCAGGTGATGGCGTCCGTCGTCGGTGCAGGCGGCCTGCTCGCATGGGCGATCGCGGCGGGTGTCGGCGTTCCGTGGCGACTGCCCGCGGCGGCGCGGGCAGGCCGGGCGCGTCTTGTCGAAGGCTGGCGCGAACACGTGGTGCGTGCGGTGGGCGTGACGTTCCTGGACCCGGGGCTGCTGTTTCCGCCCGCGTCTCCCGTTCGACTGCGCTTGCGCTCGGTGCGGTCGTTCGTCGTCGCGAGCGTGGTGGGCCGAGCGCGGTTCGCACCCGCTGCGGTCGCCGGTGCGGTGATCGCGGCTCTGGTCCGTCCGGTGATACCCGCCGTTCCTGACGCCGTGGTCGTGGGTGTGTGTGCGTTCGTCGCGCTGGTGCCGTTCGGCGGCGGTGCCGCGTGGCTGTGGCGTTCCCCGGGATTGCGGCGGTGGCTGGACGAATCGGATGTCGTCCTCCGGGCTTGGACCTTGGCCGCGCTGCTCGTCGTCGCAGCGGGATGGGCGGTGGTGCTCCTACTGGTCGTCACGGCGACCGGCGGCGGCCATTCGAGCGTGACGGACGTGCTGCCGCTGCTGCCCGTAGTGGCGGCCGGCGTGGTACGCACCGCGACGCGTCCGCCGGTCGAGTACGCCACCCCTGGTGCGACCGACACGCCGTTCGGTCAAGCACCGGTGCACCTGGTGGCGCAGCTGGTGCGCGGGCCCGACCTCGTCGTGCTGGGCGGCGTGTTGATCGCGGTGCTGCCGGCGCCCGCGGCCGTGATCGTGGCGGCCGCGAGCACCGGCTGGGCGTTGCTGCGCTGATGGGGACCGTCGCCGATCGGCTCGGCGGCGCTCAGAACAGGCCGATGAGTTTGTCCACGGCCAGGTAGCCGAACAGTCCGAGGCAGACCGTGAGCAGCGTGTTCGACAGCCAGCCCGACCGGCCGACGCGGTCGACCCGGTTGGAGTTGAGCAGGAACAACAGCGTGCCCGCGAGGAACGGCATGAACAGCGCACCGAGCGCGCCGTAGGCGACGGTCAGCTGGAACGGCTGGTCGAGGAACAGCAGCGCCATCGGCGGGAACGTCAACCACGCCACGTACCCGCGGAACACGGGGCTGCCGACGCCCGCGCGGTGGTCGTAGTCGGACAGTTCCTCGGCTTCGCCCACCGTGTAGCGGGGCAGCCGCCACGTGCGCCACCAGTCGGCGAACAGCAGGCTGACACCGTTCCACACGCCGACGAGCGAGCTGAACGACACGGCCCAGAACCCGACGAGGAACGGGATGCGTGCCCACTGGCCGTAGTCGGCGGCGAGCGTGTTGCCGAGCATCAGCAGGCCCTCGTCGCCGTCGATGACGTTGTGCCCCGCCAGCAGCTCCGCACCGACGATGAGCATCGCGACGACGAAGATCGCCGTGGTGACGTAGCCGGTCGTGTTGTCGAGGCGCATCATCGACAGCCAGCCCGACGACCGCCAGCCCTTGGCGAGCGTCCAGTAGCCGTAGGCGGCCATGGTGATGGTTCCGCCGACACCGCCGATCAGGCCCAGGACGTACACGAACGAACCGTCGGGCAGCCGCGGTACGAAGCCTTCGAAGGTCTCGACCAGGTTCGGCGTCACGAGGATGGCGGTGCCGACGACGGCGACGAACATGACGCCGACGAGGATCGTCATCACCTTCTCGATCACGGCGTACCGGCCGAACCACACGAGCACGAACCCGGCGACGCCGCAGATCATCGCCCAGTAGCGCACGTCGATCGCGGGGAAGAGCGCGTTCAGCGGCAGGCCGCTCGCCGACATGGCCGTGGCGCCGTAGACGAAGCCCCACACCACGGCGTAGGCGCCGAAGTAGACGAGGACCCAGCGGCCGAGGGTGCGCCAGCCGGAGAGCATCGTGCGGCCGGACGTCAGGTGCCACCGGCCGACGGCTTCACCCAGTGCGATCTTGAAGATCGTTCCGACGATCACGGCCCACAGCAGCGCGTAGCCGTACCGCGAACCCGCGACCATCGTGGCCACGAGGTCGCCGGCGCCGACACCGGTCGCCGCGGCCATGATGCCGGGGCCGATCTGGCGCACTTTCGCCTTCAGACCGACGGGGACTTCGGGTTCTGCCACCTCACCGTGGCGGGGATCGGGGGACATGCGCAGCAATCTAACCGGCGTCGGCGCTCCGGGACAGGGCGGTGTCGCCGTCGGCACCCGGGGTCTCGGCCAGCTCGGTGCGCAGGTCGTCGAGTGGTAGGCCGACCGCGTCGGCGATCGCCAGCACGGTGAAGAACGCAGGCGTCGGGATGCGCCCGGTCTCGATCTTGCGCAGCGTCTCGACCGAGATACCGGCCTCGGAGGCGACCTCGACCATGCTGCGGTCGCCGCGGGCGCCGCGCAGTGCGACGCCGAGTCGCTCGCCACGCAGGCGTTCGGCTTCGCTCAACGGCACTCGCACCACGGCGCCAATAGTAATACCGATCGCCCGGACGGCGGGTCGGTGACGGTCGACCGGTCGCAGAACCCCGCAGGACCAGCGCTCGCAGAACCCGAACCCGAACCCGCGAACGCGGGTCGCCGACCCGACGTGTGGACACAGCTTGTGGACAACTCTGTGGAAAACGTGGGGAGGCTGTGCACAAGGCTGTGTACGTGTGGGTGGCTGAGGTCGGCGCGCCTGCGGACCGCGTGTGCGACCCGGCGCGGACCGGCCGGTGCGCGCGACGAGGCCCGCCTCCCCTACGTCGAACCGGGGAGACGGGCCTCGTGTGCTGCGAAAACGGCCCGCGTCACGCGTGCGGGCGCCCGATCACGATCCGTTCGTGCCGTTCGGTGTGGGCAACGGCGAGCCGGGAATGCTCTGGTCCTCCGGCACGATGCCGTCGACAAGGTAGTCCTCGACAACCTTGTCCACAGCAGGGTTGTCGCCCGCGTAGATGCCGTGATCGCCCTCGTCGGTCACGGTGATCATGCGCGAGCCCGCGAACTTCTCGTGAGCACGACGTGCGCCCTCGATCGGGGTCGCCGGATCGTTCTCCGACTGGACGATGAGGGTCGGCGGCACGCCCTCGCCGTCCAGCTTCGGCAGGTCGATCGGCTTGCCCTTCCAGAAGATGCACGGCTGGATCAGCCATCCCCAGCCCAGCAGCGGCCACTGGCGGCCCATCAGCTCGGACTGCCACGTCGCGGTCATCCGGTTGCCGAACCAGCGGCCCTCGTTGCAGGGGATGGTCCAGAAGCTGGCGTCGTAGGCGTCGTCGTACTGCTGCGCGCCGTGACCGTTGTCGACGACGAGCGGCTGCGGACCGCGTGCCTTGGTGTTCTCGAGCAGCTTGCGCACGTTGTCCAACGCCGCTGTCGAGGCGATGCGCCGGTCCTTACCGGTCAGCTCGCGGAGCGAGACCAGGTACTCGGCCAGCGACGGGAACGCCGACTTGCTGTAGAGCATGCCCGCGATCGCCGAGTCGAGCTCGTTCGGCCCGACCTTCTGTCCGTCCAGCTCGACGGGCTTCTCCGCCAGCGCCGCGCGCACCTGCTCGTACGTCTGCCGGGCGCGCTCGCCGGAGTCGCCGAAGCCGTACTGCTCGTCGTAGCGAGCCATCCACGGAAGGAAGTCCTCCCGCCACCGGCGTTCGAAGCCCAGCGGCTGCCAGTCGAACGAGCGCTGCCACGTCGTGGTGAACTCGGTCGACGAGTCGAGCACGAACCGCCCGGTGTGGTCGGGGAACCGCTGCGCGTAGTGCGCGCCGAGCCACGTACCGGCCGAATAGCCCACCCAGTTGATCTTGTCGCGCCCGAGCAGGGTGCGAAGCAGATCCATGTCGTGCGTGGTCTGGAACGTGTTGATCAGCGGGCCGAGGTCACCGGACTTGACCTGGCAGGAGTCCGCGGCGTACTCGGTCGCGTCGAGGATCAGGTCGAGGTTCTCGCGGCTGCGGTCCCGCGGGTCGAGGGAATCGCCCGTGCCGATCGCCCCGCCACACGTGATGTTGGTGCTGTGACCGGTGCCGCGCGGGTCGAAGCCGATGACGTCCTGATGCCTGCGCAGGCGGTCCTGCTCGGCCAGGCGCAACGGGAAGTCACGGCCGGGAGCCCCGGGGCCACCCGGGTTGGTGAGCACGCTCGCGGTGGATTCGCCCTCGGCCTTCAGCCTGCTCACGGCGATCGTGATGGATTCGCCCGAGTCGGCCTCGTTCCAGTCCTTGGGCGTCAGGTAGGTGGCGCACTCGAGATCGTACTGCTCCGGTGGCGGAGAGCCGAGCTCGTCCTCGGAACACGGGTGCCAGCTCAGCCGCTGCTCGGCGTAGCGCTCCGGGACGTCGTGGGCGATCTCCGGCTGGGCGGTCGTCGCCTGCGGGGTCGCCCGCTGCCGTGGCGGTTCCTCGGGAGTGCTGTCGGTGGCCCCGGCGGCGGGGGCGATCGTGGCGACCAGAGCGGTCGCCAGCGATCCCGCGACGACGCTGCGCCGCAATGTCGTCATGGTCATGGAGTCCCTCAATCTCGAAATGATCGGGGACATTCAAGCGGGCCGGAACGGTGGTATCAACCTGCCGATCGTCGGGAAAACCGGGACTTGACAGCCGCGTGCGTCCTAATTGGGCATCGGAGAGGAGCCGATGCCACGGACCGAACCCGTCGTGGCCTGGTTCAACTCGGCGTAGCACGTGATGTTGGTGAACCCGATCCGCCAATTCGTCTTGTCGGGCCAACGCCACGAAGGTGCCACGTCGCGCCGGTCCGCACCGACGAATCGGTGCACCTTCGTGCCACACGGGGTGCGTGCTTTGTCGTTGAACTCCCGTTCGGACGGAATCGCCTTGTCGGCCTTGCCCGCGTTCACGACGCCGACCGCCTCGGCGAGGTGCGGCTCGCTGCACGGGACGGTCTCGGGGAGCTCCGCCGACGGACGGGTCGCGGAGCAGACGCGGTAGCGGTCGAAGTCGTCGGCCAGCGCGTGGCGGATCGAGCCGGTGCGCTCGACGGGAGCGCCCTGGCCGTCGAGCTGGACGACACCGCAGCGGTACCAGCGGTGGCCGGCCTTCCAGTCCTCGGCGTCGGCCCACACGAGCCAGGCACCGAGGGTGGAGGCGTCGAAGGATGCGCTGCCGAGGTAGTCGGCGGCGGCCTCGCGGCACTGCGGGAAGACGGTGCGGAACACGGTGGACGCCTCCGGTGGCCTGCCCTCCAGCGTCGCACCGAGGTCGCCGCCGAACGTGCCCTTCTTGGTGACCTCCACGGTGTGCTCGTCGGAGCATTCGACGGGGCCGGGGTTGTCACCGTCGAGGCATTCGCCGACGTCGGCGACGATCGTGCGCTGGGCGGTGTCGTTGCCGCTGCCGTCGGATGCGGGGACGTCGCCGGGAGTGGCCTTGGGCGTCTCGGCGGAGCGCATGCGGTCGGGTTCGGCCAGGCCGATCGTCGTCTCCGCGCACCCGGCCAGCACGAGGGCGGCGGCCACCGCGGAGGCGGCCAGCGTGATTCGCCCTGATCTCGACATCGAGGCTCACTCTATCGAGTGATGTCAGGCGGGCGGTAGGAGTGGGTGCAGCGGCTCGTCGGCAGGGTCACCGGCGTGATCGTCGCTGGTGAGCGGCTTCGTCCATCGTGGACGGCGAAGATCGCCCACTGATCGTCGTCGCGGTGTCCGATTCGTCCACTCGCGACGCGGTTGTCCGCCGAATTCGGCCCGACTACAAGAAAACCGCAGGTCGCAGGTGGTGCGGTGGCGGGTCTGGACATATGGAAACCCCGCGGTGCTGCCAGGTCGGGGGTCCGCCAGCACCGCGGGGTCATGAGGCATATCGACACCGGTACCGGTGGCGTTACACCTGAAACCCATTGTAATTCAGGTCACACCCGAGGCTTGGATTTCTGGTAGCCGTGTGTCTGGGCGAGGGTGATCAGCTCGTCGCGCATCGTCGTCGTGGTGGCGGTGTCGATCGCCTTGCTGACGGCGCGGCGGGTGCGGGTGTGGGCTCGACGGGCGCGGAGGCGTGCGGCGAGGTTCGACATCTGTGGTGTGGCATCTCCTTCGAGAGCTACTCGGTTGTGACTGTCGCGGCCGTGGTTCGGCCTTGCTCGGTGTCGTCGCGCGGCGCGGTCCGCTGCGCGACGTCGGGATCGGATGCGGACCCTTCGACGGCCGGATGTCCGCTCGCGGCCCGTCGGCCGCGGCCCCCATGGCGATGGCCGGCGGTGGCTGATCGATGGGTCGTCGGCGCTTGCGCGCCGGCGGAGTGTGAACGGAAGGCCGATCACCTCTCGACTTCGATCCCTACATGACTTATTATCCGCAATCTTCGCCGTCTTCGCCACTGATCATCCGGTGAGCTGGCTTACTTCCCGGACGATCGTCGGCAGCGTTACGCATTTCGCGTGGTCCATCCGTGTGACATTGAAAGCTAGGTCCGTCTTGAACTGTCTAGCTCTGGCTCTATATGACCGTAGATGCGGGTATCGACGGCTATGAGGCGTCGCCGGTGTCCCAGGATCAGGCGGCACACGTCGAGAACCCGAGTCGATACGGGCGCTGCCTGCGCCGGTGTCGGACGCGTCGGTTGTGGACGTGCCGCCGCGGGTGTGCCGCAGTGGGCGTGCCGCAGTGGGCGTGCCGAAGAACGGACGCGCTCAGTCGGCGCGGGTGAGGAGGTAGTTGCCGAAGTGCGGGACCGTGAAAGCGATGTGCCCGCGCTCGGCGGAGTAGACGAGGCCCTTCTTCATCAGGCTGTCGCGCGCGGGTGACAACGACGAGGGCTTGCGGCCCAGGTAGACGGCGATGTCGGAGGTGACGGCGCTTTCGTCCTTGCCCTGCGTCAGCTCGGCCATCGCGCGCAGGTACTCGCGTTCTGCGGGCGTGGCGCGTTCGTAGCGGGAGCCGAAGAAGCCGACGGCGAGCTCGGCCTCGGCCTCGGGTGCCGCGACGCGCACGTCCTCCTCGGTGATCGGATTCGTGGGTGCGGCGTCCCAGGCCGCCTTGCCGTAGGCCTGGATGAAATAGGGATAGCCGCCGGACGCGGTGTGCAGCGCATCGAGTGCGTGGGGCGCGATCTCGGCGTCTTCGCGTTCGATGGGCGCCAGGACGGCGCGGTCGGCGTCCTCCCTGCTCAGGCGGTCGATCCGGGTGTAGCGGAAGAGGCGTTCGGAGTACGACTTCGACGCCGACAGCACCGCGGGTACGTGCGGCAGGCCCGCACCCACGACGACGAGCGGCGCCCCGGACTGCGACAACTCGTGGCACGCCGCGCACAGTGCGGAGACGTCCTCGGGGCTCAGGTCCTGGATCTCGTCGATCAGCAGCGCCACCCCGGAGCCGACGTCGGTGGCCAGCTCGGCGACCTCGGTGAACAGTTCGACGAGGTCGATCTCGATGTCGCCCGAGTCCGCCCTGCCCTGTGCGGGTGGGACGTCGATGCCGGGCTGCCAGCGGTCGCGCATCTTGGCGTCCGGTTTGTTGGACTTGAGGGCGAACGCCTTGAGGACGGCGAGGACCTCGTCGACGCGGTCGGGTGCGCGATGGCGGACGGCCAGGTCGCGGACCGCGCGGTGAAGCGCGGCCGAGAGCGGCCTGCGGAGTTCGGCGTCGGGACGCGCCTCGACCTTCCCCGCACCCCAGCGGCGGCGGATCGCCATCGAGCGCAGCTCGCCGAGAAGCACGGTCTTGCCGACGCCGCGGAGGCCGGTGAGCATCAGGCTGCGTTCGGGTCTGCCCCGTGCGACGCGTTCCAGTACGACGTCGAACGCGTCCAGTTCGCGTTCACGCCCCGCCAGTTCGGGTGGGCGCTGACCTGCGCCGGGGGCGAACGGGTTCCGCACGGGGTCCATCGCTACAACACTATTGGGTTGTCTAGTGGTGGTCCGATTTTCCGCGAGAAACCGCTACCCGCGTGTTGCGGACGTGCCGCAGGCCGAAAGGGCCCGTATGTCTACATGTCGAGGACACCCTCCCTTCACTCTGCCGTGTCACCGTCGGAGCTCGTGACCACGACAGTGAAGACGGCCATCGCGCTCGGCGCGACGGCACTCATGACGGCATTGGGCGCGGCGCCCGCCGCCGCGCAGGCACCCGGGGCGGCGGGCGGCACCACACCGACCGGCGATGCCCACGCGACCGCGCCCCACGGAACCCCACCCCACGGCAACCCTCATTTCGACATCCAGGCCCACCGCGGCGGCATCGGCATGACCGTCGAGGGCACGCTCAAGGCGTTCGACCGAGCACTCGACCTCGGTGTCACCACCCTCGAGCTCGACGTGCAGATCACCAGCGACGGCCGCGAAGTGATCACCCACGACCGGCGGATCGACCCGGACAAGTGCCTCGACACCGAGCCGGTGACGCCGGGTGATCCGCAGTTCCCCTACGCGGGCAAGTACGTCAAGGATCTGACGTTCGCGCAGGTGCGCACCCTCGACTGCGGGTCGCAGCAGGACCCGCGTCACCCGGATCAGGTGCTCTCCCCCGGCGAACCGATGCCCACGCTCGCCGAGCTGTTCGCGCTGGTCCGCGAGCACCGCGCCTACGGCGTGAAGTTCAACATCGAGACGAAGGTCGAGGCCGCCGCGCCCGAGGAGACGGCGCCGCGGCAGCAGTTCGTCGAGCGTGTGGCCTCGGAGGTCGAGCGCAGTGGGCTGGCGCGGAACGTCAGCATCCAGAGCTTCGACTGGGGTGCGCTGATGGCCATGAAGGAGCGGATGCCGAAGCTGCCGCTCGTCGCCCTGACCGAACCGGGCTTCCTCGAGGTCGGCGAGCCGGGTGCGTCGCCGTGGCTGGGCGGTCTCGACATCGACGACTTCGGCGGCAGCCCGGCGCGCGCGGCGGCGTCGTTCGGGGCGAGCGCGCTGTCGCCGGTGCACGGCAACCCGCAGGACGGTGCGGTCGGCGATCCCGACTACGTGCCGTTCACGACGAAGGAACTGGTCGACGAGGCGCACGCCGAGGGTCTCGACGTGATCCCCTGGACGATCAACGACAAGCCGACCATGCGCAAGCTCATCGACCACGGCGTGGACGGCATCATCAGTGACTATCCGAACCGGCTGCGTGAGGTACTTAACGCCATTGACCAGCCATTTTACTAGCCAACGCTGGGAAGCTTTGCATAGCAAGCCGGTCTAAGTCAAGATAACAGGCTGTGGACGTTGATGAGCTGCGTGAGCTGCTCGACTCGTGGCTGTTGCGGCTGCGGGCCGAGCGCAAGAGCGCCAACACGCTGGATTCCTACCGGCGGGGCATCGAGCAGTACCTCGACTACTGCGCCCGGGCTGGCGTCGAGCCGGCACTCGATCGGCGCAGCGTCAGCAGCTACACGGATTCGATCCTGGCGGCCGGCCACGAACCGGCGACGGCTCGTGTGCGGCAACTCGCCGTCCGCCGGTTCTCGGCGTGGCTGGCCGGTGAGGGTGAGATCGCCCAGGACGAGCTCACCGATATCACCCCGCCCAAGCTTGACCAGAAGGTGGTCGACGGGCTCACCGAGGAGGAGTGCCGCGACCTCGTGGCCGCATGCCAGGGCCACGGATTCCGCGACCGCCGAGACGAAGCGATCGCCCGTCTGCTGCTCGAATGCGGACTCCGCGCCGGCGAGGTAATCGCCATGACGACCGATGATGTGGACCTCGTGCGCGGCCTCGCTGTCGTCCGCCGCGGCAAGGGTGGCAAGGGACGCACGGTCACGTTCGGGCCGGCGACCGGGGCGGCGATCGACCGGTATCGCCGCGCCCGCCGCCGGCACACGCTCGCCGGCTCAGCGACGTTCTGGCTCGGCGAGCGCGGGCAAGGTCTCGGATACGACGGGCTCGCCAAGGCGATGAAACAGCGCGCCGAATCGGCCGGTATCGCTGAGTTTCATCTGCACCGCACCCGTCACGCGTTCGCGTCCCGATGGCTGCAGCACGGCGGCAGCGAGAACGCGCTCATGTCGATGGCGGGATGGTCGCGCCGCGACATGATCGACCGGTACGCGCAGCACGCGAACGAGCAACGAGCGCACGCCGAGGCCCGCCGGCTCAACCTCGGAGACTTCGGATGACAGGACGCGTCAAGGTCGTCTGCACCGGCCGTGGCCAGCACCCACCCCGCAACCTCGGTTGGCTCACCGCGGAACGGCCGATCGCCACCCCATCGGCCGAGGACATGGCCGCGTGGCTCGACAACCCGCAACACACGTCCGTGCAGACCGAGCCCGCGACGGCACTCGACGCTCCCGAAGTCACCATCGCGTTTGTGCCGTGGGCGCCGGGGTCACCGATGAAACAAGCGGCCGACGGCGACCGGCCGACCATCCGCGACACCTTCCGTCCAAAGTGCCCGAAATGCGGCCGCGACGTGCCAATGCGGCAGGAAACCGCGCGCCGGTGCTTCACCGCACTGGCTGAGAACGACGTGCCGGAACTCGACATCTCCGCCTTGCGGTAGGATGCCGGTGATGCGGGACGTGGGCCGCTAGAACTTCACGGGCAGACCACCCATCGGTGGTGAGTTTTTGCTGCCCGAAGGAGTCAGCCCGTGGCCAAGTCCACGTCACTCACCCCTGAACAACGGTCCCAACGCGCGCGTATCGCCGCGCTCGCACGCTGGGCCAAGGAATCCCCCGGCGCCAACGCCGCGCGCGGCCAGGCCGGCCTACTCGAACGGTTCCGCCGCGAAGTCCTCGACGCCGACCCAGAGATCGTCGAGCCCGAACTCTCCCGCCGCGCCGAGGCCGCCCGCCGGCTCCACATGCAACGGCTCGCGTTCAAGTCCTCCCGCGCCCGCACCACCGGCGGTGACGCGGCATGAGGGCAGAGAAAGGCCGCCCGGCACGGGAGAACCGGGCGGCCCAGCAGACCGACGACGGAAGGTCTGACACCAGCGTAACTCCCCGCCCCGACAAGCACGCGCGGCCGAGCGGGGGCCGCTGATGGGTGCCAGCAACGTCGCGGCCGTCTACGCCCGCTGGTCGCACCTCGATCACGCCCCGTTCCGGCTGCTGGCGTACATGGCGTTGACGGCGCTCGACACCCCGCGGGAGGGGAAACCGGCGCGGCGCTACTTCGGTGGCCGCGACGCGCTCGCCGACGCGCTCGGGTACGCCGTGCCGGCGACCGTGTCCGACGACGAGGCGCAACGGGAGTACGCCCGGGCGACGCGGAACGTCAAGAAGGCCGTCGGCGCCCTGTCGCGCGCCGGGGCGATCGAGACGGTTGTGAAGCCGGCCCCGGGGCGTCAGGGCGAGTACGCGCTACGCCTCGACGGGGACACCTCACGTAGCCCCGTGAGCAACGGCAACGGGACCACCTCAGGTGACCCCGTTACCCCCGCACCCTCCACAGAGGATCGCGAAACGCTCGCACCTGCGAGCCGCCCGGGAGCGGGCAACGGGGCTACCTCAGGTGACGCAACGGGTCTACCTGAGGTGTCAGACGGGGCTACCTCAGGGGTCGCAACGGGGCCACCTCAGGTAGCCCCCCAGGAACCACTGAGGAACCACTCAGGAACACGGGAGGATCAATCGGGGCTTCCCCACGTGAGTCCCGACCGCGCGCGCGAGACTCCCGACGCCGAACAAGAACGCTCGGAAGGGGAAGAACGGGCCGGCTCGCGTCCGCGCGCTCCGGAGTGCCCGGGGTGCGGCATGTACCTCGACCCCGACGGCACGTGCGGCAACCGCGGATGCCGGAGGCACGCCGCATGAGCCGCCTCGACCGCTACGGCGAACCCCTCGACGACGACGAGCGGACTACTGATCCGGCCACCGGAGACGACATCCGCACTACGGATGTGTGGTCGAAGGGGCCGGACAGTAGCCGCACCCCTGCCGAGCCGCACGAGTGCGATCACGGCTGGCTCGACCGCGACGCCGAGCGCCCGCGCCCGTGCCTGATCTGCAAACCCCACCTGTCCCCCGCCCGCCGGCGCCGCGCCGTATGGGCACACGACACCGGAAGGAACACACCATGACCAGCGCCGAGCGGGCCGCGCTGCTCGCCGACGCCCTGCGGCAACTCGCCGACGCCGCCGCACTCGTCGCCGACCACCTCGACCCGAAACCGTCCACAAACGACAGACATGTAAGCCCATGACCAGCACAAACTCGACGAATCGTAGCGCTGTGACCTGCGGTTTTCCCCACAGCCGGACCCCCGAACACCCCCCGTCCCTCTGTCCGTTTTTTTGCGCGGGGTCGGCGGGGGTTTTCAACAGGAAAGGAACGATCATGTCCGAAAGCAACGAGAAGACCCGGGAAGGTCGCTGCATGGTGTGCGGGCGGCTGCGCAGTCCTGGGGGTATGCGGGATGCGGTGGCGCATGCGCCGTGTGATCAGCGCGCGTCGCGGTTCCCGCACGAGTCCGAGGACTACATGCCGGGGTTCTGGCAGTCGGCTGGGGCGGCTGTGGTCTCGGAGGTGAGCTACGATGATCGGTGAGCGCGCGCTCGGCATCCCCGGCGCCGGTGCCCGGTTCCCCTGGGCCGTCCGGACGGAAGGGTCGCCATGCGGCGAACGGTTGTCCGTTGCTGCCTGGGAGATGCCCATATGAGTGCCGATTTGCTGATCTTCTCTGCTGAGTTCGCTCTGGATGAGGGCGGCCAGTCCCGCATGTTGCGGGGGCTGGCCGTGCCGTACAGCACGGCGTCCTCTCCGACCGTGTTTCAGGGCGAGCCGCAGCGTCACCGGTTCCAGCCCGGCGCGTTCGCACGGTCGATCTCCGAGCGGGGGTCGAAGGTGCGCCTGTTCGTGGAGCACGACACGCAGCGGTTGCCGATCGGGCGGGCGGTGGATTTCGACGACACCGCCGAGGGGTTGCGGGTCGGTTTCGAGTTCGCGAGTACCGCCTCGGGTGATGAGGCGTTGCAGTTGGTGCGCGACGGCTACGTGAGCGGCTTGTCGGTGGGGGTGGATCCGTTGCGGTTCACCGAGGACCGGCGGGGCGATCTGGTGCACAGCGAGGCCCGGCTGCGGGAGGTGTCGCTGGTGAACGAGCCGGCGTTCGCGGGTGCGGGGTTCTCCGGTGACGGCAGCGGCGAGCACCGCAAGGGTCTGAACATCATGCAGGCGCGGCTGCGGCTGCGCCTGGCCGAGAAGGGATTCATCCATGGGTACTGAGACATCCGAGGTGGAGCGTGAGCGGTTGATCGTGGAGGCGCGGCAGTTGCTTGCCGACGCCGGCGGCGACGCGCTCGACGAGCAGGCGACGACGCGGTTCTCGGAGATCGAGCATCAGCTCGACCGGTTGCGCGACGAGCAGGACCAGCGGCCGGGGTTCGTCGATCCGACGGCGCGTCCGCTGCCGGGGGACGGTGAGCGCCGCGACCCGTTGGCCGACTACGGCGTGATGGAAGGCGTGCCGAGTCTGACGCCGACCCGTTCGGACATGGCTGGCCTGTTCCGCGCGGCGAGTCAGCGCCAGCCATTGAAGGTGGGCACGCCGGCGTTGAGTTTCGCCACGGTCGGCACCGCCGACGCGGGCAGTTCGGAACAGTGGGCTGTGCGGGAGAATCAGCCGGTGTCGATTCGCCGGCTGGCGGAGTTCGCCGCGCTGGGCTCGGAAACGGTCGACGTGGGGTCGCGGGTGACGTTCCCGGTGTTCGGTGACGGTTCGGCCACCACCGCCGATGAGGGATCGGCGAAGGGCGAGTACGACAACATCACCTCCGGTGACGCGTCGCCGAAGATCATCGCCGCGTGGACCGATGTGACGATGCAGCTGCGTTCGATGGGCGGGTTCGAGGGCCGGTTGCGGCGCAAGCTGTCGGCGCTGATCGCGCGCCGGGAGGATGAGCTGCTGATCACCACGGCGCTGGGCACGGACGGCATCCAGACCCACACCGCCGGCAGTGGCGAGTCCAAGACGACCAGCGTGCTGGCCGGCGCGACGATGGTGGTCGACTCCGCGGTGGGCGCCGACCCCGACGTGATCGTGATGAATCCGGAAGACGTCGTCGACGTGTTCGACGGGTCGGTGGGCATGTCCGGCGAGTCCCCGGAGAACGCGCTGCGGCTGACGCTGCACGGTCTGCGGGTCTACCCGTCGTCGGCGGTCGGCGCGGGTACCGCCCTGGTGGGCTCGTGGCGCGCGGCGTCTCAGCTCGTCGTGGGACTGTCGCCGACGTTCATGGTCGATCCGTACTCGCAGATGAAGAACAACATCGTGACCATCCTCGGTGAGGAAGCGGTGAACCTCGCCGTCGACGAGCCGGACGGTTTCGCCGAGATCACGTTCGACACCGCGTAACGCGCACCCTGGCAGGCGCGCACAGAAAGGCGGCCACCCGTCCCCACTGTCTCCGGGGGCGGGTGGCCGCTTTCGCGTCTGCTGGCGCCGTGTGTGCCCGTTCGGTGGCGCGGTGGTGTGAACCCCTGGCCGCCGGGGTTGCGGGCCGCACAGACACGCTCAGCGCCAGAACGGTGACATATGTAGTGGATAGGGCACGGCCGGCAAAGGGTGTCACCACTGTGGACACCCTTGGCGCTCGCGAACGACCGGAGGGGTCTGTTTAGTAAACAGGCCCTCGTGCCCGCGCACGCGGGGACGGCGTGATCTCGCAGGTGCGTCATATGACGCACCTGCCCCTCGTGCCCGCGCACGCGGGGACGGCACCGACGATTTCACCGTCTACTAAACAGGGAAACCTCGCGCACGTGGCGGGCGGCGCAACGTACACGCGCACTGTGGGGGTTGAGGGTGCGCAGAGGTGCGTACCCCTGCCGCTCGCCCGGATTTGGACACACTGAAGGGCCCTTCCCCTGGTCCCTGCCGGGACGTTCCCACACCATTCGCGTCACCGCCCGCACGACCGGCCGCGCGTCGACTGTGGACGCGCGGCGTGCGGATATGTCGCCCGGAGCCGTGGCCTGCGGCCCGGGAGCCCTGCGCTCGTCAGGGTGGTTTACGAGCGGACCCGTCTTACCCGCGCGCGGTCGTGTACGGCGACCGGCAACGGGCGGTGATCCCGGCGGACGGTGTCAAGGAAACCGGGAATCGCCGGCACACTGCCGACAAGGCCGACGACGTCAGCGGGTCTGACGTCGTCGACGTTGCGGGCAGGTGCTCAGGACTTCGGGCGGCCCCTCAGTCGGCCGTCCGGGCCGGCGCCGAGGTAGTCCGTCGTGGCCTCGTTGATCACGGCTTCGGTGTTCTCGTCGACGGTCTGGCAGCGGGGGCACAACGCCCCGACGACCACGCCGTCCTCGACGGTGATGTTCCAGTCACCGCGGCCGCGGTAGGGCCGGCGGCACCGGCTGCACTTCCATGTCGTCACGACCCATCACCCCCGATGCGGGCGACCAGCGCGGCCACAGCGCGCTTGCGGGTCGGGTATTCGAGTTCGGAGGACCAGCGGGCGGCGGTGTCGCCGTCCTGCCGCCAGCAGGCCCACCAGCGGCGTCCGCCGTACCGGTGGCCGCGCCACGGGGCGCCGTCACCGACCCAACCGACCCACTCGCCGTCGACGGTGACGCGGTAGGCCACGGTGCCGCCCTCGTGCATCGCCTCGACACGTTCCAGCGCCTCGCCGGTGCTGAGGTGGGTGGACCGGATGCCGCCGGCGCCGGCGGGAGGGGCACCGCGGTGCTCGTCGAGGCGTGCGCGAATGTCGGAGAGCCGGCGTTCGACGGCGTCGAGCTCGCCGCGCAGCGCGTGCAGATCGTCGCCGGTCATCGCTGCTCACCGCCCATCGCGGCGACGCGCAGCTTGGCGGCGAACACGCGCACGTCGGCCGCGGTGAGCCCGTCCGGCTCGGCGTGCTGCTGCATCCGCGCCGCCAACACCCGCACGTCGTCAAGGCGGCTCAGCACGTCGAGCTCGTGCAGCGTCACGGCGTCGCCGGCGCCCTGCTGGTGATGGGCCATCAAGCCCTTGTACGCATCGGCCTTGCGTCGCCAGTGGCGGGAACGCAACGCGAACGTGAGAGCAGTCGCGACGAGTAGTGCGCACGCGACCGCGAGACCTATGGTGAGCACGGGCCGAGGTCCCTTCTCGGTCAAGGCCCCCGGAGCGGTGTTGTGAGCACCACCGGGGGCCGCCTTGTTAGCGCAAGGACCCCGGTCCTGGTTCGGGATAGTTCACCATCGCCGCTGCTCGCCGACCTGCAACAACACGTGATTAGCAAGCCGCACTGCGCGGTTCTATTCAGTGACTATCCGAACCGGCTGCGTGAGGTGGCCGCGGAGTACGGCTTCAAACTCCCGAAGCGCTACCGCCGCTGACACGTCCTGTCGACGCTCCTGACGACGCCCCCAGGGGCACATTGGTTGCGTTGAGTGCCACCAATGTGCCCCTGGGGGCTCCTCCATACCGTTCTCTACCACTGTCTAGTCGCATCGCTAGAAAGTGGTAGAGAGCGGGAGACGGGTGTCGCTGGGTAGGTTTGGAACAGAGATCTTCGGAAGATCCGTAGAGAGATCTCAGCCGACCAGAAGTTCGCCCAGCGCGACTCCCCGTTCGACCGGAGGAACACCGATGATCCTGCGCCGTGTGGCCCGGCCCCTGCTCGCCGCCGTCTTCATCTCGGGTGGACTGAACGCCCTCCGCCAGGCGGAGGGACACGCCCAGGTCGCGGAGCCGTTCCTCAGTGAGAACGTGCTGCCGGTGGCCGAGGCGCTGCCCGTGGAGACCGACCCCGTGGCCGTCGTGAAGTTCGACGGTGCGGTGAAGGTCGCGGCGGGCACGATGCTCGCGCTCGGCAGGTTCCGCAGGTTGTCGTCGCTGGCGCTGCTCACCAGCATCACCGCGACCACCGTGGCGGGACACCCGTTCTGGGAGAAGACCGACGAGGGCGAGCGCGCTCAGGAACAGGTCCAGTTCCTCAAGAACGCCGGCCTGGCGGGCGGGCTGATCCTGGCGATGGCCGACACCGAGGGCAAACCGTCCGTCGGCTGGCGCGCCAAGCGCGCCGCCCGCAAGGCGCGCAAGCAGGTTGCCGACACCACGGATTCGTTGCAGCACACGACCGTCAAGGCGAAGGGCAAGGCCGAGAGCAAGCTCGACAAGGCGGGCAAGGCCGTCACCGCCCGCTGATCACTCACCGGCGCCCACTCCCCGCTGACCCACCCCCGGCGCCTACTCCCGCGCTCGACCGGTCGTGGCCGTAGCGCGGACGCCACCCGTGGGTGTGACCACACCCACGGGTGGCTGCCTCGGAACGGGCTCACGCGGCGGCGTACCGGGCCGCGCCCGTACCGAGCGGTACGCCGCCGTCCACCGTGAGAAGATCCGTTCGTGTCCGATCCGAACGAGCCGCAGTACGGCGGCCCGATGCCGCCCGAGCCGCAGCCGTACCCGTACGCCGCACCGCCGAGTCAGCCGTACGGGCCGTACCCACCGGGTCAGCCGTACGGGCCCTATCCGCAGGGCCAGCCGTACGGGCCGTACCCGCCTGCGTGGGCGCCGCGGCCGACCAACGGTATGGCCGTGGCCTCGATGGTGCTCGGGATCCTGTGGCTGTACTGGCTCGGCAGCATCCTCGCGCTGATCTTCGGCTACATCGCGAAGAGCCAGATCAAGCAACGGAACGAGGGCGGCGAGGGGATGGCCACGGCGGGCATCGTGCTCGGCTGGGTCGGCGTCGGCATCCTGCTCGCGATACTGGGGGTCGCCGCCGTGAGCATCGCCGTCGACTAGCGTTCGAGGATCGCCGTGATGCCCTGACCGCCCGCGGCGCAGATGGAGATCAGGCCGCGGCCCGAGCCCTTCTCCGCCAGCAGCTTGGCGAGGGTGCCCACGATGCGGCCGCCGGTGGCGGCGAACGGGTGCCCCGCGGCGAGCGACGAACCGTTGACGTTCAGCTTCGCGCGGTCGATCGAGCCGACCGGCTCGTCGCGCCCCAGCTTCTCCTTGGCGAACGTCGGGTCCTCCCACGCCTTCAGCGTGGCCAGTACCTGTGACGCGAACGCCTCGTGGATCTCGTAGAAGTCGAAGTCGCCGAGCGCCAGGCCGGCACGGTCGAGCATCCTCGGCACCGCGTAGGCGGGCGCCATGAGCAGGCCCTCGTCGCCGTGCACGTAGTCCACGGCGGCGGTCTGCGAGAACGTCAGGTACGCCAGCACGGGCAGGTTGTGCGCCTTGGCCCATTCCTCGGTGGCGAGCAGCACGGCGGAGGCGCCGTCGGACAGCGGCGTCGAGTTGCCCGCCGTCATCGTGCCGTCCTTGCCGCCGAACACGGGCTTCAGCTTGCCGAGCTTCTCGGCCGTCGAGTCCGCGCGCAGGTTCTGGTCGCGCGTCTGGCCGAGGAACGGCGTGAGCAGGTCGTCGAAGAAGCCCGCGTCGTAGGCCGCCGCGAGGCGCTGGTGGCTCGTGGCGGCGAGTTCGTCCTGGTCGGCGCGCTGGATGTCCCACGAGTTCGCCGTCAGCGAGGCGTGCTCGCCCATCGACAGGCCGGTGCGCGGCTCGGCGTTCTGCGGGATCTCCGGGACGATGTGGCCGGGCCGGAGCTTGCCGAGCAGCTTGAGCCGCTGCCCCATCGTCTTCGCGGAGTTGAGCTTCACGAGCACGCGGCGCAGGTCGTCGTTGACGGCCAGCGGGGCGTCGCTGGTGGTGTCGACGCCGCCCGCGATCGCCGAGTCGATCTGGCCGAGCGCGATCTTGTTCGCCGTGTTGACGATGGCCTGCAGCCCGGTGCCGCACGCCATCTGCACGTCGGCCGCGGGCGTGGTCGGTGCCAGCCTGCTGCCGAGCACGACCTCACGGGCCAGGTTGAAGTCGCGCGAGTGCTTGAGCACCGCGCCCGCGGCGACCTCGCCCAGCTCTTCGTCCTGCAGCGCGTAGCGGCTGACGAGGCCGTCGACGGTGGCGGTGAGCATGTCCTGGTTGGAGGCGTTCGCGTACGGGCCGTTGGACCGTGCGAACGGGATCCGGTTCGCTCCGACGATCGCGACCCTGCGCGCGGTCGGCGCCTTCGGCTTGCTCGACCGGGCCTTGCCGCCGCTCGGCTTCTCCGCTGAGGTCATGACTTCCTCCTGCTGGCTGGGCTCGCTCCTGCTGGCTGGTACAGGGCTTCGCTGATGTCGTGGGCGCTGGGCGGCCTGTGCACTGGTCAGTGTCGGGTCGCGCTCTCGGCCTCGCGAGTCCGAGTGTAACTTACTGGCGAGTAGGTTAGGGTGTGAGGCAACAGGCACTCAGACGAAGGCGGTGACGCAGCCGATGGCGGACAAGTATCAAGAGTTCACCACGAGCGCGGTGGGCAAGTTCCTGGTTCCGAAGCTCGGCCTGCCCAACCCGCCGAAACTGCGGCGCTACCGTCCGGGTGAGCCGCCGCTGGCGGGCCCGGCGTTGCTCGGTGCGGCGCCCGGCGGCCGGCTCGAGAAGACCCTCACCAAGCAGATCGGTGCCGCGGGCATCGACGTGCTCACCGCGGCGGCGGGCGACGACACCCGCTACGGCGCGCTCGTTTTCGACGCCACCGGTATCAAGGACCCGGAGCAGCTGCGGGAGCTGTACGCCTTCTACCAGCCCGTGATCCGCAAGGTCGCCCCGTCGGCGCGCGTGGTCGTGCTCGGCACGCCGCCGGAACTGGTCGGCGGCCGCGAGCGCATCGCCCAGCGCGCGCTCGAAGGCTTCACCCGGTCGGTGGGCAAGGAGCTCAAGCGCGGCGCGACCGCCCAGCTCGTGTACGTCGCCGAAGGTGCCGAGGAGGCCACCGAGTCGACGATCCGATTCCTGCTGTCGGCCAAGTCGGCGTTCGTCGCGGGCCAGGTCATCCGCGTCGGCACCGGCGGCGTGACGACCGCGACCGCGCCGGAGAACTGGGACACACCCCTCGAAGGCAAGACGGCCCTGGTCACGGGTGCCTCCCGCGGCATCGGCGCCGCGATCGCCGAGACCCTCGCCCGCGACGGTGCCCACGTCGTCGTGCTCGACATCCCGGCGCAGGGCGCCGACCTCTCGCAGGTCGCCAACAAGATCGGCGGCTCCGCGCTGCAGCTCGACATCACGGCGGGCGACGCGCCCGCAAAGCTCGCCGAGTACCTCACCGAGCGTCACGGCGGTGTCGACATCGTCGTCCACAACGCGGGCATCACGCGCGACAAGACGCTCGGCAACCTCACCGACAAGGCATGGGACTCGGTGCTGAGCGTTAACCTCGTCTCGCAGCTCGCCGTCAACGACAAGCTCGTCGCCGACAAGGTGCTCAGCACGGGCGGCCGCATCATCGGCGTGTCCTCGATGGCCGGCATCGCAGGCAACGTGGGCCAGACCAACTACGCCGCCAGCAAGGCGGGCGTCATCGGCATGGTCGACGACACGGCGCCGCGGCTGGCCGACCACGGCGCCACGATCAACGCCGTCGCACCCGGTTTCATCGAGACGCAGATGACCGCCGCGGTGCCGATCATGATCCGCGAGTTCGGCCGCAGGCTGTCGGCGCTGTCGCAGGGCGGTCTGCCGATCGACGTCGCCGAGACGATCGCCTGGTACGCCAACCCGGCGTCGGCCGCGGTCAACGGCAACGTCGTGCGCGTGTGCGGCCAGGCGTTCCTGGGGGCGTGACATGACGGTCAAGGAGCTCGACAGCGCCCCGAACGTGGCGGCGCTGTACCCGAAGGTCGTGCTCGGCGGACTGCGCAAGAGCGGGGGCGACCGGCTGCCGGACGTGGAGTTCGTGCGCACCGGTGTCGTCGCCGACCCCGGCGAGCTCGCCGCCTACAACCAGGTGTGCGGCTTCCGGCTCTCCGACGAACTGCCGATCACCTACCCGCACGTCCAGGCGTTCGGCATGCAGATGGCCCTCATGGCCGAACCGTCCTTCCCGTTCCCCCTGCTCGGCATGGTGCACGTCGCCAACCGCATCACCCAGTACCGGCCGGTCCGGCTCGGCGAGGCGGTGACGCTGCGCGTGCGCGTGGCCGACCTGCGCCCGCACGAGAAGGGCACGCAGTTCGACGTCATCAGCGAGGCGCTGGCGGGCGACGACGTCGTGTGGTCGGACGTGAGCACGTACCTGCGGCGGGGCGGCGGTTCCGGCTCCGGTGGCGGCGGGCAGCAGCTCGCGGCGCCGACGCCCGGTGCGATCTGGCGGGTGCCCGGTGACATCGGGCGCCGCTACGCCGAGGTGTCCGGCGACCGCAACCCCATCCACCTGCACCCGCTGACGGCGAAGGCGTTCGGCTTTCCCTCCGCGATCGCCCACGGCATGTGGACGAAGGCCCGCGCGCTGGCCGCGTTCGAGGGCAGGCTGCCCGAGGCCTACACGGTCGACGTCAAGTTCAAGCTGCCGGTGCTGCTGCCCGCGAAGGTGGCGTTCACGGCCTGGCGCACCGACGACGGCAATGCCTTCGAGGTGTGGAACGCGCGCAAGCCGAAGCCGCACCTGTCGGGCACGATCACGCACCTGTAGTCGGCGCGGGCCCGGTTCCGTCCGCAGTGGCGTGGAAGCGTCGGCGGTACTGCGAGGGCGAGATCGTGAACCGGGCGGAGAAGTTCTGCCGCATCGTCACCGCGCTGCCGAAGCCGCAGTCCACGGCGATCCGGTCGATCGGCAGCTCGCTGGTCTCCAGTAGTCGGCGGGCCTCGTCCAGTCGGCGCGTGCGCACCCATGCGGCAGGGGTCGCACCCGTCGCCGCGCGGAACGCCCGCACGAACGTGCGTGTGCTCATGTGGACGGTGGCGGCCAGCCGCTCGACCGGCAACGGTTCCGCGAGCCGCTGCTCGGCCCACTCCATCGAGCGGGAGATCGCGTCGCCTTCCGACCGCGGAGGCATGGGGCGTTCGATGTACTGGGCCTGCCCGCCCTCGCGGTGTGGTGCGATGACCAGGCTGCGGGCGACCTTGTTGGCGGCGGTCGCACCGAGGCGCGAGCGGACCAGGTGCAGGCACGCGTCCAGCTCGGAGGCGGTACCCGCCGAGGTGAGGACGTCGCCGTGGTCGATGTACAGCACGGAGTCGTCGAGATCGAGTTCGGGGTGTCGCTGCGACAGCAGGTCGAAGGCCTGCCAGTGCGTGACGGCCGCGCGTCCGGTGAGCAGACCGGCGTCGACGACGGGGATCGCGCCGAGGCAGAGCCCGACGACCGTCGCGCCGGCCTCGTGCGCGGTTGTCAGTGTCGTGCGCACGGCCGCGCCGGCCGGACGGCCGTCGAAGAACCAGGACGGCATCACGACGACGTCCGCCTCTCGGGCCTCGTCGAGTCCGGCCAGGTCCCCGATGCGGTAGCCCTCCGCGGTGCGGATCGTGGGGGCGCCGTCGCCGAACAGGAACGTCGTCCAGGTTCCGAGGCCCTGATGGGCGACCTCGTCGAAGACGAGTTGCGGTACCGAGAGGTGGAACATCGTGACGTCGTCGAACGCGTAGATCCCGATCCGCACCCGTCACCTCCGTAATGGCGTGAACTCATCGTATGTCGGCATTCACGCCACTCGCCGGTCGGCGGCAACATCGCGACGATCGGTTGTGCGGCGTCCTCAGCGGCGCAGCGACACCAGTCCGAGCTCGATTCCGGTCCAAGGAGGACTCCGTGACCACCCCTCGACGTGCCCTCGTCGTCATCGATGTCCAGCAGGTCTACTTCGACGGCCCGTTGGAGATCCAGTACCCGCCGCACACGGAATCGCTGGCCCGTGTCACCCAGGCCATCGACGCCGCCGACGCCGGCGGGATCCCCGTCGCCGCGGTGCAGCACACCATGGGCGAGGACGCGCCCCTGTTCAACCCGACCCAGCCCGACTACCAGCTGCACCCTGAGATCGCCCGCCGTCGCGGTGACGGCTGGAAACACGTCGTCAAGCAGAACAGCTCGATCTATGCCGGCACCGACGTCGCCGACTGGTTGCGTGGTCACGACGTCGACACCGTCACCCTGGTCGGCTACATGACCAACAACTGCGTCCTGGCCTCCGCGGTGGAGGCCGAGTACCTGGGATTCGCCACCGAGGTGCTCGCGGACGCGACCGGTGCGATCAACCTGGCCAATGACGCCGGTGCGGCGGACGCCGAGACGGTGCACACGACACTGATGACGCTGCTCAACTCCAACTGGGCCGCCGTCGCCTCGACGGAGGACTGGGTCCGAGCACTCGAAGCGCGGCAACCCCTGCCGAAGGGCGACCTGGGCAGCTCGGCCGTCGACGGTGCTCGGCGGGCCGCGCGGGCCACCGCGGTCTGAACCGGCACCTGTCGCCGGGTCGGCGGTCGCCTGGGCCGCCACCTGCGATCCGCAGCGCACGTTCCCCTCGCCGGTGCCGCGTTCGATGCGCGTACCCGGCGAGGGGTGACGCACGTCAGGTCGCGATGTGGTCGATGACCTGCTGGGCGGCGCTGCGGGGCTCGCGGCCGAACAGGTCGCCCAGCAGCGGGGCGGGCTCCGCGTAGGAGCCGTTCCGGCTGGCACGGAACATGCCGAGCGTCATCTCGGCCACGAACTCCGGCATGCCCTCCGCGATCCGGCCGGCGAGCCACTGCGCATCGTCGACGACGACGCGTTCGATCGTGCGGCCGGTCGCTTCGGTCAGGATCGCGGCGAAATCGTGGAGGGTGACGGGCGGCGCGGCGAGGGTCACGGGGCCGTCGAACGGACGGTCCCCGGCGAGGATGACCGCTGCGGCCTCGGCGAGGTCTCGGCGATCGGTCCACGGGATGGGGCCGGCGGCCGGTTGTGCGATCACGCCGGTCTGCCGCCATGGGCCCAGCAACTGGTCGAGGTCGCCGAAGAAGCCGTTGCGCAGCGCGGTCCACGTGACCCCGGCATTGGTGAGGGCGGCACCGGCGAGGGTGGCCTCGGTGGCGGCGTGCATGGCAGCCGGAGGGTACGAGGTGTCCACGGGGTTCTGCTGGCTGGTGTAGAGGATCCGGGTGGCACCGGCCGCGACGGCGGCCTCGATCGCCGCGCGGTGCTGGCCGACGACATCGGCCGACATGTCGCTGGAGCTCACCAGTAGCACCTGCTCGGCGCCCTCGAAGGAATCGCGTAGCGCGACAGGATCGTCGTAGGAGCCCTGCCGCACCCGTATGCCGTGTTCGGCGAGGTGCTGCGCCTTGGTGACGTCGCGGACGCTGACCCCGATGTTTTCGGCCGGTACGCGGTCGAGGAGATGCTCGACGGTGGCCCCGTTGAGAGTGCCGGTTGCGCCCGTCACAACGATCATTCCGGCGACCTTTCCCAGGGGTCGCGCCGAGGTCCATCGGCCCGCCCCTGTAACTTGACTCTGTCGGTCAGTTTTGTCTCGCCTGTCAACGGTAGATAAACTGACGAAGCGGGTCAACTTGCGGTGTTCGGTCGAGGTGGGAGGTGAGGCATGACCGACGCGCCTGAGGGGTCTCGGCTGCGCGCCGATGCCAAGCGCAACGCAGAGCAGATTCGTCGTGCCGCGATCGATGCGTTCCGCGGCCGGGGCCTTGCCGTTCCCCTGGAAGACGTGGCCAAGGCCGCGGGCGTGAGCAAGGCGACGGTCTTCAACAGGTTCGGCGGCCGGATCGGACTCATCGAGGCCGTCATCGAAGAACTCGTCGCGAACGAGCTGTACGCCGTCATCGACCACGCCAGGACCATCGCGAACGCGGGTGAGCGGATCGCGTACTACATCACCGCGATTCGCGAAATCCAATACCGCCAGCCCGCCGCCAACGACGTGCTGCTTCAGATGTACCCCGAATCGCAGCAGCTCATGGCGATCTGCCACGTGGCAGGCGAGTTCAACGCCGAGGTCATCGCCGCGGGTCACGTGTCGGGTGAGCTCCGACCGGAGTTCCGGGCCGACGATCTGCAGGCGCTCATCCACGATGGTGCGCTCGCACTCAAGTACGGAACCCGGCCTTCCGCGGCCGATTACGAACGCCGCACCACGTTCCTCCTCGACGGGATCCGCCGGTCGTGACGACAGGGGGCGGTCAGCTGGGCCGCCACACCTGCCCTTCGACGAGGTCGTTGAAGCCCAGCCACGTCAGGTTCATCAGCCAGGACGCGAGCACGCCGGGTGACAGGTCCGGGTGGTCCAGCCACCAGTCGGCCAGCGCTTCGGCCGCACCCACGAGTGCGGCGGCCATGCCCTCGCCGGAGAACTCCGCCTGCTCGCCGAGACCCTTGCGAGAGCCCTCCGACACCACGAGCTTGGTCACCATCTCGATCGCGTGGGAGCGCAACGCGTTGATCTCCGAGGCGAAGGTGCCGCCCACGGCGAGCGCCTGCTGGTGCAGCACCGTCCACGACGCGCGGTGCTCGGCGACGAATCCGTAGAACGCGCGCAGTCCCGTCCAGAGCTGCATGTCGGCGGCGGCGTCGACGTCGATGCCCGTCTGCACGGCGTCGATCAACCGGTTCGCCTCGCGGCGGATGCACTGGAGGAACAGGTCCTCCTTCGAGCCCAGGTAGCTGTAGATCATCGGCTTGGACACGCCCGCGACCTCGGACACCTCGTCCATCGATGCGGGGTGGTAGCCGTGGCGGGCGAACACCGTGACGGCGGCGTCGAGGATCTGCTTCTCCCGCACCGCCCTCGGCAGGCGTTTCGACTTCTCCGCCTGCGGCCGGCTCTCCGTCACGCTTCCTCCCTGTCGATGTACCCGTCGGCGTCGCCCAGTGCAGCCCGGTGCAGTGCCGTGCCGTGCAGTGCCGTGCAGTGCAGTGCAGTGCCGTGCAGTTGCGGCAGGAGGCCCTGCACCGCTGCTCGTGCTCGCGCTACGAGATCCCTGCGACGAGACCCCTGCGACAGACCGCTGCGTAACCTTACGCGGCGCCTGCCACCCGTGTCCGCGAGAACTGCGAGTGACTCTCGCCAACGTGCGGTACGGGACTCGGCGCCGCCCGCCCCTCGACCCGGCCGTGTGGCGAGGATCCGCCGCCCGCCGACGTGACGGTACCTGCTGCGTACGGCGGTGCGACTATCGGAAACTGTTTCCGGGCGAGAATTTCCGGTCAGCCAAAAATTGTATCGGTGAAGAATGTCTCGCCCCTTCTTCGCCTGGTGGCGCCTTGAAATGTGGCCGCGCACCGGCTTGAACCTCCCTTCCTGAGTACGTTGATTCGGACGAGGAGGGCGCTGTTGCGCCACCGTTGTGAGAAGGCGGTTCCGCCCACGGTTGGCAGGTTTTTCGAGGTGGGCCGGACGCCGCCTGCTGCGCCCGATTTCACAGGCGCAGTTGTCCGCATTCCGGACGTGGCCCGAGTGTCTGCGGAGAGCGGAATGTGTTCCCCACGAACTGTTTCGGGGTCCTGATGGCTACCTGTGTCGCGACGTTCGAGCTCGACCTCACCGGGGCCGACGGCCGCACCGGCTGGATCATCCCTGCCACCGACGAGCACCGCACGCCGGTGCAGGCCGTGGACATCCCGGACGCCGACGAATGGGAAAGCTGGGAACACGGTGTCGACGCTGCGCTGGTTCGCGCCGGCTGGGTGCGCACGGGTCCGTTCCTCTACAGCGGCCCCGGTGTCACGGCCCGGCTGGTGCGCATCCCCGGGGAGTCTCCCCGTTCGCATTGCGTACCGAGGGAACGGGCGCCGTGGCGTTGACCGCCGTGGTGTTGACCGCCGTGGTGTTGACCCGAGTGGCGCCGGGGTGTCGAGGAGGTGTCGGGCCGTGAAGTGGAAGGACCCCGCACGCCCGGTCAGTCGCGGGGAGGGTGGGCGTGCGAGGCCTCTTCCGCCGCATCGCCGGCCGAGGGGGAGAATCGAGCGGACCGGCGGCGCGGCATTCCGGAAAATCCGGACCGTCCGAAACTAAGTCGACCACTTTTCGTTGTCATCCGCCATTCGGGTCCCGGCGTGATGTGATCGACGGTACGGAATTCGAGAATAATCCGGCCCCGGCCGGTCGGTCGCAATCCGTACATCTCCCCGGAATGTATTGTGATGCGAACCTTTTCGTCAGAAATGTCTTGCCTGAAAGGGGTGCGGCGGGCGCGTGAGGGTCTTCTCCTCCGGTTTTCGTCGGGAGGTTCGGGAATGCCTCCGCAGGATTCGTCGCCGGTGAACACGGGCGATCTGTGACGGAACCGACCGGGACGACAGCGGCCCCGCGACGCGCCTCGACCCGGTGGTAACGCCGCGTGACGACTCTCCCCGGCGTCATCCCCGGCGCCAGGAGTACCCGGCAGGTGCATTTGCCGGGCTGTATACCCCTGAGTAACCTGACGCCGTGCCGACGGGAAGTGTGCTCGACGAGTTCGCGCGCAGCATCGACGTGGGGGTCCTGAGCACCGAACAGTTCCTCCGCGTGCTGGAGACGCTGCACATGCTGGACGCCACCGGGTCGGGCATCGAGCTCAGTTCGTTGTCCACGGAGGTGCTGGCCGAGGTCGTGGCCGGGGCGTCGAAGGAGCAGCTCCGCGGGCTGGCGCGGCATCCGCAGTTGCGTGCGCTGTTCCTCGAAGAGGTGTTCCGTCGCATGGCCGACCACTTCAACGCCGAACGCGCCGGCGACGCCGACATCGTCGTGACCTGGCGATTCCCCAACGGCGACGACTTCGACCGCTACCAGACGGTCATCGAGGACGGGCGTTGCGTGTCGACCGCCGACTGCGTGCTCACGCCCGACACGACGATCACCGCGCAGTTCGAGGACTTCCTCCGCGTGGCCACCGGCAACGCCCGTCCGGCGTCGCAGTTCATGAGGGGACGGCTCAAGGTCAAGGGCGACTACACGCCCGCCGTGCGCATGCTCGGCTTCTTCGACCTCCCCGGAGCGGCCTGACAGCCGCTCACCTCGTCACTCGCCGTAGGCGACGATCTCGCCGCGCTCCCCGAAGGCGACCCGCTCGTTGTAGGCGATCTCCCAGCGGTTGCCCTCGGGATCGGCGAAGTAGGCCGACCTGCCGCCCCACTTGCGTTCCTGCGGCTCGGCGACGGCTCCCGCGCCGGCCCACAGGGCCGTCTCGTAGGCTTCTTCGACCTTCTCGGGGCTGTCGACGTTCACGGCAAGCGTGAACCCGGAACCGTACATACCGGCGCCCGTCTCCTCGGCGAGCGTCGCACGCGGATACAGCGCCAGCACGACACCGCCGAGCAGGAAGCCGGCCCAGTCGTCGCTGCTGCCGGGCACCTCCTCCCAGCCGAGCGCACGGTAGAACTCGCGGAGCTCGCCGATGTTGCCTGCGGCCACCGTGACCACGCTCATCTGCGGCGGCACGGTCCGTTCGGCCTCGGTGGTGGTGGTGGGTTCGTTCGCTTCGGTCATGGTCACCGATTGTGCCCGCCCCGGATGCGCCGTCGACCACCCATACCCGGTGCTGTCGAGCTGGTCCGGAGATGACCGGTTTGGGCGGATGTGGCGGGCCCGGGCTTCACGCGGTGATCACGACCAGGATCAAAACGGACGTCCCGTACGTTGACCCGATATGGCCGTTCTGCTCTTGCTGTACGTGATCGCCGAGGTGGCCGCCGTGTGGACGGTGGCGTCCCTCATCGGCTTCCTCCCGACCATCGGACTGCTGATCGCGGGTGCGTTCGTCGGGTCGTGGCTGGCGCGCCGCGAGGGAGGCAAGGCGATGCGCGCGTTCAGCGCGACGGCGCGTTCCGGGAAGTCGCCGCACGAGGAGATCACCGACGGCATGCTCGTCGGCGTGGGCGGCATGGTGATCCTGCTGCCCGGATTCGTCAGCGACGTCATCGGCCTGCTGTTCCTGATTCCGCCGACGCGCAAGGTCGTGCGGAGGGCATGGCTGCGCCGTGCGGAGAAGCGTGCGCCGGTGGGCGGGGCCGCCTACGGCCGAGGCCCGTTCGGCCCTGGCATGCGCAGCCGGGTGATCGTCGTCGACAGCGAGGTCGTGTCCGACGGACCCGATGCGGACGGCACCTCCGGCGAGCGTGGCCGTTCCGGCTCCGGCGAGCGTGGCCGTTCCGGCGACGACGACCGAGACGACGGCCCGCCCCGCATCATCGAAGGCTGACGGAGGGCCGGTCCCGGCCTGCGACGCCACGTGGCTCGCGACGTCGCAGGCCGGTCAGGTTCCGTGCCCGCCCGCCCGGAAAACGCAGTCGCGCGGTAGCGCGTCGTTGAGGGGCGGTGGCCGGGTGACGGGTGGGAGCAACACGACCCCCGGAATCCGCAACACGACCCCCGGAATCCGCAACACGACCCCCGGAATCCGCAACACGACCCCCGGAATCCGCAACACGACCCCCGGAATCCGCAACACGGTCCCGGGGATCCGCAACACGCGCGGTGTTCGTCAGCCGCGGGCGTGGGCGTCCAGGAAGTGGGCGACCGCCTCGGTGACCCGGGTGGCCTGCGGGACGTGCAGCCACTCGTCGGGCACGTGGGCGTTCGAGTCCGGCCCGAGCGCACCCGTGACGAGGAACTGCGCCTCCGGGTACTTCTCGCCGAGCAGGCCCATGAACG
>NZ_JAMTCN010000021.1 GCF_024171865.1 Prauserella aidingensis | reverse complement strand
CCCGGACCCGGGTGTGGCCGCCCGCGAACTCCGCAAGCGCGCCACCGCCTGACACGTTTCAGGCCGCGTGTGCCCACAGCACACCCCCACGACAGCCCGAGGCCCCGACCTTCCGGTGAGCGTGCTTCGTCGCCGGAAGTCTCGTGGCGATCGGGCCGTGGAACTGATCCGCCGATGTCGCGAGAACCGCTCGCTTCCGTTCGATCGGTGGGACGAGATTTTCGGAAACGGTCGCGTGGCGGAGTCCACACCTGCTGCCCGCTTCCGTGGACGTCAAGAAAAACCGAAATCAACAGGAGTGCGTTTCGATGGCAGCAAACGAGTCGGTCTCGGACCACCGGGTGACCCAATCAGCTGACGAGGTTGTTCGCTTGACCACCAAGCGGATCCCCGACGACTGGACCGAGCTGGACCAGCGCGCGGTGGATACGGCTCGGGTGCTGGCGGCGGACGCGGTCGAACAGTGCGGGAGCGGGCACCCCGGCACGGCGATGAGCCTCGCACCCGTCGCGTACGCGCTGTTCCAGCGGGTCATGCGGCACGATCCCGATGACGCGAACTGGATCGGCAGGGACCGGTTCGTACTGTCGGCCGGGCATTCGAGCCTCACGCTGTACATTCAGCTGTTCCTCTCCGGCTACGGTCTCGAGCTCGACGACCTGAAGGCACTGCGCACGTGGGACTCGCTCACCCCTGGGCACCCCGAGTACGGGCACACCACGGGCGTGGAGACCACCACCGGTCCGCTCGGTCAGGGACTGGCCAACGCCGTCGGCATGGCCATGGCCTCCCGCCGTGAGCGCGGCCTGTTCGATCCCGACGCCGAGCAGGGCACGAGCGTGTTCGACCACCAGATCTACGTGATCGCCTCCGACGGCGACATCGAGGAGGGTGTCACCTCCGAGGCGTCGTCGTTGGCCGGAACCCAGCAGCTGGGCAACCTCACGGTGATCTACGACAGCAACGAGATCTCGATCGAGGACGACACGCACATCGCGCTGTCCGAGGACACGGCCAAGCGTTACGAGTCCTACGGCTGGCAGGTCCTCACGGTGCACGGCGGTGAGGACGTCGCGGGATTCCTGGACGCGGTCGAACAGGCCAAGCGTGAGACGTCCCGGCCGACGCTGATCGTGCTGCGCACCGTGATCGGTTATCCGGCGCCGACCAAGATGAACTCCGGCAAGGCGCACGGTGCGGCGCTCGGCGGCGAGGAGCTGGCGGGCCTGAAGCGCACGGTCGGGTTCGACCCGGAACGGACCTTTCAGGTCGACGACGACGTCCTGCGTCACAGCCGCGAGGTGGCGGCGCGCGCCAAGGCCGACCACGAGAAGTGGCAGCTCGAATTCGACGCCTGGGCGCGGAGCAATCCCGAGCGCAAGGCCCTGCTGGACCGCCTCGGCTCGCGCGAGCTGCCCGCCGGGTGGGCCGACGAGCTTCCGGTGTGGGAGCCCGACGAGAAGGGGGTCGCCACGCGCAAGGCGTCGGCCGCGGTGCTCGCGAAGCTCGGCGACGTGCTGCCGGAGCTGTGGGGCGGTTCGGCGGACCTGGCCGAGAGCAACAACACCACGATCAAGGGTGCGGACTCCTTCGGTCCCGCCGAGATCTCCACCAACGAGTGGAAGGCACAGCCGTACGGGCGCACACTGCACTTCGGCATCCGCGAGCACGCGATGGGTTCGATTCTCAACGGCATCGCACTGCACGGCGGGACCCGGCCGTACGGCGGCACGTTCCTGATCTTCAGCGACTACATGCGTCCCGCGGTCCGGCTGGCCGCGCTCATGCGGCTTCCGGTCGTCTACGTGTGGACGCACGACTCGATCGGCCTCGGTGAGGACGGCCCGACCCACCAGCCCGTCGAACAGCTGGCGTCGCTGCG
The DNA here is from genome assembly GCF_024171865.1 of Prauserella aidingensis. Taxonomy (GTDB): domain Bacteria; phylum Actinomycetota; class Actinomycetes; order Mycobacteriales; family Pseudonocardiaceae; genus Prauserella; species Prauserella aidingensis. The sequence goes on along the minus strand of NZ_JAMTCN010000021.1, from coordinate 89,129 downwards.
GGCCATCCCCGGCCTGTCGATGGTGCGGCCGGCCGACGCGAACGAGACCGCGCACGCGTGGAAGGCCGTGCTCGAGGACACCGGCGGCCCGGCAGGACTGGCGCTGACCAGGCAGAACGTGCCGACCCTCGACGGCACGTCGGCCGAGGGGGTCGCCCGCGGCGGTTACGTGCTGGCCGAGGCGTCCTCCGGCAGTCCCGAGGTCGTGCTCGTCGGCACCGGCTCGGAGGTGCAGCTGGCTGTCGAGGCCAGGGACGTACTCGAGTCCGACGGCGTGCCCACGCGCGTCGTGTCGATGCCGTGTGTGGAGTGGTTCGACCGCCAGGACCGGTCGTACCGGGAGCAGGTCCTGCCGCCCTCGGTGCGTGCCAGGGTGGTCGTCGAGGCCGGAATCGCGCAGCCGTGGCACCGTTTCGCCGGGGACGCGGGCGAGATCGTCTCGTTGGAACACTTCGGCGCATCCGCCGACTTCACGACGCTGTTCCGCGAGTTCGGCATCACCGCCCACGCCGTGGTCGAGGCGGCGCGCCGCAGCCTGCGGTCGGTGCGTTCGAGCTGAGGCCGGCGGGGACCGTCGCGGGACTCGCGGGCAGTATTCGTTATCCAAATCAGGCGATAATGGCTGTAAATGCCGTGAACCTTGCCGCCCGTCGAGTCGGTGGCAGACCATTGTTGTGGCTTTCTTGGCCGTCCGGTCGACGGTTCTTGCCGGTGGTTCGTAATCCATATCGGGCAAGTTCCCGGTGAATGTCGTCCGGTTCCGAAAGTGGAGGGAAATTCCGTTGACGAAGTCGATGCCGAAGAAGCTTGATGACGCTCTTTTCTCGGACGCGACACGCGCTGTCGTCGGTGAGGTGGACAGGGTGAGCGGCGCGGTGCAGTCCGCGGCGTGGATTCGTGCGGGCGCCCTGCTGCTCGAGGCGCCCGCGGTGTTCACCATCGGGACCGGACGGAGCGGACTGGCCCTGCAGATGGCCGCGATGCGGTTCATGCACCTCGGTCTGGCCACGCACGTCGTCGGCGAGACGACCGCCCCGGCCATCGGCCCGAGCGACGTGCTCGTCGCGGCGTCGGGTTCCGGGTCGACGAAGCGCGTGGTTCGCGCGGCGGAGACCGCCCGTGAGCAGGGCGCCGAGGTGGTCGCGCTGACCACGGCCCCCGAATCGGCGCTCGCCAGGGCCGCGACCGAGGTGCTCGTGGTGCCTGCGGCGGACAAGCAGGACTTCGACGGGAATGCCTCCGTCCAGTACGCGGGCAGCCTGTTCGAGCAGTCGGTCCTGCTGATCACCGACGCGCTGTTCCACGCGCTGTGGAAGACCAGCGGCACGCAGGCGCGTGAACTGTGGCGCCTCCACGCGAATCTCGAGTGAGCGCGTGAGCGCCGGTATCGCCACGATTCATCGATTTTTCGAAAACAGGCGCGCGCGGCCCGTTCGGCGGGTCCGCGTGCTCGGTCGATCGCGAGAGTTGCCGCTCTCGCTGTGCTGATTCCACCCGCACCGAACAGGAGACCAAGATGCCGTCTCGGAACGAGAGCGCACCGGTGAATCGTGGCGATATCCATGCGCTGGAGGCCGTGGCACTCGAAGCGACCCGGAGCGCCGCGGTCGCCAGCTACGAGTGGGTCGGCCGCTACGACCAGGACGCGGCCGACGCCGCGGCCACCAGGGCCATGCGGGAGGCGCTGGCCGGCGCACCCGGGCGAGGGACGGTCGTGATCGGGGAGGGTGAGAAGGACGACGCCCCGATGCTGTTCAACGGCGAGGTCGTGGGAGGCGGGTCCGGCCCCGAGTTCGACATCGCCGTCGATCCGCTCGAAGGAACGTCGTTCTGCGCGAAGGACCTTCCGGGAGCGCTGGCGACCATCGCCTTCGGGGAGCGCGGGACCCTGTGGTCGCCGGGGCCCGGGTTCTACATGGACAAGATCGTGGTGCCTCCGGAGGCGAAACACAGCATCGACCTCGACGACCCGCCCGAACAGACTCTGGTCAAGGTCGCCAAGGCCCTCGGCAAACAGGTCGACGACCTCCGTGTCATGATCATGGACAAGCCGCGGCACAAGAAGCTCATCGAGCGCGTGGTGCAGGCCGGTGCGTCGGTTCAGACGCCGGCGGGCGGTGACGTCGGGGGGAGCCTGGCGGTGCTCCTGCCGACGCTCGACGTCGACCTGCTCCTCGGCGTCGGCGGCACTCCCGAAGGGGTCATGACGGCCGCGGCGGTCGGCGCCCTGGGCGGAGGCATGCTGGGTCGGCTGGCTCCCCAGCGCGACGAGGAGGCGGACGCCATCCGCGCGGCGGGCATGTCGCTCGACCGCATCTACAGCTGCGACGAGCTCGTGGCGGGCGACGCCTTCTTCGTCGCCACGGGCGTCAGCGGTGGCAACCTTCTCGGGCGGCCACAGACGTTCGAGGGTGGGACGACCGCCGAGTCGCTGCTGATCTCGCGGAACCAGATCCGCCGCGTTGCACACACGACGTTCGACGAGGCGGCGGGGTAGATCGCATCGGTTCCGCTGCCGAACCCGCCGTGACGTGGACGCCACATTCGATTACGACCAGGGAGCTCCGGTGACGCTGTATCTGGACGACCTCCGCGTTCGGCAACTCGGCGAGTGTCGTTACGATTCGCCGCTCTCCGAGATGCTCACGACGAAACAGACCTCCCCGCACTACGTCGCGGAGGGTGATCGGGTCCTGCTCGAGGACACCGTGTCCATGTTGGCCGGGCACGACCTTCCTCCCGAGCAGGTACCGAGTTTCGAAGGCGCGGGCCCCCGCAAGAAGATCTACTTCGACCCGTCCTCGGTGACCGCAGGAATCCTCACGTGCGGTGGACTGTGCCCAGGGCTCAACAACGTCATCCGCGGGCTCGTGCAGGAACTCGCCGTGCACTACAAGGTGAAGCGGATTCTCGGGTTCCGGAACGGCCTGCGTGGCCTGACGTCCGAGTACCGCGACGACACGGTCGAGCTGACGCCCGATCACGTGCGCGACATCCACAACGCGGGCGGCACGATCCTGGGCAGTTCGCGCGGCAACCAGGACCCCGACGAAATGGTCGACAGCCTCGTCGAGCACGGCGTCGACGTCCTGTTCGTCATCGGCGGTGACGGCGGGATGCGGGCCGCGACGTGCCTCACCAAGGCGATCGAGGCACGCGGGCTCGACATCGCCGTCATCGGTGTGCCGAAGACGATCGACAACGACCTGCCCTTCACCGATCAGTCGTTCGGGTTCCAGAGCGCGTTCGCCAGCGCGATGGACTTCATCTCGTCGGTGTCGGTCGAGGCATCGGCCAGCCCGAACGGTGTGGGACTCGTGAAACTGATGGGCCGCCATTCCGGGTTCATCGCCGCCTACGCCGCCCTGGCGGCCAACGGTGCCGACATCGTCCTGATCCCGGAGATCCCGTTCGCGCTCGACGGGCCCGACGGGTTGCTGGCCTACGTCGAACAGCACGTGCGCAAGAAGGGCTACGTCGTCATCGTGCTCGCCGAAGGGGCGGGACAGGATCTGCTCGAGGAGCCCGACCTGTCGCACCGGAACGGCAAGGCGACCGACGCGTCCGGGAACGTCAAGCTCGGCAAGATCGACGATCTGCTGAAGGAGCGCATCACCGACCACCTGACCGCCGTCGGGCTGGCGCCCACGATGCGGTACATCGACCCGAGCTACGCCATCCGCAGCGTCGTCGCGAACGCCTACGACAGTGTCTACTGCCTGCGGCTGGCCCACGCCGCGGCACACGCCGCCATGGCGGGCCGGACGGAGGTCGCGGTCGCGCGGTGGCGACGGCGGTTCGTGCACGTGCCGTTGTCGTTGATGACCAGCCGCCGGAACCAGGTCGACCCCGACGGCGACCTGTGGATGTCGGTGCTGGAGACCACGTGTCAGCCGGCGGAGTTCGGCCCACAGCGGGAGGGCGAGCGGGTCCCTTCGGGCTTCTGCTGAGCCCCGGCGGGCGCAGGTCACGTGTCGGCGGTGGCCTGCGCCCTGTCCGCGTGCCCCGGCGCAGACGGTGGGACGTGTCAGGTCGGGAAGTGGCCGAGCTGCGCCGACAGCTCCATCGCCGCGTCGCGCATCGGGCCGATGATCTGCCGGATGCGCTGCCGGGACAGCCGGTACGACGGGCCGGAGGCGCTCATCGCCGCGATGACCGAACCACCGTCGCCGTAGATCGGCACCGCCACCGCGTGCAGTCCGAGCTCGAACTCCTCGAAGCACGCGGCGAACCCGTCGTCGGCGATGCGGCTGAGTTCGGCGGTCAGCTCGTCGGGTGCGGTCGTCGTGCGGGGCGTGTACTCCTCGAGGCTGTCGCGGAGCATGTCGCGGCGCTGCGCGGGCGGCATGTACGCCAGCAGCACCTTGCCGCTCGACGTGGCGTGCAACGGCGTGCGCCTGCCCGTCCAGTTCTGCGCCGTGATCGAGGCCGACCCGACCGCCTGGCTGATGTTGATCGCGATGCCGCCGTCGGCGACCGCGATGTTGACCGTCTCGCCGAGCGAGTCGGCGAGGCCCTGGCAGGTCTGGTTGCCCAGCTTCGCCAGGTCCATCCGGCCGGTCGCGGCGCCGGCGAGCCGAACGATCCCCAACCCGATCTGGTACTTGCCGCGGTCGCTGACCTGCTCGACGAGGTTGCGCATCTCCAGCGCGGACACGAGTCGCGACGCGGTGGACTTGTGCACGCCCAGTTCGTCGGCGATCTCGGTGATGCCCGCCTCGCCGTCCTTGGCGAGGTGCTCGAGGATGCTCACCGCGCGGTCGACGGACTGCACCGGGCTCTTCGGTTCCTCGGCCGGAGCCGGCTCCGGGACGTCCTCGGGTGTGAGGCCGGTCCCGGCCGGACCAGCGGTGCCCTGCGGAACGTCGTCGGAGTTCCGGGCGGCGAGGGAGGCAGCGTCGGAGTTCCGCATAACGCAACAGTAACTCCTGTGTCGAGGAGAGTCGCCCCTCCGGCGGCGGATGTGAGTTATCACCTTGTTCACGGTCGCGCAGCCGCTCGCGTGAGTAATCGTCCGGCGCCTCCGTGGTTCATACCGTTACTCCGTTCGGACCAGTCATCGGCCGACTCGGACACGCCGAACCAGGGTCTCCCGCAGTCGGCGATGAGTGCAGTGCGAATATGTGGGCCATGAAGGCACGTGTGCTGGTCGTCGACGACGACCCCGCTCTCGCGGAGATGCTGACCATCGTGCTGCGCGGGGAGGGCTTCGAGACCGCGGTGGTCTCCGACGGCTCCCGTGCGCTGTCGGCGTTCCGCGAGATGAAGCCCGACCTGGTACTGCTCGACCTCATGCTGCCGGGGCTGAACGGCATCGACGTCTGCAAGGCCATCCGGGCGGAATCGGGTGTCCCGGTCGTCATGCTCACGGCCAAGAGCGACACGGTCGACATCGTGCTGGGCCTCGAATCCGGCGCCGACGACTACGTCGTCAAGCCGTTCAAGCCGAAGGAACTCGTCGCCCGCGTGCGCGCCCGGCTCCGTCACAACGACGGCGAGCCCGCCGAGTCGCTGGTCATCGGGGACCTCGCCATCGATGTTCCCGGCCACCAGGTGACGCGCGACGGTGAGCCGATCTCGCTGACTCCGCTGGAGTTCGACCTGCTCGTGGCGCTGGCCCGCAAGCCGAGGCAGGTGTTCACCCGCGAGGTGCTGCTCGAGCAGGTGTGGGGCTACCGGCACGCGGCGGACACGCGGCTCGTCAACGTCCACGTGCAACGACTGCGGTCGAAGGTGGAGCGCGATCCGGAACACCCCGAGGTCGTGCTGACCGTGCGCGGTGTGGGCTACAAGGCGGGCCCACCATAATCGGCTCATGAGAGATCGCCTGAGCGGCCTCGGCGGACTGCTGCTGGGGCTGGCCCGCCGCGTCGCGGCGTTCGGGCGGCGGAAGAGCACCGCGTTCGGCGAGCTGTGGCGCCATTCGCTGCAGTTCCGCGTCACCGTGTCGACGCTGGCGATGTCGGCCGCGGTCGTGTTCGTGCTCGGCATGGTGCTGCAGAACCAGATCACCGACCGGCTCATGACCACCAAGGAGGAGGCCGCGACCGCGCAGCTCGATGCGGTGGTGCGCACGGTCGAGAGCGAGCTCGTCGGCGATGCGGGTCAGGACGACGCCCTGCGCGAACGGCTCACGAACGCGGTCAACCGGATCACCACCAGTTCGGTCGCGGCGCAGGATGCGGCCAGTTCGGCCGCGGGCACGTTCGAGCCGGTGCTCGCCGCGGGCGATCCGGAGCGCCCCGCGAGCCGCACGGTGTCCGCGGGGCCGTACGACAAGGTCTCCGGCCGGTTGCGCGGGTTCGTCGAGAACAACACGCCCGCCAAGGAGTTCCACACCGCCGGCGGCACGACCTACCTCGCGATCGGCGCCCCCATCACGACGACGACCCGGCCGTTGCAGGTCTACCTGCTGTTCCCGCTCACCTCGGAGCAGAACACGGTCGCCACGGTGCAGAACACGCTGGTCGTGGGCAGTTTCGCGCTGCTGGCGCTGCTGGCCGGCATCACCAACATCGTCGTGCGGCAGGTGGTCCAGCCCGTGCGGCGGGCTGCGGGCGCGGCGGAGCAGTTCGCGCACGGCGAGCTGGACCGCAGGCTCGAGGTCGTCGGTGAGGACGACCTGGCGAAGCTGGCCGTCGCCTACAACGAGATGGCGGCCAGTATCCAGCGGCAGATCCGGCAGCTCGAGGAGTTCGGCGAACTGCAGCGGCGGTTCACCTCGGACGTCTCGCACGAGCTGCGGACGCCGCTGACCACGGTCCGCATGGCCGCCGACGTGCTGCACGCTTCGCGCGAGCAGTTCCCCGCGGGGCTCGCGCGGTCGACCGAACTGCTGACCGACGAGCTCGACCGGTTCGAACAGCTGCTGGCCGACCTGCTGGAGATCTCGCGGCTCGACGCCGGGGTCGAGGAGCTGTCGTCGGAGGTCGCCGACGTCCGGCCGATCGTCGAGCGTGCGGTGGAACAGGTGAGCGGGCTGGCGGAGTCGATGGGCAGCGCCATGGATGTCGACCTGCCGGACGGTCCGGTCGAGGCCGAGGTCGACGCCCGGCGTATCGAACGCATTCTGCGCAACCTGCTGGCCAACGCACTCGACCACGGCGAGGGCAGGCCGGTGCAGGTGCGCCTCGCCGCCACGGAGCCGGAAACCCCGGCGGCCGGCGACGCCGCAGGCGAGAACGCGGCCGTGACCCTTCCTGCGGCCGACGGCGCGCCCGGTGCCGTCCCCGGCGGAGCGTCGGGCGCGGCGGACGAATGGCCCGGAGCCGTCGCGATCACGATCCGCGACCAGGGCATCGGCCTGCGCCCCGGCGAGTCCGAGCTGGTGTTCAACCGGTTCTGGCGGGCCGACCCGTCGCGGAACCGGCGGACCGGCGGCACGGGACTGGGCCTGGCCATCAGCCAGGAGGACGCGCGCCTGCACGGTGGCACACTCGACGCGTGGGGCGAGCCCGATCGCGGATCGTGCTTCCGCCTCACGCTTCCGCGCAAGGTCGGCGGTTCGTACGCGGCGAACCCGCTGCCCCTGCCACCCGAGGACGTAGAGCCGACCGCAGGTGCCCAGGGCGACCGCGACGCCCAGCCGGACGCGCAGCCAGGGGAGACGGTGTGACGACGGGAGACGGTGTGACGACACAGCACTCGCGCGGCCCGGCGCGCCCGCGTCGGATGCGCGCGTGGGCCGCACTGGGGCTGGCCGCCCTGGTGGCGAGCGGCTGTGCCGCGATTCCCTCCGAATCGCAGCCCGAGGCGCTGCCCCAGCAGCAGCGCGGACAGCAGACCGAGGCGGTACCCGAACCCGCACCGGGACTGGACCCGCTGTCGGTCGTGCGGGAGTTCGTGGAGGCCAGCGCCGAGCCCGCCAGCGACTACGCGGCCTCCCGGGCCTATCTGTCGCAGCGGGCACGGAAGGAGTGGCAGCCCGACCAGGCGGTCGCCGTGATCGAGGACGAGTTCAGCACCGTCTTCGCCGATACGGACGGGCCCCGCACGCCCGCCACGAGCAGTCGCGACGCCGAGCCCGGCGAACGCCGGGACGAACGCGGCAACGGCGAGGAGATCCCGACCGGCTCTCCCGGTGACGACGCGGGCGCGGAGCAGACACCCACGCCCGCGCCGGAGACGGGGGTGACGACACGGTCCCCGCGCACGGCGCCGGACGGTGCGGCCTCGGACGGTGCGACCGCGTCGAAGGCTCCCGACGAACACGTCGTCACGGTCCGTGGCGGGCACGTCGGCAGGCTGGCGGCCGACAGCTCCTTCATCCCCGCCGACGACGCCGTCGAGCAGAACGTGCGCCTGCGCAAGGAGAACGGCGAGTGGCGCATCGTCGACCCGCCGCAGAGTGTGCTGGTCACGATGTCGGACTTCGACGAGACGTACTTCCGCGTACCGGTCTACTTCTTCGCGCCGGAGTCGAACGTGCTGGTGCCCGATCTGCGCTACGTCGTGGCGAGCCCGCAGTCGGGACTGCCCGCCCGGGTGGTGGACCTGCTGCTGGCGGGCCCGTCCGACGGACTGACCGGAGCGGTGCGCAACCCGATGGGCGACAACGCCTCGCTCGAGACGAACGTGACGACGACCCGCGACGGTGCGCTGGCCGTGCCGCTCACCGGTGTCGCCGACCGGAGCGCTCACGACAAGGAACTCATTGCGGCGCAGGTCGTGCGGTCGTTGCAGACGGTGACGACGAGCCGGGTGCGCCTGTTGTCCAACGGCAGCGCGCTGGTGCAGGGTCACCGCGACTGGCGGCCCGGTGAACTGCCGTCCTACCAGGCCGCGGCGACGCCGAGCTCGGATCTGCCGGGACTGATGGTCGCCGACGGCCGGGTGCTGTCGCTCGGCAACGGCCAGCCGATCCCCGGGCCCGCCGGATCGGGACGGAACGTGCGGAGCGCGGCCCAGTCGCTGGGCGGCGACCAGTTGGCGGTCGTCGAACGGGCGCAGCAGGGCGTGCGGCTGCGGGTCGGGCCGTACGGCGAGGAGGGTCAGGTCGTCGACCTGGACGCCCGCAGCATGACCCGGCCGACGTGGGTGCCCGCGACCTCGCGCAGCGAGCAGTCGCGCGAGGTGTGGACGGTCGCAAGCGGGGAACGCGTGGTGCAGGTCGTCACCGACGCCGAGGGCCGGTGGGTGACCCAGTCGGTCAACTCGTCCGAGATCAACCCGATCGGCGACATCGACGCCCTGCGGTTGTCGCGGGACGGCACGCGCGCGGCGATGGTCATCGGCGGCAGGGTCGTCGTCGCCGCGGTGGTGCGCGACGACGAGAGCCGCGCCTCGGTCGCCCTGCGTGCGCCGCGTGTGCTGCAGGGTGATGAGCTCGACGACGCCGTCGCGCTGGACTGGTCGGGGCAGGACGCCCTGGCGGTCGCCACACAGTCGGAGGCGAGTCCGGTGGTGCGCGTGCCGCTCGACGGGCTGCGGATCGACCAGTTCAACAGTTCGAACCTCATCGCGCCCATGCGCGGCATCACGGCGGCACCGGGCAGGCCCACGGTGGTGGCCGACGCGACGGGATTGTGGACGGCGAGCGATCTCGGCGACGTGTGGCGCCCGCACGACCAGCGCGGCTCGTCGGCCGTGCCGTTCTACCCCGGCTGACGTCCGGCGGGCCGCGGCGATCGCGGGCCCGGAGAATGTCGGGGCCGGGCGGCATGCTGCCGTACGTGACGAAACAGGGAACGGCCGCGCGTGCCGCGGCACTGCTGGACCTGGTGCTGCCGGAACACTGCGCGGGCTGTGACGCACCCGGCCGGGCGTGCTGCCGGTCGTGTCTGGCGGTCTTCGGCGAGCCGCGGCAGGCGTCGGCGACCGGTCCTGCCGAGCCGACCTACGCTCTCGCACGTCACGCCGACGTCGCCCGAACGCTCGTCGTGGCGCACAAGGAACGCGGCAGGCGCGGTCTGACGCGCCCGTTGGGAAGGGCGCTGGCCGCCGCCGTGCCGCAGTTGCCCGCGGCGAGGCCCGACGCGGAGGGCACCTGGTGGCTGGTCCCGGTGCCCTCCCGCCCGAGCGCCGCCCGGGCCCGGGGCGGTTCGCACGTGCTCGCGCTGGCCAGGGCGTGCGCGGCGGCGCTGAGCGAGACCGGCAGGCCCGCCGCCGTGGCACCCGCGCTGCGGCTCGACGCGGGGGCGCGGGACGCCGTCGGCCTCGACCGCGCACAGCGCAGCGCGAACCTCGCGGGCAGGCTCCGCATCGCACCAGCGGGCGCGCCGCCACCCGGAGTGCCCGTGGTGCTGCTCGACGACGTCGTGACCACGGGGGCGACCCTCGCCGCGGCCCGGGGCGCGCTGCGGAACGCCGGGGTCGAGCCACTCTCCGCGCTCACGCTGACGGCAGCATGACGGCGGCCCTCGACACCGGCCGCCCTCGACACCGGCGGCGACCGCTCACCGCACGGCTCCCGCTCGAACGGGTGACTCGGAACCGCGTCCGGCGGCTGTTCGTTGTCCCGGTATGAGCAACCGGCCCGTCACCGTCCGCCAGGCGCTCACGCGCTGGTTCTGCGGCGGTCGGGTTCCGTTCACCCCGATGTTGCTCCGATCGAGTCCCCGCGAGGGGTTGCATGCCGGTTCTCGGCTTCGGAACGTGACCACGGTTCACCGTCCGACGTCCCCCGCACCGGGGGCTTCTCTCCGAGCCGGAACCGGGCTAATGTGCACCGCTAACAGCAATTCCCGGCAGCAGGGAGGTGGCCAGTAAATGTCCCTGGCGCCGGCGGAAAGCTGAAATCCCAGAAATTGATCAGCACGCCCGAGGAATGGCGCATGATCGTTTTCTCTCCCCGGTGCCGGTGTTCGCCGCAATGGACTCGCTTTCCGCGAGGGAGGTCGCGTATGGATATCGTCGTCAAGGGCCGTAACGTGGAGGTCCCGGAGCACTACCGGCAGCACGTGAGCGAGAAGCTGGATCGGCTCGAACGATACGACCGCAAAGTCATCCGCTACGAGGTGGAGCTTTTCCACGAGCGCAATCGGCGCCAGTCCAAGAACTGCCAGCGTGTCGAAATCACGGGCCGGGGCAAGGGGCCCGCCATGCGAGCGGAAGCGAGCGCGGGCGATTTCTACGCAGCGCTCGATGCCGCGGTGAGTAAGCTCGAAAACCGGATGCGTCGTGCGCACGATCGCAGAAAGGTGCATTACGGACGGCGCGTTCCCGAATCCGTCGCGGAGGCCACCGCGGGAGGGTCCGACGGTCGGTCCGGCGGTACCGCGACCGCGGTCATGGAGGCCCCCACGGAGACCGGGGACATGAACGGTCAGGTCATGTCGTCGGCGGCGGACACCGTCAGCGCGGACGGCGCCATCAGGCTCCCGTCCCAGCGGCTCGACGACGGTTTCGACGACATGACGGTCGGCGACCGCGGTGACGCGGGTGACGACCACGAACCCGGTCGCATCGTGCGCGAGAAGCAGCACTCGTCGGCACCGATGACGGTCGACGAGGCCCTCTCGGAGATGGAACTCGTCGGGCACGACTTCTACCTGTTCAACGATGCGGACGCCGGCAAGCCGAGCGTCGTCTACCGCAGGAAGGGATTCGACTACGGCGTGATCCGGCTGGTCTGACCGGCCGGGCCCGTGCGCCCCGCGGTGGCCCGCGTGCACCAGGTGTGCGCGGGCCACCGCCGTGTGCGGACCGACCTCTCGGGCCCGCCGCGTGAAGCTCCCGTGAGACGGCTGTGAGGCCCGTGTGAGACCCGGAGGGGACTTTCGTCGCACCCGGGGTGCTCGCACGCCGAGCCGTGTGCGCACGGGCCTGCGCATTCCCTACGATGGGCAGTGCTGCGTGGTCGCGGGTGTGTGCGAAGCGCCGGCCGCTGCGTGGCGGACTCGGCTGCCCAGGCGCGGGCCGGGGTGGCGCACGAGAAACCGAACCAACTAGCGAGGTCGACCCGGATGCTTCTGAACCGCCTGCTCCGTGCGGGCGAGGGCAAGATGGTGAAGCGGCTCAGCCGTATCGCTCAGCACATCAACACCCTCGAAGACGACGTCACAGGCCTCTCCGACGCCGAGCTGGCCGCCAAGACGGACGAGTTCCGCAAGCGGCACCAGGAGGATGGCGAGTCGCTCGACGACCTGCTGCCGGAGGCGTTCGCCGTGGCGCGCGAGGGCGCCCACCGGGTGCTGGGCCAGCGGCCCTACGACGTCCAGCTCATGGGCGGTGCCGCGCTGCACCTCGGCCAGGTCGCCGAGATGAAGACCGGTGAGGGCAAGACGCTGACGTCGGTCATGGCCGTCTACCTCAACGCCATCTCCGGCAAGGGCGTCCACATCGTCACGACCAACGACTACCTGGCGAAACGTGACGCCGAGTGGATGGGCCGGGTGCACCGCTTCCTCGGCGTGACCGTGGGGTCGATCGTCGCCGACATGCCGCCGTCGCAGCGCAAGGAGGCCTACGACTGCGACGTCACGTACGGGACGAACAACGAGTTCGGCTTCGACTACCTGCGCGACAACATGGCGTGGAGCCTCGACGACTGCGTACAGCGCGGGCACAACTTCGCCATCGTCGACGAGGTCGACTCGATCCTGATCGACGAGGCGCGGACGCCGCTGATCATCTCCGGGCCCGCCGACCAGTCCTCGCGCTGGTACGTCGAATTCGCGCGCATGGCGCCGCTGATGCAGAAGGACGTCCACTACGAGGTCGACGAGCGCAAGCGCGCGGTCGGTGTCACCGAGGCGGGTGTCGAGTTCGTCGAGGACCAGCTCGGCATCGACAACCTCTACGAGGCGGCCAACACGCCGCTGGTCGGGTTCCTCAACAACGCCCTGAAGGCCAAGGAGCTCTACAACAAGGACAAGGAGTACATCGTCCGCAGCGGTGAGGTCATCATCGTGGACGAGTTCACCGGCCGTGTCCTTGCGGGCAGGCGCTTCAACGAGGGTATGCACCAGGCGATCGAGGCCAAGGAAGGCGTCGAGATCAAGGCCGAGAACCAGACGCTCGCCTCGATCACGCTGCAGAACTACTTCCGCCTCTACGAGAAGCTCTCCGGCATGACCGGTACCGCCGAGACCGAGGCGGCGGAGTTCCACCAGACCTACAAGCTCGGCGTCGTGCAGATCCCGACGAACCGGCCGATGATCCGTGCCGACGAGTCGGACCTGATCTACAAGTCCGAGCAGGCCAAGTTCGAGGCGGTCGCCGAGGACATCGCCGAGCGGCACGAGAAGGGCCAGCCGGTGCTGGTCGGCACGACGAGCGTCGAGAAGTCCGAGCACCTGTCGAAACTGCTGCTCAAGTTGAACGTGCCGCACGAGGTGCTCAACGCGAAGCAGCACCACCGCGAGGCTCTCATCATCGCGAAGGCGGGGCAGCGCGGCGCGGTCACGGTCGCGACGAACATGGCCGGCCGCGGTACCGACATCGTGCTGGGCGGCAACCCGGACATCATCGCCGACGAGACCCTCCGCGAACGCGGTCTCGACCCGGTGGAGCACTCCGAGGAGTACGAGGCCGCGTGGCCGAAGGTGCTCGAAGAGGTCACCGCGGAGGTCAAGGCCGAGGCGGACACCGTGCGCGAGGCGGGCGGCCTGTACGTCCTGGGTACCGAGCGGCACGAGTCGCGGCGGATCGACAACCAGCTGCGTGGTCGTTCCGGGCGTCAGGGTGACCCGGGCCTGTCGCGGTTCTACCTCTCGCTGGGCGACGAGCTCATGCGGCGGTTCAACGCCTCCATGGTCGAGAACGTCATGACCCGGCTCAACCTGCCGGACGACGTGCCGATCGAGCACAAGATGGTCACCAAGGCCATCAAGAGTGCTCAGACGCAGGTCGAGCAGCAGAACATGGAGATCCGCAAGAACGTTCTCAAGTACGACGAGGTGCTGAACCAGCAACGCAAGGTGATCTACGCCGAGCGTCGTCGCGTGCTGGAGGGCGAGGACCTGCGCGACCAGGTGCAGAACATGCTCCGCGACGTCGTCGCCGAGTATGTCAAGAGCGCCACCTCCGAGGGTTACGCCGAGGACTGGGACTTCGAACAGCTGTGGACCGCGCTCAAGACCCTGTACCCGGTGTCGCTCGACTGGGAGCAGCTGGTCGAGGACGACGAGGACCTCAGCCCGGAACGGCTGCAGGAACTGCTCCTCGAGGACGCCACGGCCGCCTACGAAGCGCGCGAGGCCGAACTCGAGACGACCGTCGGCGAGGGCGCGATGCGCGAGCTCGAGCGGCGCGTCGTGCTGTCGGTGTTGGACCGCAAGTGGCGCGAGCACCTCTACGAGATGGACTACCTCAAGGAGGGCATCGGCCTGCGCGCGATGGCGCAGCGCGATCCGCTCATCGAATACCAGCGCGAGGGCTACGACATGTTCTCCGGCATGCTCGAGTCCCTCAAGGAGGAGACGGTCGGCTTCCTGTTCAACCTCCAGGTGGAGGCGCAGCAGCCGCAGGCCGAGGCGCCCGCGGCGGCCGAGGCCCCGGTCTCCGGCGTCGCCGCGAACCAGGGCGGCTCGAACCAGGGTGGCTCGAGTCAGGGCGGTGCCGCGCAGCAGGGCGGCGGTTCCCGGTCCGGCAGGCACGCCAAACCGGCTCCGCCGCAGCCCACGGCCGAACCGGCGGCACCCGCGGCTCTCCAGGGCAAGGGCCTCGACGGGGCGGCTCCGCAGGCGCTGACCTACTCGGGACCGTCCGAGGACGGCGGAGTCGAGGCACGCGGCACCGAGGCGGCGAAGGAGAAGAACACCGCGGCGGGCGGTAGCCGCCGCGAACGTCGGGCCGCCGCACGGCAGGAAGCCAAGAAGAACAAGAAGTCCGCCAAGAAGTGAGCACAGGTCCTGGTCGGCCTGCGTCGCGGCGCAGGCGGTGGAACCCGCGGCGGTGCGCGGGCGCGGCCTACCGGACGTGACGTCGTCACGGATCGAAGGCGTTCGCCTCGAGCGGGGCCTGCCGGGAAACGGTTTCCCGGCAGGCCCCGCTCGTGTCTCGGCGGGCGTCCCCGGGGCTCCGCCGGTGTCGGCGCGTCAGGCCGTCCGCGGGTCGAGGACCGCGAACTGCGTGCACCGCCATTGCCCGGCGCGGCGTTCGAAACGTGCCGTCACCGCGAGCGTCCGCGACCGCGCGTACGTGGTCGCGGCCACCTCCAGGGAATCGTCGGACGTCCGGCACAGATGTGCGGACTGCAGCCGGTATCTCGGCCGGTGCTGCGGTGTGTCGTCCCGCATTCGGGTGGCTAATTCCGGCGACAGCCACGGAGCCAACTGCGTGACCGCCCGCAGTCCGCTGTGGACTTCCAGCAGCGCGCCGAGTATGCGTTCCACCTGTTTCTTCGACAGGTCCCTGCGCGGTCTGCGCCCCGTGCGCTGATCCGGAATTCCGCTCAACAGCGCCGCAATGCCGGCGTCGGGCAGTGAACGAGAGCCCCCGTGGTCCGTCGCTGCGGTCCGATGTGGTTCGTAGTCGTCGAGCGGCTGAATGCGTGGCCTGTCGGTCTGAGTAGTCGTACTCATATCCCCCTCCGAGTAATTCTTCGCAATTCCTGCGGACCCGTCACGGCCCGCTAATGAATAGAGGTTCGTGCCGCGTTCGCGGATTCCGAAGACGCCCGTTTTGATGGATGTGAAGAAAATGTCCGCGAATGTCGCTGCGATCGGCTAGGGCCCCTCCGGGTTAGGCTCGGCGACGTGAGCGGACAAGGCAACGGCGGCCGCACGCCGAACGGGCTGGTGCTCGACTACGCGGGCGTGCTCACCGACAGCGGCGGGGAGAACCTGCTCGAATTCGTGGACACCGCGCGCGAGCACGGCGTGCGGACCGCACTGCTGTCCAACGCGGCCGGCGGCGGGTCCGTCCGGCGCAGGCTGCACGGACGGTTCGACGAACTCGTGTTCTCCGGCGAGGTCGGCGTGATGAAACCCGAACCCGAGATCTTCCTGCTCACCGCCGAGAGGCTTGGTCTGCCGCCGGAGGAGTGCGTGTTCGTCGACGACGCGCCGGGGAACGTGTGGGGCGCGGTCGGGGTCGGCATGGTCGGCGTCCGGCACGACACCGTTCCGGGGACGATCACCGAACTGTCGGCGTTGTTCCCCGGGCTGGGAGTCGACCTGCCCCCGGAATCGCCGTCCGGCGTGCCGTTCTGAGTGGGTCGTCGGCCGGCTACGGGCTCCGCTCAGCCCGCGTGGCCCCGGCGCACCAGGTCGAAACAGAGCACGGCGGCGGCCGCCGACACGTTCAGCGACTCGACGTCCCCGGGCATGGGGATCGACAGCCAGCTCGCCACGTACCCCGCGACGTCGGGGTCGACGCCGTCGGTCTCGCCCCCCAGCACGAACGCGGACCGCGCGGGCGGATCGGCGTCGAAGAGCGACTGCGCCTGCCCCGTTCCGGTCGACGTCGCATCCGTGGAACCGAGCGCGTACACGGCGAAGCCGGCGTCGGTGAGCTGCTCCGCGGCGTCGAGCGCGGTCGCGCTGCGCAGCACGGGCGCGCGGAACGCCACCCCCGCCGAGGCCTTGACGACGAGTGGGTCGAGCGCCGCGACACCCTTCCGCGGGACGACGATGCCGCCCAGCCCGGCCGCGGTGGCGGTCCGCAGGATCATGCCCACGTTCGCGGGCGTCGTGATGCCGTCGAGCACCAGCAGGGGAGCGGGCGGGGTCCGGTCGGCGAGTGCCTGCGCGAGTGGCCGCATCCGTGGGGCCACGACGTCCGCCAGTACGCCCTGGTCCTGCTTGCCGTTGCCCGCGAGGACCTTCACCCGGTGCGCACTCGCGCGCTGCACGGTCACGCCCGCGTCGGTGGCGGCCCGCTGGATCTCCGAGGCGCCCGCCCCGCGCGCCGTGTCGGCGAGAATCACCTTGTCGACCTCGAGCTCCGGGTCGGCGAGCGCTTCGAGGACGGGCTTGCGGCCGTAGACGGTGAGGAACCGGTCCTTCGGGGAAACGGCGTTCGGGTCGGTCACGCCCGTGAGTGTTCCACGTGCCGGGTGGGCCTTCTGTGCCAGGATCGGGGCATGCCCGACCGTCTCCCCGCGCTGGACGCCGCCCTGCTGTACGGCGAGCAGCCCTCGACGCCGATGCACGTCGGCAGCGTGGCCGTGTTCGAGCGGCGCAGCGGTGGTCTCGACTTCGACACCGCGATGCGGGTCATCGGGCAGCGACTCGACTACCTCCCGCGGTACCGCAAACGGTTGCTGCCCGTCCCGGGTCACCTGGCGCCGCCGGTGTGGGCCGACGACGTCGACTTCGACCTCGGCTACCACGTGCGCCGCTCGGCGCTGCCCGCGCCGGGTACCGATCACCAGCTGTTCGACCTGGTCGCCCGCCTGATGCAGCGCCCGCTCGACCGGGAACGGCCGTTGTGGGAGGCGTACTACATCGAGGGACTCGAAGGCGACCGCGTCGCGCTGGTGACGAAGGCGCACCAGGTGCTCGTCGACGGGGCGCGCACCGTCGACCTCGCCCAGATCCTGCTCGACGAGGGCGTGGCCGATCGCACGCAGGCCGAGACCGAGTGGACGCCGCGTCGGCTCCCGGGGTGCCCCCGGCTGGTCGCCGACGCGGTCACCGATGCGGCCTCGCGGCCCGGGGAGCTGGTCGAGAACGTGCGGTTCCTGGCACGGGACGTCGTGTCGAGCGTCGGGCGCACCGCGCAGGGGGCCGGTGCGCTGGCCGCGGCCGCGCGGTCGGTCACGGGTCCCGCCCGCACCGCACCCGCGCGCAGACTCAACTCGAAGGTCTCGGGCGGCCGGGTGTTCGCGGGTGTGCGCACCGAGCTGGACGCCTTCAAACGCATCCGCTCCGCCCGCGATTGCACGGTCAACGACGTCGTCTTCACGGTCCTGACCGGTGCGCTCCGGAAGTGGTTGGAGTCGCGCGGGCACCATGTGCAGTCCACGGCGTCGGTGCGGGCGCTCGTGCCCACGGCGGTGCAGCACGAGGACGCCGAGTTCTCGCCCGCGGAACTGACCACCAGCAGGTTGGTGCCGTACCTGATAGACCTCCCGGTCGGCGAGCCCGACCCGATGCTGCGGCTGCAGCACGTCGCCCACGAGATGGCCGAACAGTTCGGTTCGGACCGGCCGGTGACCGCGCGGACGATGGTGCGGATGGGAGGATTCGCACCCGCGACGATGAACGCGCTCGCCGCACGCGTCGCCGGTTCGGTGCCGCGGCGCGGGTTCAACGTGCTCATCGCCAACACGCCGGGTCCGCAGGAACCGCTCTACTCGGGCCCGGGACGGTTGTCGGCGATCTACCCGGTGCTGCCACTCGGGCGTGATCAATCGCTCGCGGTGGGCGTCACCTCCTACCAGGGTGACGTCTACTTCGGACTGAACGGTGACCGGAAGGCCATGCACGACGTCGACGTCCTCGCCGACATGATCGAGGAGTCGCTGGAAGAGCTGAGGGGTAACAAATGGTGAGGGTGTACGTGCCCGCGACGATCGGCATGCTGCGGCATCTCGTCTCCGAAGGACAGCTGACCCCCATACGCGGGACGGCGTTCTCGTTGACCCCGGCGCTGCGCGAGGCGTACGTCAGCGGGTCGACCGAGGAGCTCGAGTACGCGGCGCTGCTGGACGCCGCACGGGCGTCGCTGCGGTTGCTGGCCTCGCACGAGGACGCGGAACAGGACTCGGGCGCGGGGATCGACGAGAAGGAGCCGCCGCGCCGCGTGGTGATCGCCGCCGACGTCGAGGACTCCGAGGTCACCGAGCGGCCCGACCTGGACAGCGCCGTGGTGCGGGTCGCAGGGCCGGTGACGATGGACGACGTCGCCGCGGTACACGTCGACGCCGTCGAGGCGGAGCAGGCCGTCGTCGCCGCCGCCGACGCGATCGACAGGGCCGACCTGGGCGACCTGGACGCCGACTTCGTCCTGGGTGAGGCCGAGGACCACGAGCTCGCCTGGTACGCGCCGCAGGAGGTGCCGTTCTTCCTCGACCTGCTGTGACAGTGGGCGGGCACCCGCCGTGTTGCGGATCCCGGGGCCCGTGTTGCGGCCTGCGGGGCTCGTGTTGCGGGTTGCGGGGACCGTGTTGCGAATCCGGGGGACCGTGTTGCGAATCCGGGGGCCGTGTGGCGGCCTGCGGGTGAGCTCCGGTGCGGTGAGTGACGGATCGGCCGTCGACCGGGCCCGCCGGCGGGCTCCGTCGGCACCGGAACGGATGTCGCGGTGGTTCTCCCCTCACGGCCCGGTGCGGCGGCAGAATCGGCACCGGAGATGTGAACCCGCCCACAAGGCAGCAGAGGAGAGCGTCATGACCACCATGGACGCCGTGACATCGGTGCCGGTACCGGCCAACGAACCCGTGTACACGTATGCACCCGGCAGTACCGAGCGGGACGACCTGCAGCGCAGGCTGGCCGAACTCGCAGGGGAGAAGGCCGAACTCACCCAGACGATCGGCGGGAAGCGCCGGATGGCTGGCGGCGACCGGTTCGATGTCGTCCAGCCGCACGACCACGCCCACGTACTCGGCGTGAGCGCGCAGGCGACCCGCGACGACGTCGCCGACGCCGTCACGGCGTCGAAGGGCGCCGCCCGCGAGTGGAGTGAGCTGCCCTTCGACGAGCGCGCCGCCGTCTTCCTCCGCGCCGCCGACCTGCTGGCAGGCCCGTACCGCGCCACGATCAACGCCGCGACCATGCTCGGGCAGTCGAAGTCGATCCAGCAGGCCGAGATCGACGCGGCGTGCGAACTGATCGACTTCCTGCGGTTCAACGTCCACTACGCCCGGCGCATCCTCGCCGAGCAGCCGAACTCGGTGCGCGGGGTGTGGAACCGCATGGAGTACCGGCCGTTGGACGGCTTCGTCACCGCGATCACGCCGTTCAACTTCACCGCGATCGCGGGGAACTTGCCGAGCGCGCCCGCTCTCATGGGCAACACTGTCGTGTGGAAGCCGACGCCGACGCAGCAGCTGGCGGCGCACTACACGGTGCGGGCCTTCGAGGACGCAGGACTGCCGCCGGGCGTGATCAACCTGGTCACCGGGGACGGACAGGCCGTCAGCGAGGTGGCACTGGGGGATCCGGGGTTCGCGGGCCTGCACTTCACCGGGTCGACGGCGACGTTCAAGAAGCTGTGGCGCGCGATCGGCGACAACCTCGACAACTACGGCTGCTACCCGCGGATCGTCGGCGAGACCGGGGGCAAGGACTTCGTCGTCGCCCACCCGAGCGCGGACTCCGACAAGGTCGCGGCGGCGCTCGTGCGCGGTGCGTTCGAGTACCAGGGGCAGAAGTGCTCCGCGGCGTCGCGGGCCTACCTGCCACGTTCGCTGTGGGAAGGCGGGCTGCGGGACCGCGTCGCCGACCTGACCCGCAGCGTCACCTATGGCGACGTGGCCGACCTGTCGAACTTCGGTGGCGCCGTCATCGACGCGCGGGCGTTCGCCAAGCACCGGGAGCTGTTGTCGAGTGTGGACGGCGACCCCGCGCTCGAGGTGCTCGCCGGCGGTGGCTGCGACGATTCGGTGGGCTATTTCGTCGATCCGACCGTGCTGGTCACGACCGATCCCCGGCACCCGGTGATGTCGACCGAGTATTTCGGCCCGATCGTCGCCGTGTACGTCTACGACGACGCCGAGTACGAGCGGGTCCTCGAACTGTGCGACACGACGGCCGCCTACGGTCTGACGGGCGCGGTGTTCGCCGACGACCGCGCGGCGATCGGCCAGGCGCACCGCGCGCTGCGCCACGCCGCGGGCAACTTCTACGTCAACGACAAGCCCACGGGGTCGATCGTCGGGCAGCAGCCGTTCGGCGGCAGCCGTGCCTCGGGCACGAACGACAAGGCCGGGTCGCTGTTCAACCTGGTCCGGTGGGTCAGCCCGCGTTCGGTCAAGGAGACGTTCGACGCGCCCACGTCGATCGGTTACCCGCACATGGGCTGAACCCCGGCCGGGTGTCCCGCACTCGGCACGGCGTGTTCTGCGCCCGGTACGCCGGCCTGCGCGGGGGTCGGCAGGTCGCGCGCAGACGAAAGCCCCTGGCCCCCGCGTGAAGGCGGGAGCCAGGGGCTCGTCGGATGCCGCAGCTCAGAGGATGCCGCAGCTCAGAGGGCGTGCGTCAGTTCGGCAGGCTGCCTGCCGGCATCTCCTGGACCTGGTCGGCCGGCGGCTCCTCGACCGTCACCGGAGTGCCCCAGTCGCTGTAGGTCATCTCCATGGTCATGCCGCCCTGGGCCATCTGCGAGGCCGCGCCGCCCGCCTTCTCCGCGGCCTGCTTCATCATCTCGCTCATGTCCATCGTCAGCTTGACCGGCAGCTCGTCGCTGTTCAGCCAGACCTCCATCGGCACCGCGGCGTCGATGCCCTCGAACATCTTCGCGTCGGCGCCGGTGAGCTGACCGGCCTCCTCGGCGAGCTTCTGGAAGTCGAGGTCGATGGTGTAGTGCGTGGTGGGCTCACCGTTCAGCGTGGTCTCCTCGCTGTCGGTGATCTCGCCGGCCTTCTGCGCGAACTCGAGCAGCTTGGTCGGGTCGTTCATCTCGGCGCTCTGCATGCCGCCCTGGCCGAGCTCGTCCATGCTGGACTTCATCCAGCTGCCGCCCATGTTCACGTAGACGGTCTGCCCGATCATGCGGGTCTCGAACTGCTGACCCCCGCCCGGCATCGACATCTTCATGGAGATCTTGGGCTCGTCGCCGAACTCGCCCTCGCCCGTGGCCGTCATCTCCTGCCCGGCGAACGCCATGGTCATGTCGAACTTGGCGCTCTTCTTCGCGGACGTGCTCTGCGACGCGGCGTCGGCCAGCGCGCCCGCGTCCTTGAACAGGCTGCCGGCAGCGGCGCCGTTACCACCGCTGCCGTCGCCCGAGCCGCCGCCCGCGGCGCTGTCGTCTCCCCCGCCACAGGCGGACAGCGTGAGCACGAGGGCTGCGGCCCCCGCCACCAGTGTGGTCTTGCGCATGTGAGGTCCCCAAAATCGTCGATGCGGGCGTTGCTGCCCTGCGTTTCCCCTTCGATGTTCCGGCAACGGTAGCGGTTCCGTGGTCTGCGCCACGGTTCGCGGTGGCTTACGGGGAGGAAACGTCACGTCCGGTGACGGGCGCGTGGCGGGGTGTCATGGGTCGAGCCCCGCGCGCGACGCCAACAGCCGCCGGAGTGACGCCAACCGGGCGCCCGCGGCATCGAGGTCGTCCAGGGCACAGTCCGGGTCGGCGGGCGGGCCGAGGTGTCCGCAGCCCGAAGGGCATTCCTCGGCGGCTTCGGCGAACCCGTCGAACGCGCCCACGATGTCGTCGGCCGTGACGTGCGCGAGCCCGAACGACCGGACTCCCGGCGTGTCGACGACCCAGCCGCCGTCGTCGCCGGGCAGCGGGAACGCGATCGCGCTCACCGACGTGTGCCGCCCCTTGCCGACCGCGCTGACCTCCGCGGTCGCGAGGTCCGCCTCCGGGACGAGGCGGTTGACGAGCGTCGACTTGCCGACTCCCGAGTGCCCGACGAGGGCCGACACCCGGCCCGTCAGCCGGTCGACGAGTTCGCCGAGGTCGCGGTCGTGGCTCGCCACGACGGCAGGCACGGCCAGGTCGGCGTACTCGGCCAGCAGCTCGTCCGGGTCGGCGAGGTCGGCCTTCGTCAGGCACAGCACCGGTTCGAGCCCGCCCGTGTAGCAGGCGACGAGGCAGCGGTCGATGAACCCGGTGCGCGGTGGCGGGTCGGCGAGGGCCGTCACGATGAGCAACTGTTCGGCGTTGGCGACGACGACGCGCTCGTACGGATCGGTGTCGTCGGCGGTGCGCCGGAGCACGCTGGAACGCTCCTCGACACGCACGATCCGTGCGAGGGTGTCGGGTTTGCCGCTGACGTCGCCGACGAGGTGCACCCGGTCGCCGACGACGATCGGAGTCCTGCCCAGTTCGCGGGCGCGCATGGCGGTGACGGCACGGTCGGGGTCGGACTCGACGGCGCACCGCCAGCGTCCGCGGTCGACCGACGTGACCATCGCGGGAACGGCGTCGGCGTGGGTGGGGCGGCGTTTGCTGCGCGGCCGGGTGCTCTTGCCGGGGCGCACGCGCACGTCGCTCTCGTCGAACCTGCGCCAGTCGCCGCGGGCCACGGGCGTCCACCTTCCTGCCGGGTCACCTGCCGAGGATGCGAGCCACGCCCGTGCGACGCACGGCGTTGCCGCCTGGCTCGCCCGTGGGTAATGATCCCCCATGGGCCTCGCCCGGGGCCGGCAGCCGTGCCACGCTGGTCGGGGAGTCCGTTCGACGAACCAGGGAGACGCCATGTGCGGCCGATACGCCGCCACGAAGAGCCCGGCCGCGTTGATGCAGGAGTTCGAGGCGGCCGACGGCACGGAGGGGCACGCACCCACGGAGAACTACAACGTCGCGCCGACCAAGAACGTGGTCGGGGTCGTGGAGCGGCATCCGCGCGACGCCGAGGGCGACGTCGACACCGATGCGCCCGCCGAACGCGAGCTACGGGTGCTGCGGTGGGGTCTGGTGCCGTTCTGGGCGAAGGACGCCGCCATCGGCAACCGCATGATCAACACACGCGCGGAGACTGCGGCCGAGAAGCCCGCGTTCCGCAAGGCGCTGTCCCGGCGCCGCTGCCTGATCCCCGCCGACGGCTGGTTCGAGTGGAAGGTCGGCCCCGTCCCCGAGGGGCAGCCGAAGAAGAAGGCGCCGAAGGAGCCGTTCTTCATGACCAGCGGAGACGGCTCGTCGCTCGCGTTCGCGGGCATCTGGGAGACGTGGCGTGACCCGAAGGGCGAGCCGGACGCGCCGCCGCTCGTGACGTGCTCGATCATCACGACCGAGGCGCGGGGACAGCTCACCGAGGTCCACGATCGGATGCCGCTGTTGATGACCCAGGACCGCTGGCACGACTGGCTCGACCCCGACCGCACCGACGCGACCTCGCTGCTCGAGCCGCCGGGCCTCGATGTCCTCGACGCGCTCGAGCTGCGGCCCGTGTCGACGCTCGTGAACAACGTGCGCAACAACGGCCCCCAGTTGCTCGACCGGGTCGACGACGCGGTCGAGCTGGACGCCGACGGCGGGGCGTCGACGGCGGGCCCGTCGCCGGAGGCTTCGGCGACGGAAGCGTCGGCGTCGGAGGCGGCCCTGTTCGACGTGCCGGGTGCGCGATGACCACCGCCCGGATCGACACGCCGCACGGTCCGGCGCGGGTCGAACTGCATCTCGCCGACGAGGCGGGCGCCGGGCTGCTGCTCGGGCACGGCGCGGGTGGCGGGATCGATGCGCCGGACCTGGTCGCCGTCGCGGGAGCGGCGCGGAAACAGGGCGTCCACGTGGCGCTGGTGGAGCAGCCGTACCGCGTGGCGGGCAGGAAGGCGCCCGCGCCGGCGAAACAGCTGGACGCGGCGTGGCTGGCCGTCGTCGAGGAGTTGTCCGACCGGTGGTTCGAAGGCCTGCCGCTGGTGTTCGGCGGGCGGTCGTCGGGTGCCAGGGTCGCGTGCCGCACGGCCGAGCAGGGACAGGCCGACGCGGTGCTGTGCCTGGCGTTCCCCGAACACCCGCCCGGCAAGCCGGAGAAGTCGCGGCAGGCCGAGCTGGACGGTGTCGACGTGCCCACGCTGGTCGTGCAGGGGGAGAAGGATCCGTTCGGCAGGCCGGAGGCGGGGCCGCACCGGGAGGTCGTCATGGTGCCGGGCGATCACAGTCTGAAGGCCGGGCTCGACGGCGTCGCCCGTGCGAGCGCGGAGTGGCTCGCCAGGGTCACCCGCCCTCTCGTCTCCTGACACGCGCCGTAACCGGCGACGCGCCGTCGAGCGCCCCCAAGGGCACCTTGGTGGCATTCAACGCCACCAAGGTGCCCTTGGGGGCCGGAACCGCTACTCCGAGCGGGGCTCACCCGGGAGGGTGGGTCAGGACGTGATGGCTGCCACGGTTGCGGTGGTCAGCGCGATCAGGTCGCCGGGTGCGAGTTCGATCTCCAGGCCACGCCGGCCGCCGGAGACCAGCACCGTGGCGAACGTCTCCGCGGAGGCGTCCACGACGAGCGGCAGGCGGGTGCGATGGCCGAGCGGGGAGATCCCGCCGACGACGTACCCCGTCGCCCGTTCCGCCGCAGCGGGGTCGGCCATCCTCGCCTTCTTGCCGCCCACGGCGGCCGCGAGCGCCTTGAGATCGAGTTGCCCCGTGACCGGCACGACTCCGACCGTCAACGCCCCGTCGACGGTCGTGACGAGGGTCTTGAACACCCGCTCCGGTGCGACGCCCAGCGCCTCCGCGGCCTCCGGTCCGTACGACTCGTGGCGGGGATCGTGGTCGTAGGTCCGCAGCGTGTGTTCGACCTCGCGCGTGGTCAGCAGTGCCGTCGCCGGTGTCCCCTTGCCCGCCATGAGGTGCAGGCTAGGCGACCCGGGGAATGCCTCCGACGACGGGCGGGAATACCCGATCGAGGGTCGTCGTTACAGGGGGTGTGCCGACGATTCTGACCAGACCCGAGGGCGCCCGAGGCGTATCCTCGGAGGAGACATATGTGCCGTCGGTGGCGGGTATCCGAAGCCAGCGTGACAGGCACAGCAAGAGCGCCGAGATCACCGTCGACCCGGCCACCGATCTGGAAGGGAACGGTTTGCCGAGCACGCAGAACTCTGCCGAGCCAGCAACCGCCGAGACCGCCGAGCGACCGAGCGCCGCGAACGCAGCCGCGCCCGGCGCTCCCGACCGCGGCGCGGAGGCCGAGAGCCCCGAGGACGAGCAGGATCGCATCGCGCGGTTCGAGCGGGACGCGATGCCGCTCATCGACCAGCTGTACTCGGCCGCTCTGCGGATGACGCGCAACCCGGCCGACGCCGAGGACCTCGTCCAGGAGGCCTACCTCAAGGCGTACTCCGCGTTCTCCTCGTTCAAGAAGGGCACGAACCTGAAGGCCTGGATGTACCGCATCCTGACCAACACGTTCATCAACGGCTACCGCAAACGTCAGCGGCAGCCGTTGCAGCAGCCCACCGAGGAGATCACCGACTGGCAGATCGCCCAGGCGGAGAGCCACACGTCGACCGGTCTGCGTTCGGCCGAGGTGGAGGCGATGGACAAGCTGCCCGACACGGACGTGAAGGCCGCGCTGCAGCAGTTGCCCGAGGAGTTCCGACTCGCCGTGTACCTCGCCGACGTCGAGGGCTTCGCGTACAAGGAGATCGCCGAGATCATGGACACGCCCATCGGCACCGTGATGTCGCGGTTGCACCGTGGTCGCAGTCAGCTGCGGAACCTGCTCGCCGACGTCGCCACCGACCGTGGTTTCATCCGGCCGGCGACCGCGACGCGGGAGGTGGCGGGCCGATGAGCACCCTGGAACAGCCGGACCACAAACCCGAGCAGGGCAGGGACGTCTGCTGCGACGAGGCGCTGGCGGAGATCTACTTGCTGCTCGATCGCGAATGCAGCGCCGAACGTGACGCCGAGCTGCGCAAGCACATCGAGGACTGCCCGCCGTGCCTCGAGGAGTACGGCATCGACGACCAGATCAAGCAGCTGCTGCACCGCAAGTGCGGCGGGGATCAGGCGCCGGTGGACCTCAAGGAGCGACTGCGGGCGTCGATCCGCAAGACCGTGGAGGAACGCGGCGGCGTGCGCCTCAGCGAGACCGAGCTGACGATCGAGCAGGTCCGCGAAGGCTCCGACGGCAGCTGACCCGGCGGCAGGCGGGACCGGGCACGCACCTGGCCGCCGGACACGGCAGCACCACGAATACCCGCACACGGCAAGGCCCCGGCCACTTCCGAGGAAGTGCCGGGGCCTTCGCCGTTCCTGACGGCCGCTCGAGGCGGGTGATCAGGTGTTGGGCTTCTTGCCGTGATTCGCCTTGTTCTTCTTGCGATCGCGGCGCTTACGTGCACGCTTCGACATGTTCATTCCTCCATGACTTGCTGGCCCCAGTGTCGCATGTGCTCCGGTCGACCCCGTCGGCTGGGCCGGACGGTCCGGATGTGACGCGCGCGGCCGGCAGGTGGGTATCGCGGGGGCCGGGTGGGAGTATTGCAGAGCGGATCACGCCCGGTCCGCGTCCGAGTCATGACGATGTGCGGTGGTCGATAACCGATGTCCACACTTGCGGAGCTGCTCGCCGACAACACCGGTCTGCCGGGGGAGGCCGTCGACCATCTGCAACTCGTGGTCGCCGAGTGGCAGCTGCTGGCGGACCTGTCGTTCGCGGACTTCCTGATGTGGGTCCCGGTCGCGGATGGTGAGGGCGACTTCGTGTGCGTCGCGCAGGTGCGGCCGACGACCGGTCCGACCGCGCATGCGGAGGACGTCGTGGGCACACGGTTCACCCCGGAGGAGCATCCGCAGCTGTCGCGGGCCGCGCGTGAACTGCGCCTGTGCCGCGAGGAGGAGCCGCACTGGTACAACGACCTGCCGATGCGCAGGGAGGCGATCCCGGTGCGGTTCGGCGACCGGGCGATCGCCGTACTGAGCCGGGACACGAACCTGGCGTCACCGCGGGTGCCGAGCCCGCTCGAGATCGCCTACCTGGGTAGCGCGGCCGACCTGTGCCAGATGCTGGCCGACGGCACGTATCCGAGCCCGGACGGTGGCACCGACGTGCACACGAGCCCGCGCGTCGGCGACGGGCTGATCCGCATCGACCAGAACGGCACCGTGGTGTTCGCCAGCCCGAACGGCCAGTCCGTCTATCACCGGATGGGCTACGAATCGGATCTGATCGGTGCGCGGCTGGCGCCGTTGACACGGTCGCTGATCCGCGATCCGTTCGACGCCACCGAGATCTCGCACCGCATCCTCGACGCCGTCGCGGGCAAACCCAGCACGCGCGCGGAGGCCGAGTCGCGGCGCGGCGCGGTGGCGCTGTTCCGCGCCCTGCCGCTGCGTCCTGCCGGACGGCCCGCGGGTGCGCTCGTGCTCGCCCGCGACGTCACCGAGGTCAAGCGGCGCGACCGCGCGTTGATGTCGAAGGACGCGACGATCCGCGAGATCCACCACCGCGTGAAGAACAACCTGCAGACCGTCGCCGCGCTGTTGCGGTTGCAGTCCCGCAGGACGCCCAGCGGGGAGGCACGGCAAGCGCTGACCGAGTCGGTGCGCCGGGTGTCGTCGATCGCCATGGTCCACGAGGCGCTGTCGATGTCGGTGGACGAGAAGGTCGACCTGGACAAGCTGTTCGACAACGTGCTGCCGATGGTCGGCGAGGTCGCCACCGCGGAAGCGCACGTGAAACTCTCGCGCAGCGGATCGTTCGGCATCGTGGCGGCCGACATCGCCACACCGTTGGTGATGGTGGTCGCCGAACTGGTGCAGAACGCGGTCGAGCACGCGTTCGAACCCGGAAAGGCGGGCGAGGTGGAGATCGCGGTCGACCGCTCGGCGGGCAGGCTCGACATCATCATCCGCGACGACGGGCGGGGCCTGCCGTCCGGATTCTCACTGGAGCGCGCCGACGGCCTCGGACTGCAGATCGCTCGGACGCTCGTGGAATCCGAGCTGCGTGGGTCGTTGTCGCTGCGCGGCGGCAGCCACGGGGGCACCGAGGCGACGCTGCGGGTTCCGCTCAACCGCCGCGGCTGAGCGGACTCCTCGTCGCCGACGTCGACGTGGTCTGCGGCCGTCGAAACCGTTTTCGCCGTACGACCGGAACGGTCCGGCGATCGGTCCGGAAACGACGGGGATACGCGGTATCCGGTGTCGTGAATGCATTCGTTCGACACGGCCCGTTCGACACGGCCCGTTCGACACGGCCCGTTCGACTCTGGACCTGTTCGACTTTGGACCTGTTCGACTCGACCCGTTCGACTCGACCCGGAGACGCTTGAGGGCCGGCACCCCGAAGGGATGCCGGCCCTCAAACCTTTTGCCTCGGCCCCAGTAAAAAAGTACTTACGTCAATCCGGGCAAAAGGCAGGTCGCGTTGTCTGCGACGGTCTGCTCAGGCGTTGCTGTGCTGACCGACCTGAGCGCGGCGACGCTTCAGCGCACGACGCTCGTCCTCGTCCATGCCGCCCCAGACGCCGGCGTCCTGGCCGCTGGCCAGGGCCCAGGCGAGGCAGTCGGAGGCAACGGTGCAGCGGTGGCATACTGCCTTCGCGGCGGCTACCTGAGAGAGCGCGGGGCCACTGGTGCCCACGGGGAAGAACAGTTCCGGGTCTTCGTCTCGGCAGGCCGCGCGGTTGCGCCAGTCCATTCTTGAGCTCCTTCTCAAGACGCGGGGGTACCCGCGCCAACGTCGTCTTGGCGGTCGTTTTCGGGGTGCTTGTGAATGCTTTCACGAGTCCCGGGCTTCGACAAGTGTTTTCGACGGATCGGTGAGTCAGCTCACGGCCGTGAAACCCCGACCTGACCTGCAGCTTTACCTCGCGGCAACGCCGCCCGTCGACCGAACTTTGCGGCGAGTGGAGCTTCGGCGTCGATAAGCGGTAACCGGGGTTTGCCGGGGGCGATCAGCTGATTGCTGTTCACCGGCTGCGACCAGTCATACCGCGACGGTGAGCGCCTGCGGGACGCTCCGGAACTCCACCCTGGTGCGTGTGCCGACCAGGTCTCCGTCGACCTGAAAGTTTACGGGTTTTTCGGCTTTCACGCAGACGGATGACACATCGTCGTGTCGCACGAGCCGGCTACCCCGGTGTTTGCCCTGTTTCAGGGCCTGGCGGAGGTGGCGCAGCACGGTCGTCATGCCCATGCCGCGCAGCGCGAACAGTCCGAGCCCGCCGTCGAACGAGCAGGTCGTGTTCAGGTGGACCGGCCGCGGCCCGAGGTAGCTCCACGGGTCGGTGTTGGAGACGAACACCGTCCGCGCCTCCACGGGCTCCTCGTCGCCGGGAAGGCCGATGCTCATCGCCGGCCTGCCGTGCGGGGGCCGGAGGTACGCGGAGACGGCCGTGCGGGCGTACAGCGACGGGCTCGTGCGTTTGCCACGCCGGGCGTCCACTCCCTCCACGACGTCGGCGTCCCACCCCAGGCCGGCGTTGAAGGTGAACCAGCGCGCGCCGCTGGCCACGGCGCCGGTGACGTCGTCGGCCCCGGTGCCCCCGCTCTCGGCGATGCCGAGCCCCACCCGTCGCGTGGAGCGGGTCTCGACGGCGTGCAGGAGGCGGTGGGTGGCCTCGACGGGATCGCGGGGGAGCCCGAGCGCGCGGGCGAAGACGTTCGCCGAGCCGCCCGGGACGACGCCCAGCATCGGCGCGGGCACGGCGGCGCGGCGGGCACCGTCCATGAGGCCGTTGACGACCTCGTTGACCGTGCCGTCACCGCCGTGGGCGACGACGAGGTCGACGTCGCCCAGCTCACCGCGGGCGGCCGCACGGGCGACCGTCATCGCGTGACCGCGGTGCTCGGTCTCGACCACCTCGAGCTTCACCTGACTGGCGAGGGCGTGCGCCAGGACGTCACGCCCTCCCGGTGAGGTGGCGGTGGCCTGTGGATTCACGACGAGAACTGCGCGCACTCGTCCAGCGTAGGTGAATCGTCAGCCCATTCTCCTCGCCTGCTGCCTCCTGCTCGGTCGGCGAACGTGTCGACTTCCGCCGTGACGAGTGCACCCCGGAACGACCACCCGGCTCATCGACGACACCTCGAATCCTTGTCGCGATGCCGGGCGGCGGAAAACGGCCGTCCGGGTGGCATACCATCGAAACCGTTCACGCACGGTCACATCCGAGGGAAGGCCCGCTCGTGGCGCTCGCCGACAAGATCTCGCCCGCGCCCCGCGAAGTCCGTTACGCGGGGCTGCTGACGGCACTGCCGGGCTTCGCGCTCATCGCGATCGGCATCGTGCTCGCGGTCACCGGCACCAGCCCCGACCTGGTCGCGGAGGTGAGCTACTACGCCGTCCTCGGCCTCGCCGTGCTGGCGTGCGCGACGGGTCTGCTGCTGGGCAAGACGTGGGCGCGGTCGCCGTCCCTCGTCGTCGCGCTGATCCTGGTGGGTGTCGGCTGGTACGCGACCGGCCCGTCGGACCAGTCCGGGTTCGGGGTGCCGATCATGATCGCCGGGGTCGCGGTCATCGTGCTGTTGTTCCGCCGGGACTCGCGCGCGTGGGTGCTGGGGCAGCGGCCCGACGAGACGGAGGACGAGGCCGCGCGTCGCGGTGGAGTGTCCGGCCGGGCGGCCGAGCGCGAACGTGACGAGCCCGGCGACCGCTGAGCGCCGGCACCCGGAATCGCCGCGGCGTCAGCCCGCGTCGCCTGCGAGAGCCCGCAAGGGTGCGTCGGTGAGGCGGTAGACGGTCCACTCGTCCATGGCCTCGGCGTCGAGGGACTCGTAGAAGGCCCGCGCGGGGTTCCAGTTCAGCACCCACCACTCGAGGCGTGCGTACCCGCGCTCGACGCATTCGGCGGCGAGCGCGGCGAGCAGGGTCTTGCCGAGGCCGGAACCGCGGTGCTCGGGGCGGACGAACAGGTCCTCCAGGTAGATGCCGTGGACGCCGCGCCAGGTCGAGAAGTTGAGGAACCACAGCGCGAAGCCCACGACCTCACCGTCGGCCTCGGCGACGTGGCCGTAGAGCGCGGGCTTGTCCGCGAACAGTGCGGTGTGCAGTTGTTCGGCGGTCAGGTGGCACTCGTCGGGCGCCTTCTCGTACGCGGCCAGCGCGTGGACCAGATCGACGACGGCGTCGACGTCGTCGGTGCGGATGCGGCGGATCGTCATGGTGTCGAGCTTCGCACCGTGGCCCTCGCCCGCCGGGGGCGAGGTCGGGGTTCAGGTCGGCGGGACGTTGAGATGGCGGATCTGCGGCGCACCACGGTCGTAGCCGAGTGCGGAGATGCTCGCCGGGTCGACGCGGAAGCCTTCCCCGAGTGCCACGTCGAGGCCGAGCCAGCGGGCGATCAGTACGCGGCTGAAGTGGCCGTGCCCGACGAGTACGACGTCGCCGTCGGCCAGGGCCGCGCGGGCACGGTCGAGAACGCGGTCGCCGCGTGCCGCGACCTGTGCGGGGGTCTCGCCGTCCGGCGCGCCGTCGGTCCACAGTGTCCAGTCGGGGACGGTGCGGTGGATCTCGTCCGTGGTGGTGCCCTCGTACCGGCCGTAGTCCCACTCGGCGAGGTCCTCCGTGGCCTCGTCGACGTCGATGCCGGCCAGTCTCGCCGTGTGCTCCGCGCGCAGCCGCGGGCTGGACAGCACCAGCGCCGGATGGCGGCCTCCGTGCAGGACGGCGTAGGTGCGGCCGGCCGCGTGTGCCTGTCGCTCACCGACGCCGGTCAGGGGGACGTCGGTGTGGCTGGTGTGTTTGCCCGCGGCCGACCACTCGGTCTGGCCGTGCCGGATGAGCAGGATCGAGTGTTCGGACACGCGGGAACCGTATCCCGACACGAAGGTTACCGGTCGGTAATATGCCGACATGACCTCTCAGGACGTGGCGGGCCCGGCGACGAACCCGACCTATGCGATGTGGCGGAAGCTCTCCGACTCGGCGATCGGCAGGGGCGTGTTCTCCGCCGCGATGTGCCTGCGCGTGCCGTACTTCGGCTCGGTGCTGCCGAGGGTGCGGGACATGCGGCCCGGCCGTTGCGAGGTGGCGGCCCCGAAGTGGTGGGGAGTGCACAACCACCTGGGCACGTTCCACGCCATCGCCGCCTGCAACCTCGCCGAGATCGCCATGGGCATGCTCGCCGAGGCGACCGTTCCGACCACTCACCGCTGGATCCCGAAGGGGATGTCGGTGTCGTACGTCGCGAAGGCCCGGACGTCGCTGACCGCCGTTGCCGAGCTGTCGGAACTGCCGGAGCTTCCGGCCGGCGGCGACGGTGTCGAGGTGATCGTGCCGGTCGACGTCCGGGATCGTGCGGGTCGGACGGTCGTCACCGCCGAGATCACGATCTGGCTCACGCCGAGGACGTGAGCACTGCGGTCGGGCGCGCCGGGTCGGCGGAGAGCCGCACGCCGGGTAGGCCGAGGATCACAGGGCGCAGGTGACACCTTGTTGGCGCGGCGCCATTAAGCTGACCGGATGAACTTCGGTAGCGATGTGAAAGATCCTCGTGTTTACCGTTGCCTACTCTGCGGTAACCGGGCCAGCATCTCGACCCATGACACAGTCGTCCCGCCGGACAATGTCCCGCAGGCAGTTCCTCGGCTACACGGCCCTGAGCTCGGCCGCCGCCTACGGCCTCACGACCATCTCCGCCAGGCAGGCACACGCGGCCGACGCCCGCGACGGCCTGCCGGAGTTCTCGCCCGCCGTCGTGATCGGCACGGGCTACGGCGCGGCGGTGACGGCACTCCGTCTCGGTGAGGCCGGTATCCCGACGGTCATGCTCGAGATGGGGCAGCTGTGGGACACGCCCACCGCCGACGGGTCGATCTTCTCGCCGATGCTCTCGCCCGACAAACGGTCCATGTGGCTCAAGGACCGCAGCGAGATGCCGCTCGCGTCGTTCCTGTGGATCGACATCAACACCCGCATCGAGCGCTACGCCGGTGTGCTCGATCGCGTGCACTACGGCGACATGTCGGTCTACCTCGGCCGCGGCGTCGGCGGCGGGTCGCTGGTCAACGGCGCGATGGCCGTGACCCCGCGGCGGTCGTACTTCGAGGAGATCCTCCCCGACGTCGACGCCGACGAGATGTACGGCACCTACTTTCCGCGCGCCAACACGGCACTCGGCGTCAACGAGATCGACAGGGACTGGTTCGAGAGCTGCGAGTCGTACCGGTACGCGCGGCTGTCGCGGAAGCACGCCGAGAAGGCCGGCTACCGGACCGCGTTCGTGCCGAGCGTCTACGACTTCGACTACATGCGCCGCGAAGAGGCGGGCGAGGTGCCACGGTCGGCGCTCGACTTCGAGGTCATCTTCGGCAACAACCACGGCAAACGCTCGCTCGACAAGACGTACCTGGCCGCGGCGCTGGGCACGGGCAACGTCACGATCAAGACGTTGCAGGAGGTGCGGGACATCCGCAGGAGCGCCGACGGCACGTACCGGCTCACCGTGCGCGAGCTCGACGAGACGGGCGGCACCGTCGCGCGACGGGAGATGGGCGCGCGGCATCTGTTCCTCGGCGCGGGCAGCATCGGGTCCACCGAGCTGCTGGTGCGGGCGAGGGACACCGGCACCCTGCCCCGCCTCGGTGAGGAGATCGGGCAGGGCTGGGGGCCGAACGGCAACGTCATGGTGGGCCGCGCCAACCACGCCTGGGACCTCACGGGCACGCTGCAGTCGGGGATGCCCGCGCTGGGGATCGACGCCTGGGACGACCCGGACAACCCGGTGTTCGCCGAGATCGCGCCGATGCCGGCCGGGATCGAACTGTGGGTGAGCCTGTATCTCGCGATCACGAAGAACCCCGCACGCGGCCACTTCACCTACGATGCGGCGTCCGACTCGGCGCGACTGCACTGGACCGCCGAGCAGGGGCAGGCCTCGATCGACGCGGCGAAGGTGCACTTCGACCGCATCAACGGCGTCAACAACACGGTGTACCGCCACGACCTGTTCGGGGACACGCGGGCGTTCGAGAACCGGTTCACCTACCACCCGCTGGGCGGCGCCGTCCTCGGCGAGGCGACCGATCTGTACGGACGCGTGAAGGGCTACGACAACCTGTACGTCACCGACGGGTCGTTGATCCCCGGCAGCACCGGGGTGAACCCGTTCGTCACGATCACCGCCCTGGCCGAGCGCAACGTCGACCGCGTCCTCGCGGAGGACATCCGCCGCTGATCGCCGGCGTCTCGCCCCAAAGGAGACGGACCTCAGGCGGGTGCGTTCGCGCGGAGCTCGGCGTAGCGGGCGAGGCAGTCCTCGTAGCGGGGCAGCAGGCCGGCGTCGCGGGCCTCGGCGAGTGACGGCGCCGCGCGGTCCTTGTCGGAGAGGACGTACTCGACGTCGTCGGGCCACGGCAGGCCGAGGGCCGGGTCGAGCGGGTCGATGCCGTGCTCGGCGGGCGGGTTGTACGACGTCGAGCACAGGTACGACATCACGGTGTCGTCGTCCAGCGCGATGAAGCCGTGGCCCAGTCCTTCGGCGATGTACACCCCTCGGAACGTGTGACTGTCGAGCGTCACCGTGTCCCATGCGCCGAACGTGGGCGAGCCCGTGCGCAGGTCCACGACGACGTCCAGCAGGGAGCCCTTGGGGCAGTAGAC
This sequence comes from Prauserella aidingensis, assembly GCF_024171865.1. Classification (GTDB taxonomy): domain Bacteria; phylum Actinomycetota; class Actinomycetes; order Mycobacteriales; family Pseudonocardiaceae; genus Prauserella; species Prauserella aidingensis. The sequence continues at coordinate 54,142 of NZ_JAMTCN010000021.1, read as the reverse complement.
GTACTTGCCCTGGCCGGGGGGCACGTCGGTGAAGTGGATCCCGCGGACCGTGCCGCGCCGCGACACGCTGTGGTTCGTCTGCGCCACCGTCATGGGGTGCCCGACGGCGTCGAGGAACGCCGGTTCCTGGAACGGGGCGGTGAACAGCCCACGGTGATCGGGGAAGACGGGCGGGGTGAACTCCATGGCGTGCGGAACGGCCAGCGCGCGGGCGTGCATGCCTGAATCGTAGGCAGCCCCGCGTAGCGGGTCCGGTTGGGTGGTGGCGGGCGACGGGAGGGCCCTATGGAGCCCTGCGTAGCGGGTCCGGTCGGGTGGCGGAGGATGACGGGAGGGCCGTAGGCAGCCCCGCGTAGCGGGCTTCACGTGCCACGCAAGTCGGATGTCCGTCTTGCTATTGGCGATGTGACCTGCGAAAACGGGTCGATCTTTGTGATCCGGGCCGCACCGGCACGGCCGATCGCCCGCGGAGATGTCACACTGGGCGAACCGCCGCGTCCGCGGCTACGCCTGAACCAAGGGCCTTATGACGGACACCTTGCCGGCAGACGGTGCTACCGCGCCGAGTCGCCGGGACCAAGGAGCCCACGCGAACCGACGGGATGCCCGTCGGTGATTTCCCTTTTTCAGCCCTGGAGATAGACGTGTCCCAAGCTCAGGTGAGTGACGACGACATCTTCGGCGGACACGAGGGCGGCAAGCTCTCCGTGTCGGCCACTCGGCCCATCACGCAGGCGCGTGACCTGTCCATCGCCTACACCCCCGGGGTAGCGAAGGTCAGCCGCGCGATCGAGCAGCAGCCCGAGCTCGCGAAGCGGTACACGTGGGCCGACCGGCTCGTGGCAGTGGTCAGCGACGGCACGGCGGTACTCGGACTCGGTGACATCGGCGCGAGCGCATCGCTGCCGGTCATGGAGGGCAAGTCGGTTCTGTTCAAGACGTTCGCCGGGTTGGACTCGATCCCGCTCGTGCTGGACACCAGCAACGTCGACGAGATCGTCGAGACCCTGGTGCGGCTGCGCCCGTCGTTCGGTGCGGTGAACCTGGAGGACGTGTCGGCGCCGCGGTGCTTCGAGCTCGAGGACAAGCTCAAGGACGCGCTGGACTGTCCGGTCATGCACGACGACCAGCACGGCACGGCCATCGTGGTGCTTGCCGCGCTGCGGGGCGCGAACCTCGTGGCCGGCCGGGACATCGCCGACCAGCGTGTGGTGATCTCCGGCGCGGGCGCCGCGGGGGTGGCGTGCGCGAAGATCCTGCAGGCCGCGGGTGTCGGCGACGTGACGATGCTCGACTCGCGCGGGATCATCCACGCGGGCAGGGACAATCTCAACGCGATCAAGTCCGAGCTGGCCGAGACGACCAACGCGGCGGGCCTGCGCGGCGGGATCGACGAGGCGATGGCCGGTGCGGACGTGTTCATCGGCCTGTCGAGTGCGACGATCGACGAGAACCTGCTCGCGACCATGGCGCCGCAGCCGATCGTGTTCGCACTGTCCAATCCGGACCCGGAGGTTCACCCGGACGTCGCGGCGAAGTACGCGTCCGTCGTGGCGACCGGCCGCAGTGACTTCCCGAACCAGATCAACAACGTGCTGGCGTTCCCGGGTGTGTTCCGCGGCGCGCTGGACGCCGGTGCGCGGGCGATTACGGAGAACATGAAGCTCGCGGCGGCCGAGGCGATCGTGTCGGTGGCCGCCGACGAGCTGTCGGCCGATCGCATCGTGCCGAGTCCGCTCGACCCGAGGGTGGCCGAGGAGGTCGCCACGGCCGTCACCAAGGCAGCGGAGGCCGACGGCGTCGTCGGCTGACGCCGCGAACCAGGTACCGGGCACTGCCCCCAAGGGCACTTTGGTGGCGTTGAACGCAACCAAAGTGCCCCTGGGGGCTTCACGTCGTCAGTCGGCGAGTTCGTGACGGACCTCGGCGACGCGGTGGCGCGGCAGGTCGATGAGCCGGTCGTCGGACACGTCGTCGGGGGCGTCCGGCCAGATGTTGCCCAGTCGCCCGTGTGCCCGTGTGAGCACGGCACGGGCCGCCGCGTCGGTGTGACCGGTCGCGGTGGCGGGCGGCTCGGCCACGACCACCGCGTGCGTGTTGTCCGGCGTGCTGCGCAACAGGCGGAGACGGTACTTCGGCCCGATCAGTTCGGTGAGGCCGCGTTGCGACGCGGCGTCGGCGAGGTCGGGGTGCGAGTTGGGCAGCAGCACCGCCACGCGGTCGGCGTTGACGGCCAGCAGCGTGCGCAGCAGCCACGGCCCGGGGTCCGCCCCGAGGTCGACGGCCACGGCCGTGCCCGGCTTGGTCGTGACCGGTTTCGTCCAGTCGGCGCCGCGTTCCTCGACGTCCAGCCCGTTCTGGCCGGCGATGGTCCGCAGCGCCGTCAGCAGTTCGTTCGTGGTCTCACCCGCCTCGAGCGACTGGGCACCGCGCGTGTAGATCGTCTGTTTGCTGGTCTTCCTGCCGCCTTTGCGGGCCTTCGTGGTGGGCTGGCAGACGTACAGGTCCGCTGCGCTGCCGATCGCCTGTGCACCGCTGTAGCGGTGGAAGCCGGGCACGATCGACTCGAAGGCGAGGCCCAGTCCGACCAGCGCCCGCTGCGTGCGGTGGCCGAGCGCGGGGTGGCGGGGGCTGTAGCCGTAGGCGAGCACCAGGCGGCCCGCGGGCGGATCGGCGAGGCATTCGAGGCCACGTGTGGCGAACAACGCCATGCCCTCCGGGGTGTACGGCGGGTCGCTGAACACGATGTCGGCCTTGCCCATCACCGACAGTGGAAGGCCGAATCGCAGGTCTGCGTGGACGGTCCGGATCGTGCGGGAGCTCTGGCGGTCGACGTAGTCGAGGATCCGGTCGTCGACGTCGATCACGGTCAGGTCGGACTCGGGGCGCAGCGCCCGTACCGCCAGGGACGTCAGGTCGTGGTCGCCGAGGAACGTCAGCCGGGTGGTGCGCAGGTCGTAGTGTTCGTCGAGCCAGCGGGCGCGGCGCACGACCGTGTCGGCGGTGGCCTGCACGTGGTCGAGCGCGGGCAGCGGCGGCGGTACGTGCGCGATGTGGCGCGCCACCTCCGCTTCGAGCCCGTCGGTGGCGTGCGGGCTGCCCGCCTCCTCGCGGTGGGCGTCGACCACGTCGGGCCGTAGCCGGACGTGGTCGCCGTCGCGTTCGAGGTCGTCGCCGAGGGCCTGGAGCAGTTCCTCGACCGTGCGCCGGGGAGCGGCCAGTTCGCGCACGAGATCGTCGAACTGCCAGCTGCGCTCGGCCAGTAACGCGATGGCGGATCGCAGCGACTTCGCGTCCACGCCGAACACCTGACGCACCGAATTCATGGCGCCTACCCTATTGGCTCCGCAGGTCGCGGTCGGCGCCAGGATCGGCCGGTTACGCGCGGTCGCCGACGACACTGCGGTCCGCGACGTCTCGCGGACCCCGTCCCCGGTGGAGGAGACGCTCTGTCGCACCGCGGCGCGGGCGCAGGCGCCGCGGTGCGATATCGAACGGGGAATCGACTTCCGTCCGAATGGTCTCGGGTTCCGCCCGCGGTTCCGTGCCCGCCGGAGTGTCCCGCCGGGAGGGCAGGGACGCGGATCGCTTCCGCATCGGTCGCGGGCGTCCGATCTTCGGAAGAATCGCGCATCCGGGATGTCATCTGCCGTGTTCCTTCCGCTTGGCGGAAAGTGTGCCGGGTGGCCACGAGGTGTCTTTCTCGTCACGAAGCTCGCCGCTACGACCTTCGTTCCAGACCTTCGGAGGGGGCTGAACGAATGGTTCTGCCTGTGCGATGCAACGGAGGTCGCGCCGCACGGTCACGAATCGAAACCGTTCCGCCTCGAGGAGTGGACCATTGCGCCGCTGCGCTTGCTGCAAACGGAGCAGCAATCCGACTTTGGTTGCAATTCCATGAAAAATCGGGGGGATTTGTTCTCGCTTCGGTCTCGTTACTGTCTCGAGTTATTCCGGACAAAGTTCGAACGGAAGGGAAAACCGTGCGTAGCGACAAGCGAAAGGCCGGCACGGCCGTCGGGGTGGGCACAGCCGCCGCGGCACTCGTGCTGGGCATGGCGGGCACCGCGGGCGCGGCACCGCAGGAGGGCACCATCATCGGTGCCAACGCAGAGACCGCAGTCGAGGGCAACTACATCGTCAAGCTGAAGGACGGCGTCATGACCACGGCCGCCGACCTCGGCGGCGACGTCAAGCACACGTTCTCGAGTGTGCTGAACGGCTATTCGGCGGAGATGTCCGAGGCGCTGGCCAAGCGCATCGCGGCCGATCCGGCCGTCGACTACGTCGAGCAGGTGCAGACCATGCACACCGCGGCGGACCAGGCGAACCCGCCGTCGTGGGGCCTGGACCGCATCGACCAGCCCGACCTGCCGCTGGACGACAACTACTCGTCGCCGAACGACGGTGACGGCGTCACGGCCTACATCATCGACACCGGCATCCTCACCTCCCACGAGGACTTCGGCGGCCGGGCCTCCCACGGCTACGACGCGGTCGACGGTGACAACGACGCGACCGACTGCAACGGCCACGGCACGCACGTCGCCGGCACCGTCGGCGGCACCGACTACGGCGTCGCCAAGAACGTCGACCTGGTCGGCGTGCGGGTGCTGAACTGCCAGGGCAGCGGCACCAACGCGGGTGTCATCGCGGGCATCGACTGGGTCACGGAGAACTCTTCGGGCCCGTCGGTCGCGAACATGAGCCTCGGCGGCGGCGCCTCGGCCGCCATCGACGAGGCCGTCCAGAACTCCATCGCCTCCGGCGTGACCTACGGTCTGGCCGCGGGCAACGACTACGGCGCCGACGCGTGCAACTCGTCGCCCGCCCGCACCCCGGAGGGCATCACGGTCGGCTCCACGACCGACACCGACGCCCGTTCGAGCTTCTCCAACATCGGGTCCTGTGTGGACATCTTCGCCCCGGGCAGTGACATCACCTCGGCGTGGATCGACAGCGACACCTCGGAGAACACGATCTCCGGCACGTCGATGGCGACCCCGCACGTCGTGGGCGCGGCCGCGGTCTACCTGTCCGCGAACCAGGGTGCGTCCCCGCAGCAGGTCGGTGACGCGCTGGTCTCCGGCGGTTCCGAGGGTGTCGTGTCCAACCCGGGCAGCGGTTCGCCGAACGTGCTCCTGAACGTGGTCGCCGACGGCTCCACGCCGCCGGACGAGCCGGACCCCGAGCCGGGCAACTGCGAGGCCGTCACGAACAACGAGACGACCGCCATCCCGGACGCCGGTTCGACGACCAGCACGGTCTCGATCTCCGGCTGTGAGGCCGCGTCGGCCGACGCCACGGTGGCCGTGGACATCACCCACTCCTACCGCGGCGACATCGCGCTGGACCTGGTCGCCCCGGACGGTTCGGAGTACAACCTGAAGTCGTCGGCGTACGACTCCGGCAACGACATCAACGAGACGTACACGGTCGACCTGTCTGGCGTTTCCGAGCCGAACGGCGAGTGGACGCTGCGCGTGACCGACGCCTTCTCGTGGGACACCGGTTCGCTGAACAGCTGGACCCTCACTCTGTGAGACCGGCCTGACGCACCGTCCCCGGTTCACACCCCCGACCGGGTACATCCCTGAAAACCCCCAAGGGCACCTTGGTGGCACTCAACGCCACCAAGGTGCCCTTGGGGCATCGGGTGGTCACGTGGCGTATCGGCTACTCGTCACCGGGTGGGTGGTACAAAAAGCGGCCCGGCGGAGCAACACCTGCTCCGCCGGGCCGCTCTTCGTGGATCGTGGCCTACTCGAACGCCTTCGTGATGAGCGCCTTCTGCTCGACCTCGTGCACCTTCGACGAGCCCGCCGACGGAGCCGCCATCGGCCTGCGCGCCACGACGTCCAGGTTGCCCAGCACCTCGGGCAGCTTGCGCGGCAGGTTCAGGCCGAAGTACGGCCAGGCGCCCTGGTTCTCCGGCTCCTCCTGCACCCACACGACCTGCTGGGCGGCGGTGAACCGGCCGAGCGCCTCGGCGAGCTTCTTCTTCGGCAGCGGGTAGTACTGCTCGACCCGCACGATCGCGACGTCGTCGATCTCTCGCTTCGTCCGCTCGGCCACCATCTCCCAGTACAGCTTGCCGGAGGTCAGCAGCACCTTGCGGGCCTTCGACGGGTCGACGTCGGCGTCGTCGATGACGGACAGGAACTTCGAGTCACCGGTGAAGTCCTCTACGTTCGACGTGGCGGCCTTGTTGCGCAGCATCGACTTCGGCGTGAAGACGATCAGCGGCCGCTTGACACCGTCGAGGGCGTGGCGGCGCAGCAGGTGGAAGTAGTTCGCGGGCGTCGACGGCACGGCCACCGTCATCGACCCCTCCGCGCACAGCTGCAGGAAACGCTCGATCCGGCCCGACGTGTGGTCGGGGCCCTGGCCCTCGTGACCGTGCGGCAGCAGCAGCACGACGTCGGAGAGCTGGCCCCACTTGGCCTCGCCGGAGGAGATGTACTCGTCGATGACCGACTGGGCACCGTTGACGAAGTCGCCGAACTGCGCCTCCCACATCACCAGCGCGTCCGAGTTGGCCACCGAGTAGCCGTACTCGAAGCCGACCGCCGCGTACTCGGACAGCGCCGAGTCGTAGATCATCACGCGGCCCTGGCCGTCACCGAGGTGCTGCAGCGGCGAGTACTCCTTGCCGCTGTCGCGGTCGATCAGCACGGAGTGGCGCTGGGTGAACGTGCCGCGGCGCGAGTCCTGGCCCGACAGTCGCACGAGCTTGTCCTGCAGAGCGAGCGACCCGAACGCCAGCAGTTCACCGAAGGCCCAGTCGATGTTGCCCTCGCGCGCCATCTTGGCGCGGCGGTCCATGACCGGCTTGACGCGCGGGTGCGGGTTGAAGCCCTCGGGCACGTTGACGAACGCGTCGCCGATGTGCTCGACGGTCTCGCGGGAGACGGCGGTCGGCAGGTTCGCCGGGACCTGCTGCTCCTCCTCGACCGACGGGCTCGGCGTGACCGGGTGCTTCTCGAGTTCGCGCACCTCGTTGAAGACGTGCTCGAGCTGGCTGGAGAAGTCCCGCAGCGCGGCCTCGGCCTCTTCCATCGAGATGTCGCCGCGGCCGATGAGCGCCTCGGTGTAGGTCTTCCGGACGCTGCGCTTCTTGTCGATGATGTCGTACATCCCGGGCTGGGTCATCGAGGGATCGTCGCCCTCGTTGTGACCGCGGCGCCGGTAGCAGATCATGTCGATCACGATGTCCTTGTTGAACGCCTGGCGGTAGTCCACCGCCAGCCGCGCGACCCAGTAGGCGGCCTCCGGGTCGTCGCCGTTCACGTGGATGATCGGTGCGCCGATCATCTTGGCGACATCGGTGGCGTACTTCGAGGACCGCGCGTGCTCCGGCGCGGTCGTGAAGCCGACCTGGTTGTTGATGATCACGTGCACGGTGCCGCCGGTGCGGTAGCCGCGCAGCAGCGAGAGGTTCAGCGTCTCGGCGACCACGCCCTGGCCCGCGAACGCGGCGTCACCGTGCAGCAGCACCGGCAGCACCGTGAAGCCGTCGACGTCGCCGCCCTTGTCGAGGATGTCCTGCTTGGCGCGGACGATGCCCTCGAGCACCGGGTCGACCGTCTCCAGGTGCGACGGGTTCGCCGTCAGCGACACGCGCGTCTCACCGTCGCCGAACATGCGGAAGTACTTGCCCTCGGCGCCCAGGTGGTACTTGACGTCGCCGGAGCCGTGGGCCTGGCCCGGGTCGAGGTTGCCCTCGAACTCACGGAAGATCTGCGAGATCGGCTTGCCCACGATGTTGGCCAGCACGTTCAGCCTGCCGCGGTGCGGCATGCCGACGACGACCTCGTCGAGGTTGTGCTCGGCGGCCTTGTCCAGCAGCGTGTCCAGCATCGGGATGACCGTCTCGCCGCCTTCGAGCGAGAACCGCTTCTGCCCGACGTACTTGGTCTGCAGGAACGTCTCGAACGCCTCGGCCGCGTTGAGCTTGCTCAGCACGTACTTCTGGACCGTGGGTTCGGGCTTGTCGTGCGGGATCTCGACGCGGTCCTGGATCCAGCGGCGCTCGTCCGGGTCGAGGATGTGGGTGTACTCGACGCCGACCGTGCGGCAGTACGAGTCGCGGAGCACGCCGAGGACGTCGCGCAGCTTCATCTTCTCCTGGCCCGCGAACCCGCCGACGGCGAACTCCCGGTCCAGGTCCCACAGCGTCAGCCCGTGCGAGAGGACGTCGAGGTCCTCGTGGCGGCGCTGGCGGTAGTTCAGCGGGTCGGTGTCGGCCATCAGGTGGCCGCGCATGCGGTACGACTCGATGAGCTCGAGCACCCGGGCGGTCTTGTCGATCTCGCCCTCGGGGATGTCCGAGACCCAGCGCACCGGCTCGTACGGGATCCGCAGGGAGGTGAAGATGTCGTCGTAGAACCCGTCGGCGCCCAGCAGCAGCTCGTGGATGCGCTTGAGGAACTCGCCCGACTCGGCGCCCTGGATGATGCGGTGGTCGTAGGTCGACGTGAGCGTCATGATCTTGCTGACACCCAGGGCGATGAGGGTCTTCTCGCTGGTGCCCTCGTAGTGGGCCGGGTACTGCATCGCACCGACGCCGATGATCGTGCCCTGACCCGACTGTAGCCGCGGCACCGAGTGGTTGGTGCCGATGCCGCCCGGGTTGGTCAGCGAGATCGTGGTGCCGGCGAAGTCGTCGGCGGTGAGCTTGTTGTTGCGGGCCTTGCGGACGATGTCCTCGTAGGACTGCCAGAACTGCAGGAACGTCATGCTCTCGCAGTTCTTGATGGAGGCGACGACGAGGTTGCGCGCGCCGTCCTTGCCCGGCATGTCGATCGCCAGGCCGATGTTGACGTGCTCCGGCGTGACGGCGTGCGGCTTGCCGTCGATGACCTTGTAGTGCCGGTTCATGTTCGGGTAGGCGTGCAGCGCACGGATCATGGCGTAGCCGATGAGGTGCGTGAACGAGATCTTCCCGCCGCGCGAGCGCTTCAAGTGGTTGTTGATGACGATGCGGTTGTCGGCCATCAGCTTCGCCGGCACCGCGCGCACGCTGGTGGCCGTCGGGACGCTCAGCGAGGCGTCCATGTTCTTGGCGATCGCCGCGGCGGGGCCGCGGAGCACCTTCGACTCGGGCTCGCTCTTCTCCGGCTTCTCGGCCTTGTCCGCCTTGCCGGTGGCCGCCTTGTCGCTCTTCGCGGCGTCGGCCTTCTTGTCGCCGGTGGCCGGGGCCTCGGGTGCGGGAGCGGAGGCCTTCGCGGGCGCCTGCTTCGCGGGAGCGGAGGCCTTCGCGGGGGCCTCGCCGGCCGACTGCTGGGCCGACGACTGCTGGGCCGAGGACGCCTGGTCCGATGGCGCCACGTGCTTCGGGGCCTGCGGCCCGGTGGCACGGCCATTACCTTGCGCCTGCGCCGGAGCCTGCGCCTGGCCGTTGGCCGACGGGTCGGCTGCCGTCGTGTCCGGCTTTCGCTCTTGCGTGGGGGAGAAGTCGGCAAAGAACTCATGCCACGCGGCGTCGACGGAAGAAGGGTCGGCGAGGAACTGGTCGTACATTTCCTCGACGAGCCATTCGTTGGGGCCGAACTGTGACGCAGGGCTGCTGCTGGACACGGCTTGGACTCGCCTCTATCTGTCTCGATGTGCCAATTACGCGCGTACCAGGCTAACCCCCGTGCTGCCGGCTCGGTCACCGAACTCGCACTTGACGCCGGATCCGCCGGCGTGGGGCAACCCGGATTTCTCACTGAATCGATACCGGTCGTCGGGCGTACACCTGACCCTCGCCGACCCCCGCGACCGGCGCAGGTTTTCGTGACCGGTCTCATGCCGGTTTCGCTGGGGTCGGTCGCGGCCGATCAGCCGGACGGTGGGGAACCTGCCGCCGCTGACCCGGTCGCGGGGGCGCCCTCGCCAGAGGTGTCGGCCGCCGCGCCGTCGCCGAGGCGCCACAGCCGGGCGTACGCCCCGTCGGCGGCGAGCAGTTCGGCGTGCGAGCCGTCCTCGACGACCCGGCCGTGGTCGAGCACGACGATGCGGTCGGCGCGCGCGGCCGTCGCGAGCCGGTGGGCGACGACGAACGTGGTGCGCGTGGCCGCGAGGCGGTCGGTGGCGCGCAGGACGGCGTCCTCGGTTGCGGGGTCGAGTGCGGCGGTCGCCTCGTCGAGGAGCAGCACGTCGGGGTCGACGAGCTCGGCCCTGGCGAGCGCGACGAGCTGCCGCTGCCCCGCCGACAACGAGCGCCCACGTTCGCCGACCTGCTGGGCGAACCCTTCCGGCAGTGCGGCGACGCCCTCGATCGCGCCCACCGCACGGACGGCCGCCTCCACCTCCGCGTCGGTGGCGTCGGGTCTGCCGTAGCGGACGTTGTCGGCCACGGAACCGACGAACAGGTGCGGCTCCTGCGGCACGACGCCCACGCGGGCGCGCAGGGCCGCCGGGTCGTAGTCCCGCACGTCGACGCCGTCGATCCGCACCGTGCCGGTCGTGGCGTCGTAGAAGCGGGCGAGCAGCTTGACGGCCGTCGACTTGCCGGCACCGGTCGCACCGACGAACGCGATCGTGGTGCCCGCGGGCACGGTCAGCGAGACGCCGGCGAGCGCGGGCGTCTCGGTGCCGGGGTAGTGGAAGCCGACGTCGTCGAGCTCGACGTCGCCGCGCAGCCGTTCGGGGACGGTGACCGGGTGTTCGGGCGGTGGCACCGACGTCGGCGTGCGCAGCAGGTCGCCGATCCGCCGCAGGCCGACCTTCGCCTGCTGATAGCCGTCGAACACCGTCGACAGCTGCTGCACCGGCGAGAAGAACAGCCCGAGGTAGAGCAGGAAGGCCATCAGCACGCCGGGGGAGAGTTCTCCGCTCGCCACCCCGGTCGCCCCCGCCGTGAGCACCAGGACCTCCGCGATGCCGGACAGCAGGGTCACGAACGGGAAGTACGTCGCGACGTACCGCTGCGCGCGCAGGCGGGAGCGGCGGTAGGCGTCGCTGCGGGAGGCGAAGTCGCGGGCCGAGCGCTCCTCACGCGTGTAGGCCTGGGCGACGCGGAGCCCGCTGACGTTCTCCTGCATGTCGGCGTTCACGGCGCTGACCCGTTCGCGTGCCTCGGTGTAGGCGGCCGAGGCACGTCTGCGGAACAGCACCGTCGCGACCAGGAGCACCGGCAGTACGGCGAACACGTACAGCGACAGTCCTGGCGCGGTGACGACGAGGGCCACGCTGATGCCCGCCAGGGTCAGCACGCTGACGACGGCCGTGGCGAGGCCGGTCTGCAGGAACGTCGACAGCGCGTCGACGTCGGTGGTCATGCGCGTCATGATCCGTCCCGACAGCTCGCGCTCGTAGTAGTCGAGCCCGAGTCGTTGCAGGTGGGCGTAGCTGCGCACCCGCAACAGGTACAGCACCGACTCGCCGGTACGGGCGGTCAGCCGGGTCTGCAGCGCGATCGCGAGCCAGTCCGCCGCGATCACCACGAGGCCGATCGCGGCCGCGACGAGGACGACGGACTCGGCGCCGGTGCGCACGCCGTCGTCGACACCGCGTTGGTAGAGGGCGGGTACGGCGATCGTCGCCAGTGCGTCGATCGCCACGAACGCGATGACCGCGGCCAGCAGTCCGCGGACCGGGCGCAGCAGGCTCGCGAGCCGGAACCGAGGATCGGGCGCGGTGGGGTCGAGCTCGCCGAGGTCGGGCCGGTCCGTGGCGGGCGGGAGTGCGCTGACCCTGTCGAGCAGCTCCGGCGTCGGTGGCAGGTCGAGCGAGGCGTGCCCGCCGGGGCCGCCGCCCCGGCCCGTGGCCTGCGACCTCGTCGACACCGCCGGTCTCGACGAATCGGGCCCGGCCGGTTCCGCGTCCGCGCGGCCTGCATCGGCCTGTCCGGTAGCGGCTCGGGGCCACAGGTCCGGGGTGATGCCGCCCTCGCCGGGCTCGGGCGGCACGCGGTGACCGGGTTCCTCGGCGTCGTCGCCGGGGCCGGACACCAGTTCGCGGTACAGCGGGCAGCGCGCCTCGAGCTCCCCGGCGGTGCCCACGTCGACGACGCGGCCCCCGTCGAGCACCGCGATCCGGTCGGCCAGCGCGAGGGTGGAGCGACGGTGGGCGATCAACAGCGTCGTGCGGTCGCGCATGACGCCGCGCAGCGTGTCGTGGATGGCGGCCTCGGTGGCGGTGTCGACGGCCGACGTCGCGTCGTCGAGGATCAGCACGCGCGGATCGGTGAGGAGTGCCCGTGCCAGGCCGAGGCGCTGCCGCTGTCCGCCGGACAGCGTGAGCCCGCGCTCGCCCACCTGGGTGTCGTACCCGTCGGGGAGTGCGGCGATGAACTCGTGGGCCTCGGCCGCCCTGGCCGCAGCGATCACCTCCTCGTCGGAGGCGTCCGGCCTGCCGTAGGCGATGTTGTCCCGCACGGACGTCGAGAACAGGAACGCCTCTTCGAACACCACGCCCACGGTGCGGCGCAGGTCGGTCAGCCCGAGCTCGCGCACGTCGGCGCCGCCGAGGCGCACCGCACCCTCGTGCACGTCGTAGAAGCGGGGGAGCAGCAGCGAGATCGTCGACTTGCCGGAACCGGCGGTGCCGACGACTGCGAGGGTCTCGCCGGGTTCGGCGCGCAGGGACAAGCCGTCGAGAACCGGTTCGGACCGAGTATAGCCGAACCGCACGTCGTCCAGTTCGACGTCGAGCGGCCCGTCGGGGACCGGTTCCGGGTCGGCCCGCTCCCGCACCTCGGGCTGGGCGTCGATGAGCTCGTGTACGCGTTCCGCACCCGCGCGCGTGAGCTGCGCCTGCACGACGAGGCTCGCGAGCATGCGTGCCGGTCCGGTGAGCGACGAGACGTACGTGGCGAACGCCAGGAAGGTGCCGAGACTGATCTGACCCCTGAGGGCGAGGATGCCGCCGACCGCGAGTACGGCGATCTGGCCCGCCGCGGGCAGTGCGCCGGTCGTCGCGGTGGGAACGGCCGACAGTTTCGCGGCGCGGAGCCGTTCGGCGAACAGCCTGCGCGCCGAGTCGGAGAGCCTGCCGGTCTCACGTTGCTCCTGGCCGAAGCCCTTGACGACGCGCACGCCGGTGACGGTCTCCTCGACGTGCTGGGCGATCTCGGCGGCACGCTGCTGGGCCGACCACGTCGCGGGGAACAGCTTGCGCCTGCTCACCGCGAGGACGATCGCGACCGCGGGGCCGACGATCAGTGCGATCACCGTCAGCAGCGGCGACATCCACAGCATCGCGCCGAGCGCCAGCACCGCGAACACGACCGACCCGGCCGAGAGCGGCACCTGCATCAGGAACCCGGTGACGAGCTGCAAGTCGGTGATGGCGCGCGAGACGATCTGCCCGGTGCGCAGCGAGTCCTGTGTGCCGCCGTCGAGTCGGGACACCGCGGCGAACACCGACTGCCGGAGATCGTGCTGGACGTCGAGGGCGAGCCTGCCGCCGACGTAGCGCCTGCCGAACGCGGCGCCGAACGCCAGCAGGTGCAACGCGAGGAGCGCGGCGGCCAGCCACGGCAGGTCGGCGGTCGACCCGGCTACGGCGCCGTCGACGCCCTCGCGGATCAGCAGCGGGCTCGCGGCCTGCACGCCGACGCCGAGGACGGCGGCACCGAACGCGAGGACGACCAGGGCCGGGTGCCGCCAGCACGCCGCGGCGATGCGCCGTACCCAGCCGCCGCTGCCGGAGGGTCCGGGAGCGGCGGGCGGATCGGTGGTGTCCGCGGTGTCGCTGTCCGCGCTGCCGATCCGCCCCGACACTCCCGGTTCCTCCTTGTCGCCTGCCTGTTACGTGATGTCGCGCTTTTGGTTCACGGCCCAGCCGCTGCCGAAGAAGAGCATGGTCCAGCCGAAGAAGATCAGTGCGGACGCCCACCACGAGAATGCCCCCGGTGCGCCTGCGATGTACTGCAGGCCCCATGCGGTCTCGGCCTCGAGACCCGGGATCTTCACCCCGGCGGCGCCGAACGCCTCGGCACCGATTGCACCGACGATGCCGTTCAGCGTGCCGTTCGGCAGCACGCCGCCCATCCAGGCGACGTTCTCCTGCCACAACCCGAAGCTGACGAAGACCCACACGTTCTCGATCAGCAGCATGTAGATGGTGATCGTGACGACGCTGCCCGCCACACTCTTCCACAGGGCACCGACACCGATGCCGAACAGCGTCGCCAGCATGCCCGCGAGCAGCGAGGTGCCGATGACGGCGAGCCACTGCCCGCTCGACGGCATCCGGTCGCCGTCGACGACGAAGGCGATGCCGAGGCTCGCGGCCGCGGACACGACCAGGCCGTACAGCGCGCCCCAGCCGCTGTAGGTGAGCATCTTCGCCCCGAGTGCCATCGCGCGGTTCGGGGCCGTCAGGAACGTCGTCGTGATGGTCTTCTTGCCGTACTCGCCTGCGACGGCCAGTACGCCGAGGATCACCGCGAACAGCAGGCCGACGTTGATGCCGTGACCGATGGCGAGCAGGCCCATCGGGAGTTCGCCGGTCTCGATGCCGAGCGCCCCGGTGATCGTCTGGGTTTCCGTGCTGCTGAGCACTTCACCGACCTCGTTGGTGAACGCACCCCAGCCGAGTGCGAACAGCAGCGAGGCGAAGAACGCGGGGATGAGCAGCGCCCACCAGCTCTTCGTGGTGATGATCTTGCGCATTTCGGCCTTGATCAGGTTGCCCATCACTGGCCACCTCCCCAGCCCTGCTGGCCCGGCTGCTGGTAGCCCGGGGCCTGGTACGGATTCTGCGGCTGCCCCGCGGGCGGCCCCGGTGGGAACCCGGGTGGCGGCCCCGGCGGTTGGTGTGGCGGCTGTGGAGGTTGCTGGGGAGGTTGGCCAGGTGGCAGCGAGCCGCCGACGTACTGCGGGCTGGTCAGCTGGAAGAACAGCTGCTCGAGATCGGCCTTTTCCTCCTCCATGCCGTAGACCGCCACGCCCGCGTTCGCGGCGACGTCACCGATCTGCTGCACGGTGGCGTTCGTCACGGCGACCCGTCCGTCGTGGGCCGGCTGCACCTCGCCGACGCCCGCCTCCTGCAGCGCGGTCACGAGGGCGTTCGCGTCGGCGGGCTGCACCAGCACCCGGGAACGCTGCGCGCCGCGCAACTGTTCGAGCGGGCCGTAGTAGCGCGTCATCCCGGCGCTGACGATCACGACCTGGTCGATCATCTGCTCCACCTCGGAGAGCAGGTGACTCGACACCAGCACCGTGCGGCCCTGCTTCGCGAACGACTGCAGGAATCCCCGCAGCCACGCGATGCCCTCCGGGTCCAGGCCGTTCGACGGTTCGTCGAGCACCAGCACCTGCGGATCGCCCAGCAGTGCCGTGGCGAGTGACAGCCGCTGCCGCATACCCAGCGAGTAGCTGCCGGCCGGACGGTCCGCCGCGGGGGTGAGGCCCACGAGTCCGAGCAGCTCGTCCACGCGCTGATCCGGAACACCGATCGCGGCCGCGTACGCCCGCAGGTGGTTCCGCGCGGTGCGGCCCGAGTGGAAGCCCTCGTTCTCCAGCACGGCCCCGACGACCCGTGCCGGGTTGCCGAGCTGTGCATACGGACGTCCGTTGATGGTCGCCGCACCCGATGTCGGTGTCACCAGTCCGAGCAGCATGCGCAGGGTCGTCGTCTTCCCCGCGCCGTTCGGCCCGAGGAACCCGGTGACCGAGCCCGGTTCCACGGTGAAGCTCAGGTTCTGGACCGCCGGAACGATCCCGAAGTGTTTGGTGAGGTTCTGCACCGCGATGCGGCCACTGCCGTCGTGCATTGTCCATCCCCTTGTGGTGCGCTGTGGCCCCTGCGACCGCGCCTGACGTGCGGTCGCACCACGCGACGGCAAGGCACCCCGGCCCCGCGAGGGCTGCCGGACGGTCCGCAGCACCGGCGGACGCGGTGTCCGTCACTGTGGCGGTCGCCATCCTGCCCCATGGCCCGCGTCGAGAATGGAGAGGTCGCCGATTCGCGGCGCCCGACCACGAGCCCGCGTCCGAAAACGGTCACTCTGTGTGTCGATGCCGGAATCCGCCGTATCGACGTCCACGGTTACCCGGAAACAGCGGTGATTCGTGAACAAAAAACGCCGCGACTTGCCGACCCCGGGGCGGCGAACCGCCGAGCGACGACTTAAGCTGGTACGTGGCGGCCCGCTCCCGGTGACCCCCAGGCTGGTTGAGCGGGCCGCCCCTAGTCGCGTGACGCTGCGTTTTCACGCTCCTGCGTCGCTCAACCTCGTGTCTTCCGGGGTCCGACCCCGGACCCGGCCGGAGGGCTTCGCCCCCGGACCCCCGTAGGTCGGCGGATCCGTGTCGTGGGCGGGTGTCGGGTTGCGGAACCCCGTCGTGCACGAACCGTGCCGATTCACCACCTCGTCGCTGTCCTCGGATGGGGGCACCACCCGCATGCGGGGGAATCGCGCTGAGAACCTGCTGCGGTGCGAGTGGGCGGCGTTCGGGACGTGACGGCTTGCACGATGCGTGGTCGCGGAGCGGGCCGGTGCCGCCGTGGACACCGGCCCGCTCCGCGAGGCTCGGTTTACAGGTCGGCGGGCGTGTGGGTCAGACCGTGTGCCGTCGCGACCGGAGCGTTCGTCAACGCGCCCGCGTGCGTGTTCAGCCCCTTCGCCAGGTTCGGATCCGCACGCAGCGCACCCTCCCAGCCGTCCTCGGCGAGCCGCAGCACGTACGGCAACGTCACGTTCGTCAGGCCGTACGTCGACGTCCGCGGCACCGCGCCCGGCATGTTGGCCACGCAGTAGAACACCGAGTCGTGCACCCGGTACGTCGGCTCGTCGTGCGTCGTCGGACGCGAATCCGCGAAGCACCCGCCCTGGTCGATCGAGATGTCCACCAGCACACTGCCCGGCTTCATCCGCGACACGAGATCGTTCGACACCAACTTCGGCGCCTTCGCGCCCGCCACCAGTACGGCGCCGACCACCAGATCCGCCTCCAGCACGGCCTGCTCGAGGGAGAACGCGTTCGACGTCACCGTACGGATCCGCCCGCCGAAGTCGCTGTCGATCTGCCGCAGCCGGTCCACGTTCGTGTCCAGCACCTCGACGTCGGCGCCCAGGCCCAGTGCGATCCGCGCCGCGTTCAGACCGGCCACACCGCCGCCGATCACGACCACCCGCGCGGGGTGCACACCGGGAACACCGCCGATCAGCACGCCACGGCCACCACCGGGCTGCATCAGCGAGTACGCACCCACCTGCGGAGCCAGCCTGCCCGCCACCTCCGACATCGGAGCCAGCAGCGGCAACGACCCGTTCGGCAGCTGCACCGTCTCGTACGCGATCGACGTCGTGCCCGCGGACATCAGCGCCTCGGTCAGCGCCCGGTCCGCAGCCAGGTGCAGATACGTGAACAGCACCTGGTTCGAGCGCAGCCTGCCGTACTCCTCGCTGATCGGCTCCTTGACCTTCAGCACGACATCGCCCTCGGACCACGTGTCGTCGGCCGTCGGCAGGATCTTCGCGCCCGCGGCGACGTACTCGTCGTCCCTGATCGCCGAGCCCAGGCCGGCGTCGGCCTCCACGAAGACCTGATGGCCGCGCGCGGTCAGCTCGTGAGCCCCCGCCGGGGTCAGAGCAACCCGGTACTCGTGCTTCTTGACTTCCTTCGGGACGGCGATGCGCACGGCTTCCTCCTCGATCGCGCCCACCTGTCGGCGGGACGGGCGCTGCTTTGCGCTTCCTTGTGGGAATGGTGTCTCCGACCACGGTGAACCACCCGGACGGCGGTGTCATCGTGCTGCGAAGACAATCATCGGCGGGTCGAGTGGTCCTCGAATGACAACACTTGACCTTCAGTCGACTGGAGGTCGCAGAGTGATCGTCATGCGAGCGGTGTGGTGGACGAAGCCGGGCGGCCCCGACGTACTGCGGCCCGGCGAGGCGGCGATCCCGGAGCCACGACGCGGTGAGGTGCTGATCGACGTCGAGTACGCGGGGGTCACGTTCGTCGAGACGCAGCTGCGCGCCGGACGTGGGCCGTTCGCGTGGCAGCCGCCGCTCATCCCGGGAAACGGCGTCGGGGGCGTGGTGGCGCGGATCGGCGACGGTGTCGATCCCGCACTCGTCGGATCCCGCGTGGTGAGCGGTCTGTCGGGCAGCGGCGGCTACGCCGAGCACGCGGTCGCCGCGGCCGACCGGCTCCTGCCCGTGCCCGACGGAGTGGCGATGACGGACGCGGTGGCGGTCCTCGCCGACGGGCGGACGGCGGTGCTGCTGCACCGCGCCGCCGCGCCGCGGCCGGGGGAGCGGGTGCTCGTGGAGGCGGCCGCGGGCGGCGTGGGTGGTCTGCTCGTGCAGCTCGCGGCCGGCGCGGGGGCGGTCGTGGTCGCCGCGGCGGGCGGTGAACGTAAGGGCAGGCTCGCCCGGGACGCGGGCGCGTCCCACGCCGTCGACTACCGCGACCCGCGGTGGACGGACGCCGTGCGGGACGCGGTCGGCGAGGTCGACGTCGTCTACGACGGGGTCGGCGGCGACGTCGGGCACGCGGCGTTCGGCCTGCTCGCACCCGGCGGCCGCATGGTCGTCCACGGGATGGCGAGCGGCGCCATGACCGACATACCCGCCGAGCAGGCGCGGGCGCGGGGTGTCACCGTCACGGGCGGGCTCGACGCCGCGCCGGAGACACTGCACGCCTGCGCGCGCGAGGCCCTCGCGGAGGTGGCGGCAGGTCGGTTGCGGCCGCGGATCGGAGCGGTCCACCCGCTGGAACGCGCTGCCGACGCCCACGCCGCCATCGACGACCGGTCCACGGCGGGCAAGACCCTGCTCGCCGTGAACCCGCCGACGTGACCGGGGACTCGGAGCCACTCGTGACCACGCTCGCTGTCGTGGCCGTGGTGCCCCGTGGTGCCCGGTCGTGCCCGGTGACCGTCGGGGCGTGGTGACCGTCGGGGCGTGGTGATCACGACCAGCGGAGGGTGAGCAGCTGCGCGACGAGGGCCAGCCGGACATCGGGATCGTCGAGGTCCAGACCGGCGAGGTCCAGCAGCTTGCGCATGCGGTACCGCAGCGTGTTGGGGTGCACCTGGAGGGCCGCGGCCGCGCTGCGCGGATCGCCGGGATGGCGCAGCCAGTGGTACAGCGTGTCGACGTACTCGGTGCCGTGCGCCTGGTCGTGTTCGACGAGCGTGGGCAGCGGGCCCAGGGCGGTCACGTGTGCGGAGTGGGCGGCCGTGGCCGTGCGGTGCAGCGTCAGAGGGGTCCACACCTCGTCGAACGTGACGGTCCGGCCCGGCACGATGTCCGCCCGCAGCAGTCCCAGCGCCTCGTCGGCCTCGGCGCGGGACGCGGGCAGCTCGCCCAGTTCGTAGGCACCGCCCGCGGCCGCACGTACCTCGCCCGCCTTCGGCCCTGCCTGCATGTCCTCGAGCGCCGACCGCAGCTGAGGCCACGCTCCAGCGCCTCCCTCCTCGGGGACGACCGCGTACAGCAGACCGGCGTGCTCGGCCGCCACGGGCTGCCTGCCGATGCCCTGGGACAGCCGTTCCAGCAGCGCGAGCCGCATGCCCTCGCCGTCGAGCGTGTCCCCTCCCGGCGTGTCGATGACGACGACGCGGTGCGGCTGCTCGGTCAGTCCCAGTTCCGCGACGGCCTTGCGCGGCCCGGCCTCGCCGTGCAGCAGCTCCCGTAGGACCTCGGCGTAGGCGCGGCGGCGGACGTCGGAGTGGGCCCGCCGCCGTAGCAGGTGCAGCGCCACGACCGGGGCGGTGTCGGCGAACGCGGCGGCCCGCTCGTCGGGCACGGGACCGTCGACGACGGCCCACATCGAGCCGAGCAGTTCGCCGCCCATGCGCACCGGCGCGATCAGCCGCGGCAGTGTCCCGTCCTTCTGGCCGGGCACGAAGATCGTCTGCCTGCCGCGGGTGAGGTCGCGGAAGACGCCGCGGGAGCGGAACCGGGCGAGCACGTCGTCGGGGATGCGCCTGCCGACGATCGTGGCCACGCGTGCCGGGTCGGTGAGGTCCTGCCGCGCGGAGTAGGCCAGCACGCGCGAGTTGGTGTCCTCGATCGTCACCGGAGCGTCGACGACCGAGGCCACCGCGTCGGCGAGCCGGAACAGGTCGCCCGCGGCAGGGTCCGCCTCGAGTGTGTCGGACTCGTCGGCCTCGGCGTCCAGCACGGTGCGCAGCAGCCACACGAGCTGGGCCCAGGCCGTGGCCTCGTGCACCTCGACCAGGCCGATGCCCGCGCGCCTGGCGGCCCCGCGGACCGCAGGCTCCTGCGCGACCGGGGTCTTGATCAACACCGCCGTGGCGTCACGCCGTGCCGAGTCCTTCAGCAGCGCTACGGCCGCGTCGGTGTCCGGGACGGCGACGCCCAGCACGAGATCGCCCGCGCCCGGTGTGGTGGCGGCGGGTTCGGCGATGACGACGTCGGTGACCGCGGCCGACTCGTCCGGCAGGTGCAGCGCGTGCAGCAGCGTCGGCCCCACGCGGTCGACGACCGTGCGGACGGTGATCATCGGCTGCCGGACGTACTGCTCGTCATGGGCGGCGAGCATACCGCCGCGATCTCGGCCGAAGCCTCACGTCGCCCCGGAGCGCGCCGGATGGTGCTGGGCGGGGTTCAGTCGAGGAGGGCCTCGGCGATCCACGGTTCGACGGGCAGATCCCGTTCCAGGCACGCGGTCGACAGTCGCATCGTCCAGCGCAGCGCCTGCACGACCAGGCTCTCCACCTCGTCCGGCGAGGCGTTGGCGAGCGCGATCTCCAGCTGCTCGCTCGCGTCGTCGGTGTTGCCGTGGACCTCCGCCAGCAGCGTGCGGACGGCGGTGCGCACGGGCGGCTCGGCGTCGTCGATCGTGACCTCTTCGCCCTCGGAGTCGAAGACCTGCACCTTGACCGGCGCGGCGCCCCCGTCGCCGAGGGTCGTGACCATGTCGCTGCAGGTGCGGAACAACAGCAGCATGAGCGCGCGCGTGTCGTCGGTGGCGAGCGCTTCGAGCGCCGCCGCTTCGATCGCACCGGCGTCGTCGCCCAGGCGCATGGCGAGCAGCGCCCGCTGCGCGGTTTCGACGAGCCGTGACGGCGTTCCTTCCTCGTGCACGGGTGTCATCAAACACCAGACGCGCCGTGATCGTCGCGCGCCCGCAGGGGTGATCGTCGTCGCGACGCCGGCCACGGGCGCGTCATTTCGCCGCGTACAGCGCTCCGAGCGCGAGCCGGGTGAGCAGTTCCGCCAGGTCCTCGTGGGGAAGGTGCCGGTTGTGCGGGGTCGAGTTGATGAGCCCGAACACCGCGTGCGCCGCGGAGCGGGCGTGAGGTTCGTCCAGGCGGGGGACGGCCGCGCGCAGCGCCGTGACCCACGCTTCGACGTACTGCCGCTGCAGGCGGCGCACGCGCCTGCGGTCCTCGTCGGCGAGGCTCGCCAGGCTGCGTTCGTGGACGGTGATCAGCGCGGGTTGCTGCAGCGCGAAGTCCACGTGGAACCGGACGAGGCCCGCCAGGACCTCGTCGGGGTCGCCCGGCCTGCCGACGCGTTCCGTGCCGCCCGCCAGCAGGTATTCGCTGATGCCCGTCAGCATTTCGCCCAACATGGCGTCCTTGCTGCGGAAGTGGCGGTACAGTGCCGGACCGGTGATCCCGACGGCCGCGCCGATGTCGTCGATCCCGACCCCGCGGAAGCCGTGCTGGGCGAACAGTTCGGCGGCCGCGGCCAGGATCTGATCCCGCCGGGACGGCTTCCCGCCGCCCGACGGCGACGCTGCGGACGGCGAGGCCCCGGAGGGCGAAGCTGCGGACCCTGCTGAAGCGGTGGAGCCGGCTGCGGAGCCCGACGCGGCGCTGGGGATCATGATGTCACTGTACGGGACGAAGTTAGTGAACGCTAACCTCCTGTGCGACTTCCGATTTGATCCGTGCGAGGTAACTCGGGAACTTTCCCTCCTTTTCGGGCCGTCGCCGCTGGTATTCGTCTGTCCGGCCAACGGCAAACGGAAAGGCGGCCCGAGATGGTCAAAGGTTCCCGCATCGTCACCGCGGCGGCGGTCGCCGCACTGGCGATGGTCGGCGGCACGGCAACGGCAGGAGCGGTCGAGGCGACCGCCTACGACAGCTACGTCGCCCTCGGCGACTCCTACTCCAGCGGCGTCGGTGCGGGCGACTACGGCGATTCGGGTGGCTGCAAGCGCAGCGCGAACGCCTACCCGCAGCTCTACGCGGACTCCAACGGCATCGGTGACTTCGACTTCGCGGCCTGCCTGGGGGCGCGCACCGGCGACGTGCTCGCGCAGGCCGACACGCTCTCCGCCGACACCGATCTCGTCACGGTGTCGGTCGGTGGCAACGACGCCGGCTTCGTCGACGTCATGATCGACTGCACGACGAGCTTCGACCAGGGTTGTGTCGACCGGGTCGACCGGGCCAAGGAATATGTCCGCACCACGCTGCCGGGCCTGCTCGACGGCGTGTATGACGAGATCAGGGCCGAAGCGCCGAACGCCGAGGTGTTCGTCCTCGGCTATCCGAACTTCTACGAGATCGGCGGTTCCTGCAACGCCGGGCTGAGCGACACCAAGCGGGCGGCCATCAACTCGGGGGCCGACGCTCTCGTGGACACGATCTCCGAGCGTGCCGCCGCGGCCGGCTTCACGTTCGTGGACGTTCGTGACGAGTTCGACGGTCACGAGATCTGCTCGGGCGACTGGTGGCTGCACAGTGTGACGTGGCCGATCGACGAGTCGTATCACCCGAACGCCGCCGGTCAGGAGCACGGTTACCTGTCCGCACTGGAGGGCGCGGCAGGTTGACGTGGATTACGGCGGGTTTTCCCGCCGAATGCCTGGACCTCAGGGTTAGTAGCCTCTAACATCGGATCCGGTGTTAACGGCTGCTAACCCTGAGGTGTGTCATGGACGGTCCGGCGCTCGCCAGCCACGCTGATCCGAACAGCGAGGCGTACTCCCGCAACGTCGCAGGACACGGTGAGTTGGTCGAAGATCTGCGCAAGCGGCTCGCCGCCACCCGGCTGGGCGGGCCGGAGAAGGCGCGCTCCCGGCATGTGGAACGTGGCAAGCTGCTGCCGCGCGACCGGGTCGACGCGCTGCTGGACCCGGGTTCGGCGTTCCTCGAGCTGTCTCCGCTCGCGGCGACCGGGCTCTACGACGACGAGGCGCCCGCCGCGGGCATCATCGCCGGCATCGGCCGCGTGTCCGGGCGTGAATGCGTGATCGTCGCCAACGACGCCACCGTCAAGGGCGGAACGTACTACCCGCTGACGGTCAAGAAGCACCTGCGCGCGCAGGAAGTGGCGTTGCACAACAACCTGCCGTGCCTCTACCTCGTCGACTCCGGCGGAGCGTTCCTTCCGCGGCAGGACGAGGTGTTCCCCGACCGGGAGCACTTCGGCCGCATCTTCTACAACCAGGCCACGATGTCGGCCCGCGGCATCCCGCAGATCGCCGCCGTCCTCGGATCGTGCACCGCGGGTGGCGCGTACGTGCCCGCGATGAGCGACGAGGCGGTGATCGTGCGCAACCAGGGCACGATCTTCCTGGGCGGGCCGCCGCTGGTGAAGGCGGCGACCGGTGAGGTCGTCACGGCCGAGGAGCTCGGCGGCGGGGATGTCCACTCGCGACAGTCCGGTGTCACCGACCATCTCGCCACCGACGACGCCGACGCGCTGCGGATCGTGCGCTCGATCGTCTCGACGCTCGGGCCGCGGGAATCGAAGCCGTGGGACGTCGAGCCCGTCGAGGAGCCCGCCGCCGACCCGCGCGAGCTGTACGGCGTCGTGCCCACCGACTCGCGGACGCCCTACGACGTGCGCGAGGTGATCGCCCGCGTCGTCGACGGCAGCAGGTTCGCCGAGTTCAAGAAGGAGTACGGCACGACGCTCGTCACCGGGTTCGCCCGCATCCACGGGCATCCGGTCGGGATCATCGCCAACAACGGCGTGCTGTTCGCCGAGTCGGCCATGAAGGGCGCCCACTTCATCGAACTGTGCGACAAGCGCTCGATTCCGCTCGTGTTCCTGCAGAACATCACGGGCTTCATGGTCGGCAAGGACTACGAGGCAGGCGGGATCGCCAAGCACGGCGCGAAGATGGTCACCGCGGTGGCCTGCGCGCGGGTGCCGAAGTTCACGGTGATCATCGGCGGTTCGTTCGGTGCCGGTAACTATTCGATGTGCGGCCGGGCGTACTCGCCGCGGTTCCTGTGGATGTGGCCGAACGCGCGCATCTCGGTGATGGGCGGCGAGCAGGCCGCGTCGGTGCTCTCGACCGTGCGGCGGGACACCATCGAGGCTCGCGGCGAGGAGTGGTCCGCCGACGAGGAGGAGTCGTTCAAGGAGCCGATCCGCGAGCAGTACGAGGAGCAGGGCAATCCCTACTACTCGACCGCGCGGCTGTGGGACGACGGCGTCATCGATCCCGCCGACACCAGGACGGTGCTGGGCCTGGCCCTGTCGGCGTCGGCCAACGCACCGCTGGAGCCGGTCGGCTACGGCGTCTTCCGGATGTGAGAGAGGGCGGTTCGACAGGCATGTTCGACACGGTTCTGGTGGCCAATCGCGGCGAGATCGCCGTCCGCGTCATCGCCACGTTGCGGCGCATGGGGATCCGTTCGGTGGCCGTCTACAGCGACGCCGACGCCGACGCCCGGCACACCCGTGAGGCGGACGTGGCCGTGCGCCTCGGTCCGGCGGAGGCGGCCCGGAGCTATCTGTCCGTTCCGGACGTCGTGAAGGCGGCGGTCGACACCGGAGCGCAGGCGGTGCACCCCGGCTACGGCTTCCTGGCCGAGAACGCGGAGTTCGCGGCGGCCTGCGGCGATGCGGGCATCGTGTTCATCGGCCCGCCGACCTCGGCGATCGACGCCATGGGGGACAAGATCCGCGCGAAGGCCACGGTGTCGGCGGCGGGTGTGCCCGTGGTGCCGGGCAAGTCCGAGGTGGTCGACTACGCCGCGGCCGCCGAGGAGGTCGGCTATCCGGTGCTGCTGAAACCGTCCGCGGGCGGCGGCGGCAAGGGTATGCGGCTGGTCACCGAGCCCGGCGAACTGGCGGCCGCGGTCGAGGCGGCGCAGCGCGAGGCACGTGGGGCGTTCGGTGACGACCGGTTGTTGATGGAGCGGTTCGTCGACACACCGCGGCACATCGAGATCCAGGTGCTGGCCGATGCCCACGGCACGGTGCTGCACCTCGGTGAGCGTGAGTGCAGCCTGCAGCGCAGGCACCAGAAGATCATCGAGGAGGCGCCGTCGCCGCTGCTCGACGCCGATGCCAGGGCGCGCATGGGAGCGTCGGCTGCCGAGGCGGCACGGTCGGTCGGCTACGTGGGCGCGGGCACGGTCGAGTTCATCGTGTCCGCGACCGACCCCGACGAGTTCTTCTTCATGGAGATGAACACCCGGCTGCAGGTGGAGCATCCGGTGACCGAGGCGGTCACGGGCGTCGACCTGGTCGAATGGCAGGTGCGGATCGCCGCGGGTGAACCGCTCACGATCGGCCAGGACGACGTGCGTCTCGACGGGCACGCCGTGGAGGCGAGGGTCTACGCCGAGGATCCCGCTCGCGGCTTCGTCCCCACCGGCGGCACCGTGCTGGGACTGGTCGAGGCGTCGGGGCCGCACGTGCGGGTCGACTCGGGCGTGTCCGAGGGTACCCGGGTCGGGTCCGACTACGACCCCATGCTCGCCAAGGTCATCGCGTGGGGACCCGACCGTGGATCAGCGCTGCACCGGCTCGATCGGGCGCTGGCCGACACCGCCGTTCTCGGGCTGCAGACCAATGTGGAGTTCCTGCGACGGCTCGTGTCCGATGAGGACGTCCGCTCGGGTGCTCTCGACACGGGCATGGTGGAGCGCAAACTCGACGAACTCACCGACGGAGGCGTGGCCGAGGAGTTCTTCGTCGCCGCGGCGCTCGACCGGCTGCTCGCGTTGGAACCCGCCGGCCCGGTCGTGGACCCGTGGGACGTGCCGAGCGGCTGGCGGATGGGCGCCGCGGCCGGGGTGGAGTTCCTGCTGCGTGCGGGCGAGACCGAGCGGCTGGTGCGGATCGAAGGTCCTGCCTCCGGAGCCCGGGTCACGGTGGGTGACGCCGAACCGGTCACGGCGTCGGCGCGCCGCGTGCCCAGTGGTCCGGACGGACGTGCGACGGGCCTCGACGTCCACTGTGGATCCGAGTACCGGCGCTACGTGCGGGCGGAGGCACCCGACGGCACCGTGTGGTTGAGCCGTGACGGCGCCGGACTGGCTGTCGGGGAACGGCCGAACCTGCTGGCCGCGCGCGCCGACGACGTCGACGCGGGACCGGTGACGAGCCCGATGCCGGGCACCGTGCTGGTCGTCAAGGCCGCTCAGGGCGACGAGGTCACGGCGGGAACGCCGTTGCTGGTCGTCGAGGCGATGAAGATGGAGCACACGATCACCGCGCCGGTCGACGGCGTCGTCACCGAACTCCCCGTGCGGGCGGGCCAACAGGTCGCGCTCGACGAGAAACTCGCACTGGTCACCCCTCAGGAGCAGACATCATGATCGACTTCCGGCTCGACGACGAGTACGAAGCGCTGCGCAAGACGGTCCACGACTTCGCCCAGTCCGAGGTGAAGCCGGTGATCGGGGACTTCTACATCCGCGAGGAGTTCCCCTACGAGATCGTCGCCAAGATGGGCGAGATGGGCCTGTTCGGCCTGCCGGTCGCCGAGGAGTACGGCGGCATGGGCGGTGACTACTTCGCCCTCTGTCTGGCGCTCGAGGAGCTGGCCCGGGTGGACTCCTCGGTGGCGGTCACGGTCGAGGCGGGCGTGTCGCTGGGTGCGATGCCGATCTACCGGTTCGGCACCGAGGAGCAGAAGCGCCGGTGGTTGCCGTCGCTGTGCACGGGCGAGGCGCTCGGCGCGTTCGGGCTGACCGAACCGGGTGGCGGATCGGACGCCGGGGCGACGAAGACACGCGCCACGGTGGACGGCGACAGCTGGGTCATCAACGGCAGCAAGTCGTTCATCACCAACTCGGGCACCGACATCACGAGTGTCGTCACGGTCACGGCGGTCACGGGCACGAAGCCCGACGGCGGCAAGGAGATCTCGGCGATCCTCGTGCCGTCGGGCACGTCCGGGTTCACGGTGGCACCGAAGTACTCGAAGGTCGGCTGGAACTGCTCGGACACCCACGAGCTGGCGTTCGACGACTGCCGGGTGCCGGTGGAGAACCTGCTAGGCGAGCGCGGGCGCGGCTACGCGCAGTTCCTGCGCATCCTCGACGAGGGCCGGGTCGCCATCGCGGCGCTGAGTGTCGGCCTCGCTCAGGGGTGTGTCGACGAATGCCTGCAGTACGTGGGTGAGCGCGAGGCGTTCGGCAACAAGATCGGTGCCTACCAGGCGATCCAGTTCAAGATCGCCGACATGGAGGCGCGGGTCCACTCCGCGCGCCTGGCGTACTACCAGGCGGCGGCCAAGATGCTGCGCGGCGAGCCGTTCAAGAAGGAGGCGGCGATCGCCAAACTCGCGTCGTCGAACGCCGCGATGGACAATGCCCGTGACGCGACGCAGATCTTCGGCGGCTACGGGTTCATGAACGAGTTCCCGGTCGGCCGGTTCTACCGGGACGCCAAGATTCTCGAGGTCGGGGAGGGGACGAGCGAGGTCCAGCGGATGCTGATCGCGCGCGAGCTCGGTCTGCCGTGAGGCCGGCCCGCGGGCGCGTCGCCACGGCCGACCCGGCGTGATAGAAATACCGGTATAAGTATTCGGGTTCGGTGGCGGGCGTACGGGTCCGCGGTGGAGGATGCAGGCGATGGTGGAGCTGAAGACCCCCGGCGAGATCGAGGCGATGAGCGTGACCGGCACGTTCGTCGCCGAGGTGCTCGGCGATCTGGCGCAGCGCGCGGAACCCGGTGTGAACCTGCTCGACCTCGAGCACCGCGCCCGCGACATGATCAAGCACCGGGGTGCCGAGTCCTGCTACTGGGACTACGCACCGTCGTTCGGCAAGGGTCCGTTCCGCAACGTGATCTGCCTGGCCGTCAACGACGCCGTGCTGCACGGCCTGCCGCACGACTACGAGCTGCGGGACGGTGACGTGCTGACGATGGACATGGCCGTGTCGATCGACGGCTGGGTGGCCGACTCGGCGCGTACTGTGATCGTCGGCACTCCGCGCCCCGGTGACCAGGGACGCGAGGACGTGCGACTCGTGGAGGCGACCGAACGGGCGCTGGACGAGGCGATCGCGGCGGCGCGGCCGGGCAACCGGCTCGGTGACATCTCGGCGGCGGTCGGCGACGTCGCGTCGCGGTACGGGTACCCGGTCAACACCGAGTTCGGCGGGCACGGCCTCGGCCGCACGATGCACGAGGAGCCGCACGTGCCGAACGCGGGCCGTCCCGGTCGGGGGATGCCGCTGCGGCCGGGCCTGACCCTCGCGATCGAGCCGTGGTTCGCCGCGGGCACCGACCGCATCGTCTACGACCCGGACGGCTGGACGATCCGCTCGGCCGACGGCTCGCGCACCGCGCACAGTGAGCACACGATCGCGATCACCGAGGACGGGCCGCGTATCCTGACGCTCACGAGCTGAACCCGAGCCGGCTGGAGGTCCCCGGTGATCGCGATTCCGTCACAGCTGGCGTCGGCGGCCGCGAACGTCGCCGACAAGGTCGCCAAGGGTGGGGTGGCGGACCTCCGGCCCGTGCCGCGGGTGCTGATCGACCGTGGTCCGAACCGGTCGGTCTACCGGATGACGGGGCAGCAGGCGACCCCGTCGGGCGATCCGGTGCTCCTGGTGCCGCCGCTCGCCGCGCCGGCGCTGTGCTTCGACCTGCGGCGCGGGTGCAGCCTCGCCGAGCATCTCACGGACGCGGGCAGGCCGACCTACCTCGTCGACTACGGCAGTGTCGCGTTCGCCGACCGCAATCTGGGCATCGAGCACTGGATCGACGAGGTGCTGCCCCGCACGATCCGCAAGGTGAGCGAGGATGCGGGCGGCAGGCCGGTGCACGTCGTCGCGTGGTGCCTCGGCGGCATCTTCTCCGTGCTCACGGCCGCCGACCGGCCCGAGTTGCCGATCGGGTCGCTGACCACCATCGCCTCCCCGTTCGACTACACCGCGATCCCACTGGTGGCCCCGTTCCGGCCACTGGTGGAGTTCACCGGCGGGCACATCCTGACGCCGTTCTACCGCCTGCTCGGCGGCGCGCCGTCGGCCGTGGTGACCCAGGTGTTCCGCGCGACGGGGATCGACAAGGAGATCACGAAGCCGCTGGCCATCCTGCGCAACCTCGACGACCGCGACTACCTGGCGCAGATCGAGGCCGTCGACCATTTCATGGCCAACATGCTCGCGTACCCCGGGCGCACCTTCGGGCAGATCTATCACCGGTTCTTCCGCGCCAACGACCTGTCCGCGGGCACGTTCGCGCTCGACGGCCGCACCATCACACTGTCCAAGCTGGACATACCGACGCTGGTCGTCGCCGGGGAGAACGACAGCATCGCGCCGCGGCGTGCCGTGGAACGGCTCGTGGACCTGCTCGAGAACACGCCCGAGACGCGCTTCCGTACCGCGCCCGGTGGGCACCTCGGTGTCCTCACCGGCCGCCGTGCGCGCGACACGACGTGGCGCCATGTCGACGAGTTCGTCGACGAGCACGCAAGTCCTCGGTAGGACCAACCGCCGCTCCGGCATCCTCGGTGAGCTCGGCCTGCCCGCGACGGTGCCGGGTGCGGGCAGGCTGCTCGCTCAGACGTCGAGCTGACCGAGGTCGGCCAACTGCTGTTCGAAGGGGACCACGTCCGAGAAGCCGTCGCCGGCGCGGCGGCTTCTCGGCGTTCCGGCCATGGCACCCGCCAACTCGCCCGCTGCACGGTCGATGCGCGCGTGGAGTTCGCCCGCGGCCTCGCCGCCCCAGTCCTGCGAGGCCGCGTACACGCCGGTGGGCATCACGGTCGCCCGCAGGTACGACAGCAGCGGCCGCAGGGCGTGGTCGAGGGCCAGCGAGTGGCGGGGCGTGCCGCCCGTGGCTCCGATGAGCACGGGCATCCCCGTCAGGGCGCCCGTGTCGAGCACGTCGAAGAACGACTTGAACAGTCCGCTGTAGGACGCGCTGTAGATCGGGCTCACCGCGATCACACCGTCGGCGCCGGTCACGGCGTCGAGTTCGGCCTGCAGCGCCGGGCTGGGGAAGCCCGTCACCATGTTCTTGGCGACGTCGACGGCCACGTCGCGCAGTTCGACCACGTGCACCTCGAGTTCCTGCCCGTCGCCGTCACCGAGCTGCTTGACGAGTGACTCCGTGAGCCGGTCGGCCAGCAACCGGGTCGACGACGGCGACGTGGTGCCCGCGGACACGACGGTCAGCCTCATCGGGCCTCACCTGCCGTGACGGTCTCGGCGTTCCTGGCGGCCAGCAGCGAGGCGTGCGTCGGGGCGTCCGGCACGTGCGCGGGACGGTTCTTGGCGAACTCCTCGCGCAGCACCGGCACGACCTCCTCGCCGAGCATGTCGAGCTGTTCCAGCACGGTCTTGAGCGGCAGGCCGGCGTGGTCGACGAGGAACAGCTGGCGCTGGTAGTCGCCCACGTTCTCGCGGAACGTCAGCGTGCGGTCGATGACCTGCTGCGGGCTGCCGACCGTGAGCGGGGTCTGCTCGGTGAACTCCTCCAGCGACGGCCCGCCGCCGTACACCGGGGCGTCGTTGAAGTACGGCCGGAACTCGCTGACGGCGTCCTGCGAGTTCTTGCGCATGAACACCTGTCCGCCGAGGCCGACGATCGCGCGGTCGGCCGGGCCGTGACCGTAGTGCTCCCAGCGCTGCCGGTAGAACTCGACCATCCGGCGCGTGTGCTCGAACGGCCAGAAGATGTGGTTGTGGAAGAAACCGTCGCCGTAGTAGGCGGCCTGCTCGGCGATCTCCGGGGTGCGGATCGACCCGTGCCAGACGAACGGCGGCACGCCGTCGAGCGGACGCGGCGTCGAGGTGAAGCTCTGCAGCGGCGTGCGGAACTTGCCCTCCCAGTCGACGACGTCCTCGCGCCACAACTTGTGCAGCAGGGCGTAGTTCTCGATGGCCAGCGGGACGCCCTGGCGGATGTCCTTGCCGAACCACGGGTAGACCGGGCCGGTGTTGCCGCGGCCCATGATCAGGTCGACGCGGCCGTCCGCGAGGTGCTGCAGGTAGGCGTAGTCCTCGGCGAGGCGCACCGGGTCGTTCGTGGTGATCAGCGTCGTCGCCGTGGACAGGACGATCCGCTCGGTCTGCGCGGCGATGTTGGCGAGCAGCACCGTCGGGTTCGGCGGGGCGGCGAACGGCGGGTTGTGGTGCTCGCCGGTGGCGAAGACGTCGAGACCGACCTCCTCGGCCTTGCGCGCGATGCGGACCATCGCCTTGATCCGCTCGTTCTCGGTCGGCGTCGTGCCGGTGGTCGGGTCCGTGGTGACGTCCCCGACGGAGAAGATCCCGAACTGCATCGCTGTCACCCTGCCTCAGGTAGTTGTGCGTTCAACTATCAACCCTAACGGCTGTGGCGCGGGAGCTATTCCCGGGCCCGTGGACGCCCCGGACGTGCAGGTCCGGCGCGGGTGCGGGCGGTGTCAGGAGGGTCGTCACCGTGCGAGGCGAACGTCCGGACACCGGCGGTGCGCTCGTCAGGCGTGGGCGGGCGGGCCGTCCTGCGGGGTGACGATGAACTCGGGTTCGCGTCGCTTGTTCGGCATGGCGATCAGCGTGCCGACCGCCGCCACCGCCGCGATCGCGGCCGCCGCGAGCATCGCCCAGTTCATGCCCGTCATCCAGGCGTCGGTGGCCAACCCCACGAACCGTTCGGTCGCCGCGGGGCCGGCCTCCTGCTCCAGCACGGGCGCCACGCCCTGCACCGCCGCCGGGAAGCTGCTCTCCGCGGCCGCGGCGGCCTCCGGCGGCAGCCCGCGGGTCGCCTCGCCGATCCCGCTGCTGTAGCCCCGCGCGATCAGCGAGCCCAGCACAGCGATGCCGATGGAGACGCCGAGTTCCCGCACCGTGTCGTTCATCGCCGACCCCATGCCGGAACGGTTCTTCGGGACCGACGCGATGATCAGGTTCGTTGCGGGCGGCATCACGAACACCATCCCGAGGATCACCACGAACAGCGGCAGCAGAATGCCCCAGTAGCCGGTGTCGCCGTCCCACGTCGAACACAGCAGGAAACCGGCCGCGATGATCGCCAGCCCGGACCCGACGGTGAACCGCGAACCGATCGCCGCCGCGACCTTCGGCACCCACGGCGACAGCAGCAGCATCGGCAGCATGATCGGCAGGGTCGCCAGTGCCGACTCCAGCTCGCTGTACTCGAGCACCAGCTGGAACAGCTGCGCCAGCAGGAAGAACGACCCGCCGAGGGCGAAGAACGCGACCGTTACCGCCGCCGACGACGACGAGAACAGCGGGTTGCGGAACAGCGTCATGTCCAACATCGGATGCGGTGTGCGCCGTTCCCACCAGACGAACAGTCCGATGCCGACGACCGCGGTCGCGACGGCGACCAGCACCGCGGGCTGCGTCCAGCCGTCGTGCGGGCCCTCGATGATGGCGTAGACGAGACCGAGGACGCCCACCGTCGACAGCAGTCCGCCGAGCCAGTCGATCGGCGTCCGCTTCTCGTCCTTCGACTCGTGGGACAGGATCTGGTTGGCGACGAATGCGACGACGCCGAAGGCCACGCTCATCAGGAACGCCGACCGCCAGCTCCAGAACTCCAGCAGTACTCCGGAGAACACGGTCCCCAGTCCGGCGCCCGCGCCTGCGACGCCCGTCCACACGGCGATCGCTCCGGCCCGTTGCCCGCGGGGGAACGTCGTGTTGATGATCGACAGTGTCGAGGGCATGACCATCGCGGCGCCGATGCCCATCACCCCACGGGCGACGATGAGCTCGGCCCCGCTGTCGGCGATCAGTCCCGCATACAACGACGGCACCGTGAACAGCACCATGCCGATCTGCAGCACCAGCTTGCGGCCGTAGCGGTCACCGATGGCGCCCGCGGTGAACAGCAACGCCGCGAACACGAGTGAGAAGAGGTCGACGATCCAGGTCTGCTCGGCCTGGGTGATGCGCAGATCGCTGGTCATGCCGGGCAGCGCGAGGTTCATGCTCGAGTTCGCCAGCATCACGGCCAGCAGGCTCGTGCACATCGCGGCGACGATGATCCATCGCCGGTGGAACACGTCGAGTGGAATGCCCTCGGCGACGGCCTCCTCCAGTTGCCGCCGCCGTTGCTCCTGCTTCGAGTCCTGTGTCGACTCGGCCGCCGTGGCGGACGCGCCGGGCTCGGTCATGGTTCTCCTCGGTACGGTCGTGCGGGTTCTCGGTTCGTGCGGAGAACCCGGAGTGCCGGCGTGGTCAGTGCGACGGGCGGATGCCGTCGCGGAGCATGTCGACCACGGTGTCGACGTGGTGGCGCGGATCGCCGCCGCGGGCCACCCAGGCGCGGCCCGCCACCCGCAGCGCCATGCCCGCCGCTTCGAGGACCAGCTGCGGGTAGACGTCCCGGTCGGGATCGCCGCCGGTCAGCCGTGCGACGTGCGCCTTCGCCCGGCGGTGCAGGTCGGGCGCGCTCGGTTCACTCGTCGCATACGCCTCGGTGGCGAGCACCATCGCGGGCGAGGCGGTGACGAGGGCGTCCACGGCCGCGATGAGTTCAGGGTCGGCCTCCGGTGCGGTCAGCGCCGCGTACAGCGCACTGCGGAGCGCCTCCCACACGGGCTCGTCGTCCGGACGCTCGGTGAAGGCGTCGGTGAACGCCGCCGTGAGGGCGTACAGCGGCCAGACGAACGCCGCCTCCTTGGTGGGGAAGTAGTTGAAGAACGTGCGCCGGGAGGTCTGCGCCCGCTCGGTGATCGCGTCGACGGTGACGTCCTCGGCACCGCCCGCCTCGGTGGCCAGGTCGACGGCCGCACGGCACAGCGCGAGCCGCGTTTGCACACGTTTGGTCTCCCGGACACCTGGCTGCATGCCGTCAACGATACATCCGAAGTGTGCACTCGAGTGCAAAATTCCGGTGCAGGTGTAAGCGACGACACAGCGACAGCCGACCGTGCCCACCCGGTGAGGCGACGTCGGGAATGCCGCTCCGGACCCGCCTTGTTGCCCGGCACATGAAGGCGATCGTTCTCAATCAGTACGGCGGACCCGACGAGCTGACCGTGGCCGACCGGCCGGACCCGAAGGTGGCGCCCGGCGAGGTGCTGGTGCGCGTCAAGGCGGCAGGCGTCAACCCGGTGGACTGGAAACTCGCAGCGGGTGGGCTCGACGCGATGATGGAGACCCACTTCCCGCTGATCCCGGGCTGGGACGTGGCCGGTGTCGTCGAGGCGGTCGGCCTGGACGTCGAGGAGTACGCCGTCGGCGACGAGGTCATCGGTTACGTCCGCAAGGACCACGTCCAACTGGGGTCGTACGCGGAGCTGGTCTCGGCCAACGTGCGCCTGTTGGCGCCGAAACCGGCCTCCCTCGACTGGTCGCAGGCCGCCGGACTGCCGTTGGCCGGACTGGCCGCGATGCAGGCGCTGCGGAGGCTGAACGTCGGTTCCGGTCAGACGGTGCTGATCCACGCCGCCGCGGGCGGTGTCGGCGCACTGGGCGTCCAGTTGGCGAACGCGTTCGGCGCCCGCGTGATCGGCACGGCCAGCGAGCGCAACCACGCCTTCCTGGCCGAGTTGGGCGCCGAGCCCGTGTCCTACGGCGAGGGACTGGCCGACCGGGTGCGGGAACTGGCCCCGGACGGGGTCGACGCGGCGGTCGACTTCGTCGGCGGAGAAGAAGCCGTCGAGGTGTCGCGGCAGGTCACCAAGGATCCCGCGCACGTCGGGTCGATCGCCGACGCGGGAGTGACCGAGTACGGCGGCCGGTACATGTGGGTGCGGCCGAGCGCCGAGGACCTCACCGAACTGGGCAAGCTCGCCGACGCGGGCACGCTGACCGTCCACGTGGACCGCACGTATCCGCTCGCCGAGGCCGCCGTCGCGTGGCGGGTGAGCCAGGCGGGCAACGTGCGCGGCAAACTCGTCCTGACGGTCGGCTGACGCGTCCGCGGCCCCGTGTTGCAGTTTCGGGGCCGCGTGTTGCGGTTTGAGGGGATCGTGTTGCGCTTTGCGGGCCCCGTGTTGCGGGTTGCGGGGTCGCCGCCCCGTTGACGTACCGGCCCGTTGACGTACCGGCGTGTGGTCGTGCCGGCGTCGAGGTCGCCGCGTCGTGTCACCGGGGCGGACCGGCCACCGATGCGTTGCCGTGGCGGCATGGTTGCGGCACCTTGCCGTGGCATGGGACAGGACCAGCAGCCGGCGGACCTCGACGCGCTTCACGAGGCTGTCCGCCGGGCCGAACGTCGGGTCACGCCCGGAATCGACGACATCGCCGCGTTCCACGCGGCACAGGTCGCCGACCTGTCCCATCGCGACGTCACCGGGCCGCTCCTGCCCGGTAGCGGTGCGAGCGGCGCGGTGAGCTTCCGAGGCCGGATCGTCGCCACGTGGGGCGACGTCGACAGGCCCGAGATGTGCTTCAGCCTGACCAAAACGGTTCTGTCCGTGATCGCGGGTGTGGCATTCGACCGCGGACTTATCCCCGACGTGGAGAAGCCCGTCGAGGACACGGTCGACCTTCCGGTCCGCATCGGTCCGCACGTGACATGGACGCATCTGCTCCAGCAGACGAGTGGGTGGGCGGGCGAGCTCTGGGGCAAGCCGGCCCACGTCGACGCGCAGAGCCTCCGTGACGGCGGTTCGGCCGCCTGTGCGGAGCCCGGGGCCGAATGGGCGTACAACGACGTCCGGGTCAACCTGCTCGCGCTCGCACTCACCGTGCTGTGGCGCCGCAGGTTGGACGACGTCGCTCGCACCGAACTGTTCGGCCCGCTCGGATTCTCGGACACCTGGTCGTGGCACGGCTACCGCGATTCGGTGGTCACGGTGGACGGCATCGATCTACCGGTCGTCTCCGGTGGGGCGCACTGGGGCGGTGGCCTGTGGGCATCGGCCACCGACCTGACTCGGTTGGGCGAACTGTTCCTCGGATGCGGGTCACGGCATGGCAGGCGACTGCTGAGCACCGCGTGGATCGACGCGAGCTGGCGGCCGTGCCCCGTCAACCCGGACTACGGCTTCCTGTGGTGGCTGAACCATCGGCGACACGTGTTCCCCGAGGCCCCTGCCTCGGGGAAGTGCGCAAGGGGGTGCAGCAGTCGGCATCTCCTGTGGGTCGACCCCGACCGCGACCTGGTCATCGCTTCTCACTGGTCCGATTCCCCGGGGACTCTCGTCCGTGACGTCTCGGACGCGATCACGGTGTGACGGTCGACGGCGTCGAGGTCGCCGGGCCGCTCGGCGGGTCCCGTCGACCGGCTTCGGCCCGGCGCAGCGTGGGGCGGTGGCGATGTGTCGCCTCGCCGGATTCGGCGCAACACGGTCCCCTGGAACCGCAACACAGGCTCCGGAATCCGCAACACGGTCCCCGTGAACCGCAACACGGTCCCCTGGGAGCGCAACACGGTCCCCGGGAACCGCAACACGGGCATGTGGGTCAGCGGATCGTGAAGGTTCTCGTCACGCCGGTGAACGGGGTGACGCGGCCGAGGGCGTTCTTGGCGTCACCGCGGTAGCGGATCCGGTAGGTGCCTGCGGCATCCGTGGGCGGCTGCCACGTGACCGTGACGCGCGAGGCCGACACCCCGCGGCGTTTCCAGTGCAGCGTCGTCGACCAGTCGCCGTCGTCGGCGACCGTCCGCCAGGCTCGTCCGTCCCAGCGCTGCACCTCGAGATACGTGCCCCCGCGGTGCAGGTCGTTGCTCGGGTGGGCGCCCGCGAACGCGGCGGAGACCTGTTCTCCCGCGGAATAGGCCTCCGCGGGTTGGTCGAGTACGTCGCCGAAGCGCTTGCCGATCGGGGGAGTGTCGAGCACGACACCCGGTTGGAGCCGCAGCTGCCTGCCGGACAGATCCGGGGACGGCTCTCCGGACGGCACGTCGCGGCCGTCGCGCATCGCGGTCGCGAGGCCGCGGGCGGTCTGCTGCAACGCGGGCAGCTGCCACCGGCCGAACAGCGTGCTCCCGCCCTCGTAGTGCTGGACGTCGTACTCCTCGGGGGTGGTCAGGTAGTGGAAGTAGGAGTTGGCGTAGCCGGCGACGAGCACGTTCCGCAGCTCCGCGCCGACGGCCTCGGCGACGGTCCGCCGCAGCCGCAGCCCCGCGGTGATCGTCACCTCGCCGGGAATGCCGACGAGATACAGTTCGCCGACCCGCATCAGCTGCACCGGCACGATCTCCTGCACCCACGGGTAGACCCTGTTCATCGCACCCACCGGAGCGAACACGCCCTTCGGCGCCTGGCACTCCTCGAGTTTCGCCGACGCGCGGTACAGCACCGAGTGGGACACCTTGTCCCACAACGGATTCTCACCCTCGTCGAAACCCGGGAAGCCCGGGCCGTCCTCCAGGCTGCCCGCGGCCATGGAGGCGCCGACGGCGGGTTTGCAGGTGTGGTGGGTCCGCCCGTCGCCGGTGAACTCCGGGCGTACCTCCACATCGGACAGATCCACGTGGACGAGGCGGGAGTCGACACCGCCGGCGAGGGCGGTGCCGTCGGCGTCCACCTGGCGTTTCGCCGCGCGGTACTGCTGCTCGCCGTTGGCCGTGGTGCGCTGGAAGTCCTCGGGGGTGCCGGGTGGAGTCAGGTCGACGTTGGGTGTCAGATCGCCCGCGTTCGTCTGGGCGAACGCGGAGACGAACGACGGCGCCCGGTCGGCGCGGTAGTCGACACCCGCGTCATCGCGTTCCCACCGGTACGCGGCGTAACCCTTGTTGTCGGAACTGACGAGCCGGTTGTCACCGGACATGCTCGTGGCGTGGACCGGGAACCAGTTGATCGCTCCGACGGGCCTGCCGTCGCGTTCGATCCGCAGGAGCGAGGTCTGCGGGTCGACGGCGTCGGGGAAGTGCTGCCGGTCGCGGGCCGGGTTGCGGTCGAACGCCTCGCGGGAGCGGTTGGCGCTCGCGCCGGTGAGTTCGTCGTGGGTGAGCGTCAGCGACGCCGGAGCGAGATCGGCGTGGGCGCGGTCGACCGATTCGACGATGCCGGACGTGACCGCTTCGAACGTCTTCCGGTGGAAGCCCAGCGTGGTGATGTTGTACAGCAGGTGGTGCGAATGGCCCCCCGGCGCCGCGTGGGTGTGCGTGGCGGTCAGCATCACGTTGCGCTCGGTGTAGGTGTTGCCGTAGCGCTCCGACAGTGTCCGCAGGACCTCCTGGCGCACGCTGTTGAAGATCATCGGTGCGTCCACGACGACCAGCAGTACGCGCTCGTCGGTGGCGCGGTCGGCGATGACGAACGCCCGTGAACGCTGCCGGTTGTGCAGTCCCGCGGCCTGCTGGTCGATGCGGCCGTACCCCATCAGCCCGACCTCGGCGATCTCGCCGGTCGCATCGGCGATGCCGCGTCCCACGAGGTACGGCTCGCCCACGGAACCCTCGTCCACGGAATCCTCCCCGTCGGATGGGGTCGCTCCGGCGGGAGCGGTGAGCAGCGACGCACCGAGGAGCACCGTCATGACCAGGACCAACGCGCGTTTCGTCATCCGTCACCCACCCGCCGGCTAAACGTGAATGAGTTTCGAATTTTCGGCGTCGAGGTCCCGTCGCGCAAGGGTGAACCGGCGGGAACGTGCGCACGACCGGGTGAAGGTCGGCCCGGTTCACCCGGGTGGCGGCACGGGGACGGGCTCGTCAGTGCCGGTGCAGGTGGTCGAGCAACAGCGCGGTCAACTGCTCCGGTGCCTCCTCCGGCACCCAGTGCGTGACGTCCTCGAGCATCTGGAACTCGTACGGCCCGCTCACCCACTGCTCGGTCGCCAGCGCCGCCGTCGACCCGAACGCGACGTCCTCGGTGCTCCAGACGTACAGCGTCGGCACGCTCACCGCGTCGATCGCGGCCTTCGGGCTGCCCGCCCGGTACCAGTTCAGCGCCGCGGTCAGCGCGCCCGGCTCGGACAGCCGCGTGAGGTAGTCGTCTACCCGGCCGCGAGGGATCTTCCACTCGAACATGCGGCGCAGCGGCTCACCACCGTCGGCGAGCATGCGCTTCTCGGTGCCGGAGTTGCGCCAGTCGCGCATGTACTGCGAGCGCATCGCCTGGTCCTCGTCGGTGCGGAGCGCGTCGCCGAGGGCCCGTGGATGTGGCGTCGACACCGCGGTCAGGGTGCGGAGGCGGTCGGGGTGCCGATCGGCGGCCCACCACGCGACGGCCCCGCCCCAGTCGTGACCCACCAGGTCGAACCGTGACCACTCGAGCGCGCCTGCCATCGCGACGACGTCGTCGACCAGGTGGTCCATCTCGTAGTCGGCGACGTCGGTCGGCCGGACACCGGGCGAGTAGCCGCGCTGATCGGGCGCCACGGCGCGGTATCCCTCGTCGCCCAGGCGTGCGACCTGGTGCTCCCACTCGACGGCCGCCTCGGGGAAACCGTGCAGCAGCAACACCGGACGACCGTCGCGCGGACCCGCGGCGATCGCGTCGAACACGCCCGCGGACGTGGGGATGCTCAGGTACTCGATCACGCCCGCACGGTAGCGGACGGCACCGACACCGGGGTCACTCCTCCGCGGAGCAGCGAACGCTCGGCCCGCCGAGCGCCCGGTCCGTCGACGCCCGCTCCGCCGAGCGCCCGGTCCGTCGAACGCTCGCTCCGTCGAACGCGGGCGAGTCGCCTCACACTCCCCAGTCCGGCCGCAGCGGCATCGACGCGTCGCCGTGCTCGCCGACCTTCACGCCCAGCACCTGCTGCAACTCGAGCCGGTGCCGTTCGAACGCCAGCCGCGAGGCCGCCATGTACAGCGCCCACACGCGGGCGCGCTGCACGCCGGATTCGGCCACCGCCTCGTCCCAGTGGGCATCGAGGTTGCGGCACCACGCGGCGAGGGTGCGGCCGTAGTGCTCCCGCAGGTTCTCGGCGTGCCGCACCTCGAACCCGTTGTCCTGCATGGCCGAGATGATCGTGCCCACCCCTTCGAGCTCCCCGTCGGGGAAGACGTACCGGTCGATGAACGGCCCCGTGCGGTGGGAGTCGTAGGTGTGCGGCCGCACGATGCAGTGGTTGAGCAGCCTCCCGCCGGGACGCAGTTTCGACCACAGGAACCGGAAGTACGACGGCAGGGCCTTCGCCCCGATGTGCTCGGTCAGCCCTATCGACGACACCACGTCGAAGCCGGTCTCGGTGACGTCACGGTAGTCGAGGTGGCGCACCTCGGCGCGGCCCGCCAGGCCCCGTGCGGCGAGGTCCCGCTGCGCCCACTCGGCCTGCTGGCGCGACAGTGTCACGCCGAGCACCTCCACGCCGTAGTGCTCCGCGGCGTGGGCGACCATGCCGCCCCAGCCGCACCCGACGTCGAGCAGGCGCATCCCGGGCCGCAGTCCGAGCTTGCGGCAGACCAGGTCGAACTTGTGCAGCTGCGCCTCCTCGAGGCTGGCGTCGTCGTCGGGATAGCAGGCGCACGTGTACGCCATCGACGGGCCCAGCACGAGTTCGTAGAAGCGGTTGGACACGTCGTAGTGGCGGGAGATCGCCTCGCTGTCGCGCAGCTTCGAATGCCGCAGGCCGTGCAGCACGCGGCGCGCCCGCGACGGCGCCTCCTCGACCGGGATCGGCACCGGCCGCAGCAGTTCACGTGCGTGACCGGCCAGCTCCCGCGCCACCGCCGCCTTGTCGGCCACGCTCAGCGACATGTCGTCGACCGCCCGCAGCACGGCGTACACGTCGCCGTCCACGTCGAGCCTGCCCGTGACGTACGCGCGGGCGACACCCAGTTCGTTGGGCGCCGTCAGCACGTAGCTCAGTGCCTCCGGGGTACGGACGTGGATGCGCAGTTGCGCGTCCGGATCGCCGACCACCGTGCCGTCGTAGGCCGTCACGGTCACCGGAGGATCGTCGCCGAGCAGCCGGGTGAGCAGCGCGGTCAACGGTGGTCCGGCACCGGATGCGCCGCCGCGTTCGGACGGCCCCGCGGGCGTGGGCACCGCGGAGAGGGGACGTGTCGCCGCCATGGTCTCATCACCTCGCTTGCACGCACTTCGCGTAGAGGTCGAGCAATCGCCCGTCGGGGTCGTAGCGCTGCTTGACGGCGCGGTACGCGGACCCGTTGTAGAGTCGCCAGAACGTGTCCGGATCGTAGAAACTCTCCGAGTACAGCGATTTCCGTCCGCCGAGCGTCGTCACGACGTCCTCGATGCGCCGGTTGTGCGACCCTTGCGCCTCGCCGTCGGCGAGCGGCACCGTGCCCCAGAAGCCGAAGTTGACGTACAGCTCGCCGGGGTCCAGTTCGTACAACGGCCACCGCCGGTCGTCCCGCTGTCGCAGCGGGCAGATCCAGATCGGACTAAGCGGGATTTCCCGGTGCAGGAAGGAAAGAAACCTCCCGGCTCTGCCGACCGGGACCTCGACGTCCTGCATTACCGACTCGCGGCCTGGTCTGCCGAGCATGCGGGAGAACCGGGAGAGCAGGCCCCGGCGTCGCACGGCGTTCACCACTTTCCAGTACACATCGGACCGCAGCAGCCGTGGACCCGCGAGCAGGCGTACGAGGCGGTGCTGCGCGCCCAGCGCCCGGGAACACCAGAACCAGTCGGTGTCCCAGCGCCACAGGTAGTCGCGGATCGGCAGGTGGTCGACCGGACGCTCGCGGATCGAGCGGTAGTAGATGTCGAGCCACGTGTAGTCGCTGACCCGGTCGGGCTCCCCCTCCAGCGATGCGAGCGTCAGGTACAGCTCGTTCGGCGAGAACACGGTGCCGTCGACGAAATCCGCCTCGCGGTCGAGGCAGGCGCGGGTGAGCCGGTCGAAGAACGCCCGCTGATCGGAGAACCGCACGTGCTCGAGCCGGACGTACGGACGCACCGGCGCGAGTTCGATCCGCAGCCGCAGCGCGTAGCCGAGCGTGCCGTAGGAGTTCGGGAACGCGAAGAACAGGTCGCTGTGCTCGCCGTCGGGTGTGGCCGTGACGATGTCCCCGTCGCCGGTCAGGATGTCCATCTCCAGCACCGACTCGTGCGGCATCCCGGCGCGGAACGACGACGATTCGATCCCCAGGCCCGTGACAGCGCCGCCGAGCGTGATCGTCTTCAGCTGCGGAACGACGAGCGGCATCAAGCCGTGGGGCAGCGTCGCGTCGACGAGCTGTTCATAGGTGACCATGCCCTCGACGTCGGCCGTGCGGGCGACCGGGTCGACCGACAGCACGTGGTCGAACGCCGACACGTCGAGCCCCGCCCCGGCCCGGGCTCGCGGACGGAAGAGATTCGACGTCCGCTTCGCCAGCCGTACGGGGGTGCCGGCCGGCAGCGTCGCCAGTTCCGCGCGCAGCACCGCCACGCGCCGGGCGTACCCGC
The DNA here is from genome assembly GCF_024171865.1 of Prauserella aidingensis. Lineage (GTDB taxonomy): Bacteria > Actinomycetota > Actinomycetes > Mycobacteriales > Pseudonocardiaceae > Prauserella > Prauserella aidingensis. The sequence goes on along the minus strand of NZ_JAMTCN010000021.1, from coordinate 11,843 downwards.
TGTGGGCGGCGAGCTCGGCGTGTCCGCACCCGGTCGGATCGGCGGCACCACTGGAGCGCATACCCCGATCATGACCCCGAACGCCGTGCCCTGCCAGTTCGTGTCATGCACTCGGACGAACGGGATGTCGCGCACGTGCCCTCACGCGGCGGTTTCGGTGCGCCTGCGGGTCGAACCTGGGCACGGCAGGCGTCCCGGAAACTGCAACACAATCCCCCGGATCCGCAACACGGCCTCCGGAAACTGCAACACGGTCCCCGGGATCCGCAACACGGCCTCCGGGATCCGCAACACGGGCCCCGGGATCTGCAACACGGCGTCCCTCGGTGGTCGGTTCTGCGGGTCAGGCGGGTTTGCGGGCGACGCCGCCGAGGACGCGGGACTCCGACGGGACCCGCGCGAACAGGGTGTCGGGGTCGGGGCGCCACGCGGGCGCGTAGACCAGCCCGGGGTCGACGAGTTCGAAGTCGCCGAAGAACCGGACGAACTCGTCGGAGGTGCGCAGCTGGCCGGGGTTCGTCGTGTTCTCGTAGTAGTCGACGAGGTCGTCGAGCGCTGCGCGTTCGGCCTCGCTCGCCGGGTTCTCGTTGGTCATCTGCGACAGCACGAGCAGCGATCCCGGCGGCAGCTGCTTGCGGTAGAAGTCCAACAGCCGGTCGGGGCCGGACTCGTCCTTGATGAAGTGCAGCACCGCGTTGACCAGCAGTACGACGGGTTCCTGGCGGTCGATCAGGCCGGTCGCCATGACGCGGGACCACAGCTGGTCGGGCTGCATCAGGTCGGCGGCGATGGCCACGTGCCGCTCGCTGTCGGCCGTGTCGGCCAGCAGCATCTCCGAGTGGGTGAGCGCGATCGGCTCGTTGTCGGTGTACACGACGCGGGTGTCGCACTGCGGCCGCGCCTCGTCGGCGACCTCGTGGACGTTGCCCACCGTCGGCAGTCCCGAGCCCAGGTCGACGAACTGGCGCATCCCCGCCTCGGCGGCACACCAGCGCACCGTGCGGCCGAGGAACTGCCTGCTGGTACGGCAGTACTCGCCGAGCTGCGGGATGCGCTCGCGGGCCTTCTCGGCGAAGGCGCGGTCGATCGCGTAGTTCGTCTCGCCGCCGATGAAGTAGTCGTAGACCCGGGCCGCGGACGGCTTGTCCAGGCTCTCGTTGATCGCGCGCAGCGCGTCGTCGGGTCCTGCGCTCACTGTTCCTCCACCGCCTCTGACTTCACCGTCGTCTCCGCCTCGGTGCGGCGTCCGCTCCGCGGAACGTCGCTTCCCTCGTCGGAGTGATCGTCGCATCCGGCGCAACGGTACGTCTCACACGAGTGGAGCGCACCGCGCTGCACCGCGTCGGTCCGCTCTGCTAGTGTGGCTGGGAACGATGCTCGCACTGCAGGGGCACTCCCACGGCGACGCGCTGCGGGAGCACTCCGGCGACGGCACGCTGCAGGGGTGAACGCGCAGGGACACAACTGCAGCGGCGACCGAGCTGCAGTGACACGGGCCCGAGGAACCGAGGGGGTCGGATGATCCGGCGTGACAGGGAATTGCTCGTAAATCTCTCCGCGGTGAACACGCGGCTCGGCGAGGCCGTCGTCGAGCTGTGTGCTCACCAGGACGGCGGGGAGCTGCCCGCAGCCGGACTGCGCGCGCTGGGCGACAACCTGCAGCACGTGGCGACGCGGCTGCTCACCCGCGCCGACGAACTCGACCGCGCCGACGAACTCGAAGCGGCGACGGCGCGGGTTCAGGACTCGTGAGTCAGCCAGCTCCGCACGGCGGACGCGAGGTCGTCGGCCCAGCCGTCGAGGCGCCGGGCACCGTCGTCGGCGGAGGCGCCCGCCGGGTCGCCCAGCACGCCGTTCGCGCTCACCGCGCCGACCCCGCCGTCGCGCAGTGCGTCCAGCAGTTCCGGCAGCGGTGCGGTGGTGCCGGCCTCCGCGACGTCGAGCCGCACGTCGTCCGGTCGCAGCCGCAGCATCGCCGACGTCTCGGTGCGGCCCGCGTGGCTGTCGTCCGGCTGCCCCGACGGTGCCCACGCGAGGACCCGGCGCCCCTCGGAACGCAACAGCCGTACGGCCGCGTGCAGTGCCTCGACGTTGCCGCCGTGGCCGTTGACGAACACGACGCCGCGGAACCGGTCCGCAGACCGGCCTAGTTCGACGAGCAGCCGTTCCAGCGCCTGCGTGCCGATCGACAGCGTGCCGGGGAACCCCGCGTGCTCGCCGCTCGCGCCGTACGGCACCGCGGGTGCCACGACGACGTCGGGGACCCGCGCGGCGAGGCCACGCGCCAGCGCGGCGGCGATCGTCGTGTCGGTGTCCAACGGCAGGTGCGGCCCGTGCTGTTCGGTCGACCCGAGTGGCACGGCCAGCACCGACTCCCCGACCTCCGGCCAACGTGCTCTGCCCAGTTCCGCGCCGGGCCGGTCACCGCCGGGCCCGACGGTCACCGGCCGCGTCCCTGCGCGAACGGCCGCTCGGTGAACTGCGGCAACAGGGGAGTGGCCGTCCGGTGCCGCACGCATCCGGTCCACACGCCCGCGCCGTAGGCCACGTCGTCGGCGATGCGCAGGGCCAACCGTCCCGGTGAGCCGGTCTGCGCGGCGAACGGCAGGTACGCGGCCGCCAGCGCGCGGCGGCCGCGCCGGGTCGGCAGCAGCAGAGGCCACCACACCCGGCGCGACGCGGCCGCGAGCAGTCTGCCCGCGCCGAGCTGGCCGCGGGCGGCGAGCCGGACGACTTCGGAGGTGGGCACGTCGCGCGTGGAGGTCGACAGCCTCCGGGCCAACAGGGCGGTCGCGCCCGCGGCGACGGCGGCCGCAGGCAGCGGGCGTCCCACGGCGGCCAACGCCCAGGCGGCCGTCGTGACCGCGGACACGCGCGCCGGGGCGAGGCGTTCCGGATGCCGTTGCGACAGTGGGGCCGCGGACGTGCCGTAGTCGAACCGCTGCCGCAGCCACGACCGCACCGTCGGGCGGGGTTCGTGCCGCACCACCGACGCCGGCTCGTACCGCACCGCGCCGACGTCGAGCAGCCGCCACACGAGGTCGACGTCCTCGCCGTAGCGCAGCTGCTCGTCGAAGTCGCCCGCGGCCGCCAGCGCGCCGCGGCGCACCACGAGCGCGGCCGTGGGCACATAACTGACCTTGCTCATCGGGCGGACCGGGGCGGGCTTGGCGCCGAGGTCCAAACTGGACTGTTCGAGTTCGTATCGCGCGAGCAGGCCGTCGCCGGGGGAGCTGCGCACCCGCGGCGCGACCGCCACCACCGACGGGTCGCTGAAGTGAGGGAGCAGTGCTTCGAGCCAGCCCGCTTCGGGCACCGTGTCGGCGTCGAGGAACGCCACGAACTCCGTGGTCGCGCGGCGGCTTCCCGAGTTGCGCGCCGCGGCCGGGCCGCGAGGGGACTCGTGGCGGACGTCGGCGCCCGGCACGGGCTCGGCCGAGCCGTCGTCGACGACGACGTGCCCGCCGCACTCGCCCGTCGCCTCCCGCAGCCGCCGCGCGCGGGTGGCATCGTCCTTCACCGGCACGACGACGGTCACGTCGGCGGGCGTCGGACCCGCGGGCGGTTTCGGGTGCAGGATGCCCGCGTCGACCAGTTTGCGCGCGAGGCGCACCTGGCCGGGCGACTCGGTGAGCGGCTCGCCCGAGGTCCAGCGGTCGAGCATCCGCGTACCGGCGGAGCCGAGCCGCACCAGGCGCAACGGCGAGCCGCCGATCACGACGGCGCCGGTGCGGCGGGCGGAGACGTCCAGCGTGAACCGGGTGCCGGGCTTCACGGCCGGAACCCGCCGTCCGCGTGCACGACGGTTCCCGTGACCGCCGACGACTCGGCCGAGCACAGGAACGCCACGACCGCGGCCACCTCGTCGGGGTCGAGGAGGCGCTCGTGCAGTTGGTGGCTCGCGAACTCGTCCATATTCCCCAGATCGTAGAGGCGTGCCGTGGCGTCGAGGAGGTCGGTGCGGGTCGACCCCGGCGAGACGGCGGTCGCGCACACGCCGGTGCCCCGCAGGTCCTCCGCCAACCCCTTGATCAGCCCGACGACGGCGTGCTTGGCCGCGTTGTAGCCCGCCAGATGCCACAGGCCGTGGTGGGCCGCCGACGACGCCAGCGCGACGAACCGGCCCTGCTGCGACCGCAGCAGCGCGGGCACGGCCGCTCTGGCCAGGTTGGCGACCCCCGTCACGCCGGTGTCGAACAGCGCCGACCACTCGGCGTCGGTGGTCTCCCACAGCGGTGTGCCGCCCGCCATCACCGCGGCGCACGCGACCGCCGCGTCGAGTCCGCCGAACTCGGCCTCGGCGGTGGCGACGGCCGAGCGCAGCGCGTCGGCGTCACGCACGTCCGTCACGACGTCGACGACGGCATCGGGGAACTCGCCGGCCAGAGTGGACAGTTGTTCCCGGGTGCCGAGGGGATACGTGACGTCGGGCAGCGCGGCGGGATCACCGCCGGGTTCGGCGGCGATGTCGACCGCCACGACCCGCCAGCCCGCCGAGGCGAGCCTGCGGACCACCGCGGCGCCGATCCCGCGCGCCGCCCCCGTCACCAGCGCGACCCCCACGGCGGGTCACATGCCTCGCGTGAAGTCGTCCGGCACGACCACGTCGCTCGGCTCCAGGTCGTGCACCGACTTCTTGCCGAGCCCATACAGCGTGCTGTCGATGCCCTGACGCAGGATCTCGAGCACGTTGTGCACGCCGCGCTCACCGCCCGCGGCCAGGCCCCACAGGTAGGCACGGCCGATCATGACCGCGTTCGCACCGAGCGCCAGGGCCTTGACGACGTCGCTGCCCCGGCGGATACCGCCGTCCAGCAGCACCTCGACCTGTCCGCCGACGGCCTTCGAGACACCGGGCAGGGTGCGGATCGTCGCGGGCGTCGAGTCGAGGTTGTTGCCGCCGTGGTTGGACACCGAGATCGCGCTCGCCCCGATGTCGACGGCACGCTTCGCGTCGTCGGGCCGGTAGACGCCCTTGACCACGAACGGGCCGTCCCACTGGCTGCGCAGCCACGCCAGATCGTCCCAGGACGGCGGCGTGGTGCCCATCCACTCACCGTAGGCGCCGAAGAACGGCGGTCCCTGCTGTCCCTGGGGCACGATGTTCGGCGTGGTCAGGTCCGGCAGCGACCCCGACCGCAGATACGTGCCGAGCCAACCGGGTTTGCGCAGCACCTCCGGGGCGAACTTCACGGCGGTCTTCAGATCGACCTTCTCCGGGATCGGCGGCGACCCCCAGTCGCGGGCGGTCGCGAACACCCAGTCCAGCGTGACGATGAGCGCCGTCGCGCCTGCACGCTTGGCACGCTCCATGCGCGCGAGCATGTCGTCGCGGCTGCCCTGCCAGTACACCTGGAAGTGCGTGTTGTCGTTGACCGCCGCGACGTCCTCGACGGGTTTGGAGGCGAACGAGCTCAACCCGATCGCCGTGCCCGACTGCGCCGCGCCCTTGGCGACCGCCACCTCGCCGTCCGGGTGCACCGCCTGCACACCCGTGGGCGAGACGATCACCGGCAACGAGATGTCGCTGCCGAGGACTCTGGTCGCCTGCTCCCGTTCGGGCGGCAGGTCGGCGATCCGCGGGCGCAAGCCGAGTTCGGCGAACGCCGCCGTGTTGTCGGCCAGTGTTCCGCCCGCCTCGGACCCCGCGTGCAGGGCCAGGAACACCGACCGGGGCAGCCGTTTGCGCGCACGTTCGCGTGCCTCGGCGACGGTTTCGAACCAGTCCTTCGTGCTGGCCATCAGCGGACCTCCCTCGGTGCGGGCATGCCGGCCAGCGGGCTCGTGTCACACGCACGGTCGGGGAGCCGTTCGGGTTCGGGCGGGCCCCAGCCGATCGCGACCGGCACGCCCGTCTGTTTCTTCTTGCCCGTGCGGGAGTGGTCCTTGTCGGGCGTCGGTTTCGGCGCGCCCGCTCCCACGAGTTCGAGCGCGCGCTCGCCGTTGCCCTTGACGCATTCGGGATCGGGGCCGTCCAGCGGCAGGCCGGTGAAGAACTTCGCCGCCATGCAGCCGCCCTGGCACGAGTCGAAGGCCGAGCACGAACTGCACGCGCCGCCGGTCTGTGGCTCGCGCAGGCGGGCGAACAGGTCCGATCCCCGCCATACGGCCGTGAAGCCGCCCTCGTCGCGCACGTTGCCGCCGCGGAACTCCTCGTGGATCGCGAACGGGCAGGCGTACACGTCGCCGACCGGGTCGATCAGGCACACCACGCGTCCCGCGCCGCACAGGTTCAGTCCCGGCAGCGGCGTCGATCCCAGCGCGTTGAGGTGGAAGAACGAGTCGCCGGTGAGCACGTCCTCACCGTGGGCGACGAGCCAGTCGTAGAGTTCGAGCTGCTGCTCCGGCAGCGGGTGCAGCTCGTCCCAGGTGTCCGCGCCCCGCCCGGACGGACGCAACCGCGTGATCCGCAGCTGGGCGTCGAACTCGTCGGCGATGCGCTTGAACTCGTCCAGCTGGCCGATGTTGTGCCGGGTCATGACCACGCTGATCTTGAACCCGGTGAACCCGGCGTCGCGCAGGTTGCGCATCGCGGTCATGGTCGTCTCGAACGAGCCGTCGCCCCGGACCGGGTCGTTGACCTCGGGAGTGGCGCCGTCGAGCGAGAGCTGCACGTCGACGTAGTCCGATTCGGCCAGCCATCGGGCGCGTTCCGGCGTGATCCGCACCCCGTTGGTGGAGAACTTCACACCGACCTGGTGGTCGACCGCGTACTCGACGATCTCCCAGAAATCGGAGCGCACGGTGGGTTCGCCGCCGCCGATGTTCACGTAGAACACCTGCAGCCGCTGCAGTTCGTCGATCACCGCTTTGCATTCCTCTGTGGACAGTTCACGAGGATCGCGGCGGCCGGAGGAGGACAGGCAGTGCACGCACGAGAGATTGCAGGCGTAGGTCAGTTCCCACGTCAGGCAGATCGGTGCGTCGAGTCCGTGCTGGAAATGCTCGACGAGTTTCATTCAGTCACCTCTGACTTCGATCGTGCCCGCGGAGACGAGCCCCGCGAGGGCGTCGAGGTACCGGTCGTGGTCGTCGTCGGGTACCTCGGCCGACCGCAGCGCCGCGTGTGCGTCCGGCGCGTCGTCCAGCGCGCGGACGACGTCGACGAGCAGTCGGGTCTTCAGGAAGGAGAGCTTCCGCGTGGTGAAGTCGTAGACGAGCGCCCCGAACGGTTCCGGCCGCAGAGCGACACTCGGTGAGAGCCGGTACGGCCGGTCCGGGGCGAATGTCTCAGTAGACACCGCACATTCCGTCGATGGAGACCTCTTCGACGAGCAGGTCCTCCTCGATGTCCGCCTCGGCGGTGGTGACCGTGTGGTTCTCGGACATGGCACGCTACCTTTCACGTCGTTGTGTGGGACAGCGCACACGAGGTTAATGGCACCCGGTGTCAAATGGAAGGGGTCAGGTGAGTACCGCCGCGAGTCCACCCGGACGGCCGGGTCGCCGCCCTTCGACCAGTCAGGTCGAACTCGAGAACGTCGCGTTCCGCCTGTTCGAGCGGGACGGGTTCGACGCCACCACCGTCGACGACATCGCGAAGGCAGCGGGCATCGGCAGGCGCACGTTCTTCCGGTACTTCGACTCGAAGAACGACGTGGTGTGGGGTGCCTTCACCGGCCACCTCGAATACATGCGCGAGCGGTTCGCCGCCCGGCCCGCGGGTGAGCCGGTCATGGAATCGCTGCGTGCGGTGGTCGTCGACTTCAACCGGGTCGACGAGGGTGAGACCGACCGGCATCGCAGACGTCTCGAACTGATCCTGCGGGTTCCCGCACTCCAGGCGCATTCGACGCTGCGCTACGCGGACTGGCGCGCGGTGGTCGCCGAGTTCGCCGCACACCGGACCGGCGCGCACCCCGGCGACCTGCGACCGCAGGCGATCGCCCACGCGGCGCTCGGCACCGCGCTCGCAGCGTACGAACACTGGCTCGGAGACCCGGGAAGTGACCTGTGCGCCGTGCTGGACACCGCCTTCGCCGAGCTGGCCGTTGGTTTCGGAGAGGAGTCCCGATGCAGCTGACCGAGACGTTCGACTGGCGGGGCCGCACCGTCCGCTGGGCCTCGCGCGGCAGTGGCCCGCCCGTGGTGTTCTGCCACGGCACCCCGTGGTCGTCGAGGCTGTGGGAGCCGTTCGCGGACGCGCTGTCGGCCGAGTTCACCGTCTACCTGTGGGACATGCCGGGCTACGGGGCATCGTCGAAACTCCCCGAACACGCCGTGTCGCTCGACGTTCAGGGCGAGCTGCTCGCCGACCTGCTCGACCACTGGAACCTCGACCGCCCGCACCTGGTCACCCACGACTACGGCGGGGCGGTGTCCCTGCGGGCGCACCTCCTGCACGGCTCGGCCTACGCCTCCCTCGCGCTGATCGACGTCGTCGCGCTCGCCCCGTGGGGGTCGGAGTTCTTCCGCCAGGTGCGCGACACCCCCGAGGCGTTCACGACCCTCACCCCGGACATTCACGAAAGCCTCGTCCGTACCTACATCGGCGGGGCGAGCCATCGCGGGCTGCGCGACGCCGACCTCGCGGCGCTCGTCACGCCGTGGCTCGGCGGGGTCGGACAGCAGGCCTTCTACCGGCAGATGGCGGAGGCCGACCAGGCCTACACCGACGCCGTGCAGCCCCGGTACGGCGAACTCGACCTGCCGGTGCTCGTCGTCTGGGGGCGCGAGGACACGTGGATCCCGGTCGACAGGGCCCACCGGCTCGCCGCCACGATCCCGGACGCGGAGCTGGAGCTCGTCGACGACGCGGGGCATCTCGTCCAGCTCGACCAGCCCGCGCGCCTGGCGACCCGGCTGCACCGGTGGCTCGCCGCGCAGGCGATCGGCCGGACGGCGTGATCGGCGCGCGCGTCGCGACCGGTGCACGCGTCGCGACCGGCGCAGCCCACGGCCGCCGCCGACCTCGGGTGCGGCCGTACCCGTCGGCCGGGCATACCGGTCGATCGGAACGAACCTCTCCGTTCACCCGGTGGTAGCCGCCGGATCGTTTCGACGTCGGTAACCGGTCCCGTTCGTTAGCCATGCTGACGACATGGCCCAGCAATACACTCCCCGAACCCCGACACGCCGGCCCCGGCTGCGTGCCCTGCTCGCCGTGGCCGCAGGCGCGACCCTGCTGGCACAGCCCGGTCTCGCCGCGGCCGACGAACCGGAGCGAGCCGCGGCTCCCGCCGCGGCCGACCACCGGCCCGGCGACCCGGGCACGACCACCTTCGACGTCTTCAGCGACATCCAGGGACACATCGACGACTGGGACGCGGTGCTCACCGACGCCGAGCAGGCCGCACCGGACTCGGCCGCCACGGTGATCAACGGCGACATCGTCGACCGCGGCTACGCCGAGGAGTACGCCGAGGTCCGCGACGTCATGGATGCCCACGAGCGCGACCAACCGCTGCTGACGTCGTTCGGCAACCACGAGGCGTACGCACCCGCATGGTGCGACCAGCAGACGCTGTGCCAGCCCAGCTGGCCGAACGGCTTCACGCCCGAGGACCTCTACGGCACGTACTTCGACTTCGCCGGAACCGACAAGGTGTACGGCGAGCGCGTCGTGAACGGGGTTCCGCTGATCGGCATCGGCCCGGACAAGCTGATGTGGTGGGAGGATGCGAACCTCGACGACCACGTCCACATCGGCGAGGAGCAGCTGGAGTGGTTCCGGGACCGGGTGGAGACCCGCGGCCGCTCCGGCGAGCCGTTCTTCGTCTTCACGCACTACCCGCTGTCGAACACCGTCACCCAGTCGGACGGTGACGCCGGCCGCTACCACCTGATGGAGGAGCAGATCCGCGAGATCCTGGGAGACTATCCCCAGGCCGTGCTCTTCACGTCCCACACCCACGCGGACATCGGCCAGGACTGGTGGGCCGAGCGGGTCCACGTTCCCGGCGGTCACCCCGACGGCTTCACGGCGGTCGACACCGGTGCAGTGCTGAACCGGCAGTACATCCAGGTCACGACCGGCCCCCAGGGCGCCGTCGTCCGTGCACGCGATGCGCAGAACGGCACGGTGATCAACGAGCTGACCGTGCCGAAGGCGGAACAGGGCGCCGGGCGGACAACGGTCACGCTGGACACGCCGACCGAGGCCGTGGCGCCGGGACGGCAGGTGGACGTCACGGCGACGGTGGCCCGGCTGGGCAACGGAGCGCTCGGCGGCGGGACCGTCGACCTGGACCTGCCGGACGGCTGGGCGACCGACGCGGACACGACGCGTTCGGTCGGCCGCGTGAAGTCGGGAGAGCGCAAGCGGCTGACCTGGACACTGCAGGCGCCGGAGACGTCCGGGACCGCGCGCATCGACGTCGCGACACGGGACCGGGCGGGCCGACAGGTCGCCGGAACGTCGCTGGACGTGGCGGTCGCCGAGGCACCGAGCGGCAAGACCCGCGTCTCGGCGTTGCCCTTCCTCGCCGAGAACAACACCCACGGTCCGGTCGAGCGTGACCGCACCAACGGCGGCCCGGCGCCCGCCGACCGCGGCGCGATCACGATCGACGGCGAGACTTACGAGCACGGTCTCGGCATGCTCGCCCCGGCTTCGGCCACGGTCTACGCGGGTGGCCGGTGTTCGCGGCTGACCGCGGAGGCCGGGCTGGACGACAACATCCCGCAGGGTTCGCAGCGGCGTCCGCTCCCCGGCGACGATGTCGGGGATGTCGAGTTCGTCGTCGAGGCCGACGGCGAGGAGGTGTATCGCAGCGGCGTGGTCCGGCAGGGCGAGGCCGCGGTGACGGTGGATGCGGCCATCGACGGTGCCGACACTGTGCGGCTGATCGCCGAGGACGCCGACGGTTCGTCGTCCTGGGACTACGCCGACTGGGGTGAAGCGACCCTGACCTGCGCAGGCTGAGTCACACCGCCAGGGCTACACCGCCGGAGCCACACCGCCAGGGCCGCGCGGGTCCGGTCGACAGAACCCGGTGAGCCGGCCCGGTTCCCCTGCCGCGACAGCGGTGGCGGGGACCGGGCCGGCTCATTCCGTGGCAACGACGCCCGCGGCCGCGGTGGTGCCGCGGGGACCAGAAGGACTCCATCATCGCCTTGTCGTAGCAGTCGCCGCTGCTGCCCATCGAGGGAACGAGTCCCTCGCAGTCAGGGGTGACGGTTGGGGGCACGTTTGGCACTCCGGCCAGGCGAGTAGCGCCGTCAGAACCACGCCACCCCTCCACAGGAACGTTGGAGCTACGCGCCGTCACATGATCGTTACGACGTTCACGAGCTTGAGTCCGTCTTGAGGAGGACAGAATCCGTTGCGGGACGGCGGATCCGCTGAACGGAGCACTACGGGTACGGACATCGGCGGCTTGCGGACGCATTGCGTCTCTGGATTTCTCGTGCAGACCCGTGCTGTTACGTGATCTCGGCTACACGACGCGTCTGGGCGTGACAGGGTCGGCGAAGTCACTGCAGTTTGCCACCGTTTTCGCTGGTCATCGTCGGGATTCGGGTCGCTCCGAGTCGATAACGAGTATCGGGCACTGCTGGAAGGTCCGGTATTGAGGTTTTCTCGGTAAGTTGATCTTTGCTGGCTGTCGTCGACCGGCTGGGGTCAAGCCTGGCTGTGGATAGGCGTAGAGCCCCTGGTAGGACTGGATTTGCGAAGATCAAGTCCGAGAACCAGAGGCTCTACGTGATTACTTATCGTGCCACGCTCGATGTGCCGCGCGCACTTGCCCAGTACCTGGCCCGGTTGTTGCTGCTCGAACGGGGTGAACGGGGCACACGTCGAGGCCGGCGGGCGCTGGGCGTGTTCAGCCAGGCGGTTCTGGTGCTGCGCTGGTTTCGTGAGTCCACACAGGTCGCGCGCCTGGCACGAGACAATGGCGTCG
>NZ_JAMTCN010000020.1 GCF_024171865.1 Prauserella aidingensis | reverse complement strand
CACCTGGCCGCCTACGCCGGCATCGCCCCCGTCACCCACAAATCCGGATCGTCGATCAAGGGCGAACACCCGACACGGGCGGGCAATCGCAAGCTCAAACGGGCGTTCTTCCTCGCCGCCTTCGCTTCTCTGACGGACCCGGTCAGTCGGACCTACTACGACAAGAAACGTGCCGAAGGCAAGAAACACAACGCCGCCCTCATCTGCCTCGCCCGACGCCGCTGCGACGTCCTACACGCCATGCTCCGCAACGGCACCCACTACCAACCACCCCAGACCACACCGAGCGAAAACCTCCCCGCAGCCGCTTGACGTCCCCCATAGGGACACCCCCCGAACGCCGCGCTGCCACGCGACGGTGCCCTCGCGCGTGGTCTGCACCGGGCACGTCGCCCCGGCGCCGCGCGCGTTGGTCGCCGGGACGCCGACGACACGGACGGGCCCGGCCTCGCGCCCACAGCAGGCCACCGCACGTGGATGAATTGGCCGTGGAGCGGCCACGGCCACCCGACGCCACACGGTCCCGTTAACCCCGTTAACCCCGTGACCCCCGAACCCGCAACACGGCCACCCGAAAACGCAACACGGGCCCGCGAACCCGCAACACGCGCCCCGGAGGACGCAACACGGGCCCGGAAAGCGCAACACGGCGCCCGGAACCTGCAACACAGCGCCTGAGGGCAGGGCACGCAACGTCGGGTTACGTGTCGACCAGGGCGTTGCGGTGATCGGCGGCGAAGGCGGACAGGGCTTCGCGCCAGGGGCGCAACGGCGTGAGGCCCGCGTCGCGCCACGCGGCGTTCGACAGCACCGAGTACGCGGGGCGCGGCGCGGGTCGCGGGTAATCGGCCGTCGTGCACGGCGAGACGCGGTCGGGGTCGGCGCCGACCTCCTCGAACACTGCGCGCGCGAACTCGTACCACGTGGTTTCGCCGCCACCGGTGCAGTGCAACACCCTCCGCTCCGGCGCATTACCGTCGGCCACGGCGGATGCCAGCTCCAGCAACCCCGATGCGAGGTCGGCCGTCCACGTGGGACTCCCCCGCTGGTCATCCACAACGGACGGATCGACGCCCTCGGAGGCGAGTCGCGCCATCGTCCTGACGAAGTTGCCGCCGCCCGCGCCGTACACCCACGCGGTGCGGACGATCCACGCCTGCGCGCCGGATCCGAGCACGGCGTCCTCTCCCGCCGCCTTCGTACGTCCGTAGGCACTGCGCGGCGAGAGCGGCGCGTCCGGCTCGTACGGGGTGTCGGCGTCGCCGCTGAACACGTAGTCCGTCGACACGTGCAGCAACGGAACCCGCCGCGACGCGCACACGGCGGCCAGCACACGCGGCCCGTCGACGTTCACGGCGAACGCGCGCTGCTCGTCGTCCTCGGCGGCGTCGACGGCCGTGTACGCCGCCGCGTTGATCACCACCGGAGCCCGGCCCTCGCCGCGGGCCTCGTCCACCAGCCGTGACACGCCCTCGAGCACGGCGCCGGGCCTGGTGACGTCCAGCTCCGCCGAACCGGGCGCCCGCACGGCGGCGCCGCGCTCCTCGCCGACGGCCGACAGGTCCTTCCCGAGCTGGCCCGATCCTCCGGGCACCAGCACCGCGAGGCGGCTCATCCGATCACCTCAAACAACGACAGACGGCAGGCGACGCGTGCGTCACCGGTTCTTCAGCGGCTCCCACCACGCACGGTGCTCGGCGTACCACCGCACCGTGTCGGCGAGCCCGGTCTCGAAATCGATGCGGGGACGATAACCCAGTTCGGTACTGATCTTGGTGATGTCGACCGAATAACGGCGGTCGTGACCCTTGCGGTCCTCGACGGGCCGGACCATCTCCCAACCGGCTCCGACGGCCGCGAGCAGGCGTTCGGTGAGCTCACGGTTGGTCAGTTCGGTGCCGCCGCCGATGTTGTAGATCTCGCCGGCCCGCCCCGAGGCGGCCACGAGGGCGATGCCGCGGCAGTGGTCGTCGATGTGGAGCCAGTCGCGCACGTTGAGCCCGTCGCCGTACAGCGGCACCTGCTTGCCGTCGAGCAGGTTCGTCACGAACAGCGGGACGACCTTCTCCGGAAACTGATACGGACCGTAGTTGTTCGAGCACCGTGTGATGCACACGTCAAGGCCGTAGGTGCGGTGGAAGGAGCGGGCGAGCAGGTCGGACGAGGCCTTGGACGCCGAGTACGGCGAGTTCGGCAGCAGCGGGTGGTCCTCGGGCCAGGAGCCTTCCTCGATCGAGCCGTACACCTCGTCGGTGGACACGTGGACGAAGCGGCCCACGCCGGCGTCGAGCGCCGCCTGCAGCAGCGTCTGCGTGCCGGCCACGTTGGTGATCACGAAATCCGCGGACCCGGCGATCGATCGGTCCACATGCGACTCCGCGGCGAAGTGCACCACGAGGTCCACACCACGCATGACCTCGGTGACGACGCCGGCATCGCAGATGTCGCCGCGCACGAACCGCAGCCGCGGGTTGTCGGCGACCGGGTCCAGGTTGGCCTCGTTGCCCGCGTACGTCAGCTTGTCCAGCACGACGACCTCGGCGTCGGCCAGCTCCGAGTAGGCCCCGCCGAGTGTCTGCCGGACGAAGTGCGACCCGATGAACCCGGCGCCGCCCGTGACGAGCACCCGCATGTGTCCTCCCGTACCTGTGACCGGCGTGAACGCTGCCGCCCACACCTCTCCGTACACCGCGACCGGCCGATTGAACCCTCCGGAAGAAGGGAAATCGACAACAAGGTCACAACGGCTTCGCGGCCGAACAAGCGTTACACACGCCGATCAGTAGTGTGAGAAGTGGCAGCCATCTGGGGAGGAGCGACAGTGACCGACTGGCCGGGGACAGCGGTCGTGGCCGGCTCCCGCCGACAGCGCAGCAGGTGGAGAAAGCGCAATCGGTGGAGACAACGCCGCCGGCAGGACGGCGGCGACGCGAGCGCGTCGGGCGACGGCGGGACCGGACGACGGCGCGGCGCGGCCACGTGGGCGCGGCGGGGCGGCAAGACGATCGTCGCGCTGGTGTCGGCGGTCGTCATGGTCGTGTCCTGGTACGGCTGGCAGTTCATCGGCGACGTGAACTCAGGCCTGTCGACCACGGACGTCTTCGGTGACGACCGGGTGACGGCGGCGCCGATGGACGGCGCCATCGACATCCTCCTCGTGGGCCAGGACAGCCGCACCGACGCACACGGCGACCCGCTTCCCCGCGAGGTCCTCGACAAGCTGCACGCCGGCGACGCGGACGGCGAGCGCCAGACCGACACGATGATCCTGGTGCACATCCCCCAGGACGGGCGCGGCGCCACGGCGATCTCCTTCCCCCGCGACGCGTGGGTCGACCTCGCCAACGAGTACGGCACCCACAAGCTCAACAGCGCGTTCGGCCGCGCCTACACCTACACGTCGAAACAGCTCCGTGCCGACGGCGACCTCGACGAGGACGAGATCGCGGACCGGGCGCGGGTCGCGGGCCGCAAGAACCTCATCGCCTCGATCGAGAAGCTCATCGACCGTCCGGGCATGATCGACCGCTACGCCGAGGTCAATCTCGCCAGCTTCTACGAGATCACCAAGACACTCGGCGGCGTGGACGTGTGCCTGAACAACGACGTCCACGAGGAGCGCTCGGGCGTCGATCTCAGCGCGGGCAGGCACACGCTGAAGGGGGTCGAGGCGCTCGCGTTCGTGCGTCAGCGTTACGACCTACCGAACGGTGATCTCGACCGGATCGCGCGGCAGCAGGCGTTCCTGTCCGGCCTGGTGCGGAAGATGCTCTCGTCGGACGTGCTGTTCGACCCGGGCAAGATCGGCGAGGTCGTCGAGGCGGTGCAGTCGTCGGTGGTGCTGTCCGAGGACTGGGACCTGATGCAGTTCGCCGCCCAGATGCGGAACCTCTCGAGCGGCAACATCGAGTTCCGGACGATCCCGGTGGAGGGCAACGCATGGTTCGGCGACGCCTCGGCCCTGGAGGTCGACGTCGACGAGGTGCGTTCGTTCGTCGACGAGGTCGTCGGCGAACCGGAGTCCGGCGACACCGCCGCGCACGATGTGGACACGGGCCGGTACACGGTGGACGTCTACAGCGGGTCGACCGACCCCGCCCTCGGCGAGTCCGTGCGGTCGCTGTTGCGCGAGCACGGATTCCAGGGCGAGGGTTCGGCCTATGTGGACGGCGTGGTCGAACCGCTGGTCCGGCACGCTCCCGGTGAGTCCGACGCCGCGGAGGCCGCCGCGGAACTGCTCGGCCCCGACGTCACCGTCGAGGAGGACCCGACACTGTCCGAGAACAAGCTCGAGGTGCACGTCGACGCCGGCTTCGTCCCCGGCCAGTCCGAGAGCGGCACGGCCCAGAGCGGGCGGATCGCTCCGGCGTCGCTGTCGGATCCGACCACGGCGAGCTCCGGAACCATGCAGGGCCCGTCAACGCCCGCACCGGCGCAAACGGATGAATCCGAGGAACCGACCGAACCCATCACCGCCGGTGACGTCCCCTGCGTGAACTAGGCTTGCCCCAGGCCTGAGCAGCACACGCCGGATGGGGAGGGGCCGCGTGAACGAGCGCGAGGAACGGGAGGCCGAGCGCCGGGGCTCCGGGGACGGGAACGACTCCGCGGACAGGGGTGACGACGGCCGCACCCGGGACGGGCACACCGGGGACAGTCGTACCCGGGACGGCCGCACAGGGGACAGCCGCACCGGGGACGGGGAAACCGCGGATCAGGAAGCCCAGGACGCAGCAGGGGACGCCGGCACCGCGGACAGCGGAAGCCGGGACGCCGGGGACCAGGACAGCGGAAGCCGGGACAGCGGATCCCGGGACGCGGACACCGAGCACAGCGGATCCTGGGACAACGGATCCGGGGACGCGGACACCGAGGACCGCGCATCCGGGGACAGCGCATCCCGGGACAGCGCATCCGAGGACAGCCGAGCCGCGGACGACCGAGGCCGGGACGGCGGAGCCGGCGGTTCGGCGGGTGCCGCCGCATCCGACGGGCGGCCACGGCCCACACCGCGCCGCCGCGGGCGTGCGACGAGCACCGCAGCGGGCTCGGCGGCCACCACGGCCACCGCCACCACGGCCACCGCCACCACGGCCACAGCAGCCACGACCACGGCCTCCGCCACCGGACAGACCCGCGGCCGCAGGCTCCGCCGCACGGGCCGTGCCGCGGGGCGCACGTTCGTCACCCTGCTGTCGGTGATCGCACTCGGCGTCACGGGCTACGCGTACGCGCGGCTCGACCAGCTCCACGACGCGATCGAGACCACGGACGCCCTCGACGACTGGCACTACGAGTCGAGCGGCGACGAGGAGGCACCCCCGCCACCCCCGAAGGACGACGGCGCGACCGACATCCTGCTGGTGGGCGCCGACTCCCGCACGGACATGCAGGGCAACCCGCTGCCGCTGTCGGTACTCAAGGCGTTGCGCACGGAGAGCACCAACGGCATCAAGACCGACACGATGATCATCCTGCGGATCCCGAAGGACGGTGGCGACCCGGTCGGCGTGTCCATCCCGCGCGACACCTGGGTCGACGTGCCGCACGGCGACAAGGACAAGGTCAACTCGGCATACGGTGCGGCCAAGAGCGACGAGTGGCAGCGGCTGCGGGCCGAGGGCGTCACCGACAGGGCACAGCTCGAACGGGACTCCAACCAGGCGGGCAGGCGCGCGCTGGTGCGCACGTTGCAGGACTTCACGCAGATCCACATCGACCACTACGCCGAGATCAACCTCCTCGGGTTCTACCTGCTCACCGAGTCGATCGGTGGCGTCGAGGTGTGCCTGAACGCGCCGACGAAGGACAAGGACTCCGGCGCGGACTTCGAGGCCGGGGTGCAGACGGTGACCGGCGGGGAGGCGCTGTCGTTCGTCCGGCAGCGCAAGAACCTCCCCAACGGCGACCTCGACCGGATCGTGCGGCAGCACACGTTCCTGTCGTCGGCGCTGGAGAAGGCGATGTCGACAGGGACGTTGACCGACCCCGACAAGTTGTCGGACCTCATCGACACGGTCCGCCGGTCGCTGGTCCTCGACCCGGACCTCGACGTCCTCGGATTCGCGCAGCAGGCCAAGGACCTGCTCGGCGGTGGACTGGAGTTCGAGACGATCCCCGTCACCGACGTCGCCGCCCGCAGCGACGACGGGCAGAGCATCGTGACGGTCGACCTGCAGCGGGTGCGGTCGTTCGTGCGCGGCCTGGTGGACGGGAACGGTCAGGCCCGCGGCGAGGGTTCGGATGATCCGTCGAACGGCGGCGGCGAGTCCCCTCCCTCGACCAACGCCGCCGACGACGAGCCCTCCCCGAACGGTGGCGGCGCGGCCGCAGGCGGCGCCGCCCGGGCGCCTGCCGAGGTCCCCTGCGTCAACTGAGGCGCCGCGGCAGGGACAATCGCCGACGTGAGTCTCACCGATCAGTTGCTGCGCCCCTTGCTGTCGTCGTCCGCGCGTCCGGCGGTGACGCACTACGACGACGCCGTGGGCAGCCGCGTGGAACTGTCCGTGGCGACGCTGGCCAACTGGGCGGCGAAGACGGCGAACTGGCTGGTCGAGGAGTTCGACGTCGAGCCGGGAGATCCGGTGGCCGTGGACCTGCCCGCACACTGGCAGACCGCGGGCGTGCTGCTGGGCACGTGGTGGTGCGGCGGGCACGTGGTCGCCGACGCCGACGGCGCGCGGGTCGCGTTCGTCGGACCGGACGGAGCGACGGGCGCGGCCGACGACACGGCGGTGGTCGCGCTCGACCCCCTCGGCCGGGGACTCGGGCCGCAGGAAGCGCCCGGCGGCGCGTTCGACTACCTGTCGGACGCGCGCACCGCGGGGGACGACTTCACGCCGCTGATCCCCGTTCCCGGCGACACCCCGGCGCTGCTCGGCTCGACGGCCGACGAGGTCCTCGCAGCCGCCCGCACCCGGGCCCAGGAGCTCGGCGTCGGGGCGGGCGACCGCGTGCTGTCGACACGCGCGTGGACCCTGCCGGACGGCGTGGTCGACGCGCTGGTCGCACCACTGGTGGCGGGTGCGCACGTGGTGCAGGTGTCCAACCCGGCGAAGCTGGACGCGCACCGCACCGCCGAGGGCGCGACCGTCGACCTCAGCTGACCGGCTCGGCCGTCCTGTCGCTGCGGCGGCGGCCGACGAGCAGGTGGTCGAGTGCCAGCCGTCCGCTGTTGAAGCCCAGCGCGAGGCCGGCGAGCCCCAGCACGAGCACCAGTTCGTAGCCGCCCTCGCCGGTGAGGCCTGCGTCGAGGTGGACGGCGAACGTCGCGCCGAGGCCCACCACGGCGAAGCCGACGCCGACCAGCGGTGTCGCGAATCCGACGATGAACAGGATCGCGCCGACGATCTCGACGGCGATGACGAAGATCGCCGCCACCGTGGGCAGCGGAATGCCGACGGCCTCGAACATCTGAGCCGTCGCGTCGACGCCGGCGTTCCACTTGTCGAGCCCGTGAGCGAGGAACACGACTCCGATCGCGACGCGCCCGATCAGCGCCGCGACGTCCTGGATGCGTCCGTACATGCCTGACCTCCGCCAGTTGGTTGCGTGGTTCACCGGCCGCGGGCCCGTCGACAACCCGACCGATGCATATTGAATTTTCAACCATTGTGACAGGCCCGCCGTGTTGCGGATTCCAGGGGCCGTGTTGCGGATTCAGGGGCGCGTGTTGCGGACTCGGGAGGCCGTGTTGCGAATTCGGGAGCGCGTGTTGCGGATTCAGGGGCGCGTGTTGCGAACTCAGGGGCACGTGAGGGTCGGAACGGCGATCCCCACCGGCGGCCCGGCCATGCGAACGTGACGCGTCGTGTCCGGCTGCGCCCGTTGCCCGCGCCACGGACCCGGACACACCGTGCCGTGAGGACAGGACCGTGCGGCGGGCCTCACAGAGGCTGTCGCCCGAGGTCAGCGCTCCGGTGCTGCCAGTGGCTTCGCGAACCAGCATTCGGCGTACGGGTCGCCGTACCGATCGACGTCGCGATATCCGCTGCGGACGTAGAAGCTCCGCGCCTCGACGAGGTCCAGCCGCGTTCCCAGGCGCATCTCCGGACTGCCGTGCGCGCGGGCTCGGTCCTCGGCGGCCGACAGCAGACGCGGCGCCAGACCCGTCCCCCGGAACTCCGGCAACACGAACATCTTCGTCAGCTCGGCGTAGGCCGCCAGGTAGCGCACCCCGACGCACCCCGCGACGACACCGTTCTGCCGGGCGAGCAGGAACACTCCCGTCGGCGGACGCAGATCCGTGCCGGGCTCGTCGGCCATGGCGGCGTTGACGTCCTCGTCGGTGATCGGCCGCGAGTAGTACCGACGGCACAGCTCGGTGAAGTACGCGCGCAGCACCGGCACCGACTCGGCGGCGTCGACCTCCGCGGGAGCGATCGTGAACGACGGTTTCGGCGATGTGGGCTGTTGCGGTGACGTCGGGGCGGGCATGACCCGATCATCCCAGCGGACACGTCCACTGCGTTCGTGTACGAGATCGACGCCACGCGTGTCCTGCACTCAGACCCGCCGTGTTGCGGATTCGAGGGCGCGTGTTGCAGGTTCCGGGGCGCGTGTTGCGGATTCCGGGGCGCGCGTGTTGCAGGTTCCGGGGCGCGTGTTGCGCCGACCGGAGCGGCGAGCCGACCACGCGACGGTGACGCGTTACGTCGGGCTGCGCCCGTTTCCCCGGGTCACGGGCCCGAACACCCGTGAGGAAGAGCCGGCTGTTGCGGCGAGGCCGGGGAGGGCATGCGTCGAGCTTGCGACCGCGCCAGTACTTCAACCGCCGAGTACACGCACCCAGTCACACCAGCAGACCATGCTCGATCGGCAACGGTGTGCCCCGCTCCACCGCGCCGGTACCGTACGAAGATGGTTGTCGCTCGTGTCGAGGAGACCGTTCGCGTAGCACCCGACCGGTTTCTGCACCTCGTCATGGACATCGCCAGGTACGCCGACGAGGTCGACCACAAGATCCGCCCGGTGCTGTGGTCCGAACGCGACGGTGACACGGTGCGATTCGCGTGCAGGCCGAAGCTGGTCGGACTGCGCCAGCCCAAGGTCGTCCAGTGGGTGCGGCGACGCGGGAACCGCATCGACATCGGCCTGGAACCGCGGCCACGGAATCGCATCGCCCACGCCACGGCGCAGTTCCGGGCCGGTTTCGAATTCCGGCCCGTCGATGAGGGCACCCGCGTGATCCGCACGCTGGAGTTCGACTTCGCGCCGTGGGCGAAGCCCCTCGCCGAGCCCCTGTTCGACCGCAAACTCGAACCCGAGGTCCGCGAGGAGATCGCCGCCGCGAAGGCCTACCTCGAACAGTGAGCCCGACGGCTCGGGCCCGGCCGCGACACTCAGACCATCGTGAACGCCAGTGCCGCGGTGAGCGCGATCCACACGACGACATGGACGACGGCGAGGGTGCGCCAGCCGCCGCGCGGGGTGTCACGGTCACCACGCAGGACACCGAACACGTACGCCGCGGACACGAACACGACCGCGACGGCGATGAGGCACGTCGGCAGCAGCGCTTTGGCCACCCCCGCCGACGGCCCGATCTGCATGTCGCGCACCACGTCCTCGACGTGCGTCCGTTCCGGCACCAGCAACACGATCACGCTCGCGAGCGCGGCGGGGACCACGCCGAGCAGCCACCATTGCGCCCCGGTTCGCTCCACGAGCCGGTGGATGCCGTACACCATGGGCACGGTCGACCCCGCCAGAACGCCGACGACGACGATCAGCCCGCGAACGGTGCCGCCGCCCAGCGCCCACATCCCCTGGGCGACCGGCACGCGCAGGAGCACGGCCAGGACCGGCATCGCACACGCCGCCACGATGGCCAGGACGTGATACGGCGGCCTCCGCGCTCCACGGGTGGTCGATTCGGCGGACTCGGCGGATGCTTCGGGGTCCATACGTCGGCACTGTGGCAGACGTCCTCCGGCGGGCGACCACCGGCCACCGATGAGGTACGCGGCCGCCGCCCCACCGGGACGAGCCCCGGAATCCGCAACACGCGCCCCCGGAACCGCAACGCGACCTCCGGGATCCGCAACACGGCCCCGCGAAACCGCAACACGGCCCCGCGAATCCGCAACACGGGTGCCTCGGGACCCGACACGGGTGGGGCCACCGGCGATGTCGTCACCGTCGGTGGCCGCACCCGTTGCACGTCGGACGCCCTCCGCACGGTCGGGCGTCGGGAACTCAGCCCTTCAGCAGCGAACGCGCCATGACGACCTGCTGGATCTGGTTGGTGCCCTCGTAGATCTGCGTGATCTTGGCGTCGCGCATCATGCGCTCCACCGGGAAGTCACGCGTGTAGCCCGCGCCGCCGAACAGCTGCACGGCGTCGGTCGTGACCTCCATGGCGACGTCGGAGGCGTACTTCTTGGCCGCGGAGGCCATGAAGGCCGCACGCTCGTCGCCGCGCTCGCTGGCCGCCGCCGACGCGTACACCATGTGCCGCGCCGTCTCGACCTTCATGCCCATGTCGGCGAGCATGAACTGCACGCCCTGGAAGTCACCGATGGCCTGGCCGAACTGCTTGCGCTCCTTGACGTAGTCGACCGTCGCGTCGAGCGCTCCCTGTGCGATGCCGAGTGCCTGCGCGCCGATCGTCGGGCGCGTGTGCTCCAACGTCAGCAGCGCGGTCTTCAGGCCCGTGCCCGGTTCGCCGATGATGCGGTCACCCGGGATGCGGCAGTCCTCGAAGTAGATCTCCCGCGTCGGCGAACCCTTGATGCCGAGCTTCTTCTCCTTCGGGCCCGCCGAGAAGCCGGGATCGTCGCAGTGGACGGCGAACGCGGAGATGCCCTGCGACGGCTTCGCGGCATCCGGGTTGCTGACGGCCATGACCGTGTACCAGGTCGACTCGCCGGCGTTGGTGATCCAGCACTTGGTGCCGTTGAGCACCCAGTCGTCGCCGTCCTGCTTCGCGCGCGTGCGCATGGACGCCGTGTCGGAGCCGGCTTCGCGTTCGGACAGGCCGTAGGAAGCGCCCTTGCCCGCAGCGATGTCGGGCAGCACCTGCTTCTTCAGCTCGTCCGAGGCCGACAGGATGATCGGCTGCGTACCCAGCTTGTTCACCGCCGGGATGAGACCGGCCGACGCGTCGACGCGCGAGACCTCCTCGATCACGATGCACGCCGCGAGGGCGTCGGCGCCCTGACCGTCGTAGGCCTCGGGGATGTGCACCGCATTGAAGCCTGCCTTGTTGAGCGCGTCCAGCGCCTCCGTCGGATACCGCTCCTGCTCGTCCACCTCCGTGGCGTAGGGAGCGACCTCCTTCTCCGCCAGCGCACGCACGGCCGCGCGCAGTTCCTCGTGCTCCTCCGCCAGCTGGTAGAGGCCTGGGCCCTCGCTCACCTGCGTCACCTTTCGTCCAAAGCCTTCTGCGTCGGTTCTCGCACCGATGTTAGGCGTCGTTCACGTCGCCTGTCTGTGTCGTTGACCGCAGTGGTCGTCGACGGTCTTTCGACGCAGTATCCGGCCCACCCATGTTACCCGCGCGTAGGGGTGGGTGTGACCGGCGAAACACGACAGTTGGAACGAATATTCGGCCCGTAATGTTCAGTGAACGAATACAGTCGTCGGCATGCTCGACGTTGCGAAACTGCGGCTGCTGCGGGCGGTCATCGCGACCGGATCGATCCGCTCCACAGCCACGTCCCTGGGGTACACGCCGTCGGCGGTCAGCCAGCAACTCGCCGCGCTGCAGCGGGACACCGGGCTGCGGCTGTTCGACCGTGTCGGCAGGGGCATCCAACCGACGTCCGCGGGCCGCACGCTCGCGGGCGAGGCGGAGCACGTGTTCAGTGCGCTGTCGGCGCTCGACGGCGTGGTCGGCGACCTGCGCGCGGGCCGCGTGGGCAGCCTGTCGATCGGCTATTTCGCCTCGGCGGGTGCCACCTGGCTGCCGCCGGTGGTGGCCGCGCTGCAGTCCGAGTTCCCCGAACTCCGGCTCGACCTGCGCATGACCGAACAGCGCGACGGTCTCGAGCTGCCCGACATCGACCTGTTCGTCGACGCGCCCGGAATCGAACACGCGCGTCACGCCGACGTCCACCCGATCGTCGACGACCCGTTCCTCGCCGTCGTCCAGGACACCGACCCCCTCGCGCACCGCCACGAGGTGCCGCTCGCCGAGCTCGCCGAGCGACGCTGGGTCGACAACGACCTGCACCGCGGCACGTGCAGACGGGTCCTGCTGGACGCGTGCGCCGAGGCGGGATTCTCGCCGAAGTTCGCCGTCGAGACACACGACTACCAGACGGCGATCCCGTTCGTCGGCACGGGAATCGGCATCACCGTGGTACCGCGGCTGGGCATCGGCGACCTGCCTCCCGGGCTGACGACCGTCCGGCTGGCGGCCCCGGAACCGGTGCGTCACATCGCGGTGTCGGTGAAGCGGACCGTCGCGGACCACCCCGCCGCGGTCCGCGCCCTCGAGGTACTGCGAGCCGTCGCCGCTCCGTGAGGTGTTCCCGGGGCGCTGCACGTCGGCGGGAACCCGCCGACGGGGTTGCACGTCTCGGGTCGCACGTCTCCGAAGCTGCACGTCTCCCGGAACCCACAACACAGGCCCCGGAATCCGCAACACGAGCCCCCGAAAGCGCAACACGGGCCCCGGGATCCGCAACACGCGGATGCGAGCGGAGGACGCGCGCTCCGGTGGTCAGTCGGAGAGCTGGGCGCGGAGGGCGGCGTCCTTGTCGTGGACGAGCTGTTCGAGGTCGGCCTGGAACGCCGTCATCCGCCGTTGCAGCTCCGGGTCGCCTGCGGCGAGCATGCGCACCGCGAGCAGGCCCGCGTTGCGGGCGCCGCCGACCGACACGGTCGCCACGGGCACGCCCGCGGGCATCTGCACGATCGACAGCAGCGAGTCGAGCCCGTCGAGGTGCTTGAGCGGCACGGGCACACCGATCACGGGCAACGGCGTCGCCGACGCGACCATGCCGGGCAGGTGCGCAGCGCCGCCCGCTCCCGCGATGATCACCTTGAGGCCCCGGCCCGCGGCGTCACGGGCGTAGTCGAGCATCCGCTGCGGCGTCCGGTGCGCCGAGTACACGCCGACCTCGTAGCCGACGTCGAACTCGGCGAGCGCCTGCCCTGCCGCTTCGAGCGTCGGCCAGTCCGAATCGCTGCCCATGATCACGCCGACGTCCGGTGTGCTCATGTCCTGCCTCCCGCAAGGTTCGTCGTGGTGCTCGGCCCGGCCGGAGCGGCCGCGTCCGACGGGTCGGGTGCCCGGTCCATCGGGTGTCTCAGTGGATGCTGTAGCCGTCCGGCCATTCGGCGGCCGACAGCCAGTGCGCCGCCATCCGCGCCTTCGCCCGGGTCGGCTCGTCGATCGGGCCGAGCACGTTGACGTGTCCCAGCTTGCGCCCCGGACGTTCACCCTTGCCGTAGAGGTGCACCTTGACGTCGGGATACCGCGCGTACAGGTGGTGCAGGCGTTCGTCCACGCTCATCGTCGGCGTCTCGGGCGCGCCGAGGACGTTGGCCATGACGGTCGGCGACAGCGGATCGGTCGTGCCGAGGGGATAGTCGAGGACGGCGCGCATGTGCTGTTCGAACTGCGAGGTGCGGCTGCCGTCCATCGTCCAGTGGCCGGAGTTGTGCGGGCGCATCGCCAGCTCGTTGATCACCAGCCCACCGTCGTGGGTCTCGAACAGCTCGACGGCCATGACCCCGGCGACGTCGAGCTGTTCGGCGATGCGCAGTGCGACGTCCTGTGCCCGCTGGGTACCGGCCTCGGACAGGCCCGGCGCGGGGGCGAGGACCTCGGTGTTGATGCCGTCGACCTGCACGGTCTCCACCACCGGCCAGGCAGCTCCCTGCCCGAACGGCGACCGTGCGACCAGCGCCGACAGCTCGCGGACCATGGGGACGCGCTCCTCGATCAGCAGCGACATGCCCGCGTCGAGGAGCTCCGGGATCTGCTTCCGCGCCTCGTCGGCGGAAGCGAGCTGCCACACGCCCTTGCCGTCGTAACCGCCCGTCGCGGCCTTGAGGATCGCGGGCCAGCCGTGGTCGTCGCCGAACTTCACCGCGTCGTCGACCTGGGTGACCTCGACGAACGCCGGATTCGGCAGGCCGAGCGAGGCCATCCGCTCCCGCATGAGGAGCTTGTTCTGCGCGAACGCCAACGCACCCGGCCCGGGCCGGACGACGAACCCCTCGTCGGCGAGGGTCCGCAGGTGGTCGCCGGGCACGTGCTCGTGGTCGAACGTCAGCACGTCGACGCCGCGCGCGAACGTGCGCAGCGCGTCGAGGTCCGTGTGGTGGCCGTGGCTGACCTCGGCGGCGACGAGGCCCGCCGCTTCGCCCTCGCCGACGGCCAACACTCGCAGCGACTGGCCGAGCGCGATCGCGGCCTGATGGGTCATCCTGGCGAGCTGACCGCCGCCGACCATGCCGACGACGGGAAGTCCGGTACGCGTATCCATAGCGCGCTCAGCCTAAGCGGCCCCGATCCGGCCGCGTCACGAACCGCCCCCGAGTGTCACCACCGCCACTGATCCGACGGCACCTCCACCTGGCAGCGCCCGGCCTCGTCGCGAACGAGCATCTCCTCGATGTCGTCGTTCGTGACGTCCACACGGTGTGGTCCGGAAGCCGGGATCAGTGGGAGCCGCACGCGTGTGCCGCGGGGCTCGTCTCCGGTGTCGGAAGCGACGCACATGCGGTCATGGTGGCAGCTCGCCGCGGCTCATTCCGTCCGCGCGCTCGACCCCGAACGTGGCGTATCCCGGGCTCGCCGACGTTCCGGTCTAGCGCTGGTCGGAACCGGCCGCACTCGGACCGGCGGAGTTCGAACCGACCCGGCCGGACTCGGCGGTGTCGGCCGCCGACGGCTGAGCGTCCTCGCGCGCCGTCGTCCCCGCCCTGCCACGGAGCAGGGCGATCAGCGTGTCGCGGTCGCGCAGCGATCCGCGCAGGGTGTCGCGGTTGCGCCACAGCCGGCGGCCGGCGAGGACCGCGACCAGCACGACAGGCACCAGCAGGTACGCGCTGCCGAGGATGTACTGCCAGAACGCCCAGTGCAGTTCCAGGTTGCGGCCGTTCGGCAGGACCAGCAGCACGCAGCTGACGAACACCACGAACACCGCACCCGCCGCGATCCAGCGCTTCCGCGTCTTCACCGGGTCGGCGTGCGGCAGCTTCGACACGAGCACCATGATCAGCGGCACTGCCCACACCCAGTGGTGCGACCACGACACCGGCGAGAGCAGCAACGCGTAGAACGCCGTGACCAACAGCGCTTCGAGCGGGCGGCCGCTGCGGTGGAACCGCAGCATCAGCCACACCGCGAGCGGAGCCAGCGCCAGTCCGACGACGATCGCCGCGTTCGACGCCCACGGCGCCAGGTCCGTCATGCGGTTGAACAGCCCGTTGAGCGACTGGTTGCCCGCCCAGTGCATCGGCCCGATGCGGCCCGCGTTGAACACCGTGTGGGTCCAGAACCGCCACGCGTCCGACGGGATCAGCGCGAACATCAGCACCTGCAGCCCGAGGAACGTGCCCATCGCCCGCAGCGCGTCCATGCGCCGTCCGGTGAACAGCAGGTGCGGGATGAAGATCAGCGGCGTCAGCTTCACCGCGGCCGCGACACCGACCATGACGCCGCCCCACCGGCTGCCCCGGGCGCAGACGACCAGCACGTCCAGCACGATCAACGCCATGAGGATGAGGTTGATCTGACCGAGGAAGATCGTCCGCCACACGGGTTCGAGCGCGAAGAACAGCACCGCGGACAGCACGGTCACGCGCGCGGGCGACGCCCACACCGGCAGCTCGCCCTTCGGCCGCGGCAGTGCCGCCAGCGCCACGCGGATGACGACGGTCATGGCCAGCAGCGACACCGCCGACAGCACACCCCACGCGACCTGCACGGGGAACACGGCCAACGGCACGAACAGCAGCGCGGCCGTGGGCGGGTAGGTGAACGGCAGCAGCGCCCAGAACGGTTCGGGCGCGAGCGTGTTGCTCTCGTAGAGCGGGTCACCGCTCAGCAGGGTCACGGCGCCCGCGCGGTACACCGCCGAGTCCACGCCGAGCTGCAGGTCCAGCAGCCAGCCCACGACGCCCGCCACGATCATCAGCGCGGGCAGTACCAGCACCAGCGCCAGCGAGCGGGGCCGCGCGAGCAGCCGCTCGACCGAGGCCCGCAGCTGCAGCGACGCCGCCCCGGCGGGCTCCTGTCGGGAGTCCGCCGGCGCCGAGTGCGCCGACGTGTCGGCCTCGCGCAGGTCTGGGGTGCTCACTCTTTCTAGGAAACCATGAACGCCGTGTGAGTTCGGCGTCGGCCACACCACGCGGGCCGCTCGACGCCGCCTGCCCGGTGCCGCCCGTGCCCGGTCGCCGCCGGGCCGTCCGGTGCCGCCCGGCCCCTGACGATCGGCCACGCGGCTACCGCGCCGCGAGGGATTCGAGCAGGTCGCACGCGTCGTCGTGGGAGGAGGGCAAGCGCACCACGTTCACCCGTGCCGACCCGGCCTCGGCCAGCTGCGGGTCGACGGCGAACCGCTCGGTGAGGTCACGTCGGAGTCGCACCGCACGGCGGGCTACCTCGTCGGACCGCGGGACGACCGCGACCACCGTCGAGGCGCCGAGCACGGCGTGGCTCTCCCCGCCGTCGAACACCTGCCGCAGCACGTCGGCGGCCAGGATCATGCCCGCGGGCCGCAGGTAGACGGCGGTGTCGTCGAAGCCGAGCGAGATCACCATGAGGACGTGTCCCTCGGCCACGCACACGCCGTCGCGGGCGGCCTCGCGGTACAGCTCCGCCAGCCGGGTACGCAGGTACGCCTGGGTCGGCAGGCCGGTCAGCGAGTCGTGCACCTCGGTGGCGCCGACGTCGTTCAGCGCGACCTCCGCCCACGCGACGGCGACGATCCGCAGCAGCCGGGTGGGCAGCGCGTCGACGTCGGCCGCCTCGGCGATGGCGTCGAGTGTGTCGGCGTGGCTCGGCTCGCCCGCCGACGTCCCCGCGCCGACCTGCAACACCCCGTGCAACGCGGCCAGGTCGCCGAGGGTCTCCTCCAGTCCCGTGCCCGCCGCCGCCCGGGCGTGGGCCAGCGCCACCAGCGCCGCGCCCGCGCCGTCCAGCCCGGACCGTGCAACGGCGGAGCACACCAGGTCCACCTCGGCGACGTCCCAGTCGTCGGGGAACCGCCAGCCGCACGCCAGGCTCGCGGTCCGCCATCGGCGCCGGAGCGCCGCCTGTGGTTCCCGCTCGCTCCGCGTCCCCTGCACGGCCTGTGGCTGCCGGCCCGGGCCCGATCCGCCGCCCTGCTCGTCCGGCAGGGCGAACGGCACACCCTGCACGTCGCCAGCACTCACGTCCACTCGCGCCTCCTTGTCGGCTCGTCACGGTGGAGACGCCCGAGATCGCCTCGCATGACGGTATGGGAAGGCGAAAAGTTGCCGCGCGAGCGATCAGGCGTCGCCGCGCGAGCGATCAGGCGTCGCCGCGCGAGCGATGAGGTGTCACCGCGCAATCGATCCGGGTGACGTGACGACCCTCCGCGTGACGCTTCCCCGAATGTCCGTCACACTTTGCCTCGCAGTGCGTCCCCCTGTACGGGACGACCTGAGAGGAGAACCGTGAGCACCGCACCCACCGACCCGCAGGGCATGAGCGACGCCGAACTCATCGCCTCGGTACGCGCGGGCCAGCTCGAGTGCTACGGGACGCTGTACGAACGTCACGTATCCGCCGCGTACAACCTGGCGCGGCAACTCGCACGCACCTCGATGGAGGCCGACGACCTCGTGTCGGACGCCTTCTCGAAGGTCCTGGACACGCTCCGCGGCGGGAAAGGTCCGGACAGCGCGTTCCGGGCGTACCTGCTGACCGCGGTGCGCCACGGCGCCTACGACAAGACCCGGCGTGACAAGAAGCTCGACCTCGCCGAGGACATGACGACCGTCACGACGGTCGGTGGCGCCGGCGCCGAGGCGCTGACCGTGGAGTTCTCCGACACGGCCCTCGAAGGTCTGGAGCGCACGCTCGCCGCGAAGGCGTTCGCGAAGCTGCCCGAACGCTGGCAGGCGGTGCTGTGGCACACGGAGATCGAAGGTGCCACGCCCGCCGAGGTCGCGCCGCTGCTGGGCCTGACGGCCAACAGCGTGTCCGCACTCGCCTACCGGGCGCGCGAAGGTCTGCGCCAGGCGTACCTGCAGGTGCATCTCGCCGAGGTCAGCGCGAGCACCTGCCACGCCACGGCCGACAAGCTCGGCGCCTGGACCCGTGACGGGCTCTCCAAGCGGGAACGCGCGCAGGTCGAGGCGCATCTCGACGACTGTGCCGACTGTCAGGCGCTCGCCGCCGAACTCGCCGACGTCAACGGTGCACTGCGCGCCGTCATCGCTCCGCTCGTTCTCGGCGGCGGGGTGCTGGGCTACCTGGCGGTGGCAGGCGGTGGCAAAGCCGCGGCGGCGACGGCGATCGGCGCGGGAACGGCGGCCGGTTCCGCAGGAGCAGCGGCCGGCGCGGGTGGTTCCGGCGGCGGCGCCGCGGGTGCCGCCGCGGGTGCGCCCCGCGAGTTCGTCGGCGTGGCCGGTTCCGGTGTCGCGATGGCCGCCGCCGTCGCGCTGGCGCTCACGGCCGGTGGCGGCGGGCAGCAGATCCCGACGGCCGCCGAACAGCCGCAACAACAGCCGCCCGCCGCGCAGGCACCGAACGAGCCCGCCGCTCCCCCGCCGGGACAGCCCGCTCCGAACGACCCGCGACCCGCCCCGAACGAACCCGCACCGCAGCAGCCCCCACCCGCGCCGAACGTGTCGGAGCCGGATTCGCCGGAACCGGCCTCGGTCGGGGCGACCGTGGACCAGCAGGGCGTCGAGCTCGTCGCAGGCGGTGGACCGGCCGACCTGCCGATCACCGTGCGCAACAACGGCGGCACCCTGTCCGACCCGATCGACGTGACGCTGAACCTGCCGAACGGCGTGAGCGCCCTCGGCGGTGGCGGGGGCGGCGGGACGACCGCGGGCGCGACCGGCACCCCGCGCAGCGCCGATCAGCAGGGCGCCGATCAGCAGGGCGGCGGCCGGCAGGGCGCCGGTCGGCGCGGCGTGGCCCCGGCTCCGACGGGTGGCGGCGCGTCGCCGTCCGGCGGAGCAGCTCGTCAGAGCGGTGGGACGCTGCGCCAGGGCGGTGGCGGCGAACGCATCACCTGCCCCGGCGGCACCGGCACCGTGACGTGCTCCACCGGCCGCGGCCTGGCACCCGGCGAGTCCATGACGCTCGTGTTCCGCCTGCAGGCCTCCGCCGACGCCGAGTCCGGCCAGGTCACCGGCAGCATCAGCGGCGGCGGCGCCGTCGACGTGTCACTCCAGGTGCCCGTCACGGTCGAGCCGAAGCCCACCCCGCCGCCCGCCGAGGACGGCATCGAGGTGCGCGCGAGCGGGTCCGTGGCCGGGTTGACGTCCCGGGTCACCGTCGAGAACACGGGTGACAGCACCGGCACCGTCACCCTCACCTCCGACCGGCCCGTCTCGGGGACGAGCCTCGACATGGCCTGCAACACCGGACCGTCCGAACGGTTGTCGTGCACGTCGCGCACGGCGCTCGAACCCGGCGACACCAGGACGGTGCGCGTCACCAGGGGCACCGAGGGCATCGGCTTCGGCAACGGCCCCGGTAACGGCAACGGCTGGGCCTGGGGACGCGACCGCGGCGGTGACGACGTCACCGTCACGTTCACCGGCACGCTCGGCGACGCGTCCGACAGCGACGCCGCGACGTTCCGGTCGATGGAGTGCTGGCCGCTGCCGTTCGGGTGTGTCGGCAGCATCGTGGCCCCCACGCCCGATCCACAGTCCGGTTCCGGAACTGGTGAGGCCCCGACCAACCCGGACGCCGAGGGCTCGGCGTCGGTGACCGGCCCTCCGCCGGGCTCCGGATCGGCGGAGGCGCCCACCGGGGCGCGGCCAAGCGACGCGTCGGGTTCGGCGACCGCCCCGGCTCCCGAGTCGGGGTCGGGATCGGCGACCTCCACGACGACGACCGACACCGTGGAGGTGCCGCTGCCGACCCAACCGTGGCCCCGTGAGCCGGATGAGTCCGGGGACCAGGACAGTGACGGACAGGACGACGGCGACGGACCGGGCAACAACGGCAAGGGCCAGGGCAACGGCAACGCGTACGGCCACTCACGTTGAGACCCGGCGGGTGCGCTGCGTCACGATCGGCCGTCGACCTGGGCGTGGTGCAGACATCCGGCACGTGACGTTCCACCGTTCGGCGGTCCCGACCGGCGCGAATGGCTACACTGCGATGTGTGTCCGTCGTCGAAACCGTGCTGGCGCGCGTGCCGGGGCCGCTGCGCTCACTGCTGGTGAAACACCGTGAACTGCTGAAGTTCGCGGTCGTGGGCAGCACGACCTTCCTGGTCGACAACGGCATCTGGTACCTGCTGAAGTTCACCGTCCTGACGGACAAGCCGACGACGGCGAAGGCCATCGCGATCCTCGTGGCGACGATCGTGTCGTACGTGCTGAATCGCGAATGGTCGTTCCGCACCCGCGGCGGCAGGGAGACCGGGCACGAGGCGACGCTGTTCTTCGTGATCAGCGGCGTCGCCGTCGCGGTGAACCTGGTCCCGCTGTGGATCTCCCGCTACGTGCTGCACCTGCAACGGCCCGAGGTGTCGCTGTTCGTCCAGGAGACGGCCGATTTCGTCAGCGGCTCCGTGATCGGCATGCTGCTCGCGATGGGATTCCGCTTCTGGGGCTTCCGCAAGTGGGTCTTCCCCGACGAACTCGGCGGCATCCGCCGCGAGAACGTCGCCGCCGGCCGCTGACCGCGCCCCCAAGGGCACCTTGGTTGCACTGAACGCAGCCGGGGGCACCTTGGTTGCACAGCCGCCTCCTGCGGAAACGGAATCCTGCCGAGTCGAACCTGCTATCTGGGCACGCCCACCCGTCACCCGCCACCACCCAACGCGGCGACGCCGACGCGACCGCGTCGACGAAACGCTCCGCAGGCAGTCAAGCCTGCCGAGTCGAGCCTGCTATCTGGGCACCTTCTCCGTGGGCCACTCGACCGCGGGGACGTCGCCCGCGGTCGGCACTCGGAGGAACAGGCTGAACGTCGCCGGTGCGCGGGTGGACAGTTCGAGCCTGCCGCCGTCGGCCTCGGCCAGCGCCCGCGCCAGCGCGAGCCCCACACCCGTCGACCCGGCGCCGGAGAACCCGCGGTCGAACACGTGCGGCGCCAGCTCGTCCGGAACCCCGGCACCCGCGTCGCTGACCTCCACGACGACCGTGCCGTCGGTGTCACCGCGCCGGGCCGCGAGGGTGACGGTGCCCGCGCCGTGCCGCATCGCGTTGTCCAGCAGCACGCCGATGATCTCGCGGAGACGTGCCGGCGTGACGCGCACCATCAGCCCGTCGGCGATCCGCAACCGCAGGGTGCGCCCGTCGGCCTTGAGGACGTCGCGCCACTCGTCGCTGATCTCGGGCAGCATCTCGGTGAGCGACACCGGCTCGGTGCCGACCTCACTGGCGGCGCGGGCCGCCGCGAGCAGTTCGTCGAGGGCGCCCGCGAGCCGGTCGGACTGCTCGAGTGCCGCGTGCGCCTCCTCGGCGACGTCCGGGTCCTGGTGCAGGCCGAGCGCCTCGAGGCGTAACTGCAACGCGGTGAGCCTGCTGCGCAGCTGGTGCGAGACGTCGCCGACCAGCTGCCGTTCCCGCTGCACCAGCTGCGCCAGCGCCGTGCCCGACGAGTCGAGCGCGTCGGCCACCATGTCCAGTTCCGCCACCTCGTAGCGCCTGCTGTCGGGACGGAAGTCGCCCGCGCCGAGCCGGGCCGCGCGGTCGGCGACGTGCCGCAGCGGGCGCGCGAGACGGTTGGCGGTGACCGTGGCGACGAACGTGCCGATGCCGACCGACAGCACCACGACGAACACGACGGCGATCGCGACCTGGGTCTGCTGGGTCCGCATCTCCCCCGCGGGCTGGGTCATCACGATGTGGCCGCCCGCGATCGGCTGCTGTTCGCTGATCACGTCGTCGCCCGTCGACGGGCCCGCCTCCATGATCGCCGCGGAGCCGTGGTGCACGACCAGGTGCGCGTCCCGCGGCATCGCCGACCGGATGTGCCGCAGGTTCAGGTCGTGCCGGTTGGCGAGCTGGTTGTCGAGGGCCGCCGCGATCCGCTGCGCACTGTTGGTCAGCTCCTCCCGATGGAAGTTCTCCACCAGGAGCACGCCGGTCACCCCGAGCGGTGCGCCCAACGCCACCCCGGTGACCAGCACGGCCAACAGGATCGCCAGGAGAATTCGCCGCCGCATACCCCGCCTGTGTCCCTACCCGCTCGTGCCCGGCCGCCCACGTCCCGGCCGTTCGGTGCCCGTCGTCATTCGACGTTGAACCGGAACCCGACGCCGCGCACCGTCGCGATGTGCTCCTCGTTCGACTTCCGCGGATCCCTGCCCGCCGCGACCGCGAGTTTCCTGCGCAACCACGACATGTGCATGTCGAGCGTCTTCGACGTCTTGAGCGCTTCGGTGTCCAGGTCGTTCCACACCTCGGCGAGGATCTCCTCGCGGCTGACGACCTGTCCCGCCCTGCTCATCAGGACCCGCAGCAGTTCGAACTCCTTGTTGGCGAGCTGCACCTCCTCGCCGTCGACCGTCACGAGCCGCGCGGCGACGTCCATACGCACACCGCCGACGTCGAGTGCGCCCGGCGACCGCCTGCGCAGCAGAGCCCGGATGCGCGCGAGCAGCTCGGCGAGCCGGAACGGCTTGGCGACGTAGTCGTCGGCCCCCGCGTCGAGGCCGACGACGAAGTCGACCTCGTCGGTGCGGGCCGTCAACATCAGCACCGGCGTCTGCGCGCCCGACGCCCGCAGTCTGCGGCACACCTCCAACCCGTCCATCTCGGGCAGGCCGAGGTCGAGAACCAGCAGGTCGACGCGTTCGGAGGCCGTGGCTTCGAGCGCCGCCGAACCGTCCGTGACGGCGACGACCTCGTACCCCTCACGTTCCAGCGCGCGGGACAGCGGCTGCGCGATCGCGGGATCGTCTTCGGCGAGTAGGACCATGCTCACCTGGTCAACCTTACGGCGGGGGCACGTGGAACCATCGTGATGTGTCCCGTTACTCCGACGATGCAGCGCTGGCGGCCGAACTCGCCGACGCGGCCGACGCCATCACCATGGAACGTTTCCGCACCCAGAACCTGCGGGTGACGGCCAAACCCGACCGTACTCCGGTGACCGACGCCGACACCGACGTCGAGGACGCCATCCGCGGCATCCTCGCCGACCGGCGCCCCGGCGACGGCGTGGCTGGTGAGGAACGCGGCGGGTCGATCGCCGCACCCGGCCGCGTGTGGGTTCTCGACCCGATCGACGGCACGAAGAACTTCCTGCGCGGCGTGCCGATCTGGGCGACGCTCATCGCACTGCTGGACGGGGGCGTGCCGGTCGTCGGCATGATCACGGCGCCGCTGCTGGGCCGGCGGTGGTGGGCGAGCCAGGGCGGCGGCGCGTGGCTACGGGACTCGGCCGGTGAGCGCAAGCTGGCGGTGTCGCAGGTGCCGCAGCTGGCCGACGCCTACGTGTCCACAACGGACCTCAACAACTGGGCCGAACACCGCACCCAGGAGGCCTACCTGTCGCTGACCAGGGCGTGCTGGGAGACCCGTGCCTTCGGCGACTTCTGGCAGCACTGCCTCGTCGCCGAAGGTGCGCTGGAGGTCGCCGCCGAGCCCGTGGTGAACCCGTGGGACGTCGCGGCGGCGCAGGTCCTCGTCACCGAAGCGGGCGGACGGTTCACCGACCTCGACGGCGCGGCCCGGTTCGACCGTGGCTCCGCCCTGTCGACGAACGGCCTGGTCCACGACGCCGCGCTGGCCCACCTCCGCCGCCGCTGACGACACGCGTCCTGCGATCCTGCACGCGCGTGTCCTGCGCTCGGACACGCGCGTTCTGCACCCGGGCACGCGTGTTCCGCGCTCGTGGCTGCCGAGTCACATCGGGACCGGCCTCGGCGCGGGACACGCGCGAGGTCAGGGCAGGACGCCGACCGCGCCCCTGGCGACCTGCGCCCAGGTCAGCCTGCCGAAAAGGTAGTGACACGCGACCTGCTCGTTGGTGAACCGCGCCCAGTCGTAGCGGTTGCCCTGCTCGCGCCAGAACACCTCCCACGCGGTTCCGCCCGCGTCGTCGACGTCCTCCTCCTGCAGCACGCACCAGGCGTTGTCGACCTCGGTGCCCAGCGACACCACCTCGGGCGGCACGCCGACGGCCTCGAGCCAGCGCATGATCGACTCGGTGTTCACGAGGCGTCCTCCTTCGGGTTCCGCTCTGCGCCGCCGCCGGCCCGACGGGCATTCCCGCCGTCGGCGCTCTCGTCGCTGTCGTCGTTTTCGGAGCTGTCGACGCTGTCGGATCCAGGGCCGTAACCGTGGGCGTCACTGTCCGATTCATCCGGTCCGTCGAGGACGGCGCTGACCGCGGCGGCGTCACCTTTCGCCGCGGCCCCGTCGTCCGAATCGTCCGGTGTCGACCCGTCCGATGTGGCCGGTGCGGTCGACCGAGGGTCGACCGGCTCGAACGTCGCATCGGCGAGATAGCCGAGGGTCACGAGCTCAGCGGC
Organism: Prauserella aidingensis; assembly: GCF_024171865.1. Lineage (GTDB taxonomy): Bacteria > Actinomycetota > Actinomycetes > Mycobacteriales > Pseudonocardiaceae > Prauserella > Prauserella aidingensis. The sequence continues at coordinate 67,557 of NZ_JAMTCN010000020.1, read as the reverse complement.
GCTGTAGACGGCGCGATACCGCGCGCCGCCACCGGGCTGTCCGAACCAGGCTGCCGACACGCCACGCCACATCGGCACGTCCCGCAGCACGCGGTAACGCCGGTAGCCCGCGTCGAGGTGGGACGGCGGCAGCGAGCGCTGCTCGAACGGCGTGCCGTCGGCGGAGAAGACCCGTCCGTGGGCGGTGCCGAACCGGTCCAGCATCGTGCCGGCAGGCAGCACCTCCGGCTCTCCGTCGGCGGAACAGCCTTCGGGGAACTCGTCGGCCGGGGGCCACACGTATGCGGGCTCCTCGCCGGCGGCCGACGATGCGAGAGTCGCAGGTTCGACGGCCGCGGAAGAAGTAGCCGGGGCGTCGTGGTCGGTGCCCTCCCCGGTCGGTGCGGGCTCGGCGACCTGCCCGGCCGCCGTGACGTGGTCGACCGCCGGCGCGGATGCGGAGTCGTCGGAATCCACCCGACCGTCGGTGCCGGCCCGGTCGGCATCGGTATCGGCGTCGTGGTCGGGGCTGTCGGGGTCGGTGTTCCGCACGGTGGGGCCATCGGTGGCGCCGGCGTCCCTGCCGACCTCATCCGCGGTTGCGCCCTCGGTGCCGCCGGCAGCGGCGGGAGCGCTGTCGGCGGCAACGAAGCGGGCGTCCCAGTCGCGTTCGTGCATCCCGCCGAGCGGGTCGTAGCCGTCCCGGACGGCCGGCGGCGGGCAGGGCAGCACGGCGGGGGGTGGCGGCGCGGGCTGGCGAGCGCCCTGCCGCAACAGGTCGATCGCCTGGTCCGGCTCGACGAGGTCCGAGCTCGGGTGGTCGTGCGGCTCGAACCGAGCCACGGCGGGCGCACCGGGCTCCGGTTCGCCCGCGAGCAGTTGCCGGGCCGGACGGTCGGAGGCGACCGGAAGGTGCCCGATCGGGAACATGTGGACCAGGAACAGCGCGACGACGCTCTCCCGCTCCTGCCTCGGCGACCCCAATGCGGGAGCCGGTGGCTGGGGAGCCTGCGTCTGCGATGCCGGGGGCGGTGCGGCGTGCTGGTGCGGTCCTCCCGGCGCGGGGGCGTACGGCCCGCCGCCCGGCGCCGGCGGTGCGTTCCGTGCCTGCGGTGGCTGACCGACCGGTGGTTGCGGCGGGTACTGCTGGCCCGCGGGCGGCCTGCCGTACGGCTGTTGTCCCTGTCCCGGGTTCTGCCGGCCTGCGTACTGCTGTCCCGGGTTCTGCTGTCCCGGGTTCTGCGGCCCTGGGTTCTGCTGTCCCGGGTATTGCTGTCCCGGGTATTGCTGGCCGGGATACTGCTGCCCCGCGGGCGGCCGGCCGTACGGGTTCTGCTGGCCGTACTGCCCGGGCTGAGCTGCACCGCCTGCCTGACCCGCCGAGGGTGGCACCGGTCCGCCGGGCGCGGCACCACCCCCTGCGACGGGGCCGCCGGGAACCGCACCGCCGCCTGCCACGGGTCCACCCACGGGCGGGCCAGGAGGTTGCGGTCCGAACCCGCCGGGCTGGCCGCCTGCCGCGGGCGGGATCGCGCCCGCCTGGGGCGGCAGCGCCCCGGGAGCGGGCGGTCCGCTGAATCCGGACAGGTTCGTACCGGTCGGCGGAGTCGGCGCGTCACCGCCGGGCGCGGGCTGTCCCCACGGCGATCCGACGGGGATGCCTCCGGGCGGCGTCGGTGCGTCCGGGAGGACGATCGGTCCCGTACCCCCGGTACCGCCGCCGAACGGCGGCACCGGCTGCCCACCGGACAGGGGCTCGCCGCCAGGCAGTGACTCGCCCCCGGGCACGGGCGGGCGGCCCAGGCCGAACGGCGGCGTGTCCTCGCCGCCGGACTCGCCGGGGAAGCCAGGACCGCCGGGAAAGCCGGGCCCGTCGGAGGTGCCGGGGCCTCCCGGCCCGCCGTGACCGGGTCCGTCCTGGCCGCCGAGCAGTTCCTCGACGCCGTCCAGCAGGTCGCGGCCGGGTTCGGCCGTGCCGGCACCGCCGCCTCCGCCGCCGAGCACACCTCCGGGGCCACCGGGCGCGGCGTCGCCGCCCAGCACGTCCGAGGCGTCACCGAGTGCACCACCCGAGCCGATCCGGGAGTCCTGGCCGAGCACGTCCTCGACCGGCCCGAGCGGCCCCGGCGGACCAGAGGTTCCCGGCCCGCCGGGCGAACCCTGTCCGCCCGGCAGGTGCCCCTCGTCCCCGTCGGAGCCGAGCAGGCCGGACGCGTCCTCGAACAGCGAATCCCCGAGGCCGCCACCGCCGGGACCGCTGTGTCCCAGGCCGGTGTTTCCCGGACCGGCGGGGCCGCCGCCCGATTCGCCGAGCACCGCCTCGCCGGTGGCTGCGGTCGTCTCCGCCACGTCGGGCAGGCCGAGCGCGCCGAGCAGGCCGCCGCCTCCTGGGCCTCCGGAACCGGTGACGCCGCCCGTGTGGCCCGGACGGTCGGTGACGACGTCGGGGGCGACGCCCGGACCCGCTCCGTCGACACCGACCGTGTCGGCGAGTCCGCCGGTGATGGCGCGCATGTTGGCCGCCGTGCCCTGGATGACCGTGTCGACGCCGGCGAGCGCGGCCGGATGGCCTGCGTCGGCTGCCGTGCCCGCCGCATCGCGCTGGACCGCGGCGTCACGCAGTTTGCGTACGAGTTCGACCTTGGTGCGGCCGACCTGCTCGGCGGCACGGTCCAGCCGGTCGGCGGCGTCGCCCGCGCCCTGCGCGGCCCTGGTGAGACTGCCGTGTTCCGGATCGACGAACCCCGACCACGTCTGCCGCGCGGCGTCGGCGGCCTCACCACTCATCGAGCCGAGGGCCTGTCCCGCGACGGTGTCCGCCTCCGTCGCCAGCCCCTGCAGCTGCCCCGCGGCCTGCCGCCACGACCGCGCCTGTTCGCGCATGGCGTCCTCGTCGGCCTGCGGCCACGCGACGCCGGTCTCGGCGGCGATGTCGGCGAGTTCCGCGGGCAGTTCGATCCCCATGTCGCGGGCCTACCCTTCGCGCCCGGCGTCGGTGATCGCCTGCTGCGCGGACTCGTCCCCCGCCGTGTACGCCTCGGCCGCCCGCGCCAACGCCTCGCCCATGCCGGCCAGTCCACCGGACAGTCCGTCGAGCACACCCGCCGCTTCGCCGGCGGGCGCTCTGTGCCGTCCGTCGAACGCCTGCCCCACCTCGTCATCACCCCACGGGGACGACGCGACCGACTCTCGCAACGCCCTGGCGATGTCGGCCGCACGCCGGGTGAGCCCGTCGAACTCCGAGGCGCTCTGCCCGAGCTTGTCGACGTCGACGTCGAATCCGTGGTGTCCGGGCCCCGTCATCGCGATCGCTGCCATTCGGAGTCGTCGATCCAGTTGGCGTCCTCGAAGCTCTCGTCGTCACCGAAGTCGTCGGCGGCCGGAGCGTGTGCCCTGTCCGCCGGGGTGATCTCGTCGGCCGACAGGTCCGCCGTGCCGAGCAGCAGCGCCTGCGGATCGGTGTCCTGCGGCAGGGCGGGGGCGAGCACCTCGCTCGCGCCGGTGAAGGCCTTCGCCGTCGCCGCGCCGGTGAGGCGGACGATCTGGGCCGCGAGCTCGGCGGGCCGGTACCGCTCGTAGGCGGCCTCGGCGATCGTCAGACCGGTGAGCACCCCGCGCCCACCGACGGTGGCCGTCACGAGGCCGTCGTCACTGCTCGCCGACTCGCTGATGGCCGTGAGCTGCTGCTGCACGTCCGCCAGTTGTTCTCTGCTCCGCCGGTACTCGGCGAGCAGCTGCTCCACCTCGTCGCGATGGTCGGTCACGGCGCTCTCCCGACGTCGATCAGTGCGGCCGCATGCAGCCCCGGCTGGACCTCAGACGTGGCGACGCGGCTCGCGGTTCCCGGTGGCCCCGGAAAGGATGCCCGTGTCAGCCCGCGAGCGCGCGCACGACCCGCGACGGACTCGGCCTTCCGAGCCGCTCGGCCATCCACGTGCTCGTCGTGACCAGCGCGTCGAGGTCGGCGCCGTGGCGCACTCCGAGGCCGTCGAGCATCCACACGAGGTCCTCCGTGGCAAGGTTCCCGGTGGCCGACTCAGCATAGGGGCAGCCACCGAGACCGCCCGCGGACGAGTCGACCGTGGCCACGCCGCGGCGCAGCGCGGCGAGAGTGTTCGACAGTGCCTGCCCGTAGGTGTCGTGGAAGTGGACCGCGAGCGCGTCGACGCCGACTCCTGCGGCGGCGAACGCGTCGACGAGCCGGTCGACCTGCCCGGGCGTCGCGACACCGATGGTGTCGCCGAGGGACAGTTGCCCGCAGCCGGCGTCGAGCAGGCGTGTGCCCGCCGCGACGACCTGGTCGGGGTCGACCACGCCTTCCCACGGGTCGCCGAAGCACATCGACAGGTATCCGCGTACCGCCATGCCCTCGCCGCGAGCCCGCGCGATGACGGGGTCGAACATCGCGAACTGGTCGTCGTAGGTGGAGTTGAGGTTCCGCTTGGCGAACGACTCGGTGGCACTGGCGAACACGGCGATGTCGGCGATCCCCGCGTCGACGGCCCGGTCGAGGCCGCGTGCGTTGGGCACCAGCACCGGGTAGCGCGCGCCCGACCTGCGGTCGAGCCGGGAGAGCAGTTCCTCGGCATCGGCGAGCTGCGGGACCCACTTCGGGTGGACGAAGCTGGTCGCCTCGAGGGTCGTCAGCCCCGCGTCGGCGAGCCGGTCGAGGAATTCGAGCTTGACGTCGACGGGCACCGTCGCCGCCTCGTTCTGCAGGCCGTCCCGCGGTCCGACCTCCCAGATCGTCACCTCGGCGGGCAGCTCGCCCGAGCGCGGAAGGTGCTCGGGCAGCCCCACGTCCCGTGCGCCCACGTTCACCACCCCGGGTACGAGCCCGGCTGCGGCGGCTGCCCCGACTGCGGCTGCTGCTGCGGGTGCGGCGCGTGTGGCTGCTGGGCGGTCTGCTGCCAGGACGGGTCGTAGTCGAAGTCGTCGTACGGGTTCTCGTTGACCTGGCGGTAGATGTAGGTGTGCACCTTCTCGACGCTCGGAATGTCGTCGAAGGTGAGCGGCTCCTCGGACGCCGATTCGATGATCAGCGTGCCGCAGGCGAAGACCCGGTCGAGCAGGCCGTGCTCGAACCGCACACTGTTGATACGCGCCATCGGGATGTCGATGCCGGTGCGCTTGACGACACCTTCGCGGGCGATGACGCGGTCGGTGGTCACGATGAAGTGCGTGGTGCGCCACCGGACGAACGGCGCGAAGACCCGCCAGATCAACAGGATCAGCCCGACGGCACCGACGGCGATCTGCGTGACGACGTCCCACGGGGCGTCGAAGCCGGGCGCGACGAAGAATGCCAGCCAGATCCCCACCCCCAGTGTGATCAGCAGGATCAGCACCGGCCAGACGAGCATCTTGAAGTGCGGATGCTTGTGGACGACGACGCTCTCGCCCTCACTGAGCAGGCTTTGTGGATACGCCACCGCTGGCCACTCCCCGAAATGCGGTCATCTTCTCTGCGGGCAACCGTACCGCTCCGGAGCGTGTTTCACCCACCGGTCGGCCGGAGATGCACGACGTCACCCGCGAAAACACTCCGCCGGGTGCCGCCAGGGACGTCGACGACCAGCGCGCCGGTCGGCTCGACGTCCACCGCGTCGCCGATCACGCTGCCGCCGCCGGTCAGGATCTTGACCTCCTGGCCGAGTGTGAGACACCGCTGCCGGTACTCGTCGAGCATGTCGGCGTCGGCGAGGTCGCCTGCCGCCTCGCGCCAGACCGTCTCCCGTTCGTGCAGCGCCGCGAGCACCATCATCGCCACGTCGGTGCGGTCGCTGGTCGCGGCGCCGAGCTCGGCGAGCGACACCGGGGGCAACGCACCCGCCGGCACGGTCACGTCCTCGCGCACGCGCGTCACGTTGAGTCCGATACCCAGAACCACGGCCAGCTCGTCCGAGGAGGCGGCCTCGGACAGGATCCCCGCGCACTTGCCGGAAGCGTCGGCGGCGAGCACGTCGTTGGGCCACTTGAGCGCGACGTTCGCTCCGAGCGCGTCGCCGACGTCCAGTACGGCCAGTCCCGCGGCGATCGCGAGCGAGCCGACGCCCGCGACCGGCACACCCGAGGGCCGCAACAGCACACTGATGTACACGCCGGAGCCCGGTGAGGCCCAGGTGCGCCCCCGCCTGCCGAGTCCGGCCGTCTGCTCCGCCGCGACGAGCGCCGTCCGGTCGGGCGCGCCGTCGACGACGGCCTGCCGCAGGTCGGCGTTCGTCGACCCGGTGGTGGCGACCACGTCGACCTGCGCGTACGGCCCGACCGGTTCGACCAGTTCTCCCCGCAGGCGGGCTCCATCGATGCGATTCGGCACGCGCGGAACCCTAACGCCGGATACCGCGGGCGTATCACGTCCCGTGCGGGTCGGCTGCATTGATCGCGGCCACGACGTCGGCGTAGTCGCCACGCGCTTCGGCGTGGCGCAGCAACTCGACCCGCTCGACCAGGATCTCCTTCGCGTTCGGACGGGTGCGCATCAGTTCCACGACCTCGGAGACGTACTCGTCGAGCGGCATCGCGAACTCGCTGCTCTCCTGACCGGGCAGCAGGGAGGTCCGCACCGCCGGGGGCACGATCTCGACGACCGAGACCGACGTGTCCGCGAGCTGGAGGCGGAGCGACTCGCTGAGCTGGTGGACGGCGGCCTTCGAGGCGTTGTAGCTGGGCGTGGCGGCCAGCGGGGTGAAGGCGAGCCCCGACGACACGGTGACGATCGTGGCGTCGGGCCGTCGCCGGAAGTGCTCGACGAACGCCGCGATCAGCCGGATCGGACCGAGCACGTTGGTGGTGATCACGGACTCGGCGGAGTCGAGGAAGGTCTCGGGCCGGTGCCAGTCCTCGACCCGCATGATGCCGGCCATCGCGATCAGCACGTTCAGTTCCGGATACCGCGAGAGGACGTCCTCCGCCGCGGCCTCGACGCTCGCCGGGTCCGTCGTGTCGACGACGACCGTGCCGATGTCGGGATGCTCCGCGGCGATGGATTCCAGCAGGTCGGCACGCCTGCCTCCGATGACGACGGTGTTGCCCTCGGCGCGCAGCGCCAGTGCGAGCTCCAGGCCGATGCCACTGGTGGCGCCGGGGACGAAAACGGTGTTGTGCGCTGTGATGTCCATGTCTCGACCTTCGCCCGCTCCGGCCCGCCGAGGCAGAGATCGTTGATCGGGGGATCCACGATCCCTGCCTCGGACCGTCGACAGCCCCGATACTGGTTCGCATGGACCGCACCGCACTGGCGGAGTTCCTCCGTCGCCGCAGGGAGGAGCTGCGCCCCGAGGACGTCGGGCTGCCCCGAGGGCAGCGAAGACGCGCCGCCGGGCTCAGACGCGAAGAGGTCGCGTCACTGGCGTCGATGTCGACCGATTACTACACACGCCTCGAGCAGCGCCGGGGCCCGCAGCCGAGCGAGCAGCTGCTGGCCGCGCTCGCGAGATCGTTGCGCCTCACCGAGCACGAGCGCGACTACCTGTTCCAGGTCGCCGGCCGCAACGTGCCGCCTCCGGGAGCAGGTGGCGACCACGTGGCGCCCGCGCTGCTGCGGGTGCTCGACCGGCTCGCGGACACACCGGCGCTGATCGTCTCCGAGCTGGGCGAGACTCTGGTGCAGAACCGGATGGCCCAAGCGCTGTTCGGCGACCGTTCCCGGTTCACGGGACTGGCACGCAGTGAGTACTACCGGTGGTTCACCGATCCCGCGGAACGGCGGTTCTACCCCGAGGACGACCACGACCGGCAGAGCCGCGCGCAGGTCGCCAATCTGCGCGCGGCCTACGGATCGCTCGGCCCGCAATCCCGGGCGGGCGAGCTCGTCGAGGCGTTGTTGCGGGAGAGCGCCGAGTTCGCGGAGCTGTGGCGACGGCACGAGGTGGGCACACGGTTCGCGGACCACAAGACTCTCCTCCACCACGAGCTCGGCGAGATCGAGGTCGACTGTCAGGTGCTGTTCACCGAGGACCGGACGCAGGCACTGCTCGTGCTGACCGCCGCGCCGAACGCCGAGGACGCGCTCAAACTGCAGCTGCTGGGCGTGCTGGGGAACGAGCGGTTCGGGGGACCGACACACGACAGGGGAAAGGAGGTGCCGCGGCACAGCGAGGCATGAGGGAGAGAGGTGCGGGAGCGGCCCAGGAGCCGCGTGACGGGAGCTACGCAGGAGCCGAGATCGGTCCACGGACTCGCCTGCGGGGCATCGCGATGACACGGGTGCCGGACGTAGCCCACGCCACACCAGCCGGCTCGGGGTGATGATTAAGCTCGCGTGTCATGAGCAGCGCAACGGAGCCGGTCGGGGACGCGCCTGACGCACCGAACACAGAGCCGGACATCCACACCACGGCGGGCAAACTCGCGGACCTGTACCTGCGCTACGACGAGGCCGTGCACGCCGGGTCGGAGCGCGCCGTCGAGCGCCAGCACGCCAAGGGCAAGAAGACGGCGCGGGAGCGCGTGGACATGCTGCTCGACCCGGGGTCCTTCGTCGAGCTGGATGCGCTCGCGCGGCACCGGTCGACGAACTTCGGGCTCGAGGCCAGCCGCCCGTACGGCGACGGCGTCGTCACCGGCTACGGCACGATCGACGGCCGCGAGGTGTGCGTGTTCAGCCAGGACGTGACCGTCCTCGGCGGTGCGCTCGGCGAGGTGTACGGCGAGAAGATCACCAAGGTCATGGACCTGGCGATGAAGACCGGGCGTCCCGTCATCGGCATCAACGAGGGCGGCGGCGCGCGCATCCAGGAGGGTGTCGTCTCGCTCGGCCTGTACGCCGAGATCTTCCGCCGCAACACCCACGCCTCGGGTGTCGTCCCGCAGATCTCGCTGATCATGGGCACCAACGCGGGCGGGCACGTCTACTCCCCGGCGTTGACGGACTTCGTCGTGATGGTCGACGAGACCTCGCACATGTTCATCACGGGACCGGACGTCATCAAGACGGTCACCGGCGAGGAGGTCACCTTCGAGGACCTCGGCGGCGGGCGCACCCACAACGCCAAGTCCGGGAACGCCCACTACCTGGCCTCCGACGAGGACGACGCGGTCTCCTACGTCAAGGAGCTGCTCAGCTTCCTGCCGTCGAACAACCTGGCCGAGCCGCCCGTGTTCGACGCGCCGGAACCCACCGGTGGAGCGATCGCCGAGGACGTGACCGACGCCGACCGGGAGCTCGACACGCTGATCCCGGACTCGCCGAACCAGCCGTACGACATGCACGAGGTCGTGAGCCGCGTGCTCGACGACGGCGAGTTCCTCGAGGTGCAGGAGCTGTTCGCGCCCAACGTGATCACCGGTTTCGGCCGGGTCGAGGGACAGGCCGTCGGCATCGTGGCCAACCAGCCGACCCAGTTCGCGGGCTGCCTCGACATCGACGCGTCCGACAAGGCGGCGCGGTTCGTGCGCACGTGCGACGCGTTCAACGTGCCGGTGCTGACGTTCGTCGACGTGCCGGGCTTCCTGCCGGGTACCGACCAGGAGTGGAACGGCATCATCCGCCACGGAGCGAAGCTGCTCTACGCCTACGCCGAGGCGACGGTCCCGCTGGTCACGGTCATCACGCGCAAGGCGTACGGCGGTGCGTACGACGTGATGGGATCCAAGCACCTGGGTGCCGACATCAACATCGCGTGGCCGTCCGCGCAGATCGCCGTGATGGGGGCCCAGGGCGCGGCGAACATCGTGCACCGCAAACGGCTCGCCGCCGCGGGCGAGAGCGGCGAGGACGTCGAGCAGCTGCGGGCCGAGCTGATCCAGGAGTACGAGGACACGCTGTGCAACCCGTACGTGGCCGCGGAGCGCGGGTACGTCGACGCGGTCATCCCGCCCGCGCACACGCGCGGGCACGTCACGCGCGCGCTGCGGATGCTGCGGGAGAAGCGCGAGAACCTGCCCCCGAAGAAGCACGGGAACATTCCGCTGTGAGCGCCTCCGACGAGATGCCCGAGACCACGACCGCCGAGACCGACGGTTCCGGCGGAGCTGCCGGTTCCGGTGGCTCCGGTGCCGATGCCGGCCGGCCGCTGCTGCGCGTCGTGCGCGGCGAGCCGGACGACGCCGAGCTCGCCGCGCTGACCGCCGTCGTGGCCGGCCTGGCCGCGCACGGTGACGACGCCGAGGCGGAGCAGCCGGCGCGGTCCCGCTGGGCCGACCGTGCGGCGGCGATACGCAGACCGCTCACCCCCGGACCGGGAGCGTGGCGGGCGTCGGCGTTCCGCCGCTGACGACCCACCGTCGCGACACCCACCGTCGCTGAGCACCGGCCGTCGCAACACCGGCCGTGGCGACACCCGCCGTTGGAACACGCGGCGTGGCAACACCCGATCTCGCGGCACCGGCGGTCGCGGCACCGGTGTTCGAGCCGTAGAGCTGAGCTCGCCGGGTGCGGCCGCTAGCTCCCGGTCGGCGCCGTTGTCGAGACGGCCGGTTCCGACGAGACGGCCGGTTCCGACGACTCGGTGGGCCGCGGCGCCGTCCCCGCGTGACCGCGGAGGCGCGCCACCCCGACGAGCCCGACGACCGCCAGCACCAGCGGGATCGCGAACGCGTAGCGATGGGCGTCCGCCCGGCCCGCGCCTGCCGCCAACAGGCCGTCGATCGCCAGCCCTGCCGCCAGCTGTGACACCACGGCGAACGTGAAGCCGCCCATGTTGGCGAGCCCGCTCGCCACACCGGCCCGGTGTTCCGGACTGGCCGACCGCGCCAGGTCGAAGGCCAGCATGCTGACCCCACCGCCGACGCCCAGCGCCACCAGCGGCGGCAGCAGGGTCGCGACCGTCGCGCCCGCAGGCAGGGCCACGAGTGCGACGGCTCCGCACACGGCGACGACGCCCGCAGCCAGCACGAGGCGCCCCCGCAGACCTGGTCTGCGTGAGGCCAGCTGCCCCGCGGCCGTGCTGCTGACGACGAACCCGAGCACGACCACCGTGACCATGCCCGCCGCGGCTCCGTCGGAGAGACCGTGCGCGGCGACGAGGTACGGCTGGCCGAGCACCGCCGTGAACGAGACGAACGAACCCATCAACACGAAGTGGGTCAGCAGCGCGTGCCGCACGCCCGGCGAACGCCACGTCAGCCGCAGGGTGTCCCGCAACCGCTCACCGGAGCCGTCCGCCTCGACGGCCGTGCTCCGTCGCGTCCCACCGCCGTCACCCCGCGGCGACTGCCGCGGTGCCTCCCGCAGCGCCACGGCGGTCGCGACCAGCACGACGACGGTGACGACGCCGCCGATGAGGAACGCCCCCGTCCAGCCCCGGACATTCAGGAGCGCGGCCAGCGGCGAGGTGGCGATGATCTGGCCGAGTCCGCCGATCATGCCGGTGAGCGCCGCGACGAAGGCATAGCGGTTGCCGGGGAACCAGTTCCGTGTGATCCGCAGGACGCTGACGAACATGCAGGCATCGCCCGCACCGATCAGTGCCCGTCCTGCCATCGCGGCGGGATACGCCGTCGCCAGCGCGAACACGACCGAACCCACGGCCATCAGCGCGGTGCCCCCGAGCAGCAGCACCCGCGGGCCGTACCGGTCGTTGCCGATGCCGACGGGCACCTGCAGCAGGGCGTACAGCGTCAGTTGCACCACGGAGAACACGGCAAGGCCCGTCGCGTCGACGTCGAACCTCTCCTGGGCGGTCAACCCGGCGACCGACAGGCTCATCCGGTGGAACATCGCCACGAGGTAGCAGGCCGCACCCAACGCCCACATCGCCCACGGCAGGAGCGACCCGACCGCCGGGGCGCGCGACGTGCCCGCCCGCGCCCCGCCCCGTAACGCCCTGCCCTCCTGAGCGGTGTCGTGCAGTGCAGCGTCGTGCCGCGCCGTGTCCGGCTGAAGTGCCGCGCCGCGCGGCGGCGCGGTGTCGTACTCCTGCGCGGTGTCGCACGGCGCAGCGGACGGCGATCCGGAGGAACGCACAGTCATCCCCTCGTTCGACGGACCGACGTGCATGGACATCACATGCACATAACTTGTATCTATGTTGTGTTCAACGATCCGGCTAGACTGCGGGGCATGTCAACGAGCGACCCGTCACACCCGCCCGTGACGACCCGAACCCCGGCGGCGAGCGCATCCGGGGAGGCACCGACGTCCCCGGCCACGGATCGGCGTCCCGCGGGCGAACGGGTCTACGACTGGGTGAAGGAGCGCATCCTCGACGGCAGGCTGCCCGGCGGCGAACTGCTCAGCGAGGGCGACGCCGCGACGGCGCTGAACCTGTCACGCACGCCCGTACGCGAGGCGTTCCTGCGACTCGAGGTCGAAGGACTGCTGCGGCTGTATCCGAAGCGCGGCGCGCTCGTCGTACCCGTGTCGCCGGACGAGGTCGGCGAGGTCACCGAAGCCCGCATCCTGCTGGAGTGCCACGCCGCCGAGCGCGTCATCGACCGCGGTGACGCCGCCGACGTGGCCGCCCGTATGCGCACCGTCCTCGACAGGCAGCGGGAGCTCGAGGTACCCGCGGAGAAGGCGCGGTTCTCCGCCCTGGACCGCGAGTTCCACGCGACGCTCGTCGACGCGGCCGACAACAGGCTCATCTCGCAGTTCTACTCCGGCCTGCACGACCGCCAGGTGCGCATGGCCACCTCCGCACTCAGCCGGGTCCCCGATCGCCACCGGGAGATCCTCACCGAGCACGACACCCTCTGCACCCTGCTCGAACGCGGCGACGCCGCCGGCTTCCGCACCACCCTCACCGCACACATCAGCGGCACCCACGGCGCCCTGCTCGACAGCTGACAGGCTCGACAGCTGACGGAATCGACAGCCGCACGACTCGACAACACGGAGGCGCGACGGACGAGGGCTCGACAGCCGCAGCCCCTCCGGCCGAGCCGAGCCGGGGACCGCACCGACGGCGACCCGTAGACGCCACGGCCGTGGCAGCTCGTAATCTGGATCCCGTGCGCTTCGTCCTCGCCTCCGCATCGCCCGCCCGACTCGCCGTCCTGCGCGCGGCGGGGATCGAACCCGACGTGATCGTCTCCGGGGTCGACGAGGACGCCGTCGTGGCACAGCTCTCCGACCCGGCGCCCACCGAGACGGTGACGGCGCTCGCCGCCGCGAAGGCCCGTGCCGTGACCGCCGAACTCGACGCCGACACGGACGCCGTCGTGGTCGGGTGCGATTCGATGCTGTCGATCGGCGACGCGCTGGTCGGCAAGCCGCACACGCCCGAGGTGGCGCGCAAACGCTGGGCGGACATGGCAGGCGGCACGGGCGAACTGCTCACCGGACACGCCGTGCTGCGGGTGTCCGGCGGCGCGGTCACGGCCGAGGCGAGCGGCACCCGCACGACCACGGTGCGGTTCGCCGCACCCGCCCAGCACGAGCTCGACGCCTACATCGCGACGGGTGAGCCGCTGCAGGTCGCCGGAGCGTTCACCCTCGACGCACTGGGCGGCTGGTTCGTCGAAGGCATCGACGGCGACCCGTCCAGCGTCGTCGGCATCAGTCTCCCGCTGACGCGCGACCTGCTCGGCGAGGTCGGCGTCAGCGTCGTCGACCTCTGGCACCGCTGACGTCGCGACGCCACCGAGATCCGACGCCACCGACGCCCGACGCCGCCGATATCCCGACGGCCGGCCACGCCACGGCACCCACCACCAGCGCGCCCGACGGCCGTCGCGAACCTCAAGGGCACGCCACACCTCCCGCGCCGCTCCCCGGACACCGCAGTGTCCGCCTGCGCCCGACCTCGGGAACCGCGGTTTCACTCGTTCAGGGGCACCGCGCGGAAACCGATGTGGACACAATGGACAGCCTCTTCGCGGACACGACTCCGTCGCAAAACATGAATGACATTCCATTCCGAACTGTCGTCATTCGACGGTGTGACACCGAAAGCGGGAGCACTGAAAACCCAGTGTGACAACGCGTCACTCGTTCATGGTCCCCCACGTCTCGATCGCATGGCATGCCTTGCGACCTGCGATAACGGAGTTCGATGATCTTGGAGCCGGGTCACGGAACACTGCGATCCGGCCATCGAAGCACCCCGACTCCTAGGGAGACTGGAAAATGCGTAAGACCCTGGCTCGCACCACCGCTGCTACCGCCATCGCCCTCGGCGCCCTGACCGCGGGCGCGGGTGTCGCCTCCGCCGACCTCGTCACGCCGCCGGAGGTGCCGTCCAACCCGACCGGAGCCGACTACGTCAACGCCTGGAACGAGTCCGGTACTCACCTGGGCGCCGGCGCCGCCGGTCTCATCAGCTCCGCCTGGGCGGGTGCCATCCCGTCCATCCTGGGCGCCTGAGAGCCGGTTCTCGCGCCGTAGCGCCGATACCGAATCGCCGCGAAGTCCCCGGGGCCCCACGCCACCCGGGGACTTCGCGCGTCCGCCGCTGACGAACTGTGGTCTCGTCAACAGCGCTTCCGTCCCACATCGGGGTACTGTCGCCGCCGAACCGCGTCGGCTCACACGACCGACGGGGTCCGCAGGATCCGTTCGAAGCAGCCCGCCCCGAGGAGCGCCGTGGGTCAGCAGGAATTCGTAAGCAGCGGGGCCGCGGGCGGGGAGTTCGCGGGCAGGGAGTTCGGAGGCAGGGTCGCGTTCGTGACGGGCGCCGCCCAGGGCATCGGTGCGGCCGTGGCCAGGGCGCTGCGGGACGCGGGCGCCACCGTCGTGGCGACCGACCGCTCCCCCGGCGTCGTCGAGACGTACGACGCCGAGCCCGGCATCACCGGCATGCCGTGCGACGTGACCGACTCCGCGCAGGTCGACGAGGTCGTCGCACGGGCAGAGGCGACCGTCGGGCCCGTCGATGTGCTGGCCAACGTGGCGGGGGTCCTCGTGAAGGGTCCCGTCGCGTCCTATTCGGACGAGGACTGGCGGTTCACGTTCGACGTCAACACGACCGGCGTGTTCCACGTCTCCCGTGCCGTCAGCGGGCGAATGATCGAGCGGGAGCGCGGCTGCATCGTCACGGTGTCGTCGAACGCGAGCGGGGTGCCACGCCGTGGCATGGCGGCCTACGCGGCGTCGAAGGCGGCGACCACCATGTTCACCAAGTCGCTGGGCCTGGAGCTGGCCGACCACGGCATCCGCTGCAACGTCGTGTGCCCCGGGTCGACGGACACGCCGATGCAGCGTGCGATGTGGGAGCACGACGGCGGCGGACCGGATCCCGTGCTCAAGGGCGATCCGGAGAACTACCGGGTCGGCATCCCGCTGCGGCGGATCGCCGATCCCGAGGACGTCGCCGACGCCGTCCTGTATCTCGCCTCGGACCGTGCCCGGCACGTGACCATGCAGGAGCTCTACGTCGACGGCGGCGCGACCCTCCGCTGACCGTGTTGCGGATCCCGGGGCTCGTGTTGCGTTTCCCAGGCGCCGTGTTGCGGATTCCGGGGCTCGTGTTGCGGATTCCGGTGGCCGGGACGCCGGCGCGGGCGGGCTACCGCGACGGGGCGGTGCGCGGCAGTCGCAGCGCACCGGCGAGGGCGAGCACGCACAGCCCGAGCACGCACCAGAACGCCTCGCCGAACGACGCCGCAATGTCACCGGTCGCCGCGAGGCGCACCTCCAGCAGCACGGCGAGGCCCGCGGTGCCGATCGCCCCGCCGACGTAGTTGACGAGGCTGAGCGCGCTGGAGGCCCGCGGGAGCAACTCCTGGTCCACTCCGGTGTAGACGATGGTCATCACGGGTGAGGCGATCATGCTGGTGCCGAGGCCGCGCACGAACAGCGCCGCGATCAGCCAGCCGTCGGCGAGGCCGCCGAGCTGCGTGAACGGCACGGTCGCCGCGATGATCAACGCGAACCCGGTGACCACGATCGTCCGCGGCGCCACCCGGTCGATGAGCGGCTTCACCACGAGCAACGATCCCAGCACCGCGCCGACGCCCTGGGGCGCGAGCATCAGTCCCGCGTCCCACGCCGACAGGCCGCGGCCCGACTGCAGGTACATCGGCAGCAGGAACATCGTGCCGAACACCGACGCCGCGGCGACGAACAGCGCCAGCACGGCGGAGCCCAGTGGCGGGGTGCTCAGCAGCCGGGGGTCGATCAGGGGCGTCCGGTGGGACCGCAGCGCGTGCACCAGGAACGCCGTGAGCAGGCCGGCCCCCACCAGCAGTGCGGTCACCGCCGCGGGTGGGTTGCGGTCCTGGGAGCCGAGGTCGGTGAGGCCGAACAGCACGGCCGCCAGCCCCGGCGACAGCAGCATCGCCCCGCGCAGGTCGAACCGGGACACCTGCTCGGCGGGCGGCACGCGCGGCACCAGCCACACCGCCAGCAGCATCGCGACCAGCCCGACCGGGATGTTGACCAGGAACAGCCACGACCAGTCGGCGATCTCCAGCAGCGTGCCGCCCGCCAGCGGGCCGAACACGGGCGCCAGCATCGGCACCACGCCCACGATGCTCATGATCCTGCCGGTGCGGCTCTTGCCCGCCACCCGCGCCAGCAGCGCCTGACCGGTCGGCGGCAGCAGTCCGCCGCCGAACCCCTGCAGCACCCGGAACGCCGCCAACGACGCCGTCGACCACGCCAGCGCACACGCCAGTGATCCGGCCAGGAACACGGCCACCGCGGCCAGCCACACGCGGCGCGCGCCGAATCGTTCGGCCAGCCACCCCGACGTCGGCGCCGCCGCGACCACCGCGAGCAGGTAGGCGGTGCTCGCCCACTGCACCTCCGTCACGCTCGCGCCGAACTCGACACTCAACGTGCGAAGGCCGACGTTGACGATCGTCGAGTCCAGCGACGCCATGAACGTGCCGAGTACCAGCACCAGCGACATCGCCAGCAGCCGTCCGCCGATGCGGTCGGATCCGTCCGCGGCCGGACCGGCGCTGCGCGTGCCCGCGGTCACGCCGTGCCCTCCCGCAGCGTCCGCTCCGCGAGCCGCACCAGCGTCGCGCCGTCGACGTCGCACCCCTCCCCGGAACCTCCCGTCTCGCCGAGCACGTCCGGCAGTGCCCGCAGGACGCGTTCGAACGCCGCGGCGATGCGGTCCGCCTGCTCGGCCACGGCGCCCGGCCTGCAGGCGACGATGCCGCGCCAGCCCGCGCCCTCCGACATCACGGTGACCGTCACCGGATGGTGGGTGAACTCGCGGAACCGCATGCCGGCGAGCCGCAGACCGGGTGCGGGTTCGGCCAGCCGGTCGGGGTCGACGGGGTAGTTCTCGAACACCAGGAGGCTGTCGAAGAGCCGCTTCACGCCCACCGACCGCTCGAGATCGGGCAGCGACACCGCGTGGTGCGGGGCCAGTGCCTGGTGCCGTTCCTGCAGGTCCCGCAGCGCATCGCCGAGCCGTCCGGTCAGTGTGGCGCGCACCGGAACGGTGTTCGCCAGCAATCCGATGATCTCCTCGACACCGTCCACTTCGGGCGGCCTGCCGGACACCATCGCTCCGAAGTGGACGTCCTTGCGCCCGCTCCGTGCCGTCAGCACCGCCGCCCAGCCGCCCTGCACCAGGGTCGCCGGGGTGACCCCGCAGGCGGACGCCGTCGCGGTGAGCGTGCGCACCAGCTGCGGTTCGAGGTCGAACGTCACCGGCTCCGGCGGCCCGCCCGCGTCCCGGCCGTCACCGGCATCCGGAACGCGGTCGGTGGCCGTTCCGTTCCCGGTGGCCGCCGGGATGTCGGGCAGGGCCCGGTCGTAGCGGTCGACCGAGGCGAGCTCGCCCGACCATGCGGCCACGTCGGCACCGCGGTCCCGGCGGGAGAGCCAGCGCAGGTACCGGGTGAACGGAACCGGGGCGGGCAACTCCGCATCGCCGCCGGTGCGCGCGGTGTAGGCGGCGAAGAGCTCGCCGAGCATGCGGGGCGCCGACCAGCCGTCCGACAGCACGTGATGCGTGGTGAGCACCAGGTCCACCGCCTCGGCCGCCCGGCGGACCACGGTGAGCCGCACCGGACAGCCCGCGGCCAGGTCGAACGGTTCCGCCAGATCGGCCGACAGCACCCGTTCGACCGCGCCGTCGACGTCCGCCTCTCCCGACACGTCGACATACCGGCGGTCCGGTGCCGCGGTGGAACGGGTATCGGCGAGCAGGACCGCCACGTCGAGTCCCGGCGGGAACGCGGCGCCGAGGTTCGGGTGCCGGGCCACGAGGTCGCAGACCGCGGCGTGCAGCGCGTCGACGTCGACCCGGCCGGTCAGCGAGAACGCCGCCTGCACGGTGTAAGGATCACGCGTGCCCGCACGCCGGGAGTGCCGCAGCATCAGCTCCTGCAACGGGCTGAGCGGCACCACGTCGGCGACCGGGTAGCGCCGCTCCAGCTCGTCCACATCGGACTGGGTGAGCGAGACGAGGTCGAAGTCCGACGGGGTACGGCCCGCTCCGCGGAGCGCGTCCTCGTCGGAGGCCAGCTCGACCAGTTCGCCGCGGAACGCCTCGGCCAGCCCGGCGACGTCGTCGTCGGTCAGCACCGCGCGCGGCCAGGTGATCCGCACGTGCAGGGCCTGCCCGTCGCCGTCACCGGTCGTCATCGCGTTGATCATGAGGCTGTGCGGCATCGGGAGCGCATCGCCGCCGGATCCGAACGGTGCCGAGCCCGGCGGCGCCTGCCACGCGCGTTCGACGTCGGGGGCCTGCGCGAACTGGCCCAGGTAGTTCCAGCTGACGTCGGGGTGCACCGGCGTCACCCGGCCCGCAGCGGCGAGGATGCCGTGGCCGAGGCCGTCTCCCTGGGCGCGCAGCCGTTCCTTGACGGCCTTCAGCTGCGTCGCGGCGTCGCCGTCGGGCAGCGTGATCCGCGCCGGGTGGACCGCGGTGAACCAGCCGACGGTGCGCGACAGGTCGACGTCGCGGTCCGGGTCGGGCGCGTGCCTGCCGTGCCCCTCCAACGCGAGGTACAGGTCCGATTCGCGGTCGGACCATCGAGCGATCGCCCTGGTCAGCGCCGTGAGCAACACCGCGTCGGGCGTCGCGTGGTAGGCCGCGGGCAGGGTCGTCAGGAGTGTCCTGCTGGTGGCGGCATCGACGGCGAACTCGTGGTGCACCGCCGTCGCGCCCGTGTCACGGCCCGGGTCGAACCGTGCGCGCGTGAGCCGTTTCTGCGGGTTTCGCCCGACGGCGCGCCAGTGCGCCTGCTCGCCCGCCCGCGCATCGGCGGCCGACGCGAGCGACCGCGCCCAGCCGAGGAACGGCGTGGGCCGCGACAGCTCCCTGCCCTCGTAGGCGTCGGCGAGGTCGTCGACGAGCACGCGCCAGGACACGCCGTCGACCAGCAGGTGGTGCGCCACGAGTACGAATCGGCCGAGCTCGTCTGCTCCCCTGTCGACCCACAGTGCCCGCACCAACGGCGCGCGGCGGACGTCGAACTGCTCCCGCACGTCGGCGATCCAGCCGTCGACGAGGCCGCGCACGTCCCCGGTCGCGGTGACGCGAGTGAGCACGTCGGCCGCGGTGACGGCGTCGGGTTCGGCGATCCGCAGCACCGGGGTACGCGCCGCCACGGCGCCGTCCACGAGGTGGGCCCGCAGCACGTCGTGGGTCCGCAGGAGCGCGTCCACGGCCCGGGACCACGTGGCGAGGTCGCCACCCGCGGGCACGCAGATCTCGGTCCACTGGCAGAAGTCGCCGGGATCGGGCGCCCGGTCGAGCAGATCGCGCATCACCGGGGTCAACGGCGCGTCCCCTGTGGACGGTCCGGTGTCGGCGCTCTCCTCGGCGGCGTGGCAGCGCGCGGCGATGCCCGCGACCGTGCCGCCGTCGAGCACGTCGCGTGGGCCGAGCCGCAGTCCCTGCCTGCGCGCGCGGGACACGACCTGCAACGAGACGATGCTGTCGCCGCCGACCTCGAGGAAGTGGTCGTCGAGGCGGATGTCGCCCGAGTCCAGCACGTCACGGACGATGCCGAGCAGCACCGCCTCGGCGTGGGTCGACGGCTCCCGTCCCGCGCCGTCGCCGGTGTGCTCGGGTGCGGGCAGCGCGTGTTCGTCGAGCTTCCCGCCCGGGGTCAGGGGCAGCCGGTCGAGCCGCACGAACGCCGCGGGGACCATGTAGTCGGGCAGCTGCCCGAGCAGGTCCTCGCGCAGTCGCACCGGATCGAACTCGGCGCCCCCCGCCGGGATCACGTAGCCCACGAGCTGCCTGCCGTTCCGCACGACGACCGCGCACCCGCGCACGTCGGGATGCCGCGTCAGCGCGGTCTCGATCTCCGCGAGTTCGATGCGGAATCCGCGCACCTTGACCTGCCGGTCGGCGCGGCCGAGGAACACCAGCTGCCCGTCGGGTCGCCAGTACACGACGTCGCCGGTGCGGTACATCCGCGATCCCGGTTCGCCGTACGGGTCGGCCACGAACGCCTGCGACGTCTGTCCCGGCCTGCCGAGGTACCCGCGGGCGAGCTTCGGGCCGGCCAGGTACAGCTCGCCGGGAGCGCCGGTGCCGACGGGTTGCAGGCCGTCGTCGAGCACGTAGGCGCGCACGTTCGGATCGGGCCGTCCGATGGGGACGGCGCCGGTCTCGCCCGGTTCGTAGTGCCAGGTCACGGAGTTGATCGTGACCTCGGTCGGTCCGTAGGCGTTGAACAGCGCGCGCCTGCCCGTGCCCCACCGGTCGGCGAGCTCCGGGTCGAGGCGTTCGGCGCCGACCACGAAGAACACGTCGCCCGGCACCGTGCGGTCCTCGGGCACGGCCGAGAGGAACGACGGCAGCAGGTTGACGCCGGTCAGCCGGTGCTCGGCGATGTAGTCGAGCAGCTCGTCGCCGGGTACGCGTACCTCGTCCGGCGCGACGACGAGGGTTCCGCCGGAGGCCAGCGGCACCATCGTCTGCCAGAACGCGACGTCGAAGCTGGTCGACGCGAAGTGCAGGTAGCGGTCGCGTTCGGTGACACCGACGACCTCCTCCTGCAGCGCGATCAGGTCCGGGATGCCGCGGTGCGTCACGGCCACACCCTTGGGCTGTCCCGTCGTGCCGGAGGTGTAGATGACGTACGCCAGCGAATCCGGCGTCAGCTGCGCCCGGGCGTGGGCGGGGTCGGCGTCGCGGTCGGTCGGCTCGGCCGGATCGCCCAGCACGGCGGGATCGTCCACCCGCACCACGGTGCCGTCGCCGGGGACCTCGCCGCCGAGTGTCGCCAGCGCCCCGGCGTCGGTGACGAACGCGACGGGCCGCGCGTCGCCGATCATGTAGGCGAGCCGGTCGTTCGGGTAGTCCGGGTCGAGCGGCAGGTACACCGCGCCCGCCTTGAGGATGCCCAGCAGTGCCACGATCATCTCGACGTCGCGGCCCAGCAGCATCCCGACGGGCTGCTCCGGTCCGGCGCCCGCGTCGAGCAGGCGGTGCGCGAGCCGATTGGCGAGCCGGTCCAGCTCGGCGTACGTCAGGCTGCGGCTCCGGCACACGAGCGCCTCGGCGTCGGGGGTGCGCGCCACCCAGGAGGCGAACGTCTCCAGCACGCCGTCGCGGGGCTTCGCGGGCACCCGTGAGGTGCCGCGGTGCAGCACCGCGGCGGTGTCGGCGGCGTCCAGCATCGGCAGCCTGCCGACGGGCCGGTCGGCGTCGGTGACCAGTTCGGTGAGCAGCGCGTGCAGCCACCGGGCGTACCCGCGCACGGTGTCGTCGGTGAACGCGTGGGGCTGGTAACTCAGCACGAGGCTCAGCGCGTCGCCGGGCAACGCGATGACGGTCAGCGGGTAGTGCGTGGCGTCGGTGATGTCCACGTCCGCGAGTGCGACCTTCTCGTCAACGGCGAGTCCTGCACCGTTGAACGGGAAGTTCTCCATCACCAGCATCGTGTCGAACAGCTCGCCGACGCCGATCGCCCGCTGGATGTCCGGCAGTCCGAGGTGGTGATGGTCGGCGAGCGCGACGGACTCCTCGTGCACCGCCTCGAGCAGGTCGGCCGCGGACTGGTCCGCGCAGCAGCGCACGCGCACCGGAATGGTGTTGCCCAGCTGTCCGATCATCGACTCGACACCGTCCACCTCGGCGGGCCTGCCGGAGACCGGGCAGCCGAACACGACGTCACGCCTGCGGGTCAGCCGCCCGAGCAGCAGGCCCCACGCCGTCTGCAACACCGTGGTGACCGTGATGCCGCGAGCTCGGGCGAACGCACTCAGCCGCTCACTGAACTCCTCGCCCAGCTCCAGCGTGACCGCACCCGGACGGGCGACCTCCCGCCGCGCCGTGGCGGGCGCGAGGCGGGTCGCTTCGTCCACACCGGACAGCGCGTCGCGCCAGGCGTCGAGCGCCGCGTCGCGGTCGCGGCCCGCCAGCCAGTGGTGGTAATCCTGCGGCGACGCCGACGGCGGCACCGCCGGTCCGCCGCCGAGTTCGCGATACAGCCCGAGCAGGGTCCGCCCGGTCAGGGGCATCGACCAGCCGTCGAGCAGCGCGTGGTGGTTGGTGAGCACGAGGCGGTGTTCGGCGGGGCCGAACCGGAACAACCGGAACCGGATCAGCGGTGGCACCTCCGGGTCGAAGGGCCGCTCCAGCTCCTCACGGCATCGCGCGGCGAACCGGGCCTCGAGATCCTCGTCGCCGGACGCGACCGTTCCGGAGTCCGTTGTCGACATGTCGATGAGCTGCCAGTCGAGGTCGGGCTCGGCGGGAACGACCTGCACCACCTCGCCGGCCGCGGTCGTGGCAAGGTGCACACGCAGCGCGGGCTGCCTGCGCAGCAGCTCCCGGGCCGCGTCGGCGAGCCGTCGCTGGTCCAGCTCTCCGGTGAGCGTGAGGATCGCCTGCACCACGTACACGTCGGCGTCGGCATCCCCTGCCGCCATGGTGTGGAACGACAGTCCTGCCTGCAACGACGTCGCGGGCAGGACGTCCGACACCGGACGGACGCGTTCGAGCGCGTCGATGTCGGCCTGCGTCACCGACACCAACGGCAGGTCGGACGGGGTGAGACCGCCTCCTCCTGGCCCGATCCGCTCGGCGTGCGCGGCGAGGGCGTCGAGCGCCTCGGTCCAGCCGCGCTGCAGCTCGGCGAGCAGGTCGGCGCCGACGAGCCTGCCCGCTGCCGTCCACTCGACGGCGAGTCGCGGGCCGCCGTCGCCGTCACCGGCTCCGTCCGCGTCGTCTCCGTCACCGGTCGCCTCGTCGCCCGCGGCGTGCTCGTGGACGAAGCAGTTCAGTGCGAGGACCTGTTCGAGCGCCTTGCCCTCGGGTTCGAGGACGCCGAACGCCTCCCGTTCGGGCAGCCGCCAGTCGCCGCCGTCGGACGCCGCGAACCGGCCGAGGTAGTTGAGCAGCACCTCGGGCGGTGGCACGTCGAGCTCGGCGCCGTCGTCGAGGTGGCGGAGGATGCCGTAGCCGATGCCGCCGTCGGGCACGGCGCGACGGGCCTCCTTGGCCTCGCGCAACAGCCGTCCGGCCGCCTCGCCGCCCGCGAGGGCGTCGCGCAGTTCCGCGTCGGTGCGCAGCGCGTCGGCGGGGACGCGCACGGGAAACTCGGCGGTGAACCAGCCGATCGTGCGCGACAGGTCGGCGCCGGGAGTGACCGCGTCCCGGCCGTGGCTTTCCACCGTGATCCCGAAGGCGGCCGGGCGGGCATTCGTGGCCGGGGTCGTCGACGTCCGGGCGCGTACGGACCGCAGGGCGAGGGCCAGGGCCGCGAGCAGCACCTCGTCGGTGCCGGTGCGGTAGGCCGCGGGCAGCGTCGTCAGGGCGGCCGCCGACGACCGCCGGTTCACGACCGTGAGGTCGCGGCGTGCCGTCGCGGCGGTGTCCCGCTCGGGGTCGAGCGTCGGCACGCCGAGCGGCCGCAGTTCCGGGGCGGTGGCGGCCCGCCAGTGGTCGAGCTCGCCGCGCCGCTCCCCGGACGTGCCCTGTTCGGCCAGTGCCAGCGCGTGCGCGCGCCACGACGTGCCGACGGGTGCGAGCGCGTCACCACGGCAGGCGGCGCGCAGATCGGGCAACAGCACCCGCCAGGACACGCCGTCCATGACGAGGTGGTGGGCGACGATCACGAGGCGGTCGTCGCCGACGAGCGCCAGTCGCAGCATGTTGCCGGCAACCGGGTCCAGTTCGCCTGCCAGTCGTTCCGCGACGTCGGCCGGTTCGACGCCGAAGGGTTTGGCCGACACCATGTCCTCGGCAAAGACGGCTTCGGCGGAGACGTCCGCGGCCGCCCGCACCTCGAGGTCCCGTCGGCCGGTGAGCCGCAGGCGCAGCGCGGCATGCGTGTCGAGTACGACGCCGAGCCCGGCGACCAGGCTCGCGCGCTCCAGCGGCGTGTTCGTCGTGACGACCGTCCACTGTGCATAACCCGCGAACGCATCGGGGTCGGGATGCGGGTCGAGCAGACCCCGGACGATCGGCGGCGCGGGCAGCGGGCCGACCGGTTCGTCGGCGGCCGCAGGCGGCGCGTCCGCGGCCACGGTGGACATCCGGGTGGCCAGCGAGGCCAGGTCGCGGCGTGCCAAGAGGTCACGCGGCCGCAGCTCGACACCGTGGGCGCGGAGGCGGCTGCTGACGCTGATCGCGCTGATGCTGTCGCCACCCAGGCCGAAGAAGTCGTCGTCCGGGCTCACCTCGTCGGGCGCCAGGTCGAACACCTCGGCGACGACGGCGCACAGCAGGCGCTCGGACTCGGTCGACGGCGACCTGCCCGACGTCGTGGCCCGCGGCACCGGCAGCGCCGCACGGTCGACCTTGCCGCTCACGGTCAGCGGCAACTCGTCGAGCACGACGACCGCCGACGGCACCAGATGGTCGGGCAGCCGCTCGGCGAGGGCGTCCCGCAGCCCGTCCGGCGTCGGAGCGGCACCGCGTTCGGGCACGACGTAACCGGCGAGGCGCGGCGTGGCCGTATCGTGACGGACCATCGCGGCCGCGCCGCTCACACCCGGCAGCGCACCGAGCTCCGCCTCGACCTCACCGGCCTCGACGCGGTGGCCGCGGATCTTCACCTGGCCGTCGGCGCGTCCCAGGTAGTCGAACCCGCGATCCGGGGACCACCGGGCGAGGTCCCCGGTGCGGTACATCCGGTCGCCGGGCGCGCCGTGGGGATCGGCGACGAACCGCTCGGCGGTGCCGGCGAAGCGGCCGAGATACCCGCGCGCGAGCTGCGGCCCCGCAAGGTACAACTCCCCCACCGAACCCGGCGCGACCGGCTGCAGCGCGTTGTCCAGCAGGTACGCCCGCATCCCGGCGAGCGGCCGTCCGATCGCCGGCTCCTCGCCCGTGATGTCGGCGTGGGCGGCGTCGACGGTCGCCTCGGTCGGGCCGTAGATGTTCCGGCCGTCCACAGCAGATTCGGAGATGCGGCGCCACAGCGAGGGCGGGGTCGCCTCGCCGCCGAGCACGATCAGCGACGGCCGGTGCGAGCCGGTGAGCAGTCCGGCGTCGACGAGCGGCGCGGCCAGCGACGGCGTGGTGTCGACGACGTCGATCGCGTCACGGGCGTAGGCGGCCAGTAGCGCGTCCGCGTCCTTGGTGACGTCGGTGTCGTACAGGTGCAGCTCGTGCCCGCACAGCAGCCACAACAGCTGGTCGAGGGCGGAGTCGAACGCGAACGAGTACGTGTGCGCGACCCGCAGCCGCCTGCCCGTGCGGCGCTGCGTCTCGGCGATCACCGTCGCGCGCTGGTGGTGCAGCAGCGCGCGCAGGCCCGCCGACGGCACGAGCACGCCCTTCGGCGTTCCCGTCGACCCGGAGGTGTAGATGACGTACGCCAGGTCCTCGGGCCTGCGCTCGCGGGCCAGTTCGCCGGTCGACAGTGGACGGTCGTCGTGCCGGGCGGCGTCGGTGACCGTCAGCGTCGGCCAGGTGCCGACGTCGCGGCCGAGCGCCGGATCGGTCACCACCAGCGCGGGCCGCGCGTCGGCCAGGAGCAGGCGCAGCCGCTCGTCGGGGTGTTCGAGGTCGAGGGGCAGGAACGCGGCCCCGGCGTCCAGCGCCGCCAGCAGCGTCACGACGAGATCCGCCGACCGTGGCAGGGCGACCGCGACCACGTCGTCGGGTCCCACGCCGCGCGCCCGCAGCGCCCGCGCGAGCCGGTGCACGCGCGCGGCCAGCTCGGCGTAGGTGACCCGCTCGTCACCGTGGACCAGCGCGGGGTCGCCACCGCGGGACGCCGCGAGCGCGGACAGCACGTCGGGAACCGCGGCGGGTTCGCCCGGGACGGCCGCGGGCGCCCACGCCTCCAGCAGATCGTCACGAATCCCCGTCGGCAGCAGCGACACCTGCCCCGCGGCCGGCTTCGCATCGGCCGACAGCTGCCGGACGATCGTGCAGACCGTCTCGAGCCGAGCATCCACATCGGACTGCGAATGGGCGCGGGCGTCCACTTCGAACCCGAGCAACAGGCCGCCGCCGGACGCGGGCAGCACGCTCAGGCCCATGTCCTCGGGAGGCCCGCCCGCGACGTTGCGCATGACACCCGTCGACCCGGCGAAGTCCAGCGTCAGGTCGAACGCCTTCAGGTTCACACCCGCCCCGTGCAGGATCGCGCCCGCGCCCGGGGCCGCCAGGTCACGCGGTAGGTTCTCGCCGCGGTAGCGCTGGTGGGCACGCAGCTGCCCCATCGCCTCGGCGACCCGGCGGGCGACGACGCCGAGGGTGTCGCCGCCGCGCACCTCGACGCGCAGCGGCAGCACGTTGACCGCCATGCCCGGCGTCCGCAGTTCGGCGCCGCTCGTGCGACACATCAACGGCAACGCGAACAGCACGTCGCTGCGGCCGAGCACCCGGTGCAGGAACACGGCGTAGCAGGCCAGGAGGGCGTCGCCCCACGTGACGCCCTCCCGGTCCGCGCACGCGCGCAGCTGCGCCACGTCCTCGGCGGGCAGCGCGGCCTTCGCCGACACCGTGTCCGCGAGCCCCGAGCCGGGCGCCGTCCACTCGGGAAGGTCCGGCAGCGGTGTCATCCTGTCGACCCAGTAGGCACGGTCGGCCTCGGGTTTGTCGCTCGCCAGGTAGTCCCGGTCGGCGGCGACGAAGTCGGCGAACGGACTGAACGGGCACGTCGGAGGGTCCTCGCCCCGCACGAGCGCCGTGTACCGGGCGGCCGTGCGCCGGGCCAGCATCGCCGCGCTGTAGCCGTCGAACACGAGGTGGTGGCCGAGCTGGCTGTACCAGACCTCGGTGGCCGACAGCGTGATGATCGTCTGCGTGTACAACGGCGTGCCGGTCATGCCGCGCGTCGACTCGGCCAGCGCGAACCGTTCCTCTGCGACGAGCTGCTCGGCGGCGGCGCGCGGCTCGGCCTCACGGCTGACGTCGACGACCCGCGGCGCGGGTACCGGTTCGTCACTGACCCACTGCCGCGGCCCGTCGGCGGTGTCGGTCGTCCGCAACCGCAGCGACTCCGCCTCGGTGACCGTGCCGACCATCGCCTCGGCCAGCAGCGGGACGTCCACCGGCGCGTCACCGCTCAGCTCCACGACGTCGCCGACGACGTAGTACGGCGAATCGGGTTCGAGCCGCTGCGCGTTCCAGATGCCCTGCTGCGCACTGGTCAGCTCGAACAGCTCGGTGGCCGGTGCGGCGGATTCCGACGATGACAACACTCGCTCCTCACGAACGCCTGGACAGAGCCCGGCTGGGCCGGTCGCGGGCGCCTACTCGGGGACGACCATCGGCGTGCCGCTCACCGGGTCGGCGACGATCACGCTCGGCAGGTCGAACACGTCCTTGATCAGTGCCGCGTCGACGACGTCGGCCGCCGCACCCTCGGCGGCCACGCGGCCGTCCTTCATCGCGACGAGGTGGTCGGCGAACCGGCACGCCTGGTTGATGTCGTGCAGCACCGCGATCACGGTGCGGCCCTCGTCCCGCAGCCGGGACAGCAGCGCCAGCAGCCGGTACTGGTGCGTGATGTCCAGAAAGGACGTCGGCTCGTCGAGCAGCAGGTACGGCGTGTCCTGCGCGAGCACCATCGCCACCCACACGCGCTGCCGCTGGCCGCCGGAGAGCTCGGCCACCGGCCGGTCGGCGAGGTCCTCCACCTCGGCGGTGACCATGGCCTCGGCGACGGCCCGTTCGTCCTCGGGCGTCCACAGCGCCAGCAGCGACTGGTGCGGATACCGGCCGCGGGAGACGAGCTGGTGCACCGTGATGCCCTCCGGCGCCAGCGGATCCTGCGGCAGGAACGCCAGTTCGCGGGCGAGGCCCTTCGCCGGAAGGTCCGATACGGACCGCGAGTCGAGCGTGATCGCGCCCTCGGCGGGCTTCAGCAACCGGACCAGCGCCCGCAGCAACGTCGACTTGCCGCAGCCGTTCGGACCGACGACGGCGGTGAACGCACCGTCCGGAACATCGAGGCTGAGCCGGGTCGACACGACCCGATCGCCGTAGCCGAGGGTCACGTCCTGGGCGGACAGTCGGGTGGTCATCTCCGCCGCACCTCCTGGGCGAGCAGCCAGATCAGGTAACCGCCGCCGATCGCCGTCGTGACGACGCCGACGGGAAGGGACACGGGGGCGAGCAGCATCTGCGCGACGAGGTCGGCGAACTGCAGCAGTACCGCCCCGGTCAGGGCGGCGGGCAGCAACGGAACGCCGGGCGCCTGCGCGAGTCTGCGGCCGATCTGCGGTGCGGCCAGTGCCACGAACATCACCGGGCCCGCCACCGCCGTCACGGTCGCCGTGCAACCGACGCCGACCAGCACCATCAGCAGCCGCTGCCGTTCCAGCGGCACCCCGGTCGACACGGCGATCGAGTCACCCAGCGCCGACTGCTGCAACGCCGAGGCGCGGAGGCCGATGACGGTCAGCAGCACCGCGATGACGACCCCCGGCACGACCAGGTCCTCCCAGTCGATGCCGTTGAGCGAGCCCGAGTTCCAGCCCACCGCGGCCATCGCGACCTCGAGCTCCGCGCGCAGCACGAGCCAGTTGTTCAACGCCGTGACCATCGCGTTGACGGCGATGCCGATGACGACGAGCCGCATGCCGGACAGGCCGTTCGACCGCGACAGCGAGTACACCAGCGCCGCGGTCACCAGCCCACCTGCGACCGCGCCGAACGCGACGGTGACCGAGGCGCCCGCGAACACCGTCATGACCAGCAGCGCGCCGGTGTAGGCGCCCGCGTCGAGACCGATGATGTCCGGGCTGCCCATCGGGTTGCGTGTCAGATTCTGGAAGATCGCGCCCGCCACCCCGAGCGCGGCGCCGAACAGGATTCCCGCCACCACGCGGGGCGCTCGCCATTCGGCGATGACCACGGACGGTTCCAGCCCCGTCAGCGCACCGAACACCTCTCCGGGCGTGGCCCAGCTCGTGCCGTACGACAGGCCGACGAAGCCGAGTCCGAGCATCGCCACGACACAGCCGACGACGAGGCCGATCGTGCGCCGCTGGACGAACCATGCGCGGCCGCCGACGGGCACGCGCACCGTCGAGGTCCGTTCGAGCACGGGAGTCTCCCCCGTCTTCTGCGTGCCGGTCACAGTGATCCCGCCCCGTAGCGCCGGACGACCCAGATCAGCACCGGACCGCCGAGGAACGCGGTGACGATCGCGACCGGCACCTCGCCCGTGTGCAGCAGCACGCGCGCGATCGTGTCCGCCACGAGCATCAGGATCGGTCCCACGACCGCCGACAGGCCGACGAGCCACGGCACCGAACCGGACGTCAGCCGCCGCAGCAGGTGCGGCACGATCAGGCCGACGAACAGGATCGGCCCCGCGACGGCGGTCGCCGCGCCCGCCAGCACGGTGATCAGCACCAGCGTCGCCGTGCGCACCCGCGCGACGTTGGCGCCCAGCGTGTGCGCGACCGTCTCGCCCAGCGCTATCGCGTTGAGCGACCGTGCGATCACCAGCGCGCCGACGAGCGCCGCACCGATGGCCACGAGCGGCACCGTCAGGTCCGTCTGCTCCCGGCCTGCCAGCGAGCCGACCGCCCAGAACCGGTACTTGTCCAATGTGTCCGGCGACGTGAGCCGGATGCCGAGCGAGACGCCCATCAGTACGGCGGAGAACGCCACGCCCGCGAGCAGCAGCCGCAGCGTGGAATGCCTGCCGACGGCGTACACCAGTGCGGTCGCGAGCACGGAACCGGCGACACCGAGACCGAGCTGCGACACCGCCGAGCCCGCCAGGCCCAGCGCGGCACCCACGGTGAGCGCGAACCCCGCGCCGTGGGTGACGCCGAGGATGCCCGGTTCGGCGAGCGGGTTCCGCGACAACGTCTGGATCAGCGCGCCGCCGACCGCCAGTGCCGCGCCCACGGCGATCCCCAGCAGCGTGCGCGGGAGCCGGATGTCCCGCACGACCAGATGGTCGCCGTTGAGCGGGTCGAAGTCCGCCAGCGCCCCCCACAGCTCCCCGAGGGGCACGGCGCGCGCACCGACGGCGACGCTGGCGACGCCGGCGGCGAACAGGGCGAGCAGGCCCACGACGAGGATGGCCGGGCGGGCGGTCCTCGCCGTGGGCGGGCTCGCGGGTGGTGCGCTCGTCACGTCCGCGGCGTCACTTCTTCAGCAGCGGGGCGAACGACTCGTCCAGCGCGTCGAGCGTCTGCTGCGCCTGGCCGTACGTCGCCGCCTCGGTGTACTTGATCGGGAACGTCATGTCCTTCTTCACCGCGGGCAGGTTCTTCCACAGGTTCGAGTCCAGGACGTACTTGACGGACTGGGGAACGGACCCGTCGGCGTTCACGGTGTAGGTGATCGCGTCGGCCTCGCGCATGGCCGAGGGCAGCTCCTCGAGCGACGGGTACTCGCTGACCGCGCGGGACCCCTTGCCCTTCTCCTTGACCTCGCCGTAGTACGTCGCGCCGATGTCGCCCGCGATGTTCGTGCCCCACGAGCCGTCGAACTCGCGCTGGAAGTTGCCGTTCTCGACCTCGCCGTAGCCGCCGACGTGGGCCAGCTTCAGCCCCGACAGGGCGTCGGCGTACTTGTCCTTCAACTTCTCGGCCTTCGCCTCGTACTCGCCCTTGACCTCGTCGAAGCGCTCCAGCGCCCCGGCCGCGTCGGCCTGCTTGTGGGACACCTCGCGCCACGCCGACGGCACGTTCGGACCGATCGCCACGACGGGCGCGATCGACTCGAGTCGCTCGGCGTCGATCTCGGCGAAGATCGGCTTCGGGACGCCGATGACGATCAGGTCGGGGTTCTGCTCGGCGATGGCGTCGTAGTTCGTCTCGGCCGCGGTCTCACCGGCGACCTTCGGCAGGTCCTTGTACGTCTTGAGGTCCTCGTCGGACATCATCGGTTCGCCGCGTTCCCACGAGGAGATACCGACGAGCGGGGCGTCCGCCTCGATGAGCGACGGCACGGCGTAGCCCGTGGCGACCACCCGCTTCGGGTCCTGGGGAATCTCGACGGTGCCGTTGTCGGCCTTGAACTGCCGCGTCGGCCCCTCGGTCTGTTCCTCGCCCGCGGCTCCGCACGCGGAGAGGCCGACGGTCAACGCGAGGGCCGCCGCGGCGGCCGCGCCCCGGGTGAGGCGAGATCTGAGCAGAGACATCGTTTCTTCGTCCTTGAACAATTCGATGGGGTTGGGGATTCAGTTGTGGGCGGGAAATCAGTGGTGGTCGTCGTCGTAGTCGGCGACGCCGAGCTTCCAGTAGCCGGTGATGTCGTAGTCGCTCTTCGCGAGCCCGAGTTCGTCGCGGACCCAGCGGCGGAGCGGCTTGAGCGTGCCCGCCTCGCCTGCGAGCCACACGAAAAGGCTGTCCTCATCGGACGGACCGGGGACCGGGAGCGAACGGATCGCCGGCTCCAGCAGATCCGCCGTCCCCGGACGCGCCCCGTCGCGGTGGAGCCAGCGGACCTCGACCCCGTCGGGCACGTCCAGCGGGATCTCCTCGTCGGCGTCGGCGACCTCGATCACGGCCCACCCCTCCGCGGTCGGCGGCATCTCCTCGAGCCACCGGGCGATGGCGGGCAGCGCGGTGATGTCACCGGCGAGCAGGTACTTGTCGTAGCCGTCGGGCACGACGAGCCCACCGGGCGGACCCGCGACGTGGACGGTCTCGCCGACGACGGCGCCTCGCGCCCAGTCGGCCGCCAGGCCACCGTCGTGCACCGCGATGTCGATGTCGAGTTCCCGCGCCTGCGCGTCGAACCGGCGGACCGTGTACTCGCGCGTCGTCGGCGACGGCCGCGGCCACGACAACATCGTGCCGTTCGGCTCCGGCAGCCGCAGCGTGCCGTCCGGGTCGGGGAAGACCAGCTTGACGTGCTCGTCCGGCACGTGGGCCTCGAAGCCGTCCACCCCCGGACCGCCGAGGGTGAGACGGATCAGACCGGACCCCACCATCGCGGTGCGGACGACCTCGACCGTGCGGATACCGATCGGATAGCCCACCTTCTCGGCACCCCCACGGCCCGCCCTCACCTCGGCGATCCGGTCGAGATGGCGGTGACGGTGATCGACGCGGGTCATGCGTTCTCCTCGGTGAGCAGGGAGATCCAGTGGCCGAGCTCGGGCCGTTCGGCCAGGTCGGGGAACTCGACGGCGGCCGCTCCCGCACCGCGCCAGCGTTCGATCAGGCTCATGATGCGGATCGAGTCGAGACCCGCGTCCAGCAGATTCTCGTCGGCGGCGATGTCGCCGGGGTCACGGCCGAGCAGTTCGGCGACGTCGGCACGCACGGAGTCGGCCGTCGGTCCTGCCTGCTGCGTGGGTTCTGCCATGGTCCGTCCTCTGTCGTGGTGGTCACGCCGGTCGTCCGGCGGTGGGCCGTCGGTCGTGGACTGTCGGCGACCCGCCGTCACCGCGCCGCTGTGGTCACGGAAGTGGTGGTCACGGAAGCGGCGGGTACGGGAGCGGCGAGGGCGCCGCGGGCGGATGCGGTGTCGACGACGGTTCCGCAACAGCCCGCCACGTAGGCGCACGCCTGGTCGTGCCGCTCCCTGGCGAAGTCGGCGACCGCGTCGGCCACCAGAAACGGCCGCACGTCCCGCATGAACGCCTCCTGCGCGGTGGCCTGGCAGCCGATGTGGGCGTACACGCCGGTGATCAACAGCTGGTCACGTCCCGCGGCGGCGAGGCGCTCGGCGAAGTCGCTGCGCTGGAACGCGCTGTAGCGCCACTTCGTCAACACCGTGTCCTCGGCACCGGGGGTCAGTTCCTCGACGATGTCGCCCACGTGCGGATCGTCGTCGACGTGCGCGCGCATCCCCTGGCCCCAGAAGTCCGTCTGCAGACCGCGTTCGCCGGGCGGCGGGGTCGCGGGCTGGGCGGTGTAGAACACCGGCACGCCCTGCGCCCGGCATGCGGCGGCGAGCGCGGCGATGTTGGCGGTCATCTCCGGGATCGGCGCGCCCGCGAACGGGCGCATGAAGTACCGCTGCATGTCGTGCACCAGCAGCGCGGCCCGACCCGCCTCCAGCCGCCAGTCCACACGCGACACGGGCAG
This sequence comes from Prauserella aidingensis, assembly GCF_024171865.1. Taxonomy (GTDB): domain Bacteria; phylum Actinomycetota; class Actinomycetes; order Mycobacteriales; family Pseudonocardiaceae; genus Prauserella; species Prauserella aidingensis. The sequence goes on along the minus strand of NZ_JAMTCN010000020.1, from coordinate 34,361 downwards.
TTCACCGGCCGTGGGCAGCGCGTAGGGCTCGATCTTCGGCAGGGACAACGACATCACCCGTTCTTCGCCTGAGCCGCGAGCGCGGCCCGCAGCTCCCGCTTGCTCGTCTTGCCGACACCGGTCGTGGGGAACTCGGCGGTGAGCACCACCCGGTCCGGGACCTTGAACCCCGCGACGCCGCGTTCGCGCACGAACCGCCGCAGCTCCGCCTCTGCGGGCTCGGCACCGTCCACCGGCACCACGTAGGCGCAGGTGCGCTCCCCGAGGTACTCGTCGGACACACCGACGAGCGCGGCGTCGAGAACGTCGGGGTGCGCCATGAGGTGGTTCTCCACCTCCTCGGGTGCGACCTTCTCGCCGCCGCGGTTGATCTGCTCCTTCACCCGGCCGACGACCTCGACGTGCCCGGACGGATGCAGCCGCACCAGATCGCCGGTGCGGTAGAAGCCGTCGGCCGTGAAGGCGCTGGCGTTGTGCTCGGCCGCCCGGTAGTAGCCGCGGATCGTGTACGGACCTCGGGTGAGCAGTGCGCCCGCCTGCCCCGGCTCGACGACGTCGCCGGAGCTCGCTTCCGGGTCGTCGGGGTTCACCACGCGGATCTCGTCGTCGAGGGAGATCGGCCTGCCCTGTGTGGAGAGCACGAGCTCGTCGGGATCGTCGAGGCGCGTGTAGAACACGAGCCCCTCGGCCATGCCGAACACCTGCTGCAGCCTGCAGCCCAGCGCCGGCTCGATGCGCTCGGCGAGTTCCCTGCCGCACTTGGCCCCGCCGACGAGCAGCACCTCCAATGTGGACAGGTCCCGCCGCGTGCGTGCCGCGGCCTGCACCCACGCCGCCGCCAACGGCGGCACGACCCCGCACATCGTCACGCCCTCGGACTCGACGAGCGCGAACGCGGTGTCGGCGTCCGGTCGCGGCGAGAGCACCACGGCCGCCCCCGCGTGCAGCGCACCGAGGATCCCCGGCGAACTCATCGGAAAGTTGTGCGCGGCGGGCAGCACCACGAGATACACACTGTCGGACCGCAGCCGGCAGATCCGTGCGCTCTCGCGGACGCTGTAGAGATAGTCGTCGTGGGTGCGCGGGATCAGTTTGGACATTCCCGTGCTGCCACCCGACAACTGCAGGAACGCCGGTCCCTCGGGGTCCGGGTCCGGCAGCTGCCGGGGTTCGGTCGCGGCCAGCTCGGCGAACTCGTCGCTGCCGACCACGAACACGTGGCGCAGCGACGGCACCTCGTCGGCCACCGAGCGCGCCGCGGCGGCGTAGTCGTGGCGCTCGTGTTCGCCGACCGTGACGATCGCGGCCGCCTCCGAGTGCGCGGCGAAGTGCACCAGCTCGGAGTGGCGGTGCGCGGGCAGCGCGAACACCGGCAGCGCACCCGCGCGCCACAGTCCGAAGATCACCGGGACGTACTCGGCGACATTCGGCAGCTGCACGAGCACGCGCTCGCCCGCCGCGATGCCCCGGTCGGCGAATCCGGCGGCGAGCCGGTGGGACCGCTCGTCCAGTTCGGCGTAGGTCCAGCGCACCTGTTCGCCCGTCGCCGCGCTGACCCCCACGACGGCGGTGCGCTCGGCATACGCCGCGACCAGCCCGCTGAGCCAGGTGCCGAACGTCTGCCCGCGCCAGTGGCCCAGCGCCCGGTACCGCGCCGCGTCCTCGGCGGGCCAGGGCGTGAAGTCGGGACCTGCGGAGGCCGGCTCGGCGGCGGCATCCCGGGCGGCGGTCGGCTCGGCCGCTTCCGTGCGGGTGGTCACTCGCTCACCCCCAGCGCGTCGAGCAGTGTGCGGAACTTGGCGCGCGTCTCGGCCAGCTCCGCCTCGGGGTCGGATCCGGAGACGATGCCCGCGCCCGCGTGCACCCGCACGCTCCTGCCGGAGGCCTCGGCGCAGCGGATCGTCACGACCCATTCGCCGTCGCCGTCGGCGTCGGTCCAGCCGACGAGGCCCGCGTAGTAGCCGCGGCGCACCGGTTCGAGGTCGGCGATGACGTCGCGGGCCGTGGTCGTCGGCACCCCGCACACGGCGGGCGTCGGGTGCAACGCCTCGGCCAGTGCCAGCGACGACGAGGCGGGGTCGTCGGGTTCGGCGAGCGTGCCGGTGATGCGGGTCGACAGGTGCCACATCGTCGGCGTGCCGATCACCTCGGGCTCGGGCACGTCGAGGTCGGAGCACAGCGGGCGGAGCGCGTCGGCGACCTGGTGGATGACGAGGTCGTGCTCGGCGCGGTCCTTCGCGGCGGTGCGCAGGTCGTCGATGCGCGCGCGGTTCTCGGCGTCGTCGGCGCTGCGTGGCCGGGAGCCGGCGAGGGGGTTGACGGTGACGGTGCGGCCGCGCCGTGAGATCAGCAGTTCGGGGCTGGCGCCGAACAGGGTGCGGGCGGCCGGGTCGCCGGGTGCGGTGACGTCGACGGCGAAGGCGTGCGCGGCCGGGTCGGCGCGGACGAGCCGCGCCAGCAGCGGCGGCACGGCCACCGGGGCGTCGGCGGTGACGTCGAGCGCCCGCGCGAGGACGACCTTGTCGATGTCCCCGGTCTCGATGTGCAGCAGGGCCTTGCGGACGGCCTCGACGTAGTCGGCGGGATCGGGCTGCGCGGTGACGACGCGGCTCGCGCGCGCCGGGGCCGAGGCCGCCGACGCCGCGGTCGTCTCGTCCGGGGCGGGGGCGCGGCGGACGAGGGCGGGCACCACCAGGCTCGCCTCGTCGTCGGGCCGGAACCCGATGGCACCCGCGACGATCGGATCGGCAAGGCCCGCCGCGCGGGCGTCGGCGAGCGCGCGGGTGGCCGCACCGGCACGGGACGCTCCCGGCTCGGTGGCCACCACGGCGTGCACCCCGTCGGCGAGCAGCGTGCCCCGCGGCGACGAGTAGTAGAAGGAGCCGGGCAGGTACGCCGTCAGCAGGTCGGCGGCGTCGTACTGGGGCCGTGGCCGCGCCAGGACCGGTGAGGACACTCAGACAACTCCCTCGTGAGACACGGCGTTCTCCTCGTTTCCCGCCGGCTCGCGGTCGCCGGCGGTTCCCGGCGACGCCAGCCGCGCCTCGATGTCGTTCGCGGGGCGCCCGTGGGACACCGTCCGATCGGCAACATCTTGGTTAGCCTTACCTAATGAACCGAACCGTACGTTAGGCAAGCCTTAGATGAAAGATCCGGCTGTGAGATCCGGTTCACAGGGCTATGACCGGTTCGGACCAGTGCCCCGATGACCGTGTGTCACGAACACGCCATGAGCTCGTACGACTCGACGTCGACCTCGGGCCAGCCCCGCAGCGACCCCGGCGAACCGTAGGTGCCCGTGCAGCCGACCGTCCCGCCCGACAGGTCGAACACCTCGGCCAGCACCGGCGCCTGCCGGCACGCCGCGACACTGTCGACGTCGCTGCAGTCGTGGCTGACGACGACCACCTCGGGCACGTCGTCGCCGTCGACGTCGTCGAGCGTCACGCTGCCCGCGTCGGAGAAGTAGGGCCGCTGGTCCGAACGCCAGCTGTCGCCCTGCCACACGTGGAGCTCGCCGACCATGCCGCCGTCGTGCGGACCACGCACCAGGCACACCGGCGTCGCGCTCTCCTCGCAGCGCAGCGAGTCCTGGTTGAGCGGAACGCCCATCGTCCCGATCGCCACCTCGGCCACGCTCGCCGACGCGGGCCCGCCCGCACGCAACCGGCCCGCAGAGCCGCGCTCGGCCGCCAACAACTCGACCGTCATGCCGTTCACCGACGCCGACGCCACGACCCGGCACGGCCCGCCCGCGCAGCCGCCGTCCGCGGTCGCCGTCGGCATCGACAACCCGTCGGACGCCTCGTGGTCGTCCTCGCCCGGACGCAGCAGCACCGCCGCCACCAGCGACCCGACGACCACTACCGCCGCGAGCACCGCCGTCAGCAGCACCGGCCGGGGCGGCCTGCTCGGCGCAGACTCCGCCCCCTGGAGCTCTCCCGGCTCCTCGGCCCCTTCCGGCCGCTCCGGCTCCGACGACTCGCTGCGCACACACCGAGCCTAAAGCTCCGCACCAGCCGTGACCGCCCGTCCGTGGCACGTCGCGCGGACGTGGGACAAGCCGGGTCACGGACCGCGCACGACTACCGTCGCCGGCGTGACGAATCCCCAGCTGCCGCCCGTGGTGTACCTGCCCACCGGGCCGCACGACGGCAGGCACACCCTGCAGACCGACGTCGAGCTCCGCCGCACCCCCGACGGCCGCCTCGCCCTGCTCGCCTACACCGCCGTCGACCGGCTCGTCGAGTGCTGCGGCGAGCACCAGCCGTGGATGCTCGTGCAGACGTCCGACCTGCCGGCGTTGCACGAGTCCCAGCCCTACGACGTCATCCTCGTCGACGCCGAGATCCCCGAGGAGCTGCGCCACCCGGCGTGACCCCGCGCCGCGTCACCCGGCCGTGACTCGGGTCTCACCGACGGGCGCCCGCCGGTCCGTAGACTCCGACCGAGAACGGCTTGACATGGAGGTAGGCGTGCCGGAGCGAGGCAGCAAGGTCGTGGCAGGCGCGGTGACGAAGGTGCTCATCGCGAACCGTGGCGAGATCGCCGTGCGCGTGATCCGGGCTGCGAAGGACGCGGGGGTCGCCAGCGTGGCGGTCTACGCCGACCCGGACAGGGACGCGCCGCACGTCCGGCTCGCCGACGAGGCGTTCGCCCTGGGCGGCGACACGGCGGCCGACAGCTACCTGGTGTTCGACAAGCTGCTGGACGCGGCGAAGCGCTCCGGCGCGGACGCGGTCCACCCCGGCTACGGGTTCCTGTCCGAGAACGCGGACTTCGCGCAGGCGGTCATCGACGCGGGCCTGACCTGGATCGGCCCGTCGCCGCAGGCCATCCGCGACCTCGGCGACAAGGTCACCGCCCGGCACATCGCGCTGAAGGCAGGCGCTCCCCTCGTGCCCGGCACCAAGGACCCCGCGGGCAGCGCGGACGAGATCGTCGCGTTCGCCGAGGAGCACGGCCTGCCCGTCGCCATCAAGGCCGCCTTCGGCGGCGGCGGCCGCGGCCTGAAGGTCGCCCGCACGATCGACGAGATCCCCGAGCTGTTCGAGTCGGCCACCCGCGAGGCCGTGGCCGCGTTCGGCCGCGGCGAGTGCTTCGTCGAGCGCTACCTCGACAAGCCCCGCCACGTCGAGGCGCAGGTGCTGGCCGACCAGCACGGCAACGTCATCGTCGTCGGCACCCGCGACTGCTCGCTGCAGCGCCGTCACCAGAAACTCGTCGAGGAGGCGCCCGCGCCGTTCCTGACCGACGAGCAGCGCGAGACCATCCACGCCTCCGCCAAGGCGATCTGCTCCGAGGCCGGATACCACGGCGCGGGCACCGTCGAGTACCTCGTCGGCGTCGATGGCACGATCTCGTTTCTCGAGGTCAACACCCGGCTGCAGGTCGAGCACCCGGTGTCGGAGGAGACGACGGGCCTCGACCTCGTGCGCGAACAGTTCCGCATCGCCGAGGGTGGCGTGCTGCCGCTGACCGAGGACCCGACGCCGCGCGGCCACTCCATCGAGTTCCGCATCAACGGCGAGGACGCCGGCCGGAACTTCCTGCCCGCCCCCGGCACGGTGACGCGCCTCGACTTCCCCTCCGGCCCCGGCGTGCGCATCGACGCGGGCATGGAGACCGGCACCGTCATCGGCGGCCAGTTCGACTCGATGCTGGCGAAGGTCATCGTCACCGGCGCCGACCGCGACCAGGCCATCGAACGGTCCCGGCGCGCCCTCGACGAGATGGTCGCCGAGGGCATCGCCACCGTGCTGCCGTTCCACCGGACGATCCTGCGCGACCCGGCGTTCGTCGGCGACGGCAAGAACTTCTCGGTGCACACCCGTTGGATCGAGACCGAGTTCGACAACACCATCGAGCCGTACGTCGCACCGGACACCGCGGCCGACGCCGACGAGGAGCCGCGCCAGAACGTGGTCGTCGAGGTCGGCGGGCGCCGACTCGAGGTGTCGCTGCCCGGGAACCTCGCGTCGGCGGGCGGCGGTGGTGGCGGCGCGGCCACGAAGTCGAAGCCGCGCAAACGCACCGGCGGCGGCAAGACCGCGGTCAGCGGCGACGCGGTGACGGCCCCGATGCAGGGCACGGTCATCAAGGTCGCCGTCGAGGACGGTCAGTACGTCGAGGCGGGCGAGCAGATCGTCGTCCTCGAGGCCATGAAGATGGAGAACCCGGTGACCGCGCACAAGTCCGGCACCGTGACCGGCCTGTCCGCCGAGACCGGCACCACCGTCAACCAGGGCGCCGTCCTCCTCGAACTCAAGGACTGACGTCGGCGCCTCCGGGGGCGGCACTCCGGCGAACACCGGACAACGGTTTCGCAGGCGGCATGGCCGCGGCCCGGTCGCCACGCCTACGATCGACGTGTGGCCGCTGATCGATCCGAGTTGCGGCTCAGCGATGCTGAGCGGCAGGAAGCCCTCGACGCACTGTCCGAGCACGTGCGCACCGGGCGGCTCGAGCTGACCGAGTTCGACGAACGCTCGGTTCAGGTCAGCGGGGCCAAGTTCCGTAAGGACCTGAAACCCCTGTTCGCAGACCTGCCCGAGCCTCGGCCCAGCGTCCTCGGTGACCTCTCGCGCCACGACGGCGGCGTGGCCCGCGCCGGCAGAGCCTCACCGGCGCCCGCTCCCGTACAACCGTGGCGGCAACGGCTGGCCTCCGCGGTCGTGCCTGCCGCCGCGGTGCTGGCGATCGCACTGTTCTTCGTCACCCGCGCCGGGTTCTTCGTGTTCCTCATCCCGGCTGCGGCGGCACTGCTCGCCGGCATGATCGTGGGCCGCCGCTGACACCGGTGCGCCGCTGGCGTCGGTCGACGGCTGCGCCGCTGCCCACCGCACGGCGTCGACCACGGGACGGTGTCACCCACCGCACGGCGTCGACCACGGGACGGTGTCACCCACCGCACGGTGTCGACCACGGGCGGTCCGTCCACAGTAGACGTCCACTACGGATTCAGCCCGTCACGCGGCGCCGGGTCCCCGGTCCCTCGCCAGTACGGCGTAGACGACCTCGTCGGTCCACTCGCCCTTGACGTACTCGTTCTCGCGCAGGTGTGCTTCCCGCCGCATGCCGAGCTTCTCGAGCACCCGCGCCGACGCCGCATTCCGGCCGTCGAGCCGTCCGCACACGTGATGCACGCCGAGTTCGGCGAAGGCGAGGTCGATCAGCCGTGTCAGCTGACGGGTTCGGTGAGGCGCTGCCTGGCCTCCGGGGCCGCGACCCGGCGGGCGTCGGCCGCCTCGTCGTCGGGCTGGGCCTGCGAGTCGCGCTCGGCCTCGACGCGTGCGCGGTACACGTCGACCTCCTCGCGCCGCTGCTCCGGCGTCCAGCCGAGCACGTCGCCCACCAGCTCGGCGACCTGCTCGGCACAGTCGACGCCGCGGTGCGGGTACTCGATGGAGATCCGCGTCCGCCGCGCCAGCACGTCCTCCAGGTGCAGCGCGCCCTCGTCGGTGGCGGCGTAGACGGCCTCGACCCGCAGGTAGTCCGGCGCCGCCTCGATCGGCTTGAGCAGGTCCGGCCTGCCCTCGGCCAGTGCGAGGACGTCGCCGATGAGCGAGCCGTACCGGTCGAGCAGGTGCCGCACGCGGTACGGGTGCAGCCCGTGGTCGGACGCCAGATGGTCGGCCTGGTTGACGAGCGCGTGGTAGCCGTCCGCGCCGACGAGCGGCACCTTGTCGGTGATCGACTCCTGCACGCGCTCGGGCACGTCGACGGCCGCGGCGTCCACCGCGTCGGCCGCCATCACGCGGTAGGTCGTGTACTTGCCGCCCGCGATCGCCACCAGGCCGGGCGCCACCCGTGCGACGGCGTGTTCGCGCGAGAGCTTCGACGTCTCCTCGCTCTCGCCCGCCAGCAACGGCCGCAACCCGGCGTACACGCCTTCGATGTCGTCGTGCGTCAGCGGCGTTGCGAGGACCTTGTTGACGTGCTCGAGCAGGTAGTCGATGTCGCCCCGCGTCGCCGACGGGTGCGCCAGGTCGAGGTTCCAGTCGGTGTCGGTGGTGCCGATGACCCAGTGGTTGCGCCACGGGATCACGAACAGCACCGACTTCTCGGTCCGCAGGATCATGCCACTCTCCGCGACGATCCGGTCACGCGGAACGACGATGTGGACGCCCTTGCTCGACCGCACGCGGAACCGGCCGCGGCTGCCGGAGAGCCGCTGCAGCTCGTCGGTCCACACGCCGGTGGCGTTGATCACGGCGTGGGCACGGACGTCGGCCTCCTGTCCACTCTCGACATCGCGCACCCGGACCCCCGAGACGCGGTCGGCCTCCCTGAGGAAGTCGACGACCTGCGTCGAGTTGCGCACCACGGCGCCGTAGTGCGCCGCCGTGCGGGCCACGGTCATCGTGTGGCGGGCGTCGTCGGCCTGCGCGTCGTAGTAGCGGATGCCGCCGATGAGCGCGTCCCGCTTCAACGCGGGCACCATGCGCAGCGCACCCGCGCGGGTGAGGTGCTTCTGCCCCGGCACCGACCGCGCGCCGCCCATCGTGTCGTACATGAGCAGGCCCGCCGCGGTGTACGGCCGCTCCCAGCCGCGGTGCGTCAGCGGGTACAGGAAGCTCACCGGCTTGACCAGGTGCGGCGCGAGGCGGGTGAGCATCAGCTCGCGTTCCCGCAGCGCCTCCCTGACGAGGCCGAACTCCAGCTGTTCGAGGTAGCGTAGGCCGCCGTGAAAGAGCTTGCTCGACCGGCTCGACGTGCCCGACGCGAGGTCACGGGCCTCGATGAGCGCCACGCGCAGGCCGCGGGTCGCCGCGTCCAGGGCCGTACCCGCGCCGACGATGCCGCCACCGATGACGACGAGGTCGAACGTCTCCTCGCCGAGCCGCTGCCACGTCTCGGCGCGCGTCTCCGGACCCAGCTGGGCCGACGCCGCAGCCCTCGCCGACGTCCTCGCCTCGCGTCCACGCTGCGCTGTCACCTGACTCCTCCTCGCCCACGTCGAACCCGATCACCGGGACGCTTCCAGCATGTCACGTTCACGGTCACTCGCACGTCCGCACGCCGCCACTGGTCCGAAACGACGCTTTGAGCGATCACTCACATGCGAGTAGCGTTCTGATCCAACGTGGAACGGCAGCGGCGCCGCCCGCCCCGGGCTCGCCCTGCACGGACAGGTCAACAGCGACCGCGGGCGGATCCGCCGTCCCGGCCGCGACGTCCGAGGTGGAGGGCTGAACGCCTATGAGCGCCGGAGCGATTTTCGTATGGGAGATGCTGGGCACCTCGGTGCTCGTCCTCCTCGGTACCGCCGTGGTGGCGAACCATTCGCTGCGCAAGACCCTCGGGAGCGGTGCCGGATTCCTGTTCATCACCGTCGGCTGGGCGTTCGCGGTCTTCGCGGGCGCCAGCGTCGCCGACGCGACGGGCGGCCACATCAACCCGGCGGTGACCTTCGGGCTCGCCGTCTCCGGGGAACTGCCGTGGGCCGACGTGCCGATCTACTGGGCGGGCCAGCTCGTCGGTGGTGTGCTCGGTGCGGTGCTGACGTGGCTGACCTACAAGTTGCAATTCGACGACCACCCGGAACCGGAGGGGACGCTCGGCATCTTCTCCACCATCCCGACGATCCCGAACAAGGTGTGGAACACCGTCACCGAGGTCATCGGCACGTTCGTCCTGCTGATCTGGATCCTGCTCACGCCGACCGCGACCGTCACCGAAGGCGGGGAGCCGGTGTTCGGCAACGCCGCGCTCGGCTACGCGGGCGTGTCGTTCGTCGTGTTGGTGATCGGTACGTCGCTCGGCGGCCCGACGGGGTACGCGATCAACCCGGCTCGCGACCTCGGGCCCCGCATCGCGTATGCATGGATCCTGCCGATCCGCGGCAAGGGAAGCCCGCAGTGGGGATACTCGTGGGTCCCCGTCGTCGGCCCGCTCATCGGTGCCGGTCTCGCCGGCCTCCTCTACCTCGCCGTCAGCGGCCTGAGCTGAGTTTGGAGCAACAGTGTCTCGTTTCGTCGCCGCCATCGACCAGGGCACCACATCGACCCGCACGATGATCTTCGACCATTCCGGCAACGTGGTCGCCGTCGATCAACGGGAGCACGAGCAGATCTTCCCGCAGGCGGGCTGGGTCGAGCACGATCCGGAAGAGATCTGGGCCAACACGCGTGCCACGGCCGCGGGCGCGCTGGCCAACGCCGACATCACGGCCGCCGACGTCGCGAGCGTCGGCATCACCAACCAGCGCGAGACGACCGTCGTGTGGGACCGAAACACCGGCAAGCCGGTCTACAACGCGATCGTCTGGCAGGACACGCGCACCGACCGGATCATCACCGAGCTGGGTGGGCTGGGAGGCGGTCAGGAGCGGTACCGCGAGAAGACCGGCCTGCCGCTCGCGACGTACTTCTCCGGTCCGAAGATCAAGTGGATCCTCGACAACGTCGAGGGGGTACGGGAGCGCGCCGAGGCCGGTGACCTGCTGTTCGGCAACATGGACACGTGGGTGCTGTGGAACATGACCGGCGGCGTCGACGGCGGCCTCCACGTCACCGACCCGACCAACGCCTCGCGCACCATGTTGATGGACCTGTCGACACTGACCTGGGACGAAGGCGTCGCCACCGACATGGGCATCCCCGTGTCCATGCTGCCGGAGATCCGCTCCTCGTCCGAGGTGTACGGCACCGTACGCGAACGCGGGGCACTCGGTGGCGTACCGATCGCGGGCATCCTCGGCGACCAGCAGGCGGCGACGTTCGGCCAGGCCTGCCTGTCACCCGGCGAGGCCAAGAACACCTACGGCACCGGCAACTTCGTGCTGCTCAACACCGGCACCGACAAGGTGCTGTCGGAGAACGGCCTGCTGACGACGGTCTGCTACAAGATCGGCGAGAAGGCCACCGTGTACGCGCTGGAAGGGTCGATCGCCGTCACCGGTTCGCTCGTGCAGTGGCTGCGCGACAACCTTGGCATGATCGGCTCGGCCGCGGAGATCGAGGGCCACGCCCGCACCGTCGACGACAACGGCGGCGCCTACTTCGTGCCCGCCTTCTCCGGCCTGTTCGCCCCGTACTGGCGTTCCGACGCGCGGGGCGCGATCGTCGGCCTGACCCGCTTCGTCAACAAGGGCCACCTCGCCAGGGCCGTGCTCGAGGCGACCGCGTTCCAGACGCGGGAGGTCATCGACGCCATGAACGCCGACTCCGGCGTACCGCTGCGCACGCTCAAGGTCGACGGCGGCATGGTCGTCAACGACCTGCTGATGCAGTTCCAGGCCGACATCCTGGGCGTGTCGGTGATCCGGCCCAAGGTCAACGAGACCACCGCCCTCGGCGCGGCCTACGCGGCCGGGCTGGCCGTCGGGTTCTGGCAGTCCGAAGAGGACATCCGCTCGAACTGGGCCAAGGACAAGGAATGGCAGCCCGCCATGGACGAGCAGCGCCGCGACCGCGAGTACCGCAACTGGAAGAAGGCCGTCACCAAGACGTTCGACTGGGTGGAGTGAGCCCGGAAGCGACCGAGTGAGCAGCCGCAGGCCCGGCGGCGTCAGCTTTCGATCACCCGGAAGTAGGCGCCGCCCGGGTCGGCGACGGCGGCCAGCCTGCCGCGCGGCGAGTCGACCGGCCCGCCGTGCACGGTGCCGCCGAGGTCGACCAGCCGCGTCACGACCGCGTCCACCTCGGTGACGGCGAAGTACGTCGTCCAGTGGGGCGGGATCTCCACCGGCGCGGCGTCCGGCAACGTGCCGATACCGCCGACCTCCGCGGCCTCGTCCCCGTCGCCGGCGTCCACCCGCAGGGTGGCGTACTCGAAGTCGCCGTGGGACGGCTCGTCGAAGCCGTACCCGAACACCTCCGCGTAGAACCGCTTCGCCGCCGGATAGTCGCGGACGACGCACTCGTTCCAGGTGAGCGCGCCGGGCACGTTGGCGATCTGCACACCCGTGGTGCGGCCCGCCTGCCAGATGCCGAACACCGCGCCCGCCGGATCGACCGCGACGGCCATCCGTGCCGCCTCACCGACGTCACCCGGCGGCAGGAGCAGCTTCCCGCCCGCCGCCGCGATGCGCTCGGCGGTCGCGTCCGCGTCCGCAACAGCCAGGTAGGTGCTCCACGCCGACGGCGCCTGCACCCCCGGCGGTTTCGGCCCGATCGCCGCGGTCGCACGACCGTCGACCATCGCGATCGAGTAGTGCCCGTAGTCCTCGCCGGTGTCGACGAACTCCCAGCCGAGCAGATCGCCGTAGAACCGCGCGGCCTCGTCGACGTCGTCGGCCATCATGTCGACCCAGCAGGGCGCGCCTTCGGGCCAGGCGCTGTCGCGGAAGGTCACCGGCGCCCCTTTCGTCTCCAGAGGTCCAGTGTGACACGGCCCACTCTGCGGGCAAGTGTCGTCGAAGCGCGTCAGTCCAGGTCGTCGTGCTGCATCAGCTGGCGGCCCGCCTCGGTGATCGACCCGGACAGCGACGGGTAGACCGAGAACGTCAGCGCCAGGTTCTCCACCGTGAGCTGGTTCTGCACGGCCAGCGCGATCGGCAGGATCAGCTCGCTCGCCGTCGGCGCCACGACGACACCGCCGACGACCACACCCGTGGCCGGCCGGCAGAAGAGCTTCACGAAACCGTGGCGGACGCCTTCCATCTTGGCGCGCGGGTTCGTCGACAGCGGCAGCATGATCGTGCGCGCGGGCACCTCGCCGGAGTCGATCGCCTGCTGGCCGATGCCGACCGTCGCGATCTCCGGGTGGGTGAACACGTTCGCGGCGACCGTGCGCAGCCGGATCGGGGCGACGCCCTCACCCAGCGCGTGCCACATCGCGATCCGCCCCTGCATGCTCGCCACCGACGCCAGCGGCAGCAGCCCGGTGCAGTCACCCGCGGCGTACACGCCCGGCGCGCTCGTGCGGGACACCCGGTCCACCGGGATGGAGCCGTTCTGGGCCGTCTCGATGCCGACCCGGTCGAGTCCGATGTCGTCGGTGTTCGGCACCGAACCGACGGTCATCAGCGCGTGGCTCGCCTCGATGGTGCGGCCGTCGGCCAGGTGGATCGTCACGCCCTTCTCGGTGCGCTCCACCCGGTCGGCACGCGCGTGCTTGACCACCTGCGTGCCGCGCTGCGAGAAGGTCTCCTCCAGTACGGCCGCGGCGTCGGCGTCCTCGTGCGGCAGCACCCGGTCACGGCTCGACACGACCGTCACCTTGACGCCCATCTCGGTGTAGGCGGACGCGAACTCGGCACCCGTCACACCGGAACCGACGACGGCGAGGTGTTCCGGCAGCTCGGGCAGGTCGTACAGCTGACGCCAGTCGAGGATGCGCTCCCCGTCCGGCACGGCACCGGGCAGCACGCGCGGCGTGGCGCCGGTGGCGATGAGCACGACGTCGGCGTCCAGCACCTCGTCGCCGTCCTTGCCTTCGACGGCGATCTTGTGCGTGGCCAGGCCCGGCTCGTCGTCGCAGAACCGGGCGGCGCCGGTGATCACGCGTACGCCCTCCCGCTGCACCCGGGCGCGGATGTCGGCCGACTGCGCGAGCGCCAGCCCACGGACGCGGCCGTGGACGGTCGACAGGTCCACGCGCGTGTCCTCGAGATCGACGTTGACGCCCAGCTCGCGGAAGCCGTGCAGGCTCGCCCTGGCACCCGACGAGGCGATGAACGTCTTCGACGGCACGCAGTCGTACAGCACACAGGCGCCACCGAGACCGTCCCGCTCGACGACGGTCACGTCCGCACCGTGCTGAGCCGCCACGAGAGCGGCCTCGTAGCCGGCAGGTCCGCCGCCCATGATCACGATCTTGGTCACGTCTGGTGCCTCCTCACACGCCGTCCGGTCCCACTTTAGGCGTGGCCGGGTTCCGAGTTCCGGAGAGGCCGTTACGCTGTCGCCGTGCCTCTCTATGCCGCGTACGGGTCCAACATGGAACCCTCCCAGATGGCCGAGCGAGCGCCGCACTCGCCGATGGCGGGAACCGGCTGGCTGGAAGGCTGGCGGTTGACGTTCGGCGGCGAAGACCTGTTGTGGGAAGGTGCGCTCTCCACGATCGTGGAGGACCCCGACTCCCGGGTGTTCGTGGTGCTCTACGACGTCACCCCGCTCGACGAGGGTCAGCTCGACCGTTGGGAGGGCAACGAGCTCGGGCTGCACAACAAGATCCGGCTGCGGGTTCAGACCATGGACGGGTCGGTACTCGCGTGGCTGTACGTGCTGGACGCCTACGAGGGCGGCCTGCCGTCGGCGCGCTACCTCGGCGTGCTGGCCGACGCCGCCGAAGCCGCGGGCGCCCCCGCCGACTACGTGGCCGACCTGCGCACCCGCCCCTGCAAGGGCATCGGCCCGTAACCACGCGCGTCCCCTGCGTTCGAACGCCCCGTGTTGCGCCACCCGGAGCGCGTGTTGCAGATCCCGGAGCGCGTGTTGCAGATCCCGGGGGCCGTGTTGCGGATTCGGGAGCCCGTGTTGCGCCCCCCGGATCGCGTCGGCACGCGCCCGTCGGCGATCAAGGGCTTCAGGGCAGCCGCACGCCTCGTGGCGCGGTGGTTCCGTGCCCGAGGTGGGCGGAGCTCAGCGCCGCCGTGCCGAGTGGGGACGCCGCCGACCGGGTGAACTCTGCGAGAGTGGACGGCCCCGCTTCTCGAAGGCTCTCCACAGCTCGTTGAGCACCGGTTCCGGGCTCGCAAGCTGCTCTTTCCGGACTCTGACGGTGAGCCACCCGCGCTCCGCCATACGCCGGTCACGTTCGGCGTCGTAGGAACTCCGGTCTTCGTGCGCTTCGTACCCGTCGTACTCCAACGCGATCTTGACATCCGGCCACGCCAGGTCGAACACGTAGAGCAGCCGACCGCGCAGATCGAGCACCTGGAACTGGGGCGTCGGTACAGGGAGACCGGCGTCCACGACGAGTAAACGCAATCTGCTCTCCTGCGGCGACTCGGCGGCCCCGGTCGCCAGTTGGAGAAGCGCCTGCGCACCCGGCACACCGCGGCGGTCGTCCCGCAGGGTGAGCCTGTCGCTGATGCTCTGCACCAACGCCCCGGCCCGGTCGTCCGGCACGGCCGCCAGCGCCTGGTCGACGGTCGCCAGCGCTACCCATCTCCGCTCGACGCACAACAGCTCCACCAACGTCGGGGCGAGCGAGAGGACCGGTAACCCGTACCGGAGCTCGACGTCGTCGTCGCCGAACCTGTCCCGGTGTACGGTCAGCCCGCCGCGCGATCGGGCCGTGCTGCCGTAAGGCACGGTCACGTGCAGCTCTCCGGTCTCGGCGGCGTCGCATCCGTGCAGCACCGCTGCGGTGCCGTGCGAGACGACTGCGCCCGGCCCCGCGGCGAGGAGCCCGGCGGCGCACCGGGTCACGGTGTCGAGGGAACGCGCCGTGTCCATGACCACTCCGCGCCACGGCTGACTCAGCAGTCCGTGACGCAGCGCCGATCGGACGGCCTGTTCCCCGAGCGCGTGCAGGAGGTCACTTCGCTTCGCCGCCCCGTGCCGGTCCCAGTTCGATCTGAACATGTCGTCACTGTGACCTGCCGAGGAGCCTCACCGGAGCCTGTGAGCAAATCTGTGGACAACTGACCTCGGTGTGGACAACTTGGGGGCGACTGGGCCGTCACGCCCCGCAGATGTTCACCTGTTCAGCCCACGGAGAGGATGCAGGTGCGTCAATCCGGTTTTTCCCCGGAAGGCGACACGGGCCCCGAGAAACGCAACACGGGCCCGGGAATCCACAACACGATCCCCGGGAAACGCAACACGCGCCCCTGGACCTGCAACACGATCCCCTGGGAACGCAACACGGGCCCCGGGCGGGTCAGGGTTCGAGTGCCGCCAGGGTCGTGTTGACCAGGACCCGCGTACCGGTGAGCAGGGCGCGTTCGTCGGCTTCGAAGGTCGGCTGGTGCAGGTCGCGTTGCGGCCCTTCGCCCGGCCACACGCCCAGGCGCGCGAACGCCCCCGGCACGTGCTGCAGGTACCAGCCGAAGTCCTCACCTCCGGAGGACTGCTCCGTGCTCACCAGCGCTTCCGCACCGAGCGCGGCCTCGACCCCGCCGCGCAGCAGCTCGGTGCTGTCCTGCCCGCTCACCACGGGCGGCACGCCGCGCTGGTAGTTCAGCTCGTAGCCGACACCCAGAGGCGCCAGCATCGACTCCATCGACGATTCGACGAGCGATTCGAGCTGCTTCCACGTCTCCTCGTCGGCGGTGCGCAACGTGCCGCGCAGGAGTCCGTCCTGGGGCACGGCGTTCGGCGCTTCGCCCGCGTGCACCGCACCCCAGACGAGCACCGTGCCCGACCGCGGATCGACCCGCCGCGACAGCACCGACGGCAGCGAGGTGATCACGGTGCCCAGCGCGTGGACGAGGTCCGCCGTCAGGTGCGGCCGCGAGGTGTGCCCGCCGGGTGAGGTCAGTCGCAGCTCGACGAGGTCGGCCGCCGACGTCAGCGCGCCGATGCGGGTGCCGACCTTGCCGACCTCCACGCGCGGGTCGCAGTGCAGCCCGAAGATCCGGTCGACGCCGTCGAGGTGGCCCGCGCGGATGACGTCGAGCGCACCGCCGGGCATGACCTCCTCGGCGGGCTGAAAGATCAGCCGCACGCGTCCGGGCAGGCTGTCGGCGACCTGCGCCAGCGCCAGTCCCGTGGCCAGCACGACGGTGGTGTGCAGGTCGTGGCCGCAGGCGTGGGCGACACCGTCGACCGTGGAGGCGAACGGCAGCCCGCTCTCCTCGGTCAGCGGCAGCGCGTCGAGGTCCGCGCGCAGCGCCACGCAGGTCGGGCCGTCGCCGATGTCGCAGATCAGGCCCGTACCGGAGGCCATCACCCGCGGCGTCAGGCCCGCCGACCGCAGTATTCCCGCGACGAGTTCCGTGGTGCCGTACTCGCGTCGCGCCAGTTCGGGGTTGCTGTGAATGTGCCTGCGCCAGGCGAGGACGTCGCACGCATGCTCGGTCAGCCAGTCGTCCAGCCACTCCGGCCCTCTGCCCGCACCGAGGTCGGCCACCGGCGCCATGCTCACACCGGAATCGGTGAGCACCGCGTCCGACGAGCCGTCCGGGTCACCCGGCACCTCGGGTCGCGAGTCGAGAACGGTCACCGCACACCTCCGCGCACGCCCGTCGACGCCGAACCCTGTCCACGGCGCGGCGGACGTCACCTATGAATCCTGTTCCCAGTGTTGCACCGAACAGGTGAGCACGAGACCCGGATGTCGTAGCGGGGAGACCGACGGTAGGCAGATTGCGGCGAGCGGCTTTGCGAATTTCGTCCGCTACCGGCGATCGCACGACGGGTGACCACTGATCGCCGCCGAACGCACGTCGACCTGCGGGACCCTCCGCCCGGCGACGCAGCCACACTCGCGATGCTCGCCTCGACGGCGACCCGGCAGGCGGCACCGACCGGGCGTGCGCCGACCCCGAGGTCCTCGGTGGCTAGTTGTCCTTGTCGGCGCGCTTCTTACGGATGATGCGGCCCCACACGATGATGCCCAGCAGCGCCGCCGCGGCCAGGCCGACGACGAGCTTGCTCCTGGCGTTCTCCTGGTCGGCCTCGGTCTGCGGATCCAGCTCCGGCCCGGAGTCCCCACCCTGGGCGAGGTCGGCCCCGCCCGTGACGCCGCCCGTGATGTTCTCGGCAGTGGCTTCGGCAGGGACAGTGGCTTCCACGGGGACCGTGGCTTCCGCGGGGGCAGTGGCTTCCACGGGGACCGTGGCTTCCGCGGGGGCAGTGGCTTCCGCGGGGGCAGTGGCTTCCGCGGGGGCAGTGGCTTCCGCGGTCGCGGCCACCTGCTCAGCGGCAGCGGCCGACGCGGCGACCGTGCCTGCGCCGAACCACGCGACGCCGGCCACGACGGCCGACACCACGACGACCGCGGCGCGACGCACCCGGGACGACGGAGTTGTGGACGGGATTCGGCGGACATCTCGGCAGGCACGCATCACTGCCAGTGTGCCCACGAATCCGCGCCGTGGTCAGCCTCCGCGCGGAGTGTCGCCGAAGCCGTACCCGAACGCGGCAAGGATCCGTTCGGCGGCGAGCGTCGCGGTGAGCGTGCCGTCGCGGACGCCGCGCTCGGCCTCGGCCGCCGCCTCCTGCACGGCAGGGTCCTGCCCGAGGCGGTCGAGCAGCTGGTCGCGCACCATCGCCCACGTCCAGTCGATGCGCTGACGGGTGCGCTTGGCCTCCAGCTCACCGGTGGATTCGAGGGCGGAGCGGTGGCTGCCGATCTGGTTCCACACCTCGTCGAGGCCGTCACCGGTCATGCCGCTGCAGGTCAGCACGGGCGGGGTCCACGTCGCGTCGGGGCCGTAGAGCATGCGCAGCGCTCCGGAGAGCTCCCGGGCGGCGCGGCGCGCGTCGCGGGCGTGCTCGCCGTCGGCCTTGTTCACGGCGATGACGTCGGCGAGCTCCAGCACGCCCTTCTTGATGCCCTGCAGCTGGTCACCGGTGCGCGCGAGGGTGAGCAGCAGGAAGCAGTCGACCATGCCCGCGACGGTGACCTCGGACTGGCCGACCCCGACCGTCTCGACGAGGACGACGTCGTAGCCCGCCGCCTCCATCAGGACGATGGTCTCGCGGGTGGCGCGGGCGACGCCGCCGAGTGTGCCGGACGTCGGCGAGGGGCGGATGAACGCCGACGGGTCGACGGCGAGCCGTGCCATGCGGGTCTTGTCGCCGAGGATCGATCCGCCGGTGCGGGTGGACGACGGGTCGACCGCGAGCACACCGATACGGTGTCCGGCCTCGGTCAGGTGCGTGCCGAGCTGGTCGATGAACGTCGACTTGCCGACTCCCGGGACGCCGGTGATGCCGACCCGCCGTGCGCCACCGGCGTGCGGCAGCAGTTCGACGAGCAGTTCCTGCGCCTTCCTCCGGTGCTCGGGCTTGGCCGACTCGACGAGCGTGATCGCCCGCGACAGCATGCCGCGGTCACCGGCGCGTACCCCCTTCGCGTACGTCGCGACGTCGACGGCGTTGCGGCGCGGCACTATCCGTCCTGCTCCAGCTGGTCGAGCAGGTCGACCGCGGCGTCGGCGATGACCGTGCCGGGGCCGAAGATCGCGGCGGCGCCCGCGGCGCGGAGCTCGTCGTAGTCCTGCGGCGGGATCACCCCGCCGCACACCACGAGGATGTCCTCCCGGTCGAGCGCGGCCAGCTCGGAGCGCAGCGCGGGCACGAGCGACAGGTGCCCCGCGGCGAGCGACGAGACGCCCACGACGTGCACGTCCGCCTCGACGGCCTGAGCCGCCACCTCGGCGGGCGTGGAGAACAGCGGGCCGACGTCGACGTCGAACCCGACGTCCGCGAACGCCGAGGCGATCACCTTCTGGCCGCGGTCGTGCCCGTCCTGGCCCATCTTGGCCACGAGGACGCGTGGGCGGCGCCCCTCCTGTTCGGCGAACTCCTCGACCCGCTGCCGTGCGGCGTCGACTCCGCCGCCGCCCTCGGTCTTGCCGACCTCGTCCCGGTACACACCCGAGATCGTACGAATCTGGCCGGAGTGGCGCCCCCACGCCTTCTCCAGCGCCTCGGAGATCTCGCCGACGGTGGCCTTGGCGCGGGCCGCGTCGACGGCGAGTTCGAGCAGGTTGCCCTGGCCCGCGCCGTCCCCGCTCCCGGCCGCCGCGGTGAGCCGCCGCAGCGTGTCCTCCACCGCGCCCGCGTCGCGTTCGGCCCGCAGCCGCTCCAACTTCTCCAGCTGCTGCGCGCGGACCTCGGCGTTGTCGACCTTGAGCACGTCGATCTGCTCGTCGGCCTCGGGGCGGTACTTGTTGACGCCGATGACGGGCTGGCGGCCGGAGTCGATGCGCGCCTGCGTGCGCGCGGCGGCCTCCTCGATGCGCAGCTTGGGGATGCCGGCGTCGATGGCCTTGGCCATGCCGCCCGCGGCCTCGACCTCCTCGATGTGCGCCCACGCGCGGCGGGCGAGGTCGTAGGTGAGCTTCTCGACGAACGCGCTGCCGCCCCACGGGTCGATGACGCGGGTGGTGCCCGACTCCTGCTGCAGCACCAGCTGGGTGTTGCGGGCGATGCGCGCGGAGAAGTCCGTCGGCAGGGCCAGCGCCTCGTCGAGCGCGTTGGTGTGCAGCGACTGGGTGTGCCCCTGCGTGGCCGCCATCGCCTCCACGCACGTGCGCACGACGTTGTTGTAGACGTCCTGTGCGGTCAGTGACCAGCCCGAGGTCTGCGAGTGCGTGCGCAGCGACAGCGACTTCGGGTTCTGCGCGCCGAACCGCTTGACGAGCTTGGCCCACAGCAGCCGGGCCGCACGGAGCTTGGCGACCTCCATGAAGAAGTTCATGCCGATGGCCCAGAAGAACGACAGCCGCGGCGCGAACGCGTCGATGTCCAGTCCCGCACCCTCGCCCGCACGCAGGTACTCGACACCGTCGGCGAGCGTGTAAGCCAGCTCGAGGTCGGCGGTCGCCCCGGCCTCCTGCATGTGGTAGCCGGAGATGGAGATCGAGTTGAACTTCGGCATCCGCTGCGAGGTGTAGGCGAAGATGTCGGAGATGATCCGCATCGACGGCTGCGGCGGGTAGATGTAGGTGTTGCGGACCATGAACTCTTTGAGGATGTCGTTCTGGATGGTCCCCGCCAGTTTCTCCGGCGCGACGCCCTGTTCCTCCGCGGCGACGATGTAGAGCGCCATCACCGGCAGCACCGCGCCGTTCATGGTCATCGACACCGACATCTTGTCCAGCGGAATCCCGTCGAACAGCTGGCGCATGTCGTAGATCGAGTCGATCGCCACGCCCGCCATGCCGACGTCACCCGCGACGCGCGGGTGGTCCGAGTCGTAACCGCGATGGGTGGCGAGGTCGAACGCCACCGACAGTCCTTTTTGGCCGGCCGCGAGGTTGCGGCGGTAGAAGGCGTTCGAGTCGGCGGCCGTGGAGAAACCGGCGTACTGCCGGACGGTCCACGGCTGGTTCACGTACATGGTCGGGTACGGCCCACGCAGGAACGGCGGCGCACCGGGGTACGTGTTCAGGAAGTCCACATCGGACAGGTCGTCCGCCGTGTAGAGCGGTTTGACGCCGATGCCCTCGGGCGTTTCCCATTCGAGCGCGTCCGCGCCCTTGCCGGTGGCCGACTGCAGCGCCTCGGCCCAGCGCTCGCGCTCACCGGCCGCGGGCGCGCCGAGGTCGACGTCGGAGAAATCGGGGATGCTCATCGGGCGGCTCCCTGCTTGTCGGATCCCTGCTCGGCCGTCCGCTGCTCGTCGGCAGCCTGCCCGCCGACGCCGAGGGTGTCGAGGATGCGGCTCAGGGCGGCGAGCACGTCGCAGCCGGCGTGGACGGTGCCGTCGACGGTCACGCCGTCCGGTGCCCTGCCCGCGAGCCACACCTCGGTGGCACCGGCCTCGCGCAGTGCCGCGACGACGTCGGCCGCCTGCTCGGCGTAGGCCGCGTCCGGGCCGCACAGGCACGCCACCGTCGATCCGCTCTCGCGGAACCGTGCGACGAGGTCGGCGAGGCCGTCGGTCTCGCCGGGGTTGACGGGTTCGATACCGCCCGCCTGCAGGAAGTTGGTGGTGAACGTCGCGCGTGCGGTGTGCCGGGCGAGGGTGTCGAGCGTCGCGAGGAAGACCGTCGGCCGCGCCCCGGTGGCGGCGGCGTGGGCGTCCGCCCGGTCGCGCAGTGCCTCGAAGTCCTGCGCGTACCGCACCCGCGGCAGCCCGCCGACGAGACCGTCCGATTCGGACGGCGTGCGCTCGAGGGGACGTTCGTCGGCGAGCGGGAACTCGCTGACGCCGGTGATCGGGTCGTGGCGGGTCGCGATGCGGTCCGCCCGTGCGCGCCGGGTCTCGGCCAGTCGCTCCGCCAGCGCCCCGGAGGTCAGCTCGGCGACCACGCCGCCCGCCTTCTCGATCGCCGTGAACTCGCGCCACGCGGCGTGGGCGAGCTCGTCGGTGAGCTTCTCGACGTACCAGGAACCGCCTGCCGGGTCGACGACACCCGCCAGCTTGGTCTCGTCGAGCAGGATCGCCTGCGTGTTCCGGGCCAGGCGCAGCGACAGCTCCTCGGGCCTGCCGAGTGCCTCGTCGAACGGCAGCACCGTGACCGCGTCGGCCCCGCCCGCGCCCGCGGCGAACCCGGCGATCGTCGTGCGCAGCATGTTCACCCACGGGTCCCGCCGGGTGACCATCGCGGGTGAGGTGACGGCGTGCTGGCGCATGGCGGCCCCCGGCCCGGTCACGCCCGACACCTCGGCCACGCGCGCCCACAGCCTGCGAGCCGCGCGCAGTTTCGCGATCGTCAGGAACTGGTCGGCGGTCGCCGCGAGGCGGAACTCCAGCTGCCCGGCGGCCGTGTCGACGTCGAGACCCGCGTCGACCAGCCCGCGCAGGTAGGCCACGCCCGCCGCGATCGTCGCGCCGAGCTCCTGCGCGTCGGATCCGCCTGCCTCGTGGAACGGCAGCCCGTCGGCGACGACGGTGCGCAGCAACGGGTGGCGGGCCGCGGCGCGCGTGGCGAGTTCGGCGGCGGGCGCCAGGTCGCGGGGCGTGCCGGTGCGCGCGTGCACCCCGATCGGGTCGGCGCCGAGGGAGCCGCCGACGTCACCGTCGGGAACCCCGTGCTCGGCGTGGACGGCCAGCAGCGCGTCGGCCGCGGCCGCGTAGTCCTCCCCCGCGTCGAGCGTGACCGGCGCCAGATCGAGCCGCACCTCGTGCAGCGCGTCGGCCAGCGCGTCGACGGGCACGCCCCCGCGGCCCGCCCGCAGCCACACCGACGTGACACCGCTTTCCAGATCGGCGAGCACCTCACGGTTGACCGTGGCCGCGTCGCCGTGGCCGTGGCGGGACCGGACGTCCCAGCCCGCGCCGACGTTGCCCTCGGGGCGGCCGCCGCGCACGAACGACGGCAGCCCGGGGAAGCCGGCCTCGGGGGACTCGTCGGCTGCCGTGTACAGCGGCCGGATCTCGATGCCGTCGTAGGTCGTGGTGGTCAGCAGGCTCTCGGGCGCGCCGTCGAACCCCTCGGGCAACGCGCCGGTCTTGCCGAGCACGCCCGCGACGAGCCGCTGCCAGGTCGCGTGGTCGGGGGTGTCGAACTCGGCCGCGAGCGACAGCGTCGGAGCCGTCCGCGCCGCGGGGTCCGTCGAACCGGTCCGCCGGGATTCCGGGCCGCCCGCACCTGGCGTCCCTGCCACTTCCGTCATACCGAGTGATGGTAGGTCCCGTGGCGATCCGTCAAGTGTGAGGCTGGTCGCGACCGCGGCCCACGAACGGGGTGGGTACCCGGCCGCCCACGAGCGCCGTCGGCCGACAGAATGGGTGCGTGACCGCAGACCAGCCGCGTGTCGTCGCAGGCCGCTACCGACTCGACTCCGTGCTCGGTGCCGGCTCGATGGGCACCGTCTGGGTGGCCCACGACGAGTTCCTGCAGCGGCAGGTCGCGCTGAAAGAGGTGCACGTCCCGCCGGGCGTGCCCGCCGAACAGCTCGCCGAGCTGCGGGAACGCACCCTCCGCGAGGCGCGTGCCATCGCGGTGCTCTCGCACCCCAACGTGGTCGTGCTGCACGACGTCGTCCGCGAGGGCCACGATCCGTACGTCGTCATGGAGCTGCTGCCCTCGCGGAGCCTGGCGTCGATCCTCGACAGCGACCGCGAACGGCTGACGACGGCCCAGGCGGTGACGGTCGCCGAGGCCGTGGCCGCCGCGCTGGAGGCCGCCCACGCGTCCGGCATCACGCACCGCGACGTCAAACCCGGCAACGTGCTCATCGCCGACGACGGGCGGATCAAGCTGACCGACTTCGGCATCGCCCGCAACGTCTCCGAAGTGACGATGACGCACACCGGCATGATGCTCGGCTCGCCCGCGTTCATCGCGCCGGAAGTGGCCTCGGGCGGGGCCGTCACGTACGCCGCCGACCTGTGGGGTCTCGGGGCGACACTGTTCGCCGCCACCGAGGGCCGCCCGCCCTACGACGAGGGCGGCGACCCGCTGGCCACCGTCACCGAGGTCGTGCGCGGCACTCCGCCGGTGCCGTCGTCCGGCCCGCTCTCGGGCGTCATCCAGGGGCTGATGGCGAAGGAGCCGAGCGTGCGACTGCCCCTCGCGGAGGTGCGGCGCAGACTGCGGCCACTGCTGCCCCCGCACGGCGAGGAGGTCTTCCCCGCGTCGCTGTTCGACGACACGGGCGCGGGCGGCGGACACGATCCGGGCGCCACGCAGATCATCCCGAAGCTGCCTCCCGATCCCGACCCGCCTCGCGACCCCGCGACCGGACCTGCGGCCGAGGCGGGCGGTGGCGGGCAGGGCGGCGCCGCCGGGGGCTCCGGGGAGTTGGCCGCCGACCCGGGGCCGCTGCCGTTCACACCCACGCCGGGTCCGGGTGGTCACGCCGCCGAGCCGGAGCCGTCCTCACGCGGCCGGCTCGTGCTGATCTCGGCCGCGGTGATCGTGGTGTTCCTGTTGGCCGTCACCTGCGGTGTCCTGCTGATCCGCGCGGTGTCGGGCCACTCCCTCGGCCCGCCCGCGGAGGGAGCGACCCCGGAGCGCACGGCCGACGCGGCCGGGGCCACCGCTCCCCAGCCACTGGAGCTGCGCCACGGCGACGCGACGAACATGCGCGGCGCCAAGGGCGGGCTGTTCACGGTCCGCGTGCCTGCCGACTGGAAGCGGTTCGTCACCCAGCGCCCCGCCGACACGCTGCCCACCAGCACGCACATCCAGTTCGTCTCGGCGGACGGCGCGCGGACCCTCGGTGTGGAACGGTTCGCGGGCGAGGACCTCGGAGCCGAGCAGTACGTGACCCGCCTGCGACGGTCGTGGACCCGGTCGGACTTCACGCTGGTGCAGCAGGAGAAGATCCACGACGGCCAGGGCGTGCGCATCACGTACCGCACCGCCGAACGCGGCGGCCGGGACGAGGAGTCCGGCGACAACGGCCGCGCGATCAACCGCAGCACCACCGCCGACGTGTTCCCCACCAGCACCGGCCTGTGGGTGGTCGCCGTGACCGTCCCGGTGGACCAGGAACGGCTCGGCAGGCAGCACCTGTTCGACCGGATCGTCCCGACGTTCCGCCAGACGGACTGAGGCCGCCGCCCGTTCCACGAGGCCGCCCGCCCCGCGTCACGGCAGCGGGCCGACTGCGGTGTTCCCGCCGCGGACGCCTGCGGGCCTGCAGTAACCTGCGCGTTCGTGACGGATTCGAACTCCCCCATGGACCGGGCCCAGGAAACGGCCCACCAGGCCGCGGCCGCCCTCGCCGAACGCACCGGCACCGATCGGCACGACATCGCGATCGTGCTGGGATCGGGCTGGCGTCCCGCCGCCGACGTCATCGGCACGCCCGACGCGGAGGTCGAGCTGGGCGACCTGCCCGGATTCGCCGAGCCCGGCGCCGTCGGCCACGGCAGCACCGCGCGGTCGGTCTCGCTCGGCGACAACCGCGCGCTGGTGCTGCTCGGCCGCACGCACCTGTACGAGGGCCGTGGCGTGGCGAACGTCGTGCACGGCATCCGTACCGCCGCGGCGGCGGGCGTGAAGACCGTGCTGCTGACCAACGCCGCGGGCGGACTGCGGCAGGGCTTCGAGGTCGGCCAGCCGGTGATGATCTCCGATCACCTGAACATGACGGGCACCTCGCCGATCGTCGGGGCGAGCTTCGTCGACCTGACGGACCTGTACTCGAGCAGGCTGCGCGGACTGGCGTCGTCGATCGACCCGTCACTGGCCGAAGGCGTGTACGCGGCGATGCCGGGACCGCACTTCGAGACTCCCGCGGAGATCCGGATGTTGCGCACGCTCGGCGCCGATCTGGTCGGCATGTCGACCGTGCTCGAGGCGATCGCCGCGCGGGCGGCGGGGCTGGAGGTGTTCGGGCTGTCGTTGGTGACGAACCTGGCTGCAGGGATCACGGGCGACCCGCTCAGCCACGACGAGGTCATCGAGGCCGGCCGGGCCGCGGCCGAGCGGATGGGTTCACTGCTGCGGGACCTCGCCGCCGGGGCCTGACGCCCACCGGCGGGCGAGGTACGCCGGGCGAGGGTTACTTCGACGTGACGGTGCCGGTCACGATCGGCACGTCCGTGACTTCCCTGCGAATCATCGAGGGTCCTTTCCTGGGAATGATGTCCTCGCGGACCTCGGCACCCCGGTGACCGAGGCGGCGACAGCGCCGTCGCACGCCGCACCGGGGCGGTTCGCGAGCCGAACCAGCTCGAGCTGCACGTCAATCTCCCCCGCAGGGGTGGCCCGGGACAATAACCCGTTCGAGTAGCCCGACCGGCCCACGACGGCGGTTGTCATCGCGTTGACAAAACGGCCTCGTCCGTTGCTCACCGCGGTGCGGGCGATGTCCGCTTTCGCTGGTCCGCGTCGGTGACGACCACCGCGACCGGGAAGCGGGAGTGTGCTGCACGCCACTCTCCGGCCGTCAACGCCTCACCGGGCACGTGCACGGACAGTCACGGGCGCGCCGCGTCCTGCTTGCGCAGCAGGTTCCTCGCCAACAGTCCCGCCGCGAGCCACACCCGTTTGTCGGGGTCGTGGAGCCGGCCGCCGTAGCGTTCCTCGAGTTGGTGCATGCGATACCGGACCGTCTGCGGGTGGATGTTGAGCTGCGCGGCGATGTCCGGCGCGCTGCCCCGACGTTGGATCCAGGCCAGCAGCGTTTCGGCGAGTCGCTCACGCTGGCGGACGTTGAACCCGGCCAGCGGTGCGACGGCCTTCTCACTGAGCAGCCGCGCCAACGGCGGATCGCTGAGGAGCCACAGCGTGAGCAGGTGATCGTCGGCGCGCAGCACGTCGTCGTCGGCGTCGCCCGTGCCGTCCTCCGCCGCGGCTCCCGGTGCTGCGGGTGCGACGACGCCCGCCACCCGCAGCTCGGCGAGGTGACGGGCCCATCGGAGCGAGTGCGCGGCCTCCTCGACCGGCACGGGCGGTCCGACGACGGCGTTCCTGCCGCGGAGATCGGCGGCGGGAAGCCCGCCCTCCCCGCCGGCCTCGCGCCACGGCAGCACGACGCACGGCACGTCGCCCTCTAGGTCCACGAGCACGTCACCGGGCAGGTCGGGGTAGGCGGCCGGATCGTCACCGGGCGGGTCGACGACGGCGACCGCGAGGCGCCGCGGCAGCGGCCACGCGGCGGCGGACGCCAGCTCCTCGAGCAGGTCGCGCGGTGCGGGAGTGTCCGCGACGAGCAGCTCGAGCAACCGTTTGCGCCTGCGTTCGAGCGCGCCTGCCACGCGCCGCTGCGCCGCGGTGTAGCCCTCGTGGGACAGGTCGGACAGCTCGTCCACGTAGGCGAACAGCGCCGCGGCCAGCTCGCACATCGTCTCGGTCTGCAACCCCGCCGCGAGTCCGATCTCGGCGAGGCGTTTCCAGCCGACCCGCACGGCGAGGCGGAACGCCGAGTGCAGCACCTCGAGCCCGCGGCCCTCGGCGACCTCGAAACCGCCGAGTCTGCGGAACACCGCGTCGGTGCGATCGTCGCCGGGCGCGTTGCCGAGCAACCGGTCGAGGAAGTCGACGACACCCTGTTCGACGCCGTCACGCACCGCCTGGCCGAACACGCCCTCCAACGGCCGCTGGTACTCGGGGATCGTGTACTGGATCTGCTCGATGATCCGTTCGGCGACGTTGCCGGCCTGCTCCCGGAACACCGGCGCCATCCGCGCCAGTTCCTCCCGCGCGGACGGGCCGACCAGCGCGGCATCGGACAACACTCCAGGCCACCCCCACTCGGCTCAGGCGAGGCAAAGCTATCGACCCCCGTCTCGGCCTGACAACATGGGCCCGTGCCCGAGTCCGCAGAACCCACCGCCCGATTGACACCCGACCTGCGCGACGCCGCCTACCGGTGGATCGCCGACGACCCGGACTCCGCGACGCGGGAGGAGTTGCAGGCCGTGCTCGCCCGCGCCATGGCGGGTGAGGCCGAGGCGATCGCCGAGTTGACCGATCGCATGGCGGGCCCGCTCGAATTCGGCACCGCGGGCCTGCGCGGTCCGGTCCGCTCGGGGCCGAACGGCATGAACACGGCCGTCGTGGTCCGGACGACCGCGGGCGTGGCGCAGTGGCTGTCCGACTCCGGCCACGCAGGCGCCACGGTGGTGATCGGCCGTGACGCCCGGCACGGGTCGGAGCGGTTCGCGACGGCGGCCGCCGAGGTGCTGACCGCGGCGGGATTCGACGTCTCGGTGCTGCCCTCGCCGCTGCCGACGCCGCTGCTGGCGTTCGCGGTCGGGCATCTCGGCGCGGCGGCGGGCATCCAGATCACGGCGTCGCACAACCCGCCCGCCGACAACGGCTACAAGCTCTACGACCACACGGGTGCGCAGATCGTGCCGCCCGCCGACCGTCGGATCGAGGCGGCGATCGAGGCGGCACCTCCCGCGCGGCAGGTGCCGCGGGCGGGCGGTGCGACGACCGTCGACGTGCTCGACGCCTACCTCGCCGCGACGACGAGGCTGCCGCGCGGCGAGGCACGCGACGTGCGGATCGCGGCGACGGCGCTGCACGGCGTGGGCGCGGACGTCCTCGGGAGCGCGCTGCACGGAGCGGGATTCACCGACGTCCACCTGGTCGATGCGCAGCGCGCGCCGGACCCCGACTTCCCGACCGTCACCTTCCCCAACCCGGAGGAACCGGGTGCCACGGACCGGCTGCTGGCGCTGGCCGCGGACATCGGCGCCGACGTGGCGATCGCGCTCGACCCCGACGCCGACCGGTGCGCGCTCGGCGTCCCCGGGTCCGACGGCGCGTGGCGGATGCTCCGCGGCGACGACACCGGCGTGGTCCTCGGCGAGTACGTGCTGTCCGGTGTGGACGGCAGCGGTCCGACTTCGGATGCCGGCGAACTGATCGTCGAGTCCGACGGCACGGTCACCGACTCCGGCGCTCCGCTGGTAGCGACGACGATCGTGTCGTCGTCACTGCTGGGCGACATCGCCCGTGCCCACGGCGCGCGGTACGCCGAGACGCTGACCGGCTTCAAGTGGCTCGCCCGTGCCGGAGAGGGGCTGGTGTTCGCCTACGAGGAGGCACTCGGACTGTGCGTCGCGCCGGACGTCGTGCGCGACAAGGACGGCATCTCCGCGGCGGTCGTCGCCTGCGACCTGGTCGCGACGCTGAAGGCGGGCGGACGCACGGTGCTGGACTCGCTCGACGACCTCGCCACGCGCCACGGCGTTCACGCGACCGACCAGGTGTCGCTGCGCTTCGCCGACCTGACCGTCCGCGCCGAGTTGATGACCCGGCTGCGCGCCGACCCGCCCGCCGACCTCGCGGATGTGGCCGTCACGGCCGAGGACCTGCTGCCGGACGCCGACGTACTGCGGCTGCACGGCGACGGCGTCCGGGTACTGCTGCGTCCTTCCGGCACGGAACCGAAGCTCAAGGCCTACCTCGAGGTGACCGAGCCGCCCGGCGACGACCTCGCCGCCGCACGGTCCCGCGCCGCGGAACGGCTCACCGCGCTGCGCGGCGCCCTCGACCGCGTGCTTGCCGAGTCCGCTCCCACCGAGGCACCCTGATACGCCGTGGCCACGCTGCTGATCGTTCACCACACGCCGTCGCCGAGCCTGCAGACGATGTTCGAATCGGTCGTCTCCGGGGCGACCGACCCCGAGATCGAGGGCGTCGACGTCGTGCGCAGGCCCGCGCTGTCGGCGACCGCCTCGGACGTGCTCGGCGCCGACGGGATCGTGCTCGGTACCCCCGCGAACCTCGGGTACATGTCGGGTGCGCTGAAGCACTTCTTCGACACCGTCTACTACCCGTGCCTCGACGCCACGTCCGGGCTGCCGTTCGGCTACTACGTGCACGGCAACGAGGGCGTCGAAGGCGCGCAGAAGGCCATCGCGACCGTGACGACCGGCCTGGGCTGGCAGCAGTCGACCGCGGCCGTGACCGTCATGGGCGAGCCCGGCAAGGACGACCTCGCCGCCTGCTGGGAGCTCGGCGCCACCTCGGCCGCCAACCTCATGGAGTGACCCCCACCCGGCCCAGCCAGGCATCTCCGACCCGCGGGGTGGTACCGGTTGTGAGGGGCGCCCACGGCATGGTGTCGCTCTTTCGTGGCGCTCCGCGCCCCAGTACGGCCGGCCCCTCTCCCACCACCACCCAAAAGGTGACGCTCCGCGCCCCAGTATGGCCAGCCCCTCTCCCACCACCACCCAAAAGGTGACGCTCCGCGCCCCAGTATTTTCATCGGCATGCGCACACGTCGTCTGCTCGCCGGGGTGCTGGTCGCCGCGGCCGTCACCGCCAGCGGGTGTTCCTCCGGCTCCGACGAATCGCTCCCGGAAGCGGCGACGCTCGTCGACGACGCCGCGAAAGCCACGGCCGACATCGACAGCACCCACTTCGCTATCCAGGTCAACGGCAACGTGCAGGGCCTGATGATTCAGTCGCTGGACGGCGACCTGACCGCCGACGGCGAGGCCGAGGGCAGCGGCACCATCACGCAGGCGGGCCAGTTGGTGGAGATCGACTTCGTCCTCACCGGCGATGCGCTGCACCTCAAGGGCCCGACGGGCGGTTACCAGCAGCTGCCCGCGTCGATGGTGTCGAGCATCTACGACCCGTCGGCGGTCCTCGACGAGGACCGGGGCGTCGCCAAGCTCGTCTCCAGCCTCCAGGACCCCGAGACGACGGCCAGGGAGGAGGTGTCGGGCACGGAGGCCTTCAAGGTCGAGGGCAAACTCGCACGGGACGTGCTGTCCGAGGTGCTGCCCGGTGTGCCGTCGGCGGCCGACGTGGCGTTCTGGATCCGCGACGACGAGTCGCGCCTGCCCGTCAAGGCCACGGCGACCTTCTCGGGTGACGCCTCCGTCGACATCACCCTGTCCGACGTGAACAAGCCCGTCACGGTCGAGCCTCCGCAGTGACCTCCCCCGACGCCACCGGCACCCACGACACCGCCGACACCGCCGACGACAGCGGCGGTAACAGCACGGGCGACGCGGCCGCCCGTTCGCGCGGTCTGGCGATCAGCGCAGGCGGGCTCGCGGTACTCCTCGGCGCACTGGACACGTACGTCGTCCTCGGGCTGCTGCGGCAGATCGTCGAGGACCTCCAGGTCCCGCTCAACCGCATCGAACGGGTCACGCCGATCGTCACGGGCTATCTGCTCGGCTACGTCGCCGCGATGCCCCTGCTCGGACAGGCGTCGGACCGGTTCGGCCGCAAGGCGCTGTTGCAGACGTGCCTGACGGTGTTCATCGGCGGCTCCGTACTGACGGCCGCGGCCGAGTCCGTGCCGCTGCTGGTGGCGGGCCGCGTGGTACTGGGCGTCGCGGGTGGTGCGCTGCTGCCGGTCACGTTGGCGCTGGCGGCCGACCTGTGGTCGCAGCACCGGCGCGCGGCCGTGCTCGGCGCGGTCGGCGGTGCGCAGGAACTGGGCAGCGTCCTCGGCCCGGTGTACGGCATCGCGCTGGCCGGACTCGCGGGCTGGCGAGCCGTGTTCTGGGTGAACGTGCCGTTGGCGCTGCTGGCGATGGTGGTGGTGCACCTGTCGATCCGGGGCGGACGTCCCGAGCGGCGACAGAAGGCCGACGTCGTGGGTGCGAGCCTGCTGGCCGTCGCACTCGGGCTGCTCGTCGTCGCGCTGTACAACCCGGAACCGCAGGAACAGGTGCTGCCGAGCTGGGGGATGCCGACGCTGATCGCCGCGGCGGCGGCGCTCGTGGCGTTCGTGGGCTGGGAGGTCAAGGCCCGCACCCGGCTGCTCGACACCGCGCACGTCCAGCTCCGCCCGTTCTTCGCCGCCCTCGGAGCGAGCCTGGCCGCGGGTGCGGCGCTCATGGTCACGCTGGTCGACGTCGAGTTGTTCGCCCAGACGCTGCTCGGCGAACGCGACCACGGCGCGGTGCTGCTGTTGTTGCGGTTCCTCATCGCGCTGCCGGTGGGTGCGGTGATCGGCGGTCTGCTGGCGAACCGGCTCGCGGAACGCTGGGTGGCGGCCGCGGGCCTGCTCATCGCCGCCTGTGGGTTCCTGCTCATGTCGCAGTGGCCCGCCGACGTGCTGTCGAGCCCGCGCGAACTCGGCCCGCTGACGCTGCCGAGGCTGGACACGGATCTGGTCCTCGTCGGCATCGGGCTGGGGCTGGTCATCGCGCCGTTGTCGGCGGTCGTGCTGCGCGTCGTGCCGTCGGACCAGCACGGCATGGCCTCGGCGGCCGTGGTCGTGGCGCGGATGACGGGCATGCTCGTGGGCATCTCGGCGCTGTCGGCGTGGGGGCTGCACCGGTTCCACACCCTGACCGCGGAGCTGCAGACGCCGCTGCCGATGCTGTACCCGAACGACGCGGCGTTCGATCGGGCCGCGGCCGAGTACGCGGCGAAGCTGCAGGACGCGATGCTCACCCAGTACACGGAGATCTTCGCGATCACCGCGGTCGTCTGCGTCGTCGGCGCGGGTCTCGCCCTGCTCACCGGTCCACGGCGCGCTCGATAGACTCGGCGGGTATCCCTGCCCGTACGCATGTTCAAGGACTCTCCTGGTGAAGATCGACAACAGCCCCGCTCGGGGCACCCGTGACCTGCTTCCTGCTGCGGTGGCGGTGCGCGACCATGTGCTGTCGACGATCACCGAGGTGTACGGGCGCTACGGCTATCAGCGCATCGAGACGCCCGCGCTGGAGCGGATCGAGCGGCTCTCCGGCGGCCAGGGCGGCGAGAACGAGAAGATGATCTTCCAGGTGCTGCGCCGCGGGCTGCCCGAGCGCATCGAGGCAGGCACCGACCTGGCCGAACTGGTCGACATGGGGCTGCGTTACGACCTGACGGTCCCGCTGGCCCGCTTCTACGGCCAGCACCGGGGCGAACTGCCGACCCCGTTCCGCTCGTTCCAGTTCGGACCGGTGTGGCGCGCCGAGCGGCCGCAGAAGGGCCGGTACCGCCAGTTCTACCAGTGCGACATCGACATGGTCGGTGAGCCGGGCACACTCGCCGAGGCCGAACTGATCGAGGCGACGACGCAGGCTCTGAACCGTGTGGGGCTCACCGGCACCACGGTGCGGATCTCGGACCGCCGCTTCCTGTCGGCGCTGGCCACCGAGGCCGGTGTTCCGGCCGAGGAGCAGGACGGCTTCTTCATCACGCTCGACAAGCTGGACAAGATCGGCTGGGACGGTGTC
Source organism: Prauserella aidingensis (assembly GCF_024171865.1). GTDB lineage: Bacteria > Actinomycetota > Actinomycetes > Mycobacteriales > Pseudonocardiaceae > Prauserella > Prauserella aidingensis. The sequence continues at coordinate 1,298 of NZ_JAMTCN010000020.1, read as the reverse complement.
GCAGGCGAACTGGAGAAGCGCGGCTTCGGCTCGGACGTCGTGTCGGCGGCCCGCAACCGCATCGAGGCGCTCGGCGAGGTCTCGGGCGACAAGCTGCCGGCCACGCTCTCCGAGGTGCTGCCGAGCCTTCCGGACGCCGTGCTCGACGACCTCGCGACCACCGCGACGTGCTTGTCGGAGATCGGCGCTCAGAACTCGGTGTCGTGGGAGTTCGACCCGACTCTCGTGCGCGGCATGGGCTACTACACGGGCCACATCTTCGAGGTGACCGCGCCGGACGCCGCCGGGTCGGTCGCCGGCGGTGGACGCTACGACAACCTCATCGGGCGTTCGCTCGGCACCGACGTCCCCGCGTGCGGTTTCTCCATCGGTTTCGAGCGGATCGTCGACCTGCTGTCGGAGCCGCCTGCGCAGGACCGCCTCGCAGTGCTCTACGACGTCGACGTGCCGACCCCGAACGTGCTGGCCTCGGCACGGGAGTTGCGTGCCGGCGGCAGGTCCGTCGCGCCCGTCGGCCGCAGCGGCAAGTTCGCAGCACAGCTGAAGCGCCTGGAGGCCGCAGGCTTCACGGCGTTCGTCCACCTGCGCGCCGGCGAGGCGACCGGAACGCTCGAGGAACGCCCCCTCCACGGCGACGACTGACCGACACCCGATCACACAAAAAATGGGGGTACGTGACTCCGTGAGTCACGTACCCCCATTTTTTGTGTTTTTTATGTTGTGCCCACCTTTGTGGTGCCCACGGCTTCTGTGTTGTTCCCACGGCTCCTCCCGAGGCCGGGAGAACACATCCGGGGGGCGGGAGTCTGTCGTGAGGACGCCGGCCACACACTGCCCCGATTCGACACCCTGCCCCGATTCGACACACTGCGCCGATTCGACCTGAGGTCGAGCAATGAGGCGAGCCTCCCGGCGAGTCCTCGTGGTGGGACTCGAGCCGGGAGGCTCGTCTCATTTTTTTTCTGTTAAGTTCGGCGGTGTCCTACTCTCCCACACCCCTTCGGGTGCAGTACCATCGGCGCTGGCAGGCTTAGCTTCCGGGTTCGGAATGGGACCGGGCGTACCCCTACCGCTATCACCACCGAAACACTACGAAACAACACACCGGCTGCCTCCCCACACACCCACGTGGGGGTGGTGTGGTGTTTCAGGATCGTAGAGTGGGTGCGTAGCATCGTTGTGGACAAGTCCTCGGCCGATTAGTACCAGTCCACTCCAACACACATTACTGCGCTTCCATGTCTGGCCTATCAACCCAGTCATCTACTGGGGGCCTTAACCCACAACGGGGTGGGAGA
>NZ_JAMTCN010000019.1 GCF_024171865.1 Prauserella aidingensis | reverse complement strand
CAGCCTCCCGGTGGCTACGACCCCGGCTACGGCCAGCCCGGTTACGGCCAGCCGCCGCAGGACCCGTACGGCCAGCCTCCCGGTGGCTACGACCCCGGCTACGCGGCTCCGCCGAGCCCTCCCGGCGGCTACCCGGCGCAGGCTCCGCCCCCGCAGTCGGACCCGTACGGCCAGCCGGCGCAGGACCCGTACGGCCAGCCCGGCTTCGGCGCGCCCGGCGCTCCCGGTGCACCGGCGGGCGCCCCGCCGCGGCCGCTGACGGCGTCGCTGCAGCTCGACGACGGCTCCAACCGGAACTACTCCCTGAAGCAGGGCAGCAACGTCGTGGGCCGCGGCCAGGACGCCGACTTCCGTCTCCCGGACACGGGTGTGTCGCGTCGCCACCTGGAGATCACGTGGGACGGCCAGAGCGCCACGCTCGCCGACATCGGCTCGACGAACGGCTCGACGGTCAACGGAACGCCGGTACAGACCTGGCAGCTGGCCGACGGTGACGTGATCCGCGTGGGTCACTCGTCGCTGGTGTTCCGGACCCAGGGCTGAGCGAATCCGGGTTTCGGCCGGGCCGGGGGCTGCGGAACCCGGATTTTTCGGCAATCCCGCATGGGCGCCGCGTGCTGGTCACGCATAATGGCGGCCATGTGGGGGCCTGCGGCGTGTTCGCCGTGGGGCGAGCGCGAAAAGGCGGGAGCTGACACAACAGGTGCCGGAGCTGGTCGTACAACTCACCAGAGCAGGATTTCTGCTCTTGCTGTGGCTGTTCGTGTTCGCCGCGCTGCGCGTGGTGCGTTCGGATCTCTACGCGGCGTCCGGTCTGCGGGTGAATCTCCCCAGTCTGCGCCGCGGCAAGGACAAGAAGCGTCCGCGCGCAGGCGGGCGCGGCGGCGGGAAGATGCCGCGGCAGCTCGTCGTCACGCAGGGTGCCCTGTCCGGCACGCGCATCGCACTCGACGGCAAGCCGATCCTGATCGGCCGTGCCGACGACTCCACGCTGGTGCTCGACGACGACTACGCGTCGACGCGCCACGCTCGTATCTCCCTGCGCGGAGACGAGTGGTATGTGGAAGACCTGGGCTCGACGAACGGCACCTACCTCGACCGGGCTAAGGTCACTGCACCCCTCCGAGTCCCGCTCGGCGTCCCCATCCGGATCGGCAAGACGGTGATCGAGCTTCGCCCATGACTCTCGTCCTTCGCTACGCGGCACGCAGTGACCGCGGCCTGGTGCGATCCAACAACCAGGACTCGGTATATGCCGGCCCCCGCCTGTTGGCGCTGGCCGACGGTATGGGCGGCCACGCCGCCGGTGAGGTGGCCAGCAAGGTCGTCATCGCGTCGTTGGCTCCGCTCGACGACGACGAACCCGGTGACGACCTGGTCAGCCAGCTCCGTGACGCCACCATCCAGGGCAATCAGGCCATCGCCGAGCTGGTGTCGAACGACCCCGAGCTCGACGGCATGGGTACGACGCTCACGGCGGCGTTGTTCTCGGGATCGAAGCTCGGCATGGTCCACGTCGGCGATTCGCGGGCGTACCTGCTGCGCGGCGGGCAGTTCTCGCAGATCACGCGCGACGACAGCTTCGTCAACGAGCTGATCGAGCAGGGGCGGATCACCGAGGAGGAGGCGGCGACGCATCCGCAGCGTTCGCTCCTGCTCAAGGCGCTGACGGGCAGCGAGGTCGAACCGAGCCTGACGGTGCGTGAGGCTCGTGCGGGCGACCGGTACCTGTTCTGTTCGGACGGACTGTCCGGCATGGTCAGCAGCGAGACGCTCGCCGAGGCCATGCAGATCCCGGACCCTCAGGAGTGCGCGGACCGGATGATCGAGCTGGCGCTCAAGGGCGGCGGTACGGACAACGTCACGGTCATCATCGCCGACGTCGTGGACGTCGACTACGGCGAGAACGCCCCGATCGTGGGCGGCGCCGCGGGTGACGGCACCGACGAGGGGCCGCAGGGCGACTCCCCCGCCGCGCGGGCGCGTGCGCTCACGGCTCCGCAGCAGACCTCCCAGGCGCAGCAGGCCGAAACGGGCCCGCCGCCGGAGGATCCGAAGGCGAAGCGGCGCAAACGCATCCGGCTGCTCGTCGGCATCGGGCTCGCGATCGTGCTGCTCGCGGCCGCTGCGATCACGACGCGGTACTTCGTCATGAGCCAGTACTACGTGGGTGTCGGCTCCAACGACGAGGTCGTCATCTACCAGGGCGTTCCCGGCAGCGTGCTCGGTCTGGACCTGCACGAGGAGGCCGAGGGGTCGTGTCCCCCGTCGTCGACACTGTGCGAGCCGCTGCGGCTGCAGGATCTGCAGCAGGAAGCGCAGTCGGCGGTGTCGAATTCGGTCAAGCGCGACGATCTCGCGTCCGCTCGCGAGTACATCGACACGCTGCGCCGCAACAACATGCTGGAGATCTGCGACGACCAGCAGGAGCAGCCGCAGGGCGGCGGCATCATCGGCGGCATCGGTGACGGCGAGCAGCAGCAGAACGACGGCGGCGACAACGGTGGCACCGGCGACTCGGGCGGTTCCGGTCAGGACCGGCAGAACCAGGACGACTCGGCTTCGGGCGAAGCCACCACGCAGGCGGAACAGGACCAGCAGCCGGGGGTGGACTGCCGTCCGGCGCCCGGCTCGGGCGGTAACTGATGGCCGCGGCCGCAGACAACCAGAGCGCGGTCGGGCAGCAGTACACCACGAACCCACCTCGTGAGCTGCCGAAACGCCGCGGCACGGAGCTGATGCTGCTGGCGTTCGCGGCGGTCATCGTGACGACGGCGTTCGTGTTGGTGCAGATCAACCAGGAACAGTCGCTGTCGTGGTCGATCCTCTGGTACGGCGCCGCCTACCTGGCGATCTTCAGTGCGGCGCACGTGGCGGTGCGGCACTGGGCGCCGTACGCGGATCCGCTGATCCTGCCGTGCGTGGCGCTGCTCAACGGGCTCGGGCTGGTGACGATCTACCGGCTCGACCTCGCGGAGGCCGAACGTGCGCGTTCCCTGGGCGAGGAGTTCTCGGGCAGCGCGCCGCGGCAGGTGCTGTACACGGTGGTGGCGCTGGCGCTGTTCCTGGCGGTGCTGCGCATCATCAAGGACCACCGCACGCTCACCAGCTACGCCTACACGGCAGGTCTGGCCGGCCTCGTCCTCCTGGCGCTGCCCGCGATGCTCCCGGCGTCGTTGTCGGAGGTCAACGGCGCGAAGGTGTGGCTGAAGCTGCCGGGCTTCTCGATCCAGCCGGGGGAGTTCGCCAAGATCCTGTTGATGATCTTCTTCGCGTCGTTCCTCGTCGCGAAGCGGGATCTGTTCATGACGGCGGGCAAACGGATCCTCGGCGTCGAACTGCCGCGTGCACGGGACCTGGGGCCGATCATCATCGCCGCCGTGGTGTGCCTGGGCATCCTCGTGTTCGAACGTGACCTCGGCACGGCGCTGCTGTTCTTCGGCATCACGCTGATGATGTTGTACGTCGCCACCGAGCGTGCGATCTGGGTCGTCGTCGGGCTGAGCATGTTCATGGTCGGCGCGTTCATCGCCTACCAGCTGTTCACCCACGTGCAGCAGCGTGTCACCAACTGGATCGACCCGCTGGCGACCTATGACGACCCGGGCGGCGGCTATCAGATCGCGCAGGGCCTGTTCGGGCTCGGCACCGGCGGCGTGTTCGGCACCGGACTCGGTGCGGGCAGGCCGGAGATGGTGCCCGAGGCCCACACCGACTTCATCAGTGCCGCGCTCGGCGAGGAGATCGGGTTCGTCGGACTGGCGGCGGTGCTGCTGGTGTACCTGTTGCTGGCGATGCGCGGGATGCGCAGCGCGCTCGCGGTGCGCGACACGTTCGGCAAACTGTTGGGCGGCGGCCTGTCGTTCGCGATCGTCATGCAGGTGTTCGTCATCATCGGCGGGGTCACGAAGCTCATCCCGATGACGGGTGTGACCACGCCGTTCCTGTCCGCGGGCGGGTCGTCGCTGCTCGCGAACTACATCCTGGTCGCGCTGTTGCTGCGGGTCTCGGACACGGCACGCAGACCGCAACAGCAGAAGCCGAGCGGTGAGGCGCCGCCGAAGCAGCTGGCGCCGATCGCCGAGGCGCACACGGTGATGGTCCAGCGCCCGCCGCAGACGCCTGCCGAGGGTGGCCCCGCGCTGTCGGCTCCTGCGGGTCACCAGGCGCCCGGGCAGCACAACCCCGGGCAGCACAACGTGGGCCAGTACGCAGCGGGCGCACAGCCGGGGCCGCAGACACCGGGCGGACAGCAGTCTCCGGGGCATTCCGCGCCGCAGGGAACGGGACGTCCGCCGGGACAGGCACAGCAGCCGGTCACGCCGCCGCAGGGGCAGTCGCCGGTCCCGCAGGGTCCGCAGCAGGCGTCCGAGGGGTCGGGGGCGGCGCCGGAGCAGCCCCAGGGACGGCAGGCTCCGCCGCAGGCCGCGCAACCCGTCTCGGACCGGCCGCCGCAGTCGGGCGGGTCACAGGGCGGCCCACAACAGGCGGAGCCGTCGGCCGGGGCCGAGGAGCCCGCCTGGCCGACCGAGGACAGCACCGACGAACCGAACCGGCCGAAGGGGGATGACGCGACGTGAACACTCCCCTGCGCAAGGTCGGCATGGTCATGCTGGCGATGCTGACCCTGTTGCTGGCCAACACCACGTACGTCCAGGTGATCCGGGGCGACGACTACGCATCCGACTCACGCAACTCGCGGGTGCTGTACGAGGAGTACTCCCGCGAACGGGGCAAGATCGTCTCCGACGAGGCCGGCCAGGTGCTGGCGGGCGTCGAACCGTCGAACGACAACTTCAACTTCCGGCGCACCTACCGCAACGGGCCGATGTACGCGCCCGTGACCGGCTACTACTCGATCATGTACGGCGCGGGCGGCATGGAGAACGCCGAGGACGACTTCCTCAACGGCTCCGATCCGCGACTGTTCGTGCGCAGGTTGTCGGACATGGTCACGGGCCGCGACCCTCGCGGCGGCAACGTGCGGCTGACGATCAAGCCCGCGGTGCAGAAGGCCGCGTACCAGGCGATGACGCAGAACGGCTACACCGGATCGGTCGTGGCGATGGACCCGAAGACCGGTCACATCCTCGGCATGGTGTCGACGCCGTCGTACGACCCGAACCGGCTGGCCTCCCACGACGGCGACGAGCAGCAGCAGGCGTGGCGGCAGTACAGCGAGGCCGACAGCAATCCGATGCTCAACCGGGCCGTGCGGGAGACGTATCCGCCCGGGTCGACGTTCAAGATCGTCACGACTGCCGCGGCGCTCGAGGACGGGATGGCTCCGGACGCGAGCGTCACCTCCGACTCCGAGGTCACGCTGCCGCACACGACCACGCAGCTGGAGAACTACGGCGGCGCCACGTGTCCCGGCAGCACGCTCAAGGACGCGCTGAAGTACTCGTGCAACACGGCGTTCGCGGAGATCGCGGGCGACCTCGGGGCCGAGAAGCTCCGCGCGACGGCGGCGAACTTCGGCATCGGTGAGGACGACCTGCGGATCCCGCTCGGTGTCGTGCCCTCGGGCCTCGGCGAGCTGGAGAGTCCGGCCGCGCTGTATCAGAGCGGCATCGGCCAGCGGGACGTGCGGCTGACGCCGTTGCAGGACGCGCTGCTCGCGGCGACGGTCGCCAACGACGGCATGGCGATGAAGCCGAACCTCGTCAAGGCGCGGCTGGCCCCGGACCTGTCGACCATCGAGGACATCGCTCCCGAGGAGCTGACCGGCGAACCGGCGATGTCGAGCGAGTCGGCCGAGGCACTGACGCAGATGATGATCCAGTCCGAGGAGAACACCGGCGGCGGTGGCAAGGACCCGGAGCTGAAGATCGCCTCGAAGACGGGTACCGCCGAGCACGGCGCCGACCCGAAGAACACGCCGCCGCACGCCTGGTACACGGCGTTCGCGCCGCACGACGACCCGAAGATCGCCGTCGCGGTGATCGTCGAATCGGGCGGTAACCGCGGACTGGCCGCCACCGGCGGCACGGTCGCCGCGGAGATCGCCAGGGCCACCATTTCCGCAGGGCTCGGGGGTGGCTAGATGCTGTCGACCGGGCAACTGATCGCGGAGCGCTACCGCCTCACCAGCCAGATCGCCGTCGGCGGGATGGGCGAGGTGTGGGAGGCCAGTGACACACGCCTGGACCGGCCTGTGGCGGTGAAGATCCTCAAGGCCGAGTTGTCCGGCAACGCCGAGTTCCTGCACCGGTTCCGCGCCGAGGCGAAGACGACCGCGTCGCTGAACCACCAGAACATCGCCGCGGTGCACGACTACGGCGAGACCGAGGCCGGCGAGTCGGCCATCGCGTTCCTGGTCATGGAGATGGTCGAGGGCGAGCCGCTCGCGGAGATCCTGCAGCGCGAGGGCCGGATCTCGGCCGAGCGCACACTCGACGTCCTCGAGCAGGCGGGACACGCGTTGCAGGCGGCGCACGAGCGTGGGCTGGTGCACCGCGACGTGAAGCCGGGCAACATCATGGTCACGACGGCGGGCGCGGTGAAGCTCACGGACTTCGGCATCGCGAAGGCCGCCGATTCGGCGCCCGTGACGCGCAACGGCATGGTGATGGGCACCGCCCACTACATCGCCCCGGAACAGGCGCTCGGCCAGGACGCCGAGCCGGGCAGCGACGTCTACTCGCTCGCGGTGTGCGGGTACGAGTGCCTCGCGGGTCGCAGGCCGTTCCTGTCGGAGAACGCGGTGACGGTGGCGATGATGCACATCCGCGACGCGCCGCCTCCGTTGCCGCCGGACGTACCACCCGCCGCACGCGCTGTGATCGAAGCCACACTCGTGAAGGATCCCCGGCAGCGCTACGCCACCGGTGGCGAGTTCGCGGCCGCGGTCGCCGCGGTGAAGGCGGGTCGGCCGCTGCCGATGCCGTCCGGGATGGCCGGCTACGGCGCGGCGACGGGGCAGCCCCCGCATGCCGGACAGCCGGGAAATCAGCCGCAGCCGAATACGGTGGGCCAGGGTTCGCACCCGTCGATGCAGCCGGTGTCACCGGTCTCCCCGGCGCAGAGTGGCGTCATGGGGTCCCACGGGGCCGCGTCCCACGGCATGACGCCGCCGGGCGTGGGCGCGCCGGGGGCTCACCAGCGACAGCGGCCCGCCGGGATGTGGATACTTCTCACGTTGGCCGCCGTGTTGGTCGTGGCAGTCGTCGCGACGCTGCTAATCGTGCTGCTCGGGCAGGATTCCGATCCGCCACCGGGGCAGGTCGGCAACCAGCCGCCACCGACCGGGGGTAACTGGTCGCAGGCGTCGGGCGACAACGGTGACGACGGGGTCATCGGCGCGGCCGGCGTGACCATCGCCGGTGAAACGAGAACCGGTTCCGACGGCACCGTCGGAGCCCTGGACGAGAACGCAGAAGGCATGACGGGCACACCGTGGACGAAGTGGGACGGCACCGAGCAATGAGCGCACCGAGAATGCTCTCCAACCGCTACGAGCTTGGCGACACGCTCGGCTACGGCGGTATGTCCGAGGTCCACCACGCCCACGACGTCCGGCTCGGCCGCGAGGTGGCCGTCAAGATCCTGCGCGCCGACCTCGCCCGTGACCCGCAGTTCCAGGAGCGGTTCCGTCGCGAGGCGCAGAACGCCGCCGCGCTGAACCACCCGGCCATCGTCGCCGTGTACGACACGGGTGAGGCCGACACCGAGTACGGCCCGCTGCCCTACATCGTCATGGAGTACGTCGAGGGCAGGACGCTGCGGGACATCGTCAAGACCGAGGGCCCGATGCCGGAGCAGCGGGCCATGGAGGTCATGGCGGACGTGTCGGCGGCGCTCGACTTCTCGCACCGCCACGGCATCGTGCACCGCGACGTCAAGCCCGCGAACGTGATGATCACGCGGGGCGGCGCCGTCAAGGTGATGGACTTCGGTATCGCCCGCGCCGTCCACGACGGCCAGGCCGCGATGACGCAGACGGCCGCCGTCATCGGCACGGCGCAGTACCTGTCGCCGGAGCAGGCGCGCGGCGAGCGGGTCGACGCCCGCAGCGACGTCTACGCGGCGGGTTGCGTGCTGTACGAGCTGGTCACGGGCGATCCGCCGTTCACGGGCGACTCGCCGGTGGCGGTGGCGTACCAGCACGTGCGGGAGGACCCGAAACCGCCGTCGGCGATGAACCCGGAGGTCTCGCCCGAGCTGGACGCCGTGGTGCTGAAGGCGCTCGCGAAGGGTGCCGACAACCGCTACCAGTCGGCCGCCGAGATGCGCTCCGACCTGGTGCGCACGCTCACCGGGCAGCGCCCGTCGGCGCCGATGGTGATGTCCGACGAGGAACGCACCCAGGTGATGGGCGCGCCTGCGGGCGAACCGGACGAGAACTACGACGACGCCGACTACGCCCAGCCGTACGACGACGAGGACGAGCGCAGACGCCGCCGCAAGAAGGGCTGGCTCATCGCGCTGCTGGTGCTGCTCGGCGTGGGTCTCGTGGCGTTCGCCGCGTGGCTGGCGGGCGTGTTCGACAGCAATTCGACGACCGAACGGGCCGTGCCCGACGTCGTGGGGCAGCAGACCCAGGTGGCGACCGAGCGGCTCAACAACGCCGGCTTCACCAACGTGCAGCAGGAAGAGGTCATCTGCCGCGCCCAGGCCGCCCCGAACGATCCGAACGCGTGCACGCCGGATCAGCGGGGCACGGTGCTGGCCGTGTCGCCGTCCGCCGGTACGCGGATGGACGTGACGAAGCAGCTGACGCTGCAGGTGGGTGTCAAGCCGTCGCAGGTGCGGGTGCCCGACCTGCAGGGCCTGGACCAGGGCGAGGCCGAGCAGGCGTTGAAGGACGCCGGGTTGTCGCTCGACCAGGACGTCAGCTACGAGGAGGTCGACGACTCGTCGGCCGTGGACACGGTCATCGGCCAGAACCCGGCGGCCCACCACGAGGTCGAATCGGGCACGAGCGTCAAGATCACGCTGGGCAAGGCTCCGGAGAAGATCTCGGTCGAGAACATGCAGGGCAAGAAGTTCGCCGAGGCGAAGGCGCGGCTCGAGCAGCTCGGCTTCGCGGTCTCCCGCACGGACACCGACAGCGAGCAGCCCCAGGGCACGGTGATCAATCAGACGCCGAACGCGGGCGAGTTCGAACGCGGCCACACGATCCAGCTGACGGTGTCCAACGGCGCCAACCAGCAGATGGACATGCCGGACCTGACCGGCATGACGTACCAGCAGGCCGTGCAGGCACTCAAGGACGCGGGTTGGAAGGGCGGCCAGCCGAGCCGGGTCGCCGATCCCGGTGCCGACGACGAGGAGGTCGGCAAGGTCACCAACAGCAGCCCGGCGCCCGGTGAGGCGATCACGAAGGGGCAGCCGGTGACGCTGTACATCGGCGCCGAGGAAGGCGAGTCCTCACCGCCGTCCAGTGGCGAGAACGGTGGCGGTGACGACGGCGGCGGGATCTTCGACCCGCCCGGCAACGGGCCCTGAACCACCCGCGACGAGCTGTGACGGCCGCGCCGCCCTGCCGGGTGGCGCGGCCGTCCTCGTGTGCGGGGTGTGGCGGCTGCGGAGCACAGGGTTCCGCTCGCCCGCACGAACGCTGCGGACGGACAGGCTCAGCGGCGGACGACGTGGTCCACCGCTACGGCGCCTCGCTCCAGGGGCTCTGCTCGGCGTCCGGTGTCAGGCGGCTGCCTGTTGGAGGGACCGGGTGGCCTGTTCGAGGCTGTCGACGGTCGCGGGCGCCGTGGGGTGGCCCGCCGCGGCCATCCAGTTCGCGAGCATGCGGTGCCCGCCCTGGGTGAGCACCGACTCGGGGTGGAACTGGACGCCTTCGAGCGGCAACTCCCGGTGCCGCATGCCCATGACGACGCCGGACTCGGTACGGCCGGTGACCTCGAAGGCATCGGGGATCGTCTCGGGCAGCACGGTCAGCGAGTGGTAACGCGTGGCGGTGAACGGTACGGGCAGGCCCGCGAGCACGCCCATGCCGGCGTGCTGCACCCGGCTGGTCTTGCCGTGCAACAGTTCGGGCGCGCGGTCCACCGTGGCGCCCCAGGCGACGCCCAGGGCCTGGTGGCCGAGGCACACGCCGAGCATGGGCACGCCGTCGGCGGCGCACCGGTTGATCACGTCGACGCTGCGGCCTGCGCGCTCCGGATTTCCGGGGCCGGGCGAGACGAGCACGCCGTCGAACTGCGGCACCGTGTCGGGGTCGACGACGTCGTTGCGCCACACCTCGGGCTCGGCGCCGAGCTGCGCCAGGTACTGCACGAGGTTGTAGACGAAGCTGTCGTAGTTGTCGACGACCAGTACACGCATAACCGCAGGATACCGATCCGACAGGTGCGGACATGCTCCCAAGGGCACTTTGGTTGCATTGAGCGCCACCAAAGTGCCCCTGGGGGCGTTCGGACTACTGCACCGAGACGTCGTTGAACGGCAGCATCGGTTCGAGCCACGGGAAGACGACGAACATCAGCAGCGCGACGACGGCCGCCACGAGCACGAGCGCCTCGACCACGCGCAGGGCCACCGGTCCGGGCAGGTGGCGCCAGATCCAGCCGTACATGTCACGCCTCCCCGATCTCGGCCAGCAGGTCGTCGTAACCGGTGCCCTGGGCCTTCTTGTACTGGTTCGTCAGCACCCCGTGGATGATCATGCGCTCGGCGTCGGAGAACTGCGGGTGGCACGTGGTGAGCGTGAGCAGCGACGCCTGCGACGCCTTCGGCAGCGGGTTGCGCGCCTTGTACGGCACCGGCGAGACGGCGTCGCCGCGGCTCGGCAGCACGATGCGCCTGCCGAACGTCTCGTCGTAGGCGTGCTGCTTGTGCTGCAGCGGCGCGACGTTGGCGCACCGCTGCCGGGCGCCCTTGCCGTCGGCCCAGCCGTCGACCTCGCCGGTCATCGGCAGCACGCGGTAGACGTAGAAGCTGTCGCCGGTCTCGATGACCACCGGGTCGCACGAGTTCAGCAGGTCGAGGTCGTTGAACGGGGCGCCCTTGCCGACGCGGTGACCGGCGATGCCCATGTTGCCGGGTTGGCCCGACATGGCGGTGTCCTTGTAGTGCCCCGGTCCGATCTCCAGCGCCTCCGGGCCGACGCCCTCCTGGACGGTGAAGCTCCAGTCGACGCCGAACGTGGGGATGTACATGCGGGCGAACGCCTGGCCGTCGGCCGGGTCGATGTGGAGCTGCCGCTGGTCCTGGGGCGCGTCGCGCCACTCCTGTTCCAGCTGGGCGCTGGCCTCGTTCTGGAGTCTGCCGGACTTCCAGTTCGTGACGTACAGCTCGTAGACCACGAACAGCAACAGCACGAGACCGAGCGTGATGAGCAGTTCGCCGAAGCCGCGGACCGCGGCGCGCACCTTGCCGCCACGGGGACGCGGCGGTGCGGGCGGTCGGTCCGCGGTCCTCGCCGGTGGCGATTCCGCGCCTACCGCCGGGATCTGCGTGGTCTGCGGGTCCTCGTCGGACGTCGACAAGGGGGCTCCTCTCGCCCATGACTCCTGCCCGTGGTCGCGCGCGCCGGGTCTTCACGCGCTGCGTCGCCCCGTCACGGTGTGGCGGGCTTCCCTCGGGCTCCTCAGTACTGCTTCGGACGCCTGGGCGCTTACGTTAACGTGTCGTTGTGGCGGCGACTAAGGCGCCGACACGCGTTTCGATTCGCAGAGTACGAGGGACATCAATGCCCAAGTCCAAGGTCCGCAAGAAGACGGCGTACACCCCGCCGGCCGACCGGAAAACTCCGGTCAAGGTCGCGGCGGCCGGTCCGTCGCCGCTTCCTTACAAGATCGTCATGTTCGGGTTGATGCTGCTGGGCCTGCTCTGGCTGGTCGTCAACTACCTCGCGGGCGACAAGATCCCCTTCATGTTGGAGCTGGGCAACTGGAACTTCGCGATCGGGTTCGCCCTGATGATCAGTGGCCTGCTCATGACGATGAAATGGCGCTGAGCCGATCGGCGGAACGGCCCGGTTCCGCCGCAGGACACCGGATTACACCGGTGTGATTGATCCCCACTGTGGACGCCCCTGTGGATAACTCCACTCACAGTTGGTCGACGCATCCCGGGCTGGTGGCGATCGGCTGGGTGCTCGCCGTGGGGGCGGCTGCCGGCGCGCTGAGCGCCTCGGCAGCCGCCGACCGGCCCGGAACGGTGCTGTTCGGCCTCGGAGCGGTTGCGATGGCTCTGGCGGCCGCGTACGGCACATTCGTCCGGCCGCGGCTGACGGCCGACGACACGGGCCTGCGGATCCGCAGCCTCGGCGGCACCAGACAGCTGGCCTGGCACGAGGTCCGGATCCGCCTCGCGACGGTACGCAGGATGGGCCGCGACGCGACCGCCCTGGAGATCGAAGCGCTGTCGCCGGCAAGCCGTTCTCCCGGGACACCCGCGGACGGCACGGACCCTGACGACGACACCGATCCGGACGGCACCGGACTCGTGGTCCTGGGCTGGCTCGAACTGGGTGTCGACCCTCGCGACGTCCATGACGACCTGACGGCTCTGCAGGCCCGCGACCCCGGCACAGGGGAATCAGGCGCGGGCGAGGACCGCAGGGCCGGTGACTGACCGGCCACACGCAGCCGGGCGGGGCAGCGACGTCGGCGTCGCGGGTTCCCGACGTCAGACGTTGGTGCCCAGGCACAACCCCGGGTAGCTGCGGCAGATGTCGGCGGCGATCGTCGAGTCGCGGTAGATGATCAGCCCAATGCACGCGGCGACGAGCAGCCCCACCATCGTGGCCTGGTAGGCCGTGCGGTCCTTCTTCGGGCCGTACAGCATCGCCACCATCACCAGCGCGCCCGCGGCCAGTCCGCCGAGGTGACCGAGCAGCGAGATGTTCGGGATGGTCACGGTCAACACGAGGTTGATCGCGATGATGCCGATCGCGCCGCCGGGGTTGAGTTTCAGCCGCAGGACGGCGACGAGCAGCGCACCCATCAGGCCGTAGACGGCACCGGAGGCGCCCGCGGTTCCCGTGTTGAGGTCGCCGAGCAGGAAAACGGCCGTCGACCCGCCGAGGAGCGACACGAGGTAGAGCGCCAGGAACCGGACCTTGCCGAGCAGCAGCTCCAGGTCCTTGCCGAGGATCCACAGCGCGAGCATGTTCATCGCGAGGTGGAGCAGGCCGTAGTGCAGGAAGCCCGAGGTGAGCAGTCGGAGCCACTCGCCGTGGACGTGGATGCCCAGCGGCCACAGCGAACCGCCCTCGAGCAGCGCGGAGTTCTGGTTGTTCATCGGGTCGCCCGCCTGCGCGGCGGTGACGACGTAGAACAGCACGTTGACCGCGATCAGCAGCGGCGTGACGACGGCCTTCGACGACACGCGCGCCCCGGCGACCGTGCGGTCGCCGGGGCGGAGCGGCTGTGGTCGGCGCTGCTGGGCACGTGCGGCTTCGACACAGTCGATGCACTGGTACCCGACGGATGCTTCGCGCAGGCAGTCCGGGCAGGCCGGACGACCGCATCGCACGCAGCTCAAACCCGTCGGCTTGCTCGGATGCCACCAGCATCCGGGCTGGGCCCCGCCCTCGGCCCTGGCCGGTTCGTGGTCGGGCGGATAGGGAGGCTGAGTCACTGCACGCGCCGAGGAGAGATCAGGAGCGTTCGATCTCGACCGACTCGATGACGATGTCCTCGAGCGGCTTGTCGGCCGGGCCGGTGGCGACGCGGCCGATCTCGTCGACGACGGCACGCGACGCGTCGTCGGCGACCTCACCGAAGATCGTGTGCTTGAAGTTCAGGTGCGGCGTCGGCGCGACGGTGATGAAGAACTGGCTGCCGTTGGTGCCCGGTCCGGCGTTCGCCATGGCCAGCAGGTACGGCCGGTTGAACTGGAGCTCCGGGTGGAACTCGTCGTCGAACTTGTACCCCGGGCCGCCACGACCGGTGCCCGTCGGGTCACCGCCCTGCAGCATGAAGCCCTCGATCACGCGGTGGAAGATGGCGCCGTCGTAGAACGGGCCGCTCTTCTCGCCCTTCGCGTTCGGCTGCGTGTACTCCTTCGTGCCCTCGGCGAGACCGACGAAGTTCGCGACCGTCTTCGGGGCGTGATCAGGGAAAAGGTTGATGGCGATGTCGCCACGGTTGGTGTGCAGAGTGGCCTTGAACTTGGTACCGACCACGCTCTCGTTGCTCTCAGTCACACGAATCATCGTGCCATCCCGGGCATAATCCGGCGGTAAGGGGCAGGATGGCGGGTAGTGTGACACGCAGACAACCAACGAATAACGAGGTGGAGGCGATGACTCGAACCGCGGAGGCGGGTGAGTCCGTGAAGGACCGGCTGACCGACGGCACCGACGAGGTCGTGAAGTCCTCGCGACGCGCCCAGAAGAAGCTGGCCGCGCAGGCCAAGAAGGCCAGCAAAGAGGTCTCCAAGAACGCCAAGAAGGCCAAGCAGGTCGCCGACGATCGCCGCGGCGAGCTGACGGAGCCGACGCGGAAGGCCAAGAAGGCCGCCGTGAAGGCTGCGAAGGCTGCGGGCGAGTCGAAGCGTCGCGCCAAGAAGGACTTCAAGGCCGCCAAGAAGGACTTCAAGGTGGCGATGAAGGAGGCCAAGGGCGCTGCCGCCGATACCGAGACCGGCGAGAAGAAGAAGCGCAAGAAGCTTCCGATCGTGCTGGCCATCGCCGTCATCGCCGGTGTGGCGTACGCGCTGCGGCCGAAGCCGGAGGCCCCGGTGGCGCCTGCTCCGCCGCAGAGCACCGACAACCCGGAGACGGGCGGCGCGGCGAGCAACAACGGCCAGACGAGCGCGAAGCCGCAGTCGAAGCAGGCCTGACGGCACCCGCCGCGCAGCGCGACGCCGGCCCGCGGGCCGGGGTTACCCGGCGACGGCCGACGTCGCGAACCGGACACAGCGAAAGGGCGACCTCCCCGCGCCGGGAGGTCGCCCTTTCGTGTGCTGTCGGCCGGGTCAGCCCGCGTACTTCTGGATGAGCGCGCCGAGTCGCGGCAGCGCCTCCACGACGTTCTCCTTGCCCTTCGGGCGGAGCTTCTCGTAGACCTTCTTGATGGAGTCGCGCGAGGACTTCTCGGCGCGGGCGTCGGTGACCGACAGGAGCGCGTCGGCGGCCTCGTCACCGCGGGTCGGCAGGTAGGCGCCGAAGTCGCCGCCGCCGTTGGCCTTGAAGTCGGCGAAGATGGGCTCGAGCGCCGCGACGAAGTCGTCGAGCAGGCTGTCCACGGCGGAACCGATGATGCCCGGCTTGATCTTCTTGACGGCGCCGTAGCCGGTCTTGATGACCGTGCCGGACACACCGCTCTTGTCGTCGACCTCCTGGTCGATGAGCGTGGTCAGGTCGGTGACGACGTCCGGACGACGGGTCGAGTCGAGCAGAGCTTCCTTGAGGGTGTCAGCCACGAGATCTTCCTTTGTCACTTCGAAATACGGAGGGGGACCCGCGCAGAGCCGAACGGTCGATCGTCACCTGAACAGGGGAAGCGGCGATTCTTGATCAACGCTGAGTGGTCTGCACGTGTGGCGCAACCCTAGTACACGAGTGTTTCTGTACTCACGTCGTGGCCCCTTGTGCGTTGCCGACCGGTCACTCTGTGCGAGTGAACCGCGGTACGACGGGTCACAGGCGGTGGTCAGAGCCCCAGCGTGGCGATGACGTCGCTCGCGACGGTCCGGGCCTTGACGCTCTGCGACTGGTTGGTCGTGACCACGACGGCCGTGCCCTGTTTCGCCACGGCGTAGACGGCGCCGTCGCGGTCGGACAGGTAGCCACCGCTCCAGCCCGCGGGCTGTTCGGTGGGATTGGACGTGTCGACGGGGGCGGCGCGGTCGACGATGCCCGTGGCGACGTCGGGCTTCCCGGTGAACACCTGCGTGGTCAGCTGCACCTCGCCGTCGGGGCGGTAGAAGAAGCACGTCGGGTGGGGCTTCTCGGTGGAGGTGCGGACTTCGCTGACGCCCTGGCCGTTGGCGCGTTCCGCCTCGGCGGTGGGCAGGTAGGGGCAGGCGTCGACGACCTGCGCCGGCTTCGGTTCGGGAGGAAGGGTCGGCTCGGGCTCGGTGCGGGTGACGGTGCGGGTCTGTGGTCCCGCGGTCGTGGTGTCGCCGTCGCCGCCGGATTCCGGGATGTCGCAGCCGGCGAGCGTGACCGCCACGACCGCGATGCCTGCGCAGGTGCCGAACGCGAGAGGTCGTCGCATGGCGACCGAGTCAACCAGACGTCCGTGTCCCGGGGGCCGGTGCACCCGAACGTGTCGGCCGGGGTGGATGGCCGGTTCGCGCGCGGACGGGCACTCTGGCGCCGAGGCCGGAACACGGCATCGGAAGTGACAACGGCGAGGTCGACGACATGCGAGGCGGCGACATGACTGGCGACGGCGACGCCCGGGGAGGCCGGGCGACGACGGACGACGGGCTCGCACTGCGGGTGGCCGAGCTCGTCGACGGCGTGGTGGGCGACGACGTCATCGGCTGTTACCTGCACGGTTCGTCGGTGCTGGGCGGACTGCGGCCCGCCAGCGATCTCGACGTGCTGGCGGTGACGCGGCGCGGGCTCGACGACGACCGGCGACGGGAACTGACGCGCGGGCTGCTGGGGATGTCCGGCATCGGGGACGGATTGCGGCCGGTGGAGCTGATGGTGGCGGTCCGCAGCGACGTGGCGTCCGGTGAGGGCTCGGCCGGCGATGTGGCCGGGGCGACGTCGGCGGCGAAGGCATCGGGCGGCGCATCGCGGGGCGACGCCGACGACAGCGGTGCGACGCGTGACGGTGCGGATCGGGACGGTGCGGCGCGGCGGTTCCCGCCGATGGTCGACTACCTGTACGGCGAATGGCTGCGTGAGCGGTACGAGGCCGGGTACGTGCCGGCGCCGGAGCCGATGGCGGATCTGGTGTTGGCGGTGGCGTCGGCGCTGGCCGGGAATCGGACGTTGGCGGGTCCGCCGCCCGGTGACGTGCTGGCGCCGGTCGCGCGTGAGGACGTGGTCCGCGCGAGCCTGGCCGGCCTCGACGACCTCCTGGCCGAGGTCGACACCGATACGCGGAACGTGATTCTGACGGTGGCGCGCGTGTGGGCGACGGTCGAGACGGGCGAGATCCTGCCGAAGGGTGCTGCGGCGGCGTGGGCTGCGCAGCGGTTGCCGGAGGAGTACCGGGCGGTGACCGAGCACGCGCGGGCGCTGTATCTCGGCAGCGAGTACGCGGACGAGGTGTGGCCCGCCCATGTACTGGCCCGGGTCCACGGGTGTGTCGACCGGATGGCGCAGGCGGCACGGCGATCGTGAGCCCCGGCCGTGGGGCGGTGTCGGCGCCCGTGGTGTCAGGGGCGGCGCGCGGTGCCGGGGCGGCTCGCGGGTCTGTGCCCGCGCGCGGTGTGGGCAGGGTCGGTCCCGGCAAGGGCCGTGCGGTGACGAGAATCGGGCCATGGACGTCATCGAGTGGTCGGATTTCGAGAAGGTCGAGCTGCGTGTCGGCACGGTCGTGGAGGCGGCGCGGAACGAGAAGGCGCGCAAGCCCGCGTACGTGCTGAAGGTGGACCTGGGCGAGCTCGGGGTGAAGACGTCGAGCGCGCAGGTCACCGACCACTACACGGCGGAGGAGCTGACGGGCAGGCGGGTGTTGTGTGTCTGCAACTTCGAACCGAAACGCGTCGCGGGTGTGAAGTCCGAGGTGCTGGTGACCGGGGCGCACGACGAGCAGGGCCGCGTCGTGCTCGCCGGCTTCGACCACCCCGTCCCCAACGGCACCCGCCTGCTGTGAGCCCCGCAGTCGCGGTGGCGCGGTGACAGCGGAACGGACGCGGACCAGAACGTGAGCTGCGAAAACTGTCGGTGCCGGGCGCTAGTGTGAAAATTGGGGGTCCCCCGGCGGCACGAAGAGTCCATTCGTGACATCGGGGGTCGGCACACGGCGAGTCGGCAGGTTCGGTGACATCGGTGCCATCGGGGGTCGGCATGCGGCGGGTCGGCGCGTTCGGCGAGTCGGTGTGTTGTGGTGAGTTCCGGCGTCCCGGGGTAGCCGACACCACGTGGACGCCCGGCACGGGTAGCCGCCGGAGAGCCGCACACCGCACATCGCACATCGACCGGGGGTTTCGATGACGAACACACCCGTGGACGACCTGGACGTCAGCCTGCAGGCCGTCGGCGACGTCGTCGCCCGTATCCGCTCCGACCAGTGGCAGGGCGCGACGCCGTGCAGCGCGTGGTCGGTGCGCGACGTGACGAACCATCTCGCGCTGGGCAGCAGGCTCTTCGCCGGGTTGCTGACGGGCAGGCCCGGCTATCCGCTCGACCCCGGGTACGCCGACGCGCTCGGTGACGACCCCGCGGGCGCCTACCGGGCGTATGCCGCCGACGTCGTCATCGCGTTCCGCAGGCCGGGCGCGCTGGAGCAGGTCGTCGAGGCGCCCGTCGGCGCGATCCCCGGCATCGCCGCGGTGCAGCTGCGGACCGTCGAGGACCTGGTGCACGGCTGGGATCTCGCCGTCGCCACCGGACAGCGCGTCGACTATCCCGACGACATCGTCGAACGCGCCCTCGCCTTCACCCACGAACAGCTCGCGGGCGTGGACAGCGGTGACGACGGCCCGTTCGCCCCGCCGCAGCCGCACCGCGACGACGCGGCGCCGATCGACCGCCTCGTCGCGCTCCTGGGGCGCCGGCCACGCAGCTGAACCCGGCGGGTCCGCGACCGGCCGACCATGATCGAGGGAAGATTCGTGGCGTTGAACGCCACTAAGGTGCCCTTGGGGGCATCTCAGGTCGCCGCTCACCGGTCACCGTCAGGGTCACGCCGTCGGCCAGGCGGTACGGCGCGGGCGCCACGAGGTCGCCCACTACCCGCCGCAGCCGGGACACCTCGGCCCGCGCCGTCACCGCGTGCCCGTCGTCGCCGAACAGCCCGCGCCCGAGCACGGCCGCGTCGACACCGTCCGGGCCCGCGCGGGAGATCAGCGACAGCACCTGTGCCTGCCGCCTCGTCAGCCCCGCCGACCACGACCCGTCGCCCGCGTGCACCCGCACCACGGGGTCGCCCGACAGGTCGAGTTCCGCCTGCATCGGGCCACGTTCCCTGCGAGGGCGCAACAGCCAGCCCTCGCCCAGTCGTTCCGGCGTGCACAGCCCGAGGCCCGCGACCGCCATCGGCAGTCCTTCGCGCGGCACCGCCACCCGGGGACCGGCCGCGATGCCGGAGCGCACCGCGACCCACCCGTCGTCGTCGACGACCAGCAGCGGTTCGCCCACACCGCCGAGGACGGGTTCTGCGGTGCGGCGCAGCCGTTCCAGCCGCTGCTCGTGCACCCGCCACAGGCCCGACTCGGCCAGCCGCACCGACGTCTCCACGAGCGCACCGATCGCCGGATGCAACGTCAGGGCCGGGCCGCTGATGTCCACGACGCCCGCCAGCTCGCCCGTCACCGGCGAATGCACCGGCGCGGCGCAGCAGTACCAGGGGTGTTGGGCGGACTCGAAGTGCTCGGCAGCCAGCAGCTGCACCGGCGCCGCCTCCACGAGAGCCGTGCCGACCGCATTCGTACCCACGGTCGCCTCGGTCCAGCGGGCGCCCTCGGCGAATCCCAGCGCGTCCGCGTACGCCCGCACCCGTGACGAACCGTCGCGCCACAGGATCACCCCGTCGGCATCGGTCACCACCACCAGGAACGGCGACGTCTCCGCGGCCCGGCTCAGCAACTGCCGCAGCTCACCGATCACCGGCTCCAGTCCCGACCGTCGCCTGCGCAGCTCCAGGTCCGGCAACGGCACCATCGTGCGCGGCGAGCCCGACACGTCCAGGCCCAGGTCCAGCATGCGTGACCACGACCGCTCCACCACGCCACGCGGGCGGACGGGCGGGCGCGACCCGGTGAGCACCGCCTCGTGCACCCGCTGCATCACCCGCGCGTGCTCGGACAGGTCGGCAGGCAGCTCCGACAACGCCATCTCACCGACCACGGCTGCACCTCCCGACTGCACTCCTCGCCGGCCCGGCGCGTGCAACGCGGCGCAACGCTGGCCCGACCGGCAACTCTGCACGGATCGTGTATCCCACATCACACGATGAACCACGTTGCCGCAAGGGAGGGCACCTCCGATGACGCAGACCCTCGGTTCGCCGCAGACCGACTCGCTGCCGAGCCCGCAGCGCAAGGCCGAGAACTGGCTGACCGGATTCGCCGACGCACTGGCCGCGCGCGACATCCCTCGCGCGGCGAGCATGTTCGCGGCGACCAGCTACTGGCGCGACCTCATCGCGTTCACCTGGAACATCACCACCACGGAGAATCCGGACGGAGTGGCGCGGCGACTCGAGGCCACCCTCGGCGACGTCGACCCTGCGAACTTCGCGCTCGAGGAACCGCCGGAAGAGGCCGACGGCGTCATCACGGCATGGTTCACGTTCGAGACCGCCGTCGGCCGGGGCCGCGGCCTGGCCCGGCTCGTCGAGGAGGACCACGAGACGAAGGCGTGGACCTTCCTGACCACGATGTACGAGCTCAAGGGCCACGAGGAGCCGCGGGGCACGCACCGCCCGATGGGCGCCGAGCACGGCATCAACCCCGACCGCATGACGTGGGCGGAGAAGCGAGCCCAGGAGGAGGCCGAGCTCGGCACCACCGTGCAGCCGTACGTGCTGGTCATCGGCGGCGGCCAGGGCGGCATCGCGCTCGGCGCGCGGCTCCGGCAACTGGACGTGCCCGCACTGGTGATCGACAACCATCCGCGGCCCGGTGACCAGTGGCGCGGCCGGTACAAGTCGCTGTGCCTGCACGACCCGGTCTGGTACGACCACCTGCCGTACCTGAAGTTCCCGGACAACTGGCCGGTGTTCGCACCGAAGGACAAAATCGCCGACTGGCTCGAGTCGTACGTCAAGATCATGGAGGTGCCCTACTGGGGCTCCACGAAGGCCACCTCGGCGAACTACGACGCCGCGACGAAGGAGTGGACCGTCGAGGTCGACCGCGACGGCGAGCGCATGACGTTGCACCCGAAGCACGTCGTGTTGGCCACCGGCATGTCCGGCAAGCCGAACGTGCCGGAGCTGCCGGGGCAGGACGTGTTCCGCGGGGAGCAGCACCACTCCTCGCAGCACCCCGGCCCGGACGCCTACGCGGGCAAACGCGTCGTCGTGATTGGCAGCAACAACTCCGCGTTCGACATCTGCGGGGCGCTGTGGGAACACGGCGCCGACGTGACGATGGTGCAGCGCTCGTCCACGCACATCGTGAAGAGCGAGAGCCTCATGGAGATCGGCATGGGCGACCTGTACTCGGAACGCGCGCTCGCTGCGGGCGTGACCACCGAGAAGGCCGACATGATCTTCGCGTCGCTGCCGTACCGGATCATGCACGAGTTCCAGATCCCGCTGTACGAGAAGATGAAGGAGCGTGACGCCGAGTTCTACGAGCGGCTCGAACGCGCCGGGTTCTGGCTCGACTTCGGTGAGGACGAGTCCGGCCTGTTCCTGAAGTACCTGCGCCGCGGCTCCGGCTACTACATCGACGTCGGTGCGGCGGACCTCGTCGCGAACGGCGACGTCGAGCTCGCCCACGGTCAGGTTCAGCGGCTCACCGAGGACTCCGTCGTGCTGTCCGACGGCACGGAGCTGCCCGCCGACCTCGTCGTGTACGCCACCGGCTACGGCTCGATGAACGGCTGGGCCGCCGACCTGATGGGCCAGGAGGTCGCCGACAAGGTCGGCAAGGTGTGGGGCCTCGGCTCGGACACCGCCAAGGACCCCGGCCCGTGGGAGGGCGAGGAGCGCAACATGTGGAAGCCCACGCGGCAGGAGGCGCTCTGGTTCCACGGCGGCAACCTGCACCAGTCCCGGCACTACTCGCTGTACCTGGCGTTGCAGCTCAAGGCCCGGCACGTCGGCATCCCCACGCCCGTGCACGAACTCGCCGAGGTGCACCACCTGAGCTGACCCGGAAACGCCCCCAGGGGCACTGTGGTTGCACTGAACGCAACCACAGTGCCCCTGGGGGCGTCGCACGTGCCGGTGCGCACACCGGCGGCTCCCTGGCACGTCACCCGTCGGCCGGATGGTCGATGATGGAGGTGACAGCGGCGAGGTGAGGGAGTGAACGAGGTGGCGGCCGAACAGAACGACCAGCCGGGCGACACCGGTCCCGTCGACGTCGAACACGCGAAGACCGGCGAAGAGCCGTCCCCCGGCACCGGCCCGGCGACCGGTGCGCTCGATGCCGGCGCCGAATCCGACGTCGAACCCGAGTCGCCCGACGAGCGCATCCGTCGCCGCGTCGGCCGCGTCCGGTGGCTCACGTTGCTGAGCAGCACGCTGGCGGTGCTGCTGACCATGGCGGCCGCCGTGCCGACGACCGACCGCGTGCTGTGGACGTTGCTGATCGTCACGTCGCTGCAGTTCGCGTTCGTCGTGCCCGCGTCGCTGGTGCTGGCCGAGCCGAAACGGTGGGCACGCACCATCCTGCTCGTCGCCACGCCGGTGAGCGCCGTCGTGTGGGTGGTCGCGCTGACGCAGACCGCGTGGCTGGCGTTGCCCGGGCACATGCTGCTCGCCATGGCTTTCGTGCCGCTGCGCGACGCCGAGATCGCCGACTTCTTCCGCCGCCGCGACCGCTCCCTCGCTGACATCCGCGCCGGCCGCTGACCCACCGATCGAACAGAACGCGCGCGAACGTTCACACGGCGGCTACGTCCGTCGCAGCATCATCGCGTCACGGCCCGCCCATGCCCTCGCCCCGCGCCGGCACCCGGGTGAGGACCTCCGGCGGCGCGGAACTCGGCACCTGCCAACATGGAACCGGCCGCAGGCGGCCGTTCCCGGCCCGCACGAAGGAGCCGCCGGTTCGCACGAGGCAGCCGGCCGGACGAAGGAGAGAGTGTGACGACATCGCCGCAGCGCGCGGGCAAGGCCCCTGCCTGGACCAGCTACGGCATCGACGTGGTGCGCGGCGCGCTGATCGGCACCGCCGAAACCGTTCCCGGTGTCAGCGGCGGCACGGTCGCACTCGTCACGAAGGTCTACGACACGGCGATCACCTCGGCGGGACACCTCATCTCCGGCGTCGTCCGCACGGTGTCGGACCTGCCTCGCGGCAAGGGCATGGGCCGGGCGGCCGGCGAGTTCCGGTCCGTCTCCTGGCGGACGATCATCCCGCTGCTGGCGGGCATGTTCGCCGCGCTGCTGATCATGGCCAGCCTCATGGAGGTGTGGGTCGAGGAGCACCCGGTGCAGACGCGCGCGCTGTTCTTCGGCATGGTGCTGGCCTCGCTGTGGGTGCCGTACTCGATGTCGAAGACCGCACCGGCGAAGGACTCCTCGGGCGGGCACGCGCCGTGGACGTGGAAGGACGGATTGGCGGCACTCGTCACGGCTGTCGTCGTGTACGTCCTCGTCAGCCTGCCGCCCGGTGACTTCGAAGCCACGGCGCCGGTGATCATCCTGTCGGCGGCTGTGGCGATCTGCGCACTGGTGCTACCGGGCCTGTCCGGCTCGTTCCTGCTGCTCACGATCGGCCTCTACCAGCCGACGCTCAGTGCGGTGAACGACCGCGACCTCGCCTACCTCGGCCTGTTCGCGCTCGGCGCGGTGATCGGCCTCGGGTCGATCGTGAAGGTGCTGCAGTGGCTGTTGGAGCACCGCAAGCGCATCACGCTCGTCGTCCTGACCGGCCTCATGGCGGGCAGCCTCCGCGCGCTGTGGCCGTGGCAGACCGACGACCGCGGACTGCTCGCGCCCGGCGACCACCTCGGCACGGCCATCACGCTCGGGCTCGTCGGCTTCGGCGTGGTCGTGGCCGTGATGGTCGTCGAGGCGCGCATGACGCGTAAGCAGGAGACCTCCCCGGCGGCGTGACCCGCTCGCCCGGTCATTCGGTACTGGCCGTCGGTGTCGCCGAACTCGACGGTTGGGTCCGCGCCCGCACGGCGCATTACGACGCGTCGTTCGTGTCGGCCGACCCCGCGTTCGCGCACGCGCACATCACGCTGCTCGCGCCGTGGCTGGCCGACCCCACACGGGCCGACCTCGACGTCGTCGCCCGCATCGCCGCGGAGACGCCCGCGTTCGACACCGTGCTCGGGCGGATCGAGACGTTCCCGGACGGGGTCATCCACCTGCGCGCCGACCCGGACCGGCCGCTGCGTCACCTGACCCGCGCGCTCACCGCCGCGTTCCCGCGGTGCCCGCCGTACGGCGGCGAGTTCGGTGACGTGGTGCCGCACGTGACGCTCGACCGTGTGTCCGACGGCATCACCCCGGAGACCGTCGCCGCGGACCTGGCCGGCGTGCTGCCGGTGCGGCTCCGGGTCGACCGGATCGACCTGCAGTGGTGGGAGAACGACAATTGCCATGTGCGCGAGTCGTGGAAGCTGCACTGACCGGCGGGAGGTGACCGGCGTGGGCTATGCCGAGCGACGGGTCGACATCCCGGGTACCGGCGCGTTCGGGCGGGGCTGGGTGTCGTGGTGCAGCCTCGCCGAGAGCGACGGCCCGCAGCGCATCGTTCCCGACGGGGTGTTGGACCTGATGTGGCACGACGGCAGGCTCGTCGTCGCGGGCGCGGACCGGGCGGCGGTCGCCGTCACCGCCCGGGAGGGAGCCGCGACGCACGGACTCCGCCTGCCTCCCGGCGTCGCACACGCGTTGCTGGGCGTCCCGGCGCGCGAGCTGACGGACCTGCGCGTCGACCTCGCCGACATCACGGGCGTGCCCGCGCGGTGCTCCGACCGGCCGTGGCGCCTGCCCGACGTCGCCGCGGCGTTGTGGCGGCGGGCGGCACCGGATCCGGCGGACCTGCGACTGGCCGCTTCGCTCGACCGGGCTGCGCATGCGGGCGCGGCGGTACGCGACGTGGCCGCCGCCCACGGGCTGTCGGAGCGGTCGTTGCGCCGCCACGCGAACCGGCTCTTCGGCTACGGCGTCAAGACCCTCGCCTCGGTGCACCGGTTCCAGCGCGCACTGCACCTGGCACGTGCCGGCACGCCGCTCGGCGAGACGGCGGCACGGGCGGGCTACGCGGACCAGGCACATCTGACCCACGAGGTGCGCAGGCTCGCCGGGGTCACGCCCGCGGCGCTGACGACGTGAGCGTGGCCGGTTCGTACAAGCGGAAGCCAGGCGCGGGTGCCATCGTCGGTGCATGGGTATCGACCAGGCGCGCACGTTCCTCACCGCACACGGGCGGCAACTCGACCGGCGACGATTCGACGCGCTCACGGGGGCCGGTGACGGCCACGCGGTCCTCGCCGCACTGGAGGCGTATCGCAACGCCGACGGCGGTTACGGCTGGGGTATCGAACCGGACCTGCGCGCGCCCGAGAGCCAGCCCGCCGGTGCACTGCACGCGCTGGAGGCGATGGCCGACGCCGAACCCGTGACCACTGCCGGGGCCGTCGAACTGCTGGACTGGCTCACCTCGGCGACACTGCCCGACGGTGGTCTGCCGTTCGCGCTCCCGGTCGCCGACGCGACCGGCTGTGCACCGTTCTGGACGCAGGCCGACCCGCGGGCGTCGTCGTTGCAGATCACCGCGGCGGTCGCGGCGCAGGCGCACCGGCTCGCGGCGTTCGACGCCGACGCGGCCGAGCACCCGTGGCTCGCGCGCGCCACCGAGTACTGCTTCGCCCGGATCCGCGCCCTCAACGAGCGCCCGTTCGCGTACGTGCTGTCGTTCGCGCTGCAGCTCGTCGACGCGGCCGCCGACACCCGCCCCGAGGCTCCCGCGCTGCTGGACCACCTGGCGACGTTCGTCCCCGCCGACGGTGCCGTTCCGGTGGAAGGCGGCGCCGAGGGCGAGACGCTGCACCTGCTCGACTTCGCGCCCCGACCGGGACGCCCCGTGCGGAAACTCGTCGGCGACGCGGCCGTGGCCGCCGACCTCGACCGCGTCGCACACGGACAACGGGCCGACGGCGGCTGGACCGTCGACTTCGACAGCTACTCGCCCGCCGCGGCGCTCGAATGGCGCGGCTACACGACGGTCGGCAACGCCGCGATCCTGCAACGGCACAGCCGTTGGTGAAAGCGCCCGTTGGTGACAGCGGCCTTTGATGAGAGCGGCGTTTGGTGAGAAGGACCTTTGGTGAGAGCGACTACGACACCTGCTCAACAAAACGGCAAGGAAACCTCGTCTCCCTGCCGTGCCTAATTTATAACACACCCTCCCCCTTGCGGCAATACCCGGTGTCGGGCGCACACTTCTCCGGTCGAAACAACTCGAATCCGCAGGGGGAATTACCGAAATGCATGATGTCGCAGTGGGCTTGGCCGAGGTCGGCCTCGGCGACGCCGGGCTCGTCGGGGGAAAGGGAGCCCAGCTGGGGGAACTGTCACGGATCGAGGGGGTCGACGTTCCTGCCGGATTCTGCGTGACCACGAGTGTTTTTCGTCGGGTTCTGGCCACAGCGCCGTCCTTGGACGAAAAACTCGACCGGATTTCACGGCTGAATCCCGCCGACCGGGAAGCGATTCGCAGCCTCTCCGAGGAGATCAGGAACGTCATCGAAGCCGTTACCGTTCCCGGCGACGTCGCCGAGGCGATCACCGCTCGGGTCGACGACGACACCGCCTACGCCGTCCGTTCCAGTGCCACGGCCGAAGACCTGCCGACCGCATCGTTCGCGGGCCAGCAGGACACGTATCTGAACGTCGGCGCCGCCGACGTCCTGACCCACGTCCGCAGGTGCTGGGCCTCGCTGTTCACCGAGCGCGCCGTGACCTACCGGCTGCGGAACGGTGTCGACCACCACGGCATCGGCATGGGCGTCGTCGTGCAGCGGATGGTCGCCCCGGACACGTCGGGCATTCTGTTCACGGCCGCACCTGTGACCGGGGACCGCACCGTCTCGGCGTTGACGGCGGGTTTCGGCGTCGGCGAGGCGATCGCGAGCGGTAAGGCCGCGGCCGACCGGTACGTGATCCGCCACGGCGGCGTCGTCGAGAAGGAGATCGTGCCGAAGCCGACGGCCGTCCACGCAGTACCGGGTGGCGGCACCGCGGAGGTCGACGTCCCGCCGCAGCAGCGGCGCGTGCCGGCACTGACCGACGACCAGGTCGTGCGACTCGACGAGCTGGGCAGACGGATCGAGGCGCACTTCGGCAGGCCGCAGGACATCGAGTGGTGCCGCACCGGCGACGAGTTCCTGATCGTCCAAAGCAGACCGATCACAACCGTGTTCCCGGTTCCCGAGGCGGCAGACGGCCGGAATCGCGTGTACGTCTCCGTCGGCCACCAACAGATGATGACCGACGCGATGAAACCGCTCGGGCTGTCGGTGTGGCTGCTGACCACGCCCGCACCGATGGTCCACGCGGGCGGCAGGCTGTTCGTCGACGTCACCGAACGTCTGGCCTCCCCCACCACTCGCGACGGCCTGCTCGACGCACTGGGCGGTTCCGACCCGTTGATCGGCGACGCGCTCCGCACGGTC
Organism: Prauserella aidingensis; assembly: GCF_024171865.1. Classification (GTDB taxonomy): domain Bacteria; phylum Actinomycetota; class Actinomycetes; order Mycobacteriales; family Pseudonocardiaceae; genus Prauserella; species Prauserella aidingensis. The sequence continues at coordinate 92,409 of NZ_JAMTCN010000019.1, read as the reverse complement.
GCCGACCGCGACGGATTCCTCACCCCTCCCTCCGAGGCGAGCCGACAGACCGCCCCACCACCGTCGACAGCGAGCGCCGCGGAGGCGATCGAACCGGACCCGTCGATCCCGGAGAAGCTGATCGCACGCCACGAGGAGTCGCTCGCCGCCACGAAGCGCCGGATACCGGTGGCGTCCGGGCCGGAACTGTTCGACGCGATCCTCGAGGACCTGCAACAGCTCAAGCAGATCATGTTCGACCCCGACAGCCACCGGGCGATCATGGCTGCGACGGAGGCGGTGTCCTGGCTGGACGAACGCCTGCCCGAATGGCTGGGCGAATCCGGCCTCACGGACACGCTGACGCAGTCGGCACCGAACAACGTGACCTCGGAGATGGGCCTGGCGTTGTTGGAGGTCGCCGACGCGATCCGCCCGCACCCGGAGGCGATCGCCGTACTGAACGACACCGGCGGCGACGAGTTCCTCGAACGGCTCGCGACCGTACCCGGCGGCGAGGAAGCGCGCCGGGCCATTAAGTCCTATCTGGACAACTACGGCATGCGGTGCGTCGGCGAGATCGACATCACCACGCCGCGGTGGAGCGAACGGCCGTCGGCGCTCGCGGCGGTGATTCTCGGCAACATCGCGGGATTCGAACCGGGAGAGGCACGGCGGCGGTTCGAACGCGGCAAGCAGGAGGCGCAGCGGACGAAACGCGACGTGCTCGACCGGCTCCGCGCCCTGCCGGACGGCGACCGGAAGGCCGCCGAGACCGAGCGGATGATCGACGTCCTCCGCACGTTCATCGGCTATCGCGAGTACCCGAAGTACGGCATGATCTGCCGCTACTTCGTGTACAAGCAGGCGTTGCTGGCCGAAGCCGGCCGGCTCGTGACGGAAGGTGCGCTGGCCGACCGGGAGGACGTCTACTTCCTGACGTTCGACGAGTTCCGCGAGCTCGCCCGCACGCGGCGGACCGACCACGACGTCATCGCACGGCGTAAGACGGAGTTCGAGGAGTATCGGACGCTGACGCCGCCGCGGGTGCTCACCTCGGACGGCGAGGCCGTGGAGGGCTCGTACGGGCGCGAGGACCTGCCCGAACGTGCGGTGGCGGGGTTGCCGGTATCGCGGGGCACGGTCGAGGGACGCGCCCGGGTCGTACTGGACCTGGCCGACGCAGGCCTGCAGGAGGGCGACATCCTCGTCACCGCCTACACCGATCCGAGCTGGTCACCGCTGTTCGTCTCGGCGGCAGGCCTGGTGACGGAGGTCGGCGGCCAGATGACGCACGGTGCCGTGATCGCCCGCGAGTACGGTCTGCCCGCGGTCGTGGGGGTCGAGCACGCGACACGGCTGCTCGTCGACGGCGCGTGCATCCGCGTCGACGGCACCCACGGTTACGTCGAACTTCTCGAGTAGGCAGGGGCCGCGGCCGTCCTGCCCACCCGGCGTCCGCCGTGGAGGTCTCCAGGTCGCGCGGACTCGAGACGTCCGCAGGTCGTCGGCACGGACTCACCCGTGACGGGCTACATGGCCTGCCACGTCGCTGCGAACGTCTCGGCCAGCCGGGCGGGACTCCCCGGCAGCAGATGGATGTTCTGCTGCCGGTCTGCGAACGCGACGACTCGGCCCCGGTCGCGGATGTCGATCACCGAGAACGGTTTGCTCCGCCGATACCGGCCGTCCACTGTGGCCCCGGCGTACACCTGGTGCGCGGCGTCCCGCGGCGCCTTCATGAGGTTGTCGATCTCCTGCTCCGGTTCCGGCCGTGCCGCGAACACGTCTCGGCGCTCGTCCCGCTGTGCGTAGGCAGCACGGCTCGTGTGCAGTTCACGCACCTGTGCTGCGGGAACGCGAGGCAGCTCGCCGAGGAACTCGTCGACGAGGCGCGGTTCCTCGGCGGGCGCGAACGTGACGAGGTCGTCGCGAACCTGCACGGCCACGGCCTCGCCCCCGGCCGCGAACACACCCAGCGCGCGGTTGGCCGAGGTGTCGTCGGCGTGACTGCTCCAGCAGTGGAGTTCGCGGTCGGGCGAGGCGAGGAGGCGCAGCGCTACGCGGAAGTTCCGGGTGAGCAGCCCGCCTTCGGCGATGCCGAGTTCTTCGAGGGCTCGGAACGTCCGCGCATCGGCCTGTGGGCGGTCGTCCTGCGGCACGTACAGGTCGGACACACCGACGACGGGGTGCGGGTTGCCCAGACCTTCGAGTTCCCACAGCCGCGCGAGCACGGTGCGCGGCAGCGCCACCGGACGGTTGACGACGGCCACGGTGGTCACTCGCCGATGGTCGGGGGCGTCACGACGTTGCCGGTCGCCGGGTCGCGCAGGACTTCGCCGTCTTCGGTCAGCGAGAAGGCGTCGTCGTTGTCCAGGACGTACTGGCGCTGGTGTTCGTCGTCGTCACCGCCCTGGCCGCCGCGGCCCGCACCGCCCATCCCGCCCATCGGCATGCCGCCGCGCCCACCGGCGGCGGAACCGCTCGCGGCGGTGGTGCCACCGGCCGCTGCGCCACCGGAACCGGCCGGGCCGAACGGAGCTGCACCCGTCGCCCTTCCCGCGCCTGCGGCGCCTCCGGCGGCCCCTGCTCCGCCCGCTGCACCTGCCCCACCGGCCGCGCCGCCGGAATATCCGCCCACCCCGGGGACGCGGCCGCCCCCTGCGGACGAGGAGCCCCCGCCGGTCGGGCCGAATCCGCCCGCCGAGCCGACCGGCCCGAAGCCGGGCGTGCCGGCGGAACCGCCGGGGCCGAAGCCGGAACCGGCGTTGTAGCCGGGCGTGTTGAATCCCGGCGTGTTGTAACCGGGCGCGGAGGCAGCGGGGCGCTGGAACTCCGGCGGGGCGTATCCGGAACTCGACGTCGTGTCGTCGGTCGTGGGTGTGTTCGGCGGGGCGTACCCGGGCGTGGGGCCGGTCGGCCCGGGCTGAACCGGTGAGCCGTTCGGCGTGACCGGCGTCCCGCCGGGGCGCATCGGGCCGTTGTCGGACGACACGGACGGGCCGCCCGGACGGTCGGTGCCGCCGGCTCCGGGCTCGTCGATGGAGATGACCCCGCTGCCCGCGTCCTTCACCGCCGAGGACTCGTCCCGTTCGATGCCGGAGAAGTCCTCGCCGATCTTGCCGACCTCGCTGAAACCGGCGTCGACGTCGTAGGCCGCGCGGTTCACGTTGGTCTCGTAGCCCTGGTAGATCTGCTTGGCCTGCTCGATCTTGGCGTTACGCTCGTTGATCTTGTCTTCGGTGTCGGTGTCCCAGGGCGTGGCGTGGTCGAGAAAGCTCTTCTCCGGCGCGTCCTTCGGGATGTCGGGGAACTGGTTCTTGGTGCCGTCGAACGAGTGGGCGTTCTCGGTGTGGAACCGGGCGTTCTTCTGGTAGACCTCGGCGGTCGCCTGGGCGGCCTTCATGCCCTTGCGGATGGTGCCTGCGGCGGCCTCGGCTCCCTGGCCGGTCCAGGAGCTCTCCAGAGCCTGGATCATTTTCGTGCTGCGGTTGACGCTGGCGTCCTCACCCTCAGTGACGGCCTTGGTGATCGTGTCCGCCCCGTCGGCGGCGCCCTGCCACTTGCCCGAGTCGCCCTGCCGCATCGCGCGCACGATGTCCTCGATCGGCATCGAACCGAACACCCGACCGGCCTGGTCGAAGAGAATCTTGCCCTTTTCCTCGGCCAGCGGATCGTCGAACCGGCCCATCGTCGCCCCCTCGGTCGCCCTTCTCTTTCCTACGCGTGCACCCTCGTCGCCGCGGCGGTCACGCCTTCTCCTTCAGATTCCCCACGACCATGTCGGCGACCCGCAGCGCGGCCTCACACGGATCGGTGCCTGCGTCTTCCTTGTTCGCGCTCAAGGAGATACCTGTCGAAATGGCGTACTCATCAGCAATTCCTACAGACGCGCCGCAAGACGCCGATTCGGTCTGGTGGGTAACGGAAGGGAAGCCTTGCACAGGTCCAGGCTCATCCAGCGTTTCTCCGAGTCCTTCCATGTTCGCGTAAGTCCGGCTGAGCCCCTCACCCGTCACAGTGAGGAAGCCGACGGTGACACCACCACCGCCGTAATTCCAGTCACAACGCGGTCCGGTCTCCTCAAGGTCGTTCCGCTCGCCTGTCGGTGTTCCCTCTCCGAAGATCTCGTCTAGCTGATCCCGGGTAAGCGCATCGCACGGGTCACCGGACAGAACCGACTCGGGAAGCGGGTTCGTCACCTTCGGCGCACCGCTGTGCGGCAGGTCCGAAGCACCCTCCGACGCGTCAGCACTCGACGTCGTCGCCGAGGCACCGGCCGACGACGGGGCGGGCTCCGGCTGTCCCTCGGACTCTCCCGAACAGCTCGTCGCCAGCACCACAGCCGCCCCGGACGCCAGCAGCGCAACCGTCCGCCTCATGCGACGAAGCCTCCCTCATCGTTGCCGTCCCGACCGCCGGCGTTCTTGACGTCCTTGCCCGCGCGGTCCTCGGCCTCCTCGTACACGCCGAGGGCCCTGCCAAGCTTCTCAGCCAGGTCACGGTGGAACTTCCACAGGTCGGCGACATGCTCCGCGCCCACCTGCCACGACCGTTGGGCCACCTCGGTGAACCGCACGCTCGCCGTGTCCTCGGCAGGAGGTTGTGCATACATGACCAGATCGTTCGCGGCTTGCATGTGGTCCCGGTACCGCTCGGCGAGCGTCAGGGCTTCCTCGTAGATGCCCTTGGCGGTCTCGCCGTCGAACTCGTAGCCGCCGCCGGAGCCGGGGTTGGTCTCCTTGCCGTCGACGACGAAGTTCACCGCGGCGAACATGTTGCCGCCGGCAAGCGCCGCACCGGTCGCCGCAGCGTCCTGCGGCGCGAGCGGCGCCGGTCCGCTGCCGTCGCTGACCTGCACCTTCGATTCCTCCCCCGGATCGTCAGGCGTCTTCAACTCTCCCGCAGCAAGTCAGCATAGCGAACCATCCCCCGAACCGTGACGAATTCGCCCACATCCGACGAACGGCCATGGCCTGAACGACCTCCCACGGCACTATCGCGGTAGGACGTCCGAGTCGAGCCAGGTGGTGAAGAACCGGTCCAGTGAGCGGCCCGCGTGCCGGGCTGCGAGTGCGGTGAATTCGGCGGTCGTCACGGTCGAGTGCCGGTGGGTGCTCGTCCAGTCGCGCAGCAGGGCGAAGAACGTCTCGTCGCCGAGTTCACCGCGCAGCGCGTGCAGCGTGAGCGCGCCGCCCTTGTAGACCCGCTCGGAGAACATGTCCGCGACGCCGGGGTCGGCGATGCGTGGTCCGCTCCCCTGTTGCGCCGGGGCGCCGCGCCACCGGCGGGCCAGCGTGTCGGCGGATTCGCCGCCGGAGCTCTCGGACCACAACCACTCGGCGTACGTCGCGAAACCCTCGTTGAGCCAGATGTGCCGCCAGTCGGCGACCGTGAGGCTGTTGCCGAACCACTGGTGCGCGAACTCGTGCACCACGAGTCGTTCGTGGGTGCGCTCGCCGTCGACGTGCCCGGCGCCGAACACGGCCATTGCCTGGGCCTCGATGGGGTCGTCGAGTTCGTCGTCGGTGACGACGACCGCGTAGTCGTCGAACGGGTACGGGCCGAACCACCCTTCGAGGGCGGTGCGCATGTCCGGCTGCCTGCCGAAGTCGACGCGCGCGTCCTCCCGCAGCCGCGTGGGCACGAACAGCCGGGCGCCGCCGAGGTCCTCCTCCTCGTAGTATCCGATTTGGACGCTGACGAGGTACGGCGCGGTCGGTGCGGTGCATTCGAACACCCACCTGACCGTGCTCGCCGATCGGCGCCGGTCGACGAGACCGCCCGTCGCGACGACGGTGTACGGCGCGGGGACCTTCAACGCGAGGCGGTAGGTCGCCTTGTCCGCGGGGTGGTCGTTGCACGGGAACCACGTCGGCGCGCCGATCGGCTGGCTCGCCACGAGCGCGCCCTCGGTGAGCTCGTCCCAGCCGACGTCGCCCCATTCCGGTGACGACAGCGGCTCCGGATTCCCGGCGTAGCGCACCTCGACCGTGAACTCCGCACCCTCGGCGATCGACCGCGCAGGCTTGACGCGCAGCTTGTGACCGCGGTGCGTGTACCGGGCGTTCGTGCCCGACACCTGCACCCGGCTGAGCTTGTAGTCGGTGAAGTCGAGCGTGAACGCCGACAGCGGCTGCGTGGCGACCGCGGTGATGCGGGCGGTGCCGGACAGCCGGTTGGCGACGGGGCGGTACTCGAGGTCGAGGTCGTAGTGACGCACCCGATAGCCGCCGTTGCCGTGTGCGGGCAGGTAGGAGTCGCCGGAGCGGTCGGCGCCGGGTTCGGGCTGCGGCGTCACCGGTGGCCCGACCCGCTCTCGTCGCCCCATGCGGCGATCGGGTTGCCCTGCCAGCGGGAATCGGCGGGCACGGCGTCGCCGCGCGTGACGAGCGACCCCGGCCCGACGGTCGTGCGGTCGCCGATGCCGCCGCCGGGCAGCACGATGCCGTGCGGGCCGAGCGTCGCGCCCTCGCCGAATTCGACGGTGTCCATGCTCATGATCCGATCATGGAACAGATGGGTCTGGACGACGCACCCGCGGTTCACCGTGGCGCCGTCACCGATGCGGATGAGGTCCGACTCGGGCAGCCAGTACGTCTCGACCCACGTTCCTCTGCCGATGCGCGCGCCCATCGTGCGCAGCCACGCGGGCAGCAGCGGTGTTCCTCCGACGCCGCCGACGAACCACGGCACGGCGAGCGTCTCGACGAACGCGTCCGCCAGCTCGGCGCGCCACACGAACGAGCTCCACAGTGGACGTTCCGTCGCCCGGAACCTGCCGACCAACGTCCACTTCGCCACTGTCGCAGCGGCCGCGGCGGCGACACCCGCGACGAGCAGCACGACACCCGACGACAGCGCGGCAACCCACAGGCCGTACGCCGACCACACGGCCAGCAACGCGGCGACGACGAGCACCGACAGCGCCACCGAGCACATCACCGGAACGACGCGGCACAGCTCGACGGCCGCGCGCGCCGCCTTGAGCCTGCGCGGTGGATCGAACGTGCGGCTGGTGTCCGCGCTCTCGACGGCGCGGCGTAGCGGCATCGGCGGCATGCCGAGCCAGGACGAGCCCTTCTTCGCCTTCTTCGGGGTCGACGAGAGCACGCCGACGAGCCCGCGTTTGGGCACGGACCGGCCGGGCGCGGTGATGCCCGAGTTGCCGAGGAACGCCTGCTTGCCGATGCGCGCGGGGGCGACGTGCAGCCAGCCGTTCCCGAGTTCGTACGCGGCGACCATCGTGTCGTCGGCGAGGAACGCACCGCCGGCGATCTTGGTCATCTTCGGCACGGCCAGGACGGTCGACGCCTCGACGCCCCTGCCGACCTTCGCACCGAGCAATCGCAGCCACCCGGGTGTCAGCAGGCTGGCGTACAGCGGGAACAGTGCGGAGCGGGCGGCGTCCATGAGCCGCTCCGTGGCCCAGACCTGCCAGGCGAGTCTGCTGTGCACGGGGTGGAAGCCCTCGCGCAGGCCGATACCGAGGGCGCGCACGCCCACCAGCACGAGCGCGGCGTACGTGCCCAGGTACGCGAGGGCCGCGACGGGTGTCAGCGCGAGCATCGGACCGAGCGCCGCGGCGAGTCCGGACGCCGACGTGGCCGCGGAACCCAGGATCGCGACGGCCGGCAGCGCCGCGGCGGCGGGCAGCATGCCGAGCACGAACGAGGCGACGTCGTAGGCCAACGACCAGCGCCGCTGCCGGGGTGCCGGCTTCGAGGGCCAGCGCAGCGCGCCCTTCGGGTCGCCGGTCGCGGGCGAACCGGCCCAGCGCCTGCCCGCAGGCACGGCGCCGCGCACCGTCGCACCGGCGGCCACTTCGGCGCCCTTGCCGATGCGCGCCCCGGGGAACAGCGTGCTCCGCGCGGCCACCCGCGCACCCGCACCGATGCGGATCTTGCCGATGTGGACCAGGTCGCCCTCGACCCAGTGGCCGGACAGGTCGGTCTCGGGTTCGACGGCGGCGCCGCGGCCGAGTTTCAGCATCCCGGTGACGGGCGGCGGGGCGTGCAGGTCGACGTCCGCGCCGACCTTCGCGCCGAGCAGGCGTGCGTAGTGGGTCATCCACGATGCGCCCGCGACTTCGGTGGCGCCCGTGACGTCGGCGAGCCGTTCGGCCGCCCACAGCCTCAGGTGCACCCGCCCGCCACGCGGGTACCGGCCGGGGCGCAGGCCGCGCAGCAACAGCCGGGCACCGGCCGCCGAGAGGGCGATGCGGCCCGGCGGGCTGAACAGCACGAGCCACGCCGCGGCGAGCGCCCACCACGGCAGCGTCGGCGCCCACGCGACACCGGCGAACGTGCCGAGTGCCGTCGACAGCGCGGCCGCGATGGTCGTCCACCGGAGGCCGGCGACCGTCAGCAGCGGCAGCAGCGACAGGCTCTGCACCAGGCCGGCCGACGTGGGCACCGGCGAGACGCGGCGGCGACGGGTGGGCGTGCCGTCGAGGCCGTCGAGCTTCTCCGCCAGGTCGCCGAGCCGGGGAAGGGTGTACACGTCGCTGACCGACACCTCGGGATACCGGGTGCGGACGCGCGACACGAGTTGCGCCGCGGTGAGGCTGCCGCCCCCGCAGGTGAAGAAGTCGGCCTTCGCGTCGCCCACGGTCACGCCGAGGATCGAGGCCCACTCCTCGGCCAGCCACTGTTCGGTGTCGGACAGGCCGTCGTCGGCGCCGGTCACCGAACCGGCGGGAAGCGGCCACGGCAGCGCGGCGCGGTCGACCTTGCCGGAGGTGCGCACCGGCAGGTCGTCGACCACGGCGAGCAGCGGCACCAGCGCGGCGGGCAGCTGCTCCCGCAGGCGTGCGACGGCGGCGTCGGTGTCGAATCCACCCGCCTCGCCGTCGGCGGGCAGCACGTAGCCGACGAGGACCTGGTTGCCCGCGTCGGTCCTGCGCACGGCGGCCGCGGCGCCCGCGACACCGGGCAGCGACTGCAACGCGCCGTCCACCTCGCCGAGTTCGATGCGCCTGCCGCCGAGTTTGACCTGCTCGTCGGCCCTGCCGAGGAACACGAGTCCCTCCGGGTCGGCGCGCACCAGGTCGCCGCTGCGGTAGGCGCGCTCCCAGCCGAGCGACGGCAGCGGTGCGAACTTCTCGGCGTCCTTGTCCTCGTCGAGGTAGCGGGCGAGGCCGACGCCGCCGATGACGAGTTCGCCCGTGGAACCCATCGGCACGGGGTCGCCGTCGTCGTCGACCACGGCGAGTTGCCAGCCGTGCAGCGGCAGCCCGATGCGCACCTGGCCCTCGCCGGACAGCTGCGACCCGCAGGCGACGACGGTGGCCTCGGTCGGGCCGTAGGTGTTCCACGCCTCGCGTCCTTCGACGGCGACGCGCGCGGCGAGTTCGGGCGGGCACGCCTCGCCGCCGAAGATGAGCAGCCGGATGTCCTCCAGTGCCTCGGCCGGCCACAGCGCGGCGAGCGTCGGCACGGTGGACACGGCGGTGATGCGGCGGTCGAGCAGCCACGGCCCGAGGTCCACACCGGTCCGCACGAGGTCACGCGGGGCGGGCACGAGGCACGCGCCGTGCCGCCAGGCGAGCCACATTTCCTCGCACGAGGCGTCGAACGCCACCGACAGACCCGCCAGTACGCGGTCGCCAGGGCCGAGCGGTTCGTCGGTGAGGAACAGCTGCGCCTCGGCGTCGACGAACGCCGCCGCACTGCCGTGACTGACGGCGACACCCTTGGGTTTACCGGTGGACCCGGACGTGAAGATGATCCACGCGTCGTCGTCCGGCGACGGCGTGCCGTGCATGCCCCGCGGCTCGCCGACCCGCTCGACCGCGCCGCCGTCGCGCAGCACCACGCTCACCTCGGCCTCGCCGAACACGAGCTCGGCGCGTTCCTCCGGGTCGTCGATGTCGACCGGGACGTAGGCGGCGCCTGCCGCGAGCGTGCCCAGGATGGCGACGTACAGCTCGGCGGTGCCCGACGAGATGCGGATGCCCACGCGGTCGCCGACGCCGACGCCCTCGGCGGCCAGCTTCGCCCGCACGGTGCCGATCTCCGCGGCGAGCGCCCGGTAGGTCAGAACCGTGGAGCCGTCGTCGACGGCGGGTGCGTCCTTGTGCCGCGCGATGGTGTCGTCGAGGACGTCGAGCAGGGTCCGGATCGTCGGCGCGGGCCCGGTGCGGAACACGGCTCGGGCGGCGGGGTCGGGGGCGGGCGTCGGTCCGGCAGGTCTGTCGATCGCGATCGTCACAAGCCCTCACAGGCGCTATCCGGGCCAGCTCCGGGTGAGACGGCCGAGAACGACCCGTCAGCATACCCAGCATGAACAGCAGGTATCGCAGCGGTGTAGACAGGATCACACGACAGGGGACCTCGCCCGCGCGTCACTCCGCCAGCCGGTGAACCACGATCGCACCCCCGTAGGCGGGCCGGTCACGACGCTGATCGTCGGTGGCGGTGTACTCGTCGATGACGGCCTGAATCCGGTGGTGCAACTCGGCGGCATCGGCGTCCGACAGGTGCAGCGCGAAGCGGAAGAACGTGCTGACCGAGCCGGGTCCCGCCGCGCGGAGTTCGTCCTGCAGCGCGGCCAACGGGGCGGCGGCGCCCGCGGGATCGGCCCGGCCGGGATCGTCGAGCCACACGCCCCTCGGCACGGCCCGGTACGGCTTCTCCAGTGCACCCTTGTCTCCGGTACGCACCGCGGCCTGTTCCAGCAGCCCGGCCTGCACCAGGTGCCGGACGTGGTGGAGCACCGTGCCCGGATCACGTCCGACACGCTCGGCGAGCTGCTTGTTCGTCAGCTCCCGTTGCCAGCACAGCCGCAGGATGCGCAACCGCAGCGGATGGCCGAGCGCCTTCGCCTCCCGAACCGTCGTTTCCCTGCTGGGCAGCTCGGACGGCACGCGACCCTGATCGGTCATGGTGCGAACACTAGTCGACCGATGTGCCGAGTTCACATCGATGGACTTTTCCACATCGGTGTGGAAATCTCCATAGCATGGGTGTGACTGGGAACGGCACGCAACGGCTGGGTGCGCCCTATCGATGGCTGTGGACCTCGACGGCCTTCTCCGGCCTCGCGGACGGGCTGTTCCGCGTCGGCCTGCCGCTCGTGGCCGCGACCATGACCCGCTCGCCCACCCTGATCGCCGGACTGACGTTCGCGGTCACCCTGCCGTGGCTGCTCCTGGCACTGCCGGTGGGCGCGTTCGTCGACCGGCTGGACCGTCGCCGCATCATGCTCGCCGCCAACCTCACCCGAGCGGGATGCGCGGCGGTACTCGCCGGGCTGCTGTCGACCGACACCACGGCGATCTGGCTGCTGTACGCGATCGCGTTCGGCGTCGGTGCAGCCGGGGTGTACTACGAGATCGCCGCACAGTCGATCGTCCCCCGCCTGGTCCACGGCGACGTCCTGGCGCGCGCCAACGGCAGGTTGTTCGGCATCCAGCTCACCACCGACGAGTTCGTCGGGCCGCCGCTCGCCGGAGCCCTCGTCGCCGCGGGAGCGACGGCCGCCGTCGGCGCCCCCGGCGCCCTGTGGGCGGTGGGTGTGGCGGCGTTGCCGCTGGTGCGAGGCCGATTCCGGGTCGGCTCACCCGCGTCGCCGCAGGCGACGGCACGGCGGTCGAGCCCCCTCCGACGGGACATCGCGGAAGGTGTGCGCTTCCTGTGGCGACAACCGCTGCTGCTGCGGTTCACGGCGATGAACGGCCTGTTCAACCTCGCCACGAGCGCCACCTTCGCGATCTTCGTGTTGCAGGCGCTGGGCCCGATGAGCCTGTCCGGGACGGCCTACGGCGCGCTGCTGGCTGCCATCGCCGCAGGCAGCCTCCTGGGGTCGGTACTGGCCGAACGGGTGGAACGACTACTCGGGCGGACCCGCACGCTCTGGGTGTCGTACAGCGCGACGGTACTCATCGTGGCCGCTCCCGCACTCACCACGAACGCCTACGCGATCGGCGCGGCGTTCTTCCTCGGCGGTGCGGGAATGCTCGTCGCGAACGTCGTGACGGTGTCGTTGCGCCAGCGCATCACGCCCGACCGGCTGCTCGGCCGCGTCACCAGCGCGCACCGGCTCGTGGCGTGGGGAACGAAACCACTGGGCGCCGCGCTCGGCGGGGTCGTCGGCGAACTCTTCGGCCTGCGCTCCGTGTTCGCGGTCATGACCGCCGTGGCACTGGTGTTGCTGACGGCGTTGCTCGGCGTCGACGACCGCAGGCTCGACAACGCCGTGCGGACCACCGACCGCTGAACACCGGGCGGACTCCACGCGGCGACGGGAGCGGCCGGGAACGACGGTCAGCCGTCGCCGCCCGGCGGGCGGCCGTCGGGCCACACGCACGGTGACGACGCGCCGAGCGACAGGCTGCCGTCCTTGCTCTGCTGCACCGACATGCGGAACGCGTCCCCCTCGTGCTCGACGGAGACGAACCTGTCGTCGGCCGACCGCTCGTCCGCCAACACCCGGAAGTCGCCGGACGTCCAGTGGCCGTGGAGCGTGTCGACGATCTCGGCATTGCGTTCGGCCGGGATCTTGTCGAGCCAGTACGTCCTGCCGACCTGGTAGCGCCCGCGCGGACCGTTGTCGTCGGGGTCGGTGCACTCGAGCTCGTCGTCGCGCTGCAGCGTCAGCTCGGGTGTGACGGGGAGAGCCTCGACGGCACTGTCGATGTGCTGCTGCGCCCGCTGCCGCGCCTGTTCGATCGTCAAGGTGCCCACCGGCTGCCTGCCTTCCGTTCCGCCACCGTCCGTGCCGCTGTCGTTCGCGCCGCTGCCGTCCGTGTCACCGTCCGACCCGCCCGCGCCGCAGCCCGCCAGTAACAGCGCCGCCGCCGTCACGGCGAGCAGCGTCCGCCGTGACCGCCGACGCCCGGGTTCGGTCGTCATGGACTCATGATGACGGTGACTCGCCGACCACGATGCGCCCCAGGTTGCGCAACGGTGTGGAGTTCTCGTCCCAGTACTCCGAATGGGCGTCCGGCGAGGTTCCGTACCACGAATCCGTGCCCTCGCCCGCGTCGAACACCTCGGCGCCGAAGTCGTCGTTGATGGGCTGGTTGTCGTGGATGAACGGCGGCGTGTTGCGGATGATGTCGTTCTCGGCCGTCCCCGCGTAGACGTTCGCGTCGTCGGGCAGGTCGAGTTCGGACACGTGGTCGGCGCCCACCCCGGGGCTGCCGATGAACACGGCGTTGTCGACGTCGAGGTGCCCACCCTGCGCCGAGTGGCCCACCACGGTGGAGCCGTAGCTGTGACCGATGAGTGTGTTGTTCGACGGCTGCCCCTCGTGGGTCGCCCGCAGACCGTCCTGAAAGGACCGGAGATCGCCCGCGGCGTCCTCCGCGTAGCCGGCCCGTATCGCCTCGTTCAGGTCCTGAGGTGCGTCGTAGCCGACCCAGGTGATCGCCGCGTTGCTGCTGCCACGGTCGGTCTGCGCCGCCTGGTCGAGGATCGCGTCGGCCCTGTCCAACTCGCCGCCGATGTTCGACAGGTTGGATCCCGTTCCGGGAACCGACGTGACGACGTTGTCGGCGGTGTCGGGATTCCCGGTGGCGACGACGCCGCGACCGTTGCCGTCGGTGGCGAAGTCGAGCAGGTACGCCTGCGGCCGGGTAGCGGTCGGTTCCCGTTCGAGCCGCTCCTGGATGGGTTCGAGACCGTTCAACGTGCGGTCGATCTCCTCGAGCTCGGTCGCCTCTTCCGAATACTTCGCTGGGCCGAGTTCCGCCAGTTCGTCGCGACGTCCGGTCAGTTGCGTGTACTCCTCGGCGAACCGGATGCGGTTGGCGCGGTCACGATCCTCCACCGGAATCCCGTCCATACCGCCGATCACGTCGCCGTGCGTGTAGACGGCCGATTCCTGCTCGGTGGGGCTGAGCCCGTCCCACCACTCCTTGACCTCGGCGGGCGAGCCGTCGCTCGGAATGTCGCTCGGGGTGATGATGTGGTCCGCACCGGTGGCTTCGAGTTCGAGTCCCGCCGCCTCCGGTGTCGCCTTGTTCAACGCCGACACCGCGGTCCGGTCCGCCTCGTTGACGGCGCTGAGTGCGCGGGAGATCTTCCCGGTCAGCTCGTCCGCGAGATCCGACGCCGCCTGTTTCTCGTCGTCGCTGCGCATGTCGCCGGGTCCGCCGGGAATCGCGCGGACGGTGCCGTCGCTGTGCACACGCAAATGCCCGGACGTGTCGACGGTCTCGACGACGCCGTCGACCGTCTTCTGCGCCTCGGACACCGCGTCGGACAACGTGCGCAGTGCGGGCGGGATCTTCTCGATGTACTCGGCGGCCGTGGAGTAGCCGCTCCGCACGTCGGTGACGTGTGACCGTGCGGCCTCGGCGGCCTCGCCGCTCCACCCCTCGAGCGAACGCGCCGCCGACCCGAGGTCGGAATCGGCGGACGACAGTTCGCCCGCCAGGCGCGACCACTTGTTCGCGAGGTTGTCGAAGGCGTCCGGTTCCGCCGCCCGCAGTTGTTCGTACGAGACCACGTCACGCCTCCGAATGCAGTTCGGGGAGGGTGTCGAGCACCGCGTCCTCCATCCGGCCGTAGCCGTCGGCGGCGTCGCGCAGCAGTCCGCCCGCGACCGCGGTGCGCTTGTTCAGGTCGTCGACGTGGTACTCCCACAACGCGGCGAGGCTGCGCACCTTGCCTGCGGCGGCGAACCCGTCGTTGTCCTCGGCGTGGACCGCAGCCGCACCGCTGAACTCCGCGACCGCCTCGCCGGCACCGTCCGCGAGCGACACGAACGTGTCGCCGGTGGTGACGAGTGTGTCGGGGTCGACGTCGTAACCGCTCACCTCGGACCTTTCGCCGGTGGGTGGATCGAGGCGAAACGTACCGAACCGGACAGCGCCGTGTGACCGCTTTGCGTGAACACCCGGCCACGACGAGATGAGCGGCGCGCCTACTCGACGCCGGTTCGTCGGCACCGACCCTCAGGTCTACGGCGCAGCTTCCACGCTGGTCTGTGGTGGATGCGGAACCCGGATATACGGAGGTTCCGCATACTTGTCGACGACGGCTGTGCCGTTGCGACTGCCAGGTTGCAACCGGACTCGGCGGCCACCCGCAGTCGATGCCGCAGCAGCCGATGCTGAGCGCCTCTTCCCCGATAGGCCGGCAACGTGGCTGCTCCTCCCAGCACCGCTACGTCATCGTGGGCGGTCATCGCTGCCGCGCCGACCGGCACGGAGCCTTCGTAGGCGACGAACGACGAACGGCCGGGTCCCGGTGTTCCGCGGCGATGAAGGCGCCCACGACTCCCTCGACCTCATAGCCGGGCAGCAACACGCCGAGGAACTCTCCCGCCTCGGCCGCTTCGCACGTCACGCTGCCGCTCGGTTCAGCCACCGCGATGTTCGTACCGGCCGCGAGATCCCTGACGGCCAGCACCCGATCGTCAGCCGGCACCAGGCCCACGGCCCGCAACGACGACGATCCGGAGTCACCGAACGATGGCGCTGCAACCACAGTCGGAACGGCCGCGTACTGGCCGAACGTCTCGAGCAGGTGCGCGACATGGGGCGCCGTATCCGCGGTGACCCCCGAGATCGTCGACAAGAAATGAAGCGCCGGATGGGTAGCCAGGGCAACCATGAGACCTGCCGACGTCGTCCAGGTCCGGAACGTGCCGTGCAGACGCCCCGACATGGCGGCTGTGAAGGCAACAGCGGTTCTACGGTAAAGCGCGTGCTCCGCCCTGCACACAGCGTCGATGCTCACGCTTCGGCCGCTACTCGACGAATCGCGATCGTCGGCATCGACTTCCGGTTCGTCGAGGCCAGCGTACGGCTGGCGCACATCGCGCCGGTGCTCGTCCTGCATCGGCGGTGCGCCCCCTTCGTATCGCGGCCGAGCCACAGCGAGCGTGCCTGCCGACAGTCCCGCGGTCAACGTCGTTCGGGCCGCCCCGTCGCCGGCAAGGCCTACACTTCGGGCCGACCCACCGTGGGGGCAGGAGGATGAGATGTCGACGTTCGGCCCGCGCACGTCCGAAGCCGGTGGGTCCGCGGGCGACCGCTTCCGCCGGTGGGTGTTCGCGCGGCACGCGCATCCGATCAGCGCGTGGTCGCGGTGGGCCACGACACCGTTGCTGGTACTGCCGCTGTGGACCCGCCGATGGCAGCACGCCGCTGCGGTCTCGGCCTGGATGGCGGTCAACCCCGTGGTGACGCCGCCGGTGCGCTCCGAACGGTCGTTCGCGACGCGCGCGATCCTCGGCGAGGAACAATGGCTGGCCGATCCGGCGCAGGACACGCGGTCGAGCGTTCTCAACGTCGTCGGCTCCGCAGGCCTGGCCGTCGCCGCGGTGGGCGCGTGGACGAAGCGTCCGCTGCCGACGACCGCCGGACTCGCGTGGTCCATGACCGTGACCATGCTCAGCTGGCGCCGCTACGCCGAACTCCACGACGCCGAATGCCACGGGCGAACCGTCCTGCCGCGAACCTGACCAGCAGGCGAGCGCTGCCGCTTCCTTCCCACCGGCACCTCCTCCACCCTCGTTCTCCGGCTGAGGTGTACGACGTACACCTTCTGAGGTAGTGTACGGCGTACACCTGGTTGGGGAGGTCGCTCATGCACATCACATCGACGTCGCTGCGAGGGGTCGCGGCCGTCGCGGCGCTGCTCGCGGGACTGCTGTTCGCCGGCATCCAGTTCGTCCACCCGGTCGACGAGGTCGCGAGCGTGACCACGCCGATGTGGGCGGTCACCGGTTGGCTCACGTTCGCCATGGCCTGTCTCGGGCTGATCGGCGTGACGGGCCTGTACTTGCGGCAGGTGCCGCAGACGGGGGTCCTCGGGCTCAGCGGGTTCGCACTTCTCGCGTTGTTCTACGTGCTGACCTGCGCGTTCACGTTCGCGGAAACGCTGTTCCTGCCACTGGTGGCCGACTCGGCACCCGCGTTCACGGCCGATTTCCTCGGCATCGTCAACGGCGAAGGCACCGGCGGAACGCTCGGCACCCTCGAAGCGATCGGGCCGCTGTCCGGCGTGCTGTTCATGGGCGGAGGTCTGCTGCTCGGTGTGGCTCTGTTCCGGGCGCGTGTCCTGGCCCGCTGGGCGGCCGCGCTGCTGGCGCTCGGGGCCGTGGTGCCGCTGTTGACCTCGTTCCTGCCGCACGGCGTGGGGAGGTTCGCGGCCCTGCCGGTGGCCGTCGCACTGGTCGGGCTCGGGTGCTCGCTGTGGGTGCATCGCCGGGTCGAGGTCCGCACGTAGGCTGTTTCCGTGCCGCGAAACGGGAACAGCACACCGCTCAACAGGAAGCGGGCACTGCGCGCCGCGGTCGAGCTGGCCGACGCCGAGGGCATCGACGCGGTCAGCATGCGGGGCCTCGCGAGCCGCCTCGGTGTCGTCCCCATGGCGCTGTACAAGCACGTGTCCAACAAGGACGACCTGCTCGACGGGATGGTCGACACGCTGGTCGCCGACATCGACCGGCCCGACCCCGCTCAGGGGTGGAAAACCGCCGTGCGGGACACGA
The DNA here is from genome assembly GCF_024171865.1 of Prauserella aidingensis. Classification (GTDB taxonomy): domain Bacteria; phylum Actinomycetota; class Actinomycetes; order Mycobacteriales; family Pseudonocardiaceae; genus Prauserella; species Prauserella aidingensis. Next base: position 74,982 of record NZ_JAMTCN010000019.1, on the reverse strand, counting down.
TCCTGAGCGCCAGGCGGACCATCGTGCGGCATCCGTGGGCGCGGCACGTCATCGAGACGCGGACACGGCGCACGCCCGACGTACTCGGCTACATGGACGCGCTGGCGGGCGCGTTCCTCGCGGGCGGATTCTCGGCGCAATTGACGCACCACGTGATGCATGCGCTCGGGCACCGCATCTGGGGGTTCAGCCCGGAGGCGTTCGACGAGCCCGAGGTGGCCGACGACGCCACGCCGCCCGCCGACCCGGCCGAGCTCGAGGCGATGGTGGAGCACATGTCGGCCACCTACCCGAGCATCACCGCGATCACCCTCGCGACGATCGACGGCGACCTGTCACGCCTGGGCGAGGGCTGCGACGAGCAGTTCGAGTTCGAATTCGCCCTCGACCTGTTGCTCGACGGCTTCGAACGACTCCACGAGGCAGGCTGGTCCCTCGCGAACCGCTGACGGGCCGGTGTCCGTAGCGACAGCAAGGGGAAGCCGACGAACGTGGGGTTCGCCCCGAAGTCAACCGGCGAAACGGAAAAGGCTCGCACTCTTCGAGTACGAGCCGTCCAGCTGTCGATCCGGAACACAGCGAATCGAGCAGACTGTGGAGCTGAGGGGAATCGAACCCCTGACCTCTGCCTTGCAAAAGCAGCGCTCTACCAATTGAGCTACAGCCCCTGGGCTCGCGAACAGTACCGTTCGCGGGCGCCGGTGTCAGTTCTGGCCTGCTCCGGTGCTCGCCGGGGTGCTGCCGTTGAGGGAAGCACCGTTGACGTGCGTGTCGACCGGAGCGGTGGCCTCGCGCCACAGGTCCGCCTCGGCCTTCGCGTCCTTGTTGCGCTTGATGACGAAGAACACGCCACCCGCGACCACGGCGAACGCCAACAGCTTCTTCACGGCCGAAGCCTCCCTCTGGCACGAACTGACCCTGCCGACCCGATGTTACTGCACCCCGCTACGGCCGGTTTACGCGGTCCGGCGATACGGGCAGCCGAGGGGTGGAGCGGCCACGGGCGCCGCCCCGGCCGTGGACACAGGCACGAGAGAGGCACAGGAGGTTCACATGAACCAGAGGGACGAGCAGCAGGAAGGCCTCAAGGGTGCCGTCGAGGACATGAAGGGCCGCGTGAAGCAGGCCGCCGGCTCCCTGCTCGGTCACGACTCGATGCAGCAGGAAGGCAACGCCCAGCAGGAGAAGGCCGAGGCCCAGCAGGAGGTCGCCGAGAAGGAGGCGCAGGCCAAGGAGGCCGAGCGCAAGGCCAGCGAGTCGCAGGTTCGGGAACGCTCCCAGCAGGAGTGACGTCTACCCGAGATCGCGGATGGTTCCACGTGGAACCATCCGCGATCTTGTGCGCATAACACCAGGCCAGCGCAACGGGACAGCACTCGAAGCTCGGACTCCGACGCGTCCGGGGACCGGAGAGACCCACTTGCGTCGCGAATCTCGGACATCTAGTGTCCAGGTTGTGCGCATGAACGAGGGAGTCGAATGGGCGGTACACAGCTGCCTCAACCTGGCGTGGCTGGGTGAGCGCACCGTGCCCGCGGCCAGACTCGCGGCGTTCTACGAACTGCCCGCGGCGTACCTCAACAAACAGCTGCAGGCACTGGCCCGTGCCGGCATCCTCGCGTCCGTATCCGGGCCACGCGGCGGCTTCCGCCTCGCACGGCCACCCGAGAAGATCACGTTGATGGACGTCGTCGCCGCGATCGACGGCGACGAACCGGCGTTCCGCTGCACCGAGATTCGCCAACGGGGCAGCGCGAGCGACCCCGCCACCTACAGCAAGCCGTGCGCCATCGACTCCGCGATGCGCAAGGCCGAACTCGCCTGGCGACGCGAACTCGCCGGACAGTCGGTCGCCGACGTCATGGCGACCGTCGAACGCTCGAACCCCGGCGTGCCCGACAAGGTGCGCCGCTGGTTCGACGACACCCGCTGACACCACGAATCGACGGCCCGAGTCCACGACAACGCGGACACCCGCCGACTCGGTCACATATTCCGGATATTGAACATCCAGAAAAGGAGCTACCGATGCAGGGACGACTCGAAGGTCTGCAGTCCGCCGCCGAAGGCGGGTTCAAGGCCATGTACGCGATGGAGCAGTTCCTCGCCGACAGCGACGTGCCCCAGGGCCTGCTGCACCTGCTGAAGCTGCGCGTCAGCCAGATCAACGGCTGCGGCTTCTGCGTCGACATGCACGCCCGCGACGCCGCCGCCGACGGCGAGAGCGCCGAACGCATCAACGGCGTCGCCGCGTTCCGAGAGATGCCTTACTTCACCGATGCCGAACGCGGCGCACTGGAACTCGCCGAAGCGGCCACCCGGATCGCCGACAACCCGCACGGCGTTCCCGACGACGTGTGGAACGCCGCCCGCAAGCACTACGACGACGCCCAGCTCGGCGCGCTGATCATGGCCGTCGCCGCGATCAACGCCTGGAACCGCATCAACGTCACCAACCGAACCGTCGCGGGCACCTTCGCCCGCTAGGTCCTCGACCGTGGTGCCCCCGGGGGCTTCGCGTGACGGCGGCTTCCCGGCGAACCTCAGTCGTCGGATCCGCCGTCCAGCCAGATGCACGGGGACGACGCGCCGAGCGACAGATCGCCCTCGATGCTCTGGGTGACGGACATGCGGAACGCGTCGCCGCTGTGCTGCACGGACACGAACCGGTCGGCGGCGTCGCGATGGTCGGCGAGCACGCGGAAGTCGTGGGACGTCCAGTGCTCGACGAGCGCGTCGACGATCTCGGCGTTCCGGCCGCCGGGAAGCTCGTCGAGCCAGTACGTCTTGCCGACCTCGTAACGACCGCGCGGCCCGCGATCCTTCGGGTCGCCGCATTCGAGCGCGTCGTCGCGCTGCAACGTCAGCGCGGGCTGCACGGGCAGCGCGGCGACGGCACGGTCGATGTGTTCCTGCGCCCGCGTGCGAGCCTCGTCGTGGGTCAACGTCCGCAAGGCCTGTGCCCCTTCTCCGGCCGTGGGCCGGCGCCGCGCGTCACAACGGTCCCCTGCCCAGGATGATCGCCGCGAAGTTACGCAGCGAATCGGAATCCTTGTTCCAGTACTGCGAATGCGCCTCGGCGGACAGGCCCGCGGTGAACCACTCGCCGTCGGCGCCGGGGTCGGATTCGAACACGGTCGCGCCGAACTCGTCGTCGATCGGCTGCGGCCCGTGGACGAAATCGGGCGTCAGGCGGATGACGTCGTTCTCGGCCGTGGTGGCGAAGACGCGGCAGCCGTCCGGGAGCTGCAGCTCGGAGACGTGGTCCACCCCGACGCCCGGGCTGCCGACGAACACGACCGCGTCGACGTCGAGCAGCGCCTCGGACGCGGCATGGCCCACCACGGTGGAGCCGTAGCTGTAGCCGATGACGGAATTGTAGGAACGCTCCCCTTCATGGGTCACCCGCAGACCGTCCTGAAAGGACAGAAGTAGCTCGCCGCCGACGACGGCTCGGTCGTCGCTCGCCGATTCGAGCAGGTCCTGCGGCGCGTCGTAACCGAGCCACGTGATCGTCGAGGTGGTGCTGCGACGGGACAGCTGGTTGACCCGGTCGACGATCGCGTCGGTCTGGTCGAGCTCGCCCCGCACGGTCGTCAGGTTGGTGCCGGTGCCCTGCACGTTCGTCACGACGTGGTCCGCCGTGTCCGGGTTCCCGGTCGCGATGATCGCCCGGCCCCTCCCCTCGCGGGAGAAACCGAGGAGATACGCCCGGGGACGCGTGCGGGTCGCCTCGCCGTCGATGTACCGCTTGATCGCATCCATGGCCCGGACGACGGCGTCGCGATCATCGGCATCGTCGTCGGAATCCGGCTGTTCGGCGGTGACGGCGGCGTACTCGGCGTCGAACCACAACCGGTTGGCACGATCACGATCGGCGACGGGAATCCCGTCGAGCCCGCCGACCTCCGCCGGGTGACCGGTGATCGCGGCGTCGCGTTCGTCGGCGGACATGTCCCGCCACCAGCGGGCGACCTCGTCGGGAGAACCGTCCGCGGGGATTCCGTCGACCGGATCGGCCCTACCGCCCGACTCGACCGCCACTGCCGCCTCCACGATTCCCACCACTCGCCCGACAACGCCCCCGGCAGCGTAACGTCCAGCCGGCCGCCACCACGCCTCCGTTCGCGGGGAATTCACCGCTCCCTCGCGCCAGCCCACCCGCGGTTCACACCGTCTTCCGGTGGTGCTCCGTCATCCAACGGCCTCCGGTTTCCTTCGGCCCCCGAAGCCCTGTGGTCCTCGATAGAGCAGCTCCTCATACAGTCACCGTCTGTGAGCCTCCGCCTGTTCTACATCGACGACTCGGGCGCCGAGTCATCACGTCTCGTGGTCTTCGGATGGGCGGAAGTCGACGTCACGAACTGGCGGCCAGCGTTACGCGAGTGGCTCGATTGGCGGAAGCAGCTCCATTCGACGACAGGGGTTGCCGCAAGCTACGAGCTCCACGGTACGAAGTTCGCGAACGGTCGAGGCCGTCCGACCGAGACCTCTTGGGACAACCGCAAGGCATACCGGAGCATGGTGATGGTCGACGCGCTCGGCACGATCGCCGCATTACCCGGGATCCGTACGGGTGCTGTAGTTCACCGGGTGGCTCCCGGCACGAAGTTTCACCGAGCGAAGGCGGAAACGTACGGGAAACTGGTCACGATGATCGATCAACGGCTCAACACCGACGACGACCTCGGCATGGTCATCATGGACGGTGACGGCTCCGATCCGATGTATCGCGCAACCCACCGGGACCTCAAACTCGCCACGCGCTCCATCATCGAAGATCCCCTGTTCCAAGGTTCGCACCTCAGCCAGTGGGTACAGATCGCCGACCCCATCGCTTACGCCGGGTACATGGCGGTTCTCCGTGAGCCCGCGAAGAAGGTCATGTGGGATTGGTATCCGGCACTCCTCGGCCCCAGCAACGTCACAGGAAGTCTGCCCTACGAACTGTGACCTCGAAAGCGCCTGGAAAAGAAGCTGGACCCGATCCCCCACGTGAGTGGGACGGGTCCGCAGTACAAGTATTCACCAGGAGACGCGATTCCGTCAACGTGCCCGCAGACACTCACACCGGCTTCCAGTGGGCCTCCAGTGTGTCGACGAACGGGTCGGCGAACTCGTCCGGGAAGAACAGTCGTCCCCCGGGTATTTCGACGACGTCGGTCGCGCCGGGGATCAGGCGCTGCAACCAATGAGCCCACTCGATGTCGAAGAAGACGTCGGCGGTGCCCCACACGAGCACGGTCGGCACCTCGCACGCTTCGAGTTGCGGCCGGACACGGCCGAGCAGCTGCGGGTTGACGGACCGCAGCAGCCGCTCCATGAATCGCACCGCATCTCGGCTGCCGAGGATCGGCGCCAGGTAGTCCACGACGACGTCGTCCGGCAGTTGCGCGGGATTCCGGTAGCCGACCCGGAAGATCTGCTTGACCAGCGCGGGCCATCGCACCACCGGCCCGGCCACGCGGAACAGCCCCAGTCGCGACGCCCACGCCACGGGTGCGAACGCACGCGGAGGCGTGTTGCCCTCGGTGTCGCAGTTGGTCAACACCCACGAGGCGAACCGGTCCTCGTGGCGTGCCATCACGATCTGGCACACGGCGCCGCCCGTGTCGTTGCCGACGAGGTGCACGTCCCACAGGTCGAGTTCGGTGAGCACGGTGCCCACGGCGTCGGCCATCCCCCACAGCGACGCCTCGCCGATCGGCGGCGTGTGCCCGTGTCCGGGCAGGTCCACCACGATGCACCGGCCGTGGCCACGCAGGCGCTGCACCACGTTCCGCCACAGGCGGCCGTTCGTGAACACGCCGTGCACGAACAGCGTCACGGGCCCCTGCCCCACGTCGACATAACTGATGCCGCCGGCCTCACGGCGATGGGCGGCGAATTCGTCGGTCATCGACGGCTCCTTTCCGTTCGGTGCACCGAACCTGGCACCGCCCGGGTCCGCGCGTCGATTACCCGTTCGGTAATGGCCGCGTGAACGGGGCCCGTCTACGGTCGGCGTATGACCGTCGGCCCGCTGATCCGCGAATGGCGCTCACGCAGGAGACTCAGCCAACTGGAGCTGTCGGCGCAGCTCGGCGTGTCTGCACGGCACATCAGTTTCGTCGAGACCGGCCGGTCCGGCGCGAGCCGCGCACTGCTGCTGCAGCTCGCCGAACACCTCGACGTCCCGCTGCGCGCCCGCAACGAACTGCTGCTGGCCGCCGGTTACGCACCCGCGTTCGGCGAACACCGCCTCGCCGACGGCGCCATGGAACCCGTGCGCCGCGCGATCGACACCGTTCTGACGGCCCACGAACCGCACCCCGCACTCGCGGTCGACGAGTGCTGGAACGTCGTCGCCGCCAACCACGGCACCGCGCTGCTCCTCGAGGACGTGGCGCCGGAACTGCTCACCGCGCCACCGAACGTCCTGCGCCTGACACTGCACCCGGACGGCCTCGCACCGCGCGTGAACAACCTGCCGGAACTGCGGACCTCACTGCTGCGGAAGGTCGAGCAACAGGCCACGCTCAGCGGCGACCCGCGACTGTCCGAACTGTACGACGAGCTCTCGTCGTACAGCGACGCATCCGCCGACGCCGCGCAGGTCGCCGACGACAGGGTGTTCCTTCCCGTCCGACTGCGCATGACGGGCGGCACGGAGCTGCGGCTGATCACGACCGTCACGACGTTCGGTACCCCGCTCGACACCACAGTCGCCGGGCTGTCCATGGAATCGTTCTTCCCCGCCGACGCCGAGACCGCCGAATTCCTGCGCCGCGACGCGGAAAACGGCACGGACCGGCTCGAACGACTCGCCACGCGGCATCCACACCTGGTGCAGTACCTCGCGGGCGGCTGACGATTCCGGCGCTCCTCCGTGTCCCCATGTGGAAGTCGCCTGTGGACAGTTTGCACAGCGGTGATGCACGACTGCATCGCTGATAACGATGTGACAAGCCGGCCTGCGCCCGGCCATTCGGGTGGGCGGCGACGTCCCCGCACGGCTCGGGTCACGCGCACAATCGACGTCGTGACGCGCGATTCCGGGAACGAGAACACCGGCCCCCACGGCACCACGGCGATGATCGAGCTGGAGCTGGACGAGATCCGGGAAGTCGCCGCCTTCGCGGTCGCGTGTGCACAGCCCGCACTGGTGATCTTCGAGGACACCTGCCCCGGCGATTCGCGTGCGAGGGAAGCGCTCGACGCCACCCGTGCGTTCGCGGAGGGCGGACGGCGGTCGAAGGCGATCCGCGACGGCGCGTGGGCGGCGTGGCGGGCGTATCAGGAGACTCGCGACGCCGGACGTGGCGCCGCGAGCGAGGCCGCCCGCGCGGCACACACGGCCGCGAGCTCCGCGTACCTGCACCCGCTGGCGAAGTCGACACAGGTCAGGCACATCCTCGGCGCTGCGGCCCACGCGGCGCGGGCGTTCGAACTCGACGCGGGTGACCACGGCGCCGGTGACGACTCCCGTGGCGACGGCTCGGATGAGGGCGCCGGTGAGGGCGCGAACGTTGCGGCCGAGCGACTCGACCACGCGTGCCTGCTGGCGACGCCGGTCGTGGTCGACGTGCTCCGGCGTTACCCCGAGGCTCCGGCAGGCGGTGCCCGTCCCGGCGAGCTGCTCCGCGCGCTCGACGCCGCGTTGCGCAACCGACCGTGACCCGTCCCGCGAACCCGCAACACGAGCCCCGCAACCTGCAACACGGTCCCCCGAAACTGCAACACGGTCCCCTAAAGCCGCAACACGGGGGCGGGGACGAAAAAGGCGCCTCCCGCGTATGCAGGAGGCGCCTTTTCTACGTGCGGTGGGCCCAGGAGGACTTGAACCTCCGACCTCATCGTTATCAGCGATGCGCTCTAACCGTCTGAGCTATGGGCCCGTGCGGCGATGAAAACTCTACCCCACCGCCGCTGCCGGGGTTGACACGGGGTCACTCCCGCTCGGAGAGGGTCATCTCCAAGCCGCCCGCCAGGTCGGCGGACACGTTGTAGATGAACGCGCTGACCGTGGTCAGGGCCGAGATCAGCACGATGTTGATCGCACCGACGATGGCGGCGATGCCGAACACGCGGGGCGCGGTGATGAACGGGTCCCCGACGCCTTCGGTCGCCTCACCCTGCACCAGCGAGGTGTACGTGCCGTTGATCTGGTCCCACACGCCCATGCCTTCGAGGACGGTGTACAGCACGCCGACCGCGACCAGCCAGATGAAGAACAGCGCCACGCCCAGCACGAGCGACAGTTTGAGCACCGACCACGGGTCGAACCGCTTGACCTGCAGGCTCGCGCGCCGCGGACCACGTCCCGGCCTGCGCAGCGCGCTGACCGGGGTCGACCGCTTGCCACCGTCACCGGACGCCGCGCCCGATCCCGCACCGCTCGCCGTGCCGACACCCTCGGGCGGGGCGAGCTCGTCGTCCCCCTCGGGACCGCGGCCGCCGAACAGCCGGTTCGCCGCGGTTCCGCTGACCACCTGGGTGTCGGCGTTGCTGCCCCCGTAGTCACCGCCGGCCGAGCCGGCAGCGGCGTACTGCTGCGTCGGCTGGTACGACGCCTCGTCGGCGGGCAGCTCGCCCGACGACCAGCGGTCCCCGAAGCCCTCGGACTCCGAGTCCGACACGGCGTCGACATCCTTCGCCACACGCTGCCACGGCGGTGCGACCTCGTCCTCGGCAGCTGCGTCGGCGCCGCGCTTGTCGGTGTTGTCGGGTGGTGTCACTACCGGTCAGTCCCTCGTCCGCACTCGCGTCTCGTGCCTACCGCTTACTCTTGCTCGTTCCGGGGAGCGTCGCCCTCCGAGGACGTCTCGTCGTCGGCGGCCACGGCGGGGTCGGTCTCCCCCTCCGCCGAGACTGCCGCATCCGATGTAACAGCACCATCAGCCGCGCCGCCCGCGTCGTCCGATGTGTCCGCGGTGTCCTCCGCGGCCTCACCCTCGGGGACGTCCGACGGCTTGTCGGCATTGCGGGCGACGGCCAGCAACGTCGTTCCCTCGTCGAGGTTCATCAGCCGAACACCCTTGGTCTGCCGTCCGGCCTTGCGCACGTCGTCGGCGCGCGTCCGAATGACCCCGCCGGTGGAGGTGATGGCGTACAGCTCGTCGTCGGACTCGACCACGAGCGCACCGACCAGCCTGCCACGCTTGCGGTCCTGCTGGATGGTCAGCACACCCTTGCCGCCGCGGCCCTGCACCGGGTAGTCCTCGATGTCGGTCCGCTTGGCGTACCCGCCGTCGGTCGCGACCAGCAGGAACGTGTCGGGCTTGACCACGCTGATCTTCAACAGCTCGTCGCCCTCGTTGAACCGCATGCCCAGCACACCGGACGTGGCGCGGCCCATGGGGCGCAACGTCTCGTCCGTGGCGTGGAAGCGGATGGACTGGCCCTCCGCCGACACGAGCAGCAGGTCGTCGTCGGCCGAGGCCAGCACCGCGCCGACGAGCTCGTCGCCCTCACGCAGGTTGACGGCGATCAGCCCGCCCGAACGCGCCGAGTCGAAGTCGGTCAGCTTGGACTTCTTGACCAGACCGTTCCGCGTGGCCAGGACCAGGTAGTCGGCGGCCTCGTAGTCCGGGATGTGGATGACGCCCGCGATCTCCTCGTCCGGCTGGAACGCGAGCAGGTTCGCCACGTGCTGACCACGCGCGTTCCGGCCGGCTTCCGGCAGGTCGTAGGCCTTCGTGCGGTACACGCGGCCCTTGTTGGTGAAGAACAGCAGCCAGTGGTGCGTCGAGCAGACGAAGAAGTGCTGGACGATGTCGTCCTGCTTGAGCGTCGCGCCCTGCACACCCTTGCCGCCGCGCTTCTGCGAACGGTACGAATCCGTCTTGGTGCGCTTGGCGTACCCGGTGCGGGTGATGGTGACGACGACGTCCTCTTCGGCGATCAGGTCCTCGACGGACACGTCGCCGTCGTAGGGAATGATCTTCGTGCGGCGTTCGTCGCCCCACTTGTCGACGATCTCGCGGAGCTCGTCCCTGACGATCTGCCGCTGCCGCTCGGGCTTGGCGAGGATGTCCTCGAGGTCGGCGATCTTCGCCTCGATCTCGGTCAGCTCGTCGATGATCTTCTGACGTTCCAGTGCGGCCAGCCGGCGCAGCTGCATGTCGAGGATCGCCGTGGCCTGGATCTCGTCGATGTCGAGCAGCTCGATCAGGCCCGTGCGTGCCTCGTCGACCGTGGGCGAACGCCGGATCAGCGCGATCACCGCGTCCAGCTGATCCAGCGCCTTGACCAGACCACGCAGGATGTGGGCGCGTTCCTCGGCCTTGCGCAGCCGGTACCGGGTGCGCCGGACGATGACGTCGAGCTGGTGGTTCGTGTAGTGCCGGATCATCTGGTCGAGCCGCAGCGTGCGCGGCACACCGTCGACCAGCGCCAGCATGTTGACGCCGAAGTTGTACTGCAGCTGGGTGTGCTTGTAGAGGTTGTTCAGCACCACCTTGGCGACCGCGTCGCGCTTGAGCGTGACGACGATGCGCATACCGCTGCGGGAGTTCGTCTCGTCGGCGATGTCGGCGATGCCCGTGAGCTTGCCGTCGCGCACCAGCGTCGCGATGTTCTCGACGAGGTTGTCCGGGTTGACCTGGTACGGCAGCTCCGTGCAGACCAGCGTCGTGCGGCCCTTGTTGTCCTCCTCGACCTCGACAACCGCGCGCATCCGCACCGAGCCGCGGCCCGTGCGATAGGCCTCCGAGATGCCCTGCGTGCCGAGGATCAGACCGCGCGTCGGGAAGTCCGGCCCCTTGATGCGCTGCATCATCGCGGCGAGCGTCTCCTCCTCGCCCGCCTCGGGGTTGTCGAGCGCCCAGATGACGCCGTCGGCGACCTCGCGGAGGTTGTGCGGCGGGATGTTCGTCGCCATGCCCACCGCGATGCCCGAACCACCGTTGACGAGCAGGTTCGGGATCCGGCTCGGCAGGACGTCCGGCTCCTGCGTCCGCCCGTCGTAGTTGTCGGAGAAATCGACGGTCTCCTCGTCGATCTCCCGCAGCATCTCCATCGCGAGCGGGTCGAGCCGGGATTCTGTGTTGTGACTGACGAAACCGTCGGTGACGAACGCGTGGTCGTCGGAGTCGACCCGGAGGCTGTACACCGGCTGCACGCCGGCGTCGGTGACGGATTCGACCTCGGCGTAGTAGTACCGACCGTCGACCAGCGGCTCGACGACGTCGAGGACCTCGGTGTTCGTGATCCGGGCCGAGATCTCGTCACGACGGGACTCCCACCGGGCGATGCGATCGACGTTGTGCCTGCGCAGCCAGTCCCGCTCCGTCCAGCGCTCCGCCCCGTTGGCGCGGATGTACTCGGCGACGAACGGCGCATGGTCGGACGACATGGAACGCGAGTCCTCGGGCAGCCCGTCGAGGATCGTCTCGAGCTTGCGGGTCTTCGTCAGGTCGAAGCCGACCCGCTCGGCGAACAACCGGACATCGCGACGGTTCGTCAGGACGACCTTGTACTCGCCCTTGTCGTAGGCCACGAGCTTGCCGACGACGCCGAACTCGAGCAGCAGCTGCTGGACGTCGTGAGCGAGGCGCTTGCTGTAGGTCGAGTACGACAGCTGCACGGACCGGCGCGGCAGCGCCGACACCGAACCGTCGCCGGTGAACAGGCCGACGAGGAAGGCACGCTTGACCGTCGACCCGCTCGACCACACGAACTCCGGAACCCGCTTGTCCGCACTGCGCATGCCGATCATCTCGGCGAGGCGGCTCTCCCGGAACGCGGACATGTCGTGTACGTCCAGTTCGTACAACGTCGAACCGGATTCGATCATCCGCTCGAAGGTGTACCGCGGCCCGCCGATCACGTCGTCGTAGGCGGCGAGAACGTAGTCGAAGAACTCACGGTCGATGTTGTTGAAGCCGGCCCGCTCGGCGGAGGCGAAACCCTCCGACACGAACGCGCCGGCCAGCAGGCCTTCCGACCAGCTGTGCACGGACGTCAGGCCGTCGGCGGGGGCCTCGGTGCGCTGCATGACGACCTTGTCGCCCGGCCGGACCTCCTCGAGGAGCTTCCACACCAGCGTCGGCACGCCGACCAGGCTCACCAGGCACAGCACCGGGTGGTTGTGCGTACCGGTGAGCTCGAAGCCTTCGCGCGTGGCGAGCGTGAGGGTCGGGTGGTCACCCGAGTGGAACAACATCTCGGCGCGAACCGGATCACCGTTGCGGTCGGCGACCTTGAGGTCGACCGGGTTGTCACTGTTCGGCTTCGCATCCGCCGCGATGCTGTCGATCCGCGGTGTGGCGCCGTCGGCCAGCTTTACGCGGGTGTCGCCGACGACGCAGTACCTCATCGCGGCAGCCGGATCGTTGCCCGGCGAGCCGAAGTTGCCCTGGCCGTCGATGAGCGGGTACCGCATCGACCAGGACTGCGCCAACCGCACGAGGGCGTCGTAGATCGCCGAGTCACCGTGCGGGTGGTAGTTGCCCATCACGTCGCCGACGACGCGGGAGCACTTGTTGTACCCGCGGTCGGGCCGGAACCCCGAGTCGTACATCGAGTACAGCACCCGGCGGTGCACCGGTTTGAGCCCGTCGCGCACGTCCGGCAGCGCTCGCGACACGATCACGCTCATCGCGTAATTGATGTACGAGTTCTGCATCTCCTGCTGGAGATCGACCGGCTCGACACGACCGTGCTGGCCGTCGGGGGGCAGGGTTTCGGTCACGGCTGGTTGTTCCTTTCAGACCTGATCCGGGTGGGTGGTGCGGGCTCCGCGGATCAGATGTCGAGCATTCCGGCGGCCTTGGCGTTACGCGTGATGAACGAGCGGCGGGCGTCGACGTCCTCGCCCATGAGGACGGAGAACAGTTCGTCGGCGGTGGCGGCGTCGTCGAGGCTGACCTGCAACAGCACCCGGCTGGCCGGGTTCATCGTGGTCTCCCACAGTTCGTCCGAGTTCATCTCGCCGAGACCCTTGTACCGCTGGATGCCGTCCTCCTTCGGCAGCTTCTTGCCCGCCGCGGCGCCGGCCTCGAGCAGGCCGTCCCGCTCACGGTCGGAGTAGGCGTACTCCGCCTCGGCGCGCGGCCACTTGATCTTGTAGAGCGGCGGCTGCGCCAGGTAGACGTAGCCGTGCTCGATCAGCGGGCGCATGAACCGGAACAGCAGCGTCAGCAGCAGGGTGCGGATGTGCTGGCCGTCGACGTCGGCGTCGGCCATCAGCACGATCTTGTGGTACCGCAGCTTCGAGATGTCGAACTCGTCGTGGATGCCGGTGCCGAGCGCGGTGATCAGCGACTGCACCTCGGCGTTCTTGAGCACGCGGTCGATGCGGGCCTTCTCGACGTTGATGATCTTGCCGCGGATCGGGAGGATCGCCTGGAACATCGAGTCCCGGCCCTCCTTGGCCGAACCACCCGCCGAGTCGCCCTCGACGATGTAGAGCTCGCACTGCTCCGGGTCGGTCGACCGGCAGTCCTTGAGCTTGCCCGGCAGACCGCCGATGTCCATGGCGCCCTTGCGGCGCACCAGGTCACGGGCCTTGCGGGCCGCGTCGCGCGCCTGCGCACTCGAGATGGCCTTGTTGATGATGGCCTTGGCCTCGGTGGGGTTGCGCTGGAACCAGTCCGAGATCCACTCGTGCGCGTTGGTCTGCACGAACGTCTTCGCCTCGCTGTTGCCCAGCTTGGTCTTGGTCTGGCCCTCGAACTGCGGCTCGGAGAGCTTGATCGAGATGATCGCGGTCAGACCTTCACGGACGTCGTCGCCGGTGAGGTTGGCGTCCTTCTCCTTGAGGAGGTTCTTGTCGCGGGCGTAGGCGTTGACCACGCGGGTCAGCGCCGCGCGGAAGCCCTCCTCGTGGGTGCCGCCCTCGTGCGTGTTGATCGTGTTGGCGAACGTGTAGACCGACGGCGTGAACCCGTTGTTCCACTGCATCGCGACCTCGACCTCGAGGCCGTCGCCCGCCGCCTCGAACCCGACGATCGTCGGGTGGATCGGGTCCTTCGTGTTGTTGAGGTGTTTGACGAAGTCCTCGAGCCCGCCCGGGTAGTGGTAGGTGCGCTCCTTGATGCGAGCGGCCTCGCCCGTGGCGTCCTCACCGTTCTCGTCGGCCACGCGCTCGTCGCGGAGCACGATCGTCAGGCCCTTGTTGAGGAACGCCATCTCCTGCAGCCTGCGCGCGACCGTCTCGGCGTTGTACTCGGTGGTCTCGAAGATGCCCGGGTCCGCCCAGAAGGTGACGGTCGTGCCGGTCTGGTCGGTGGGCCCCGCGTCGACGAGCTCACCGGGCTCGGAGTTCTTGTAGTGCTGCGTCCACGTGCGCCCGTCGCGGTGGATCTCGACGTCGAGCTGCGTCGACAGCGCGTTCACCACCGACACGCCGACGCCGTGCAGACCACCGGAGACGGCGTACGAGTCGCTGTCGAACTTGCCGCCTGCGTGCAGCACCGTCAGCACGACCTCGACGGTCGGGCGCTGCTCCTTCGGGTGCAGTTCGACCGGGATGCCGCGACCGTCGTCGACCACGCGAACACCGCCGTCGGCCATCAGCGTGACCTCGACCGTGCTCGCGTACCCCGCCATCGCCTCGTCGACGGAGTTGTCGACGACCTCCTGGATCAGGTGGTGCAGGCCGCGCTCACCGGTGGACCCGATGTACATGCCGGGGCGCTTACGGACGGCCTCGAGACCCTCGAGGACCGTGATGGAGGACGCACCGTATTCGTTCTGGTTCTCTGCCACCGGCCTGACTTCTCCTCACCATCGCCACACGCGCACGCGCGCGGGAAATCTGGGACGCGGGCACCTTGTCGGCTCACCGTCTCGCACGCGCTCACACGGGGTTTCCCGCGCGCCGATCCGGCCCACCTGTCCTAGTTTACTTGGCCAGTCTCGCTCACATGCACCAAGGACACGTCTGATTTCGCCAGAGAGCGACGATCTCGACCCTGATCGGGTCCCGGGGCTGACCCGATCAGCGACGCCGCGTGTCGGAGAAATCGGACGCCCGCTCCTCGGTTGGGTTCAGCCGTACGTGTCACGGGGACCCCTCCCGGACACGTGTCGTGGCCCCTTTCGCCAGCTCGGAGCCGCCGGACCCTGGATCTTCATGCGCTTGACGACGCCGTGTCCCACACCGGAGGCGATCTTCGCCAGGAGCTGGCGCTGCAGCAACCGGAGCTGCGTGGCCCACGCGGTGGACGAAGCCCTGACCACCAGTTCTCCGTCGGTGAGGCTCACCGGCTGGGCGTGTTCCGCGACGTCTTCACCCACGAGGGTGGCCCACCTGCCGAAGACGTGGCCGCCCGCGAGCCGGTCGCTCCAGCCGAACTGGGTCGCCATGCGGGCGGCGATCCGGCCGAGGCTCTGCGGGTCGCGTTCGTCGGCGCCCGCGCCCGACCACCGGCGCCTGCGCGGGTTCTGCGACGTCTGCCCCTGTTTGCCCGGCGGCCCCGGCTTACGCCTGCCCGGTTCGTGCCCCCGGTTCTTCGCCCGGTCCTGCGCGGCCTTCAACACCGAGTGGGCCAGGTCGCGGCCGCTTTCCGTCGTCTCGGGCAGGCCCGTGGCTCCGCCGTCCGAGGACTGCGCGGCGGCTGTTCGGCCGGGCTGCTCGGCGCCGGTCGCGGAGGGTGCGGCACCTGTGGACGGAACGTCACCGCGGCCGCCGCCGTGCGGGTTGTCCCCACGTGCTGTGGGCGACCCCGCGTCCGGGACTGCTCCGGTCGGTGCGGTACGGTCACGCTCCGTCGCTCGATCGGGCTTCTCGCGCCCGAGTCCCCCCTCGTGGGGAGTATTGACCGTCTGATCATGGTCTGCAGTTACCCAGTGCGATAACAAATCCAGGGTGTTATCCACACTGTCCACAGACTTATCCCCAGTTTGGCGACGTTTAGCTGTGCTCGCGGTCACGCCGCGTCGCTGATTTCCCGTATTGCGGGTGCCGTCAGTCACGTGTTACCTCACCCTCCGCGACCGCAAAGCGGACGCCGGTCAGCTCGGTCGGCACGTCTTCGTCCACAGCGGCCGTCACGAGCACCTGTTCGGCACCCAGCGCGACCTCCGCCAGCCGTGCCCGCCGCCGCTTGTCCAACTCGGCGAACACGTCGTCGAGCATCAGCACCGGCTCACCCCCTGCCTCGCCGCGCAACAGCTCGTACGAACCGAGCCGCAACGCCAACGCGAACGACCACGACTCGCCGTGGCTCGCGTACCCCTTCGCCGGGGTGTCCCCGAGCACCAGGTCCAGCTCGTCGCGGTGCGGTCCGACCAGGCTTACCCCACGTTCCAGTTCCGCGGCGCGCGACTCGCCGAGCGCCAGCCGCAGCACCTCGGCGAGCCGCTCCGGGTCCGTCCGTTCACCACCGGGTTCGCCGTAGCCCTCCGGCAGCGCCTCACCGAGGCTCGACCGGTACGCGATGCGGGCGGGTCGCGAATCCGGCGCCACCCCCGCGTACGCCTCGGCGGTGTGCGGCGCCAGGTCGGCCACCAGGTTCAGCCTCGCCGCCAACAGCTGCGCCCCGGCCTTCGACAGGTGGTCGTCCCACACGTCCAGCGTCGACGCCGCGTACGGGTCGTCACCACGCTTCTTCCCCGCCGACTTCAACAGGGCGTTGCGCTGCTTGAGCACCTTGTCGTAGTCCGAACGCACCCCCGCGTACCTCGGCGCGCGCTGCACCAGCAGCTCGTCGAGGAACTTGCGGCGTTCAGCGGGGTCGCCGCGCACCAGCGCCAGGTCCTCCGGCGAGAACAGCACCGTGCGCAGGATCCCCAGCACGTCCCGCGGCCTGCCGACGGCACCCCGGTTCACGCGCGCCCGGTTGGTGCGGCCCGCGGCGATCTCCAGCTCGACCGTCAGCTCACGGTCCTCGTTGACCACCGCGGTCCGCACCAACGCGCGTTCACACCCCTGCCGCACCAGTGGCGCGTCGTTCGCGACCCGGTGTGAGGAGAGCGTGGCGACGTAACCGATCGCCTCGAGGAGATTCGTCTTCCCGCGGCCGTTCTGCCCGACCAGCACGGTCGGGCCCGGCTCCAGCGGCACGTCGACGTGGTCCCACGAGCGGAAATCGGTCACCTGCAGGTGACGGATGTACACGTCGTTATCCGGCGGCCTCGGTCACTCGCCGGCCTTCTTGACGCTGTGCCCGCCGAACTGGTTGCGCAACGCCGCCACGGCACGCATCGCCGACGAGTCCTCCTGCCGCGAGGCGAACCGCGCGAACAGCGCCGCCGAGATGACCGGAGCGGGCACCGAGTTGTTGATCGCCTCCTCGAGCGTCCACCGGCCCTCGCCCGAGTCCTCGACATAGCCTTCGAGTTCGGCCAGCTGCGGGTCTTCCTCGACAGCACGGATCAGCAGGTCCAGCAACCACGACCGGACGACCGTGCCGCGCTGCCAAGCCTTGATCACGCCGGGCACGTTGTCGACGACGTCGGAGGCCTCGAGCAGTTCGAAGCCCTCCGCGTACGCCTGCATCAGGCCGTACTCGATGCCGTTGTGCACCATCTTCGCGTAGTGACCGGCACCGACACCTCCCGCGTGGGCGAAGCCCTCGTCCCGCGGACCCTCCGGGCGCAGCGCGTCGAAGACCGGCATCGCACGCTCGATGTCCGACTCGTCACCGCCCGCCATGAGGCCGTAGCCGTTGTCCTTGCCCCACACGCCACCGGACACGCCGACGTCGACGTACTTCACGCCCTGTTCGGCGAGCACCGCCGCGTTGTGACTGTCCTCGGTGAACCGCGAGTTGCCGCCGTCGATGACGAGATCGCCGCTCGCCATCAGGTCCCCCAGCTCCGCGACCGTCGCCTTGGTCGGCTCGCCCGCGGGCACCATCACCCACACGATGCGCGGCGCGTCGAGCGCCTTGACCAGGTCCGCGAGCGACGAGACGTCACTGACCTCGGGGTTGCGGTCGAACCCGACCACCTCGTGCCCGGCGGCGCGCAGCCGCTCGCGCATGTTGAAGCCCATCTTCCCGAGGCCGACCAGTCCGAGCTGCACCATCGAAATGCTTTCCCTTGGTTGTCGCGTGTGCTTGCTGTGACTGCCGGGTGGATTCAGCCGGGCAGCCGCACAGGCATGAGCAGGTACAGGTAGCCGGGCACCACGTCGCCGTTCTCGTCGGCCGGCTTGATCAGCGCGGGCCGGTTGGGCGTGGTGAACGTCAGCTCCGCACGGTCCGCGTGCAACGCGGCGAGCCCGTCGGCGAGGTAGCCCGGGTTGAACGCGATCGCCACCGGCTCGCCCTCGAAATCGACGGGCAGTTCCTCCTCGGCGCTTCCCTCGTCGTCGCCACCCGCCGACAGCCGCAGCGAGCCGTCACCGAACTCCAGCCGTACCTGCGTACCCCGCTCGGCCACGAGCGACACCCGCTTGATGGCCTCGGCCAACGTCGACACGTCGATGACGGCGCGGCAACTGTGCTCGCTCGGCAGCAGCTGGCGGTAGGGCGGGAACTCGGCGTCGAGCAGGCGGGTCGTCGTGTACTTCCCGGACCCGGTCAGGCCGAGCAGACCGTCACCGCTGGCGAGACCGACCTGCACCGTCGACCCGCTCGTGCCGAGCGATTTCGCGGCATCGGCGAGCGTACGGGCCGGGACCAGCACGGAGGCGTCACCCAGCTCCTGCGCGGGCGACCAGTTGAACTCCTTCATGGCCAACCGGAACCGGTCCGTGGCGACGAGCGTGAGGTTCTCGCCGGAGATCTCGACGCGCATACCGGTGAGCATCGGGAGCGTGTCGTCCTTGCCCGCGGCGACGGCGACCTGCGCCACCGCCTGCGCGAACGCCTCACCCGCGACCTCGCCCGCCAGGTCCGGCTGGGCGGGCAGCTGCGGGTAGTCCTCGACCGGCATCGTCGGCAGGGAGAACCGGGCGCTGCCGCAGGTGATCGAGGCGCGCGCCCCGTCGACGGCGATCTCCACCGGCTGGGCGGGCAGCGCCTTGGTGATGTCGGCGAGCAGCCGGCCGGACACCAGGGTGCGCCCACCGTCGGCGATCGTCGCGGGGACGCCGACCGTCGCGGACACCTCGTAGTCGAAACCGGACACCGTCAGCGCATCCGAACCACCGTCACCACCGGCGTCCAGCAGCACTCCGCCCAGCACCGGAACCGGAGGCCGGGACGGGAGGCTGCGTGCCACCCAGGCGACGGCGTCAGCGAGGCCATCACGCTCGACGCGGATCTTCATGGCGCCCATCCTTTCGACGGCCCGAGCCGCCGTAGCTCGAAAGACGACAAACGACCACCTGCCGGATCCCCTCGTGGTTCGAGGTGAGCCCGGACCGTGGCTGTAGCGGGTCCGCCAACGTACAGCGTGTCGACATGTCGATGCATCTGCGCTCCGGACCCGGGGACGGGCCGGAACCGACCGACATGGAGACCCGCTGCTCGAGCGGACCGGATGTGTGGGTCTCCACGGTAGAGCCTGGGACCGCTGCGGGTCATATCGGGCCACGGGCCCGCCGGCGGGTTCGTCCCCATCTTCCACGGCCTTCTCTTTTTCTTCTGTTCTTCTAAGAGAGATCTTTTGTCCAGCCGTAGTAGTAAGCGTTGTGAGTTGTGTGGACGGGGCTCGTTCGCCCAGGTCGGCAGGCGTGGCGGCGTGTGGAGGACAGGGGGCGGCAACCGGTGGACCGTTCGGGGGTCGATGTGGGTGGTGTGAACCGTCCTCAGGCGGCCGGTAGTTGTCCCCATGGTTGTCCCCAGTTGTGGGGACGGTTGTGCCCAAGGCCTGTGAGCGGCGGACGTGAGACAGATCGCCCGCAGGGGTGACGGATTTCTTGGCACACAAGGATTTCCACACAGTGGGGATGTTTTCCCAGCTCATTCGTGCACAGCTGCGGTGGCAGGGGGCCGCCTGAGGTGCAGCGTTCCGGTCAGGGCGTCGGTGGACATCCTGCGGACAGGGTGCGGACAACCCTGTGGATGCTGTGGACCTCCGGTGGACAACCGGGTCGAAGATCGGGAGTGAGCGGTTTTCGCGTTGTGACGCGGAAACCGACGAAGGCCGCCTGTTCACAGTGGACGGACCGGCCGGAGAGGGCGTCACGACGGCGTCGGGAACCGGTTCGAAGGCTGACGAGACGCGATCCGCGGGTGTTCTCGGCTCGTCCGAAGGCGGTTCGACGGCTGAGCGAGGGCGGTTACGGACGCCGTTCTCGGTCGGCGCGGCGCCGTTCGAGGCCGGCACGGGGCGGCTCGGGGCTGCTCGAGCGGCCGAGTGGAGGCGGCATCGTGGTGCACTGCCACGCGATCGGGTGTCCGACCGGCCGCGTGCGGGTCCTCTGCCGGGGCTGGTCCGGCCTCCCCCTTGGGCGAGCCTGGCCGGTGCGACCGCGTAGCTGTGCGCGCAGTCCGCGTGGGTGCAGTGGGGCCGGGACGCGACCTCGGTACGCGGTTCTGGTACGCGGGTTCACAGGCCGCTTCGGTGCCGCGCCCGGTGGTCTGATCCGCGCGTACCGGGTGCAGATCACGCGGGAAGAAGCGCGTCAGCGCGGCGGTTGGGGCCGGCGGTCGGGCGACGGGCGGGCGCAGAACACGCGCGGGGACCGTTCGTGTCCGCGCGTTGTCAGGGACGGTGGCGGTGCCCTGAAGGCGCAACACCCGCCCCGGAAAGCGCAACACGGTCCCCGGGAAACGCAACACGATCCCTTGAGAGCGCAACACGGTCCCCGGGAAACGCAACACGGCTTGGGGCTATTGGCGGGCGCGCTGCTTGATGCGGGAGGTGAGTTCCTGCACCTGGTCGTAGATCCGGCGCCGCTCGGCCATCTCCTTGCGGATCTTCTTGTCCGCGTGCATGACGGTCGTGTGGTCGCGGCCGCCGAACGTCTGCCCGATGCGGGGCAGTGACATGTCGGTCAGCTCGCGGCACAGGTACATCGCGATCTGGCGTGCCGTAGCGAGTGCCTTCGTCTTGCCGGGTCCGCACAGGTCGTCGACCGTCACGTCGAAGAACTCCGCCGTCACACCCATGATCGTGGGGGCGCTGATCTCCGGTGCCTGCGAATCCGGAATCAGGTCACGGAGGACGATCTCCGCCAGCCCGACGTCCACCGGCTGCTGGTTCAGCGACGCGAACGCGGTCACACGGATGAGCGCGCCCTCGAGCTCACGGATGTTCGCCTCGATGCGGGCGGCGATGAACTCGAGGACGTCACCGGGAACGTCGAGCCGGTCCTGCGCCGCCTTCTTGCGGAGGATCGCGATCCGCGTCTCGAGCTCGGGCGGCTGGATATCGGTGATCAGGCCCCACTCGAACCGCGTTCGCAGCCGGTCCTCCAGCGTTTCGAGGCGCTTCGGCGGCCGGTCGGACGAGACGACGATCTGCTTGTTCGCGTTGTGCAGCGTGTTGAAGGTGTGGAAGAACTCCTCCTGGGTTCCTTCCTTGCCTTCGAGGAACTGGATGTCGTCGACGAGCAGGATGTCGATGTCGCGGTAGCGGCGCTGGAACGCGACCTTGCGGTCGTCGCGCAGCGAGTTGATGAAGTCGTTCGTGAACTCCTCGGTCGACACGTACCGCACGCGCATGCCGGGGAAGAGCCGCTGGGCGTAGTGCCCGACGGCGTGCAACAGGTGCGTCTTGCCGAGCCCGGACTCACCCCAGATGAACAACGGGTTGTACGCGCGGGACGGCGCCTCGGCGACGGCGACCGCGGCCGCGTGCGCGAACCGGTTGGACGCACCGATGACGAAGGTGTCGAACGTGTACTTCTCGTTCAGCTTGGTCTTCGACGTCTGCGGCTGGGCGGGCGCGGTGTACGGCTGGCCCGCGGTCGGCTGGCCGGTGAAGGACGGCCAGATCTCGTTGGCCGCGGCCAACGCCTCACCTTCCTCGTCGACCTCTTCGTCCGAGTCGGCCAACGCCTCGAGCCGGGACTGGCCCGCCGACTGCGTGGCCGACCTGCCTCCGGACTGCGCCGGACCCCCGGAGTTCTGTGCTCCGGGCGACGGTGAGCGCCCGTCCGCGCGTTCCGACGTGTCGGCGGCCGCACCTGCCGCGCGAGAACCCGATCCGGACGAGGCGTCACCCGCACCGGCCTGCCCGCGGGTGTGCTGCCTGCCGGACTGCGCGCCGGCGTCGGGGGGCGACTGCCTGCCGGGACCCGACTGGTGTTGCCCGGCCGGGTGCGGCGCGCCGCCGTTCTGCCCACCGGCGCGCGGCTGCTGCTGCCCGGACTGGGGCCCCGGCTGCTGCTGCGCCCCGGGCTGCTGGGGCGCGGGCTGTCGAGGAGCGGAGTGCCGCGGTGCGGTGGAGTGCTGCGGATACGGCGTCGGCCTGCGCCCCTGTGACTGCGCGGAGTGCGAAGGCGTGGCGTGGTGGGACGACGACTGCTCGGTCGTGCCCGAGCCGGCCGAACTCGACGCGGCGTCGGCCGAACCGCTCGACGGGACGCCGGGTGGCGGTGGGGTGTCGTCGCGGATCGGCGGGATGGTCGGCATGACCATCGTCTCCTCCGCGGCAGAGGTCGGCGGGACGCGTGGCGAGGCCGACGGCCCGCCGGCCG
Source organism: Prauserella aidingensis (assembly GCF_024171865.1). Classification (GTDB taxonomy): domain Bacteria; phylum Actinomycetota; class Actinomycetes; order Mycobacteriales; family Pseudonocardiaceae; genus Prauserella; species Prauserella aidingensis. The sequence goes on along the minus strand of NZ_JAMTCN010000019.1, from coordinate 52,520 downwards.
ACGGAGTCTGCGGTGACGGGGCCTGCGGTGACGGGGTGGTCGACGGCGCGGAATCGGCGGCCGCCTGCGACGTCGGCGCACCGTTGTCGGCGCCGGACGAGGCGAGCGTGCCTTCCATCCGTCCCGTCGGCGGGTACTGGGTCGCGGGGTACTCGGCCCCGGGCTGCTGGGTCGTCGGGGACTGCTGCCCCGCCGACGAGTACTGGGGCGGGGACGTCGGACCGTTCGGGGCGGGCGCGCTCTCGGCGGAGTCGACCTTCACGGCGAGCGAGACGTCGCGGCCCAACCTGCGGGAGAGGGCGGCTGTGATCGGCTCCCGCAGCGCGCGCTCGATCGCTTCCTTGGCGAAGTCACTCGGCGCGGCGAGCAGTGCGGTGCCGTCGAGCAGGCCGATGGGGCGAGTCACCCGCATCCAGGCGCGCTGCTGGGGGGAAAGCGTGCCGTCGGACAGCTCCTTGACGACCTGTTCCCACACGGATCCCAGGTTCAGCTGTTGGTCAGACACCCTGCTCTGCTCCCCTCCCCTCGACCTCGTGGCCTTGCGCGTTCAACCCTGTCGACGTTCGGGAGCACGTGCTCGCCGACGCCGGTCCGAGACGGCAGCGGTGCAGGTCGAGCGGCACTTCCGGCGTGATCAGCGCAGGAAGCATCCCCAAGTTGTCCACAGGCTGTGCATTAATGTACGGCTGCCCCACGAGCCCTCCTACCCGTGGGTCCGTGTGTCGCTCGCCCAGTCTCCCACCTACCGGCGGCGCGGCGCGTTCCCCTCATCTTCGCGGATCGAGAAGAGGGACGCTAACAAGCGCTGGTCTGTGCCACAAGCGGTTCATTCGGGCAAGGATCCCATGGTCGACGGCGTGTCGCCATTCGAACCGCCTGCGTGAGCAGCGAGCCTGCGGCAGGGGGCGGTGTCAGGGGTGGGCGGCGGGGTGCGTACCCTTGAAAGGTCTGCCGCCGACTCCACGGCGTCACGGCCGTCCGGCCGACGAGGTCTCCCACGGGAGACTATCGCGCCGGTTCCCGTGGCGAACACGAGGACGGTGGCGACCCCAGACCTGTTACGTCGCCAGACCAGGAGAATGACGCCGTGAGCAAGCGCACCTTCCAGCCGAACAACCGTCGACGCGCGCGGACCCACGGATTCCGGCTGCGGATGCGTACGCGGGCGGGCCGCGCCATCGTGGCCGCTCGCCGTCGCAAGGGCCGTCAGAAGCTGTCCGCCTGACCTCGCTGCGGCCGGGTCCGAGCGCGCGTGCTTCCCGCCGACGCTCGCCTGCGGCGCAGTGAGGAATTCCGTGCCGTCATGCGCGGCGGCGTCCGAGCCGGGCGCCGCCGCCTTGTGCTGCACGCGCTCGTCGACTCCGGCGAGCGGAAGAAGGCAGGGTTCGTGGTGAGCAAGGCCGTGGGCAATTCCGTGGTGCGGCACCGGGTCAGCCGGCGCCTGCGCCACCTCGTCGCGGACCGCCTCGGAACCCTGCCGGACGGTTGCGCGTTGGTCGTACGAGCGCTTCCGCCGGCCGCGAAGGCGAGCAGTGCGGAGTTGGGCTCGGACCTCGACGCGGCGTTGCGGCGGTTGAAGCTTGCCGGTGCCACGAGCGCTGCACCGGAGGCACCCCGCGACAGCAATGGACGAACGGTGTGAGTGAGCAGCAGCCGGTCGCCGAGCACCCGGATTGTGCAGGCGACCACGACGAGACGACACATGCGGCTCCGCGACCGACCCCGGTTGCGTGGATTCTGCTGCTCCCGATCCGTTTCTATCGCAAGGCGATCTCCCCCTTCCTGCCCCCGATGTGCCGGTTCTACCCGAGCTGCAGCGCATACGCGGCCGAGTCGCTGACGACGCACGGCGCGGCGAGGGGCAGCTATCTCGCCGTTCGCAGACTGCTGCGGTGCGGTCCGTGGACCGAACCGGGACGGGACCCCGTGCCCGAGACGTTCAGCCTCCGGCGTCAACCCCCTGGTATATCTACCGAGGAGTAGCTCAGTGCTCGACTTTATCTACTACCCTGTGTCGTTCATCTTGTGGTGCTGGCACAAGGTGTTCGGCGTCGTCTTCGGGCCGGACAACGCCATCTCCTGGATTCTCGGCATTGTCTTCCTGACCTTCACGGTGCGCGGCATCCTCTTCAAGCCGTTCGTCAAGCAGGTCCGGTCGATGAAGAAGATGCAGGACTTCGCCCCCGAGGTGAAGAAGCTGCAGAAGAAGTACGCCAACGACCGGCAGAAGCAAGCGACGGAGATGCGCAAGCTGCAGCAGGAGCACGGGGTGAACCCGCTCGGCAGCTGCCTGCCGATGCTGCTGCAGATTCCCGTGTTCATCGGTCTGAACTGGGTGCTCCGGAACTTCCAGGAGGGAAGGCCGAGCAACTACTTCTTCGACGCCGCTGAAGTCGACTCGTACGTCAACGCGAAGCTGTTCGGCATCAACATCGGTGACGCCATCAACCACTTCGGCTTCGCGGGCCAGTCGAGCGAGTGGCACTGGGAGGTCGCTCCGCTCGCGATCCCGCTGATGATCATCGCCGCGATCGCCACGCACCTCACGGCCCGTCACTCGGTCGCCCGCCAGAACCCGGCGTCGGCCTCGCAGCAGACGGCCATGATGAACAAGCTGACGCTGTACATCTTCCCGTTCGGTGTCCTGATCTTCGGTGCGTTCTTCCCAATCGGCCTGCTCATCTACTGGCTCGCGAACAACGGCTGGACCCTCGGCCAGCAGCGCTTCGTCTACGGCCGCATCGACCGTGAAGAGGAGCAGAAGAAGCTCGAGGAGAAGGAGAAGCGCGACAACCTCGCGCCGAAGCCGGGCCAGAAGCCGAAGAAGCCGCAGCCGGGTCAGAAGCCGGACCCGCAGAAGAAGCAGGCATCGAAGGCCGGGGCGGGCTCGGCCGACGCGGACTCGGGTGCGGAATCCGGCTCCGCCGCCGGCTCCGAGTCCGGCTCCGAATCGGGGAAGGTCTCCGCGAAGTCGTCCGCGGGTAACGCAGGCGGCGGTTCGCAGAAGAGCGGCAGCGCCAAGGGCGGAAGTAGCACCAAGGGTGGCGCCTGGGCCAAGAACGGCGGCAACAAGCAGCGGCCGTCCGGTCAGGGCAAGAAGTCCAAGGGCGGCAAGCGCCGCTGACGCGCGCGGCGACCGCCTTCCGCAATCAGACCTCGCCTGAGGGGCTCGAGAGGAGAAGCGACATGTCCGAGACCGCAGAGGTGATCGGCACGGAAGAAGAGAAGGCCGCGGCCGCTGAGGCCGGGGCCGCCGAGGCCGGCGAAGTGACCGAGTCGGCCGACACGGGTGCGGACGACACGGCGGGCGGCGAGTCGGAGTCGTCGGCCGACGACATCCTCGTCCGCGAAGGCGACATCGCGGGCGACTACCTCGAACGGCTGCTCGACCTGCTCGACTACGACGGCGACATCGACCTGGACGTCGAGGCGGGTCGGGCGATCGTCAGCATCGACGGCGGCGACGATCTGGAGAACCTCGTCGGTCCGCGCGGCACCGTGCTCGAGGCTCTGCAGGAGCTGACGCGGCTGGCCGTTCAGCAGGAAACCGGGTCACGGAGCAGGCTGATGCTCGACGTCGCGGGCTGGCGCGCGGGTCGCCGGGAGGAACTGCGCCGGATAGGCCGGACCGCCGCCGAGAACGTCGCGAAGTCCGGTGAGAAGGAGAAGCTCCAGCCGATGAGCCCCTTCGAGCGCAAGGTCGTCCACGACGCCGTCGCCGAAGTCGACGGCGTGACGAGCGAGAGCGAGGGAGAGGAGCCCAAGCGTCGCGTGGTGGTCGTGCCCGAGTAGTTCGACGCACCGTCAGCGGAAGCGGCCCGTCGGAATCCGACGGGCCGCTTTTCTGTGTTCACCTGCGGCCGCTCCCCTGCCGGCGTTCCGTGTGCTCCGCCGTCGTTTCACGTGGAACCGCGGGTGTGGCGTCCGGTGACGCACTGTGTGGCGGGGCGTGGCGTGGCAGGACGTCGCCTGCTGAGCGTGCCGTCGGCGACGGGGACATGACGGCCGATGCTGGGCCGGGCGCTACCGGGACGGCCTGCTGTTCCGGTAGCGGGACCGACCTGGGCCGGTGCTCGATGGGCCGGGCCACGCCGTGTCGCTCGGGGCGGTCGAGCGGACGAATCGTGTCGGCGCGTCGGCGGTGCTCGCGTGTAGCCGGTTTTCGGTCACGGGTCGCGTTCACACACGGGTGGCTCTCGGGTCCGGGTGCGGCGGGCGCGATCGCGGGCCCGGATGCGGACGGGTGGAATCGCCGGTCGACCGGCTCCGGAACGCACGGTCCACTCGGTGGGTCGCGAAGCGAGTGCGCGACGTCGGAGGCACGGATGGGCCACCTCCCGCGGGCGGCGTCCGGCGCATGAGGTCCGGGCGTGGTCGCGATGGGGACGTCGAGGCGCGAGACGGCGACGCGACCCACTCCCGCCGTGTCGACGACATCGGTCCGCGTGGTGGCTTCGGACGGGCAACCTCTGCCGGCTGGCAAGTGTGGGGCGGGTTGTTCTGACCGACCCGTCGGGCGACTGTGGGTGCGACGACGTGCGGCGGTGGGCCCGATGGCATCCGGTGTTGGGAACGCGGACATCAGCACGCGGGCGGGCGCGGGCGAGATCGCCCGCGCCCGCCCGCGTTTCACGTGAAACCGGTCGCGTCGGTGGGTCGGGCGGAAGCGACGAGCCAACGACGCGACCCCGTGCGATACGGCGGGGATCCGGCGACGTGTGATGACGCGGGCCATGGTGAGCCGATGTGGCCCGGCGTCGCGGCGCGTCGGCTGTGGGGTGATCCGGGCTGCGGGGTGAGCCGGGCTGCGGGGTGAGCCGGGTGGTGGGGTGAGCCGGGTGGTGGGGTGAGCCGGGTGGTGGGGAGAGCCGGGTGGTGGGGAGAGCCGGCGTTGCGGTACGTCGGGCTGCCTGGTCCTCGGCGCCCCGGTGTACTCGTCACATCGCGGTCTCGGGCTCTGGTGGCCGACCTCCGGCCACTCCCCGCGCTCTGGTGGCAACACCCCACAGGTGCGGGGCCCGGTTGCCGGAACGTCGGCGCGGACTGAGGCGCGCATGCATCCGGAGCTCCCGCAAGCCTCCGACGCGAGCGCCTGACTACGCGAAAGCCTGACTATGCGAACGCCCGGCGACGCGAACGCCCGGCGACGCGAACGCCCGGCGACGCGAACGCCCGGCGACACCAAGCCCGGCGACGCCAAGGCGCGGCACGCCGCGATCCGATGGCCGGCGATCGGGCGGCCGGCGGCACGGCGATCCGGCGGCACGGCTGTCGGCGTGGCACGGTGGAGCGGTCTCGGCGACGCGGGTCGGACATCGCGACACTCGGCCGCCCCGATACCCGGCGCCCGATACCCGACGCTCCGGCTCCCGGATCCTCGAGGCGCCGGTGCGGCCGCCCGGCCTCCCGTGGCTCGGCACCCGGACGGTGCATCCACCTCCGGGCAACGGTTTCGGCCGCCGCCTCCCCCGCGGCGTTCCCGGAAGAATCTGCCTGCGGCGGACGAGGTGTCGTGCAGCTCCTATGATCGACGCCGGCATCCGGCGACCTTCTTCGCTCACCGACGGCATGCGAAAGCCCGAGAGGGTGGCGACGGATGGCCGTGCACCGGTTGTCGATGTTCCACGTGAAACCGCGCGTGGAGTTCTCCACACCTTCGGACTGTCGACACTCGTTGCGCGCGGGTTCGTGGACAATCAGATGCGGGCCGTTTCACGTGAAACGCGGCGCCCGCGAATGTAGTGAGGAGTTGAGTGGTGGCCCCTGACAGGCTGGAGTCCACAACCCCGACAGCGGCGATCGCGGTGTTCGGTGAGCACGTTGATCGGGCCGAACGGTTCGTGGCGATGTTGCGAGAAGAGGGCGTGACGCGGGGCCTGATCGGGCCGCGAGAGCTCGACCGGCTGTGGGACCGCCACGTGCTCAACTCGGCGGTCCTCGGTGACGAGGTTCCACGTGAAACGAATGTCGTGGATGTGGGGTCCGGAGCGGGTCTTCCCGGAGTACCGTTGGCGATCAGCCGCCCCGATCTCGATATCGTTCTCCTCGAACCGATGGCTCGTCGGGTCGAATGGCTCGAGGAGGTCGTGGATGAACTGGACCTCGACGGCGTCACCGTGGTTCGCGGACGCGCGGAGGAGAAGGCCGTGCGCGCACAGCTCGATCCCGCCGATGTCGTCACGGCTCGCGCGGTCGCACCCCTCGCCCGCCTTGCCGGCTGGTGCCTCCCGTTGGTCCGTGAGTCCGGAACGCTACTCGCTCTCAAAGGTGCCAGCGCCGCAGAGGAGATCGAGCGGGACCGCGCCGATGTGGCGAAGTCCGGTGGCGGCGAGCCGCGCATCGCGGAGTGCGGCGCCGGCATTCTCGACACTCCGACGACGGTCGTCGTGATCGAGCGGGTCGCGCGGGGGCGGCCGGGATCGCAGCGGAAGCGGTCGAAGAAGAAGGGTCAGCGGAGCGCATGACGAGCAGTTCCGAGCAAGGCATGTTCCACGTGAAACACGGCGGCGTTGGGTACGCGCCGATGAAGGGAGAGACTCGGTGACCACGCCAGCTGAACAGTCCAAGACCGGCGGATCGATGCCCATCGCCGAGGAGGCACTCCGGGCGGCGAAGGTGCTCCACCCCGACGAGGGCTTCATGCCGAGGCCGTCCAAGCGCAGGGTTCTCACGGTCGCCAACCAGAAGGGCGGCGTCGGCAAGACGACGAGCACGGTGAATCTGGCCGCCGCCCTCGCGCTGCACGGCGTCAAGACGCTTGTCATCGACCTCGACCCGCAGGGGAACGCGAGCACCGCGATCGACGTGGACCACCGCTCCGGCACTCCCTCGGTGTACGAACTCCTCATCGGCGAGGTGTCACTCGTCGACGCCGCGCAGGTGAGCTCCCAGAGCGACAACCTGCTCTGCGTGCCGGCGACGATCGACCTCGCGGGCGCGGAGATCGAGCTCGTGTCCATGCAGTCGCGCGAGTCGAGGTTGAAGGAGGCGCTGACGGACGAGGCACTGGCTCAGCTCGACGTCGACTACGTCTTCATCGACTGTCCGCCGTCGCTCGGACTGCTCACGGTGAACGCCCTCGTCGCCGCGCACGAGGTGCTGATCCCGATCCAGTGCGAGTACTACGCCCTCGAAGGGTTGGGGCAGCTCCTCAGCAACATCGAGCTGGTGCAGAAGCACCTGAACCGCACGCTGTCGGTGTCGACCATCCTGCTCACCATGTACGACGGCCGCACGAAGCTGGCCGACCAGGTCACGCAGGAGGTCAAGAACCACTTCGGTGAGGTCGTCCTCAAGACGATCATCCCGCGCAGTGTGAAGGTCTCGGAGGCTCCCGGGTACGGCCAGACGGTGCTGGCGTTCGACCCCGGGTCACGTGGCGCCATGAGTTATCTGGACGCCGCTCGCGAAGTCGCCGAACGCGGTGTGGAGGGGAAGCAGGAATGACCGAACGCAGAGGCGGCCTCGGCCGCGGACTGGCAGCGCTGATCCCGACGGGACCGGCCGAGGACGATCACGAGATCGATCCCGAGGCCGAATCCCATGTGCCGGTCCCCGAGATGGCCGACGTCAAACCGCCTGCGGGTGACGACAGTGGATGGTTCGCCGCGAACGGCGCCATCGACGACGCACCCGCGGTGGGCGGCCAGGTCGCCGGTGCGGTCTATCGCGAGGTTCCGGTCGAGTCGATCGAACGGAACCCGAAGCAGCCTCGCCAGGTCTTCGACGAGGAGGCGCTCGCCGAGCTGGAGCACTCCATCCGCGAGTTCGGCCTCATGCAGCCGATCGTGGTGCGCACCCTCCCCGAGGGCAAGTTCGAACTCGTCATGGGCGAGCGCAGGCTGCGGGCGTCCCAGCGGGCCGGACTCGAGTACATCCCGGCGATCGTGCGGCAGACGACCGACGACGCGATGCTGCGGGACGCTCTGCTCGAGAACATCCACCGGGTGCAGCTGAACCCGCTCGAAGAGGCGGCCGCGTATCAGCAGCTGCTCGACGAGTTCGACGTGACGCACGACGAGCTCGCCTCGCGGATCGGCCGGAGCAGGCCGGTCATCACCAACACGATCCGGCTGCTGCGTCTCCCCCTCCCCGTGCAGCGGAGGGTGGCGGCGGGTGTGCTGTCGGCCGGGCACGCGCGGGCGCTGTTGTCGCTCGAGGACGCCGACGCGCAGGAGGAGTTGGCGGGCCGCATCGTTTCGGAGGGACTGTCGGTCCGCGCGACCGAGGAGGCAGTGACCCTCTACAAGAACGGCCCGCAGAAGAAGGAGAAGAAGCAGGCGCGGAAGCCGATGGAGGCGCCGGGTCTCCAGGAGCTCGCGACGCGGTTGTCGGACAGCTTCGACACGAAGGTCAAGGTCGACCTCGGCCGTCGGAAGGGTCGCATCGTCGTCGAGTTCGGGTCGGTGGACGACCTGGAACGCATCGTCGGGCTGATGGACCCGAACAAGGGCAAATCGGACACCTGATCCAAGGTCCCATCACCCCGGGTCATTACGTCACGGTGACGATTACTCGGCGTGGTGCCCGCCCACCGGTCGTGAACACGAAAAACGGCGCCCGGAGCGAACCTGCTCCGGGCGCCGTTTTTCGTGTATCGGGGGAACGTCAGGCCGTGCCGCGGGCGGCGGCCCGGTCGATGAGCTCGTCGAACACCTTCCCCAGTGAGGTGCCTGCCGCCTCGAGCGCCATCGGAACGGTCGACGTCTCGGTGAGGCCCGGCGACGAGTTCACCTCGAGGAAGTGGACCGTGCCGTCGGCGGCGACGATCGCATCGGTGCGGGAGATGTCCCGCAGCCCGAGCGTCCGGTGCGCGCCGATCGCCAACTCCCCCACCGCCTTCTCGACGTCGGCATCGAGCCGAGCGGGTGTGAAGAAGTCGGTCAGCCCGGCCGTGTACCTCGAGGTGTAGTCGTAGACGCCGTTCTCCGCCACGATCTCGACCGCGGGCAGTGCCTGGGGCCCGTCCGCACCTTCGACGACCGTGACGGCGACCTCGGTGCCGTCGACGAACCGTTCGGCGAGGACCGTGTCGCCGTAGGCGAAGCAACCGACCATTGCGGTGGGCAGCTCGGCGGCGTCGCGGACCACCTGGGCGCCGAGCGCGGATCCGCCCTGGTCCGGCTTGAGGATCAGTGGCAGGCCGAGCCGTTCGACCATCGCGTCGAGCACCGACTGCGCGCCGAGCTCGCGGAACGTGCTGTGGGGCAGGACGAACCAGTCGGGCGTGGCGAAGCCGGCTCCGGACACGAGCGCCTTCGCGATCGGTTTGTCCCACGCGCGCCGGCATCCCTGCGAGTGCGTCCCGACGAACGGAACGCCGAACATTTCGAGGACGGTCTGCACGGACCCGTTCTCGCCCTCGCCGCCGTGCAGTGCGACGACGGCCGCGTCGGGGCGCTGCTCACGCAGTCTGCCGATGAGGCTCGCATCGGTGTCCCATTCCTGCACCGTGAGTCCGGCATCGCGCAGCGCGACCGACAACCTCCGGCCGGACCGCAGCGAGACGTCCCGTTCGTGGGAGAGGCCGCCCGCGAGGACGGCGACAGTACGTTCGGCCACCCGTGAAACTCCTTGGGGCTGAAGGGAAAACGTCGATCAGGCCGTGTCCGGCCCGGGCGTCTGCGGCCCGGAGACGGCACGGGTGGTGACGCTACCGAACGTCCGCATCAAGTCCATTTCGGACTCGAGAACGCCCGCGAGGCGGCGTACGCCTTCGCGGATCCGTTCGGGCGTCGGGTAGCAATAGGACAGTCGCATCTGCCTGCTGCCCAGGCCGTCCGAGTAGAAGCCCGTCCCCGAGGCGTAGGCGACGCGTGCGGTGACGGCGCGGGCCAGCATCGCCTTCGCGTCGACGCCTTCGGGAACGGTCAGCCACACGTAGAACCCGCCCTCGGGGTGGGTCCAGCTGCAGCCTTCGGGCATGTACTGCTCGAGGGCGCCGATCATCGCGTCGCGGCGTTCGCGGTAGTTCTCGCGGAACGTCTTGATCTGGCCCTTCCAGTCGTGCGTCGCGAGGTACTTCGACACGACGAGCTGGTTCAGCGTCGGCGGGCACAGCGTCGCCGACTCCGACGCCAGCACGAGCTTCTCGCGCACGGCGTGGGGTGCGAGCACCCAGCCGACACGCAGCCCCGAGGCGAACGTCTTCGAGAACGACCCGAGGTACACGACGTTGTCCGGGTCCATGGACCGCAACGCCGGGTAGGTCTGCCCGTCGAAGGCGAGCAGACCGTACGGGTTGTCCTCGATGACGAGGACGTCGTACTGCCTGCAGATCTCCAGGATCTCGGCCCTGCGTTCCACGGCGAGCGTCACGCCCGCGGGGTTGTGGAAGTTGGGGATCGTGTAGAGGAACTTGACCCGTTTGCCCGCCTTCTCGCACTCGGCGAGCGCGGCGCGCAGGTTCTCGGGCACGAGCCCGTCGTCGTCCATAGCGACGTGCACGACCTCCGCCTGGTAGGCGGCGAACGAGCCGAGCGCGCCGACGTACGACGGGCCCTCGGCGATCACGACGTCACCCGGGTCGCAGAACAGCCGCGTGACCATGTCCAGCGCCATCTGCGAGCCGACCGTCACGACGACGTCGTCCGGGTGGCCGGTGATGCCCTCCATGGCCATGACTTCGCAGATCTGCTCACGCAGCGCCGGGACGCCGTGCGCCGAGCCGTACTGGAGGGCCGTGAGCCCGTCCTGCGCGATGAGCTCGCTCATCTGCTGCGACAGCGACTCGAGCGGCAGCGCGGCGAGGTTCGGCATACCGCCCGCCAGTGAGACGACCTCGGGGCGGCTCGCCACGGCGAACAGCGCTCGGATCTCGGATGCCGTCATGCCCGCGGTGCGGGCGGCGTAGCGCTCGACGTGGGGGTCGAGGTTCGTACGGCTCCCCGGCTCGGCGCCGGGCTTGGTCTCGGGGAGATTCGGCTCCGCGCTCTGCGAATCCGGGACCTGGGGTTCGCTCATGGCATACTTCCGTCTGCTTTTCGTGGGAAAGCGTTCGGCGGCTGGGCTCTACCTGCGTGCTTCACCTACGGGTAGTTGTTCGAGTGTAACCACAGGTGGTAGGGCACCTCCCGCCGTTGGCGTGCTCGTCACATCGGCATATGCTTGCCGGTGTTACTCGCCCTGCGCGCGTCCGGCGTGCGGGCGGCGTCCGCCGGTGCCGGTGGCTGCGGTTTCACGCGGCCGCGCGGCCGCGTCAGCCCGGGAGGTCTGGTGTCACGTCGCATCGTGGGCGTCACGCTGGACAACCTCGAACAGCTGCCGCGCCAGTGCCGGCGTTGCGTGTACTGGGAGCTCGCCCCGCATCTGAAGCAGCAGGCCGAGGAGTTCGGCGAGACCGAGGTCGAGAAGGAGGCCTGGGTCTCCGGCGTGCTGCTCGAGTGGGGTTCCTGCGGACGGATCGTCTACAGCGGGAAGCTGCCCGTCGGATTCGTGCTGTACGCGCCGCCGAGTGCGGTCCCCCGATCCGACGCGTTCCCGACGTCCCCTCCCAGCCCGGACGCGGTGCTGTTGACGGCGTTCCACATCCTGCCGGAGTTCCGTGGCGGTGGACTGGGCCGGATGTTGGTGCAGGCCGTCGCCCAGGACCTCACCCGGCGGGGCGTGAAGGCCATCGAGGCGTTCGGCGACGCCGGTCCCGAGGAGCCGGAGGCCGAGAGCGACACCGGTGCGTCCGCGGGTGCCGAAGCGGCCGCGGACGCCGGTGGTGCCGCGTCCGCCGGTGGAGACGACGACGGCCATTCGTGTGTGGTGCCTGCGGCGTTCCTGCAGAGCGTGGGGTTCAAGACCGTGCGGCCGCATCCCCGCTGGCCCCGGTTGCGGCTGGAACTGCGGTCGTCGATCACGTGGAAGGAAGACGTCGAAGCGGCGCTGGAGAAGCTGCTCGGTGAGGTCACGATGACCACGGCGACGTCGTCCAGCTCACGCGCCTGAACGGCCGCAGGCCCGGTCCCCGAGCTCTCGTATCGGTGGCGCGGCCGGCCGTGTCGGTGTGATCGGCAGCCGGTGCACGGAACCGTCCACAGCCCGAAGTTATCCACAGTTCTGTGTACAACTCACACGGTTATCCACAGATTTGCGGTGGCTTGTGCACATCCGCTCCACCGTCGGCTGCGCTGCGTCGATGTTCCGACACGATGCGTGGCCACTCGCCAAGGCCCGGCGGGGCGCCGGTGAACACGTGTCACTCCGCGCCGGAGCGGCGCGACTACTACTCGGCCTTGGCGAGTTCGTGGGCGAGGACGTCGGCGAACGTGAACGTGCCGGTGGGCTGGTCGCCCTCACCGAGCAGGTAGAGCCGCTTGACGGAGATGAGCAGGCCCTCGGCGACCACGTCGCGGAACGCCGGATCGGACAGCCTCATCCGGTCCTGACTGTTCGTCAGGTAGCCGATCTCGACACGCACCGCGGGGCAGCGCGTGCGGGTGAAGATGTCCCACGTCTTGGGGTGCGTGCGGCAGTCGAGCAGGCCGGTGCGGGCGGCCAGTTCGCGCTGGATGTAGCCGGCGAGCAGTTCACCCACGGTCGACGTGGTGCCGTTGCCCGTGCCGAAATGGAAGCTCGCGACCCCCTGGGCCTGTGGCGACGAGTTGCCGTCGCTGTGCAGGGACAGGAACAGGTCGGCGCCCGCTTCGTTGGCGAACTGCGCCCGCTCGGTCTCCGACGGGCTCTGCGCGGGCCCGCGGGAGATCAGCGCCTCCATGCCGGTGGCCTTCATCCGACCCTCGAGGCGACGGGCCAGGTCCCAGGCGATGTCCCGTTCGGCGACCCCGCCGACGTCGACGCCCGGATCGTCCCCGCCATGACCGGGGTCGATGACGATGCGCTTGCCGCGCAGCCGCGGGCCCGCCTGACGCACCTGCTCCTGCTCACGCAGGAACACCGGGCGGCCGCCACGGGCGCGCGGCGAGAGCTGCCGGAGAGCGCGGACGGTGGACGGGCCGCAGATGCCGTCGATGGTCAGGCCGTAGTCGCGCTGGAAGTTCTTCAGCCCGCGCTCGGTCTGCGCGCCGAAGTGGCCGTCCGGCCTGCCCGCGTTGTAACCGAGCTCGGTGAGGCGTTCCTGCAGCGAGAAGACGTCGTCGCCGTGTACCGGCGACGAGATGAGGAAGGCCAGTGGGCGGCTGCCCAAGTGGTAGCAGGAGCCGCGCAGCGCGCGATAGGTCGCGGGGCCGACCACGCCGTCGGTGATCAGACCCCGGCGCTGCTGGAACGCGCGGACGGCGTGTTCCGTCCGATCGTCGAAGACGGCGTCCGAGTCGTCCGGTGCGCCGTGGGGGTGACCGTTGCCACCTGCGCCGTTGACACCGTGCGCGCCGTTGGTGCCTGGAAGCAGGTCCAGGCTGACCAGCATGGACCTGATGTCGGCGACGTCCGGTCCGCTGTCGCCGCGGCGGAGTACCCGCATGCACTCCTCGCTCTACCTTGGGCATCGGACCAGCGGGCGAATCGTCACCCGATCCGGTGTTTTGATGCTGTGCAAACCAATACAGGGCGCGGGGCCCTGCGCCTGACCATTGTGCCTTGCGTCCACGTGACGGGCGCGCCAGGCCCGCCTCGACGGCCGCTTCACCTACGGGACGGCTCGACGGCGGCTGCGTGACGCAGATCGCGGCCGACAATGCGAAAGCCCGGGACACGGATGGTCCGGTCCCGGGCTTTCGCCTGCGGATGCGCTCGCGGGCGCCTGTGTCAGAGGACGTCCGACAGGTCGTCCAGCAGGGCCGCCTTCGGCTTGGCTCCCGTGATTTGCTTCACCGGCTTGCCGTCCTGGAACAGGATCAGCGTCGGGATCGACATGACCTGGTAGTCACGGGCGGTGTTCGGGTTCTCGTCGATGTCCAGCTTGGCGATCTGGATCTTGTCCTTGTGCTCGGCCGCGATCTCCTCCAGCACCGGGGCGACCATCTTGCACGGGCCGCACCAGGTGGCCCAGAAGTCGACGAGCACGGGCTTGTCGTTGGCGAGCACGTCGTCGCTGAAGCTGGAGTCGGTGACCTTGACTGTGTCGGTCATGGTGCCTCTTTCTTTCCTCGTACGGGCCCGGTCGTCGCGGGCGGAAAACCGGAAATTCGGTCAGTCGGCGGCGCCGGCGGTCGCGTAGCCGCCGCCGACCATCTCGGACGTCTCCGCGGCCTCGGCCACGTGGGCGTGTTCGGCGAGCCAGCGCTCGGCATCGATCGCCGCGGTGCAGCCGCTGCCCGCCGCCGTGACGGCCTGCTGGTAGGTCTGGTCCACCAGGTCACCGGCGGCGAAGACGCCGTCGACGTTCGTGTACGAGCTGCGGCCCTGGGTGAGCACGTAGCCCGACTCGTCGACCTCGATCTGGTCGCGGAACAGTTCGTTGCGCGGGTCGTGGCCGATCGCGACGAAGAAGCCCGTCACATCCAGCGTGGACTCCTCGCCCGTCACCGTGTCCTCGACCTTCAGGCCGCTCACGGTGCCGTCGCCGAGCACCTCGGTGACCTGCGAGTTCAGCTCCCAGCGGATCTTGGGGTTCTGCTGGGCACGCTCGAGCATGATCTTCGAGGCGCGGAACTCCTCGCGGCGGTGGACGATCGTGACGGTCTTGGCGAACTTCGTCAGGAACGTCGCCTCCTCCATCGCCGAGTCACCGCCGCCGACCACGGCGATGTCGTGCTCGCGGAAGAAGAAGCCGTCGCAGGTCGCGCACGACGACACGCCGCGGCCGAGCAGTTCCTGCTCACCGGGCACGCCGAGGTACCGCGGCGCGGCACCGGTCGCGAGGACGACCGCGCGGGCGGCGTAGCGCTTGCCGTTCGCGGTGACGTACTTGACGTCGCCGGTCAGCTCGAGCTGCTCGACGTCCTCGGCGCGCAGGTCCGCGCCGAACGTCTTGGCCTGCTCGCGCATCTCCTCCATCAGGTCCGGGCCCTGGATGCCGGACCGGAAGCCGGGGTAGTTCTCCACCTCGGTCGTCGTCATGAGGGCACCGCCGAACTGGGATCCCTCGAACACCAGCGGCTCGAGCTGTGCGCGCGCCGCGTACACGGCCGCGGTGTACCCCGCGGGACCCGACCCGACGATGATCAGGTTCCGTACGTCCTCTGCAGCCACTGGGTTTCCTCCGCTTCGATAACGCCTGACACCGGGTCCAACAGCATCGTAGGGGCGTCTGTTCCCGCCGCGGGCCACGCCCGGATGTGACGGGCCTTTCGTCAGCTCCGCTCCCGAGATGTGGACACCGCAGCGAAAGGCCGGCGGCGTCCGTGTCGGATCGCCGCCGGCCTTCCACCGGATTCGTGTCGGGCCTCGTTCGGCCGCCCCTGCTCAGCCGCCCGCGCCGACGACCCGGTCGAGCACCGGCGCCGACGTGCAGTCCGGGCTCACCGCGACCATGCGGAACTGGGCGGTCTTGCCCGTCGTGTAGAGCGCCAGGACGGCTTCCTGCCCGTCGATCGTGACCGGCCGCACCCCGGCCGGGTCCTTGCTCGGGTCGGCGCCCGCCGCCTGGACACAGGCGTCGAGGCGGCTCTTGGTCTCGAGAGGGCCGTAGTCACGCACCCCCGCGATGCTGTTCATCGCCGCCGAGGCCAGCTCGCCGTTGTCCTTCGACAGCGCCAGCGGTCCGGAGCCGTCCGACGGTGCACCCGCGTCGCCGTCGCCCGCCTGCTCCGACTGCTCCGACGGTGCCGGCTGCGCGACGCCCGGCGTCTCGTCGCCTCCGCCGAGGTTCGGCACGACGATCGCGACCGCGGCCACCACGGCCGCCGCCACCGCGACGAAGCCGGCCGCTATGCCCTGCTTCTTCCGCCTGCTGCGAGCCCGGTCGAGGCTGACGACGTTGGTACCTGCGGCCTGCTGCTCACGGGTGCGCTGTTCGTCGGCGATCGCCGCGTCGATCCGCGCCGCCACGTCGGCGGGCATCGGCTCGACCGGCTCGTCCCGCAGGGAACCCAGGTCCGCCTGGGCCGCCTCCAGCGCCTCGATGACGGCTCGCGCCTCCGGGTCGGCGTCGACGCGAGGCCACAGCTCGGCCGCCTCGCTCTCGCTCAGCGCACCGGCGTGCAGGTCGGCGAGCACGTCGACAGACAACGCGGAACCGTCGGCGGCCCCGCCATTCCCCCTGAACTCGTCCGTCATCGTCGTCCCTCCCCGTGTTTGCTTTCGTAAGTTGGGACGCCGCCTTCCTCGGTCGGGTTCCGCAGATGACCGAGAAGTTTCGCCAGTTTGGAGCGACCTCGCGCACACCTGCTCTTAACCGTCCCGTCAGCGATGCCGAGCATCTCCGCGGTCTCGGACACCGAGTACCCCTCGACGTCGACGAGCACGATCGGGGCGCGCTGGTCCTCCGGCAGCTGGTCGAGCGCCTCTTTGATCACCAGGGACGTCTCGCGCTCGGCCATCGAGTCGCGCGGGACGGCCGGTTCCTGGTGACCCTCCTCGGGGAGCGGCACGGTCGGCTTGGCCTGCCGCCTGCGGATCCGGTCGAGGCAGGCGTTCACGACGATCCGGTGCAGCCACGTCGTGACCTGCGACTCCGCGCGGAAGTTCGATGCCGCGCGAAAAGCCGAGATGAACGCGTCCTGCAGGGCGTCGGCGGCCTCCTCGGGGTCGCGGACCGTGCGCAAGGCGACGGCCCACATGCGGTCTCGGTGTCTGCGTACGAGCTCGTTGAACGCATGCGGATCGCCGGCGGCGTGCGCCTTGATCAGATCCGCATCCGTCGGCTCGGCGGTGGGCGCTGTCACCCGGAAGAGATTACTAAGGAGCGCCGGAGCGTGAGCACGCCCTGCTCGGATCGTCCGGGTGAGATCGCCTGCGTCCGGAATGCGCGGGTCGCCGCCGCGGGCTCGGCGACGGCCGGTGCTCGGTCGTCACGCCGACGGCAGGAACTTCACCTCGCCGAACTCCGAGGTGAACTCGGGTTCCTGACCGGAAAGCGTCTTGACCCACACGACCACGTACGTGCTCTCGACAGGCCGGTCGAGCGAGATCATTGTGTTCACGTCGTCGAGCTTGCCCTGGCCGACGACCTGCGTGTCGTCGAGGGCGGCGTCCGGCGAATCGGCCGTGCGGATCTGGACCTCGGTGCCCGGACTGTCGGCCACGACCCGCACCTTCGACAGGTCGATGGGCTGGTCGAACGTCGCGAGCAGTCCGACACCGCGCTTCAGGGCGGGCAGCTGCTGCTTGTACAGGTCGGTGCGCCACACGGTGGCGGGATCGCCGTCGGTGGCCTTCGGCGCGTCCTCGGGGCTGTCGCCCTCGCCCTCGGGGTTGTAGACGGTGATCTCCGACGGTGACACCGGCTGCCCGGTTCGCCCCTGCCTGCCGTCGTTTCCGCCGTTGCCGTCGTTCCCGCCGTTCTGGCCACCGTTCTGCCCGGCCTGCTGTTCGGCGGTCGGGTCGGCGAGGTTCACGGGCGGGCCCGAGGTGTCGCCGTCGTCCTGGAAGAAGTTGATGGCCATCATGCCGAGCCAGGCGAGCACGGCGACGGCTGCGCACACGAGCGCGGTGACGCCGAGGGCGAGCTTGCGCCTGCGGGCCTTGTCCTTCGACGGCTTCTTCGTCGTCCACACGCTGCCGTCGGGCTCGGCCGGTTCGGCGGGTTGCTTGGCGCGCTCGGCGGCTTCCGCCGCCTGGTCGAGTGCCCGCAGGATCGCCGCACTGGTGCGGATGCCGCCGTGGTCGCCGTCCTCGATGGTGCGCACCGACAGCGCCGACAGTTCCTGCGGCACGCGGGGCTGGAGCGACTTGGCGGGCACGATCCTGCCGGTCGGCGACTTCGGCGCGGGCGGCAGCGCGGGCGGACCCCCCGGCAGTGCCCAGCGGCCGGTGAGCAGCAGGTACAGCACCGAGCCGAGCGCCTTGACGTCGTCGCGGAGGGTGGCGTCGGGCAGCGGGCCGGGGAAGGCCAGCCGCAGCCTGCCGTCCGGGGTGAGCCGGAGCCGCTGCGGGTGGTCGATACCGAGTACGAGGCCGGACTGGTGCGCCTGGTCGACCGACTCGGCCAGGGCACGCACCATGCGCGCCGCCGCGCCCGGTTCGACGGGGCGCTCGGCGACGAGGTCGATCAGGTCGGTGCCCTTCGTCCACTCGGCCACGACGATGCCCAGCAGTCCCTCGGACGAGGAGATGCCGCTGCCGAGGGACAGGACGTCGAGTACGCGGGCCACGCCGGGGTGCTCGAACGTCGCGGCGTGCGCGGCGCGTTCCAGCGTGCGCCTGCCGAGCAGGGCGGCCTCGGGGTCGGCCGGGTCGCCGACGAGCATGGTCAGTGCGACGTCGCGGCGGAGCTGCCCGTCGCGTGCCCGCCACAGATGCGCGCCCGCGCGTTCGTCGATGCCGAACTGCGCGAGCAGGCGGTAGCGGCCGTCACCGACGACTCCGCCGGGCGCCAGCGCACCACGCTGCGCTCTCGTGCCCATCCGGCCTGACCCCCTAGGTTCGGTTGTCGCTCCCTGCTGTCTCTAGGAGAGGGTACGTGAACACGCAGTGCAAGGGCGGTGTCTTCCGCCTCTAGCCGCGTTTGAGCAACCGGGTGACCCTCCTGGTCACCGGCGTGAGCTCGTCCACCTTGAGTGCCATCAGCACTCCGAACGAGACACCCAATCCGACGATGCCCTGCAGGATCAGGGTCACCCAGGCGCCGCCGATCGCCCCGAAGAAGTCCGGGACCAGCATTCCCGCGGCGGCAGCGGCGGCCGCACCGAGCACGCTCGCCACGACGGTGAACAGGATGACACCGACGACCCGCTTGCTGCGCAGGTTGCCCAGCTTCACCCACAGCCAGACCTGCCCGAGCACGGCGCCGACGACGAACACCAGCGAGTTGAC
Organism: Prauserella aidingensis; assembly: GCF_024171865.1. GTDB lineage: Bacteria > Actinomycetota > Actinomycetes > Mycobacteriales > Pseudonocardiaceae > Prauserella > Prauserella aidingensis. The sequence goes on along the minus strand of NZ_JAMTCN010000019.1, from coordinate 33,719 downwards.
CATCATCACGCCGAGCACGACGTGGGTGGGCGACAGCAGCGCCTGCGCGAGGTACAGCAGCGGGATCTTCACCGCCGTCATCACGACCATGATCAGCGTCGGCGTGCGCGAGTCCTTCATCGCGTAGAACACGCGCATCTGCAGCATGACGAGCGCGTACGGCAGTAGCCCGAACGCCGAGACCGCAAGCGCTTGCCCCAGGCGTTGCGCGTCCTCGACCGAGCCCTTGCCCAGTGCGAACAGGGCGACACCGATCGACGTGCCCGCCACGGCCATGACCGCGGAGACCGGCAGCAGCATCAGCGTCGTCAGCCGGGAGCCGTAGGACAGGTCGCCGACCAGCCTGCGGTGGTCGCCGTCGGCCGCGGCCCTGCTCATCTTCGGCATCAGCGCGGTCAGCAATGACACGCCGATGACGCCGTACGGCAGCTGGAACAGGAGCCACGCGTTCGAGTAGATCGACGCGCCGCCCGCCGCGCCCGCGGTGAGCACGCGGGTGTTGATGACCATGCCGATCTGGCTGACGACGACGTACCCGAGGATCCACGCCGCGAGCCCGCCGAACTCCTTCAGCCGCTCGTCGAGGCCGAAGTTCCACTTGAACCGGAACCCCGAGGCGCGCAGGGCGGGCACGAGGAACAGAGCCTGTGCGGTCATGGCCGACAGCACGCCGAGGCCCAGCACGAGCACCTGCGGGTCGCTCATGCTCGTCGGCACGATCGTCGGATCGCCGGGGACCAGCGCGAACGCGATGATCGTGACGATGATGACCATGTTGTTGATCACCGGGGCCCACTGGGCGGGGCCGAAGATCTGCTTGGCGTTGAGCACCGCCGACAGCACCGCGAACAGGCCGTAGAACAGCAGGCCCGGCAGCAGCAGGTACGCGAACCACGTCGCCAGCTGGGGGTTCGCCGCGCCCGAGTCGTCCATCAGCAGCGACGTCAGCCACGGCGCGGCGGCGGTCGAGACGATCGTGCCGATGCCGAGGATCGTGATCGCCATCGTGATCAGCCGCTGGGTGTACGACTCGCCGCCGTCCGGGTCGTCCTGCGACCGCACGAGCAACGGCACGACGACGCTGGTCAGCACACCGCCGAGCAGCAGCTCGTTGATGATCAGCGGCATCGTGTTGGCGACCGTGAACGAGTCGTACAGCACGCCGAGCGTGGCCACCCACGCCAGCAGCACCTTCCACAGGAACCCCGTGATGCGGCTGGTCATGGTCGCGATCGCCATGCGGCCCGTGGCCTTGGCCAGCGACTGCTTCTTCGCCGCGGGTTTCGGCTCGGCCTCCGGTTCGGCGCGCTCGTCGACGCCGACGGGCGGGATTCGTTCGCCGATGTCGGTGTGCCGGGGACCGTCGAGGATCCGCGGCATCATCTGCGTCGCGAGCTCGTCGTACGGGCCCTGCACGTCCGGATCTATCCCCGGCCAGCGCGCCGAGCGCGGCGGGATGTAGACCGTCGCGTCGGGCTCGCGCGGTGGTGGCGGGGGTGTCGGGCGCCCCTGTGGTCCGCGCGGGGCCGGCCGGTCCACGGGTGCCACGGGCCGGGTGGGCTCGTGCGACGGCGCGTCGTGCGGTGGGCGCGCGGGCTCGCCGGGAACGCCCGCGTCGGCCTGACCGTCGGGGGGCGGTCCGCCTTGCCACGGGCGCACCGGACCGCGCCGCGCGGCCTCGGGAGGCCTGCCCCGGCGTGGTGGTTTCCCGCGCGGGTCGGGCGGGAGCTGTTCGTCTGGTGGCGGCCATCCACCGGCCGGTGTCCCCGGGGACGCGTGGGGCGGCCGGTCGGCGGGCGGCTCGGGCGCCGGGCGCTCCTGGGGCGGCCGGCTCTCCGGAGGAGGCGGTACCGGCCGGTCACGGCGGGTGCGGTCCGGAGGAGGAGGCGCCTGCCTCCCCTGCGTGTGAGGTCCCGGCGGTTGCGGACCGGGTCCGGGCGCCTGTGGGCCGGGTGACGGCGGGGGGCCGGGCGGGCCCGCGGGTGGAGCGCCGTGACCCGGCGGGTCGGCGGGTCGCCGACGCCGTGGTGGCTCCTGGCCCGGGTCGGCGGGCGGCCTGCCCGGGGGCGGACCCGGCGGCGGCCCCGCCGGTGGCTGTGCACCCTGCGGGGGTGGCGGAGCGCCGTGCCGGGGACGACGTTCGCCGTCGGGTGGCGGCATACGCCGGTCGCCGGCCTCGGGGGCACGGCGACCGTTCCGTTGCGGATCGTCGGGTCCGGCTGGTGGCTGTGGCGCCGGCCCCGGCGGCGGTGCGGGACGGGACGGTGGCGCGGGACGCGCCGGGTCCGCCTGCGGCCGCCGTGGTTCGCGCGGGGCGCCGTTCGGACGTTCGCGGCGGCCCTGCCGGTCGAGATCGCCCGAGTCGTCCGACCGGCCGGGGTCGTCCGGCCGTGCGGCCTCGTCCGGCCACGCGGAGTCACCCGGCCACTGCATTGCGTCATCCCCCTCGGATGTCGCAGGCCCCCCTGGCCTCGCCGGTCCTCCCGGCCTGCCCCCGGGTTCGGGTGGCCGGCCCGGCTGTCTGTCCAACGCGTGCCCCATCAACTCGGCGTCAAGCTCGGTTCAGGGTAATGCGCTCGCCGGTAAAACTCAGGTCGGGAACGACTTCGGATGCGTCGGCTTCGCCCGGCCGGTACGAGTCAGGACGACGCGTCGCCCTCGTCGCGGTGCCTGATCCGGCGGACGATCCGCCTGCCGGACAGCAGCACCAGCGCCACGCCGGCGACGATCGTGATGACGAGGGTCACGGTCGAAAGTTCCGTGGAGCTGAGTTCCAGCTCGGCCGGCTCGCCGAGCGTGGTGCCGCCGGGCGTGCTGAGCGACACCGTGATCTTGAACCGCCCCGACCGGAGCGTCTCGGCGGGGACCTGCGGGCTGAACGTGCTGTCGGCCGACAGCGTCTGCACCGGGATGTGCGCAGGCCGCAGCCCCGCGATGTTCTCGAGTTGCAGGCGTACGCGGATCTGCACCGGCAGGTCGTTGGTGACGCTCACGGGCAGCGGGGCGGACTCGGACCCGCGCAGCACCGGCTGGGCGAGCGTCGCGACCGTGACGTGTCCCGTCAGGTCGGTGAGCTGGTCCTCGGCGCTTCGGGCGGCCGCGGTCGCCGAGGCGGGCCGGGTCGCCCAGGCCGCGGACGTCGCGCGGATGACGGCGTTGTGCAGCGGCTGCAGCAGCTCGGCGGGCGGCACCTGCCGGGTGGGATCGACGCGCATCGCGCGGCTGAGGTCGGCGGTCGTCGACTCGGTCCTCGACAGCGAATCGAGGAGCTCGGCGTCGAGTGCGGCCGAGGCGGAGCCGTCACCGGGCTCCCGTGCCGGCACGGCGTCCTGCGGTGGGGCCGACAGCACCTCGTCGAGCGGTGTCGGCGTGAGCATGTTCGCGCCCTGCAGCTGCGCGTAGGCGTCGAGGAACGCGGTCAGCTCGCCGGTCGTCGCGTCGATCCGCCGTGGGGGCGCGATCACCACGGGTCCGCCGGTCTGTTCGCCGAGCCCACCGCGCAGCGCCAGCGCCGCGATGCCGTTCTGGGTGGCGACCTCGGTGTCGTTCACGGCGGTCAGCCGGTTCCCGCGGGCCTTGCGCCCGGTCAGCGCAGCCGACACGAGCGGATCGTACGTGAGTGTCCGCGCCTGACCCGCGGTCGAGACGCGGCCGATGGTGTCGGCTCCCGCCGACGCGGTCGGCGGGACCAGGAACGTCCGCGCGCCGGCCTCGGCGGCCGCCGACATGGCGTCCTGGTCGAGCGCCCCCGCGGGCCACACGACGCCGGGCCGAGGCTGCACCCCGGTCCGGCGCAGAATCGACGCCCCGCCGCTGACGGCCATCCGCATCAGGTCGGTCTCCGAATCGACCTCGGTGAGCGTCTCCAGGTCGGCGTCGGCGTAGGGCAGCTGGACGACGCAGTGCGAGGCGACGAGTGACCGGAGCTTGTCGAGCCAGTTGCGTGCGTCCTGCGATCCCTGGCCCTCGACGTGGCCGTCGGTGGTGCGGACCCGATATCCGTCGGCCATGGCCTCGACGGTGCCCAGCAGTTCCGGGTCGATCGCGAAGCACATCGACCCGAACAGCGCCGCATTCTCCTGCTTGGCCAGTGCGGACTCGACCAGGGCGTCGAGCCTGCCGCCGGGGGCGAGTGCCGTGGCCAGGCCGTCGTCGGCGAGGACGATCGAACCGTCGTGGGGCTGTGACACCACGCGCGGCCGGGCCGCCGTGAGGGGCCACAGCAGCGTGGTTTGCGCGGGTGCGGCCTCGCTCGGCGGGTCGATCACCGGCAGCAGCAGGTTCATCGACGCCAGCCGTGCGGGCCCGCCGTACTCGGGCGTGCCGTTGACGTTGACCAGCAGGGGGTAGACGCCGGGAGTGCCCAGCGGCAGGTCGGCCGCGGGGACGTCGAAGCGCACCGGGGCCGACTCGCCGGGCGAGAGCGTGTCGGCGAGCGTGACCCAGGCGGTCGTGCCCGCGTCGGCGGGCGGCGGCTCGGTGACGGCCCGCTGGAACGCGTTCGTCGTCGGCACCGCCTGGCCGACCTGCAGGCGCGCCACCACCTCGGAGATGTCGCGGTCTCCGGTGTTGGTGACCGTTCCGGTGACCTGTACGCGCGTGCGGTCGGCCTCGCCCGCCGTGAGCACGCGCGGCGAGAAACTGCCGATGTCGAGGCTGAGCAGGTCGGGGCCGCTGAGCCGCTGGGCGGGCTGCGGCCCGCCCAGGCCGGGCCGCAGGTGAGCGGCCCGATCGGCGGCGACCGCCGACGTCGTGGCGGCCGCGGTGGCCGGTGGAACGGGCAGCCCCTGGGTGAGGAGGAAGGCCAACGCCAGCGCGAACGCGCTGAACCTCTTCACTGCTCGCCGCCTCCGTGCCTGGTCGTGCCTGCCCGTGCGCGTGTCCGCTAGCCGAACAACTCGCGTGCCTTGCGCACGAGCTTGCGCTCATCGGTGTAGGCGAGCCGTGAATCCAGTTCGTCGAGCGGGACCCAGGCCACTTCGGTGACCTCCACGTCGTCGTCGGACAGCTCGCCGCCGTGTGCCTCGAGGAGGAAATGATGCACCGTCTTGTGAATCCGCCTGCGCTCGGCCACGAACCAGTAGTCGATCGAGCCCAGCGGACGGACCACACGTGCCAGGATGCCGGTTTCCTCCCGAACCTCGCGCACGGCCGTGTCCTCGACGGTCTCACCGTCCTCGATGTGCCCCTTCGGCAGGGACCACAGCAGCCTGCCGTGCCGGTTCAGCCTGCCGATGAGCGCGGCGTGCGTGCGGGCGCGATCGACCACGAGACCACCGGCGGAGGTCTCGTCGACAGTCGTCATGCGCCGCCCGCGACGGCGCCGCGGCCGGCGCCGTGGTGTGGCATCACCGGAGCGACCGGCCGATCCAGGCATGCTGCGATGCTAGATCACATGCCGCCGCCGGTAGGCTGGCTTGCTGTGTCCGTGTTGAACCCGATCCCGCGCGTGCCCGCGTGGGGCGCCGACGTCGCGGAGGTCGCGCAGGCGTGAACCAGGCCGCCGTGAACACCACCGAATCCCAGCTCCGGGCGATGAAGGAGGCTCAGCGCAACGCGGTCGCCGAGTTGCTGCGGGTCTCCCCCGTCGCCGACGAGCTGGCCGCGCGGTTCGCCGACGCGGGCCACCGGCTGTACCTGGTCGGGGGGAGCGTCCGCGACGCCCTGCTGGGCAGGCTGTCGTCCGACCTCGACTTCACCACCGACGCGCGCCCGGAGGCGATCCAGCAACTGGTGTCCGGCTGGGCCGAGGCCGTGTGGGACACGGGCATCGAGTTCGGCACGGTCGGCGCGGCCAAGGGCGGCGTGCAGCTGGAGATCACCACCTTCCGCGCGGACGTCTACGACCGGGTGAGCCGCAACCCCGAGGTGTCGTTCGGCGACACGATCGAGGGTGACCTGGTGCGCCGGGACTTCACCGCCAACGCGATGGCGATCGAGCTGTCGACGAAGACGTTCGTCGACCCGCACGGCGGCATGGCGGCGCTCGCCTCCGGCATGCTGGACACGCCCGCCACGCCGGAGGAGTCGTTCGCCGACGACCCGCTGCGGATGCTGCGCGCGGCCCGGTTCGTGGCGCAACTGGACTTCACGCCCGCCGACCGGGTCGTCGCCGCGATGCACGACATGGCCGGCGAGCTGGAACGGATCACGGCCGAGCGGGTGCAGGCCGAGCTGTCGAAGCTGCTGCTCGGCACGGCGCCGCGGCGGGGCCTCGAGCTGATGGTCGACACCGGGCTCGCCGACGTCGTGCTGCCCGAGGTGCCCGGCATGCGCCTGGCGATGGACGAGCACCACCAGCACAAGGACGTCTACCAGCATTCGCTGACGGTGCTCGAGCAGGCGATCGACCTGGAGAGCTCGCACGAACCGACGTCCGAACCGGATCTGGTGCTGCGGTTGGCGGCGTTGCTGCACGACGTCGGCAAGCCGGACACGCGGAGGTTCGAACCCGGCGGCGGGGTGAGCTTCCACCACCACGAGGTCGTCGGTGCCAAGATGGCCCGCAAACGTTTGCGTGCGTTGCGGTACTCCAAGGAGATCGTGCAGGACGTGTCGCAGCTCGTGTACCTGCACCTGCGGTTCCACGGCTACGGCAACGGCGAGTGGACCGATTCGGCCGTGCGTCGCTACGTCAACGACGCGGACCACCTGCTGACGCGCCTCCACAAGCTGGTGCGCGCCGACTGCACGACGCGGAACCGGCGCAAGGCCGCCCAGTTGCAGCGCACCTACGACGACCTCGAGGCCCGTATCGCGCGGATCGCCGAGGAGGAGGACCTCAAGCGGGTCCGCCCCGACCTCGACGGCAACGAGATCATCCGCATCCTCGGGGTGGAGCCGGGGCCGATCGTCGGCCAGGCGTGGAAGCACCTCAAGGAGGTTCGCCTCGACCGTGGCCCGCTCGACCACGACGAGGCCGTCGCCGAGCTCCGCCACTGGGCCGCCGAGCAGGGAATCGACCCGGCGGGCTAGCCGCGACCGGCTGCCGCGTCAACCCCGCCACCCGTCCACCCCATGCTGCTCGTGGGGCGCCGTGGCGGCACGAAATCACGCGTACGGGCTGTCGGCGAACGGGCCGTTCGTGACGGTTACGCGCGCTCCAGGGCACCGGATTCGACGTGGGCGCCGACCGGACGCGGCGTCAGGTAGGCGACCGCCCCGCCGGGCAGCGGCCCCCACGGCGCCGTCACGCCCGTCAGCACGTGCAGCGGGCGCTTGACGACGAACGTCCGCAGGTCGCCCTCACGTTCGATCGGCAGCGACGTCTCCGGAAACGGCGTCCGGTCGGGGTGCAGCAGGTTGCCCTGTTCGTTTCCGAACCGTCGCAGGCGCGTCCCCACGGGCAGGGTGACCATGCGCTTGTTGCGGAAGAACGGCAAGGGTGGTTCACCGCGCAGCGGCTGCACCGGCCAGTCCGTCGGGTGTTCCTGTTCGGCCGACGTGCCGCCTGCCATGCGTCCCGGCAACAGCAGCAACGACCCCAGCAACGCCTCCGCGGCCTCGTGCACCCGTGCGAAGTGGCGCGGTTCGACCGGCTCCCCGTCCGCGTACCGCGCGACCTCCCAGCCGTCGCCCGTGCGGTGCAGGCACCACGCGTCGTCGGCGGTCTCCCCGATCCGGTACGCCGACTCGCCGATGCCGTACTCGGCCAACCGCAGCCGCAGCGCCGACAGCACCCCGGACGCGCGCAGCCGCCGCGGCTCCTCACCGCGCTGCACCTTCGTCAGCGTGCTCGGCGCGGCGACGTCCTCCGGAGCGCGGAGCGGGCGGGGCTTGCCCAGCAGGTCGGCCTCGGCCGTGGCGCGTACCGAGCGGCTCGCGTACGGCACGGTGTACTGCTGCGCCCGGATCGCGTCGAGCAGTTCCGGTTCCGGCGGGACGCCGTACTTGCGCAGGTAGTGCGGCACTGCGGCGGGCCAGACCCAGGTGCCGTCCGTGTGGAACGCGTCGGGCACGTCGTGGGTCGGCTGCGGAGCGAACACGTCGCGCAGCCCGCCCTGTCTGGCCAGCACCACCGGGGCGCGGAACAGGTATCCGAGCACGCGCGGGATCTCCTCCTGCGGGAGCGGTGGCCGGTTGACGATCGGCTGCTCGCCCTCGCCGCCACCGCCGTCGAGGACCCGCGCGTGCCGGAACTCGACGTCGAGCGGCCTGCCCGCCTTGCGCGCCAGCCACGGCGGCGGCTCCTTGCGCGGGAAGTACTCCAGTTCGGCGTCGTAGGTGCGCGCCGTGCGCCTGCCCGCGGGCGGCAGTTGCCACTGCGGTTCGTTCGCCGTGTCGAAGTCGAAGTCGAAGTTGCGCTCAAGGTCGAGCGCGTAGGTGCCTTGGAACCAGGTGCCGTCCTCGGGGGTGTACATCGCCGACCGCAGCTGCGACAGCAGCTGACCCAGCTGCGGCGGGGCGGACAGCGAGACCGCCGTGTCCTCACCGGCGTCGGCCTTCACCTCGAGTTCCGAGTAGTCGCCCACCTGGCGGAACTGTGCGGCCACTCGCTGCCAGCCGGACGGGAGGAAGCCCAGCAGCGTGCGCCCGATCGCCTTGAGCAGCGCCTGCACGTCGCCCGTGCCCGGTTCGCTCCGTGGGGCGTGGGCGGCGGCGAAGTCGTGCCGCTCCTGCCACAGCGCGGTGATCGTGTCCGGGTCTTTCACGCGCGTGGTGAGGTCGGTGAGCCCGAGGTCGCGGGCGCGCTGCTCGTCGGTGCCGGTCCACCGCAGGACGAGTTCACCGTCGTCGGACGACGGTTCGACCAGGTACGGCTCGTCGTCGTGGAGACAGTAGGTGTGCAGCGCGAACGTCGCGGGCGCCTCCTCGGCGGGCACGACCTTGCCGCGGGTGCCGTGGGCCTCGGTGTCGAACTCCTCGGGTGCGTCCTCGCCGGGCAACGGCGTCAACAGCACGCTGGAATCCGCCGTCGAACGCTGCGCGCGGAACATGCGACCGTTCCACAGCGCGTACAACGCATCCGGGCGCTCCGCCACTTCGACTCGGTGTCGCACGCGTCCTCTCCCCCTCGCCTCGGCCTTCGCTCGGACCCCGTCCGCGGTTCGCGCGGGCTTTACTGTAACCACATTCGCCGAGCTCGCCCGCCGGTGTCGCGGCGCGGGAACCTCCGGCGTCCCGGCCGCGTTCGACCAGGTCGCACCCGGCGCGGGACACGCCCCCAGCGTCGTCCCGAACGGTCGGCCCCCGGCCCGGCCCGCCTCACCTTAACGGGTTACCGGTGACGGCGAGGTGGGATCCGCTCACTTACAGCAAGTTGCACGTGAGGTCCAGAGGGACGTTGGCGATACCGCAAACATCCCCTCCGTTCCCTTCGTCCACCCACGTGGGTGGGATCATGGCGGGCGTGCAAGCGGACTCCGAGGTGGAACCGGGAACACTGCTGGTCGCCGCCCCCACGATGTTCGACGAGAACTTCCGGCGGACGGTGGTGTTCGTCATCGATCATCGTGACGAGGGAACGCTCGGGGTCGTACTGAACCGGCCGAGCGAGGTGCCGGTCGGCGAGGTCCTGCCCGGTTGGGGCTCGCACGTCGTCGAGCCGGAGTCGGTGTTCGTCGGCGGCCCGGTTGAGAAAAAGACGGCACTGTGCCTGGCCGCATTGCGTACGGGCGAGGACGCCTCCGAACTCGAGGGCCTCATCGCCGTCCGCGGCCCCGTGGCGCTCGTCGACCTCGACGCCGATCCCGACGAGCTCGTCGCCAAGGTGCGCGGCATGCGCGTGTTCGCCGGCTATGCGGGCTGGGACGCGGGACAGCTCGCCGCGGAGATCAACCGCGGCGACTGGCTGATCGTGCCCGCGCTGCCGGGGGACGTCCTGGCCACGCCCCACCGCGACCTGTGGGCACACGTCCTCCGCAGGCAGGGACTGCCGACCGCCCTGCTCGCCACCCACCCGGGCGACCTCCAACTCAACTGAACACCCGCCTCCGCGCGTGTTGCGGTTTCCGGAGACCGTGTTGCGGTTTCAGGGGATCGTGTTGCCGTTTCGGGGGACCTGCCCGCCTGCCTGTCCTCCCTGTTCGAGCTCGCCGATCAGCGCCGCGACGTCGGCACCGGCCGCGACGAGGGCGACCGTGCGCCGGGCGATGTCGGCGAGCCTGCCCTGCAGCGCCTCGACGGGGCCGTCGACGTGGCCGAGCGCGCGAACGGTGTCGAGCGTGCGCCGCACCGCGGGGATGCCGTACCCCGCGGCGCGCAACGCGACGGTGATGCGTGCCTCGCGGATGGCGTGTTGCGGATACCGCCGTGCGCCGTACGACGTCACCCGCTCCGGCAGGACCAGTCCCTCGCGCTCCCAGAACCGCAACGTCGACGTGCGCAGCCCGAGTGCCTCCGCCAGCCGGCCGATGGACATCGCGTCGGCGGCCGTCTCCGCCGGATCGGACTCGGTGCTGATCGCGCGGAGTGCGGCGACGGCGTCGAGCGCCTGGGTGCGCAGCCGGGCGAGGTCGACGTGGAGTGCGCTGACGACGGCGGCGGCCTCGTCGAGCGGCAGGCTGCGCAGCTCGCGCAGGGTGCGGCGCGCCACCACGGGGCCGATCGCGGTGGCGAGTCCGCGGTAGGCGCGCAGCGCGACGACGTGCCGGTTGTCGAAGCGGCGGTAGTTGTTCGGGGCGCGGGCCGCGGGTGGGATGACGCCGAGTCGTTCGAGGTCGCGAACCTGCTGTGGGCTGTAGCCCGAGGCTCCGGCGAGTGCCGCCGTGGTCAGCGGGCGGTCGCCGGGCGTGGAACCCTCCATAAGCACTTCAATAACAGACTTGAGGCATGACCATCGACGACATTCTCGGCCGCGTCCGCACCTTTCCCGGTTCGCTCGTGCTCTCCCCGGAGGCGGGTGGCGAGTACCCGGAGGTCGCGTGGGGCGACCACTTCGTCTACTACGCACCCGACGGACGGGTTCCGCAGCGCATCCAGCCCTACGCCACGATCGTCACGAAGAACTACCCCGGCGACGAGGAGTCGCGACTCGACGCCGACGGCCGATGGCGGATCAACATCCACGTCACGCGCGAGCGGTTCGCCACGTTGGTCGGGCAGGACGCCTCGACTGTGGACTTCGCAGGCGTCGACCTCGCCGCGGCCGACACGGTGTTGCCGCACCCTGTGTACGCACGCGCGGGTCTGGTGGCCGTCGTGAGCCCGGGTGAGCGCACCGGCGCGCTCGTCGCGGACCTGCTGCGTGACGCCCACGACCGCGCCATGGCGCGCGCGAACCGGACCTGACCGTCTCATCGCGACGACGGGCCTGGCCGGGCACGGCCCGATCGACGACGCGGCCCGGGCGCCGGGGTCCGATCGACGCGGCCCGATCGACGCGGCCTGATCGCCGGGGACCGGTGCTGCTCGCGGCAAGGGCCTTCGATGCGCTGCGCTGCGGGGAGAAACCTCCTACGGTCGGGGGATGCGCCGTCTGTTGCTTCTCGTTCTCGCAGTCCTCGCCGCCGCGTTCGGTGCGTTCGTTGTCGGAATGCGCCGCAAATCGCCGATCCTGCAGGACAGGGTGCGGCAGTTCAGCAAACACGTCATGACACCTGCCGTCCTGCCGACCGCCGGAACAGCGGGCCAGGGAAACGGTGTGGTGCATCACCGCGGGCGCACGAGCGGCCGCGAGTACGCCACGCCGGTGACGCCGCTTCCCATCGCCGGCGGCTTCCTCATCGGGCTGCCGTACACCGCGCGGGTCGACTGGGCCCGCAACATTCTCGCCGCGGGCGGAGCCACGGTGGAGTTCGACGGCGAGCGGCACGAGGTCACCGATCCCGTCGTCGTGTCGTACGACGAGGTCGAGGAGCTGCTGCCGCGTGGCCAACGTCTCGTGGCGAAGGTCTTCGCGCTCGACGAGTTTCTGCGGGTGCGCACCGTCGCGGAGACGTGACTCGGCCGTGTCTGTAACAGCGCTTATGTAAGTGCTGTTACAGTTGCACGGTGACCGACGAAAGCCCTGACCACGGCGATCCGACCGACGTCGGATTCTGGCGTCCGCTCCGACGGCTCCAGGACGCCATGGACGCCGAGATCGCGCGGCTCTACGCCGAACGTGGCGTCGATGTCCGGCCGCGGCACACCATGCCGCTGATCCGCCTCGGCAGACGCGGGCCGATGACCATCCGCAGGCTCGCCGAATCGACCGAGGTCACGCATTCGGCGATGAGTCAGACGGTCGCCTCGCTCCGCGGCGACGGCCTCGTCACCACGCGCCCCGGTGACGACGCCCGCACCCGCGTCGTCGAACTCACCGACGCCGGCCGTGAGCTGGTGCCGTTCCTCGAGGCCGAGTGGCGCGCCACCGAGGAGGCGGTCGCCGAGCTCGACGCCGAACTGCCGTACTCCTTCACGCGGGTCGTCGAGGACATGGCCGCCGCGCTCGAACGCCGTTCCTTCCGGGATCGCATCGCGGGCAGGTTGCCGGACGCGCCGTGAGCCTGCTCGGTGCGCTGGTCGACGTGCGGCCGCTGCGGACCAATGCGGAGTTCCGCAGGCTGTGGATCAGCACATCGGCGTCGACGTTGGGGCAGCAGGTCGCCGTCGTGGCGGTGCTCGCGCAGGCGTGGGCGCTGACCGGCAGCTCGTTCGCGGTCGGCGCGGTCGGGTTGGCGCAGGCCGTCGGCATGGTGGTGTGCGGGCTCGTCGGTGGCTCGCTGGCGGACGCCGTCGACCGGCGACGGCTCGTGCTCCTCACCACGATCGGCCAGACGGCAGCAGCGGCACTCCTGGCTGCGCAAGCGTTTGCGGAGCTGCGGTCGTTCGCGTTGATCCTGGTGCTGGTGGGGCTGCAGGGCGCGCTGGCCGGCCTCGGGGCACCCGCCCGGCGGACTCTCGCCGTCAAGCTTCTGCCGTCCGGGCAGCTCAGCGCAGGGCTGGCGCTGTCGAGTCTGAGCTTTCAGGTGGCGCTGCTCGTGGGGCCTGCGCTCGGCGGGGTGGCCACGGCGGCGTGGGGACCCGCCGGTGCGTACGCGCTCGACGCCGCGTTCCTGCTGGTCGCCGCCTTCGGGATCGGCGGGCTGCCCGCGATTCGCCCCGAGGGAGGTGAGCGTCCCGGCCTGCGGTCCATCGGTGCGGGCCTGCGATTCGTCGTCAGCGACCCGGTGCTCGGCGGATCGTTCCTGACGGATGTACTGGCGACGGTGCTGGCCATGCCGGTGGCGCTGTTCCCGGCGATCGCGGCGGAACGGTTCGACGGCGACCCGCGGCTGATCGGCTGGTTCCTGTCGGCGATCGCCGTGGGCGGGCTGCTCGCCGGACTGGGGTCGGGCGTGTTCACGCGGGCGCGGCGGCTCGGGGCGGTGCAGCTCGCCGGCTCGCTGGGCTGGGGCGTGGCGCTGGTGGGGTTCGGACTGGCGGAGCCGTTGTGGGCCGCGCTTGGTTGTCTGGCGGTCGCGGGTGCGTGCGACGTCGTCGCCGTGGTGTCCCGCGGAGCGACGACGCAACTGGCGACGCCGGATTCGCATCGTGGCCGGGTGAGCAGTGTGGAGTTCGTCCTCGGCGCGGCGGGACCCGACGTGGGCAATTTCCGTGCGGGCGGTGTCGCGGGAATGACGTCGGCGCCGATCGCGGCGGTGTCGGGCGGTCTGCTCTGCGTGGTGGGCCTGTGCGTGGTGACGTTCGCCGACCGCCCGCTGCGAACCTTCGAACGCCCGTGACGTTGCAGTACTGAAAGCCCCCAAGGGCACCTTGGTGGCACTCAACGCGACCAAGGTGCCCTTGGGGGCATCGAAACGGCCTTCTACGCCTCGTCGGGTTGCGCGGCTGCAAGGGCGCCGCAGCCGCCTCCGCCGCACGCGCAGCCACCGCAGCCGGTGGGCTCGGGCGCCGGTTCGGGGACGGCCTGCGCCGCCCGATTCCCGAGCGCACCACCGCCCGCGACCAGCGCGAACATGCCGACGAGGCCGATCACGGCGGCGATCACCGTCCCCCAGACGGTCGGCATCACGAACCCGGCCACGCCCGCCAGCACACCGACGGCGCCCGCCACGACGGTCGGCAGCCCGGCGACCCGGTTCGCCACGCGGAACGCCTCGTCGCTGCGCAGCGTTGCCCGCGTGCGCACGCCCGCCCCGCGGTCACGAGGCAGCTTCTCGCGCAGGCCGAGGACACCGCCCCAGCCGACGAGGAGGCCGAGGACTGCGGGAATCAACGAGGCGACGATCACGACGATCACGAACCCGAGAATACGCAGCCGCGCCGGTCTCCTTGTCGACACCCGAACCGGCTGTGCGCAGCGTCATGCCCCGGGGAAACGCTCCACCGAACGCCGGCGCGTGGCGTCACGCCTGCGGCACACGGCGTCACCACGGGCCCGGCGCGCGCCCCGGACCAGCACGCCTACGTAAACCGGGTGACGCCGGGAGTTACCATGGAGACGTGAATTCGGCGAGCCTGCTCCTTGGCCGGCCGCGCTGACCCGCGACCAGCGGTCGGCGCGGCGAACCCCTCATGCCTCCAGGCTGAGGGGTCGATTGCTTTTCAGGGCGTTCAACCACATGCCTCAGGTGGCAGGCCACGAGTGCGGAAGGGTTCCGGCGAGATGACAGACGGCAGCGACACGACCCCGGCGCAGCGGTACAACGCGGCGCTGGCCGGGCAGATCGAGCGGCGCTGGCAGGACTACTGGTCCGACCACGGCACCTACCACGCGCCCAACCCGGCGGGACCGCTCTCGGCCGAGTCCGCGCCCATGCCGTCCGACAAGTTGTTCGTGCAGGACATGTTCCCGTACCCCTCGGGCTCGGGATTGCACGTCGGCCACCCGTTGGGCTTCATCGGTACCGACGTGTTCGCCCGGTACAACCGCATGATCGGCCGGAACGTGCTGCACACGATGGGCTTCGACGCCTTCGGCCTGCCCGCGGAGCAGTACGCGGTGCAGACCGGCACGCACCCGCGCACGACCACCGAGCACAACATCGAGCGCTACCTGGACCAGATCCGCAGGCTGGGCTTCGGTCACGACGAGCGTCGCCGCATCGCCACCACGGACATCGAGTTCTACAAGTGGACGCAGTGGATCTTCCTGCAGATCTTCAACTCGTACTACGACGACCGCGAGAACAAGGCGCGCCCCATCGCGGAGCTGGAGAAGCAGTTCGCCGCCGGTGAGCGCGAGACTCCCGACGGCAGGGCCTGGTCGGACCTGTCGGCCGCCGAGCAGCGGAAGGTCATCGACGAGTACCGCCTGGTGTACATCTCCGAGGCGCCCGTCAACTGGGCGCCGGGTCTGGGCACGGTCGTCGCGAACGAGGAGGTCACCGCAGAGGGACTGACCGAGCGCGGCAACTTCCCCGTCTTCCGCAAGCCGCTGCGGCAGTGGATGATGCGTATCACCGCGTACGCCGACCGCCTGGTCGACGACCTGGAGCTGCTGGACTGGCCCGAGAAGGTCAAGTCGATGCAGCGCAACTGGATCGGCCGGTCGCGCGGTGCGAACGTCCGCTTCCCCGTGGGCGACGAGACGATCGAGGTGTTCACCACCCGCCCGGACACGCTGTTCGGCTCGACGTACATGGTCCTGGCGCCGGAGCATCCGCTGGTCGACAAGCTGACGGCCGACGCCTGGCCGGAGGGCGCGAAGGACGCGTGGACGGGCGGAGCCGCGACGCCGGCCGAGGCCGTCGAGGCGTACCGCAAGGAGACCGCGCGCAAGTCCGACCTGGACCGGCAGGAGACGCGGGAGAAGACCGGTGTCTTCACCGGCTCGTTCGCGACGAACCCGGCCAACGGTGACCCCATCCCGGTGTTCATCGCCGACTACGTGCTGATGGGTTACGGCACGGGTGCCGTCATGGCGGTGCCCGCGCACGACGAGCGCGACTTCGAGTTCGCGACGAAGTTCGACCTGCCCGTCCTGCAGACGATCGAGGCGCCCGACGGTCACCCGGCCGACGAGGCCTACACCGGTGACGGCACGGCCATCAACTCCACCAACGAGGACATCAGCCTGAACGGCCTGGGCGTCGACGACGCCAAGAAGGCCATCATCGGCTGGCTGGAGGAGAAGGGCCACGGCGAGGGCACCGTGCAGTACAAGCTGCGCGACTGGCTGTTCGCGCGGCAGCGGTACTGGGGTGAGCCGTTCCCCATCGTGTACGACGAGGACGGCACGCCGATCCCGCTGCCCGAGGACCAGCTGCCGGTCGTGCTGCCGGACGTCGACGAGTACTCGCCGAAGACGTTCGACCCGGACGACGCCGAGTCCGAGCCGGAGCCGCCGCTGGCGAAGGCGACCGACTGGGTTGAGGTGACGCTGGACCTGGGCGACGGGCCGAAGACGTACCGGCGCGACACGAACGTGATGCCGCAGTGGGCCGGTTCGTGCTGGTACCAGCTGCGCTACATCGACCCGACGAACGAGGAACAGTTCGTCGACCCGGAGAACGAGCAGTACTGGATGGGCCCGCGAGCCGCCGAGCACGGCGTGAAAGACCCGGGCGGCCTGGACCTGTACGTCGGCGGTGTCGAACACGCGGTGCTGCACCTGCTGTACTCGCGGTTCTGGCACAAGGTGCTGCACGACCTGGGTTTCCTGTCGTCGGCCGAGCCGTACCGGAAGCTGTTCAACCAGGGCTACATCCAGGCCTACGCCTACACCGACTCCCGCGGCGTGTACGTGCCCGCCGAGGAGGTGACCGAAGCCGACGGGAAGTACTTCTACAACGGTGAAGAGGTCACCCAGGAGTACGGGAAGATGGGCAAGAGCCTGAAGAACTCGGTCGCTCCCGACGAGATGGCCGACACCTTCGGCGCCGACACCTTCCGGTTCTACGAGATGTCCATGGGTCCGCTGGCGGATTCGAAGCCGTGGGCGACCAAGGACGTCGTCGGTGCGCACCGCTTCCTGCAGCGGTTGTGGCGGCTGATCGTGGACGAGACCACCGGTGAGCTGCGCGTGTCCGATGACGAGCTGTCCGAGTCGGACCTGAAGCTGCTGCACAAGACCATCGCGAGCGTGCGTGAGGACTACGCGGAGCTGCGGTTCAACACGGCCGGCGCGAAGCTGATCGAGCTGAACAACCACGTCACGAAGACGTACGGCTCCGCCGAGGCGACGCCGCGCGCGCTGGCCGAGCCCATGGTGCTGATGCTGGCGCCGATGTGCCCGCACATCGCCGAGGAGCTGTGGCACCGGCTGGGACACCCGGACACGCTGGTGCACGGCCCGTTCCCCGTCCCGGACGAGAAGTACCTGGTCGACGAGACGGTCGAGTACCCGATCCAGGTGAACGGCAAGGTGCGTTCGCGGATGACGGTGGCGTCCGACGCGGGCAAGGATGCCGTGCAGGAGGCCGCGCTCGCCGACGAGAAGATCGTCGCGGCGCTGGACGGCGGCGAGCCGAAGAAGGTCATCGTCGTGCCGGGCAAGCTCGTCAACGTCGTCGTCTGAGGGCGGGTCAGGCGGCGGGGACGTCGAGGCCGATCTCCCTGGCGAGATCACCGAGCAGGGCGTCGAACAGCGCTTCGGGTTTGGCCAGCGGGATCGGATAGTTGCCGAACACCTCGAGTGTGACGTGGCCGTACAGGCGTGCCCAGAACTGCATCATCAGGTACGTCGTGCCCACCGTCAGCCGCGCCTGCGGCACGTCGATGCCGGCCTCGGCGAGCACGGCGAGCAGCGCGTCCCGGTAGCCGGCGAGGTCGTCGCGCAGTTCCGCGGGCACCACGTCGTCGCTGGGCAGCGCCGCCTCGTCGGAGAGCAGCACGTCCCCGGCGGCCAGCAGGAAAAGCCTGCCGAACGGCTCGGTGAGCTGTTGCAACTTGGCGCTGCTGCTCGTCGTCGCGGTCACGCCCGAGGCGAAGACGAGCGTGAACTCGTTGACGTGTGTCAGCGCCCAGTGCCGGAACCCCCGGCAGATCGCGAACAGGCGGCGCGGCCCGTCGGCGTCGTGCCCCGCGATCTCGTCGGCCAGCGCCTCGCCGAGGTCGGTGACGACATCCGCGCGGAGGTGTTCGAGCAGGTCGTCGCGGGACGCGTAGTAGCGGTACAGCGCAGGCGCGGTGATGCCGAGGTCACGGGCGATCGCGCGCAGCGTCACCGCCTCGGGGCCCTGTTCGACGAGGAGCGCCCGCGCGGTTCGCCGGATGTCGCGGTCGGTGGCGGCGCGTTCCCTGGCCCTGCGCCTGCCCGCCTGGTCCCGTCCGCCACGGTGGGGCACCGGGTTCGACGGTGGTGCGGGTTCCGACGGTGGCACCCGGCTCGACGGCCTGTCCATCCGCAAAGTCTATGTGCGCAGGGGCGGCCGCGTGCAGCTCGGCCGCTCGGCGCGTATCGGACGGTGGAAGTGGGCCGCCGGGGCGCCGCCGGCACCGATCACTCGGGGGGCTACGTGACCGATGCCGGCGACCCGACGTCCGGTGGCGCTGCGAACGGCCCCGCCGGACAACACACCGCGCGAGCGCGGCATGACTGAGAGAGCCCTCGCGGGCTCGAACCATGACGCCGACGTCCCTGTGTCACCCGAAAGTGGGAACGCCTGTGCTGGGCGGCTCGCCTGATTGTCGCACTGATCGCCGCCACAGTTACAAAAACTTTCACATCTGATCCTGCATATCTGCATCTGCAAATGCCGCGTCGGGGTGCATGGCAAGGTGTAGGGGTGACCGAAGCTGTTCTCGTCGTCGGCTCCGCGAACGCCGACCTGGTCGTCGCCACGACTCGCCGTCCCGCAGGTGGGGAGACCGTCCTCGGTGGCGACACGCAGATCCTCCCCGGCGGCAAGGGCGCGAACACGGCCGTCGCCGCAGCGCGACTCGGGGCCGACGTCGCGCTGATCGGTGCCGTCGGCGACGACGCACACGGCAGGCTGCTGCTCGACTCACTGCGCGGTTCCGGCGTCGGCACCGACCGCGTGCGGATCGTCGACCGGCCGACCGGGGCCGCCTACATCACGGTGACCCCGGACGGCGAGAACTCGATCCTCGTCTCCCCCGGCGCGAACCACGCGCTCGCCCCCGCCGACGTCGCCGATCCGGCCGGCGCCCCGGTGCTCGTCGCCTCGCTCGAGGTGCCCCTCGACGTCGTCGAGCACGCCATCGTCGAGGCCTCGCGCGCGGGCGTCCGCACGGTGCTGAACCTCTCGCCCACGGCCAAGCTGTCCGACGAGACGTTGCGAGCCCTCGACGTGCTCGTGGTCAACGAACACGAGGCGGCCTGGTTGCTGGAAACCGGCGCGTCGGACGGCCCGGACAACGGCGCCGACGACGCTGCCGACGGCGCGGCGCGATCCGACAACGACACCGACGACGCGCGGTTGCTCGACCTCGGCCCGGACGCGGTCGTGATCACGCGCGGCCCGGAGGGCGCGACCGTGCTCACCCGTGCCCCCGGAGCCCGTGGCGACGCGGGCGGGGTCGACGAGGTCACGGTGCCGTCGCCGCAGGTCACCGCCGTGGACACGACCGGTGCGGGCGACGCCTTCACCGGCGCGCTCGTGACGTGGCTGGCGTCGGGTGCCACAGTGTCCGACGCGGCGCGCCGGGCCGTCGACGTCGCCGCGGTGTCGGTGACCGGCCGCGGCGCCCAGCCCTCGTATCCGCTGCTCGACGAATTAAGCTGAGTTTCCGATCAGTCTTGGGAGGATCAGGCACATGGCCGAGGCGAAGTTGTCCGGTGTGGGCGTCAGCCCCGGCCGCGCGAGCGGCCCGGTCGTCCGGGTCACCGACACCATCGAGGAGCCGGCGAGCACGCCGGGGCCGGACGATCCGTACGCCGAGTCCGCGCTGATCGGGCCCGCCGCGGAGAAGGTCGCCGCCCGCCTCGAGACGATGGCCGCAGCGGCGACAGGCGACGCGGCGGCGATCCTCACCACGACCGCCGCGATGGCCGCCGACCCGTCGCTGGTCAGTCAGGCCGAACAGCTCGTCACCGCACAGCGCATCCCCGCGGCGCGCGCCGTCTACGAGGCGGCGGGACATTTCGCCCAGGCGCTGTCCAACGCGGGCGGCTACATGGCCGAACGCGTCCGCGACGTCCACGACGTGCGTGACCGCATCATCGCCGAGATCCTCGGCATCGCCCCTCCCGGCGTGCCGGAGCTGACCACGCCGAGCGTGCTCGTCGCCCGCGACCTGGCCCCGGCCGACACGGCCGGCCTCGATCCCGCGAAGGTGCTCGCGCTCGTCACCGAGGAGGGCGGCCCGACCAGCCACACGGCGATCCTCGCGCGCTCGATCGGCATTCCGGCGATCGTCGCGGTGCGGGGTGCACTGACGTTCGACGCCGAGGCCGTCGTGGTCGACGGCGACCTGGGTAGCGTCGAGGCGGCCGACCCCACGGCACCCGTCGTCACCGCCACCGCAGGCGGTGCCGCCGACTGGAACGGCACCGGCGAGACGGCTGACGGGCACCCGGTGAAGGTGCTGGCCAACGTCGGAGCTCCCACCGACGCCCGCGCCGCGGCCGACGCGGGTGCGGAAGGCGTCGGGCTGTTCCGTACCGAGTTCTGCTACCTCGACGCCGACGACGAACCCGGCGTCGACGGGCAGCGCTCGGCGTACGCCGCGGTCCTCGAGCCGTTCCGCGGCAAACCGGTCATCGTCCGCACGCTCGACGCGGGCGCCGACAAGCCGCTGGCGTTCCTCTCACCCGAGGCGGAGCCCAACCCGGCGCTCGGTGTCCGTGGCGTGCGCGTGGCGTTCGACCGGCCGGGTGTGCTGGACCGCCAGCTCGAGGCCATCGCCGGGGCGACCGCCGACTCGGGCGCCGACGTCGCGGTCATGGCTCCGATGGTCGCGACCGCCGACGAGGCCGCCTGGTTCGCCGAGCGGGCTCGCGCGGCCGGCATCGCGCGGGCAGGCGTGATGATCGAGGTTCCCGCCGCCGCGCTGAGCGCCCGTGAGGTGCTGGACGCGGTCGACTTCGTGTCCGTCGGCACCAACGACCTCGCTCAGTACACGTTCGCCGCCGACCGGCAGCTCGGTGCCGTGGCGACGCTCAACGACCCGTGGCAACCCGCGTTGCTGCGGCTCATCGGCATGGTGGGCGACGCGGCCAAGGCGACGGGCAAGCCCGCGGGCGTGTGCGGCGAGGCGGCCGCCGACCCGGGACTGGCCCGGGTACTGGTCGGACTCGGCGTGACGAGCCTGTCGATGAACGCCGCGTCGGTGCGCGCCGTCGGTGCCCGGCTGGCAGGTGTGACGCTGGCCGAGTGCGAACGCGCCGCGCAGCAGGCATTGGCGGCCCCGAACGCGCAGGCGGCCCGCACCGCCACGAAGTAGGCGGCCGGGCAGGCGAACCGGGCAGCCTCAGGCGAACCAGTTGCGGCGCGGGTAGCGCACCGTCATCGAACCGCCGACGACGCGGCCCGTCACCACGATGCGCGGCGTGCCCGTGGCACGGCTCGAATCGGTCTTGTCGGTGAGGGTGGACCACTTCAGCTCGTCGAGACCGTTCAGATCGACGGACGCCTGCTCGGGCACGATCAGGTTCACCGAGCCCCACTTGGTGTCCAGCTCGACGTGCACGGCACCGCTCGTGAACTCCGCCGACGAGAAGTCGAGCTTCGTCTCGCCGTACTTGTTGCGGACCAGGATCTCGGGCGGCACCTGCCAACGGCCGCGCCGGACCAGCGTGCTGCCGACGCCCTTGAGCTCGACGCGCCTGCCCGCTGCCGGCCGGTCCGCCCACGTGTCGAACGCCCGGTCGGCGCCCGGGCTGGCCGCCCCGGCGGGAACCGCGTCCTCGTGCCGCAGCCCCGGCAGGTCGACCAGCACCGCGTTCAGCTCACCCCGCGTGCGCGCCCCGAGCGCCGTGTCGGTGCGCTCGGTGAATTCGTCGAGGTCCAGCATGCCGTGCCCGATCGCGCGCTGGAGCAGCTCCACGACGTGCTCGCGTTCGGCGTCGGACACCCGCAGATTCCGCTGGCGCTCGCGCTCGATCGCACCGGGCGCGGTATCGGTCGCGCCGCCGGTGCCGTCGCCGACCGCGCCGCCGGTCGCGTCGCCGGTGCCGTCGCTGGGGTTCTCAGTCACACCGGAAACGGTACGACCGTGGCCGCCGCGGCGGATCCGGGAAACCCCTGAGAACAGCCCGGACTTCCCGGAGCATCACTCCTGCTCCTGGTCGAGGCCGTGCTCGATGGCGTACCGGGCGAGCTCGACCCGGTTGTGCAGCTGAAGCTTCCGCAACGTCGACTGCACGTGGTTCTCCACGGTGCGGTGCGAGATGACGAGCCGGTCGGCGATCTGCCGCGCGGTCAGGCCCTTGGCCACGAACCGCAGCACGTCCTGTTCACGCTGGGTCAACTGCGGGGGCGGGTCCCCGCCGCTCGGCGTCTCGGCCATGCGCCGGTACTCGCCAAGCACCATCCCGGCGAGACCGGCCGTGAACACCGGGTCGCCGTCGGCGGTGCGTCGCACGGCGTCGACCAGCTCGGTCACGGACGCGGACTTGACGAGGTACCCCGACGCGCCTGCCTTGACGGCCTCGAGCACGTCGGCGTGCTCCCCGCTGGCCGACAGCACGAGCACTCTCGTGCCGTCCAACTGCCCGGTGATCGACCTGATCGCGTCCACCCCCGACTGTTCGCCGAGGTTGAGGTCCATCAGCACGACGTCGGGGGTGACCGTGGTCGCCACCCGCACGGCCGAGTCGACATCAGCCGCCGTGGCGCGCACGTCGAAGCCGTGTTCACCCAGGTCCCGTGCGACGCCGTCCCGCCACATCGGGTGGTCGTCGACGATCATCACCGACACCGTCATCGGGTGTCCCTCCTCCGGTCGGCCGGTCGTGGCAGGTGCATTTCCCACTCCGTTCCCGCACCGGGTGCGGTTTCGAGCCGGGCCGTTCCGCCCAGTTCGGCGAGGCGGCCCCTGATGGACTGGGCGACGCCGATGTGTCCTTCCTCGGCGGCCGCTTCGAGCCGGCCCTCGGGGATGCCGGGGCCGTCGTCCCGGACGGTCAGCACGATCTCGTCGGAGAGCTCCTCGAGCAACACCCACGCCTTCGCGCCCTCGCCCGCGTGCTTGTCCACGTTGGACAGGGCTTCCTTCACGGCGGTCAGCAGTTCGTCGACGGTGTCCGCGGGCAGCCGTACCTCGGAGGCCGGCCCCGAGACCTGCACGCGCGAGGTCGCCAGTACGCCGAGTGAGGCGCGCAGGTCGGCGTCGCCGTCGCTGGAGGCCAGCGGTTCCGTCGTCACGAGTGCCCGCAGCGCGATCTCCTGCTCCCCCGCCTGCTTGGCGAGTTCCGCGGCCTCACCACCGAGCTCCGCGCCACGCCTGCGCACCCGCGCGAGCACCTGGAGCACGCTGTCGTGGATGGAGCGCGCGAGGCGTTCACGTTCGGCGGTGGCGGCCTCGGCGCGCAACGCGCGGGAGACGACGGCCTGGGACCGTCGCGCGGTCGTCGCGGCCATGCCGATGATCGTTCCGCTGGCGAACAACAGCAGCCCGTCGCGGGCGACGTCGAGGTCGAACTTCCAGCGGGCCACGCCGGTGGACACGGCGACGATCAGCCCGCCGACCGCACCGCCGATCGCGCCGAAGCGCGCGCCGGCCGTCAGCGGCGCCACCGACGCCCACACGGTCGTCAGAAGCGGTGCGGTGATGGCGAACTGGTAGTCCGAGAGCGCCAGCGGCGAGAGCAGCATGATGCCGCACGTCACCACCACGTCCGCCACGACGAGGCCCGCGTAGCGGGTGCGCACGCGCACGAACGCCGCCGTCGTCACGACCGACCACACGAGCATCGCCGCCCACGCGGCCCATGCCAGGGCCAGGTTGCGGTACTCGTCGAAGTGGACGATGACGGCACCCAGAGCGAACGCGAGAGTCATCCACCGCAACACGATCGTTCCCCACCACAGCGGGGTGATCGGGTCGAGCAGGTTCGGTTTGGGCGCGCTCGTCATCGGGGCCGCCTGGCTACTCCTCGGATCTGTCTGATTCGCCGGTCGTCACCGTAGTGCCGGAATCCGCGCCGCGGGAGGCGGCGTTCGGGTCGTCCTGGTCCGTACCACCGGGGTCGGACTCGGCGTCGCCGTTCCCGGTTCCCGAGCCGGGATCACCGTCACTCTCCGGGGCCTCGTCGTGGACGAGGGACTGGATGCCTGCGTTCAGCACCGCCAGCAGTGGGACGGCGAGCAGCGCGCCGGGGATGCCGGCCACGGTGAGTCCGACCGTGATCGCCAGGACGACCGCCAGCGGATGGAGCTGCACCGACCGGCCGAGCATCAGCGGCTGCAGCACGTTGCCCTCCACCTGCATGACGCCGACGACGATCGCCAGCACGATGACGGAGGCGAGGAAGCCGTTCGTCACGAGTGCGACGAGCACGGCCACGGCGCCGGTGACGACGGCACCGATGATCGGGACGAACGCGCCCAGGAAGATCAGCGTGGACAGCGGCACCACCAGGGGAACGCCCATGATCCACAGGCCGATGCCGATGAGCACGGCGTCCACGACGGCCACGGCAGCGGTCGCGCGCACGTAGTTGATCAGTGATGTGAACGCCCGCCTGCCCGCGAGGTCGACCCGCGCGCGCACGTTGCGGGGCACGCCCCGGGTCAGGTACGTCCAGATCTGGTTTCCGCTGGTCAGGAAGAAGATCAGGATGAAGAGCGTCAGCAGGAAGCCGGTCAGGAACGTGCCGATCGTGCCCGCCGTGGTCAGTGCGCTCGACGTGACCGCGGCCTGGTTCTCCTGGATGAACTGGATGCCGTTGTTGATGGCGTCCTGGATCTGGGTCTGCTGCAGGTGCAGTGGCCCGTTGATGAGCCAGTCCTCGATCTGCTCGAGGCTCTGCGACACCTGTTGCTGCAGCGCGGGCAGTCCGTCGGTGAACTGGATGATGACGAACGTCAGCAGTCCGCCGACGACGCCGAGTCCGCCGATCAACACGATCACCGCGGCCACCGGTTGCGGCAGGCCGATCCGGGTCAGCCGGTGCACAGCCGGGATCAGTAGCGCGGCGAGCAGCAGCGCCACCGACAGCGGGATCACGACGACGGGGAGGAAGCCGATGACCTCTCCGACGACGTACAGCGCGGCCACGATCACGAGGAATCGCCACGCCAGCGCGGCGGTGACCCGGAACCCCTTCGGTACCGAACGTGCGACGTCGGCGTCGAGGGAGCCGCCCAGCGGCGCGGTGTCGGTGGTGCTGCTCCCGGTCGTCCGGGCCGTCTCGTCGTCCACGGGGTAACCGTATCGAGATCGGCGTCGCCGTGTGCGGTGAGTCGATCTACAGGCTGTGGGCACTTCGCCGAGTCACACCTCGATACGCCGCGTGATTTTCACACCTTCGTGCCATCAAGCCGCGTGGGACGTGATTTTCGGGGTGTGGGTTTGCCACTCTCGTCTGCACGCGGTGGAAAACCGCCGGAATTCACATTCCGATTCTTCTCCACGTTTTGCGGTGCCCGCGAGATCGGGCGTCCGCGGAACGGAGACGGCAAGGCACTTGCTACGCGGTCCTCGACGGCGAGGTGCGCGAGTTCGACATTCACGAGGAGTGTGCGTGGCAGCGACGACCCCGACACCGGACGCTCGGCGCGTCCGTCGGTGGCTGTCGCGCGCGCTCGCCGTGTCGGGAGGCGCGGCGGCCGCCACCGCGATCGCGTGGGCCGTCGGCACGACGTCCGCCTCCGCGACGGAGAACCCCCTCGACGTCGGCGCCGACAACCCCGCGGCGTCCGTCCCGGTCGCTTCCGGCTCCGCGTCGCAATTCTCGAACGCCGAATCGTCCGAATCCGACGAGTCCCACCTCGACATCCCGCAGTCCGACGCCTGGCAGGCCGGCGATCGGCAGGCCGGTCGGTCGCAGTCGACCGGTGGTGCAGACCAGCACGGCGGCACGGTGCAGGAGTCGACGTCGTCCGACGGTGCAACCTCGTCCGGCGGTTCCGCCGCCGAGTGGCCGACGGACGGTGAGCACGGTTCGGGCGCCGAGACGTGCGGTGAGTCCGCCGACGGTCCGACGGATGTGCGCGGCCTGTTCGACCGTGCACACGGCACGCGCTTCGACCTCGGCCGGTTCCACACGTCCGACCGGGACCCGGCCGACTCGGAGACGTGCCCGAACGAGGCCGAGCGTCCGGACGGGACCGACGAGCAGGCCGACGAGCACGGAGTCACCGAACACGACGCCACGTCGGTCGTGGCCGGCGGCTCCGGCGACACCCGGAAGCGCGTCGAACAGGCCTGGCAGCGGCACGTTGCGGAGCCGACGCGTGAGGCGATCCACCGTGTCGGCGACACGGTGCGCGCCGTGACGAGTTTCGACGGCTGGTCCGGCGGGTCACCCTCCTGGTCCGGTTTCGACCTGCCGTGGACGGGATTGACGCCCGACGCCGACGACCTGCCGTCGCCGTACGACGTGCCGATGGGCCCCGACGTGCACGCGCACGCCCCCGAGACCCCGCCGCACAACGCCGACGCCCGTGAGGCCGGCGACCGGCGGCAGCCCGCCGATAAGTCCACGTCGGACTACGGCGTCACCGAGACGTCCGGTGTCCTCGACACCGGCTTCGACGGCGCGGGCACCGACGGTGCCGCCGTCGGCCCGGACTCCGGCGAACCGACGATGCCGTCGCTGCCGGAGTTCGCCCCGCAGTACGTGCCGGCCTCCGTGCCGTCGCACTCCACGATCGCCGGTGGTGCGCACGCAGACGCACCGTCCGGTGCGGTCGTCACCACGGCCGACCCGTTCGCCGTGGCCGCCGTGGGCGCCGTGACGCGCTCCGGCTCGCTGAACAAGTCGATGTCGCCGGGTTCACAGCCCGGTGTGACGCCCGACTGATCACTTCCGCGGGGTAGCCGGCGCGCCCCTGCGGTTTTCGTTTCCGCAATTCGCATTTCTCCGCGCCGGCTTTTCCTTTCCCCGCATTTCCCGCGACGCGCCGTTCGGCGTGTTCGCCATCCGCCTCATGTCCCCGCGCGTCCGGCGGAGCGCACTGATGCCCCCTCAACAGGGAACCTAGGAAAAGGAGAACACCACATAATGCAGACCTGGGCGAAGCGTGGCTTGCAGACCGCGCTGGTCACCGGTGGCATGATGATGCTGGGTACCGGCATCGCTTCCGCTGACGAGAACGTCGACCCGGACTCCCCCGCCGGTCCGCTCGACGCAGGCGTCAGCGTTCCCGTTCAGATCGAGGACAACGCGGTCGGCACCCCGATGGGGCAGGCCAACCTGCCGGGCGTCGACAAGGAGATCAGCACCAAGCCGGTCACGGACAAGGCCAACGCGGTCCTCTCCAAGGCCGAGGAGAAGGCCCAGCCCGTCGCGGAGCGCGCGAGCGAGGCCGCGGCGCCCGTCACCGACCGCGTCGAGTCCGCGGCCGACCGCGGCAGCGAGGCCCTGACCCAGACGGGCCCGCACACCCAGAAGGCCGCCCCGACCGCCGAATCGCCGGTCACCAGCGCCACCGACGCGGGCGCTGGCCGGGTCACCGACAAGGTCACCGAGGCCGTGCCGCAGGCCGAGCAGGTCACCGACAAGCTCACCGAGCAGGCGGGCCGCACCGACGCGCGGCAGACGTCGGCGCCGTCGCTCGAGCCGACCGACGACCCGTTCATGGGCAACAAGATCGACGCCAACCTCGCGCTGCCGATCCAGATCACGGGCAACGCGGTGGGCATCCTCGGCGACGCCGAGGTGCACTCGGACGCCGAGCAGTCCTACGAGCACAACTCCGACGTCAGCACCGACGGCGCCTCCGGCGGTCTTGCGGGCAACGTCGTGGCGCTCGACTGGGCACTGCCGGTGCAGATCTCCGGTAACGCGGGCAGCCTGTTCGGTTCCGGCAAGGCCACGGGCAGCGCGTCGCAGGACGCCACCACCACGGGCGACGTCGACACCGACGGCACCAACGGCGCAGGCGCGGGCAACATCGTCTCGCCGCAGTTCGCCACCCCGGTGCAGGTGTCGGGCAACGCCATCGCGTGGTTCCTCGGCCACTCGGAGACCGACTTCGATCCCAGCAGCTCCGCCGAGAGCGGCGGCTACCTCGCCACCAACGGCGAGGGGGGCTCCATCGCGGGCAACGTGGTGGGCGCGCCGGTCGCGCTGCCGGTTCGGGTCGCCAACAACGCCGCCACGTGGGGCGGTGACGCCGACGCCAACGGTTCGTCGATGGTCGACGCCGCCGCCGGTGACGACACGTCGCCGGGCATGCACGACATCGAGAGCTTCATCCAGACGGAGGGCGAGAACGGCTTCGCATCCGGCACGATCGCCCAGCCGCAGGTCGCGTCGCTGGCGTCGGTCACGGGTGTCGCGGGTTCGTGGATCGGCAACGCCGCCACGGGCGCTTCGGGCGACCGCCAGCCCGCCGGCACGGCGTCCGACGCGACGATGACCGCGGGCGGCGCCTCCAACACGAACGGCAACGAGGCAGCGGGCTCGGGCAACATCGCCGACGCCCCGGTGGCACTGCCGGTGGAGGTCTTCGGTGTCGGCGGCACGTGGATCGGCAACGCGCACGCCGACGACCACGTCAACAGCACCGAGGCCACGGCAGGCGGCGACACGCTGACCCCGGGTGACGAGTCCGTCCTGTCCTCCAACACCGCGTCGCCGGCGATCGCGTCGGCCGCCGAGGTGTTCGGCGTGGGCGGCTCGTGGATCGGCAACGCCTCGGGCAGCGCCGAGTCCGACAAGCTCGTCGACGCGGGTGGCTACAACGGCACGCTCGCCAACGAGTCCTCCGGTTCGGGCAACCTGGTGCAGGTGCCGCTGGCCACGCCGGTCGAGGTCTTCGGCATCGGCGGCAGCTGGATCGGCCAGGGTGTCGGCGACGGCGAGGAGACCAAGGAGGTCACGGCCGGCGGTGGCGGCAGCACCATCGACGACTACGGCTTCGCGAACGCCAACCTGGTTCAGGCTCCGGTGGCACTGCCCGCGCAGGTCTTCGGTGTGGGCGGCAGCTGGATCGGCAACGGCATCGGCGAGGGCGAGACCGACACGATCACCGAGGCAGGCGGCGACGCGACTGCTGCGGGCGACAAGGGCACGGTCGCGGGCAACATCGGCTTCGTTCCGGTGTCGCTGCCGGCGCAGGTGCACGGGATCGGCGGCAGCTGGATCGGCAACGGTCACGGCACCAGCGGCAACCTGACCGACTCGATGGCGGGTGGCGACGCCACGACGTCGGGCGAGCAGGGCACCATCGCGGGCAATCTGGTCGAGGTTCCGGCCGGTGGCGCGGCGTCGGTGTTCGGCAACGGCGCGAACTGGATCGGCACGGCGTCGGGCACCGGAGTGAACGACGTCGTGTCCGAGGCGGGTGGCGACTCGGAGACCGTCGGCGACGGCGGTTCGATCGCGGGCAACATCGTCAGCGCCGACGCGATGCCGATCGTGTCGGCCTTCGGCAACGCGGCCAGCCTTACCGGCGTCGCGAACGGTGCCGGCGCGAACTTCGTGGACGTCACTTCTGGTGGCGACAAGGAGACGTCCGGCATGGGCGGCGCGATCTCCGGCTCGATCATCGACGTGCCGCTGACCGCGGTGGCGCAGCTGTTCGGCAACGCCGCCACGGTGGGCGGTGTCGCGAACGCCATCGGTGACAACACGACGGTGGGAGAGTCCAGCGGCACCACCACCACGGCCGGTGACCCGCAGGCACTGTCCGGTGTGGACATGCAGCGTCCGATCGGTGTGGTCGCGCAGGTCTACGACGTGCCGCTCGCGCTGCTCGGCCAGGCGACCACCATGGCCAGCAACGACACCGACCTGACGGTCGCCGACGCGCCGATCGACCCGATCATCGGTAAGGAGATCAGCGGTTCGGAGCTGCCTGCGACGGGCCTGCCGAACACGCCGTACTTCGACGCGCTGGCCAACCGGGCGTCGGAGCTGGGATCCGCGTCGCCGATGCAGCGTTCGGCGATGCCGACCGCCATGCCGTCGGCCCCGGCGGTGCCCGCGGTGCCGGGTCTGCCGGGTGCGGGCGGCCTGCCCGGTGCCGGCGAGCTGCCGGTGAGCGGTCTGCTGCCGGAGGCGTCGGGTGTAGGCGCCCCGGAGCTGCCCGCGATGCCGGCCCAGCGTGCCGACGTTCCGGCCACGCCGTCCCTGCCGGGCGCGGACGTGCCGCAGCTGCCGGTCGACCCGA
The DNA here is from genome assembly GCF_024171865.1 of Prauserella aidingensis. Classification (GTDB taxonomy): domain Bacteria; phylum Actinomycetota; class Actinomycetes; order Mycobacteriales; family Pseudonocardiaceae; genus Prauserella; species Prauserella aidingensis. The sequence goes on along the minus strand of NZ_JAMTCN010000019.1, from coordinate 3,666 downwards.
CGCAGGGTGAGTTCGCGGGCGCGCTGGAGGGCGTGGCCCTCGACGGTGTCGCGCTGGACGGCACGGACATGCGTGCCGCGGACGTGCCCGCCACGCCGTCCCTGCCGGCCGCGGGCGAGCTGCCGACCGCCGGTGAGCTGCCCACCGCGGGCGAGCTGCCGGTCGACGCCGACATGGTGAAGGGCGCCGCCGAGCAGGTGTCGCTCAACGGCTACGGCCTGGGTGCGTTCGTCTGAGCCGAACGTCGCCGCTGCCGGCCCCGTGAGGTCGGCTGAACGATTCGCGGGCCCCGGAAGCACTGTCGCTTCCGGGGCCCGCGCTTGTGTCGGGGGCGGTTCAGCCGAGCTGCACGGAGCGTTTCGCGAGGCCGTGCCAGTAGCCGTCGATGACGGTGTCGGGCTGCAGTCCGTCGCCCGCGCCGAGGGAGACGAACAGTGGCGCGAAGTGTTCGGTCCTCGGGTGGGCGATGTCGGCGGCGGGTGCCTTGTGCTGGAAGTCGAGGAGCGCGTCGACGTCGCCGGTGGCGAGTGCGCCGGAGCCCCAGTCGTCGAACTCGACCGACCACGCGGGAGGTGCGCCCGCGGAGCCGTCGGTCTGGCGCATCGCGATGAGGTTGTGGGTGAAGAAGCCGCTGCCGACGATCAGCACTCCGCGGTCGCGCAGCGGTGCGAGGCGGCGGCCGAAGTCGTAGAGCGCGTGCGGTTCGAGGGTCGGCAGCGAGACCTGGAGGACGGGGATGTCGGCGCTCGGGTACATCTCGACGAGCGGCACGTAGGCGCCGTGGTCGAGGCCGCGCGCGGGGTCGTCCTGGATGTGGCCGCCGAGCAGTTTCCGTACGTCGGCGGCGAGGCCGGGAGCGCCGGGTGCGGGATAGGTGACGTCGTAGTAGCGGTCGGGAAAGCCCCAGAAGTCGTACACGAGCGGCTGGGTCGTCGTGGCGCCGATGGTGGCGGGCGCCTCTTCCCAGTGGGCGGAGACGACGAGGATCGATGTCGGCGTCGGCAGGTCGGCCGACCAGTCGGCGAGCTGACGGGTCCAGGTCGCGTCGTCGGCGAGCGGCGGCGCGCCGTGGCTCAGGTACAGCACCGGCATGCGGTCGGTCATGACGCCTCCTCCGTGCGCTGGGTGTACGACACCCCTTCGCATGATGTTGAACTTTCAACGACAAGCATACGCCGGGACAGCGATTTCTGCACCGGGCGGCCGTCACCGCAGGTCGGGCGGCGCCGGCCGCTCGGCTGTCACGTTTCGCGTGGTCGGGACGTCCACAGGGGGAGTGCCGGAAGCGCGCGACGCCGGTGTCGGGCCGGATCCGAGGCGGGAGGAGTCGTGGGGATGTCGATCCTGGTCACGGGCGGTACGGGCACGTTGGGCAGGGCCGTTGTGGACAGCCTCGCCGAGAGTCACGACGTACGGGTGTTGAGCCGCGCGTCCGCGGACGGCCGGCGGAGTGGACGGACGCGGAGTGGGCGGACGCAGGACGGTCTCGTGCGGTGCGAGCGCGTCCGGGGCGACCTGCGGACGGGCGCCGGGCCCGCCGCCGCAGTCGCAGGCGTGGACGTCGTGGTCCACTGCACGAGGACCAACGGGCGCGGCGACGTCCCTGTCACGCGGAACCTGCTCGACGCGGCCCGGCGCGCGGGCGGTGCGCACGTCGTCTACGTGTCCATCGCGGGCAGTGATCGGATACCGCTCGCCTACTACCGCGCCAAGCAGGAGTGCGAACGGCTCGTCGAACGCTCCGGGCTGCCGTGGACGATCCTGCGCACCACGCAGTTCCACGACCTGGTCGCGAAGTTCTTCGCGGTGCAGCGGTGGCTGCCGGTCGTCGCGGTGCCCGCGGGCGTCGACTTTCAGCCGATCGACGTGCGTGACGTGGCCGAACGGCTGGCCGAGCTGGTGGCCGGGCCCGCGGCGGGGCGGGTGGCCGCCCTCGGTGGTCCGCAGATCCGCACCATCGGCGACCTCGCGCGGACCTATCTGCGGGCCACGGGCAGCCGACGACCGGTGGTGCCGCTCGCCTTGCCGGGCGCGACGTTGCGCGGTTACCGCGACGGGCGGCACCTCGTCCCCGAGGGCGCCGCCGGGCGCCGGACCTTCGACGACTTCCTGGTCGAGACGGCCGGATCGGGGCGGTGAGCGTGAACGTCAGGGCGGTATTGCGCGGCGGGGTGGTCTTCCTGCTGGCCACCCAGCTCGTCATCGGTTGCTGGGCACTGCTGTTCCCGCGGGCGTTCTTCGCGATCCCGTGGGTCGGCATGCGGATGGACTACAACGAGCACCTGATGCTCGACTACGGCGCGCAGAGCCTGGCCCTGTCGGTGGTGCTCGTCGCGGCGGTCGTCGTGACCACGCGCTTCCTGGTCCGGATCGCGCTCGGCAGCTACCTGGTGTTCGCGGTGGCTCACCTCGTCATCCACGCCCGGCTGTTGCACCACCTCACGCCGGTGGAGGGCACGGGCCTGATGATCGCCCTGGCCACGGCCGTCGTCATCCCCACCGTCCTGTTGGTCCTGACCCCGCGGTTGGCGGACGAGACAGGCGCCCGAGCTCAGACCGAGCCGTAGACGGCAGCCGGGGCTCCGGTCATGAGAGCCCAGTAGCGGTCACCGTACGACCAGTGCCACCATTCGGTCGCGTAGTTGACCATTCCCGCGTCGGTCAGCGCTGTCGCCAGCACCTCGCGACGGGCGCGGCAGCCGTCGCCGATGTTCGAGGCAGCCGTGTAGCAGGCTCCGGAGCTTTCCTCCGGGTTGGCGTTCACGCGGCTGCCGAGGTCCAACTCGTGTCCTTCGGCATCGGCGAGGGTGAGGTCGACCGCCGCGCCCGCGCTGTGCGGAGCGATCTCCGGCGGCGACACGTAACGGCTGGCTGCGGCTCGGAGCTGATCGCCCGACAGGTCGGACCGGGCTGTGGCGAGAGTCGCGGCGTAGTCCTCGAAGTAGCGACGTTGTAACGAGGGCGGGCGGTAGCCCTCGACGAACAGGAAGCGTATTCCGTCGGGCAGCAGGCGTTCCGCGTAGCGGATACGTTCCTGTACGCCGCGGCGAACCATGCGGAACTCGCCTGCCGGATCGCGCCTGCGGTCGTCCACGAGAATCGCGTCGTTGCTTCCCACGTCGACAAGCGGCTCGCCGCATTCGTCGACAGGTATCGCCGCGACCCGGGGGTCGGACATCAGGATGACGTCGCTCATTACCTGATCATGCCCCGACGCCCGACCCGAGCACCATCACCACAGCGACCCGTGGCTCCAGTGTCAAAGCGGCGGGCAGGTTTCCGCTTCGCGTCGCCCGCGCCGATGTGTGGGTCGAACCGTGCCGCGATGGTACGTGGCGGCCATTGGGCTGGGCCGCCACGGTGGTCCCCTGTTCGAATTTTCAATGCGCTTCCGGAGCAAGTTCACGCTATCGTGTGGTGGCTAGTTCGACCATGCGTTCGATACTATGCGGATTGGCGACTTGAGGGGGCGACGTTGGAGACACAGTCGACGGCACCGTCGAGGACCGTTGGAGTCAAGGTCGAGCGCCTGCGGGAGCTGCGTGCTCGGCGGGCGCGGCTCGATGCCGAGGAGTTGGCGCTGTTGGCCGAGATTGCGGCGGTGGTGGGTGATGACCGGGGTGTGGCGGAGGAGTTGACGCCGGTGTTGCGGGTCTCGACCCGTGA
>NZ_JAMTCN010000018.1 GCF_024171865.1 Prauserella aidingensis | reverse complement strand
CGCGACGATCCGCGAGCTTGTGCGGGTGCGCGACCGGGAATGCGTCATGCCCTGGTGCCACCGTCCCGCTCGGCATTGCGACCACGACCACGAACAAGCCTGGACCACCGACGGCGGTGGCGGCGCCACGTCGGTGGCCAACGGTGGTCCACGCTGCCGACGCCACCACCGACTCAAACACGATCCCCGTTGGAGCGCCCACTACGACACCATTCACGGCACCACCCGAGTGACCACCCCACACGGGGCGACCTACACCGCACACCGCCACCCCGTCCTCACACGGACACGCACCACCCCGGCACGTGGCACTTCACCGACACACCATGCCCCGGCCCGCACCGCCCCAACACGTCACACCCAGACGCGCCGCCACGCCGACGAAGCCCCACCGGCACGAGACACCAGCGGCACGCCGCACGACAACGACGACAGGCCACCGTTCTAGCTGCGGGGCCCCACCACCGGAGCCGAACCGCAGAACACGACCTCCCGAACGCGGGACACGCGGCGCCGAGCGCAGCACATGCGTGTGCGCAGACAGTCCCGGTGGGCGCGGCGCGTAGGCCGTCCAGCTGCCGGAGACCTCCCCGCACCTCCACACCAGGGCCCCGTTTCCACACACCTAGGCGAAACGGGCGAAGCCGACCGCCCTCTGGGTGATCGTGAACGGCGTTCCGCCTTCGGCCATGGGGCGCATGCCTTCGCGGATGCCGTCGTCCGGGTGGCCGTGAACATCGAAGCGCTCGACCTCGCAGTGCTCCATGACGCCGCGAATGTAGGGGTCCGACAGTCGCCAGTGCTCGCGGATGGCGTCCGAGTCGCGGTAAAGCTGGTAGCTGTAGGCCAGCATCCGCTCCTCGTCGATGAACACGTCCACCATGAGCTGCGGGCCGTGCTCCTCGACGAACTCCACCGCCCGACGCACCTCCCTGGTGAACTCGGCGAGGTGTCCGTCGAAGATCCGCATGGTGTTACGGAAGAGGATCGGTCCCTCATCAGGCTTCAACATGCGACCAGTCTCAAATCTCGAGCTAACTGGAAGTCAAGTCGAACTCGTCGAGGCACCTCGCGCCGGCGCCGGGCCGGAACTCGAGGACCACGGGAGGGACCGGCGGACAACCGCGCCGGCCCCAGCCGCCGCGGCCGTGGACCGCAACGGGATCGATCACCCGACGCCGCAGCGCGGAAGCGTGCGGCGGCGACACTCAGACCGTGGGCGACCAATCGAACGTCGCCGTGACCGGGGCGTGGTCGGACCAGCGCTGGTCGTACGACGGAGCCCGCTCGACCACCACCGAGGTGCACGTCTCGGCCAGGCCCGGCGTCGCGGCCACGTAGTCGATCCGCCAGCCCGAGTCGTTGTCGAACGCCTTGCCGCGGTAGGACCACCACGTGTACGGGCCTGGGCCGTCCGGGTCGAGCCTGCGCTGCACGTCGACGTACCCCGCCTCGCCGAACACGCGGCCCATCCACTCGCGCTCCTCCGGAAGGAAACCCGAGTTCTTCCTGTTGCCCTTCCAGTTCTTCAGGTCGATCTCGGCGTGGGCGATGTTCCAGTCGCCCATCACGACGACCTCGCGTCCGTCGGCGGCCGCCTTCTCGCGCAGTTCGACGAGGTACGGCAGGAAGGCGTCGAGGAAGCGCTCCTTCTCGTCCTGCCGCGGGGTGCCGACCTCGCCGCTCGGCAGGTACAGGCTCGCCACGACGACGCCGGGCAGCTCCATCTCGACGTACCGCCCGCTCGCCTCGAACTCGGCCTCGCCGAATCCGATACGCGAGGCCTCCGGTTCGGACCGGCTGTAGAGCGACGCGCCGTTGCGGCCCTTCACCTCGCACACGGCGTGGGCGGCGTGCCACCCCTCTGGGTCGACGAGCGCCTTCGGGATGGCGTCGAGGTCGGCGCGCACCTCCTGGCAGGCCACGACGTCGGCCTGCGTGCCGGCGAACCACTCGGTGAAGCCCTTCTTCGCGGCCGCGCGGATGCCGTTGACGTTGACGGTGGAGACGGTGAACACGCGCCCCAGGTTATCCGGCCTCCCCGACGATCCCGCGCAGGGAAACCGGCGGGCGCTGCGAGGGGAACGTTCGCGGCACTCACCCGTCTCACACACGACCACCCAACCGGACACGCTCCACGTGGCGGTGCTCAACGCATGCGCCCGAACGGTGTGACCGCGAGGGGACGATTCGTCGCGTTGAATGCGACCAAGGTGCCCTTGGGGGCACTGGAACCGCTCAGTTGTGGTGTCAGCAGGAGGCGCCGTCGACCGGTTCGAGGAAGTCCTCCGCCGCCCACTCGCCGTCGGCGAGTTTGCGGAACCCGTCGCGCACCTCGGTGGTGGCGTCGGTCTCGGCATCCTGCTCGAGTGTGCCGACGACCGCGTCGCCGGTCGACGGTCCGGACCGCACGTTCAGCACGTCCGCATCGACCGTCATGCTGCAGCCGCCGTCCCCGTTCGAGCCCTCGGCCTCCGAGCTCAGCTCACCCCCGGTCACCGCGTACAGCACGATCACGGCGACCAGCGCCACGAAGATGAGCAACGTCCGCTTCGGGATCCCGAGTATCACGAGTGCTCCTTATCCGTTCCCCGACATGCACTCGTCGGGAGGGTACGGCCCGGGTTTCCCGTCCCGTAAGCCCCGGAAGGCGCAACCACTCGGCCCGGCGAACACCGGCCACGCACAGCGACGGGCCCCGGCAGGAGGTCGTCCTGCCGGGGCCCGTGGGAGCGAAACGACCGCTCTCAGCCCTGAGCCATCTTCTTCTGGAGGTTCTCGTCCAGGGTCGCCAGGAATTCCTCGGTGGTCTGGAACGGCGTGTCTCCGCCGACCAGCAGCGCGAGGTCCTTGGTCATCTTGCCGCTCTCGACGGACTCGATGACGACCTGCTCGAGCTTGCCCGCGAAGTCGATCAGCTCCGAGTTGCCGTCCAGCTGGCCACGGTGCTCGAGGCCACGGGTCCAGGCGAAGATCGACGCGATCGGGTTGGTCGACGTGGCCTTGCCCTGCTGGTGCTGGCGGTAGTGCCGGGTCACCGTGCCGTGCGCGGCCTCGGCCTCGACGGTGCGGCCGTCCGGGCTGCGCAGCACCGACGTCATCAGGCCGAGCGAGCCGTAGCCCTGCGCGACCGTGTCGGACTGCACGTCACCGTCGTAGTTCTTGCAGGCCCAGACGTAGCCGCCGTCCCACTTGAGTGACGCGGCGACCATGTCGTCGATCAGCCGGTGCTCGTAGGTGAGGCCCTTCGCCTCGAAGTCGGCCTTGAACTCCTTCTCGTAGATCTCCTCGAAGGTGTCCTTGAACATGCCGTCGTAGGCCTTGAGGATCGTGTTCTTGGTCGACATGTAGACCGGGAACCCGCGATCGAGGCCGTACTGCAGCGAGGCGCGCGCGAAGTCCTCGATGGACTTGCGGTAGTTGTACATGCCCATCGCGACGCCGCCGCCCTCGGGGAAGTTCGCGACCTCGAACTCCATCGGCTCGGAGCCGTCCGCGGGCGTGTAGGTCATCGTGACCGTGCCCGGGCCGGGGACCTTGAAGTCGGTGGCCTTGTACTGGTCACCGTGGGCGTGACGGCCGACGATGACCGGCTTCGTCCAGCCCGGCACCAGGCGCGGGATGTTCTGGATGACGATCGGCTCACGGAAGATGACGCCGCCGAGGATGTTGCGGATGGTGCCGTTCGGGCTCCGCCACATCTTCTTCAGCCCGAACTCCTCGACGCGCGCCTCGTCCGGCGTGATCGTGGCGCACTTGACGCCGACGCCGTGCTTGTTGATGGCGTTCGCCGCGTCGACCGTGATCTGGTCGTCGGTCCGGTCGCGCTCCTCGATCCCCAGGTCGTAGTACTCGAGGTTCACGTCGAGGTACGGGTGGATCAGTTTGTCCTTGATGAACTGCCAGATGATGCGGGTCATCTCGTCGCCGTCGAGTTCGACGACGGTGCCCTCGACCTTGATCTTGGCCATGAGCTGGCGGCGCTCCTCTCGCTTTCGCGTCGCGGATCTCGCGTTCGTGTTCGCCTGATACCGCTGCGCATTAGCCGTTGCGTAGCGGTACAAGCGTACTGCTGAATTGACACCGGCCCGGCGCCCCCTGGTTACTGGCCAGTACGAATCCGGACCACGGCGACGCCGACGAATCGCAGCTCACCTCGCAATCTACGTGCCGGGAGCGCCCCGGTGCAGACGTCCGGGCTGCATCGATCACGTGGGATCGGACACGCCCTACCGCGTCCGGCACGGGCAGGACCGGACGCGGTAGGACTGACGACCGATGCGACTGGGAATCAAGACCAAGCCCGAGCACACGCCGTGGCAGGAACTGGTCGACGTGTGGCAAGCCGCCGACGACATCGAACTGTTCGAGTCGGCGTGGAACTGGGACCACTTCTACCCGCTCTCCGGCGACCTGGCCGCGCCCAACTACGAGGCGTGGACGATGCTCGCCGCGATGGCGCAGGCCACCCGCCGGATCCGCATCGGCTGCCAGGTCACAGGCATGGTCTACCGCCACCCCGCGGTGCTGGCGAACATGGCGGCCACGACCGACGTCATCTCCGGCGGCAGGCTCGAGATCGGCCTCGGTGCCGGATGGATGCAGCAGGAGTGCGACGCCTACGGCATCGAACTGCCACCGCTGAAGCAGCGCTTCGACCTGTTCGACGAGGGCGTGCAGGCGATCATCGGATTGCTGTCGCAGGAGGTCACCGACTTCGCGGGCACGCATGTGCAGCTGACCGGCGCGCGTTGCGAACCGAAGCCGGTGCAGCGGCCGCACCCGCCCATCGTCATCGGCGGCACGGGACCGAAACGCACGCTGCGGGCGGCCGCGCAGTGGGCGCAGCAGTGGCACGCGGGCGCACGGTCCCCCGAGCACTGGCGCGAGCTCGACGACGTGCTGCGCGCCCACTGCGCCGACGTCGGCCGCGATCCCGCGGAGATCACCCGCTCGGTCAACGTCCGCGTCCACGCCGAGACCGGCATCGAGCCCGCCGTCGAGGAGGCCGCAGGCTACCGCGAGGCGGGCGTCGACCTCGTCGTCTTCAACCTGCCCCACCACGTGCCCGCCGGCTGTCTCGACCGGCTGGCCACGGCCGCCGCGCCGCTGACCGGCTGACCCGGCGTGATCGACTCGCCCGACCCGCAGACTCGCTCCTACGCTGGAACACACCGGCAATCGCACCCAGCGGAGGTGAACGTCATGCAGGCAGTGGTCGGCGACCGGATCCGCGTGCACGGCCGGGTCGTGGGCGAGCCCGAACGCCTGGGCGAGATCGTGGAGGTCCGCGGCGAAGCGGGCAGGCCGCCCTACCTCGTGCATTTCACCGACGGTCACGAACGGCTGGTGTTCCCCGGCCCGGACTGCGAGGTCGAGGACACGCACACCCAGCAGCCGTCCTGACCCAGCGCGACTCGCACGGCGGGCGAGACGCCCGCCACACCCGACGTGAAGCCCTGGTCGGAGGGCCGATCCGTGCCGGACACGGCCCCGGCCGCGCCGCTCCCGCGCAGTGCGGCCGGGGCCGCGAGCCTCCGGGCGGGCGTTACGCCCCGACACCGTGGCGATGGTCACCCGCCGTGAGCAAGGCGCCGGGATGACAACCGCATATCGATGCGTTCACACTCGAGTACGGAGCAGTTATCCGCGACGGCACGCGGTCGACTGTTCTTTTTTTGGGACACGACTTGAACGATCCAGTCGATCATCGTGGTCCACGCTCCCCGCCCGGCCTGCGCTCCCCCGTGCACGTCACCGCGCAGGCCCGTCAAGCCCGGCCCCGATCAGCGCCGACCATCCGCACCGGGCTGCCCCACCCGACCCTGCTTCCCCGAGAGGAGAACCGTGCCCGTCGCGCTTCTCGCGCTGGCCATCGGTGCCTTCGGCATCGGAACCACCGAATTCGTCATGATGGGCGTGCTGCCCCAGGCCGCCGCCGATTTCGGGGTGTCCATTCCGTCGGCAGGACACCTCATCTCCGCCTATGCGCTCGGCGTCGTCGTGGGCGCTCCGCTGCTCACCGCCGCCGCCGTGCGACTCCCCCGCAAAACGATGCTCCTGGCGATGATGGGCCTGTTCGTCGCAGGGAACACCCTGTTCGTCCTGTCCCCGAGCCACGAGCTGGGCGTGTTGTTCCGGTTCGTCGCGGGCCTGCCCCACGGCGCGTTCTTCGGCGCGGGCGCCGTCGTCGCCGCGAGCCTCGTCGACCGCGGAGCCAAGGCCAAGGCGGTGTCGATGATGTTCATGGGCCTGACGCTCGCGAACGTCGTCGGCGTGCCACTCGGAACCCTGCTCGGCCAGCAGTTCGGCTGGCGCGCCACGTTCGCCGTGGTCGCGCTGATCGGCGTGGTCGCGCTGGTCGCCGTGATGAAGCTCGTGCCTCACCAGGGGGCGCCTGCCGGCGCCTCGCTCCGCGGTGAGGTCGCAGCCTTCCGCAAACCGCAGGTGTGGCTGGCGCTGGCGATCGTCACGTTCGGCATGGGCGGCGGGTTCGCCTGCCTGAGCTACGTCACGCCGATGATGACCGACGTCGCCGGCTTCGACCCCGCGACCGTGACGCTGCTGCTGTCGCTGGCCGGTGTCGGCATGACGCTCGGCAACGTCCTCGGCGGGCGGCTCGCCGACCGCAACCCGACGCCCGCGCTGTGCGGCGCGCTGGCCGGCCTCGCCGTGGTGCTGGCCCTGTTCACCGTCACCGCGGGCAGCAAGATCGGCGCCACGATCACGATCTTCCTGGTGGGCCTGACCTCGTTCATGGTCGGCCCGATCCTGCAGGCCCGCGTCATGGAGAAGGCGGGCGGCAGCCCGTCGCTCGTGTCGGCTGCGATCCAGTCGGCCTTCAACATCGCCAACTCGATCGGCGCCTACCTCGGCGGTGTCGTCATCGCAGGCGGCCTCGGCCTCGTGTCCCCGAACGTGGTCGGCGCGCTCCTCGCGGCGCTGGGCCTGAGCCTGGCCGTCGTGGCCGCACTCACCGAACGCAGGGAGAAGGCGGCCACCGTCCCCTCGGCAGCCGCCGAGGACATCGCACCCGCCGAACAGCCCGCGCTGGTGTGACGACCGGTGCCGCCGGCTGACCCGCCGGGCACCGGCGACGTCCGGATGCCCAGCGGATCAGCCGAACGGTCCGCCCGTGATCGTCAGCGCGTCGAAGACGATGAGCCCGCCGAGACCGACGTAGCAGAGCACGTCGACCACCCGGCTGCGGATCGCGAGCAGGCCGGCCTGCGCGTCCGAGAGCACGACCCGCAGTACCGCGGCGACCAGCAGGGCTCCGCCGATCAGCGCGGTGCCCTGACGCCAGTGGTACATGCCGATCCGCAGCCCGCCGACGGCGACGAGCACCAGCACGACGACCAGCGGCACGTGCACGAGCCACGCCCGGCGGCCGTTCCCGTCGCCGGTGCCGCCGGTGGGCTGGTCGGGTGCGGGCTGGTCGGGTGCGGTCACGGCTCAGCCCGCCGCGCGCTCGGCGGCCTCGACGACGTTGGAGATGAGCATCGCCCGGGTCATCGGCCCCACCCCGCCCGGGTTCGGCGACAGGTACCCGGCGACCTCCTCGACGCCCGGCGCGACGTCGCCCGCCAGCTTGCCGTCGACCCGCGAGACGCCCACGTCGAGCACCGCCGCGCCCGGCTTGACCATCTCGGGCGTGATCAGGCCCGGTGAGCCCGCGGCCGCCACCACGATGTCCGCACGTGCGACCTCGCTCGCCAGGTCACGGGTGCCGGTGTGGCACAGCGTGACGGTGGCATTCTCGCTGCGGCGCGTCAGCAGCAGCCCGATGGTGCGGCCCACGGTGATGCCGCGGCCCACCACGGCGACGTTGGCACCCTTGAGCGGCACGTCGTACCGGCGGAGCAGCTCGATGACGCCGAGCGGCGTGCACGGCAGCGCACCCTGCTTGCCCAGCACCAGCCTGCCGAGGCTGATCGGCGCGAGCCCGTCGGCGTCCTTCTCCGGCGGAATGCGCTCGAGGATCGCGTTCTCGTCGAGCTGCGCGGGCAACGGCAGCTGAACGATGTAGCCGGTGCAGGCGGGGTCGGCGTTGAGTTCGTCGATGACCTTCTCGAGCTCGGCCTGCGTCGTGTTCTCGGGCAGGTCGCGGCGGATCGAGGTGACCCCGACCTTCGCGCTGTCGGCGTGCTTGGCCTTCACGTACGAGTGCGAACCGGGGTCGTCGCCCACCAGCACGGTGCCGAGACCGGGCGTGATGCCCCGTTCGGCGAGCGCGGCGACCCGAGGGGTCAGCTCCGCGAAGATGGCGTCCTTGGTGGCCTTGCCGTCGAGAATCGTCGCCGTCACGTCGTCCAGTCTCCCAATCCCGTTAACGGTGCCGCTGCCCGCCCGGCCGTTTCCGCCCACCGAGCGACGCGACGCCGATGGCCAGCAGTGCCACCCCGCACGCGACGACCGTCGACGTCGTCAGGTCGTTGCCTCCGGCGGGTACGAACGCGTCGAGCAGCATCGACCCGACGAGCTGCCCCGCGACGGTGCTCAGCCCCAGCAGCAGCACCCCGATCCACGACACGACCAGTGACGCGACCGCGATGAACACGATGCCGACGAGCCCGCCGAGGTACAGCACCGGGTTGCCGGGCAGCGCCTCCGGCGGGCCGTGGAGCGCGAGCGACACCAGCCAGGCGAGCACCAGCATGGTGGTGCCCGTGGTGAAGTTGACGAGCGCCGCCGTGAGCGCACTGCCGGAGGCGGCGCCCACGTGGCCGTTGAACGCCTGCTGCACCGCCATGCCCGCACCCGCGACGAACGGCAGGATCAGCAGCGCGATGCGCCCGGGACCCGCGTGACCGGCGACGTCGCCCGCCAGCGCGCCCGCGACGGCGGCCACGGTCATCGCCGCGCCCGTCACCCGCAGGACCGTGGTGGGCTCCTTGCCCGACGGGCCCAACCCGAACCGGTCGACGAACAGCCCGCTCACGGTCTGTCCCGCCACGACTCCAACGGTGAACAGGGCGACACCGATGAGCGACACGGTGACCGACTGCCCCAGCACGTACGTACCGCCCGCGATGCCGCCCAGGAAATGCCAGGGGCGGAGCCTGCCGCTGTGCAGCGCCGCCACGGCGGCGCGCGTGCCTGCGCGCATCGATCGCGACACGGCGAGCCAGCACAGCAGCAGCAACAGACCGCCACCGAACGAGATGACGGCGGCGAGCGCCGAGTCACCGAGTTCGGCGCCGAGCTGGCCGTTGATCCGCGACTGGACGGACATGCCGAGCCCCGCGGATACGGCGAGGACCACGCCCCACAGCTTCCGGGCGGCGGAGGTGGGCGTGTGCGAGGTCGGAGTGGCCGGATCCGGAGCAGGATCCGCACTGGCAGTGGCCATCGCCCGCCATTGTGCGCACACCCGCGGTCCCCGCGACGGGTGTCACCGCCGGAGTGTGTCCGCGCCCACTCCGGCGTCGTCACAGCCGCTGACAGCCGTGCCACAGGGTGAGACGAGCGGCTGATGTACCCGGTGGTCGTGCATTCGCGAAATCTATTAGCCAAGATGTGGGCGTGGCACTTCCGACCCAGCTGAACGCGACCGAGCAGGACACGCTGGTCAAGCAGATCGGCCTCTCGCTGCTGCGAGCCGCCCCGCGGGACTGGCGCAGGGTGACCGCGGTGTACCGCGCTGTGGGGAGGTATCACGAGCTGACCGGCGAGGTCGTGACCGCCGACGGCGCGACGCAGGAGTGGGTGGCGACCCACGACATCGCGACGCTGTTCGGCAAGCTCCGCGCAGGCATGTACCGCGAGGGCCGCGGCACCTGGTTCAACGCGCGCTACCAACTCGACCACCCGTCGAGCTACAACCTCGAGTACGACCGCGACGAGCCGTCGTGGGACCTCGCCCCGCCGTCGCAGGCGTACGCCGACGAACTGCGGATGTTCCCGCGTTCCGAGGAGAACGTGCCGGACTGGCTGATGCGCCGGATGGCGGGCCTCGGTCCGGAGCGTTCCGGCCCGCGGTTCCGCATGGCGCGCATCTTCGACGGCGCGGGCCCGAACGGCCCCGTCATCACCCGGCCGGAGCTCGACGCCGACGAGCGCGACCGCGTACTCGCCTATCTCGACGCCGCTCCGACGGTCGGGCCCGCCCGTGGCCACGACGTCGACCGGCTCGCCCGCGACCAGGCTGCCGAGGTGCCGATCGCGTTCCACAGCGACGGCTCGTGGATCTGGCCCGCGGCCGTGCCCTACTACCTGCGCACACACGGTGTCGCCCCCGAGGCGGACCTGCTCCAGCACATCCGGGCCAACGGGTTTGCCGTCCCGGAGGTCCCCGACGAGACGCGCCAGGCCGCGGCCGAGCACGTCGCACACGGCCAGGGTCCGCAGCAGGGGCCGCCTCAGGTGCCCGGCGGCGAGGCGTCGCAGCCGACGACCCAGACCCCGCCGGTCGCCCCCGACCGGGCGCGACCGGAACAGCCCGGCCTCGCGGGCGCAGCCGGACAGCCGTCGCACGACGAGCAGGCAGCCGGTGCGGGTGAGTCCCCCGCCGCGGGAGCCGCCGCCGCGGGAGCCGCCGGCATCGCGGGCGCCGCCGGTGCCGCTGGTGCCATGGCAGGCCGGAACGGCACCGACGTCGACGACGGCTCCGGCCGCCCGGGTCCCGCCGACGCCGACGCGCCCGAACTGCCCGTGCGCCGTCCCGGCAAGGCCGCACAGGAACTCGACGAGCAGTTCAGCGGCATCAACGGCACGGGTCACCCGAGCTCGCCGAGCACTCCCTCGCCGTTCCTGCCCGCCGACCGTGACGACGGGCCCGCCGACCCGGGTGCCGGTGAGGAAACCGTCGTCAACGGTGTCGGTGCCCAGGGCATCGACACCGGCGCAGCGCCGGTCTCCGCAGGCCCGGCCCCCTCGGGCGCGGGGCCCACCACCGAGCCCGGCGCCGACGACCTCGGCGACCCGGAGGCCGAGACCGCGGCCTACACGCTCCCCGGCCGCGGCGACTCCGGCGAACCGGACTCGGCGACCGCGGCTCCGGGTGGCGCGCTCGACACCGGCGGCCCCGAGCGCGCGGGACACGCCGTCGACGCATTCGACGACGTCCCGTACGGCCGCGGATCGAGCGAGAGCGGCCGTCACGGCGCCGCCCCGTACGAGGATCCGTACGCAGGCCCCTCCCACGACGCGCCCCGCGACGAGCCGCTGCACGAGCAGGGCACGGCGTTCACGCCGATCCCCGCGTTCGACGGCGACCCGCGCTCCGCTCCCGACGCGGGCGACGCGCCGGACGAGGCCGCCGGTGAGGACACCGCGATCGGTGACACGCACCCGGAGCGGGCGTCCGAGACGGCCGACAGCGCGGGCGACACGGAGCGACCCGGTCCGCCGTCGCCGGGCGACCGCGAACCGGACTTCGACTCGGGCCCGCCCACCACGATCACCGCCCCCGTGTCGGCGGACGGGCCGCCGCCGAGGCCCGACGTGGACCGGGACACGGCCGCGCCCCCGATGGACCAGCCGGGTGCGGGCGGCATGCCGCCCGTGTCGCACGCGGGACAGGAACCGCCCGCCGAGCTGGAGGAGGAACGCACCGCACCGACCCCGCGGCAGGACTACGACCGGCCTGAACCGCCCACGGCATCCGGTGCGGCCGGTGTCGTCGGTGCGGCCGGTGTCGTCGGTGCCGCGGGTGCCGCCGCGGGGGCCTTCGCGGGCCGCGACGATGCCGGCGAGTACGACGACCGTGACGAACGCGGCGATGTCGGCAACCGCGGCGCCTTCGGGGACCGTGCCGACGTCGAGGGCCGGGCTCGCGACGAGGGCCGGGGTCGCGACGAGCGCGGTGGCGGCCTGCAGTACGACGACGAGTACGGCGACTACGACGAGCGCAGCGGCCGGCGGGCCTTCGACGGCCGGCCTGCCCACCGCGATCAGCCCGAGTACGGCGACGAGCCCGAGTACCGTGGTGAGCCCGAGTACCGCGGTGAGCCGGACTTCGGCGACCGCGGGTACGACGTCCCCGGCGGCCCCGCGGGCAGGCCGGACTTCGAGGGCCGGGCGGGCTCGGCCTTCGAGCCGGATCCGGGACCGCCCACGCAGATCGGCAACATGCCCCCGCAGGATCCGGAGCTCGACGACCTGCAGGACAAACTCGACGAGCTGCAGGTCCCGGACGAGTACTACGCCCTCGGCGTGCCGTCCGATTACGGCTGGAGCCTCGAACGGGTCGCCGACGGCTGGCGGGTCGGCTGGTACGACGGTGAGCTGAAGAGCACCGCCGTGTTCGGCGACGCGGCGGACGCGAAGGCGTTCATGCTGGGCAAGGTGCTGCTGTCGCCCGACGGCGTCGACGAGGTGCCCGAGGAACCGGTCCACGGCGAGCCGGAGTACGACGACCCCGAGCAGGCCGCGCCGGAACCGGGGACGTCCCGGCCGCTGCTGGCGACTCTCACTCCCGAGATCGCCACGGGGACCCGTCAGGTCTCCGAGGAACCGGCCGCGTACACGCGGGCGGTCTCCCCCGTCGAGGAGCCCGCGGGCCGCGGTGGGCAGATCCCGCAGACCGCGCAGGCCCCCGCCAGGGAACCGGTGGCCCAGCAGGCCGCCGCCGCGCCGCACCGGCCCGCGGCGGGCGAACCGCAGCAGGCGGCACGTCCGCAGTCCGGGCAGGGCGGACAACAGCAGGGTGGGCAGCAGTGGCCGATCCAGCCACTGCCCGGTGAGCCGCCGCTGACGCTGTTCCGCGGCAAGGAGATGCGGACGCTGCCCGTGGGCAGTGAGCTCGACCGGTTCGGCGGCGCGAACGGCAACCTGACCTACGCCGCGGGCACACCGTTCGAGGAGCGGTCGCTCGTGCCCGAGTGGGTCAACCGGCCGTACCACGTCTACCGCGTCCAGCGGCCGCTCGAGGCGCTCGCGGGCGTCGCCATCCCGTGGTTCAACCAGCCCGGCGGCGGTGCGGCGTACATGCTGCCCGCATCGATCGAGGAGCTGTTGGCCGACGGCGACATCATCGAGCTCGACCCCGGCGAACCGCCGATCGACTGAGGTTCGGGGCCCGCGCGGCACGTCCGCGCGGGCCCGCTCGCACCGACGGCTCGGGTCGCGGCCGTGGGCGCGGCCGGATGCCCGGTCCGGCCCGTGACGAGGAGTCAGCTCACGATCAGCCCGTGCGCCGCGGCGTACAGGACCGCGGTGTCGACGTCGACCAGGGTGCCCGCCATGTCGGCGGCCGCGAGTGCCCGCGCGTCCAGCCGTGCACCACGCAGGTCCGTGTCGGTCAGCTTGGCCGCGGTCAGGGTGGCGCCGGCCAGGTCGGCCTCCCGCAGCGTGGCCTTGCGGAGGTCGGCACCGGTCAGGTTGGCCTCGCGCAGACGCAGCCCCGACAGGTCCATGCCCCGCAGCACGGCGTCTGCCAGCGACACGAGCGTCAGGTCGCAGTCGGCCAGTGTGATCGTGCGCAGCCCGCAGCCGACGAACACGCTGCCGAGCAGCGAGCAGCCGGCCCACGACGAGTCGCCGAGCATGGTGCGGTCGAACGTGCACGTCCGGAACGCCGACGAGCGATGCGCCGACCCGCCGAGATCGGTGCGGGTGAAGTCGCAGTGGTCGAACACGCACCCGGACGTCGCCAGCCCACGCAGGTCGGCGTCGGAGAAATCGCACCGGACGAACCGGCTGCCCTCCCAACGCTGCCCCGAGAGCACGGCGTCGCGGTAGTCCTCGCCGGTCTCCACGACTCCGGTCTCCACGACTCCGGTCTCCACGGCCGCCGTCTCCACGGCTCCGGGCTCGGTGGCTCCGGGCTCGGTGGCTCCGCGCTCGGTGGGGTCGGGTTCGGCGGCCGAGTCGGGCGAGTGCACTCCGCCAGGTTCCCACACCCGCTCGCGACCACGCCGTCACCGGAAGTCCCGCGACTTGGCGGTGATGCGCATCGGCAGATGCTGCAGCCGGTCGGCGCGCAGGCTGACCACACCGTCGGCGCGTTCGACGACCCCGCGCACCAACATCGCCGAGCTCGACCGCGCCACCCGGTGGTAGCGCTCCCACAGTCCCTGCGTGCAGACCACGTTGACCATGCCCGTCTCGTCCTCGATGTTGAGGAACGTGATGCCGCCGGCCGTCGCGGGCCGCTGGCGGTGGGTGACGGCCCCGCCGATGAGCACGCGGGTGCCGTCGGCGACCCGTTGCAGCTGCTGCGCCGGGACGACTCCCAGCGCGTCGAGCCGGGGCCGGATGAACTGAGTCGGGAAGCTGTCCGGGGACAGTCCCGTCGCCCAGACGTCCGCGGCGGCCAGATCGATCTCGTCCATGCCGGGCAGCGCGGGCGCCTCGGTCGCAGGCGTCGTGCCGGGCAGTTTCTCCGGCCGCTCCTGTGCCACGGCTCCCGCGGACCAGAGTGCCTTGCGCCGGTCCCCCTGCACCTCGTCGAAACCTCCGAAGGCGCCTGCGGTGGCGAGCGCCTCCAGCTGCGGGGTGGTGAGCCGGACCCTCCTGGCGACGTCGGCCATGTCGCGGTACGGGCCGTGTTCCTCCCGTTCCGCCACGAGTGCGTCCGCCACGGCCGTGCCGACCGTCCGTACCGCGCCGAGTCCTGTTCGGACGGCGTGGGTGGCCGGGGCCGTACCGCCCGGCCCGGCCGCGGAACCGTTGTCGGGGCCGGATCCCGGCCCCGCGGCCACCGCCGGGTCCGGTGGCGGGTCCGGCGGTTCCGGCGGGCCTTCCCCGACGAGCGGCTCCAGGCGTGCGTGGGAGTCACTGGCGTTGACGTCCGGGCCGCGAACCTCGACACCGTGCCTGCGGGCGTCGGCGGTGAGCGACTGCGGCGAGTAGAACCCCATCGGCTGGGCCCGCAACAGCCCCGCGCAGAAGGCATCCGGGTGGTAGTACTTGAAGTACGCACTGGCGAACACCACGTACGCGAAGCTCAGCGCGTGACTCTCCGGGAATCCGAAGTGGGAGAACGCGCGCATCCGCTCGAAGATGTGGGCTGCCATGTCGCGGTCGACCCCGTTACGGGCCGCGCCGTCGTAGAACCGCTGCCGGAGCCGTTCCATCTTCCGGCCCGACCGCTTCGCCCCCATGGCGTGACGCAGGGCGTCCGCCTCCGCCGCGGTGAACCCGGCGACGTCGACGGCGATCTGCATCATCTGCTCCTGGAACAGCGGCACCCCGTACGTCTTCCCGAGCGCGTTCTCCAGTAACGGATGGTCGTGTTCCCACTTCTCGTCCTTGTTGGCACGCCGGATGTACGGATGCACCGAACCGCCCTGGATCGGACCGGGACGGATCAGCGCCACCTCGATGGCCAGGTCGTAGAACGTCTTCGGTGCGAGCCGGGGCAGGGTCGCGAGCTGCGCCCTGCTCTCCACCTGGAACACGCCGATCGCGTCCGCGCGCCGCAACATCCCGTAGACGTTGTCGTCGTCGAGCGGCAGATCACTGAGGTCGACGTCGATGCCCTTGGCCTCGCGCACCATGTCGCGCATGTAGTGCAGGGCCGACAACATGCCCAGGCCCAGCAGGTCGAACTTGACCAGTCCGCCCCAGGCGCAGTCGTCCTTCTCCCACTGCAGCACGCTCCGGTTCTCCATACGTGCCCATTCGACCGGGCACACCTCGCTCACGGGGCGGTCGCAGATGACCATGCCACCGGGGTGGATGCCGAGGTGCCGTGGCGCGTGCTCCAAGGCGCCCGCCACCTCGAGCACACCGTCCGGGATGTCGTGGTCGGACTGCCGGCGCAGCTGCCGGAGCGGTCCCCAGTGGTCGATCTGCTTGCTCCACGCGTCCTGCTGGCCGGGGGAATGCCCCAGAGCCTTGGCCGCGTCGCGGACCGCGGAGCGGGGGCGGTAGGTGATCACGTTCGCGACGAGCGCGGTGCACAACCTGCCGTACTTGCCGTAGACGTACTGGATCACCTCCTCCCGCCGGTCGGATTCGATGTCCAGGTCGATGTCCGGATAGCCGTCGCGGTCCGGGGCGAGGAACCGTTCGAAGAGCAGTTTCCACTTCACCGGGTCGACCCGCGTGATGCCGAGGGCGTAGCAGACGGCGGAGTTCGCCGCGGAGCCTCTGCCCTGGCACAGGATGTCGTTGCGGCGGCAGAACTCCACGATGTCCCAGACGATCAGGAAGTACCCGGGGAAGCCGAGCCGTTCGATGACGTCGAGTTCGTGGTCGAGCTGGGCATGCGCCCCCGGGTTGCCCTCTCGCGGACCGTAGCGCCGCGCCGCCCCCTCGGCGGTCACCGCGCGCAGGTGGGTGGCCTCGTCACGGCCGTCCGGAACCTCGAACGGCGGCAGCTTCGGGGCGAGGATCTCCAGCGGGAAGGCGTACCGTTCGGCGAGCAGCGCGGCACGCTGGACCGCGCCGGGGTAGCGGGCGAACCGGGCGTGCATCTCGGCACCCGACCGCAGGTGCGCCGCTCCGGACGCGGCGAGCCAGCCCTCCATCTCGTCGAGGCTGCGCCGCGCGCGGATCGCCGACACCGCCTGCGCCACGTGGGCCTGCTGCGGCCGTGCGTAGTGGACGGCTCCCGTCGCGACGGTCTGCAGTCCCAGGTCGGCCGCGATCTCCGCGAGCCGGTCGTTGCGGGTGCTGTCCAGCGGTCCGCCGTTGTCGACGAGTTCGACGTACACGTCGTCCCGGCCGAACCGCTCGGTCAGCGCGAGGAGGGCCTCGGTCGCCGCGTCCCGCCCGCCCTCGGCGAGGGCCCGCCGGACGGACCCTTTGCGGCACCCGGTGAGCACCACGCACCGCCCCGCGACCTCCTCGGTGATCTCGTCCAGGTCGTAGACCGGCCGTCCCTTCTCCGCCCGCTTCCCCGGCGGCGGCTCGTGGTCGTGGCCCCGGAGCTGACCGGACGTGATGGCGCGGCAGAGACTCGTGTATCCGTCGGCTCCTTTCGCGAGCAGGAGCAGGTGTTCCGCGTCCGGGTCGGCCGCCCCGGCGGGCGGTTCGGTCAGCCCGAGGCTGAGTTCCGCACCGAACACGGTGCGCATGCCGACCTCCTTGGCCGCCTCGGCGAAGCGGGCCGCGCCGTACATGCCGTCGTGGTCGGTGAGCGCGATGGCGTCGAGTTCCAGCCGCGCCGCCTCCTCGACCAGTTCCTCCGGATGACTGGTGCCGTCGAGGAAACTGAAGTTCGAGTGGCAGTGCAGTTCGGCGTACGGCACACGGCCGCCTGCACCGGTGTCGTCGTGGCCGGGTGGGGGCAGGTCCGCCGGCCTGGCGTACTTCTCCCGCCTGCGCCCCCACGCCGGGCTGTCGTTGCCGTCCCCGGTCTGGTCCCGCCCACCGTCGGAACCGCCTGACGACGGGCCGCGACCCGACAGGGTGCGTTCCAGGTCCCTCCAGGGAACGGGCGGGTTGTTCCAGCCCACGGTTCAGTCGCCTTCCGGGGACCGTCTCGGTTCGGGGATCATCGGTTCGGGGATCAGTTGCCACGCCGGCAGCTCGGGATCCGCCGGAAACTCCGGAACCTGCCGGAACGTCGGGTCCGGATGCTGCCCACCGGGAAATCCGTCGGCGGCGCCCCGCAACGACTCGTCGTACATCAGTCGTACACCCCTTCCACTGTCCACTTCGGATCTCGTTGCTCCTGCCACCGCAACAACGCCGCGAGCGGCTGCCCGCCGTCGCCGGAGTCGAGTACGACCTGCAACCGGACACAGCGGCCCCGGTCACCGGGCACCCACCAGCGCGCCGTGACCGGCCACGGGCCCGCCCAGTTCCGGACCCGTCGCGGTCCGCCGTCACCGAGCTCGACGGTCCACGGCCGTGCGGTGAGCCGGTGCCGGTCGGTGACGTCGAGCTGCCGTCCGTCCTCCCCGGCGACCACGACGGGTTGCGGCTCGTCGAACACGGTCGCCGGCGAGGGCCCCGGCAGCCGTTCCGGCCACGGAGCGTCGTGCCCCTCCGCCGGGGTGCGACGATCTCCCCACGGCACGAGCCGCACCTGGTCGGCGGGGCTGCGGCCGCCGTCGAACACGGCGGTGCAGACCCCTTCGGGGCCGATCAGCCCCTGGACGTGGACCAGGGCGCGGGCCGCCTTGTCCGCTTCCGGCGTGTGTTCGGCACCGGACCCGCCTGCCCACAGGCCGAGTTGCAGCGCGCTGCCCTCGACGGTCTCCTCCGGTTCGAGCCGGAGCACGGTCACACCGGACGTCGGGGTGCGCCCCCGGCCACGGGTCAGCCAGCCTTCAAACTGCCACCGCACCCGGTCCGCGATGCCGTCCGGGGTGAGCGGTTCCGCGCAACGCCAGCTGCGGCCGAGTTCCTCGCCGTGTTCGGTCGTGGCGTGGATGCCCAGCCGGGTGCAGGCGAGGCCGCGGGCGGCCAGCCCTTCGTGGAACCGGTTCGCCAAGGTGCGGGCGAGGAACGCGGCGGCGTCGACCCGTTCGAGCGGCGGATCGCACGTTTCCGTCACGGCGAGGTCCGGGGCCGGACAGCGCCTGCCGGGGGGACGTTCGTCCCGGCCGCTCGCCAACCGGTGCGCCAGTACTCCGTCGGCACCGAACCGGGCGAGCACGTCCCGCTCCGACAACTGCGCGAACGCGCCGAGCGTGCGGATTCCGATGCGCCGCAACAGGTCCACCAGTTCCCCACGGCCGCTGCCGGGCCGGTCGAGCTCCTGCACCCCGAGCGGGGCCAGGAACTCCGCCGCCGTGCCCGCGGGCACCGGCCGTGCCCGGTGAGCGGCCAGGGTCGCCGCGAACAGTCCTTCGGAGACACCCACCTGACATTCGACGCCGGTCCGCACCGACACGTGGTCGACGAGCCGTTCCAGCAGCGGGCGTTCGCCGCCGAAGTAGCGCGACGCCCCGGCGACCGGCACGGCCACCACACCGGGGCGCACGACCTCCACCCCGACGATCAGTTCCTCCACCGCCGTCGCCACGGTTTCGAACAGGCGGGCGTCGCGATCGTCGTCCTCGGCGAACACGGCCAGTTCGGGGCACCGGTACTGCGCCTCACGGCGCCGCATGCCACGCCGGATCCCCGCCGCGCGCGCCACGGCCGAGCACGCCACGACCCGGTTCGCGGCCAGCACGGCGGCCGGTTCCGTCACCGGCAGTCCCGCCTCCGCAGCGGCCGCCGCCACCGGCCAGTCCGGACACCACAGCACCAACAGCCGCGGCGGCTGTGACCCCCGAGACGACGACCCCCGAGACGACGCCCCGCGAGGCACCTCCTGAGACGGCCGCCGGGATTCCGGCGCCCGATTCGTCGGGACGGTGTTCATCCTGCCCGCACTTCCCTCAGCGGTGAGTGCGTTCCGGCGGGGTCGGCCCGCGCGATCGTTCCGTCCGGTCCCGGTAACAGCAGTCGGGTGCGGGTCGACCGCGCCGCGCCGCGCCTGCCCGCCGTGTCGACGAGCACCTCTCGCTGCGCGAGGTGTCCGTAGCCGTCGTCGACTCCGGACCAGCCCACCGTCGCGCAACGCAGTTCGACCTCCGTCCCCGGCCACGAACCGGCCGTCAGCAACACCGCACCGCGGTTCCTCGCCCGTGCCGACAATCGCCGGGCGAGGTTCGGATCACGGGTTCCGCCCGCCCCTCCCGCGGGAACGACCACCAGGTCGATCCCGTCCAGCAGAGCCGCCGTCACCTGAGGAAGTTCCGCACCGGGCCGGGGGATCAGCGCGAGCCGGTGCACCGCCACCCCGAGTTCGCGCGCGGCGACCACACCGAGTTCCGGCATTCCGACGACCGCCGCCCACGATCCGCGGGCGGTCGCCTCCGCCAGGAACGCCAGCAGCAACGACGTCGACCCGCCGATCGAGACCGTGCTGCCACGGCGCAGTCCGCCCCACGGCACCAGCTCCGCCAGCGCGGGAGCCACGGGCAGCACCCTGTCGTCGATGCCCGCCGCCCCGGAGCCCTCTGGCTCCGGTGATTCCGCGGGCGAGGCCGGCCACTGCGCCGAGGCGATGTCCCCCGCCGTGCCCACACCCGGCAACGACGCCAGCCGCGCCACGGTGTCGGCGACGCTCCCTCCGCTCGAGGGACCCGGCATCCCCTGCGCCGCAGGTTCTTCCGACGACTCCCCCTCCGTGTCCACCACCGCGGGCACGGTCATCGCCCTCACCTCCCCTTGCACACAGGGATCCGCCGTAGGCCCACAGAGGGGCGTACGCACCGATACATGTCTGTCGTCTGATGTCACTCAGCCGCGGGGAAGGCGGCTTCGGCCGATGTCGGTGCTCGTATTGACGGCCTCGACCCTGTCGATCCGCCTCACTCGAACACTGTTCGACACCCGTCATAGAACATCAGTTCGAAGAATGTGTCAAGCGGTCTCGTGACGACCTCTGAGAGACCCTTCGATCGTGCCGTCGGCCCACAGGTGGGGTACAAACACCGTGGGGCGCCGTCAGTGCCGTCACGGATGCGGGCAGGATGGATGGATGGGCGAGCGAACGGCACGAGTGTTCGCGTGGGTCGCCGCAGCCGCCGCCGACGGTGAAGGGGACGGGCGGATCTCCCCCGCGGCGTTGTGCCGAGCTGCCCGGACACGACTGCAGGTCGACGGGGTAAGCATGACGGCGATGACCGGACACGGCATGCACACCCCGGTCGCCGCTTCGGGGGAACTGGCGGCCGAACTGGAGGAACTGCAGGTCACCCTCGGCGAAGGCCCGGGGCTTGCAGCGTTCACGTTCGGCTCGCCGATGCTGGTCCCCGACCTGGCCACGTCCACCGCCCGTTGGCCGGGGTTCGCCACGGCCGCCCGCGAACGCGGCGTGGCCGCCGTGTTCGCGTTCCCCCTGCACACGGGCACGATCCAGCTGGGCGTACTCGAACTCCACCGCGCCGAGACGGGCCCGTTGACGACCGAGGACCTCGCGAACGTGCTGGTCTTTGCCGATTTGGGGTTGCAGCTGCTGCTGGACAGCTCCTCCGGCGTCGACCGGCGGCTCGGCTACCGTCCGGCCGATGAACCCGCGCGTGGC
The DNA here is from genome assembly GCF_024171865.1 of Prauserella aidingensis. GTDB lineage: Bacteria > Actinomycetota > Actinomycetes > Mycobacteriales > Pseudonocardiaceae > Prauserella > Prauserella aidingensis. The sequence continues at coordinate 99,391 of NZ_JAMTCN010000018.1, read as the reverse complement.
CGGGACGCGGTGCATCAGGCGACCGGCATGATCGCGGTGCAACTGGGGGTTGGCGTGGCCGAAGCGCTGGCGCGGCTGCGGGCCCACGCCTTCACCAGTGAAACCCCACTGAACGAGGTCGCCGCTGATGTGGTGGCCCGCCGACTCCGTTTCCGGCCCGAAACCGAACCGGACGAGGCGCCGGGATGAACCCGGCGCAGGACAACCCGGGTGTACTGCATCGGAGGACGCCGTATGGTGGAGGGAATGACAATGCGGGAACAGCGAGTGACCGACACGTTCGTCGAACTGGCTGACACCTTGGTCGCCGGCTTCGACACGGTCGAGTTCCTGCACACGCTCACCGAGCGGTGTGTGGAGCTGCTCGACGCCGAGACCGCGGGGCTGCTGCTGGCCGACGAGCGCGGCTCACTGCGCCTGGTCGCCGCATCCACGAGCGAGACCCAGCTCCTGGAACTATTTCAGTTGCAGGAGGAAGAGGGACCGTGCCTGGAGTGCTACCGCACCGGCCAGGTCGTCACCCTCCCCGATGCGAGCCAGGTGGCGGGGCGGTGGCCGCGGTTCACGGCGATGGCCACCGAACTGGGCTTCGCCGGCGTGCACGCCATCCCGATGCAACTGCGGACGCAGGTCATCGGCACCCTGAACCTGTTCCGCACTCATCCGAACGGTCTCGACGATAACGACGCGAGGCTGGGCAAGGCGTTGGTGGACGTGGCCACCATCGGCCTGCTGTCCGAACGCGCCGTGCGGCACCAGGAGATGGTGACCGAGCAGTTGCAGACTGCATTGAACAGCCGCGTCACCATCGAGCAGGCCAAGGGTGTCCTCGCCGAACGCCATGGGGTCACCACCGACCAGGCGTTCACCGCGATGCGCCGTCACGCCCGTAGCCAAAGTCGGCGCCTGGGCGAGGTGGCGGGCGAGATCATCGTGGGCGAGGTCGACATCACCGTCACCGACACCGCGAACCAGCGCCACGTCCGGCCGTAGTCCTGGCATTCCGGCGAACTCGGGACCGGATGTTGCCGAGCGGAAAATTCTGTTAGATTCGCCTAGGGTGCACAGCACGATCGACTTTCGTCATCGCACTGCTGCACTTGATCTTTGTCCACCCCGGACCCCGGTGGCACCCATCTGCCCGAAGGGTTCCGCATGTGCGTATCGTTTCCATTCACCCGATTCACTTGCGGACATCCACCGCAGTCATCCCGCGTCGTCGCCGGTGACGCAGCCGGGATGCCGTTGCTGCGCTGGGACGTCCGTTCACACGGCCGCCTGGTGGTGGCGGTCGTCGACGGTGAACTCGACCTCGCGACCACGCCCTCGCTCGCCGACGGGCTCTCGCCGGGCCTCACGGCGGGCAATCACGTGGTGCTGGACGTCGCACGGATGACCTTCTGCAGCGCCGCCGGGCTGGACTTGTTCGTCACGCTGCACCGCCGCACCGAAACCACGGGCGGATCGCTACGCCTGGCCGCGCCGAGCGCCGCGTTGCGACGGGTACTCGGCCTGGTCGCACTGGACAACGTCCTGCTTACAGCACCGGACGTCACAAGCGCCGCCCGCCTGGCGCTCACGGGGAGGAACGCCGCTGCCGAACCCAGTCTTTCGACGCGATCGCGCTAGCCCGGCCCGCCAGCCAGGTGACCGCCCATTCGAGCGGGCCCCGGCCCACGAACCGTCGCCAGGCCATGGCGACGGCGACGGCGACGGCGACCTGCACCAGGTATCCGGTAAGAGCGCCGAACCGGTCGAGCGGTGAGTTCAGGAAGACGATGTGCGCCGAGTAGACGGTCAGGGTGAGTGCGCCGACGGCCGCTAGTGGCGCGACGAGCACGCGGGTGGTGGCGCGCAGCCTTGACGCGTTCGTGAGCAGCAGCAGCGCGCCGAGCAGTGCCGTCGCGGTTCCGGTGGTGTGCAGCAGGTCCAGCGGCATGCTCGAGTGCCGGGCGTCCACGGCCAGCCACCACCAGCTCGTCGTGGGTGTCGTGCCCGAGGCGCCGAACTCCAGCACGCTCTCGACGACGCCGGATCCGTCCGCAGCGACGAGCCGGACGAGGCCGCCGAACGGACCGAGCAGCAGGGCCGACAGCGCGGAGGCGGCCACGGCGAGTGCCGCACCCCCGGCGAGCAGCCACGCGTCGACCCGCAGCGACGACAACCGCAGCCGGCCGATGACGAGCCCGGCGCACAGATAGGCCACCCAGGGCAGAGCCGGATAGATGCCGGTGACCGCCAGTTCGGACAGCATGCCGAGCGGGTCGCCTGCCAGGTAGCCGTACGAGGGGTTCGCGTAGCTCGGCTCGGGTAGCGCATCCCGGAACAGGTGGCTGAGCACGGGAACGACCGCAACCACCACGCCGCCGGTGACGAGCAGCGACCGCGTGCTCAGGAACACGAGCGGGATCGCGAACAGGAACAACACGGCGTAGAACGGCAGGATCACCGCTGCGATGTCGCTGTCGGTGTAGCCGAGCGCCAGGCCCAGGAGGCCGACCGCCAGAGCCCGCGTGACGAGTGACGCCGTGACCGGCCGCCACCGCGCGCGGGAGACCTGCTCCCGGCGCGTGGTGAAGGCGATGCCGACACCGGCCAGCACGGCGAAGGTCGCAGCGGACCGGCCGGACACGATCGAGTACCACCAGGCCGGATCCCCGCTGCTGTCCGCGATGTACAGCGCGTGCACCGCCATCATGCCCAGCACGGCGATACCCCGGGTCGCGTCGACCCCGACGAGCCGCGACGTCGTGCCCGACGACGCCGCGGCGGGTGAGCGCGTTCGGATGCCCATGAGTCTCACCCGAGGGTCAGCGCGGTACAGCGAATACCGCCGCCGCCCTTGGCCAGTTCCGTGGTCGGCAGCTCGACGACCCGGAGCCCGCGGTCCCGGAGCGTGGCGGCGAGCCGCGGCGCGTCCCGCGTCATGGTGACGGTGTCGCCGTCGCTGACGAGGTTGAGCGCGAAGTGCTCGGCCTCGTCCCGGGACACCTCGATGAGCTCGAGCCCCAGTCGCACGATGCGCTGCCGGCTCGGCCGGTCCAGCGCCTCGGGGCACCACGCGAGCGTGTGCGGGTTTCCGATGACGGCGACGGCGAGATCGAGGTCGTACCAACGCGCGTCCACCGTGCGGATCGGCACGACGTCGTAACCCAGGCTGCGGTGCAGGAACTCGTGCATCCGCCGGTCGGTCCGCCTGCCGTACCCGGCGAGCAGGACGTCGCCGCACGGCAGCGCGTCACCCTGGCCGCTGAAGGCGTACGGCGCTTCGAGGACCTCGAAGCCGCGTCCTTCGAGCCATCGGCGGTAGTGGTCCGTCTCGTTGGCGCGTGCCGTGGGCGGACGCCCCAGCACGGCACGGCCGCGGCGCACGAGCGCGGCGTTCGCGGTGAACACCATGTCGGGGCACTCGGCAGCCGAGGGCATCCGCTCCACCGTGCGGCCCGCGCTGCGATGGGCCTCGACGATCGCGTCGTGCTCGGCGACCGCCGCACGACCGTCCGGCTGGTTGCCGGTGTCCATGTAGGGATTGATCTCGTAGTCGATGCGGAAGTGCTCCGCGTCCGAGACCAGCAGATGCGTGTTCACCCGTCACCTCCGGTCACGCGCCGGTGCAGCAGTCGGTCGATCAGGTCGTCGGCCAGGTCCGTCGCCGTGCTCCCGGGCCAGCCGAGGCCCGCGTCGGCGTACCAGTCGGGCGGTGCCTCCGGATGCGGGCCGACGACGCCGACGCGGCCCGCACCGAAATCCGTCACCAGCGCGGCGATCTGCCGGTTGGGGTAGCGGGCGAGGATCGTGACGCCGCGATGCCCGCCGTCCCCTGTGGGGGCGAGTTCGAACACCGGGCCGTCCTGGAAGAACACCGCGCGTGTGCGGTGACCCCACTGCACGTCGACGATCGTGTCCCCCGAGGTCGTCACCGTCGCTCCCGGAGTGGCGATGTACTGGTCGGTGTCGCCGGGCAGCAACGCGAACCCCGGCGTGGCGCCTGCGAGATAGCCCCCGAGGCAGAACCCGAGGTAGTGCCCGCCTGCACCGACGTAAGCGCGGATCCGCCCACGGTGCCGTCTCATCACGCGGTAGCCGTGACGCAGCGTCCCGCCGCCCGGCTGGGCGTACACCGTGGCGGCGGCCAGCACGTCGTCGCGTAGTGACAGCGCCTCGCGAGGTCCGACGTAGCGGACGTCGAACCCGTGGTGGTTGCGCCGCAGCACCGCGGCGACCGCTTCGGAGCATCCCGCGGGCCTGCTCGCAGGGCCGCGATACACCAGCGCGAGTGGCTTGGAGGTCATTGCGGTTCCCTGGGCGGGAGCGGGTCGCTCTGAGCGGGGATGCCGATCCACCGGGTGAGCCGGGTGAGCCGCTCGCCCTTCATCACCAGCGACAGCGGACCGAGCGTGGCTCGGTCCTCGACCGTGGCGTCGTAGAGCACGACGGACCGGTCACCGACGCTCGCACCCGCGCCGATCCGCACGTGCGACATCTTCATCACGCGGTCCTCGAACAGGTGTGTCTGCAGCGACGCACCACGGCCGACCGTGGCTCCGCGTCCGACGTGCACGAGGTCGAACTCGGTGAGGTAGGTCGTGCCCAGCCAGGCACCCCACCCGATCCGCGCACCCAGCAGTCGGAGGGCAGGCGGCAGCCACGGCGTGCCGGCCAGCACGCCGAGCAGTGCCGGCACGGCGGCCGCCTCGTACAGCCCGGTGACCAGTTCGGTCCGGCGCACGAAGCGACTCCACAGCGGTTCCCACCGTGGCCGGTATCGGCCGACGACGGCCCATTTGGCCAGCACGACCGTCAGGTACACGGCCAGCGATCCCGCGGCGAACAGGCACGGCGCGAGTGCCACCGTGACGGCGGTGCCGGTCGCGCTCGCGACCTCGGAGAGCGTCAGCAGCACGAGGTACAGCGCGGCCGCGAGGATCGAGGCGGGCGCGGTGACCCGCACGAACTCGATCGCCAGGCGTTCCGCGACCCGAATCTTCGGCGGACGGAACGTCTCGCTTTCGGGATGGTCGCCGCTGCTTTCCCGTCGTGGCAGGTGCATCGCCGGTGCGCCCAGCCACGACGACCCCGCGGGGACGCCGGACCGCGGCGGTACGGTGAGCACGCCGATCAGCGTGTCCGGACCGGTGTGGGTGCCCGCAGGGACGAACGCGGCGTTGCCGACGAACGACCGCCTGCCCACCTCGGTCGGCGCGAAGTTCAGATAGCCCCGGTGGAACGTGGCCGCCCCGACCGACGCCATGTCGGCCACGAAACTCCCGTCCCGCAGGACCAGCAGCTCGGGATCGACGTGCGCGATCGTGGAGACCTCGGCCCCGCGGCCCACCCGCGCACCCAGCGCACGCAACCACGGCACCGTGTACAGCGTCGAGTACAGCGAATTGGTCAGCGTCAGGCTCGTCGCGAGCAGCGCGTCGGCCATCCACTTGCGCACGCCGAGCGACGACCGGGCCGCATGGATACCGAGCGGGATACGCGGCAGCACGACCGGGCGCAACGCCGCCACGAGCGCACACACGCTCACGACGAACACCGGACCCGCGACGGCCGCGGCGATCAGACCGGCGACGGTGCCTCCGAGCAGCAGCACGGTCCAGACCAGTACGATCGCGGGAGCGACGGCTGCGATCATCGTCAGCTCGAGCATCGCCAGGCCTGCGACGGTGCCTGCGAACGCCCGGCGGCTCCAGCCGCCGGTCGCGGGCAGTTCCTCGATCGCGGCCACCACCGGGTCGGGCTCGGTGAGCGGCTTCGCGGGCGAGCCGCCCCACCACCGGCCCTCCGGCACGTGCTGGTTGCGGGACAGCACCGTGTGCTCGGCGACGCCGCCGCGGTCACGGACCCGAGCGCCCGGTTCGAGCACCGCCGACGCCCCGACGGACGCGCCGTCACCCACGACGACCGGCGCCACGGCGACCCACTCGTGTTCGACGATCCAGGGCCGCAGCGCCGCACCGTAGCCGACGGTGGCGTCGTCGCCGATCGACAGCAGGGCGGGCAGGGACACCATGCCGCTGCCCAGGTGGGTGCGGCGGCCGACCTGCGCGCCGAGCAGCCGCAGGTACGGCCCCATCAGTGCCGACCCGCTGAGTACCGGCAACGGCGCGAGCGTCAGCACGATGTCCAGCGCCCACAGCCGCAGGTACGTCACGCCCCACAGCCGGTAGCGGCCCGGCCGCACGCCGGCCGACAGCAGCCGCACGAGCAACGGCGGCAGCACCCAGCGCATCGTGGCGTACGAGACCAGTGCCGCGAGCGCGAGCGGTCCGAGGGCGCCCGGCGCCGCCACACCGCCACCGAAGGAGGCGTAGACCAGGGCCACGGGAAGCGCACCCGTCCCGATCAGCACGAGCAGGAACGCCGCCTGGGCGAGGCCGGCGGGGATGCGGAGGGCGGCCGCGCCACGACGTCGCATGCGGCGCACCGGGCCCGGCCCGGCGGCGACGGCGGCCACGGTGGTACCCGGAGCGCGCGGCGTCCCGAGGTGGTGCGCCAGGGTCCGGATCGTCGGGTGTGCGTAGAGGTCACGGACCGCGGGACCGTCCCCGACACCGCGTTGCCGCAGCAGCGACACGGCACGGGCCGCCAGCAACGAGTGCCCTCCCAGGTCGGCGAAGAAGTCGGCGTCCGCCGACAGTTGGCCGGCCGGGACGTCCAGGGCGTCCGACCACACGGCCGCGACCTGCCGTTCCAGTTCGGTGGCGGGCACGACGGTCGCGGGTCCCCCTGCCCGGAGCCTCCTACCACCGGGCGGCGGGAGGCTGGGCCGGTCGATCTTGCCGCTCGGCATCGTCGGCAGCGCGGCCAACACGTCCAGCGACGCCGGGACCATGTAGTCCGGCAGCCGACGCTGCAGGGCGTGCCGCAACCGGGCCGCCAGTTCCGGTGACGCGCCGTTCTCGCCACTGCCCCGTCGCAACGTCACGTAGGCCGCGAGCTCCGCCGTACCGTTGCCCGGCAGCGCCACGGCAGCGGCCGCCACCTCCGGGTCCTCCAGAAGCAGGCTCTCGACCTCGCCGAGGTCGACGCGGTGTCCGCGCACCTTCACCTCGGCGTCGGCCCGGCCGAGGTACTCGACCTCGCCGTCAGGAGTGAAGCGCCCCAGATCCCCGGTGCGGTACAGCCGACGTCCCGAGGGGGCCAGCTCGTGAGGCACGAACCGTTCCGCCGTCAGCTCGGGCATGCCCACATATCCGGTGGCCACGCCCGGTCCGCCGATGCAGATCTCGCCGACCGCACCGCTCGGCACCTCGCGCAGCTCCTCGTCGAGCAAGGCGACGCCGTAGGTCGGCAACGGCCTGCCGACGGTCACGGTCCGGCCCGGCACCAGTTCGCTCCACAGCGCCGTGACCGTGGTCTCGGTCGGCCCGTAGGTGTTCAGCATCCGCCGGTGCGGGGTGCTCCACCGTTCGACCAGTTCCGCGGGGCAGCTCTCACCGCCGACCAGCACGGTCCGCACGGTGGGCAGCTCCCGTTCGATCGTGGCCAGCAGCGTCGGCACGCAGTACAGCACCGTCACGCCGGACTCGTCGAGGAAGTCCGCGAGCTCCTCGCCGAACCGGGCCGCGTCGGTGGGACCGACCACGAGCGTCGCCCCGACGGCCCAGGTCGGCCAGATCTCCTCGATCGAGAAGTCGAACGACAGCGTCATCCCCTGGTACACGCGGTCCTCGGGGCGTATGTCGTAGATGCCGGGCACCACCGCGATGAAGTTGCAGATACTCGACTGCGCGATCTCGACGCCTTTCGGCCGCCCCGTTGAGCCGGACGTGTACATGACGTACGCCGCCGCGTCCCCTGCGGCGTCGACGTCGAGCCGGGACGCGGGCTGCTCGCCGAGCACGCGGCCGGCACGGTCGATCGCCAGTACCGCACGGGACGACACGGTGACGGTGGCGGCCAGCGCCGCCGAGGTGATCAGTAACGCGAGGTCGGCATCGTCGGCGATGTAGGCCACACGGTCGGGCGGAGCCGCCGGATCGATCGGCACGAACGCCGCACCGGCCTTCAGCACACCGAGCACGCAAGCGTAGGCGTCCGGGGAACGGCCGAGCCACACCCCGACCCGGCTTCCGGTACCGATCCCGCGTTGTCGCAGGTGGTGGGCCAACCGGTTGGCGCGCGCCTCGAGCTGCCGGTACGTCACCTCGACCGGGCCGTCCACGACGGCCACGCGGTCCGGCACGCGGTCGACGGTGGTTTCGAAGAACCGGTGCAACCGCGGCCGTCCCGCACCGGCCCGGCTCCGTGGAACCGTTGCGGGAATCTGATTCGGACCTTTTCGCCGGTTCGCAGGAAGACCGGCAACGATATCGGACACGAGAAACGAACCCCTTCGTCTGCATACGAGACGGACATCCGGAACCGGTCCGGGAACGCCGGGGTCGCCGACGTGGTCGAATCGGACGCAACAGCGGAACGAGCGACGTGCCGTTGCGCATGAATCCAGGACGGATGGTGACTACGCGGGAAGGTCATTCCACACACCGGCTTTCGCCGCGCCGAGCGAGCACGTTACGGGCACGGGCCCGGATTCTGCGATCCGGTGATCATCGACCGACTACGCGAGAAGCCTGGTGGAAACCACCGCCAGCCACACACACGCCGGCCCGCATGTTCGGTTAAAACCACCGAACGGTGCGGAGCGCGGACCGTGACGGCACGACTACCGGACCGCGAGGGAAAAAGCCACACCTACCTCGATCTCGAGGCCCCGGTCTCGCCGACAATTTTCCGTGAAACGACGGACGATTCAACACACGATTGGATTCGGTAACGAATGCCGACGGCGGGTTCAGGAATCCAGGCCCGAAAGGACCGCTCCGGCACCGGACGCGGGCGAAACGGGACACCGGCGAACGCCCGGGATTCACCCGAGAAGGGGACCACGGCACCGACCCTCCACAGCTCCTGCGGATCGGCACCGAGCCGCCCGTCGGGCCGTTTCCGGGACCAGGGCCCGGAGCGCGGTGCCCGGGACCGCGGCGCCGGACCACGGTGCGGCCTTCACGAGGGCTGCCCACCGGCCCGGAAACACGTCCGCCCCGGTGCCGACGCGCGGCACCGGGGCGGACGGGAGACGTCTCAGTGGGCGAAGTGGCGCGTCCCCGTGAGGTACAGCGTGACGCCCGCCGCCTCGGCGGCCGCGATGACCTCGGCGTCCCGCACCGAGCCGCCCGGCTGCACCACCGCGCGCACGCCCGCGTCGAGCAGCACCTGAAGGCCGTCGGGGAACGGGAAGAAGGCGTCCGACGCGGCGACCGAGCCCTGTGCCCGCTCACCCGCACGCTGCACCGCCAGGCGTGACGAGTCGACCCGGTTGACCTGCCCCATGCCGACACCGACGGTGGCGCGGTCGTGGGCCAGCAGGATCGCGTTCGACTTCACCGCGCGGATCGCCCGCCAGGCGAACCGCAGGTCGGCGAGGGTCCGCTCGTCCGCGGGAGTACCGGTCGCGAGCGTCCAGTCCGCAGGGTCGTCGCCCTCGGCATCGATCCGGTCCGCGCTCTGCATCAACATGCCGCCCGAGATGGGCCGCAGCTCCACCGGGCTCGCCTCCGGGGCGGGCAGCGTCAGCAGGCGCACGTTCTTCTTGCGGGTCAGCACCTCGAGGGCGTCGTCGTCGAACGCCGGGGCGAGCACGACCTCGGTGAACACGTCCGCGATCTGCTCGGCCATCGCGAGCGACACCGGACGGTTCGCCGCGATCACGCCGCCGAACGCCGACACCGGGTCGCACGCATGTGCGTTCCGGTGCGCCTCGGCGATGTCGTCGCCCAGTGCGATGCCGCACGGGTTGGCGTGTTTGACGACCGCGACGGCCGGTTCGTCGAAGTCGGCCGCCGCACGGCGCGCGGCGTCGGTGTCGACGTAGTTGTTGTACGACATGGCCTTGCCGTGCAACTGCTCGGCGTGGGCGATACCGGGCTCGCCCGCGCGGCGGTACATCGCGGCCGACTGGTGCGGGTTCTCGCCGTACCGGAGCACGTCGCCGCGCTCCCACGTAGCGCCCACGAAGTCGGCGTAGCCGGACTCGTCGGCCTGCGCGTACGAATTCGCGAACCACGACGCCACCGCCGTGTCGTACGACGCGGTGTGCGCGTACGCACGCGCGGCCAGCCGCTTGCGCTCCGCCATCGTGAACCCGCCCGCGCGCACCCGCTCGAGCACCCACTCGTAGTTCGACGGGTCGACGACGACGCCCACGCTGCCGTGGTTCTTCGCCGCGGCACGCACCATCGCCGGGCCGCCGATGTCGATGTTCTCGACGCAGTCCTCGGGGCTCGCACCGGAGGCGACCGCCTGCTCGAACGGATACAGGTTCACCACGAGCAGGTCGAACGGCGCGATGTCGAGCGACGCCAGCTGCGACTCGTGCTCGGCGTTGCCACGATCGGCCAGCAGGCCCGCGTGGACCCGCGGGTGCAGCGTCTTGACCCGGCCGTCGAACGACTCGGGGAACCCGGTGACCTCCTCGACCTTCGTCACCGGCACGCCCGCATCGGCGAGCACCCTCGCCGTGCCGCCCGTCGACACGATCTCCACCCCGGCGGCGTGCAGGCCGGTGCCGAGCTCGAGCAGGCCCGCCTTGTCCGACACACCGATCAGCGCACGCCGAACGGGGCGCTGACCGGCTCCGGGCTGCCCGGCCCCAGGAGTCTGCTCGCTCACGACAACCTCACCTTTCGTCCGTCCACCGTGCACCCCGCACGGGCCAGCTTCGCGATCACCTCCACGAGCAGGCGACGCTCGGTCACCTTGATCCGCTCGTGCAGGCTCGACTCGTCGTCGTCGGGCTCCACGACCACCGGGTCCTGCGCGATGATCGGCCCCGTATCGACGCCGGTGTCGACGAAATGCACCGTCGACCCGGTGACCTTGACCCCCAGTGCGAGCGCATCGGCGACCGCGTGCATACCCGGGAACGCGGGCAGCAGTGCCGGATGCGTGTTGATGACCCGGTTCGGGAATGCCGCCAGGAACGCGGGTCCGAGCAGCTTCATGAAACCGGCCGAGACGACCAGGTCGGGCTCGTGCACCGACACGGCCTCGGTCAGCGCCGCGTCCCACGCGGCGCGATCGGGGTGGTCGGCGGTGCGGACCGTGAACCGCGGAATCCCCGCTCGTTCGGCCCGCTCGAGCGCTTCGACGTCCTTGCGGTCGGTTCCCACGGCCACGACGGTGGCGGGAAACGACGGTTCCGCGGTCGCATCGAGCACAGCCTGCAACAGGCTGCCGGACCCCGAGGCGAGAACGACCAGTTTCGCCGGTGCCGGCAACTCCAACCTGGTAACCAGAACGCTTCTCCTCGCCGGTGGTGCCGCGACCGCGCACATCGCATGAGCTGGTGGCACCACCCTAACGCCGGGGTTTCGGCCGACTCGGCGAGGGCGAGCGCGAGGGGCGCCGGTCACACCGTGCGCTCCCCCTCTGCGCTCGCGCCTCCGGAGTCGTCGCGCCGGTCTCGACCGGTGTCGTCGGTGCCGTCGCGGTCGTCGCGGTCGTCGGTGCCGTCGCGGTCGTCGCGGTCGTCGGTGCCGTCGCGGTCGTCGCGGTCGTCGGTGTCGTCGCGGTCCGCGGGACTGTCGGCGTCCTCGAGGTCGTCGGTGTCAGTCTCGTCGAGGTCGTCGGTGTCGGTCTCGTCGGGGACATCGAGTTCGTCGTCGGCGTCGCCGCCGATCTCCCGGTCGCCGTCACCGTCCGGGTCGCCCGGCGTCTCACCGTCCGGGTCGGTGCCGTCGTCCGGATCCCCGGTGTCGTCCACGTCATCCGGGTTCCCGGCGTCGTCGCGGTCGTCGGTGCCGTCGTCCGCGTCGTCGGTGTCGAGGTCGGTGTCAAGGTCTTCGGAATCCGCGTCCTCGGGATCGGAGGTCGCGTCGGCATCGGCGGCATCCTCATCGGATGCCTCGTCCTCGGACCGCTCCGCGTCGATGTCGTCGCCGCCACCGTCGTCGTCGCCGCCACCGTCGTCGCCGCCGTCACCGCCACCATGGTCGCCGTCGTGGGCGGCCTCCGGGTCGGCGGACCGGACCGGCTCCGGCCGCGGTCCTGCGAACCACGCGACGAGGGCACCGGGAACGGCGATCCACAGGAACGCCGCGATCGACACGAACCCGAGCGGGATCCCCACCGGGTCGAAAGGGCCCGCGGCGAGTCGCCCGCCCGCGAGGAACCCGGCGACGACCGTGCCGAAGCCGACCAGCGCGCCCGCGACGCCGACCGTCCGCAGCCGTGCCACCGGATCGTCGTGACACCTCCGGAGCCACCAGCCGACACCCGCGCCCACCACGGCGGGCAGCAGCATCAGCACCGGCCACCACATCGCCTGTTCGTCCGGAAGCGCACCGAGCAACGGGAACGGCGGCACCCCGCCCCCGGTGAACGAGAGCGGTCCGAGCTCGACACCGCCGAGCTGCAGCCCGGGTCCGGTCGCGAAGCCCGTCGCCATGACGACCGCGTTCGGCACGTAGCCCACGGACAGCAGCCACAGTCCCGTCGCGCTGCCCGCACCGGGCGCCACCTCGGCCGACAGCTGCACCACCGTCGAGGCCGACAGCGCCGTCGCCAGCAACAACGTCAGCGCACCCGCGGCGATCAGCCCCGCCAGCCCCAGCGCGCCCGCCCGCAGACCCGCCACGGCGAGCGGATCGAGATAGCGGCGCACCACGGTCGTCAGGCCGCACGGTTTCGCGACGCCCGCCGTCGCGGCCAGGCCCGACACCAGCGCGGCCACGAACCCGGCCGTCAGCACGTCGACCGTGATGAACGCATCACCCGCAACCACCGCGACGAGACCACCGACCACCGCGTGCGTACCGGCGACGACGCCGATCAGCAGCGGCGCGCGATCCGGCGTCGCACAGCCGAGTCGCTGGGCTGCGCCGGATGCCGCCCGCGCGATCAGCACGCACACCAGCACCGTCGGCAGCAACGGCAGCACACCCAGCGGCAGCCCGCCGATCTCGAGTGGCACCTGGTACGCCGACAGCCACACGGGCCCCGTCGCCGCCACCACCGATTCGGTCGAGAAGTGCGACGACGTGGCGATCGCGACGATCAGCGTCAACAGCGCCGCCGTCGCCAGCAGACCGGTCACGATCGGGGCCAGCGCGGCCATCGCCAGCGCCCGTACCCACACGGAACGGGATACCGGCTCGCCGTCCGCATGCGCGGAACGGAAGGTGGAGGCGAGCAGGCTCATGCCCTCGACCATCGCAAACGAGCCCGCCCCGACGAGGCGCGCCACGCCGCCGCGGGGATCTGACGAGAATCACGTTCGCCCGACCGGGTCGCCCTTGCCACATCGCCCGGCCATCCCGTGCGGCCGCGCCACCCGGCCACGTCACCCGACAGCGCCACCCGACGACGAACGCCCACGACCGGTGACCGGCCGTGGGCGTTCGTGGTGTGACGGTCGCGAGGGTCAGCTCCCCTGCTGCGGGCCCTGCTGACCGGGCTGTCCGCCCTGTGGCTGCTGGCTCTCCTGCGGCTGGAAGAACTGGCCCTGCTGCGAGGCGTACGTCGTCGGCTGCTGGTGCGGGTTGTTCACCGGCTGCGGCGGCTGGCCGGGCTGACCCTGCTGACCGGGCTGCCCCTGCGGCCCCGGCTGACCGGGCTGGCCCGGCTGTCCGGGCTGCGCGAAGCCACCGGACGGCGGACCCGGCTGGCCGAAACCACCCTGGCCGCCCTGGCCGGGGTGGCCGAACTGACCGGGCTGGCCCGCGGGCTGCGACGACGGCTGCGGCGGCTTGACGATGTTCTCGTCGAACAGGTACGCCGCGACGGCCGCCAGCGTCTGGACGATGCCGAAGATGAGGATCATGATCGCACCGGCGCCGTACGAAACGTCGCTGGCGAACGTGATGAACAGGAACGGCAGCAGCACGCCCACCGAGAACAGGGCGGGCCACGGTCCGGGCTTGTGCTCACCCGGCAGGACCGTCAGCAGTGCGGCGAGACCGCTCAGGAAGAACATCATCGGCAGCCAGGACGCCGACCCGTTCTCGTAGAAGCCGATGCCCGGACCGGGGTCGTACCCCTCCGGAGCTCCTTCCGGAACCTCGGGCACCCCGAAGTTCGCGAAGCCGAGGAACAGGTTCAGCAGGCCGAGGCCGGCAGTCGCGAGGAAGAGAATCTGCGGCAGGCTGATCTTCATGCCCCCGCCGCCTGCGGGCGGCGCGGGCGGCCCCGGGAACTGTTGTTGCGGCTGCTGCGGGCCCTGCCCGGGGAATCCACCCGTGCCGGGGCCGCCGCTCGGGAAGCTCATCCGTTGTTCTCCTGTCGTGATTCTGCTCGCGAGCACGGCGGATCGGTCTCACCCGCCGTGTATGACCCGGGGATACGCGGCCGCGCCATGCCGACGACCACAGCACGGACGTTAGCGCACCGGCCCGACCCGTTTGTGGTGAGACGGCTGATTCGCCCGTCCGGTTTCACACCGACGCCCACCGATCGACGACCGGTCGATCGACGACGGATCGACGGCGGTGTCACCACCCGCGCACCGGCCGGACGGCACCGCGCACCGGTCCCCGACACACAACGAGGGACCGAGCACAAAAGTGCCCGGTCCCTCGTGGATGTTTCCGGAGAACCCCGGCCCCGCCCCGCACGCCACGGATCGGCCTCACGGCCTCACCGGCGTCCGGTCGGCAGCGGAACCGTGGAGCTCGGAGCCGTTCGGCTCACAGCGCCTTGTACAGCTCCCGCGCCAGGTCGGCGGTCTCGGTCGGCGTCTTGCCGACCTTCACGCCCGAGGCCTCCAGCGCTTCCTTCTTGGCCTGCGCCGTGCCCGCGGAGCCCGACACGATGGCACCGGCGTGGCCCATCGTCTTGCCCTCGGGCGCGGTGAAGCCTGCGACGTAGCCGACGACCGGCTTCGTGACGTTGGCCTTGATGTACTCGGCCGCACGCTCCTCGGCGTCGCCACCGATCTCACCGATCATCACGATGACGTCGGTCTCCGGGTCGGCCTGGAACGCCTCGAGCGCGTCGATGTGCGTGGTGCCGATGATCGGGTCACCGCCGATGCCGACGCAGGTGGAGAAGCCGATGTCACGCAGTTCGTACATCATCTGGTACGTCAGCGTGCCGGACTTCGACACCAGGCCGATCTTGCCGGGGCCGGTGATGTTGGCCGGGATGATGCCCGCGTTGGACTGCGACGGCGAGATGATGCCCGGGCAGTTCGGCCCGATGATCCGGGTCTTGTTGCCCTTCGACTTGGCATGTGCCCAGAAGTAGGCCGCGTCGTGCACCGGGATGCCCTCGGTGATGACGACGGCCAGCGGAATCTCGGCGTCGATGGCCTCGATGACCGCGTCCTTGGCGAACTTCGGCGGCACGAAGATGACGCTGACGTCGGCGCCCGTCTCCTTCATGGCCTCGCCGACCGAGCCGAAGACGCTCAGCTCCTTCTCGGCGATCGTGACGGTCTGGCCTGCCTTGCGAGCGTTGACACCGCCGACGATGTTGGTGCCCGCGGCGATCATCTTGGTCGCGTGCTTGGTGCCCTCGGACCCGGTGATGCCCTGGACGATGACCTTGCTGCTGGAATCGAGGAAGATCGACATGTCTCTTACGCTCCTGCCGCCAGCTCGGCGGCCTTGTCCGCCGCGTTGTCCATGGTGTCCACCTGCGTGACCAGCGGGTGGTTGGCGTCGTTGAGGATGCGGCGGCCTTCCTCGACGTTGTTGCCGTCCAGGCGCACGACGAGGGGCTTGGTCGCGTCGTCGCCCAGGATCTTCAGCGCCTCGACGATGCCGTTCGCGACCGCGTCACAGGCGGTGATGCCGCCGAAGACGTTGACGAACACGCTCTTGACGTCGGGGTCGCCGAGGATGACGTCCAGGCCCGCGGCCATGACCTCGGCCGAGGCGCCGCCACCGATGTCGAGGAAGTTCGCCGGCTTCACGCCGCCGTGGTTCTCGCCCGCGTAGGCGACGACGTCGAGCGTCGACATGACGAGACCGGCACCGTTACCGATGATGCCGACCTGGCCGTCGAGCTTGACGTAGTTGAGGTCCTTCGCCTTGGCCTTGGCCTCGAGCGGGTCCTCGGCCTCCTTGTCGACGAGCTCCTCGTGCGCCGGGTGCCGGAAGTCGGCGTTCCCGTCGAGGGTCACCTTGCCGTCGAGGGCGACGATCTTGTCCTGCGGGTCGCGGACCAGCGGGTTGATCTCGACCAGCGTGGCGTCCTCGGCCACGAAGGTCTCCCACAGCTTCACGACGACGTCCGCGGCCTCGTCCTTGACGGCCTCGGGGAACTTGCCCTGCGTGAGGATGTCGAGGGCCTTCGCCTTGTCGACGCCTTCGAGCGGGTCGATCGCCACTCGCGCGAGCGCGTCGGGGCGCTCGACGGCGAGCTGTTCGATCTCGACGCCGCCTTCGGCCGAGGCCATCGCGAGGAAGGTGCGGTTGGCGCGGTCGAGCAGGAACGAGAAGTAGTACTCCTCGGAGATGTCCGACGCCTCGGTCACCAACACCCGCCGCGTGATGTGACCCTTGATGTCCAGGCCGAGGATGGCCTCGGCCTTCTCCTTCGCCTCCGCGGGATTCTCGGCCAGCTTGACGCCGCCCGCCTTACCGCGGCCGCCGGTCTTCACCTGCGACTTGACGACGACCTGCCCACCGATCTTCTCGGCCGCGGCCTGTGCTTCTTCCGGGGTGCTCGCCACGGCGCCGGGCAGTACCGGCACGCCGTGGGCGGCGAAGATGTCCTTCGCCTGATATTCGTAGAGGTCCACTACTTCAGTCTCCTGACGACACACGCCACTCTGGTTTGCACGACCAACGGTTTGCGAGACGCTGGTTTTACAAACCGTGCTGCCGGACGTGAACGACCCTATCGAGCCGCCCGCGACACGCCGCGCCCACCTCTGGTGAACTCGGTCACCAAACAACCTCTGAGCTGGGGAATGTGGCACAGATCGCCTTCGGCTGAAACCATTCAGCGCGCATTTCCCGAACAGTTACCGGGCAGTAGGTCGACATTCTGCCGGAGAATCGTCACCTCAGCGGCTTTTCCGTCGCGCACCGGTCGATACGGGGCCGCCTGCAGCGGGCCGGGTCAGCGCCGCCGCCATCGCGGCCACGAGCACCACGACGACCGCCGCGAACGCGCACCAGAAACCCGCGCCCGCACTCGCCCCCGCGATCTCCCCACGGCTCAGCGGGAACGACGCGGCGTGCAACGCGAGCACGACGCCCGCACCGCACAACACCCCGACGGCGGGCGCCCGCCTGCTGCGCGCCGCCAGCACCAACCCGCCGAGCACCACCGCCGTCCCGGCGAGCAGCCCCCACGAGGGCGTGCCGAACCGCGCCCACAGTCCCGCGGCCACGTAGTCGGGTGCGGTGAACACGGGCAACCCGAACGCCACGACGGTCAGCACGCCCGCAACCACCAGAGCACCGAGGAGGAGCACGGAGCTACGCCCGCTGTCGGCCTCGGCCGCTCCGCCGTCGGCGGCATCGTCGTCGGCTTCGGCGTCGTCGGCGGCGTCGGCCGGGGCCGCGTCGTCGACGTCGTCCCGCTCCACGGCGCCCGCGACCACCGACGCACACGCCGTCACCGCCGCGACGAACATCGCGATCCACGTCCAGACGACACCGGGACCGGACGAGGCGACACCACCCGCCGAGCCGGTGGCGGTGACGGCGGTATCCAGCACCGCGGTTCCCGCGACGAGCACGCCGACCCACGCCACCGACAACACCGGACGGACGAGCACCGCCGTCCGAGGCAGGAGCATCGCCACCCCGAGCACCCCGACGACGAGACCCGCCGCCAACAGCGACCACCGTGCCGGACTCTCCGGCGCCGCGATCGACCCCTGCGTCTGGAGCTGGGGCGTCACGGCACCGATCACGGCACACCCGGCCGCGACGAGGGCGCCCACGCCCGCGGCCGCCCGCAGTCGCACACTTCCCGGCAACCGCACAGGGGTCTCGTCCTCACCGGCCGCCTCGGCCGCGGGCATCCGCACGAGCGCCGCGACGACCAACACCGCCAGCCCGGCCAGTGTCAGGACCGGGCCGACGGACAGGCCCAGCGTGTCGAGGCCGAGCGCGGCGACCACGGCGGGGACGGCAAGCCCCGCTGCGCTGGCCGCGGCACCCAGCAGGGAGCCCCGCACGAGATCCGTGTCGCCGGAGGAGACGGCGATCGCCGCCGTCACCGGCAGAGCCGCCGCCACCAGGAGGTAGCCGGCCATCGCGACGAGAGGCCCCTCGAAGGCGTTCTGCGCCAGCAGGTACACCTCGGACGAGGTGAACGGCTGCATGACCAGGCCGATCGCGGCCGCCACAGCCGCCGACACCGCGACCGCGAGACGCCGGCCCGGATCCGTCCCGTCCGCGGACCCGGCCTCACCTCCCGCACGGGCACGCAGGGCCAGCACACCCGCCACCACAGTCACGACGTGACCGGCGACGAGCAGCCACAGCCCCGGTGCCGCGGAATGGGCGTAGAGGTCGGAGGGCAGATACAACTCCGGCCGGGAAGCCCGTGACGGCTCGGCGGCGAACTGCAGGTCCAGCACGGCCCGCCCCGGGGCGAGTGCGGCCGCGCCGATCAGCACCCCGGCGGCGGCGACCGCGGCGCCCCGCACCGCGAACGCACCGGCCAGAACGAGCGGCAGCGCCGCAACGACGACCAGGACGACCGGACCGGCCGCCAGGCCACGTTCACCGCCCTCGACGACGGGCAGCAACGCACCCGCCGCCGACAACAGGAAGGCCGGCACCGCGGCGGCGAACGCCGCGGCCAGCGCCGGCGTCGCCCGGCTCACGCCGAGGTCTCGCAGCGCACCGCCGTCACGCGCTCCCGGGCTCACGGCCGCACCACCCGGCCACTCGACGTCCGTCGCCGCGACACGGGGCGTCCCGACACCTGGAGGCACCGAACGTCCGGCTGCGATTCCCGCGGGACAGCACGAGTCACCGTGTCGCCGAGGCACCGGCACTGCGGGCACCGGCACCGCTCGGGGAGGGACAGGGAGGCCGTCATCGGCGCCGACGCTAGCAACGGTGAGCGCCCGGGGCCGATCCGACCGACATCACGGAAAGGATCACCACTCCATCACACCACCGTCACACCGCCCGGAGAACCGACGTCGCGAGCACCCGCCGCACCGGTTGTCCGGACCACCGGTTGCCCGGGTGTAACCCAACTCACACGGGTAGACCAATCGCCGCCGTACCTTGCGTGATCGCGTTCGGAGAGCCCGCGACGATCACCCCCGTCCGGTCGATGGACACGTCCGGGCCTTGCCCCTTCAGGCGGCCCTTCGTTACTGTCCCGCAGTCCCCATTACGGTCAGATCACGGACACGCGTGGTGGTTCACCTCTCCCCGGAGGTCGATACCGCCACCACGGGCGATCACCCCCGAGGTCGCCCACCGGGTTCCCCCGCCCGGCGTTCGCGAGCTGACTCCCCCGAGTAACGGAAGGCCCCTGCCTTGGCTCGACACCGCTCTCATAGCGGCCAAGCCACCTCGCCTGCGCTTGACGATGCGCTGGACGGGATGGACGACGATCCGTTCGTTCGTCCGCGTGGCGCCCACCGGCTGCCCGCCCCGTCGTCGGCCCTGCGTGGTCGTGTGGTGGTCGCGGCCGTCGCCGCTGGCGCATTCGCCGCCGCCGCGGCGGGCCAGACCCTTCAGAACACCTCCTCCAACGAAGCCCAGTCCGGTTCCGTGGACACCAGCACGGATGTGACGCCGCTGGCGAATTCCCATGACGCGAGTGCGGCCATGGGAATGGGAGGCGACGCCCCGGTCGCCGCCCCGCAGCTGTTGCAGGTGCAGGACACGACCGACGAGGCCTCGGCCACGGCAGAGGCCAAGAAGCTGAACCGGAGCGCCCAGGTCACCGACGAGCGCCTCGCCGCGGAGGCGGAGGCGCGCCGACAGGCCGCGATCGAGGCCGCCCGCCCGAAGGTGGTCAAGCCGACCGAGGGTGTGTTCACCTCCGGCTTCGGCGCCCGGTGGGGAACGACCCACTACGGCATCGACATCGCCAACTCGATCGGCACCCCGATCGTCTCCGCGGTCGACGGCACGGTCATCGAAGCGGGCCCGGCCAGCGGTTTCGGCCAGTGGGTCAAGGTCCAGCGCGACGACGGCACCGTCACCGTCTACGGCCACATCTCCAGCTACTCGGTCTACGAGGGCCAGCGAGTCAAGGCCGGCGACCAGATCGCGTTGATGGGCAACGAGGGCCAGTCGACCGGTCCGCACCTGCACTTCGAGGTCTGGACATCCGACGAGGGCGAGAAGCTCGACCCGCTGCCCTGGCTCGCCGAGCACGGCATCAACCTCGGCTGACCGCCACCCCTCACATCCGGCCGTTTCCCCGCGCTCCGCACCACCGAGGCGGACGGGTGACCCGGACCGGACCGGACGTCCCACCGACCTCGAACGACCCCTCGGCGGTTTCGGCGAGCCCGTCCGGTCAGGCTGCCGTGCGCCACTCGGCCGGCGATTCGTTCGGCAGGCTGCGCAGGAAGTAGCCGACGGCGACCTGCCAGACGGTGCACAGCCTGCGCTCACGCTGGGTTCCGCACACCGTGCACCCGCTGTCAGCGGTGCGCTCGTGCAAGCGCAGGAGGAGTCGCCACGCGGCGACCACCCGCTCGACCTCCGGAACCCTCCTGCCACATCGCGCCGAAACCTGTGCAGACAGCCCGCCCAGAACCTCCAGAACACCCGCGCGGACCGCCAGGAACCACCGCTCGGGCCCGTCCCGCCTCGACCTCGCCCGGCGGCGGTTCCGGTCCCCCGCCCGGCCACGGCCGTCGCACAGTCGACGCCACGCGGACCCGCCGCGCTCGTCCACACGCGCACGCGGCCGAACTCGCCTCGGCGACGCCGTACGACCACGTGCCGTCTCACCGCTGTTCGCGCGATCCACACCTGTCATCCCCCTCGCTCGACACCCTGTGCACGGCTCGACCACATCGTCGAGCCACACGGTCTACGAACTCGTGTTCGATGTCGAGATTATCGCGAGGGCCTGACAGAATCCGGAACCTCGAGCCATCATCACCCGAACAGACGATCGAATCGTGACGTCAGGGGCGTTCGGCAAGGGCACCGATCGACCGGGCCTGCCCAGTACCCGCCGGAGGACGGGAACCTCGGCTCGGGGACTACAGCTTCACCATCGGCACGCTGCCGATCAGCATCAGCCGCACCGTGCCGGCCGTTCCGAAGTCGATCGTGGCCGTCGCACGTGGACCGGTGCCGTCGGTCGACACGACCGTGCCGAGTCCGTACTTGTCGTGATTCACGCGGTCACCGGCGTCGAGTTTGAGGGCGACCGTGTCCTTCCAGTCGTTCCTCGTGCCCGTGAATCCGGTCGTCCGCATACCGCCGGAGGCGAGTCGGGACTGCGCCGAGTCCGCACCGGTTCCCGGTCGCCCGCCCCAGGTCGTGGCGGCCCGCGGCGAACCGCCGCCGCCTCCCGAGGACGGCGCCTCGCGCCGCCAGTCGATCAACTCGGCGGGAATCTCGTCGAGGAACCGCGACGCGGGGTTGGCCGCGGGTTGCCCCCACTGCGTCCGGACCAGTGCTCGTGAGACGTACAGCCGCTCGCGCGCCCGCGTGATCGCGACGTACGCGAGCCTGCGCTCCTCTGCCAGCTCCTTCGGCTCGCCGAGCGCGCGCAGGTGCGGGAAGACACCGTCCTCCCAGCCGGTACCGAACACGACCGGGTATTCGAGGCCCTTCGCGGTGTGCACGGTCATCAGCGTGACCACACCCGCGTCGTCGGCCTCCTCCTCGGCGTCACCGCCGTCCGACTCGGGGATCGAATCCGCGTCGGCCACCAGCGACACCCGTTCGAGGAACGCGGGCAGCGAGCCCGGCTCGGGAACACCGGCGTCCGGTTCGTCGTCGGCGTCCGACTCCGGAGCGAGCGCGGCCGCTTCGGCGGCCGACTCGGTGAACTCACGCGCGACCGTGACGAGCTCGTCGAGGTTCTCCAGTCTCGAGGCGTCCTGCGGATCGTCGGAGGAGTCCAGTTCGGCGCGGTATCCCGTGCGGTCGAGCACCGCCTCGAGGACGTCGGCGACCTCGACACCGGAATCGACCAGCTCGTACAGGCCGTCCAGCAGCTCCACGAACGCCGTGATCGCCTTCCGCGAACGCGGGTTGAGCATCGGCACCTTGTCGGCGACCGCGTCGCGCAGCGCCGAGACGAACGAGATCCGCTCCCGTTCGGCGTGCGTGGCCACACACGCCTCGGCCCGGTCGCCGATGCCGCGCTTGGGCACGTTCAGGATGCGCCGCAGGCTGACGGTGTCGTCCGGGTTCGCCAGCACCCGCAGGTAGGCCAGCGCGTCGCGGACCTCCTTGCGTTCGTAGAACCGGACCCCGCCGACCACGCGGTACGGCAGGCCCAGGCGGATGAAGATCTCCTCGAACACCCGGGACTGGTTGTTGGTGCGGTAGAACACCGCGACGTCGGAGTACTTCGCGACGCCCCGGTCGACCAGGTCGTCGATCTCGCCCGCGACGAACGCCGCCTCGTCGTGCTCGTTGTCCGCGACGTAGCCGACGACCTTCTCACCGTCGCCCTCCGACGTCCACAGGCGCTTGTCCCTGCGGTTCGGGTTGCGTGAGATGACGGAGTTGGCCGCCGACAGGATCGTCTGCGTCGACCGGTAGTTCTGTTCGAGCAGGATCGTGCGGGCGTTCGGGAAGTCCCGTTCGAACTCCTCGATGTTGCGGATCGTCGCGCCACGGAAGGCGTAGATCGACTGGTCGGCGTCACCGACGACGCACAGTTCCGCGGGCTCGACACCGGACTCGGTCGGCTCGGTGCCGACGAGCTCGCGCACCAACGTGTACTGCGCGTGGTTGGTGTCCTGGTACTCGTCGACCAGCACGTGCCGGAACCGGCGGCGGTAGTACTCGGCGACGTCGGGGAACACCTGGAAGAGCTCGACCGTGCGCATGATCAGGTCGTCGAAGTCCATCGCGTTGGCCTGCGAGAGCCTGCGCTGGTACTCGACGTAGACCTCGGCGGCCCTGCGCTCGAAGTCGTTGGTCGCGTGCGACCCCGCGGACTCGGAGTCGATCAACTCGTTCTTCAGGTTCGAGATGTGGGAGGCCAGCGCGCGCGGCTGGTACCGCTTCGAATCCAGGTCCAGGTCACGGGCCACGAGGGTGAGCAGCCTGCGCGCGTCGTCGGCGTCGTAGATGGAGAAGTTCGACGACATCTCGAGGGTCTTCGCCTCGCGCCGCAGTACCCGCACGCACATCGAGTGGAACGTCGACACCCACATCGCGCCGGACCTGCGGCCCACCAGCTCGCTCACGCGCTCCCGCATCTCGGCGGCCGCCTTGTTGGTGAACGTGATCGCCATGATCTGACCGGGGTGCGCCCCGCGCGCGGCCAGCAGATACGCGATGCGGCGGGTGAGCACCCTGGTCTTGCCCGAGCCGGCGCCCGCGACGACGAGCATCGGGGCTCCGGCGTGCTCGACGGCGGCACGCTGGGCCGGGTTGAGGTCATCCAGCAGATCGGCGTGCTTGCCCTGGTCCGGGGGGAGATCGAAGAGGGTGCTCATTGTGACTTCACGCTACCTCGCGCCCCTGACACGGCCGGAATGTGCCATACTCGCGCCGTGGTCGACGCGACGTGCCGATTTTTCTACGGGATCCGGACTCCGGCTCCCGTGATCGCGTGCTGACCCAGCCATCACCTCAAGCCCCGGAGTCCTCGGACCCGGGGCTTTCGTCGGCTCGGGGTCCGGTTCGCCGGCCACGCCGACACGACCGGAGGGTCACATGAACGCCCAGACTCACGACGATTCCCAGGCCGCCGACGTCCGCTCGGCCGAGGCCCCGGCCGACGAGCAGCCGGAAGCCGCCGAGACGACGATCGACGACCTGCGCCAGGAGATCGACTGGCTCGACGCCGAGATCCTGCGCCTGATCAAGCGTCGCGCCGAGGTGTCCAGGACGATCGGCGCCGCGCGGATGGCCGCGGGCGGTCCGCGGATCGTCTACAACCGTGAGATGGACGTGCTCGCCCGGTACCGCGAACTCGGCCCCGAGGGCAGGCAACTCGCGCTCGCGCTGCTGAACCTCGGCCGCGGGCGCCTCGGGCACTGACGCGCCACCCCGGCACCTCGGGCCCCGCGCCTCGAACACCAGCGCCTCGAACACCGGCCGCCGGGGCGGGGTACCCGCGACACCGGCCTACCCGGAGTAGCGGGCACCGCTTCCGCCCACCGGCATGTCACCGCATTCGGGCACACTGGACACATGGAAACGATCATCCACCTGATCGCGCTCGTCGCCGCCCTCGCGAGCGTCGTCGTCGCCCTCGGCCACACCGGATACCTCGCGCTGCTCAACAGTGCGGCCGCGAAGCGGGCGGGCGGCGGACCGGTCGCCGACTACGTGCGCAGCCGCTGGCCCGTCGCCGGCGGCACCACGGGTGCGTCGCTGCTGGCGCTCCTGCTGACGGCGGGCCCGACGTTCCTCGACGTCGTGGCGATCCTGCTCGCGGCGGGCAGTGGAGCCGTGGCGACGAAGGCGTTGCAGTCCACCCGGACGAAGTACCGTTCCGGCAACTGACGCAGGCGCTCACGCAACGAAACCAGGGTGCGCCCGGTGGAGTGATATCCGTGCACTAACGGTCTCAAGCGCAGCCAGCAGCGCCGAAAGCTCCTACCCTTGTCCGAGTGAGGGTTTCGAGGGGCACTCTGCGCGCTGCAACATGCAACGCACGTGCATACGGCCGTGCAGCTGCGCGTGCTGCGCACCGTGCCGTCCCGGACACCCACGCTCCCCGCACCACCGCCTGCCGCACCGTCCTCACCACGGCGGCCCGCGCCGACCTGCTGCACGCGGCGGGCCTGCCTGCTGCTCCGTTCGGACGAAACCGGGCATCCCCGACGTCAGAAGGCGCACGAGGAGGGGTCCGCACCACATGACCTCCGGCTCGCGCGACGCATTCGACTTCTTCGACCCGGCCCGGACCGCCGGCGGCAGGCCCGCCGCGAACCGCCCGTCCCGACAGAGGCAGGCCCGGGACGACCGCCGTTCCCGAGGTCGGCACGCCCTCGACGACAGG
Organism: Prauserella aidingensis; assembly: GCF_024171865.1. Lineage (GTDB taxonomy): Bacteria > Actinomycetota > Actinomycetes > Mycobacteriales > Pseudonocardiaceae > Prauserella > Prauserella aidingensis. The sequence continues at coordinate 74,293 of NZ_JAMTCN010000018.1, read as the reverse complement.
GCCGTCCACGACGACAGGGCACCTCACGACGACAGGGCGCACCACGGCCCGACCCGCGACGACAGGGTGACCCGGGAAGCCGTCCGGGAAGCCACCCGGGAAACCGGAGCCTCCGGGGCGGTGTCGGGCACCCTTCCGTCGGTCCCGAGCCAGGCTCCGCCACCCGCACAGTCCCCGCCACCCGCACAGTCCCCGCCGCCCGCACAGGCCCCGGCATCCGCCCAGTCCCCGGCATCCACCCAGAGCCAGCCACCCGCCAGGACTCCGCCGTCCGCAGGAGCCCCGTCCTCCGCAGGCACCCCGCCGTCCGCAGGCGCCCCGTCCCCGGGCGAGACGACCGCACCCGTCCCGTCACAGGCGGACGTGCCGCCACAGGCCGGACCGCCGCGGGAGAGGCCGCGGGGACAACAGCGTCCCGTCCGCAGGCAGCGCGTCGCACTGTCGGACACCGCGGAACCGGCCACCGCTGACACGGCACAACACCGTCACGCGGCTCCCGCCGCTGCGCCGACCGCCGAGACCGACGCGACCGACGCGACCGGCGGGGACGACGCCGACGACGTGAGCATCCGTCCCGTCGACGGGCTCGGCACGTTCGACCTCGGATCGGTGCCCGCGTCGGTGACCCCGCCGTCGACGTGGCGCAGGGCGGCGTGGTTCGCGAGCCTGTCGTCGGGCGCGGTCGTCGTGGCGATGCTGGTGGCGGGCACGCTGCTGGTCGGACCCGACGAGCGGTCCGCGGCGGTCGACGGCTGGCCCGACCGCAACGGCGCCGTCGCACCGCTGTTGCCCGAGGAACGCCACGACCGTGGTGGGCAGCAACCGGTTCCCCCCACGTCGTCGACGACGGCGACGAGCTCGAGTTCGTCGACGTCGAGAACCTCCGAGAACCCGTCCGAGACGCCGCGCGGGACCGCCGCTCCGGACCCGGTGCGCGACGGTTCCCCCGGAAGGCCCGCACAGCCCGGCGGTTCCGGCCCGTCCGCGACCTCCGGACCCGGCAGCAGCGCACCGTCGGACTCCGCGCCGCCGTCGACGTCGCTGTCGAAGCCCCCACCGACGCCCGCGTCGACGTCGACGGCGCAGCAGCTGTACTTCCGCAGGACGCACGACACGGAGGCGATGGCGCAGCGCTCGCAAGCGTTCTTCGACCGCGTGACCGAGGACCCGCAGGCTGCGCACGAGCTGACCAGCGGTGAGTTGCGCAAGCAGGGCCCCGACGGCCTCGCGCGCAGGTACGCCGACATCGCCTACTTCGAGGTCGAACACGTCGCGATCGATCAGTACGAGGGCGTCACGGACAACACCGTCCGAGTGACGTACGAGGACGGCACCACGGTCGAACAGACCCGTCGACTCACGTTCGACGACAACGAGAAGATTTCCTCCGACGGCGCATGACCGCAGGAAATTCCCAGGTCAGTACCCCATTTTCTGCACGTTCCCTCGCACATTCCCTTGCACGTGCATGCGTTGAGCGGTGGCAAATTGCTCTAACCGGGTGATCGCGATGACCGCTCGTCGTACGTCCGCAACCCTCTACCGACACACCCTGGTGATCGACGACGACAGCCGGTTACCTGGTCCACAGGGGTCCGCAGGACAGGAACCACGAGACGGAGCAGACAGGGCCGAACAGTGGACGAGCGCCGGCACGCCAGTGAGGACTGCGTCGCAGTCGAGGACGTCATCGACAGGGAGATCCTGGACGACGACTTCGTCGACGACGCCTACCTGCGCGAGGCCCTCGCCGAACCCGGCCGGTACCTGCCCCCTCCCAGCGTGCAGGCCGACCGTGAACCCGAACAGGCGACAGCGGATCCCGAACCGGAGCATCCCGTCGCACGCCGCGCGAAGTTGATCGCGCTCGTCGTGGCCACACTCATGGTCATCGCGTCGATCGTCGCCGCCGCGGTCGTCACCGGCGGGCACGACAGCGCCGCGGGCGACCCCACGACGAGCGCCGTATCGCTACCCGGAGCAGCGACGACGGAACCGGTATCATTCGTCTCGGTGACACAACCTTTCTGACCGCCGCGCGTCTTCCTGTGCGGAGCGACCTACCGTGCGCGCCAGTGCCGCCTTCGTGTGCACAGCGTGAGCGGCCTAACCTGTGCTGAGTGGTCGATGCAGCGAACGGCTGCGTTCCCGGCCACACCCAGCCAGCTCGGTCGGATCGGTGTGCCTACGCTCCACCACCGGAGACACCAGCCCCCGAAGGAGGTCGCGTGAGCGACGAAGGTCGCCTGATCGCGGGCCGCTACCGTGTCTTGAGCCGGATCGGTTCCGGCGCCATGGGCGCCGTGTGGATGGCGCAGGACGAACTGCTGCACCGCACGGTGGCCATCAAACAGCTCCTGCTCCAGTCCGGACTCGACGAGCACGAGATCGACGACGCGCGCGCCCGCACGATGCGCGAGGCACGGATCGCCGCGCGCCTCCACCACCCGAACGCCATCAGCGTGTTCGACGTCGTCACCGACGACAGCGGCCAGCCGTGCCTGGTCATGGAGTACCTCGAGTCGACGAGCCTCGCCCAGGAACTCCAGGGCGGCCGGACGCTCTCCCCGATCGACGTCGCACAGATCGGTACCCAGGTCTCCGCGGCACTGAAGGCGGCGCACGCGGTCGGCATCGTCCACCGCGACATCAAGCCGGGCAACATCCTGCTCGCACCGAACGGCATGGTGAAGCTGACCGACTTCGGCATCTCCCGCGCGAAGGACGACGTCACGGTCACCAAGACGGGCATGATCGCGGGCACCCCCGCGTACCTGGCGCCCGAGGTGGCCATCGGCGGCGACCCGGGCCCCGAGTCGGACGTCTTCTCGCTCGGGTCGACCCTGTACGCGGCGACCGAGGGGCAGCCGCCGTTCGGCCTGTCCGAGAACACGCTCAGCCTGCTGCACGCCGTCGCCGCGGGGCAGATCAACCCGCCACGCCAGTCGGGGCCGCTGACCAGCGTGCTCGCCGTCATGCTGCATCCGGAGACGCAGCACCGGCCCACCGCCGAGGAGTGCGAGGAACTGCTCGACGCCGTCGCCCGGGGTGAGACCCCGCTCGGCGGACCCGCCGACGGGGCGGGCGCGGACGACCGGACGTCGATGCTCGGCGCGGCGGGTGCCGCCGCGGCCGGTGGCGCGGCAGGCGCGGCACTGGGTGCCGGTGCCGCGGGCGCCGCCGAGGAACCGCCCCCGGGGCACTCCGGCACGCTCGGCTCCGACGCAGGCGACTACTACGGCGACGGCTACGACGCCTACGACGACTACGCCGCGGCGGGCGGTCACGCCGACCACGGGTATCCCGACCGCGACTACGACGACCCGGCCTACGCCGCCACCGCCTACAGCGACTACGACTACGGCGACTACGACCAGGACGACCGCACGCGGGTCGCGGGCGCAACGGGCGCGGGGTACGGCGCCTACCCGGACGACCCGTACGACGACGATCCCTACGACCGCGACGGCACGCGGGTGGCGGCCGCCGCGGGTGGCGGCGGCGCAGCGGGCGAGGACGACGAGAAGCCCAAGTGGAAGGTGCCCGCCCTGGTCGGCGGGCTCGTCGTGATCGGCCTGGCCGCGTTCGCGGTGTGGCTGTTCAGCGGCCCGAGTGGCGGCCAGGACCCGGAGCCCGCAGGCAACCCGGCTCCGGCCACCACGTCGACGTCGCAGCCCACGAGCTCCTCCGAACCGACGACGAGCGCGCCGGAACCGACGACCGAGGAACCGACGTACGTCGAGCCCGAGCCAACCTACGTCGAACCGGAACCGACGTACGAGGAGCCGACGTCGACCTACGTCGAGCCCGAGCCGACGAGCGAGGCGTCACCGGAACCGCCGCCGTCAACGGAGGAACCGTCGCCGGAACCGTCCAGTCCGGCACCGACCGGCACGACCGGCAGCGGTACCGGAAGCCCGGTCACCCCAGGCCCCTGACCAGTCCGGGGCGCTGTGTGAACTACGCGGAAGGCACCGTCGTCGGCAAGCGGTACCGGCTCGACCAGCCGATCGGACGCGGTCGGGCCGGCATCGTGTGGCTGGCGTTCGACACGATGCTGCACCGGACGGTGGCGGCGAAGCGGCTGTACGTCGACCCGACGCTGACCGGCGAGGCGGCCGAACACGCCCGCCGGACGGCCCTGCTGGAGGCCCGGCAGGCGACGCGGGTCGTGCACGCCGGGGCGGTCGCCGTGTACGACGCCGTGCAGTACGGCGACGACGTGTGGGCGGTCATGGAGTACGTGCCGTGCCGCAACATGGCCGACTTCCTCGCCGAGCACGGGGAGCTGAGCCCGCAGCAGGCGGCGTACCTGGGCCACCGGCTGGGGGCGGCGCTGGCGACGGCCCACGCGATCGGCGTAACGCACGGCGCCGTCGAACCCGGCAACGTGCTGCTGTGCGACGACGGCGGCGTCAAACTGACCGACGTCGGCCTGTCGCAGCCGCCCGCCGACCCGGCGTATCGCGCTCCCGAACTCGCCCGCGGTGTCGAACCGTCGCCCGCGTCGGACGGGTTCTCACTCGGCGCGATGCTGTTCGCGGCGGTGGAGGGTGTGCCGCCGTTCGGTGAGGACGGCACGGGGACGCCGGTCGTGCCGCGTCGCTGCGGTGCGCTGACCGGGGCGCTGTTGAAACTGTTGCGCGACGATCCCGACCTGCGGCCCACGATGCAGGACACCGTGCAGTCGCTGCGCGCGATCACGAAGGGCCGAGAACAGGGGCTCGTGCCGCCGACGGCGCCCGCGCTGCCGACCGTGGTACTGCCCCAGGTGGTCACCGTTCCCCCGCCGCCGCCACCACCGGCCGCGCCCGCGCCCGCGGGTTCGATGCGCACGTGGCTGCTCGCGGGCGGTGCCGCCGTACTCGTGGTGATCGTCGTCGTCCTGCTGCTCGTCCTCTGACGCGTTCGACGGACGATCCGGCGGGTCTGCTCAGTCCCAGTCCGTGAGTTCGGCGTCGTACGGGGACGTGCGCGGTGGCGGTTCCTCGCCTGCTTCGGTGAACCGTTGCAGCGCCTCGACCAGACCTTCCCGGTGCTCGGCGGGGATGCGCTGCACGATGGCCGCGATCTCGCGCCTCCGGTAGGCGGTCACGCGGTCGACGAGGTCCCGGCCCGCGGCCGTGAGCCCGACGGTGATCTCGCGCCGCGAGGTGGGGTTGCTGTTGCGTTCCACCCATCCGGCCGTGACGAGCCGGTCGACGGTGCGCGTCGCCGTCGACGGGTTGACGCCGAGCAGCCCGGCGAGCGCGACCAGTTTCAGCGGCCCGCGCGAGCCGAGCGCGACGAGCAGCCGGAACTGCGGCAGCGTGATCGCGCCCGCGACGGAGGCCACCGACTCCGCGGAGACCCCGACGAGCAGCCGGGATGCGGTCAGTACGGCTTCGGTGATCGCGTCGACCTCGTCGCCGTAGGGCTGGGCGGGCTCACTCATATAGCCATTCTCACATTGACGTGCACAGGGCAAGCTTTGCACAATGCAAACGATGGTGGGTGGTGTCGAGACACGGGGACGGAGCATCCCGGTTGCGGCACGCGGCTCGCTGACCGGCTGGATACGGGACCGCACCGCGGGCCTGATGGTGCTGGCGCTCGTGATCGGGCTCGGCGCGGGCCTGGGAGCGGTCGCGTTCCGATGGCTGATCACGACGGCGACCCGGGTGCTGTCCGGGCACGAGGACTACGCGGCCGCCCCCGGTGCGGCACACCCGTGGTTGCCGGGTTGGGGTTCGTGGTTCCTGCTGGTGGCGCCGGTCGTGGCCGGGCTGGTCTACGGGCCGCTGGTGTACCGGTTCGCCCGCGAGGCGCGCGGGCACGGCGTGCCGGAGGTGATGTACGCGGTCGCCGAACGCGGTGGCCGGATCACACCCCAGGTCAGCCTCGTCAAGACGGTGGCGTCGGCGCTCTGCATCGGAGGTGGCGGCTCGGTCGGCAGGGAAGGACCGATCGTGCAGATCGGCGCCGCCCTCGGGTCCACCCTCGGCCGGATCACCAGGCTCCCCGAACGCCGGCTGCGGGTCCTCGTGGCGTGCGGCGCCGCGGGCGGAATCGCGGCCACGTTCAACGCTCCGCTCGCCGGGCCGTTCTTCGCCATGGAACTGATCCTGCAGAGCTTCACGATCGAGTCGTTCGGCGCCGTCGTGCTGGCCAGCGTCGCGGCGAGCGTGACGGGCCGGGCGATCATGGGCGACGAGGCGTTCCTGTCGCTGCCGGTGTTCCACGTGCGCAACCCGGTCGAGTTCGTGTTCTTCGCGATGCTCGGACTGCTCGTCGGGGCCGTGGGCGTCCTGTTCGTCAGGGTCCTCTACCGCATCGAAGACGTCTGCGACCGCCTCTGGCGCGGCCCCGAGTGGCTGCGCCCGGCCGCCGGAGGACTGGTGCTGGGCGGCCTGCTGATGCTGCTGCCGCAGCTGTACGGCGTGGGATATCCGGTGCTCGGCAACGCCATCGACGGCGGCTACGCGGTCGGATTCCTGCTGCTGTTGCTCGTGGGCAAGATGGTGGCCACGAGCGTGACGATCGGTATCGGCGGCTCCGGCGGGGTGTTCGCCCCGTCGCTGTTCATCGGCGCGATGGGCGGAACGGCGTTCGGGCTGCTGGTGCACGCGCTCCTGCCCCACATGACGGCGTCACCCGGGGTCTACGGGCTGATCGGGATGGGTGCGGCGTTCGCGGGCGCGGCACGGGCCCCGATCACCGGCGTGATCACGCTGTTCGAGATCACCGGCGAGTACTCGATCATCCTGCCGATGATGCTGGCCGTGGTCGTGGCGACCCTGACCAGCCGCGTGCTCAGCCGCGACACGATCTACACCGCGAAGCTGCGGCGCCGGGGCATCGACCTCGACGCGCGACACCGGCGGGGCACACTCCCCGACCGCACGGTCGGCTCCGTCATGGAACAAATGCCCGGCAGCCTGCCCGCCACCACGTCACTGCGGGAGGCGAGCGAGCAGCTGGCGCGCTCGGGCCGCGGGATCCTCCCTGTCGTCGACGACACGGGGACCTACCTCGGCTGCGTGACGGCCAAGGCCGTGGCCGAGGTGCTCGGCGACCCCGATGCGGCCGACACCGTGGCCGGCCTGGCGGAGGTCCCGGCGGCCGTCACCACCACGACCAGCCTCGTCGACGCGCTGGACCCGCTGGTCGACGCCGAAGGCACCGGCCTGCCGGTCGTCGACGAGAGCGGGCGGGAGCTCGTCGGCTGGCTCACCCACCAGACCCTGCTGCACACGATGCGCGACCCCGCGGCCCGCTGACGCCTGCGGTCATCCCGTCGGCGTCCGTGCGGGTTCGCCCACCGGTTCGGGCCTGCGGAGGGCCGCGCGAATGTGGGGAACGATCGAGAAGCCCGCCCCGGTCAGGCACAGCGCACCGCCGAGGATCGCCAGCAACGGCGGCACCTCCGCGAGCGCGATCCACGACAGCAGCACCACGAGCGCGGGCACGACCAGGGACGACGAGCTGAGCACTCCCGCGGGAACGTGCTTGAGCGCGTAGCCCCAGAAGTTGAACGCCAGCGCGGTCGGGAACAGGCCCAGATACACCACCGCCAGCACCGAGGCCGGGGACGCGGCCGAGAGGTCGTCGGCGAGCTCACCGGAGAACGGCGTGCACGCCACCATCGCGCCTGCGATGCCGACGAGCGTGACGGCGTACGAGTCGCCGCCGGTGAGCCGCCACTTCTGCAGCAGCACGCTCCCGGCGTACAACAGCGCGGCGATCAGTGACAGCACCACGCCGGCGGCCGTCAACGTGCCGGTCGTGGTGGCGAGCGTGATCACGACGATGCCCGCCATCGACACGCCGATGCCGACGAACAGCCGCGCGGGCAGACCTTCACCCAGCAGGACGCCCGAGGCGAGCGCCACCAGCAGCGGCGCGAGGTTGACGAGCATGGCCGCGGTACCCGCGTCGATGTGCTGTTCGGCGAGGTTCAGCACGACCGTGTACACGCCGAACCAGGACACGCCCCACAACAGGATCCAGCCCCACGCGGCGGGCGTGCCGGGCCAGCGCGGCCGGTACAGCAGCGCACCGAGCCCCAGCGCCGCGGACGCCACGATCAGGCGCAGCAAGGCCATCGCACCGGCCGAGAAATGCACGCCGACGCCCCGGATGACCACGAACGACGACGCCCACAACACCATGACCGCCAGCGCGGCGACCCACGGCAACACGGCGGATTTCCGGGACTCGACCTGCATACGTCAAGCTTCGCCCACCACAACTAATGAGGACAAGCGAACAGTTCTGAACCCTGCTTAAGCCCCTCTGCACGGTTGTGCCCCAAGGGCACCTTGGGTGCGTTGAACGCGACGATCGCTCCCTTGATCTTGCTCGGCCACCGTTCACGGAGCCGCGGGACCACCGCGGTGCGAGGGGAAATTCGTGGCGTTGAGTGCAACCGAGGTGCCCTTGGGGGCGGTGACTCGACGGGGCGGGGCCGCGCTCACACGAGGCGGCGGTCCGTCGCCCAGCGGGAGAGCTCGTAGCGGTTCGACAGCTGGGTCTTGCGCAGCACACTCGACACGTGCGTCTCGACCGTCTTCACCGAGATGAACAGCTCGGAGGCGATCTCCTTGTACGCGTAGCCGCGCGCGAGGAGCCGCAGCACGTCCCGTTCGCGCGGCGTGAGCTGATCCAGCTCGGGATCGCTGATCGGCTCGGCACCCGGCCGCTCGGCGAACGCGTCCAGCACGAATCCCGCCAGCCTCGGCGAGAACACCGCGTCGCCGTCGGCCACCCGCACGATGGCCTGCACCAGCTCGGCCGACGAGATGGTCTTCGTGACGTAGCCGCGCGCACCGGCACGGATGACCGCGATGACGTCCTCGGCCGCGTCGGACACCGACAGCGCGAGGAACACCACCTCCGGCAACTCGTCGCGCAGCCGCCGCAACACCTCGGCACCGCCGCCGTCGGGCATGTGCACGTCCAGCAGCACGACCTGCGGCCGCATCCGCGTGATGCCGGCGACCGCCTCGCCGACCGACCCCGCCTCGCCGACGATGCGGATCTCGTCGCTGATCGACTGCAGCTCAGCCTTCGCACCGGCGCGGAACAGGGCGTGGTCGTCGACGAGGAACACCGTCACCGGCCTGTCCGACATCTCCGCCTGCGCCTCGTGGCCGCCGGACGAGTCCGCGTCCGCGGTGGCGCCTGCCGCGTGGTCGATGCCGTCGGTGGTGCCCGGGTCGTCGGTCGTCATGATGCTGCCCCCTGTGCTGCTCGATCGTGTGTCGCGCGGCCGGACGTCGAGCCTCGCTCGTCGCCGCCCCTGCCGCCGTCCTCGGCTGCGCGGCCTCCGCCGCCGTTCCTGCCGCTGTCGTCTCCGGTTCCGCGGCTGTCGTCTCCGGTTCCGCGGCCGCCGGTGTCGTCGACTCCGCCGCCGGTGTCTCCGCCGCCGGTGTCTCCGCCGCCGGTGTCCCCGCCGCCGGTGTCCCCGCCGCCGTTGTCCCCGGCGCCGGTGTCCTTCCCGCCCGCGGTACCGGCTGCACGGGGCATTTCGAGCTGGATCTCGGTGCCCTCGCCGGGCGCGGTGCGCACCCGGCAGCTGCCGCCGCCGCGTTCCATCCTGCCCCGGATCGAGTCGGACAGCCCGTGGCGGTCGTCGGGTACGGCGTCGGGGTCGAACCCGGCCCCGCGGTCGCGGACGAACGCCGTCACGGCCGTGGGCTCGACCTCGGCGTAGACGCTGACCTCGTCGACCCCCGCGTGCTTGGCGGCGTTCACGATGGCCTCGCGCGCCGCCTGGACGAGCGCGACGAGGCCGTCGTCGAGTTCGACGTCCCCGACCACGACCTGCTGCACCGAGATGGCGAACGTGTCCTCGACCTGGCCGCACGCCTCCGCCACGGCCTGCGCCAACGTCGCCGGCGCCGACTCCGCCTCGCCCGGGCCGTCGGATCCGGGAGCCCCGGCGTCGCGGTTCGGGGTGCCGTAGCCGTTCGGGCCGTAGAGCCACGCACGCAACTGCCGTTCCTGACCGCGCGCCAGCCGGGTCACCTCACGCGGATGGTCGGAGCGCTTCTGGATGAGCGCAAGCGTTTGCAGTACGGAGTCGTGCAGGTGGGCGGCGATCTCGGCGCGTTCCTCGGTACGGATGCGCGCGCGGCGTTCGTCGCCGAGGTCGCGCACCAGCCGGAGCCAGAACGGCACCGTCAGCAGCGCCACGCCGATGAGCGTCGCGAGCACGGCGACGACGGCGAACTGCAACTGGGCCAGTCCGCTGCCGCGCAGCACGATCAGGCCGATGCCCGCCACGACCAGGACGACACCCGCCAGTACCCGGACCGTCGCCGACACGCCCCCGCCGCCGAACACGACCCCGGCGACACCGGACCTCGCACCCTTGCGCCAGCGGCGACGTTGCGTCTCGTCGGCCTCCCGCCAGACGACGGCCACACCGACGAGCACCACCGCCACGGGCAGTCCCGCCCAGCCGGTGAGCACGCCGCTCAGCACACCGCCGACGACGGTGAGCCCGACACCGAGCGCGATCAGCCCGTAGGCCTGTTGCCGCTGCCGTCCGGACAGCTCGGCACGGGACGTGTCCCTGCGTTCCTGCGGCACGAACGCCCACAGCAGGCCGTACGTCAGCACGCCCAGTCCACCCAGGCCCGCGAGCACGGCGAACGCGATCCGCACCCACAGGACCTTGACGCCGAGGTGATCGGCGAGCCCGCCCGCCACACCGGCGAGCGCACGCCCACCACGCCTGCGGTACATCTTCGGTTGCGCCGGGTGACCGTCGGCGGAGTCGCCGTCGGACAGCCGGCCTGCGCCGGCGGTCACCGGAGCGGCCGGAACCGCGCCGTGGGCCTGCGCACCGCCCCCGGACGCGTGGGTGCCGGCGTCCGGCGCGGCGGCCCCGTCCCGGGGTCGCGTGTCCGCCGGACGCCCTGCTGCGCCCTGTTCCTGCGCGCCCTGTTCCTGCGCGCCCTGTTCCTGCACGTCATCCATGGTCACCGTCCATCGTCACAGAGATGGCGACCGGAATCATCAGGGAAACCCCTGAAGCACGGCCCGGAGACGGTCCTCGTCGGCGCCGGGGCCCGCCGGTGGCCCTCGGGGACGGTTTCAGGGTGCTCCCCGATGTGCCGGGGCCACCGCGGGGCGCATGCTCGACGTCATGAACAGCACGAGCGGCGCGACCCGGCATCTCGACGGGTTCGAGGCGACGGTCAAGGACTTCTGGGCGAGCAGACCCCGCCGCCCCGCGCAGGGACGCAAGGTCGCGGGCGTGGCCGCGGGAGTCGGCCTGCGGTACGGCATCGACCCGATCGTCATCCGGGTGGCGCTCGTCGCCCTGACGTTCTTCGGCGGCGTCGGACCGGCGGTGTACCTGCTGGGCTGGCTGTTCCTCCCGGCCGCCGACGACGAGGTGTCCGCATTCGAGGGGCTCCTCGGCCACGGCGCCAGCGGGACGTCGAAAGGCCTGACACTGCTGCTGTGCGCGGCGTGCTTCCCCGCGTTCGGACTAGCGTTCGGCGGCACGTGGCTGGACGGCGGCGGCATCGTCGGCCTGGCGCTCGTCGTCACCGCGCTGTACCTGATGCACCGCGGGCGAGGGCACCTCAACCGGCCCGCTTCCCGGACGGCGGGCGCGACGGCGCCGCAGTCCGGCACCCGGGTCGACACGGCCACCGCCGACTGGGACGCCCTGGGCGCGAACCCGCTCGGCTGGCACCTGGCCGATGCGTCGACGCCGGTTCCCGCGCCGCCGCCCGAGGAACCGGAACGACCCGCGCGAGAACACTCGTCCAGGCGTCGCTGCGTCTCCAGGGTCACGCTCGTGACACTGGCGCTGGCGGTGATCACCGCAGGTGTGACGGCGACCCTCCTCGGCCCGGTGTGGGGCGTCTCCGAGGTGGCCGCGGCGACGCTGGCCGTGCTGGCGGGCGGGCTGCTGGTCGGCGCGTTCACGGGAGGGGCACGCGGCCTGATCTGGTTCGCTCTGCCGACGGCCCTGGTCGCCGCGCTGACGAGCGCGTTACCTCCGGGCGGCTACCCGGGCGGACTCGGCGAGATCCGCGACACGCCCCAGCACGCGCACCAGCTCGACACCTACGAACTCACGGCGGGCTCGATCGACGTGGACCTCACCGAACTGCCCGACACTGGTAGTCCGATCTCCGTCGAGGCCCGGGTCGGCACCGGCGACATCACGTTCACCGTGCCCCGCGACGCCGACGTGACCTACGACTGCAAGGCCCGCACCGGCACGGCCACGTGCTTGGACAAGTCGCAGAGCGGCATGACCGGCGTGAACGTGACCAACAGTGGCGACAACAACAGCGGTGCCGGCGACACCGGGACGGACGAAGGCGGGCAGCGGTTCCACCTGAGGCTCGACGCCGGTATCGGCAACGTGGAGGTGCGGCGCGATGGCTGAGCAGAATCCGTTCGAGCACACGCCCGATCCGGCCGCGGACCCCCGCGACCGGCACCGGTTCGACCCGCTGTCGCTCCTCGCCGGACTGGCCGCCCTCGGCGGTGCCGGCTACGTGTTCTTCGACGGTCCGGTGTGGATCGGGCATGTCGACCCGCGCTGGGTCGTCGCGGGCATCGCCGTGGTGGTCGGCGTGGTCATGCTGGCCGCGTCGCTGCGCAAGGACCGCTGACGCTCTGGGCCGATGCGCTCCTCACACATCGGCCCAGAGCAAGTCATCACGCGGCCGCACCGAACCAGCGCGTGAGCCGTTCCGGCAGCGCAGCAGGGTCGCCACCCGCCCACACGACGTGCCCGTCGGGCCGCAGCAGCACGGGAGTTGTGCCTCCGGCGGCATCCGCTGCGCGGCTCGTCGTATCCGCTGTGGTGCTCGTGGCCTCCCCTGCGGCGTCGCCGGGGGCGGGGCCTGCCGACTCGCCTCGGGGCCGCCCGACGCCGTGGTCGACCCGGTCGGCCCACCCGTCGACCGACAGCGTCCCCAGCGGGTCCAGCAGCAGCCCGCGCCCGGTCCGCATGTGCTCGTAGAGCCTGCCGCCCGCCCACGGCACGTCCCGCATCCGCAGCCCCAGCAGGTCTGCGCGTTCGCCGCGGTCGGGCTCGCCGACGTCGTAGCGGACGGCCGTGGCGACGATCTTCTCGGTCAGTCGCGTGGCCACCTCGTCGATCCCGGCCAGCTCGGCGACGAGCCTGCGTACCGCCTGCGACCGGGCGTCGGTCGCCATCAGCACCGTCTGGGCGCGGGTGTTGTCGAGGACGTCCTCGGCCACGGGGCGGCGCTCCGACTCGTAGCTGTCCAGCAGCCCCTCCGGGCCGCGTCCCGTCACCTCGGCGGCCAGCTTCCAGCCGAGGTTGAACGCGTCCTGGATGCCGAGGTTGAGCCCCTGCCCGCCCAGCGGCGGGTGGACGTGCGCCGCGTCGCCCGCCAGCAGGACACGGCCGACGCGGTAGCGGTCCGCGAGCCGCGTGGCGTCGCCGAACCGCGAGAGCCACCGCGGCGAATGCACGCCGAAGTCGCTGCCCGCGACGGCGACGAGCCGCGTCCTGAGCTCGTCGAGGGTCGGCGGCGTGCGGTCGTCGGAGACACCGGCCGCGGGCACCGTGACGCGGTGCACGCCGTCGCCGCCACCGATCGGTGCGATCCCGAAGCGCAGCTGCGTCCTGCGCACCTCGGTCATCGCGGCCCTCAGTTCCTCGGGCGTGGCCGTCACCTCGACCTCGCCCAGCAGGTTCTCCGTCTGCGTCGGCTCACCCGGGAAACCGACGTCGAGCAGTTTCCGCACCGTGCTGCGGCCTCCGTCGCAGCCGACGACGTAGCGGGCGCGCTCGGTCCCACCGCCTGCCACCTCGACCGTCACGCCGTCGTCGTCCTGCGCGAGACCGGTCACCTCGCACCCGCGCCGGACATCGGCGCCCGCCTCGACGGCATGCTGTTCGAGCAGCCGGTCGACGACGGGTTGCGGTATCGCGAGGATGTAGGCGTGCGCCGTGTCCACGTCGGGTGTCGACGTGGGAATCGCCGCGAACTGACTCCCCAGCGGATGTGTCGTGCCGCGGTCGAGGAACCGTTCCAGCAGTCCCCGTTGGTCGAGCACCTCGATGCTGCGCACGTGCAGCCCGAGCGACCGCACCACCGGGGTCGGTTCCGCCTCCCGTTCCAGCACCAGGACCGACGTCCCGTGCAGCCGCAGCTCCGCGGCCAGCATCGTCGCGGTCGGGCCGCCGCCGACGATGATCACATCGAACATGGATGTCCCCCTGAGGCAATTCCCGCTGATTTCCCGGTCGGAATTCCCGACCGGAATCGCAAGTCTGCACCCTGTTCCGGGGATTGCCGCAAGCCCGGGGACGCGCGGTACGGTGAAAGTGGCGGGAGGGATCCCGCCATTCTCATTTCCGCCGGCCTTTCTCGTTCCCCTCGACGCTGTTCCCCTCGACGCTGCTCACGCGGTCGACGCTGCGTGCTGTCAGGCCGTTGTCGACCGACACCGCGCGACCGTCGACACCGATTTCCGGTTCACCCTGCGCTGCCGGTGCCCCTGCGGCGGTGGCATGGCGCGAAAAAGCCGTGGCCACATCGGAGCGTCTCCGGTGTGGCCACGGCGTGAGGAGTGGGGCGCGGCGGTCGCTAGGCGACGATCCCCGCGACGAGGAGTCCGAGGCCGATGACGACGCCGGCGACCGTGCCGAGCGCCAGCAGTTTGTGCTGCGTCTCGCGGGACTTGCGGAGCTCGGACTCGGATCGGGTCGAGATGATGAAATGCCCGTCCTCGGACGGCTTGCCGATGACCAGTGGGCCGATCTTGTCGTGCACCTCGCCGAGGATGTACAGCCGCTGACCGGGTCGGACGATCCATTCCTTGTACTTGTAGCCGATCGTCCGGTTGCCGCCGCCGAAGCTGGGCAGTGTGATCCCGAACAGTTCGACGCTGCCGCGGCCGCCCTCGTGCGGCTCGAACCGGTCGATGACCTGTTCGGGCTTGTCGGGCCGCTCACCGCCCGGGTCGACGCCGATCGTGCGGCCCGCCTCGTCGATCACGGCGAAGCCCGCGTTGGACGAGTGGTCGGCCATCTTCTCGGTGCGCCTGCGCGTGCGCCGGTCGCCGTCGCGGTACTCGACGTGCTCGTACTCGCGCTCGACGGTGTAGCGGTACCAGACGCATTCCTGCTTGGACAGTTCCGCCGTCAGCACGCCCTCGGGCCGCGGGTGCGCCGCGCCGACGACCTCGGTGATCTTACGGAACGAGCCCTTCGCACCGAGGTCGTCGGAGGCCGTTCGCTCGGCCTCCAGCTCGGGGATCGACAGCGTCTCCGTGCCGATCATCGCGTGCAGCTCCTTCTTGGTGTGCTGCATGAAGAAGAATGCGGCCACACCCGCCACGATCAGAATCGCGCCTGCGATCCACACGCCCGTCACCCCCGGTTCGTCTCGCGCGTCATTCCCATTCGATCGTGCCCGGCGGCTTGCTCGTCACGTCCAGCACGACCCGGTTGACCTCGGCGACCTCGTTCGTGATGCGGGTCGAGATGCGCTCGAGTACGTCGTAGGGTAGCCGAGTCCAGTCGGCGGTCATGGCGTCTTCGCTGGAAACTGGGCGCAGCACGACGGGGTGGCCGTAGGTGCGGCCGTCGCCCTGCACACCGACGCTGCGCACGTCGGCCAGCAGCACCACGGGGCACTGCCAGATGTCGTGGTCCAGACCGGCCGCGGACAGCTCTTCGCGCGCGATGGCGTCGGCGGCGCGCAGCGTGTCGAGCCGGTCGCCGGTGACCTCGCCGATGATGCGGATCCCCAGGCCCGGCCCGGGGAACGGCTGGCGCTGCACGATCGTTTCCGGCAGTCCGAGCTCGAGGCCGACGCGGCGCACCTCGTCCTTGAACAGCAGCCGCAACGGTTCCACGAGGCTGAACTGCAGATCCTCGGGCAGGCCGCCGACGTTGTGGTGGCTCTTGATGTTCGAGGCGCCGGTGCCGCCGCCGGACTCGACGACGTCCGGGTACAGCGTCCCCTGGACGAGGAACTCGGCGTCGCCCTTGTCCTTCAGGTCGCGGGCGGCATTGTCGAAGACGCGGATGAACTCGCGTCCGATGATCTTGCGCTTCTCCTCCGGGTCGCTGACACCGGCCAGCGCGTCGAGGAACTGGTCACGCGCGTCGACGGTCACCAGGTTGACGCCGGTCGCGGCGACGAAGTCGCGTTCCACCTGGGTGCGTTCGCCCGCACGCAGCAGGCCGTGGTCGACGAACACGCACGTGAGCCGGTCACCGATCGCCCGCTGCACCAGCGCGCCCGCGACGGCCGAGTCGACGCCGCCCGACAGGGCGCAGATCGCGTGTCCGTGCCCGATCTCCGCACGGATCCGCACGACCTGGTCGTCCACGATCGACGACGTGGTCCACTGTGGACGGATCTGCGCGACCTCCTGCAGGAAGCGGCGCAACACCTCCTGACCGTGCGGCGAATGCGCCACCTCGGGGTGGTACTGCACGCCCGCGAACCCGCGACCCACGTTCTCGAACCCGGCGACCGGCGCACCCTCACTGCTGGCCGTGACGTCGAATCCCTCCGGCGCCTTCGTCACACAGTCGCCGTGACTCATCCACACCGGGTGCCGCGCGGGCAGTTCCTCGTGCAGCCGGCCGCCGGAGACGTCGAGCTCGGTGCGGCCGAACTCGCGTGTGCCCGTGTGCTCGACCGTGCCGCCGAGTGCCTGCGCCATGACCTGGAAGCCGTAGCAGATGCCGAACACCGGCACGCCCGCGTCGAACAGCGCCGGGTCGATGCTCGGCGCCTCGTCGGCGTACACACTCGACGGTCCGCCGGACAGGATGATCGCCGACGGGTTGCGGTCGAGCATCTCCGCCGCCGTCGCCGTGTGCGGCACGACCTCCGAGTACACCTGCGCCTCCCGCACCCGGCGCGCGATGAGCTGGGCGTACTGCGCCCCGTAGTCCACGACGAGGACCGGACCCTCGGTGGCGGCTGCCGGACCGGCGGACGTGTTCTCGGGCACGAGCGGGACCTCCTCGCTGCGACATTCGACCGGCTCCCATCGTCGCAGGTGAGCCGACGGCGCTCGCCGCCAGGTGGGCCGCGTGCGGCCCCACGTCACGGCGGGTGTGACGGCGGGTGAGCGGGCCCACATAAGGTGCGCCCATGACCACAGCAGGCCCGCCGGATTTCGAGTTCGACACCGAGGACGACGCCTACACCCCGCGGCCGCGCGACGCCTGGATCGCCGGGCGCGCGGAGTCGAGTCCCGACACCGCCGCGGTGACCCACCCCGCCGACGACACCGAGGTGGCGACCGTCGCGGTGGCCACGCCGGAGCAGGCCGCCACCGCGGTGGAGACGGCCGTGAGCCTCGGCCGGATCGACGACGAGCAGCTGCGCACGAGCGCACTGCACATCGCCGCGGGCGAACTCGAGGCACGCCACGAGGAACTCTCGGAACTGCTCACGGCCGAGAGCGGCATCCCGCTGCGCTGGGCACAGCGCGAGGTCGACGACGCCGTCGCCGTGCTGCGGTACGCGGCACGGAACCCGCTCCCCCATGGCGGCCGGGTCAGCAACGACGGCGGCGTCACGACCCTGATCCACGACGTCCCGCGGGGACCGGTGCTGGGCGTGGTGTCACCGGAGGCGCCGCTGCGCAGCGCCGCGCACGCGGTGGCCGCCGCACTCGCCGTGGGCACGCCGGTGATCGTGGCCGCAGGCACCGCGACACCGTTGTCCGCGCTGGCGCTCGGCGAGGCGCTGGGCGAGGTCGGCCTGCCCGAGGGCGCGTTCTCCGTGCTGCCGGGCGACGAGCCGGAGGCAGGCGACCTGGTGCGGATCGACACCACGACCCCGTCACGGGGTGCCGCCGTGGTCGTCACCGGCCTCCCGAACGCCGACGTCGACGACGCCGCCGAGCGCATCGCCGTCGCCGCCACCCGCCAGGGCGGGATGCGGCCGGAGGCGGTGCGGCGGGCCGTGGTGTGCTCGGCCGTCGCCGACGCACTGCTGCCCGCGCTGACCGCGGCCGTCGAGGCCCAGCCGACCGGCGGCGCCTACGACACGTCCGTCTCGGTGGCCGCCCTGCCCGCCGAGGTCACCGAGCGGACGGCGGCCTGGTTGAGCGAGGCCACCGCGGCGGGTGCGACCGTCCTGGCCGGCGGCGCCTCGGGAGAGCCGACGCTCGTCACCGGCACCGAGGACGAACCCGCCTGCGGCCCCGTGCTGGCCGTGACGGTCGCCGACGAACCGGAGGAGGCGCTCGCCGCGGTCGCGGTACCCGGCGCGGCCGCTCCGGCGGTCGGACTGTTCACCGGCGACACCGCACTGGCGCTGCGCGCGCGTTCGCAATTGGAGGCGACTCGCGTCGTCGTCGGCGACGTGCCGGACTACGACCCGGCCACGGTCCACATCACCATGCACGCGATCACCACTCCCCAACTGACGACCCTGACCTGACCCCACCTCGCGTGTCCTGCACCCGACCCGCCGTGTTGCGCTTTCCGGGGCGCGTGTTGCGGATTCCCGGGCGCGTGTTGCGGATCCCGGGGCGTGTGTTGCGGATTCCGGGGCCGTGTTGCGGAACGCGGGGATCGTGTTGCGGATTCCGGGGCCGTGTTGCGGAACGCGGGGATCGTGTTGCGGATTCCGGGGCCGTGGACACGCCCGCGGGCGTGTCCACGAGCTCTCGGCGTGGTCGATCGCGAGAGACCGGACCGTCACCGGGCGGGGCCGGGCGACGAAGCGCGCCGTGCCGTGTCGGGTTGCGCCACCGCACGGCCCACGTCCCGAACGGCCGCGCGGATGGTGTCGCCGTACGCGCCGTCGGGGAGCGACGAGGTGTGGCGCTCGGCCTCCTCGATGTGCTCGGCTGCGGCCCGGAACGCGCCCAGGCGCCGGAAGTTGTCGGCGAGGTTGAGATGCAGGCTCGGGTAGAAGCCGGCGACGTGCAGGCTCGCGTCGTGTTGCCGGGCACGCTGATCGGTGAGCGCGTCGGCGGCATCGAGCGCGCGAACGTCCCACATCAGCGACTCGGCCGGGTCGTCGTAGAGGTCGGCCAGATAGTGCGCCAGCGTGCAGCGGTGGAACGGGTCTCCCGCGGCACCGACCCGCGCCCAGATGCGCAGCAGTTCACGGCGGGCGGTGTCGACGTCACCGTCCCGGCCGGCCGTCACGGCGGACACGATGGCGTCCATCGTCGGATCGGCGTCGGTGGCCGATTCGCCGGTCGAGTCGGTGGTCGATGTGGTCGTCGATGTGGTGGCCATGAGCGGGTCTCCTCCGTCGGCTCGGGCCGGTGGGGGGCTGCCACCGGCCGAGTGATCCTCGGGCTTCGACCGACTCGAAGGTCAACCCGTCACGACGGCCAGGCCGTGTGCACCGCCTCCCGACACACGGCCCACCCTGGCACCGAACGCCGCACCCCGGACGCACAGCCACCCGAACAAACAGCCACCCGGCCACGACATCCCGGACGCGGCGTGCCGTCAGCTCCGCGAGGTGGCCCGCCCGGTGTCCGGAAACCGCAACACGATCCCTTGAACCCGCAACACAGCCCCCGGGATGCGCAACACGATCCCCGGAACCCGCAACACGGGCCCCTGGAGCTGCAACACGGCGACACGGGTGCAGGACACGCGTGGACGGACCGGGTGCGGGTGCGGGACACGCGGCGGGGCTACACCGGGGTGATGGGGAGGCGGAGGGCGCCCGGGGCCTCGGCGGGGACCGCAGGGCGACGCGGGGCGACCGGGTCGATCCGGCGGTACGGCTCGTCCTGCGACGGACGCGGATCCGACTCGCCCGCGTTCGGCCAGAACGAGAACGCCCGCTCCGCCTGCGCCGTGATCGTCAGCGACGGGTTCACGCCCAGGTTCGCCGTGATCGCCGTGCCGTCCACGATGTGGAGGTTCGGATAGCCGAAAACCCGGTGATACGGGTCGATGACGCCGTCGTCGGCGTTCGTGCCGATCGGCGCGCCGCCGATGAAGTGGGCGGTCAGCGGGATGTCGAAGATCTCGCCCCACGTACCACCCGGGACGCCGTCGATGTGTTCCGCGGTGCGCTGCGTGGCCTCGTGTCCCGCCGGGATGAACGTCGGGTTCGGCTCGCCGTGCCCCTGCCTCGACGTGTACCTGCGCCGCCCGAACAGGCCCCGCTTGGTGAACGTCGTGATCGAGTTGTCGAGGCTCTGCATCACGAGCAGGATCACGGTCCGCTCGCTCCACTTGTAGCCGTTGAGCATCTTCACGCTCTTCAACGGGTGCTTGAGCATGTACTTGGCCAGTTGCTTCCACCGCGGCTCGGCGAGGCTGCCGTCGGTGGCGATCGTCTGCAGCAGGCTCATCGCGTTGCTGCCCTTGCCGTAGCGCACCGGCTCGACGTGCGTGTCCTCGTCGGGGTGGATCGACGACGTGATCGCGACGCCGCGGCTGTAGTCGCGTTCCGGGTCGACGTCGGTGCGCGCCGCGCCGAGGATGGCC
Organism: Prauserella aidingensis; assembly: GCF_024171865.1. Lineage (GTDB taxonomy): Bacteria > Actinomycetota > Actinomycetes > Mycobacteriales > Pseudonocardiaceae > Prauserella > Prauserella aidingensis. Next base: position 53,862 of record NZ_JAMTCN010000018.1, on the reverse strand, counting down.
TCGGAGTTGGTGCGCGTCAGCTCGCCCAGACGGTTCGACAGGCGCGGCAACGTGCCGGTGTCGCGCATCGCGTGCAGCAATTTCTGCGTGCCCCACGTGCCCGCGGCCATGACCACGTGGCCCGCCGTGACGGTCGTGGTGAACTTCTTCGACGTCGTGCCCGTCTTCCGCAGGTCGACCTCGAACGCCCCCTTCCCCCGCGGCCGCACCGCCGTGACGGTCGTCATCGGCACGACGTGGGCCCCGCCCTGCTCGGCCAGGTACAGGTAGTTCTTGACGAGCGTGTTCTTCGCGCCCACGCGGCAGCCGGTCATGCAGGAGCCGCACTCGGTGCAGCCCGTGCGCTCCGGCCCGGCGCCGCCGAAGTACGGGTCGGGCACGTCCTTGCCCGGCTCGCCGAAGTACACGCCCACGGGTGTCGCGTGGTAGGTGTCGGAGACGCCCATGTCCGCGGCCACCTTCTGCATGACCTCGTCGGACGGGGTCACCGTCGGGTTGACGTTCACGCCGAGCATGCGGCTCGCCTGGTCGTAGAACGGTGCGAGCTCGGACTCCCAGTCGGTGATGTGCGACCACTGCGAGTCCCGGTAGAACGGGGCGAGCGGCCGGTAGAGGGTGTTCGCGTACACCAGCGAGCCGCCGCCGACGCCGGAGCCCGCGAGGATCATGCAGTCGCGCAGCAGGTGCACCCGCTGGATGCCGTAGCAGCCGAGCTGCGGCGCCCACAGGTAGTTGCGCAGGTCCCAGGAGGTCTTGGCGAAGTCCTCGTCGGTGAACCGCTTGCCCGCTTCGACGACACCGACGCGGTAGCCCTTCTCCGTCAGCCGCAGCGCCGCGACGCTGCCGCCGAATCCGGAGCCGACGACCAGCACGTCGTAGTCGAGGTCCGTCCTGCCATCCTCAGCGATGGTGTTACGCGAAGTCACAGCAAAACTGTAACCAGCGAGGCACCTTCTGACCAGAGGTAAGTTACCAACGGGTCAATTCATGTTGTCACATCGCGTGACGCTCCGTAGCCGCGATGCGGTCGGTGCAGCACGGGCACGGTTGCCCCCAGGGGCACTGTGGTTGCACTCAACGCGACCAAGGTGCCCTTGGGGGCGCCAGGCGCAGAACGGCAGTCAGGGCGGTCAGTGGCGGACCGTGAGGCCGACGCGCTGGAACTCCTTGAGGTCGGAGTAGCCCGTCTTGGCCAGTGCCCGGCGGAGCGCGCCGAACAGGTTGACCGTGCCGCTCGGGTCCTGCGACGGCCCGTGCAGCAACGTGCGCAGGTCCACGGCGCCGTGCTCACCCTGACCGGCCGTGGCCACGCGCGAACGCGGCAGCGACGGGTGGGCCGCCGCCGACGTCCAGTACAGCCCGTGGCCCGGCGCCTCGGACGCTGCGGCCAGCGGTGCGCCCAGCATGACGGCGTCCGCGCCGCACGCGACGGCCTTGGCGATGTCGCCGGAGTGACGCACCCCGCCGTCGGCGAGCACGTGGACGTAGCGCCCGCCGGTCTCGTCGAGGTAGTCGCGGCGCGCAGCCGCGGCGTCGATCAACGCCGTCGCCATCGGCACGCCGATGCCGAGCACCTGGTCCGTGCTGGTGATACCCGGGGTGTAGCCGTGGCCGACGATGACGCCCGCCGCGCCGGTGCGCATCAGGTGCATCGCGGTGCGGTAGTCGCTCACGCCGCCCGCGACCACCGGAACGTCGAGGTCGGCGATGAAGTCCTTGAGGTTCAGCGGGTCGGTGTCGCTCTCGCCGTTGTCCTCCCCCACGTGCTCGGCCGACACGATCGTGCCCTGCACGACGAGGATCTCCACGCCCGCGGACAGCAGGTGCGGAGTGAGCTCGGCCGCGTGCTGCGGGCTGACACGTGCCGCCACGGTGACGCCCGAGTCGCGCACGGTGCGCACCGCCTCGGTGATCAGGTCGGGCCGGACGGGAGCGGAGTGCAGCTCCTGGAGGCGCTGGACGACCTCGGACGGCGCCGCACCCTCCTTGGCGGCCTCGGCGACCCTGGCGAGCGCGCTCTCGGCGTCGGCGTGCCGCGCCCACAGGCCCTCGGCGTTCAGCGCGGCGAGCCCGCCGAGCCTGCCGATCTCGATGGCGGTGTGCGGCGACACGACCGCGTCCGTCGGGTGCGTCACGAGCGGCAGGTCGAACCGGTAGGCGTCGATCTGCCACCCGGTCGACACGACCTTCGACGAGCGCGTCCGCCGCGACGGCACGATGTCGATGTCGTCGAAGTCGTACGACCGCCGGGCGGTCCGTCCCATGCCGATCTCGACCAGATCCCGCACGTGTAGTCCTCTCTCGCTCAGGCGATTCCGCCGCTCGCGGCGGCGCTGCTCGGGCCGCGTACCCGTCGTCGGTGGCTCGGCCGCGGTGCCGGTGCCGGCGCCGCGGTCAGCGCGTCGTGTAGTTCGGCGATTCGACGGTCATCGTCACATCGTGCGGGTGGCTCTCCTTGAGCCCGGCCGCGGTGATCCGCACCAGCTGCGCCCGTTGCATCTCCGCGATCGTCTGCGCCCCCGCGTAACCCATGCCGGACCGCAGCCCGCCCACGAGCTGGTGGACGACGGTCGCGAGCGGCCCGCGGAACGGGATGCGCCCCTCGATGCCCTCCGGCACGAGCTTGTCCTCGGACAGCACGTCGTCCTGGGCGTAGCGGTCCTTCGAGTACGACCGCGCCCCGCCGCGCGAGCTCATCGCGCCGAGCGAGCCCATGCCGCGGTAGGTCTTGAACTGCTTCCCGCCGACGAGCACGACCTCGCCGGGCGCCTCGGCGGTGCCCGCGAGCAGGCTGCCCAGCATGACGGCCGACGCCCCGGCCGCGACGGCCTTCGAGATGTCGCCCGAGTACTGGATGCCGCCGTCCCCGATGACGGGCACGCCCGCCGGCCTGCACGCCTTGTCCGCCTCGTGGATGGCCGAGATCTGCGGCATGCCCACACCGGCGACGACGCGGGTGGTGCAGATCGAACCCGGGCCGACGCCGACCTTGACGCCGTCCACGCCCGCGTCGACGAGCGCCTGCGCCCCCGCACGCGTGGCGACGTTGCCGCCGACGACGTCGACGGCGTCGCCGAGCTCCTTCTTCAGCGTCGCCACCGTGTCGACCACGCCCCTCGAGTGACCGTGTGCGGTGTCCACGACGAGCACGTCGACGCCCGCGTCCGCCAGCGCCATCGCACGCTGGTGGCCGTCGGCGCCGACACCGACCGCGGCGCCGACGATCAGGCGTCCGTCGTCGTCCTTGCTGGCGTCCGGATACTGCTCGGTCTTGACGAAGTCCTTCACCGTGATCAGCCCGCGCAGCTTGCCCGCGCCGTCGACGATCGGCAGCTTCTCGATCTTGTGCTTGCGCAGCAGGCCCAGCGCGGCCTCGGCGGTGACGCCCACCTGCGCGGTCACCAGCGGCGCGGGCGTCATGACCTCGCGCACCTGCTTGGAGTGGTCCACCTCGAACCGCATGTCGCGGTTCGTGATGATGCCCACGAGCTGGCCCGACGCGTCGGTCACCGGAACGCCGGAGATGCGGAACCGGGCGCACAGCGCGTCGACCTCGGCGAGCGTGTCGTCGGGCGAGCACGTCACCGGGTCGGTCACCATGCCCGCCTCGGAACGCTTGACGATCTCCACCGCCTGCGCCTGTTCGTCGATCGGCAGGTTGCGCTGCAGCACGCCCATGCCGCCCTGCCGGGCCATGGCGATGGCCATACGTGCCTCGGTGACGGTGTCCATCGCCGCCGACAGCAGCGGGACACGCAGGGACACGTTGCGCGAGACCCGGGTCGACGTGTCGACGGTGCTCGGGACGATGTCCGACTCGGCGGGCAACAGGAGCACGTCGTCGAAGGTCAGCCCGAGGAGCGCGAACTTGTCCGCCATCACGGCGGCGTCATCGGCACCACCGGGCACGGCGGCGCTGGAGTCGGAGTCGGTGAACTCGCTCGGCATAGGGCGGCGGACCTTCCTCGGTGCATGGGGATGCGGACGGCGGCGCGGGGCGAAACGCCTCGTAACCGATGGTAGCTGGACGGATGGGGGTACCTTCCCGGTACCGTGCAGCCCGTGCCGCACGACGTGTTGCCCCCAGACCCATTCGCCGACGACCCCGACGACCCGGCAAAGGAGATCGCAGAGATCGACGAGCCGGCCGGCGACCCCATTTCCGAGGAGGAGCGCACCGAGCTCCTGTCGGACCTCGCCGACCTGGCCGTCTACCAGGCGCTTCTCGAGCCCCGCGGGGTGCGCGGAATCGTGGTGGACTGCGGTGAGTGCGACCTGCCTCACTACCACGACTGGCACCTGCTCCGCGCCAGCCTCGAACAGCTGCTCGCCGACGGCCGCATGCGCCCTCACGAGCCCGCGTTCGACCCGGACCCCGCCGACTACGTGACGTGGGACTACTGCCGCGGCTTCGCCGACGGCATCACCACGACGGAGAACGCCTACTGAGCCTCCGGCGCGGAGCACCGCGCCACCGACGTCCACACCGGCGACCTCGACGCCGGGTCCCCGAAGGGCCCGGCGTGGGGACACCCTGCCCGGATCCGCCGCCGTGGCTCCCTGCCCGCGCTTCGGCGGCGGACCGCGACGGGGACGGCTCACCTCGGCCGACGACCAGCGGCGACTCCCGCGCTCCGCCCCTCTCCAGCCGCGGACGAGTTGTTCGCGCATGGCGAACAGTGAGCCGGCCCGCGGCCTCCGGCCCGGAACAGCGGAACGACCCCGGGATTCACCGTGAATCCCGGGGTCGTTCTCGTGCCGAGGGGCGGCTCGGTCGGAGCCGCCTGCCGTCAGTTGGTGCTGCCCGACAGGGCGGGCGACTCCAGGGAGCCGCTGCCGGAGCCGTCGGACGAACGGCCGGTGTCGTCGCTCGTCTCGGTGGACGGCGTCGGCGTCTCCGAGCTCGGCGAGCCCGTGGTCGTGTCGTCCGGCTCGCTGGTCGTCGGTTCCTCCGACTCGGTCGGCGCGCTGCCGGTCGGGTCGTCCGGGCCGGGCTGCGGCTGCGACCCCGTGGGCGACGACGAGTCGGGCGACGAGGAGTCCGACGAGCTCGACTTCGACGACGAGCCGTCCTTCGAGGACTCCGGCGGGTGCTGGCCACCTTCGTCCGGGTTCCCCTCCAGCCGTTGCATCAGCTGCATGTGCCGTGCCTTGAGCTGCGCGGCCTCCTCGGTGGCCGTCACGTCGCGCAGATCCTTCTCCGCCTGCGACAGCGCGGAGCGGGCCTCGGAGTAGCGGTCCGAAGCGATCGCGAGGCGGGCCTCGTCCATCGACGAACGTACCGACGCCGCCGCCTCGACGGACCGGGCGTGGTCGGTGTAGAGCACCTTGCTCAGGCCCCACAGGGTGTCGCCGGGCTGGGCGTCGCGCGCGGCGAGTGCCGTGCCCGTGAACCCGATGGCCAGCACCGCGGCGGCCGCCGCGACCGGCACCATGAACCGCCGCTTGCGGCCACGGCCCGCGTACCGCTTGGCCAGCGACGCCGTCCGGATCTCCGTGGCGGCCGTGTCGGCGTCGATCAGCTCGGGGATGCGTTCGCTGTCGATGTCCCGCCGCCACGCGAGCAGCAGGGCACCCAGCTCGGCGTCGCCGAGCTCGTCGGCGACCTTCGCGTCCGGGCCGCCGAGCGCGTCGAGCAGGGCGTCGTCGGCCTGGACGGCGGACAGGTCCGCCGCGGCCGTGGCGAGCTCGGCACCGTCGGTGCCGCCGATCGGGTCGTCGGCCTCCGCGGCCTCGACGAGCTCCGTGTCGGCCGCGTCGACCGTCTCCGCAGGCCCGATGTGGACGACATCGGCCATGCGGCCGTCGCCGTCGGCCTCCGCCGGCGTCTCGACGTCGGCCGGGGTGTCGGCCGCAGCCGGGGTGTCGGCGTCGGCCGGGGTGTCGGCGTCGGCCGGGGTGTCGGCGTCGGCCGGGGTGTCGGCGTCGTCGGCACCGGACTCGGTGGTGTCGTCCGCTCCGGCGGTCGCCGTCGTCCCGTCCGCAGCCGTCTCGTCCGCAGTCGTCTCGTCCGCAGCCGAATCGTCGGCGGACGTCGTCTCGTCCACGGTCCGGTCAGCGGCGGTGTCGTCGATGTTGGTCTCGGCGTACTCGACCGCTCCGGCGTCGTCGTCGCGTTCCGGCTCGTCGGCCGAACCGGCGGGACCGGTGTGTTCCGTCACTCAGACCACCTCCTCAGCGGCCAGCACCTTGCGCAGCCGCGCGAGAGCACGGTGCTGAGCGACCCGGACCGCGCCGGGGGTCGAGCCCACGGCCTCCGCGGTCTCCTCCGCGGACAGTCCCACGACCACGCGCAACACCACGATCTCGCGTTGTTTCTCCGGCAGGACCTGGAGCAGCTTCGTCATGCGCTCGTTCAGCTCGCCCTGGATGGCGAACTGCTCGGGCCCGACGTCCCGCTCCATCTCGTCCGGCACATCGGCGACCGGCTCCGCCTTGTTCCTGGCTGCCGCGCGGTGCGCGTCGGCCACCTTGTGAGCGGCGATGCCGTAGACGAACGCCAGGAACGGTCGTCCCTGGTCGCGGTAGGAGGGCAGAGCGGTGAGCACCGCGAGACACACCTCCTGAGCCACGTCGTCTGCCGAAGCGTACGAACGCTCCTGCCTGCCAACACGGGCGCGGCAGTACCGCACCACTAGGGGGCGGATCGAAGCGAGCAGCCGCTCGACCGCTTGCTGATCTCCCTCAACAGCGGCGGCGACCGACTCGTCCAGTCCATCCCCCACAGTGGCCATCGCAGACAACGATCCCGGTGTTACGTCTCGGTGTGCATGAAAAGCGGCGCGCGGGTTTGAGCGTCCCTCACGCCGGTGACGTGACCACAGTACCCGGCCACTCTCTGAGTTCCGCGTGAGTTCCCGGCCGTCGCTCGCGCAGGTGACATGCCCCACGGACGGGTCACTGCCGAACGGCCTCCGGTCACGCGAACACACTGCGTCCGTCGTGACGGGCGGCCGTGTGGGCGATGCGCTCACGGTTCACGGCATCGCCGTCGGTCACGGTACCCCGCCTCGCGCACGAGACGGGGCGTGGCATGTCGTCATGCCACGCCCCGTCGGCGTTCGTCCCCGGGCAAGCCCTCCGGCGAGGAGGCAGATCAGGCCACGAGTCCGCGCCGGAAGCCGTGCGCCACGGCCTGCGCGCGGTCGCGCACGCCGAGCTTGCGGAACAGGCGACGCGCGTGCGTCTTCACCGTGTCCTCCGACAGGTAGAGCTCACGGCCGATCTGGCCGTTGCTCTTGCCCTGGGCCATGCCGCGCAGCACCTGGAGCTCGCGCTCGGTGAGCTGCACGCCGGGGTCGGCGGGCTGCCGCTGGGCGGGCACGGACGTGCTGGCGAGCGTGTGCGCGAGGGCGGCGACGAGTTCGGGCCGCGAGGCGTCCCAGCGCAGGTAGCCGCGGGCACCGCCTGCGATGGCCGCGGCGATGCTGCCCGCGTCGTCCGGGGCACCGAAGACGATCACGTTCGCCTGCGGGTTCGCCGACACGAGACGCCGCGTGGCCTCCACACCCGTGGGCACGGCGCGCTGCGTGCCCACGAGCACGACGTCGACCGGCTGGCGGGAGTAACGCGCCAACAGCTCGTCACCGTGCGCTACACAGTCGATGCGGCTGACGCCGGGCACAGCGGACATCACGCGGGTGAGGCCTTCGCGGACACTGCGTCGGTCGTCGCAGATCAAGACCGTAGTCACGGGGGTTCCTTCCTGCAGCCGGGTGACGTACTACCCCCACTATCGGACGCTTGAGGCCGGACCTTGACACGATCTGGTGGCTTTTTTGAAATTTCTCTGACCCGGATGCCGGAACGCCAGGTCGCGGGCTCACGCCGGAACCCACGGCGACTCCACCGCGAGTCTGCGCAACTCGGGGTCGACCCTGGGTAACAGCGCGTGTACCTCACGCGTGGCGCGGCGGCGGTGCTCGTCGGCACGCGCCGGGTCGGCGTCGGCGGCGAGGAGCCGGGCGGGCCACGACAGCGAGGCGAACCCGTGGGCGTCGATCGTCGCGAGCGCCGATGCCACCAACTCCGCGGGCCGCGTCGACGCCGCCGCACCGGGCGCGGACGCCGACAGCGCCGCGGCGAGGACGAGCTCCGTCTTGGCCCGGTGCCGCACCGGATTCACCCCGGGTGCCGCCTCGACCCGGCGCAACGCCTCCTCCGCCGATACGACGGCCGCGGCCGCGTCGCCGCCGGCGAGCGCGGCCTCGGCGCCGACCCAGCCCGCACGCACGCGGGAGCGCAGACTGCCACCACCCACCCCGTAGGCCGCGTCGAGACCGGCCGTCACCTCCGCGACGAGGCGTCGCGCCGTGGCGGGTCCGCCCAACGCGAGATGGTCGGCGGCCAGCCCGAGCAGGGCGTCGGCCCACGCGCCCGCGACGTCGATCCCGTCGTGGTCGGCGGACCCCGTGAGGGGCAGCCCGGCCACGACGGCGAGCGCGGCCCCGTCGGCGGGCAGGGCCGCGGCGTGCCCGCCGAGCTGTCGACGGAGGGAGGCGAGGGTGCTCGCCGCGAGCGAGGCGATCACGACGTCGCTGCTGTGGCGCAGTCCGCGCAGGAGGGTCGTGGCAGCGGCGTACCGGCCGTGCGCGCCGAGCACCACGGCGGCCAGCCAGCGCTCACGATCCGTGCGGGCCCGTGCGGCGACACCGGCGAACCGGTGGTCCGGTGTGATACGGAGCTCACCCGGGTCGCCGAACGCCAGCCCGCGGAGGCGATTCTCGAGGGTCACGGCCCCCATCCTGCCTCCGGCCCCTCGGCCACCCGGAAAGCGCGTTCGCGGCATCCACTCGGCCGAAAACACCGCCGAAAACCCACGCTGTGTCTGCCATCACACCAGCGGGGGATGCCTAAAGAATGAATCCGCCGACCCATCACTTGAACAACTTTTGCCGCACTTCTAACGTGCATCTCGTTGCACCGAATGGAGTAGTCGCAGTAGATCCGGTTACGTGGGACCGGATTCGACGAGGGGACACCGATGGCGGATACCCGCAGACTTCCCGGCCCGAATGCCGATATCTGGAATTGGCAGCTCGAGGGGTCGTGCCGGGGCATGGACAGCGGTTCGTTCTTCCACCCCGACGGGGAGCGGGGACCGGCGAGAGCGCGCAGGGAGGCCAGAGCGAAGGCCGTGTGCCGATCGTGCCCGGTGCTCGAGCTGTGCCGGGAGCACGCCCTCGCGGTGCACGAGCCCTACGGGGTGTGGGGCGGACTCTCGGAAAGCGAACGGGAGCACATCATCCGCAACGAGCACCGGTCGTTGACGGTCGTAATGTGAATCGCTTTCCTCATCTCGAGGGAGCGACCGGAGGGGGATGAAGAAAGGGGCGCCCGGCCGGGCGCCCCTTTCTTTTCGCCGAATTTTCTTTCCCGCAAACTACTTGCACGGGAAATGTCGGTAGGGACGAAGAACGGGGCGGCACTCCGAATCGGAGTGCCGCCCCGTCGCTACGAGAGACGCAGGCGATGCCGACGTCAGTGCGCGTGGCCGTGTCCGTGGCCGGCGTCCTCGTCCTCGTCCTCCTCGGGCTTCTCCACCACGGAGCCCTCCGTGGTGAGCACGAGGCGGGTGATGGACGCGGCGTTGGACACCGCGGACCGCGTCACCTTGACCGGGTCGACGACACCGGCCGCGAGCAGGTCGGTCAGCTCACCGGTCGCGGCGTTGAGGCCCTGGCCCCAGTCCTGCTCCTTGACCCTGGACACCAGCACGGCGGCCTCGTGGCCGGCGTTCTGGGCGATCCAGTACAGCGGAGCGGTGAGCGCCTCACGGACGATCTTGACGCCCGTGGCCTCGTCGCCGGTGAGACCGAGGTTGCCCTCGAGCTCCTTCGACGCGTGAGCCAGCGCCGAACCACCGCCGGGCACGATGCCCTCCTCGACGGCCGCCTTGGTGGAGGCCACGGCGTCCTCGATGCGGTGCTTGCGCTCGTTCAGCTCGGTCTCGGTGGCCGCACCGACCTTGATGACCGCGACGCCGCCGCCCAGCTTCGCGAGCCGCTCCTGCAGCTTCTCGCGGTCCCAGTCGGAGTCGGTCGTCTCGATCTCGCTGCGGATCTGGGAGATCCGGTCGGCGATGGCCTCCTTGGAGCCCGCGCCGTCGACGATGGTCGTCGCGTCCTTGGTGATCTCGATGCGACGGGCCTGGCCCAGCACGTCGATGCCCGACTCGGACAGCTTCATGCCGATCTCGCTCGAGATGACCGTGCCGCCGGTGACGACGGCCAGGTCGTCCAGGAACGCCTTCCGGCGGTCGCCGAAGAACGGGGCCTTGACCGCCACGGCGCTGATCGTCTTGCGCAGCGAGTTCACGACGAGCGTGGACAGCGCCTCGCCCTCGACGTCCTCGGCGATGATCAGCAGCGGCTTCTTGGTCTCTGCGACCTTCTCCAGCAGCGGGAGCAGCTCGTTCAGCGACGAGATCTTCTCCCGGTGCAGCAGCACGTAGGCGTTCTCGAGCGTCGCCCGCTGCTCCTCCGGGTTGGTCGCGAAGTGCGCCGACAGGAAGCCCTTGTCGAACTGCACGCCCTCGGTGATGTCGAGCTCGGTGGCCATCGTGGAGGACTCCTCCACGGTGATCACGCCGTCCTCGCCGACCTTCTCGACGGCCTCGCCGAGCAGGGCGCCGATGTTGGCGTCCCGCGACGTGACCGTGCCGACCTGAGCGATGTTGTCGCGGCCCTTGACCGGGGTGGCCTTGTTCTTCAGGAACTCGACCACGTGGTCGGCGGCCTTCTCCATGCCGGCGCCGAGCGCGGCCGGGTTGGCACCGGCGGCCACGTTGCGCAGGCCCACCTTGACCAGCGACTGCGCGAGCACGGTCGCCGTGGTGGTGCCGTCGCCCGCCACGTCGTTCGTCTTCGTGGCGACGCTCTTGGCCAGCTGAGCACCGAGGTTCTCGAACGGTTCGTCGATCTCGATGTCGCGGGCGACCGTCACACCGTCGAGCGTGACCGTCGGGCCGCCGAACTGCTTGTCCAGGACGACGTGCCGGCCGCGCGGGCCGAGCGTCACCTTGACGGCGTTGGCGAGCTTGTCGACCCCGCGCTCGAGCGCGCGACGAGAATCCTCGTCGAAATTGATCTGCTTAGGCATTGAGGAACCTCTCTCCAGGCACGCGAAACGCCCCGACCCCCGGCGTCAGCGGGGCCCGGGGCGTCAACGCATAGCGGGTCGTCAGTTGACGACGGCCAGCACGTCGCGGGCGGACAGGATCAAGTACTCCTCGCCGTTGTACGTGACCTCGGTGCCGCCGTACTTGGAGTAGATGACGACGTCGCCCTCGTTCACGTCCACCGGGACGCGGTTGCCCTTGTCGTCGACACGGCCCGGGCCGACGGCCAGAACCTTGCCCTCCTGGGGCTTCTCCTTGGCGGTGTCCGGGATGACGAGACCGGAAGCCGTCGTCTCCTCGGCCTCGCTCCTCTGGACAACGATCTTGTCCTCGAGCGGTTTGATGTTCACGCTCACCGGGTTGACCTCCACGGGTCTAAGAAAGCGTTGGCAGGTACCTATTGGGTACGGCGCCTACCACCCCGCCGTCGCGGGTGCCGGGGCGTGTGTGGTGCCGTTTCGATTAGCACTCTAGCCATGGGAGTGCTAGCCGCGCAAGCAGGGTCCGCAACCGGCCTGATCGGCACCTTTCGCCGCGTGCGCACTCCCCGTGACCGCCGGTCGTCACTCGTCGCGCGGTGCCGCGAGCACCGCCCACCGGCCTACCGTGAACGCTCCCCTGCGGACGACGGACAAGGGACGGTGATCCGAATGGGTGGCTGCAACTGCTGCAGTGCGTGTACCGGTCGCGGATGCGGGTGCTGCGGAAGCTGCTCCTGACGACCGCGTGACGCCACAGCCCCCGACCACGTCGGGGGCCGTTCGCCGTTCAGGCCCGGGACCGCCGAACACCCGCAGCGACCGCCTGCCCGAGGGACCCGGATTTTGCCCCCGAGGGCACCTTGGTGGCATCGAACACAGCCACGCGTCAGCGTGCCCGGGGTGGTCGGGGTGGTCGGGCCGACGGGCGGGCGCCCCCGAATCTTCCCCTCGTTCCCGGTCTCCTCTCGCTGCGCCCGGCCCCGCCGGAACGCAGACGCGGGACGCCGGTGGTGGTGCTGCCCGGCGGTCCGGGCCTGGCGTCGGCACTGCCGTACCACTCGCTGCGCAGGCGCGCGCTCGCCCGCGGGCTGGACGTGGTGATGACCGAGCACCGCGGCGTCGGGCTGTCCCGCCGGGACGTCGACGGCACCGAACTGGCCGTGTCCGCGGTGTCGACGGCCGCCGCGGCCGACGACGTCGCCGCGGTCCTCGACAGGGAGAACATCGACCGCGCCGTGGTGTACGGCACCTCGTACGGCTCGTACCTGGCACATGTGTTCGGCGTGCGCCATCCGCACCGGGTGGCCGGCATGGTGCTCGACTCGCCCCTGCTGTCCGCCGAGGACCGTGAGACCGTCCGCAGCCACCGCCGCGAGCTGCTGCTGGACGGCCCCGGCCGACTGCCCTCGCTGGTGCGTGCGGCCGTGGACGCCGGGTGGGACCGCGCCGGGCACGTGGCGCAGGTCGTGTACGAGTTCGCCGGACCCGACGCACTCGAACGACTGCTCGAGGCGAGGCTGCGCGGGGACGCCCGCGTGACCTGGCAGTGGTTGTCCTCGCTCGGCAAGCAGGAAACGGCGGGTGAGGCCGCGCCGTTCGTCGCCGAGTTCGACCTGGTCGCCGGCATCACCCACGGCGAGTTGGGCTACGGAGCGAAACCCGACGGGCTGCCCCTCGATCCGCAGGCCGAGTTCGCACCGGCCGCTGAGCACGCACCGCCGTTCACCGGCGACACCGTCGACCTGCCCGCTGCCCTGCCCGGGTTCGACTGGCCGACAGCCGTGGTGTCGGGCGGCAGGGACCTGCGCACGCCACGGCCCGTCGCCGAACGCGTCGCGCAGCTGCTTCCGCACTCCGTGCGGGTCGAGCTGCCCGACAACGGACACAGCGCGTTGGACACCCACCAGCTCGCCGCACTGCACGTCGCCCATCACGTCGAGCGCGGCGACCTGGACGGTCTCCGCCGGCGGGTCGCCCGCATCGCGGCGTTGCCCCGGCGCGGCATGTCGAGTGCGCTCGGCCCGGTGATCCGCGCCGCCGTGCGGCTGGGCGCCTGACCACGCGTCACCCGGACGGCGTCGGTTTCCCGGCGGAAAGTTCGTTCCACGGTAGGCGAATTGTCGGTACGTTCCTCACGTCACATCGCCGCGTGAGGAGCGAACGCATGGACACCTTCCCTCGACGCAGCGCTCTCCGCGCCGCCGCCGGAACCGCGGGCCTCGCCGCGGCCACCGCGGGACTCTCCGCCACGGGTGGCGTCGCCTCCGCCGCGCAGCGGAGCGCCCGGCAGCGTGCGTTCGCCGCGGCCGCCGCGGAGTTCGGCGTACCGGAGCGGGTGCTGCTGGCGGTGTCGTATCTCGAATCCCGCTGGGACGATCACGGCGGCAGGCCGAGCAGCGGTGCCGGGTACGGGCCGATGCACCTCACCGACCTGCGCACCGCGGCAGCAGGGGGCAGTCACCACGACCACCGGGCCGGCACCGCGACCGGCGGGGACGTCGCCGTCAGCGGCACAGTCGTCGAGGATCCGCGCGGCGACACCGCCCGACGCGCGCTGCGGCCCGTCTCGCCCGCCGAGGGCACGCCGACGGAACGGCTGCAGACGATCGACCTCGCCTCCGAGCTCACCGGTGTCGACAAGGAGACACTGCGCACCGATCCGGTGGAGAACATCCGCGGCGGCGCGGCGCTGCTCGCCCACTACCAGCGCACGTCCGGAACACGCGGACACGACCCCGGCGACTTCTACGGAGCGGTCGCCCGCTACGCCGGGGCCGACGACGAGGCCACGGCGGGGTTCTTCGCCGACGAGGTGTACACCGTGCTCGCCGAGGGTGCCGAGCGCGTGACCGTCGACGGCGAAACGGTCCGGCTCGCCGCCACGAGCGCACGTCCGGACCGCACCCAACTCCGCTCCCTCGGCCTGCGCACCGCCCGCGCCGCGCCACCGGAGGGCCCCGACGACCTGCCCGTCGAGTGGATCCCCGCGCCGTACGAACGGCTTTCCGACGACCCGGGCAGCTACGGCAACCACGACCGGGCGAGCCGTCCCGACAGTCAGCGCATCACCCACATCGTCATCCACGACACCGAGTGCAGCTACGACGTCGCGCTCGGCCTGGTGCAGGACCCGGAGTACGTGTCGTGGCACTACACGATCCGCTCGTCCGACGGGCACGTCGCGCAGCACGTGCGCACCGAGGACGTCGGGTGGCACGCGGGAAACTGGTACGTCAACGCCAAGTCCGTCGGCATCGAGCACGAGGGCTTCGCCGCCGAACCGGCCTGGTACACCGAGGCGATGTACCGCGCGTCGGCGAAGCTGGTGCGGCACCTGGCGCGCCGGTTCCGCATTCCGCTGGACCGGCACCACATCATCGGGCACGACAACGTCCCGGGCACGATCCCGGAGAACGTCGCGGGCATGCACTGGGACCCGGGCCCGTACTGGGACTGGGCGCACTACTTCGAGCTGCTCGGCGCCGAGCTGCCGACGTGGCGCGCCGACACCGGCCTCGTGGTGGTCCTGCCGGACTTCGACGCGAACCACGTGCCCTACCGCGGGTGCGAGGCCGACGACCCGTCCGCCGCGTGCCCGGTCACCGGCTCGGCGATGGTCCTGCTGCGCACCGAACCCCGCGACGACGCGCCGCTGCTCAGCGATCCGGCGCTGAACCCCGACGGCTCGCCGCAGTCGATGCAGCTGTCCGACTGGGGCAGCCGCGTCGTGACCGGTCAGGTGTACGCGGTCGCCGACTCCGACGGCGACTGGACGGCGATCTGGTTCAACGGCAGGAAGGCGTGGCTGAAGAACCCGGCGTCGGCCCCGGTCGTGCGGCCGACGCTCGGCGTGGTGGCCGCGCCGAAGGCCGGTTCGGGGCGGATCCCGGTGTACGGGCGGGCGTACCCGGAGGCGGGCGCCTACCCCGAAGGCGTGCCGCCGCAGGAGCTCGCGCCGCTGCAGTACTCGATCCCCGAGGGGCAGCGCTACGCCGTCGGCCTGGTCGTGGATTCGGAGTATTACCACGCCAAGACCTACGACGAGTCGCAGCACGTCGTCGTCCGCGGGGAGAAGTACGCGCAGGTGCAACTCGGCCACCGCGTCGCCTACGTCAGGCTCGCCGACGTCGACACCTGGCACGTGTAGGAGCACATCCCCCGGGGGCACCCTGGTTGCGTTCAATGCAACCAGGGTGCCCCGGGGGGCGTCCTGCGTTCCGCGGTGTTCCCACTAGGAGACGAGCCCCGCGGCGAGGCCGGCGATCATGGCGATGCCGAACACGACGAGGAAGCCGCCCGCTGCCTTCGTGAGCCACGGCAGCACGCGGTCCATACGAGCGAGCGCCCGCCGGGAACCGAGCGCGAGAGCGACGAAGACGTCCCAGCCGAGCACGACCGTCACCATCCACGCGCCGTAGAGCACGAGTGCCGGCGGCCGGGCAGTGGCGACCGCGGCGGCGAGGCTGACGTAGAACAGCGCGTTCTTCGGGTTCAGCAGGCCCGACGTGAAGCCGAGTCCGGCGCCGCGCAGCCACGTCGCCGATTCGGCACGCGGACCCTGTTCGACGTCGACCCTGACTCTCGCCCTGACGAACGCGGCGCCGACGACGACGAGGAACACCCCGCCCGCCACACGGATCCCGTCGAGCAGCACGGGATGCGACAGCAACGACACGCCGGAGAACGCCGCCGCGATGAGGATCCCGTTGGCGACGGCGATACCCAGGCAGACTCCGGTGGCGCTGCGCCAGCCGGACGTCATCGCGGTGCGTGCGATGAGGAAGAAGTCCACCCCGGGAATCAGCAGGGCGAGGAAGTGGGCGGCGGCGACCGCGGCGAACTGCTCCATGTCCCCTCACATGTCTCGGCGACGAACACGCCGAGCATGCGCAACAGCCGGGGCCGGGATCTTGTACGTTCTTGCGCTCAGCCGCGGTAGGCGCCCGGCGAGACGGCGACGTGCGCGCGGAACACGCGGTGGAAATGGCTCTGATCGGTGAACCCGAGTTCCTGTGCGGTGTCGGCGATCGGCAGTCCCGCACGGAGCAGGTACCGGGCCCGCACGATGCGGGCGTTCTGCCGCCAGGCCAGTGGCGTGAGACCGGTCGCGCGCCGCATCGCCCGCACCAGGCCGTACCTGGTCATGCCGACCGACCGCGCCAGTTCGTCGAGCGGCGGGTTCGTCTCGTCACCGCGCAGGCGGTCCATGACCGGGCGCAATCGCGTGCGCAGCGCGGAATCCGTGCCGCTGGGGACGAGGTGTTCCGGTGCGGCTGCGGCCAGTTCGGTCAGCGCGGCGGCGAACTCGGCCTCGATGCGCGCGGGTTCCGCATCGGCGACGACGGTCTGCATCGCGGCGGCAGTCCGCCGATGCAGTTCGTCGCGGCGCAGCACCCCGATCCCGGACAGCAGGCGGTCCGCCGCGCCGCCGGACACGAGGGAGACCGCCCACTCCTGGCCCATGTGCGCCATCCGGTACCGCCACGGCCCGTCGTCGGGATTGCAGGCGTGGACGTGCCCGGCCGGAATGACGACGACGTCACCCGGCTGCAGGCGGATCGTGCCCGCGGGCGACCCCGTGAACACCGACGATCCCCTGTCGATCAACCCGATCGAGAACGTGTCGTGGAAGTGCGGGCGGTAGCACGTGTCGTGCCGGCACGAGCGGCGCACCTCCAGGTGCGGCACCGCCGTGCTGCGCCGGAATTCCCCCACGCTCTCGCTCCCCTCAGACCAGGACCGTGTCCACGGGCAGGCCGGGGTTGGCCGACAGGTCCAGGGAGCTGGGCTTGTGGCCCGCGGCCGCGACGTGGGCGCCGAGCGCGGCGATCATCGCGCCGTTGTCGGTGCACAGCCGGGGCCGTGGGATACGCAGTTCGATCCCGGCCTCGGCGCACCGCTCCTGCGCCAGCGCCGACAGCCGCGAGTTCGCCGCCACCCCACCGGAGACGACGAGCGTGCCGATCCCGGCCTCGGTCGCGGCGCGCACCGCTTTGGCCGTCAGCACGTCGGCGACGGCCTCCTGGAACGACGCCGCGACGTCGGCGACCGGCACCTCCTCGCCGCGTCCCTGCGCACCTTCGACCCACCGCGCCACGGCGGTCTTCAGGCCCGAGAACGAGAAGTCGAACTGCGCGTCCCGCGGTCCCGTCATGCCGCGCGGGAACGCGATCGCCTGCGGATCACCGTCGCGGGCGGCCTTGTCGATCGGCGGGCCGCCGGGATACGGCAGGTCGAGCAGCCGGGCCACCTTGTCGTAGGCCTCCCCCGCGGCGTCGTCCACAGTGGAGCCGATCTCGGTGATCGTGCCCGCGATGTCGTCCACCCGCAGCAGTTGCGTGTGCCCGCCGGACACCAGCAGCGCCAGGCACGGCGCAGGCAACGGCCCGTGCTGCAACGTGTCGACCGCGATGTGCCCTGCGAGGTGGTTGACGCCGTACAGCGGCACGTCGAGCGCCGCCGCGTACGCCTTCGCCGCGGAGACGCCGACCAGCAGCGCGCCCGCCAGCCCGGGACCGGCCGTCACGGCGACCGCGTCCACATCGGACATCGAAAGGCCCGCGGTGTCGAACGCGCGGCGGGTCGTCGGCACCATCGCCTCGAGGTGCGCGCGGCTGGCGATCTCCGGCACGACGCCGCCGAACCGCGCGTGCTGCTCCACGCTGGAGGCGACCTCGTCTGCCAGCAGCTCCACCGTGCCGTCGTCGTGGGCGGCGACCAGCCCGACACCGGTCTCGTCGCACGAGCTCTCGATGCCCATGATGATCCTCGCCATCAGCGGCCGTCCTCCTGTCGCTCACCGGTGATCGCGTCCCGGCGCATCGTGTACGCGTCGGCGCCCGAAGGCTGGTAGTAGCCCTTGCGCACGCCCAGTCGCCGGAATCCGTGCTTCTCGTACAGTCCGATCGCGCTGTCGTTGTCGGTGCGCACCTCGAGGAACACGGGCGCGGCCAGCTCGTCGGCCCTCGCCAGCACCGCCCGCAGCAGCGCCTGGCCGAGGCCGGTGCCCTGATGCTCCGGGCGCACCCCGATCGTGTGCAGGCTCGTCTCGTGGTCCCCGCGTTTGCCCATGACGGCGAGGCCCGCGTAGCCGAGCACGTGCTCGTCGCCGCCGGAGACCGAACCGTCGACCGCGACGAGGTAGTACCCGCCGAGGTCGAGTTCGCTGTGGAACGCGGCCGGTGGCCACGGGCTGTCCCCGGCGAACAGCACCTTCTCGATCTCCGCGCACTCCCGCACGTGCCGTCTGCGCATCGGTTCCAGCCTCGCGGGTGCCGCACCGTCGGGGTCGCTCGGCCCGGTCACCGCGCCGTCGGCGTGGACGGCCGCGCCGTCGGCCGCCGCACCGTTCGGGTTCGCGGCGCCGTCGGGGCTTCCGAAGGGGCGGTCGCCGAGGGTCACGCCGTCACCCGCTTCCTGGTCGCCGGCTCGGCGGCGTGGGGCCTGCGCAGGTACAGCGGCGTCAACGGCCCCGGTTCGCGCCCGGCCAGGACGTCCGGCGCCGCTGCACGCACGATGCCTGCCGGCGTCGGCTGTTCGTGGTCGGCGAGGCGCCCCGCCGGTTCCGGTACCTCGTCGCGCGGCCCGACGTGGGGACCGTCGGTACGTGCCCCGGCGTCGTAGGTCGCCCAGTACACCTCGCGGCGGCGGGCGTCGGTGACGACCAGCGCCGCACCCTCCGGACCGGCCGCGATCGCGTCGAGCGTGCACACCGGGTAGGCCGGGACGCCGAGGCTGTGCGCCAGCGCCGCGCCCGTCACCAGGCCCGCCCGAAGTCCGGTGTACGGCCCGGGGCCCGTGCCCACGACGACGGCGCCGACGTCGGCGAGCGTGATCCCGGCGTCGGCGACGGCGTCCAGTACGTGCGGGGTGAGCAGCTCGCCGTGCGCCCGCGGGTCGACGGTCACGCGCGCGGCCACCTGCTCGACGACGGGCTCCGCGACGTCCGCGCCGACGGGGCCGGACGCGGTGGGGCCGGGCGCCGTGCCGTCGGCGGCCGCGGGAGCTGCTGCGGCGGCGGGTCCGGACAGTCGGACGATCCCGGCGGTCACCGCGGGTGTGGCGGTGTCGAGGGCGAGAATCAGCACCCTTCGAGCGTACGACGTCGCGGCCGACTACTCGCGCGCGTCTCCGCCCGCGGCGCCGTGACCATGGCGCAGGCGGCCACGGAGCTGATACTTGTCGTGCCGGGCTCCGGACGAGGAGGCCCGCGAGCCAGACCCGACCGAGGAGACCGTGTGAGCGTGCCGCCGTTGCTGCCGTCCCTGTCCGCCCCGCCCGCGAAGACCGCGGTGCGGTTCGGCGAACAGACCTTGACCTACGACGACCTGGCCGGGGCCGCGGGCGCACTGGCAGCCAGGCTGACCGGCGTGGGCCGCGTGGCGGTGTGGGCGACGCCGACCCTGGAGACCGCCGTCGCCGTGGTGGGCGCACTGCTCGCGGGAGTGCCCGCGGTGCCGATCAACCCCAAGATCGGCGAGCGCGAACTGGCGCACATCGTGTCCGACAGCGAGCCCGGTCTGGTGCTCGCCGCGGGCGGCGACGACCTGCCGCCGGGACTGGCCGACGTGCCGCGCCTGGACGTCGACGCCGCACCCGCCACGGCGGACCCGCTGCCGGAACCGGACGCCGAGGCGCCCGCGCTGATCGTCTACACCTCCGGTACGACCGGCGCGCCGAAGGGAGTCGTCCTCCCGCGACGGGCGATCGCCTCGACATTGGACGCCCTCGAGGACGCGTGGCAGTGGACGTCGGACGACACCGTGGTGCACGGGCTGCCGCTGTTCCACGTGCACGGACTGATCCTCGGCGTGCTCGGCCCGTTGCGCCGCGGCGGCACGGTGTGGCACCTCGGCACGTTCTCCATCGCCGCGCTGACAGGCGCGCTGACCAGCGGCGCGACGATGATGTTCGGCGTCCCGACGATGTACCACCGGATCGCGGACGAGGTCGACTCCGACGAGGCGCTGGCCGGGGCACTGCGCGGCGCGCGGCTGCTCGTCTCCGGGTCGGCCCCGCTTCCCGTGCACGACCAGGAGCGCATCCACGCCGCGACCGGCAGGCGGGTCGTCGAGCGCTACGGCATGTCCGAGACGCTCATGAACACCAGCGTGCGCGCCGACGGCGAACGCAAACCGGGCACGGTCGGCGTCCCGCTCCGCGGCGTCGAGCTGCGGCTCGTCGACGAGTCCGGCACGCCGATCACGACGTGGGACGGCGAGACCGTCGGCGAGATCGAGGTGCGGGGGCCCAACCTGTTCACCGAGTACCTGAACCGGCCGGACGCCACGGCCGAGGCCTTCCACGACTCGTGGTTCCGCACCGGTGACATGGCCACGCGCGACGCCGACGGCTACGTCAAGATCGTGGGCCGCAAGGGCACCGACATCATCAAGTCCGGCGGCTACAAGATCGGCGCCGGTGAGATCGAGAACGCGCTCATCGAACATCCCGGCGTGGCCGAGGCGGCGGTGACCGGCGAACCCGACGACGACCTCGGCGAGCGGATCGTGGCGTGGGTCGTGCCCGCCGGCGCCACACCGGCCGAGGCGGAACTCGCCGACCACGTGGCCCGCCTGCTGACACCGCACAAGCGGCCGCGCGTGGTGCGGTTCCTCGACCGGTTGCCGCGCAACGACATGGGCAAGCTGATGAAGCGGTCGCTCCATGGGTGACCTGCCCGATTCGGCCCGCGGGATGATCGACGCCGTCGCCTCGGCGTTCGCCTGCGGCATCGTCGACCGAGCGGCGCCACGGCTTCCACCGGCGACGACCCGGCTCCCCGAATCGACAACACGCGCCCCGGGAACACAGTCGCGCGGTAGCGCGTCGTTGAGGGGTGGTGGCCGGGCGACGGGCGGGAGCAACACGCGCCCCCGGAAGCGCAACACGCGCTCCGCAACCCGCAACACGGGCTCCGGGATCCGCAACACGCGGGGTCAGGGGAGGGTGTCGACGCGGGTCTTCCAGGTTCCGTGGGGTTCGAACGTGACGGTGCGGGTGTCGTCGGCGTGGCGCGCGATGCGGACGACGAGACGGTCCTCCGACAGCGGCTCGGCCAGCCCCTCGCCCCACTCGACGACGACCGCGGACCGATCGAGTTCCGCGTCGAGGTCGAGGTCGTCCAGTTCGGACAGGTCACCGCCGAGCCGGTAGGCGTCGACGTGGACGAGCGCGACAGCGTCCTCGGAGGCGCCGTCCCCGGATGAGCCGTCCTCGGAGGCACCGCCCCTGGAGGCGCCGACCCCGGATGAGCGGTCCCCGGATGAGCCGTCCCCGGAAGTCCCGTCGCCGGAGGCGGGGTGCACGCGCGCGAGCACGAACGTCGGTGAGCTGACGCGGCCCGACACGCCCATGCCCTCGGCGATGCCGCGCGTCATCGTCGTCTTGCCCGCGCCGAGCGGGCCTGCCAGCAGTACGAGATCCCCCGCCCGCAACGCCCTGCCCAACGACCGTCCGAATCGGATCGCGTCGTCGGCCGTGGTCAGTTCGATGGTCACCGGCGCCACCACCTCGACTTCCGTTTCGTCTTCTCCCTGCCCGTGACACCCGCGCACCGCTGCACCAGTTCGATCACGTGGCCGTTGACCTCGTCCGGCTGTTCCAGTTGCAGCATGTGCCCCGCGCCGGGAAGACGCAGCAGCGACGCGTCCGGCAGCTCGGCGACGATGCGTTCGGTGTGCGCCTGCGGTGTGATGCGGTCGGCGTCCCCGCCGACGACGAGCGTGTGCACGTGCTTCAGCCCGGCCAGCGCCGCGTACCGATTGTGGGTGCCGAACGTGTCGGCGAAACCGGCCAGCTGCTTCACCGACGACACCGCCAGCATCTCCTGCATGAACGACACGACCTCGGAGGGCACGTCGTGTTTGCCGAACGCCAGGTGCCGCACGGCGGTGCGGGTCAGCTGCCCGCCCGCGGCGCGCACGAACTCGACGAGCCCCGGCTGCCATCCGGCGAGTTCGCCGACACCACGGGTGATCGGGTTCTTCCGCGACAGCAACGATCTCGGCAGTCCGTGGCTGCCGACCTCGCCTGCGGCGGTGGCCAGCAGCGCCACTCCGCACACCTGGGAGGCGAACAGCTCGGGTGCCTGCTGGGCGAGCTCCATCAGCACCATGCCGCCCATCGAGTGTCCCATCAGGACGACAGGTTCACCGGGCGCGACGGTACGGATCACGACGTGCAGGTCGGCCGCGAGCTGTTCGATCGTGCAGGTGCCGGTGTCGGCGGGTCCGGACTCGCCGTGCCCGCGGTGGTCGTAGTACACCTGTCGCACGCCCGGCTGTTCGAGCGCGGTGAGCGCCCGGCGCTGGAAGTGCCAGCTGCGCCGCGAGAGGGCGAAGCCGTGCACGCCCACCACGGTCAGCGCCGCCTTCGCCGACCGCGGTGCGATCTCCTCGACGATCAGCGGCGTGCCGTCCTCGGCGGCGACCGTCGAGACCCTGCCGTCGCCCGGCGCGCCCAGGACGTCCTCGGGTTCCGGCCTGCCCGCCTCCGTGGTCACGACTCCGCTCCCGGGTAGGTGCGCTGCACGCGGGGCCGGTACATGCCGGTGACGATCTCGTAGTCGATCGTGCCGATCGTGTCCGCCCATTCGCGTGCGGTCGGCCCGCCCTCGGAGCCGGTGCCGAAGAGCACGACCTCGGCGCCCAGCGGCGGTTCGTCGTCGCCGCAGTCGACGACGATCTGGTCCATGCACACCCGGCCGACGACGGGGCGCCTGCGCCCGCCGAGCCACACGTCCATCCGGCCCGACAGCGTGCGCGGCACGCCGTCGGCGTAGCCGACGGGCACGAGCGCGACCGTCGTGTCCCGCTCGGCGGTCCAGGTGAGGCCGTAGGACACCGCTTCGCCCGCGGCGATCCGCTTGGTCAGCACGACGTGCGACGAGAACGTCATCGCGGGCGTCAGGTCCGCCGACTCGGGGACGGGGTTGAGGCCGTAGATCGCGATACCCGGGCGGACGAGGTCGAAGTGCAGGTCGGGGCGGGTGAGCGTGGCCGCCGAGTTCGCCAGGTGCCGCAACGGGGTCAGGCCCGCCTCGCGCGCGAGATCGTAAGCCTCGGAGAAGCGCCGGGCCTGCCGGTCGATCGACGGGTGTCCCGGTTCGTCGGCGGCGGCCAGGTGCGACCACACGGCGACGACGTCCACACCCGATTCCGCGGCGGCGGCCTTGACCAGCGTGGGCCACAGTTCGGGCGGGCAGCCGTTGCGTGACAACCCCGTGTCGATCTTCAGGTGCACCCGCGCCCGCTTGCCGGTGCGTGCGGAGGCGCCCGCCACGCGCGCCAGCTCGGAGGCCGACGACACCGACACGTCGATGCCCGCCTCCAGCGCGGGCGCGAAGTCGGCGTCCCACGACTCGAGCCAACTGAACAGCGGCGCATCGATACCGGCCTGGCGCAGGGCCAGCGCCTCGGCCATCGAGCACGCGCCCAGCCACGTCGCGCCGCCGCGCAGGGCCGCACGGGCGGCCTGCTCGGCGCCGTGGCCGTAGCCGTCGGCCTTGACGATCGCCATCGTCGCGGCGCCCGACGCGGCCGCGCGCGACGAGAGCAGTGCGACGTTGCGGCGGATCGCGCCGAGGTCCACGGTCGCCAGCGCCCGCGCCGGCCGGGTGTGTGCGGTCATGAGGTTCCTGCGCTGCTGTCGAGTGTCGTTCCGGGGTGCGGAGCCACTGTTCGGCCCCTCGTTCGCGGGCGGTCGCCGGGGTGGACCGTCGGGCTGCTCGCGGGGACGCCGCGTGTCCGGGGCCGACGCCGCCGTTCACGCACCGTGTGCGCCATCGTCGCACAACGCACGTACCCGCCGGATCGCCTCCGGTACCGCCGTGAGCACCTGGGATGCCGACGTCGGCGCCCCGGCCGCGGCGATCTCCCCCGCGCGGGCGTGCACGTCGGCGGCCGCCCCGGCAGCGAGCCACGGGTCGAGTCCCGCGGCGAGCAGCGCCCCGAGGATGCCCGAGAGCACGTCGCCGGAACCCGCGGTCGCGAGCCACGCGCCGCGCGGCCGGTTGGCGAGCACCCGCCCGTCGGGGGCGGCGACGAGCGTGCAGTGGCCTTTCAGCAGCACGACGGCGTCGAACCGGCGGGCCGCGTCGCGGGCGGCGGTGACGCGGTCGGCGCCGGGGCAGTCGCCGGTGAGGCGGGCGAACTCGCCGTCGTGCGGGGTGAGCACCAGCGGTGTGTCGGGGTCCCGCGCGTCGAGGACCTCGGGCCGGGTGGCGATGAGCGTGATGGCGTCGGCGTCGGCGCACACGGGCACGCCCTGCCCGAGGACGTGGGCGAGGACGTCGGAGCCGTCGCGGCCCGTGCCGAGGCCGGGGCCCGCCGACCACGCCTGCACGCGTCCCGCGTCGGCCACCGACCCGGTGGCGACGACCTCGGGCCACCAGGACCGCACCTCGTCGGCGGCGGGACCGGCGTAGCGCACCATGCCGGACGTCGCGCGCACCGCGGCGCCCGCGGCGAGGACCGCCGCGCCGGGGTAGGTCGCCGAGCCCGCGGCGATACCCGCCACGCCCTGGGTGTACTTGTCGTCCTCGGGTGCGGGAACCGGCCAGGCCGCGGCGACGTCGGCGACGTCGAGCTGCCGCAGTGCGGGCGGCCTGCCGTGGTCGGCGCCGAGCGGCAGGCCGAGATCGACGAGCGTGACGTCGCCGCACCGCCCGGCCGCGAGCAGGTGGACGGGTTTGCGGGCGCCGAACGTGACCGTGGCGGTGGCCGCCACGGCGGGACCGTCGACGGCGCCGGTGTCGGGGTCGACACCGCTGGGCAGGTCGACGGCGAGCACGGGCGCGGTGACGCGGTCGAACACGTCCGCGGCGGCGGGCCGGAGCGGACCGCGGGCGGAGATGCCGACCACGCCGTCGACGACCAGGTCGGCCCGTTCGATCCACTGTGGAACATCCGCGTCGGCCGGCACGCGGCCGCCACGGCGACGCAACGCGGCCAGCCCCGCGGCGTGCGCCTTCTCGGGAGCGAGTAGCACCGCGGCGACGCCCACGCCGCGGCTGCGCAGGAACGCCCCCGCCCACAGCGCGTCGCCGCCGTTGTTGCCCGCGCCGACGACGAGCAGCACGCGGCGTCCGGAAACGCCGCCGGTGTGATCGGTGAGCAGCGCCGCCGCGCGCACTGCGACGGCATGGGCGGCGCGCTGCATGAGCGCACCGTCGGGTGTGCGGGCGAGGACCTCGTCCTCGGCCTCCCGCACCCCGGCGGTCGTCCACGCGCCGCGCACGGGGGCTACTCCACCGTCACGGACTTGGCGAGGTTGCGCGGCTTGTCGACGTCGTAACCGCGCGTGCGGGCGATCTCGGCCGCCAGCACCTGCAGCGGCACGGTCGACACCAGCGGCTGCAACAACGTCGACACGGCGGGCACCTCGATGAGCTCGTCGGCGAACGGCCGCACCGTCTCGTCGCCCTCCTCGGCGATGACGACCGTGCGAGCGCCGCGGGCCTGGATCTCGCTGATGTTCGACACCAGCTTGGCGTGCAGCACCGCGCGGCCCCGCGGCGACGGCATCACCACGACCACGGGCAGGTCCTTCTCGATCAGCGCGATCGGACCGTGCTTGAGCTCACCCGCGGCGAAGCCCTCGGCGTGCATGTAGGCGAGCTCCTTGAGCTTGAGCGCACCTTCGAGCGCAACCGGGTAGCCGACGTGCCTGCCGAGGAACAGCACCGCCTTCGAGTCGGCGAGCCGCGCGCCGAGTTCCCGCACCTGGCCGACGGTCGACAGCACCTGCTCGACCGCCTTCGGCATGGCTTCGAGCTCGGCGAACTCGCGGCCCACCTCGTCGGGGTACTTGGTGCCTCGGGCCTGCGCGAGCGCCAGGCCGACGAGGTAGTTGGCGGCGATCTGCGCGAGGAACGCCTTCGTCGAGGCGACACCGATCTCCGGGCCCGCGTGCGTGTACAGCACGGCGTCGGACTCGCGGGGGATCTGCGCGCCGTTGGTGTTACAGACCGCCAGCACCCTGGCCTTCTGCTCCCTGGCATGGCGGACGGCTTCGAGGGTGTCCATGGTCTCGCCGGACTGGGAGACGGCCACGACGAGCGTGTCGCGGTCCAGCACCGGGTCGCGGTAGCGGAACTCGCTGGCCAGCTCGACCTCGACGGGCAGGCGGCACCAGTGCTCGATCGCGTACTTCGCCACCAGGCCCGAGTGGTACGCCGAGCCGCACGCGATGACGAACACCTTGTCGATGTCGCGCAGATCCTGGTCGGAGATGCGCTGTTCGTCGAGGACGACGCGGCCTTCGGAGAAGTGCCCGCGGAGTGAGTTGGCGAGCGCGTCGGGCTGCTCCTCGATCTCCTTGAGCATGAAGTACTCGTGGCCGCCCTTCTCGGCGGCCGACAGGTCCCAGTCGACCGTGAACGGCTTGCCCTGGGCGAGCTCGCCGTGGAAGTCGCTGACCTCGTAGCCCTCGCGGGTGATCGTCACGAGCTGGTCCTGGCCGAGCTCGACGGCCTCACGGGTGTGTTCGATGAACGCGGCGACGTCGGAGGCCACGAACGTCTCGCCCTCACCGACGCCCACCACCAGGGGCGACGACCGGCGTGCGGCGACGATCAGGTCCGGGTGGTCGGCGTGCGTCACGACGAGGGTGAACGCGCCTTCGAGCCTGCGGCACACCGCCCGCACGCTGGCAGGCAGGTCGCCCGCGGTGTCCGGGTCCTTGTCGTAGGCGCGCGCGATGAGGTGCGCGGCCGTCTCGGTGTCGGTGTCGCTCTCGAGCTCGACCCCGTCGGCCTCCAGCTCGGCGCGCAGTTGCGCGAAGTTCTCGATGATGCCGTTGTGCACCACGGCGACGCGTTCGGCCGCGTCACGGTGCGGGTGCGAGTTGCGGTCCACCGGCGGGCCGTGGGTGGCCCAGCGCGTGTGGCCCATCCCGGACGTGCCCGCGAACCGCGTCCGGCCCGCCTCGTCCAGCGCGGCCTCCAGGTTCGCGAGCCTGCCCGCCTTCCGCTCGACGGTCAGGCCGCCCGCCCCGTCCAGGACGGCGACGCCCGCCGAGTCGTAGCCGCGGTACTCCATGCGTCGCAGCCCACCGAGCACCACATCCAGTGCGTCCCGGTGCCCGACGTATCCGACGATTCCACACACGCCCTCCAGCGTATCGACACGACCGAGCGACGCCCTGCCGGCCGCGGTCGACGCGCGTCGTGCCTCCGCACGACCGGTGTTGCCCCCAAGGGCACTTTGGTTGCATTGAATGCGACCAAAGTGCCCCTGGGGGCGTCCGCCGCACCGGTCGCGCACCTGTGTCGGGCGTCTCGTCGTCGCGGGGTGTCGAGTAATCTGCCCGGCATGGCCAAGGCGAAGCAGTTGCTCGAGGACCTCACCTTCCCGGGACCGCACGACGTGCTGCGCGGCGACCTGGCACTGGTCGGGTTGCCGGGCGTGGTCTACACGCCGAAGCAGGGCCGCGGGCTGCCTGCCGTCGCGTTCGGCCACGGGTGGCTGCAGCCGACCGGCCAGTACCGCGAGCTGCTGCGACACCTGGCGAGCTGGGGCATCGTCACGGCCGCTCCGTCGACGCAGGGTGGGCCGTTGCCGTCGCACCGGCTGCTGGCCGACGATCTGCTGTCGACCTTGGACATGATCACCGGGGTGCGGCTCGGACCGGGCGCGATCAGCGTCGACCCGGAGAAGCTGGGCGTCGGCGGCCACTCGACGGGCGGCGGCTCGGCGGTGCTGGCGGCCGCGAAGGAGCAGTCCGTTCGGGCGGTCGGCACGTTCGCGCCCGCACAGACGGTCCCGTCGGCGTCGGCGGCGGCCCGGCAGGTGGACCGCCCCGGGCTACACCTGGCCGCGGAGGACGACCTCGTGGCGCCCGCCCAGGGCAACGCCGAGGCCATCGCCCGCGCCTGGGCCGGCCCGGTGCAGCTGCGGACCGTGCCGAAGGCGTCGCACCTGGCCGTCACCGAGGGCATGCACTGGAGCAGGCTGCTCGTGCACGGCAAGCCGAACCGCGCGGCGCACCGCACCGTACGCGCGCTGCTGACCGCGTTCTTCCTGACGCACCTGACCGGCACCGACACCTACCGCCCGCTGCTCGACGAGAGCGTGAAGAGCGCCAAGATCGTCGACCTCGACGAGCCGGGCGCCGGTTCCGACAAGGCCGCGGTCGCGAAGGCCGGCTGACCCGGCGGAGCAGGCTCCCGGCCACCGCGGGTGGAATCGGCCACCACGGATCCGGAACCGACCGCGGTCAGTGCACGCGGAGCAGGCCGCAGCCGACCGTGCCGTCCTCGTCCGCGGCGGTCATCAGTGCGAGTCCGCGGCGCTCGAGCACCAGCGTGACCTGGAACGGGCCGGTCGCCGCCCCGGTGTCGCCGACGATGTCGCCGGGGTCGCGCACGTCGGCGTGACCGGCGGTGTGGGCGACGGCGCGGCGTTCGGCGTCGGCGAGCGGCCCGGGCGGGGCGGACACGGCGACGGTGCGCACGTCGCTCGCGGCGGCACCGGCACGGTCGAGGGTGCGGCGGATGCAGGCCTCGAGCGCCGCCGCCGGATCGTCGTCGACGACCACCCGGGTGTCGATGCCCAGCACGTCGGCCAGTGCCGGAGTACCCGCGCCCGTGGTCTCGCCGAAGGTGGCCGTGGTCTCGCCGTGCGCGGCCGCCGGTTCGAGGCGTAGGACGGCTCCGCCCTCGCCGAGCGGGTGCAGCGCGTCCGGGGTGCGCTGGTCGGCGAGCCATTGCCGGGCGGGTCCGTACTCCTCGACGGCTCCGCACAGCATCGCGTCGGCACGGCCGGTGGCGAGCAGCCGCGCCCCGTAGCGCAGCGTGGACAGGCCGGACATGCGGCCACCCGCGATCGTCGTGTTCGGACCGGTGAGCCCGTGCCACATCGCCGTCCGGGCCGCGGCACTGTTCATCAGCGCGAACGGCATCAGCGCCGGATTGACGCGGTACGGCTTGGCGCGGGTCAGCGATTCGCGCGTGAAGTCGAGCTGGGTCTGCGCGCTCCCCGACGTCGTCCCCAGCACCACGCCGATCCCGCTCGGTGGTGCGATGCCCCCAGAGGCACTTTGGTTGCGTTGAATGCAACCAATGTGCCCTTGGGGGCGCTGCCCGGCGGCGAGGAGGTCGGCCGCGGTGGCGACGGCGAGGGCGCTGCACCGGTCCATCGAGGAGGTGCCCTTCGGGCCGAGGGCCTCGGTGACGTCGAAGTCCGCGGCCACGTGGGCTTCGCCGGGCACCGGATCGCCCACCGGGGTGAGCCGGGGCCTGCGGGCAGGGTCGCCGTACACCGCGCGATGGGAGTCGGCGCCGACGCCGCACGCCGAGATCGCCGACCACGCCGTGATCACCGCGCCGGTCATGCGGGCCTGCCCAGCACGACGACGGCGTTGTTGCCCCCGAAGGCGAGCGCGTTGTTCTGCACCACCCGCAGGTCGGCGTCCACGGCGGTGTTGGGGACGCAGTCGACGGCGCACTCCGGATCGGTCTCGGTGTGGTTGATCGTCGGCGGGACGAATCCGCCGTCGATGCCGAGTGCGCACGCCGCGGCGGCGAGCGCACTGGCGGCACCCATGGTGTGGCCGAGCATCGACTTGACCGACACCACCGGCGGCACCTCGCCCGCGGGCCCGAACACGCCGTGGATCGCGCCGCACTCGGTGACGTCGTTGGCCTTCGTGCCGGTGCCGTGAGCGGAGATCAGGTCGACGTCGGCGGGTGCTACATCGGCGTCGTCGAGTGCGAGTTCCATGCAGCGGGCGACGCTCTCCCCGTGCGGGGCGACCTGGTGGTGGGCGTCGCAGTTGAGGCCGTAACCGAGCACCTCGGCGTAGACCCGCGCGCCGCGCGCCACGGCGTCGTCGAGGGGTTCGAGCAGCAGCACCGCGCCACCTTCGCCGGTGTGGATGCCGCGGCGGTCGACGTCGAACGGCCTGCAGCGGTCGGGATCCACGGCGCCGAGGCGGTAGAAGCCGGTGAACGTCATGCGGCACAGGGCGTCGGCGCCGCCGCAGAGGGCGTAGTCGACCTCGCCGGTGCGGAGTGCGTCGACGCCGCCGCCGATCGCGTAGTTGCCCGCGGCGCAGGCCGTGGCGACGGTCGACACCTCGACATCGGCGAGTCCGAGGTCGCGGGCCACACCGGTGGCGAGACGACTCGCGGGCACGCGGCGTGCGGCGGCCGGGTCGATCGCCGCGGGGCCGTCGTGGACGAACGAGGCGGCGAGACGTTCACCGTCGTCGGAGCCGCCGTCGGTGGTGCCGATGGACACGAGGCCGCGCCGGTCCCGCAGGTCGTCCTCGGTGATCCCGGCGTCGTCGAGCGCCATCCCGGCCGAGGCGATCGCGAACTGCGCCGCTCTGCCCGCCTCCTCCACGGGCACGCGCCGCAGCCAGCGCTCCGGTTCGAACCCGACGACCTCGCAGCCCGTGGCGTGCGCGAACCCGGTGGTGTCGAACGCCTCGATCGGACGAGCCCCGCTGCGGCCCTGCCGCAATGCGCGCGCGTAGGCGTCGGCGCCCGTGCCGATCGAGGACACGACGCCGACGCCCGTCACGGCCACGCGGCGCCTGCCCGCGTGCGCACGCGAACCCGCCACGGCTAGGCGTCCAGGGAGTCGGCGTCCAGGACGTCGCCGAGCACGTCGTACACGCCCTGCAGGTGCACCAGGCGCTCCAACTCGTCCTCGTCGATCTCCACGTCGAACTCGATCTCCAAATGCGACAACAACTCGATCAACTTCATCGAATCCGCACCCAGATCGTCGACGAACCGATCCTCAGGGCCCACCGTCCCCGACTCGACCTCCAGCACCCGGCACACCAATGCCTCGATCTCCCGGGCCCTGCCTGCCACCGCCGCGGGCACGGTCGCGGTCGTTGCGGCGGCGGCTTCGGCGTTCCGTTCGGTGTTCATGTCGCCGGCGCTCATTTCAGGTAGGTCTCGTGGGAGAAGTCGTCGTCTTCGTGGTCGTCGGCGGGAGCCGGCCCGCGCGGAGGTGGCGGCGGTGCAGGTGATGCGGGCGGCTGGGGCGGCAGCATGTGCCGGGTGGGCGGTTCTGCGGCCGTCTCGTCCTCGGCACCGAACCGCAGCACGTGCTCTTCCTCCTCACGCGAGCGGCCGGTGTCGAAGCCGCTGTTCGCGCGCTGCCGTTTCGCCAGCTCGATGAGGTGTTTCGCCGACCGCTCGGCGACCTCACCGCGCCGCGCGAGGTTGTCCGACGCCCGCTGTTTCGCCTCGGCGGCCTTGCGTTCCCGCAACGCCCGCCGGTCCGCCAGTTCCCGGTTGATCCGGTCGAACCGGGCCAGCGCGGCCGCCGCCCTGCCCTCAGCCATGGTCCTCTCCCGCCGTCCTGTCCTCGCCTGCCGCCGTTTCCACCGCCGCCGTTTCCACCGCCGCCCTTCCCACCGCCTTGGCGCGTTCGCCGGAGCAGGGGTTCACCTGCCGTGGGGCGGTCACTTGTCGTGGCGTGCTCATTTGTCGTAGCGCACGGCGGGCGGGTCGTCGCCGATCGTGCCGGTGATGGCCTGCGGGGACTCGGAACCGTCGAACAGGCCACCGTCGATGCGGTAGCTCGACGTCCGTTCCTGGTCGCCGCCTTGCCCACCGGCGCCGCCGCCGGCGCCCATCGGCGCACCCATCATGCCGCCGCCCATCATTCCGCCGCGACCACCGGCCGCACCGCCACCGGCGTCACCACCGCCCGCGACGGCCGCGGGTGCGCCACTCGTGGGCAGAGCGCCGGTGGTGGCGCTCGTGCGCGAGCCCTCGTTCAGCGGCTGCGGTGCCTCGGCGTCGGCCGAGAACCCGCCGCCGCCACCGCCACCGACCGAGCCGGCACCGGCTCCGATCGAACCGGCACCCTCCCCGACGGAGCCGCTACCGCCTGTGACACCGCCACCCACCGCAGCGCCGCCACCGCCCGCGGGGTCGTCACCGCCGGCGGGG
This sequence comes from Prauserella aidingensis, assembly GCF_024171865.1. Taxonomy (GTDB): domain Bacteria; phylum Actinomycetota; class Actinomycetes; order Mycobacteriales; family Pseudonocardiaceae; genus Prauserella; species Prauserella aidingensis. Next base: position 21,845 of record NZ_JAMTCN010000018.1, on the reverse strand, counting down.
CCGTCGTCGAGGTCGAGCGAGCCCGACGACGGCGGCTCGAACTCCTTCGGCAGCGTCCGGAGTCCACTGTCGGCACCGCTGTCACCACTGTCACCGCTGTCGACTCCGTCGAGCGTGTACGTGGTCGGCTCGCCCGTGCCGTCGTCGACGGTGACCAACGTCGGACCGTCCGGCCCCTCGGGCTGTTCGGCGACGATCGTCAGGTCGCCGTCCTCGATGCGGATCGTGCCGTCCGGGCCGGGCGTGTGGACCTTGCCGCCGTCGGTCCCGCCATCGGAACCGCCGTCGTACGCCTCGGCGGCGTCCTCCGCGCGGACTTCGCGCCGGTCGCCGGTGTCGCCGCTCGCGTTCCCGCCACCTGCTGCGCCGTTGCCTGCTGCGTCGTCGCCTGCTGCGTCGTCGTTGCCGAAGTCGAGTCGGTAGTCCTTGGGCAGGCCCGTGCCGTCGTCGACGGAGATCTCCATCTTCCCGTCGTCGTCGGGCTCGGTGATCTCGAGCGTGTTGTCGCCCTCCTCGACCGTGAGCCTGTCGCGATCGTCTCCCGGTGTGTCGAGCACGTTGTCGGGCTTTCCGTCGCCGTCGTCGTCGAGGCCCAGGTCGGGCTTCTTCAGGTCCGGCGTCTCGAACTCCGGCAGGTCCGGCTCACCGTCGCCGTCGGTGTCGCCGCCACCGGTGCCGGGCCCGCCCGTTCCGGGGCCGGGCGTCTCGAACTCCGGGACCTTCGGCGCTTCGGGCTTTGGAACGTCGGGTTTCGGGACGTCGGGCGCCGGGGTGCTCGGCGTCGTCGGCGCGCCGGGGCTCCCGCCACCGGGGCCGCCGCCCGCGGGAGCGCCACCGCCCGGGCTGCCCGCACCCGGCGTCGCCACGCTCGGCGTCCCTGCGCCCGCGCCGGGAGTGCCCGCCCCCGGCGTACCTGCGCCCGGCGTACCGGTGCCCGGAGTGCCGGTGCCCGGAGTGCCGACCCCGGTGTCGACGCCCGGCGGCTGCGTACCTCCCGGTGTGCCTCCCTGCTGGGCCGGGAAGCCGTTCTCGTACTCGCCGAGGTACTCGTTCAGGGTGCTGTAGGCCTGGTCGACGGCTTCCTTCGTCGAGTCGCACAGCGACGTGAACGAGGCGTACAGGTTGTCGTACAGGTCGACGTTCCACGATTCGCGGATCCACGTCTTGCACTCGGTCTTGACGAGTTCCTTGTTCTCGTCGTTGAGGCCGCAGTTGTCGGCGCGGATCGTGGCTTCCAGGTTGGACCCGCACACCGAGTCGACCCACGCGGCCACCTCGAGCACCTCGTCCTGGGTGGAGAAATCGCCGTTCGCGAGCGTCATGACCTGCTTCGCGATCTCCGGCGTGGCCTGGCCGACGGTCGGCGTGTACAGCTGCATGACCTGTTCGGCCTTGTGCTTGACCGTGTCGAACACCGTCTGCACGGCGGCCTCGATCACCTGGGACGCGCCGTCGAGATGCTCGATCAGGTCGGCCGCGTTCGGCTCGATGTCCTCGCTGTACTGCTGGTACGACGCGTTGGCGGCGTCGCCGGTCCAGTCGCGGTAGAGCGAGTTCAGATCCTGCTGTGTGCTCGTCCGAAGTTCCTTCAGCGTGCCGTGTGCCTTGCGCAGCTGCTCGGCATCGTCGAGGAACTTCCGGAAGTCGATGCCGCTCTGCTCCCAGTAGCGCTCGCGGATGTCCGTGGCGTAGTCCAACGGCCCGTCGATGTGCTTGGAGTCGGCCGGGACCTGCGCGTCGATCGGCAGGAACGTGTGGAACGTGTCGAGCGCGTCCTTGGCCAATTCGAGCAGCTCGTCGGAGGTGGTGACCCCGCCCGCCGACGAGGACGACGACGCGGGCGGCTGCGCCTGGTCGAGCTCGTCGGCGTTCTCGTCGAGCTTCGACTCGAGCTGGCTGCCGCGATAGCTTCCCGCCTCGGACTCCTCGCGCGCCTTCTCGTACGGGTCCTTCCTGCCGTCGTAGCCCTCGTAGTTCCCTCGACTGCCCATGTACGGACCGGGATAGGGGTGCGGAGCGACGTTGTACTTCTCGTAGTACGCCTCGGCGGCCTCGTTACCGTCACCGGCCATGGCGTAGTTGTAGAGCACGGCCTGCTTGGTGTCGGCCGAGACGTACGGGTCGTCGAGGATCTCCTTCGTCTCGTCCCACGTGTAGTCGCTCACAGTCCACTCCCCGCCCGCGTGGCCGCCTGGGCCTGCGATTCCTCCGCAGCGCCGTACTGCCGGCCCGCCGCGCCGACGGTGCTCGCGAACGACGTCAACGAGCTGCACATGGCCTGCGCCGCCTCGCCGATCGTCTGGATGCCCGCGGTGTAGTCGCCGCTGAACTCGGTGTGCGCCTTGCCGAAGCCGCCCTCGCCGACGTTCGACGTGCCGACGTCGACGACCTCCTCCTGCGCACTCGTCGCGGCATCGCCGATGCGTGTGGCCTGGTTCGACATCGAACCCTGGTCGGCCGTGTACCCCTGCGGCGCGTTGACCCCGCTCACTCCTCGCACCCCCTGGCATCGTCCGTGGTCGTCTGACGACTGAGACGCGAGGAGTACCGGATCGGTGCCGTCGCATCTGCACACGAAATGTACCGGGTTGGGCGGATCCGAGGAACGCGCAACGACCACGGCCACCCGGGCGGCGCGAGGTGTCCGCGCTGGTCAGCCGGGGACGACGGCGAGCAGGCCGCGCACCACCGGCCTGCCACGACTCCGGGCGAAACGACGACGGCGGCCGTCCGGACCGTGAAGGCCCGGGCGGCCGCCGTCGATGTGCCGTCTCCGGTACGGACGTGTGTCCGGCGCCCAGAAGCTCGCCGAACTCCGGCTCGGCGAACCCCGGCTCGACGAACTCCGGCTCGGCGAACTCCGCAGTGTCGCGGGAGTCCCGGACTAGACGAACCAGTCGCGGTTGGCGAAGTCCTCGTCGTCGTCCTCGTCCGCGCGCCGGTGCCGCGCGGCAGGCCTGGACGGCTGCGTCGGTTGCTGCGTCGGTTGCTGCGCCGGTGCAGGCTCCGCGACGGGCACCTGCGGTGACGGGGCGGCGGGCTGTGCCGGGGCCGCGCCGGCCTGGTCGTCCTCGAAGCCGTCCCCGGTGGGGCCGAAGTCCATCGTGCGGCCACCACCGTCGTCGCGCCGCTGCAACCACTCGTTCTTCGAGTTCGGATCCTCGCGGGCTTCCTTGTTGGCGGCGACCTGTTCGTCGAGTTCCTTGTTCAACTGCTCCGCAGCCTGGCGACGTGCTTCTGCCGCCTCTTCACGCTCTCGTTCGGCCTGCTGGGCCCATTCGTTGATCTCGGCGGTCGCGGCACGTAACCGGGCCCGATTCTCGGCGAGCCGCTGCGCCAGCTCCGAATCAGCGTTCTCGACCATGCTGCTTCCCCTCTGCTCACGACTCGGCATCTGAACGCGCACCGGCCGGGACTGTCACCAGCCGCCTCGATGTGTGCCGTCACCGGCTGAACGACACGGCGGGCTCGACACCCTCGCCGATCGTGCCCGTGATGTGGTTGCCGGCCACGGCCTCGCCGAAGAGGTCGCTGACGGCGTTGAGGACGAACTGGCTCTGCCGTTCCTCGTCGCCGCCACCGCCGCCTCCGCCGGCGCCGCCCATGCCTCCGCCCATCATTCCGCTGCCGGCCGCACCGGAGCCGCCACCGCGGTCGCCGGAACCTCCGGGGCCGCCGTTGTCACCGTCGCCGGAGTCGGCCGCAGCGCCACCATCGGCACTGTCACCCATGCCAGCGTCCCCGAGGCTGCCACCGCCGGCCTCACCGGAACCACCACCGAGCGCGTCGTCACCCAGGGACGAGCCGAGGCTGGATGCGGGCGAGGTGGAGTCGTCGGCACCACCACTGTTGCCTGTGTCGGCGGCGGGCGCCTGGTCTCCACCCGGCCGGCCGGCCGGGGACGGCTCCGCGGCCGGCGTTCCCCCACCGGATTCGGGAGCGCCACCGCCGGAGGAACCCATGTCGTCGGGCATCGACGGGGCGCCACCTGCGGCCGATGCGGACGCCGCGGCCTGCATCGCGTCGCCACTCGGTTCTGCGGGCGTACCGCCGCCTGCGGCACCGAGGTCGCCCGTGACCGATCCCGCATCGGCGGCATCCACGTCGGACGCAGCCTGTGGACCACCGTCCTGAGCGGCTTGCGCAACCCCGCCATCGGCGGCGTCGGCCCGACCAGCCACGTCCGCCGGCTCGGCGGTCATGCCGCGGCCCGCGAACTCGGCGCCGCCACCCCCGGGCCGCATGCCACCGCCACCCGCGGCGGAGGGTTCGCTCTGCTCTTCTCCGAGGGTGTAGGTGGTGGGTTCGCCCTTGCCGTCGTCGACGGTCACCGTGGTCGGGCCGTCGGGTCCGTCGGGCTGTTCGGCGACGATCTCGGTGTCGCCGTCCTGGATGCGGATCTTGCCGTCCTCGTCCGGCGTGTAGACCTTCTCGCCCTGGCCGGCGCCCTGCCCGCCGTCGGCCCCGTCACCGGAACCCTGCGGTCCGAAATCCTGCCTGTCCTGCTCGCCGGGGTTCTGTTCCTGGCCTGCGCCCGGGCCCTGGCCCTCTCCCCCGGGGCCTTGGTTCTGACCAGCGGCCTGGGCGGGGCCACCCTCCGTCGGACCACCCGATTGGGCACCTCCGGAAGCGTCCTCACCGTTGCCGAAGTCGAGCTTGTAGTCCTTGAGCTGCCCGTTGCCGTCGTCGACGGAGATCGCCATCTCACCGTCGGCGTTGGGTTCGGCGAGTTCGAGCTTCTTGTCGCCCTGTTCGACGGTCAGTGTGTCGCGCTCGGTGGCGTCCTTGACGGCCTCGCCGGTCTCCGGGTCGATCGGGTACGGCTCGCCGGTCTCAGGGTCGGTTTCGAGCTTGCCGCCCGTGACGGGGTTCTTCCCCTCGCCCACGTCGCCCGGTTTCGGCTGGCCGTTCCCACCCTGACCGGCTTCTCCCTGCGCCTGCTCACCGGCGGCGGCCGGGTCGACCGAAGCCTGCGGAGGCACGGCCGGCGAGCCGACAGGTGAACCACCCGGTTGCTGCGGTCCACCACCCGTCGGCGGCCCGCCACCCTGGACAGGATTGGCGGTCTGCGTCGCCGTCTGCTGACCGGCGGGAACAGCAGGTTTGTCACCGCCCTTGCCCGCCTGGTCACCGAATACGTGCCCCAGGTTCTTGTTCAGGGCGTTAATCATTTCAGAGTAGTTGGTCTGAATACCCCCGACGTACTCCTGCCCAAGACTGTGAAACTGCTTCGCCTTCTGCTCGTAGGCACCCAGAAAAGCCTTCAACTGATTTTCGGCATCCTGCAGAGCCTGCGTACCACGCTCAATTTCCTGATTGATGTTGTCGCTGTTTATGATTTCAGCGAACTTGTAGTCCTGAAAATCAAACAAGGACGACTTCCCCCGAGGCACACCGCCGCTGTGCATCCCGAACGACTGGAGCTCCATGAAACCGCCAGCGATATCTTGAAAGACATTCGTGTCCTTCATTTCCTCGAGGCGACTGATCCCAGAAGGAAACTGCTGGACCACTGCGATGAGCGTGTCGATGTCGGACGGGACAAGACTCGAAATTCTGCCGTCCCCGTACATCTCGAGTACGACCTCGACGTACTGCGCCACACACTCCCGGACCGCGTCGATGCCGGCCATCACACTGTCAGCAGAAGTGTTAAGCGCCTCCGAGAGGTCGCTGGCGCTCTTGTCAATGGCACTGTTTCGCTGGTCGGCCGCACCCTTGGCGTCGCCGGTCCAATCGGCGGTTCCATCCCGCCAAGCCTCGTTCAGTGACTCCTTGATCTCACCGACCTTCTCGTGCGTGTCCGAGAAGGCATTGGAGTCCTGCCAGAAGCAGTGGAACTCGATGCCGCGGAACTCGTCCAGGCCTGCCCGAATATCGTCCGGTTCGTGCCCGTCCGCCGAGTACTTCGCCGTCGCGCCCGCTTTGCCCTGCCCCGAGTTCGGGTCGTTGATCTCGGCTCGCGGCATCTCACGCTTGCCCGGATCGCCGGAATCAGCGTTGTAGCCGAGAGATTTTACTTCGGTGTACTTCGGGTAGAACTCGCTGAAGAGTTTGACGATCAGCTTGGCCTTGTCGATGATCTGGTCCGAAGACCGGTACGACTTGAGGTCCTGCAGGCTGTCCTTCGCATCCGAAATTTTGCCCTGATGCGCTTCACGTTGCGCCCTGCGCAAAGACCGCTGCGCATTGACCAGATTCTCGAGCGGAGCCTCTCCACCCTCCTTGATGTCTTCCGCGTCGTACCCGTACTTGTTGGAATACTTGTCGATCTCCTGATGGCTGACCATGCCCGCATTGGACAGCGCCATCAGCATCTGCCCGCGATGCTCGGACGAAACATTCGGGTCATCGAGCAGAGTCTTCATCTCTTTCAGCTCTGCATCGGTGAACATCGACTTGGCCGCCTTTTGCGCCGCTTCGGCACGGGCTTCGTGGCCGAGCACCCCGGAGAGAGCAGCAGAGGTCTTGTCATCCATCGTCAGACCCCCTTCGAGGCGATGGTCTCCGCGTTCACGGTCTCGCCGTCCTCGTACGCCTTGGCGGCTTGCTTCATGTTGTCGCCCAGGTCAGCGGCCTGTTCGCCGTACTTGGTCACAGCATCGCGGTACTTCTTGATCGCCTCGGCATACGGTTTCGCGGTATCCGACCAGGCCTTGCCGACCTGCGCCTCCCCGACGTCGGTCTCCAGCTTTCCGCCGACCTCCTTCAGTTGCCCACCGTCCTGGGCATAGGCACGCCCAGCAGCAGCCAGCTTCTGCGGGTTTACGTTGTGTCCACCGGCCATCGGTTCCTCCCCCTGTTGCATGTCGTGCAGGTCGAGCTCGTCCCTCACGGTTCAGACGCAACACGATGACGTCCGGTGCCGTTACGGATGCACAGAGAAACATACCGAATCGACCGGGTCTACGGGATGGGAACAGCCGCCCGGCCGGTACGTGACCAGCGCCGCACGGGGCCGAAGCCCCGGTCACGGGCACCTTCCCGATGCGACGCCGCGAGGGTCGCGCCCGTCACCCGAGGCGGCGCCCCGGGATGCGGGTCATCGGCGTCACGCCACCGCGGCGACGACTCCCGCCAGCCGGTCGGCGGCGGCCTGCGCAGTGGCCTCAGCCTTGGCCTCGACCATCACCCGCACCAGCTGCTCGGTTCCGGACGGGCGCAGCAGCACGCGCCCCTCCTCGCCCAGCTCGTCGGTCACCGCGTCGACGGCATCCTTCACGGCCTGCGACGCCGCCACCGCCGCCTTGTCGACGACCCGGACGTTCACCAGCACCTGCGGCAGCCGCTCCATCACCGCCGCCAGCTCGGCCAGCGGCTTACCCGTCGCCGCGGCCCTGCTCATCAGCCGCAACGCCGTCAACAGCCCGTCACCGGTCGTCGCGTGCGCGGGCAGCACCACATGGCCCGACTGCTCACCACCGAGCGCGAAGCCACCGGACCGCAGCTCCTCGAGCACGTAACGGTCGCCGACGGCCGCGGTGCGCAGCGTGATGTCGTGTTCCTTCATCGCCAGGTGCAGGCCGAGGTTGCTCATCACGGTGGCCACGAGCGTCGTGTGCGCCAGCTCGCCGCGCTCGGCCATGTCCAGCGCCAGCACCGCCATGATCTGGTCGCCGTCCACGAGCGTGCCGTCGGCGTCCACGGCCAGACAGCGGTCGGCGTCACCATCGTGCGCGATCCCCAGGTCCGCACCGTGGGAGACGACCGCATCCTGCAGCCGCTCCGGATGCGTCGAACCGCACCCGTCGTTGATGTTCAGCCCGTCCGGCTCGGCGTGGATCGCCACCACCTCGGCGCCCGCCTTCCGATACGCCTCCGGCGCCGCCGCCGACGCCGCGCCGTTCGCGCAGTCCACGACGACCTTCAGGCCCGACAGCGCGTGCGGCGTCGCCGCCACCAGGTGCGCCACGTACCGGTCCAGCGCATCGTCGACGTCCCGCACCCGGCCGATCTCCGACCCCGTCGGACGCGCCTGCCCCGGCCCGCGGCCCGCGAGCGCCGCCTCGATCTCGTCCTCGATGCTGTCGGCCAACTTGTGCCCGCCCTCGCCGAACAGCTTCACGCCGTTGTCCGGCATCGGGTTGTGCGACGCCGAGATCATGACGCCGAAATCCGCGCCCAGGTCGCCGACGAGGAACGCCACCGCAGGCGTCGGCAGCACACCGACCCGCAACACGTCCGCACCCGCCGACGTGAGCCCCGCGACCACCGCTGCCTGCAGCATCTCGCCGCTCGCCCGCGGATCCCGTCCCACGACCGCCACCGGACGGTGCGACCGGTCGTGAGCCGCCAACACCCCCGCGGCGGCCGCAGCCACCGACATCGCCAGCTCCGGTGTCAGCTCACTGTTCGCGAGACCGCGCACGCCATCGGTGCCGAACAGGCGGGCCATACGTTCCTCCAACTGCAACTTCTCGCGCCTCACGACGCTTCCGAGCCCACCGTGGGCACTGCGCGCCGCGCGGACAACTTAGCGACACACGCGCGGGCGATACCGGCGGGTCACCGTTTGCGCTACGGCCGGTGCCCGACCGGCGACATTCCGCACGTGCTCGGGCGCCTCCGCGGTCCCCTCCGCACTCCGACCGGCCCACTCACCGCGAACCGGTCACCACGACCCGGTCACCACAACGGCGGCCGCGCCCCGGCCACGAGCACCGCGGCGACCCCGCGGACGCCGCCGCGCGCCGACCGAGGACCGGCGGCCGGCCCGACGACATGCGCAACGCCCGCCCCGGAACCCGCAACACGGCCCCCGGAACCCGCAACACGAGCCCCTGGGACCGCAACACGGTCTCCGGAAAACGCAACACGGGCCCGGGGATCCGCAACACGGCGGGAGACGACGTTGCGCGGCTGCACCTGGACACGCGAAAGCGCCCACCCGTGTATCGGATGGGCGCTTTCGCGTGTTGCCGCGCGCGCATGTGACGCACGCGACCGGAAGTGTTCGCCGAACGTCAGCGCTTGGAGTACTGCGGCGCCTTGCGGGCCTTCTTGAGGCCGTACTTCTTGCGCTCCGTCGCACGCGCGTCACGCGTGAGGAAGCCGGCCTTCTTCAGCGCCGGACGGTCGTCGGCGTCGATCTCGGCGAGCGCACGGGCGATGGCCAGGCGCAGCGCGCCGGCCTGACCCGACGGGCCGCCACCGCGGAGGTTCGCGGCGATGTCGAACGACTCGGGCTTCTCGACCGTCACCAGCGGCTCACGGATGAGCTGCTGGTGCACCTTGTTCGGGAAGTAGTCCTCGAGCGGCTTGCCGTTGAGCTTGAACTGGCCGCTGCCGGGCACGAGGCGCACCCGGACGACGGCCTCCTTGCGCCGGCCGACCGTTTGCGCGGTGCCACCGGCGGCGCGAGACGGCTTCGGCGCGGCCGGCGTCTCGCTCATCACAGCCGCTTCGGTGGCGGCCTCGGTCTCGGTGCTGGTCACAGGCTGTTCCTCACTCACTTGGTCACCTGAGCGATCTTGGTGATCTCGTGCGGCTGCGGGTTCTGCGCGGCGTGCGGGTGGTCCGGGCCGGCGTACACCTTCAGCTTCTTACCCATGGCACGGCCGAGCTTGTTCTTCGGCAGCATGCCCTTGATGGTCTTCTCGAGCAGGCGCTCCGGCTTGTGGTCCAGCAGCTCGCCGAACGACTGCTTGCGCATGCCGCCCGGGTAGCCGCTGTGGCGGTACGCGAACTTCTGCTCGCGCTTGTTGCCGGTGAGGGCGACCTTCTCGGCGTTCACGATGATGACGAAGTCACCCGTGTCCACGTGAGGAGCATAGGTCGGCTTGTGCTTGCCGCGCAGCAGCGTGGCAACCTCGGTCGCGAGCCGGCCGAGCACGACGTCCTGGGCGTCGATCACGTGCCAGGCACGGGTGACATCGCCGGGCTTAGGGCTGTACGTGGGCAAGGGTCTACCTCGTCGTCAAGATTGCTTGTGGGTACGTGCGGGCCGGCCGCAAACACTCGGCACGCGCACAGACTACGAAGATACCCGGTCGCTTCGGAGAGCATAGAAGCGGGGTCGGGTCGGTCGGTCATCCTAATACCGGCGACCCCTGCGGCCCAACAGGCCGCACCGGCGCGTCGACCTCCGGCGACGCGGAAGTTTACGCACCACCCCGGCCGAGTGAAGCCCCGGGGCACCTCGACCAGGCCGGCGTGCCGGCCGTCCCTCGACGGGCACGCCGGGTCGACAGCGCGAGTCGGCAACGAGGGGAAGATTCGGGCCCCTCCCGCCGGCCCGACCACCACCCTCATCCGCACGCCGGCGCGTGGCTGTATCGAGTGCCACCACAGTGCCCTTGGGTGCATGCCAAGGTGCCCTTGGGGCATGCCGACGTATCCGTGGGGACACGTGCCACCGCCTCCGGACATGCGAAAGCGGGCCCGGCCGATGCCGGACCCGCCTCACACAGCGTCGTCAGCCGACAGCCGGAGCCGTCTCAGCCGAACATGCCCTTGATGCCCTGCTCCGTACCCTGGTAGGAGTCGGCGATCTGCGGCAGCGCGGTCGCGATCTGCGCGAGAACCTGCTTCAGCTCGTCGAGCGAGTTGTTCCAGTTCTGCTGCAGCTCCTGCCAGGCCGCCATGGCCTCGCCTTCCCACTCGCTGGTGAGCGGGGCGAGGTTGCTCTTCAGCTGCTCGAACAGGGCCTCGAGCTCGGCACCGGTGGACTTGCAGTCCTCGGCCGCGGTGTTGATGGTTGCGTAATCAACCTTGATTCCGGACATGCTGTTCTTCCCTCCAGAAGTCGTGAGAAATGAAGTGGATCAGGACGTGGAATCGCCTGCTCAGAGGCCGCCGAGGACGTTGCCGATGTTGCTGATGGCGGAGTTCTGCTCCTCCTCAGCCTGCTGGTACTTGTGACCCGACTGCTGGAGCAGGTCGGCGATGTCCTGCAGCGCCTGGTTCAGCTTCATGTTCTTCTCGTCGAACGCGGCCATCACGTTCTGGAACGCGCCGGCAGCCTCGCCCTGCCAACCGGCCGAGGTGGCCTCGATGTTCGAGCGAAGCTTCTGCATGTTGGAGTCCATCTGGGTCCTGGTCTCCGACACGTCCTGGAACGCCTTCTGGAACTGCTCCGGTGTCCCTGCAAAACCGCCAGCCATTGGGAATGACCCCCTTCGTAAGTGGTTCGGTCGAGTACTTCCTCGTTGGTACTGACCCTACGACGAAGACCCTGCCACGATCGGTTCCACGATGTCCCACGGGTTCGGGAAGTAGTTGCTCCCGTAAACGCGACAGGTCGGAACCACCGGGAACCGGCACCGTTTGTCCAGGTCAGAACCACCCGGGTGGCAATTTGCATTCGTTTCCGAAAGCGCGCGGGAACACGTCCGGGTTACCGACGAACGATCGATTTCCGCCGTCGACGCCTGCGGTTTGCGAAAGCGACAGCACCGATTCGCGAACGCGACCACCGCGGGGTGCGACAGCGAGGCGTCAGTTGGTGAAGTCGAGGGTGCCGACGATCTGGTGGCACCCCGATTCCAGCCGCTGCTGCATCTCCACGACGCGACAGCCGATGCTGACCTGCGCCTTCCCGTTGGCCTGGACGTACCACTTGATGACCACGCCCTCGGACGGGAACTCCTCGTAGTAGATCGTGTCCTTGTCGGCGTAGGTGTGGTGCTCGCGGAAGTTGCGGTACGTGCCGGGGCTCTGCGAGTTCGCCTCGTCGGCGTCGGCGCGCAGGGTGTCGTAGAGCTGCCTGCGCTGCTCGCCCGCGTCGAAGTCCTGCTCGATCTGCTGGACCACGACGCGATCGGAACCGTCCGAGTCCTTCGGTGCGAATGCGACCCGCGCGCGCTGCGTGTCCTCCAGAACCTTCTGCCAGCCTTCGGGTGCCACGAACGAATAGGAGAACCGCGCGATCTCCGTGCCGGGGGGTCGGTCGTCGCGCAGGAAGAAGAACCAGCCCGCCGCGCCGGCCACCAACAGCGTGACCACCGCGGCCGCGGACCACACGAGACCCCGGCGCTTCCGCTTCGGCGCGTTCTCCCCGTCACCGCCGTCGCCGCGGGCACCCGCGGGCTGCGGATACCCCTGCGACGCCTGGTGGCCGAATGCTCCGTACGGCCCGGGCTGGTGCGAACCACCCTGTGGCTGATGCGGAAGCGGCCCGCTCTGCGGATATGCCTGCGACGGGCCGTGCAGCGGCTGCCCGGCTCCCCCGGGCTGACTCGCGCCGCCCTGCGGCCCGTGCTGGGTCGGGGCCTGCCGGTTCGGACCGCCGTGGTGCTGTCCCTGCCGGTTCGGCCCACCGTGCCAGGCCTGCGGCGCCCCGGGCCGGGGTGTACCGGGCTGAGGTGTGCCGGACTGGGGTGTGCCGGACTGGGGTGCCTGTCCCGGATGCCTGGACCCCGCCTGCGCCGAGGTGCCGGGCCCGCCCTGCGTGGCGCGGTTCGCCTCGTCCCGGCCGACGACCGACGTGGTCTCGCTGCCCCGTCCCGGCAGCGCGGCCGGAACGGAACCACCACGGTCGGGAATCACCTGCACGGCGCGCAGCGCGCCGCGGGCGACGACCGTCTCCGGCTGGTCGAGCGTCGTCGGAACGACCCCGGTGCGCTCGTGCACCAGCCGCGACATCATCGGGATCCGGCTCGACCCGCCCACCAGGAAGATCGCCGTCAGCTGCTTGGCCCGCAGCTTCGCGTCCTCGATCGTGGCGAGCGTCAACTCGACGGCCCTGCCGAGCGGTGAGGCGATCAGTTCTTCGAGCTGTTCACGCGTGACGTGCGCGTCCGCGAACGGCGGCGGCATCGGCACGTCGGTGTAGGCGTGCCGCGACAGGGTCTCCTTCGCGCCGCGGATGTCCTGCCGAAGCACCCGCCTGCGCCTGCGGTCGGCGAGTTCGCGGCCCTGCACCAGCTCGTCCCACGCCTCACGGTCGTCAGCAGGCACGAGCGACCCGACGTGTTCGAGCAGCGACTGGTCGATGTCCGCACCGCCGAAACGCGGATCACCGCGCGTGGCCAGCACCTCGAACGCCGTGTGCCGCTGCTGCGACTCCGTCCTGCGCACCACGCTGACGTCGATCGTGCCGCCGCCGAAGTCCAGCACGGCCAGCGTGTCGCCGGGACTGCCGGTGAACGCGACCGTCTTCTCCGGGTTCTCGCCCTTCGCGGGCGTGTACGTCGCGGCGTGGAACACCGCCGCCGCAACCGGTTCCGGCACCAGCGCCACCTCGTGCCCCAGACCGGACGCCGCCTGCCGCAACAGTCGCGTGCGCACCGCGCCCCAGTCGGCGGGGTGGGTCAGCACGAGCAGGTCGACGTCGGCGTTCGCCGCGAGCCTGCGCGCCTCGCTCACCGCGCGCGACAACACCGTGCGGACCACGTCGACGACCGGCAGCACCGTGTCGCCCAGCAGCAGCTCGCCCTCGTCGATGCGGCGTTTCGGCGTCGGCTCGAACCGTGCCGGGTCGACCGCGGCCTGCCGTTCGGCCTCCTGGCCGACGAACAGCGTGCCGTCGCCGTGGGCGTACACCGCGGACGGCATCAGCGGCTGCCCGTCGATCACGACGACCTGTGGTTGCCGTTCCCCGATCGCCGCCACGACACAGGTGCTCGACGTGCCGAAGTCGATCGCGACGCGAAAAGTCACCGGTCGCCTCCGACGTCAGAGGCGACCGGTGACCGGTTCGACACCACGGTGATCACTCGGGGTTGATCCACGAGACGTGCATGAGCTGTTTGCCGACCTTGCGGCTGACCAGGTTGCCGCGGCCCGGAGGCATCGGCCCCGCCTTGACGTTGCCGAGCAACTGCCCCTCGTCCTTCGACCCGTTCATGACGATGCCGGGCATCGCCAGTTCCTTGAGCTTGCCGAGGATCGGATCCATACCGGTCCGCGCGGCACCACCCGTGCGGCGGGCGACGATCATGTGCAGACCGACGTCCTTCGCCTGGGCCAGGTACTCACCCAGCGGCCGCAGCGGGTTGTTCTGCTGCGTCGCCACGAGGTCGTAGTCGTCGACGATCACGAACAGCTCCGGACCCTGCCACCACGAACGGTCCTTGAGCTGCTGCGGCGTGACGTCCGGGCCGGGCAGTCGCTTCTGCATCGACCCGGCCACCTCCTTGACGATGCCGTCGAGCTGGTTGGCCGACACGACGTACGACAGCACCTGGTCGCCCTCGACGAAACCGAGCATCGTGCGGCGGTAGTCGACGAGGATCAGCACCGCTTCCTTGGGCGTGTACCGGTCGGTGATGCCCCGGACGATCTGCCGCAACAGGTTCGTCTTGCCGGACTCGCCGTCGGCGTAGGCCAGGAAGTGCGGGTCGGCGTCGAAGTCGAGGTAGACGGGTGCCAGCTCGTCCTCGTTGACGCCGATGGGCACCAGCTTCGAGTCGCGGCGGTGGTCCATCGCCAGCAGGTCCTCGTACGGCATGAGCTCCGGCAGCAGCCGCACCTGCGGCGCCTTCGGGCCGTGCCACGCGGCGTTGATCTTCGCGACGGCGTCGCTCACGCCGTCACCGATGCTCTCCGCGTCGCTCGAACCGTCGATCCGCGGCAGTCCGCCGAGGAAGTGGAGCTTGTCGCGCGTCAGACCGCGACCGGGCCTGGCCGCCGGGATGTTCACCGCGGTGCGCCGGTCGATGTCGGACTCGCTCGGGTCACCGAGGCGCAGCTCGAACCGCGTGCCCAGCATGTCCTTGATGGCCGGGCGGATGTCGGCCCACCGGTTCGAGGCGATGACCACGTGCACGCCGTAGGCCAGGCCCTGCACCGCGAGCTTCGTGATCTGCGGCTCGAGCTCCTCGAAGTCGTCCCGCAGCGCACGCCAGCCGTCGACGACGAGGAACGCGTCGCCGAACGCGTCCTGGTCGGCGGTGATGTCGCCCCGGCGCTTGCGGTTGCGGAAGTCGGCCATCGAGTCGACGTTCAACTCGCCGAACCGCGACTCGCGCTCATTGGCGAGCGTCGTCAGCTCGGCGACGATCCGGCGCGCCTTGTCGGGGTCACGCCTCGCCACGGCCACGCCGCCGACGTGCGGCAGGCCGTTCAGCGAGGCGAGCGTGCCGCCACCGAGGTCGATCGCGTAGAACTGCGCCTCCTGCGGCGTGTGCGTCAGCGCCATCGACATGATCAGCGTCCGCAGCAACGTCGACTTGCCCGACTGCGGACCGCCCACGATGGCGCCGTGGCCCGCACCACCGGAGAAGTCGGCCCACATCGGGTCGCGCCGCTGCTCGTACGGGCGGTCGACGATGCCGAGCGGCACCTGCAGCTTGCCGTTGCCGAAGAACCCGACCGGCGACAGGCCGCGTTCCTCGGTCGGGTTGAGGTTGGGCAGCAGCGTGTCGAGCGAGTTCGGCTCGTTCAGCGGCGGCAGCCACACCTCGTGGGCAGGCGGGCCCTGGCCGACGAGCCTGCCGACGATGACGTCGAGCTCGCTCGGCTCGACGGCCTCCTCCGACTCGGGCTGCTGCGGCTCCGGTTCCGGCTCCGGTTCGGGTTCCGGTTCCTTCGGGAGTTCGATGTAGTCCGGCACGAACATCTGCGGCCGCTTGTCGGCGCGCACGACCTTCGCACCCGGCGCCGCGGCCTTGATTCCGGCGGGCCGGTACGGACCGGACACATAGGACGCCTTGAACCGTTCGAGCGTCGACGTGTCGTACTTCAGATAGCCACCACCGGGCACCGACGGCAGCTCGAACGCGTCCGGCACGCCGATCGCCGCGCGGGACTCCGCGGCGGAAAACGTCTTCAGGCCGATCCGGTACGACAGGTGCGAGTCCAGACCGCGCAGCTTGCCCTCCTCGAGGCGCTGCGAGGCCAGCAGCATGTGCATCTGCAGCGAACGGCCCAGCCTGCCGATCGCGACGAACAGCTCGATGAAGTCGGGCTTCTCGCTCAGCAGCTCGGAGAACTCGTCGACGACGATGAACAGCGCGGGCAGCGGGTCGAGATCGGCGCCGTTCTCGCGGGCCTTCTCGTACTCCCACACGTTCTTGAAGTTGCCGCCGTTCTTGAGCGCCTCCTGACGGCGGTTCATCTCACCGGCGAGCGCGTCCTTCATCCGGTCGACCAGCGTGACCTCGTCGGCCAGGTTGGTGATGACCGCCGAGACGTGCGGCGCCTTGTCCAGACCGAGGAACGTCGCACCACCCTTGAAGTCGACGAGCACGAAGTTCAGCGACGTCGACGAGTGCGTGGCCAGCATGCCCAGCACGAGCGTGCGGAGGAACTCGGACTTACCGGAACCGGTCGCACCGATGCACAGGCCGTGCGGGCCCATGCCCTCCATGGCGGCTTCCTTGATGTCCAGCTCGACCGGCTGGCCCATCTCGCCGACGCCGAACGGCACGCGGTACCGGTCGCGCACCGGGCGCGGCCGCCACGCCTGCTGCACGTCGAACGTCATCGGGTCGCCGGGAATGCCCAGCAGTTCGAGCAGCGACGGGTTCGACAGCAGCGGCTGCTCCTCGCCGTCGTCGGCCGCGGCCGTGCCGATGCGGTACGGCGACAGCTTCCGCGCGAGCGCCTCCGTCTCGACGAGGCTGAGCGTGTCCGGCGCACCGAACCATTCGACACCGCCGGCGCTGCGCGCACCGAGCCGCTCGGGCTCGGCGACCAGGCGCAGCCCGCGGCGGGCGGCGAGGGTGCCGATCGTGTCGGACAGGTCGACCAGCGTGACGCCGACCAGCCCCTCCTCCAGCAGGATCCGCTCCTCGCCGGTGACGTCGGCGTCGTCGAGGACGATCACGATGTGCGGCTGGTCCGGCGGCGGCGTGGCGTTACGCGAGAACCGCTGCCGGTCGCGCAGTTCCTCCTCCAGCCACTGCTCGAGCTGCGCGAGCGAACCGGCCATCATGCGGAGCTGGCCGATGCCGTCCGACAGCGTCGGGTGCTGGGTGTGGGGCAGCCACTTGGCCCATTCCCAGTCCGCCTTCGACCGGCCGGTCGAGGCGACCGCGATGAGCACGTCCTCCGGGCTGTGGAACGTGACGAGCTGCGCGAGCGCCGCCCGCGTCAGCCCGCGGACGAGTTCGCGCTCCCCCTGCACGCCGACGGCCGCGAACCCACGCAGCGTGATCTGCGTCGGCAGGTCCGGGACGATCGAGTGCGCGCGCACGAACCGGCGCAGCGCGAGCGTGGCGATCGGCTCCAGCTCGTCGACGGGGCCGGTCTGCGGCGGCACGAGCCGCGTCGCGAGCCGGTGCGCACTGCGGCCCACCCGCAGGTGGAGAAAATCCTGGTCGTTCTGCCTGCGCTCCCACATCCGGCGCGTGGCCGCCATCGACCACAGCGTCTGCGGATCCGGGTGCACCCACTCCAGCGAGGCCCGCTGCTCCTCCATCGCCTCGCGAGCGCGTTCGCGCATCTGGCCGAGGTACCGCAGGTAGTCCTTGCGGTCCTCGTTCATCTCGGCCTTCTTCTGGCCGCCCCCTTTTCCGCCGCCCGCGAACATGCCGACCATCGACATGATCATCATCATCGGCATCATCATCATGAACGGGCTCGGAGCCTGCCCCTGCTCCAGCCGCGGCACCATGATCATGCCGACCATGCCGAGCATCGCCACGATCATGACGACCGGCAGGATCTTCATCATGATGTTGCCCGGAACCGCCCGGGGCACCTCGGGTGGCGGCTCGAGGTGAACCTCACCGCCCGGCGGGCGGGGCGCAGCAAGACGTGGCGACCGCTTGAACTGCAGCGTGCTCACCGAAAAGACCCCTCTTCAACTCGGCTGATCGAGTCGCCATGCGACCGGCCACCTGCGGACCGAATGCTGGCCGAGACCACACGGTAGCGAACGAGAGCAACCTGCGATCCACAGACCGGCGAAGTCGATCCCCGTACCGGCGACGTCACAGCCCGCCTTCGGCGAATCCGTCCCACCGAGCGGGGCGAGTGCGCTAGAAACGGCACGCAGCCGCGGCCGCGCGAGACAGCCGTAGGCGTCCGGGCGGGCGAACGGTAAGTTCCCGTGCGCGGTATAAGTACCGGGTCAGCGACACATCCAGGTAGGGGGACAACAGGTGGCAACGGGCACGACCGTATTCAGCCGGGTCACGGTGGTCGCACCGAGCACCCGTATCGACGTCGCACTGCCGGCCGACGTGGCCGTTGCGGACCTGATGCCGATGCTGCTGGAGATGGCCAAGGAGGTCTCTCCCGACGGCGGCGCTCGCCACGGCGGCTGGGCGCTGGCCAAGCTCGGTGACGCTCCGCTGGACCCGAGCCGCACGCTCGCCTCCCTGGGTGTCGTGGACGGCGAGCTGCTGCAGCTGCGCAAGCGCAACGAGAACCCGCCGCCGCCGCTCTACGACGACGTCGTCGACGCCATCGCCGAGGCCGACCCCGACGGCTTCCGCCCCTGGAGCAAGGAGACGGCCCGGAAGATCGGCCACGCCGCGGGCGGCCTGTCGGCCGTGCTCGCCGCACTCGCCGTGTTCCTCGGCGGCATCGGCGGCTACGCACTGTTCGCCGCGATCGCGGCCGGCGTGGTGGCCATCGCCGCCGTCGCACTGGGCGCCACGCTCGTCCGCGCCTACCAGGCCGTTTCGACCGGCGTGCTGATCTCCGCCGCGGGCGGCCTGCCGATGGCGTTCGTCGCGGGCTTCTTCATCGTGCCGCTCGACACCTCGATCCGGCCGAACCTGCTGCTGGCCAGTGCACTCGTCGTGGTGGTCGCCGCCGCCTCGATCATGATCATGGGCACGGGCCTGACGACGTTCATCGCCGCCGCGACCGCGGGCGTGTTCGGCGTCGTCGCGTTCCTCGTCGCCACGCTCGTCGACCATCCCGCGCCGGGTATCGCCGCCGGCACGGCCGCCGTCGCGCTCGGCTGCATCTCGATGCTCCCCCGCGCGACCATCTGGCTGGCCAAGCTGCCGCTGCCGACCGTTCCGGGCACCGCCGACGAGCTCAAGGAAGACTCCGAGATCCCGGACTACTCCGACATCGAGCAGCGCACCAGTTCGGCGCACAACTACATGACGGGCCTGCTCGTCGGCTGCGGCGCCGTCACGGCGCTCGCGGCGATGCTCACCGCCACCTCCGGCGCCATCTGGGGCGTCCTCACCGGCGCCATCGCCACCGTCGTGCTGCTGCTGCGCGCCCGGACGTACGCCAACGGCGCACAGGCCGTCGCACTGCTGGTCACCGGCATGGTCTCCGCGGGCGGCATCCTCATCGGCTGGCTGCAGGGCGCCGAACCGTTCGACCAGCTGCTGTGGGCCAGCGTGGCGTTCGTCGTGATCTCCGCGGGCTCGGTCGTGCTGGGTGTCGTGATCCCCAACCAGCGGTTCTCGCCGCCGGTGCGCCGCACGGTCGACATCCTCGAGGCCGTCTGCATCGCGGCGGTGCTGCCGCTGGCGCTCGCGGTCATGGGCCTGTACTCGTTCTTCCGCCACCTCGACCTTCTCGGCTGACACCGGGCGGGGCGGACACGCGCGCGGCCGACAGCAGGCCGCGCAGGCACGGCAACAGACGTCAAGGGGGTTTCGGGTGCGTTCGGTCGGTCCACACGCCGGTTCGCGAGCTGCCGGCCGGTTCGGCGCCGCTCCCCGCGCCGGTGCCCGCCGGACGGGACCGGCACGCCGGATGTCCGCGGTACTGCTCACCGCCGCCATCGGCGCCACGACGGCGCTCGTCCCGTCGCTGCCCGCGGCGGCCCAGGCGGATGCCTGGACACCGCCACCCGACACCGGCCTGCCACCCATCGGCCAGCTGAAGATGGACGGGCCCAAGGAGAACTACGAGCTCCACACCGAGTGCGTGAAGGCGGCCGAGCTCGAGGAGGCAGACCGTCTCCGGCAGGCCCCGTGGGGACAGCTGTACCTGCGGCTCGACGAGGCCCACCGCATCCTGGCCGCCGAGGGCAAACAGCCGGGTGCGGGCCAGACCGTCACCGTGATCGACACCGGTGTCGAGGACGGCCACCCGTACATGCAGGGGCCGGACGGAAACAGCCGCGTCCACGGCATCGGCGAGTACGTCAAGGAGGAGGGCGGACCGGGCGTCCGCGACTGCGACGGCCACGGCACCGAGGTCGCGGGCATCATCGGCGCGAATACCCCGCCCGACATCGGCTTCCAGGGCGTCGCACCGCACGTGCGGATCAACGCGATCCGCCAGTCCAGCCAGTACTACGAGAAGAGCGACGAACCCGCGCAGCCGCAGAACCCGGGCGGCGGCCAGAACGGCGGCGACGGCGGTGGCCAGAACGGTGGCGACGGCGGTGGCCCCGGTGGCGGTGACGGCGGCGGGGCCGGTGGCGACGGCGGCGGTCCCGGAGGTGACGGCGACGCAGGCGGCGACGGCGGTGGCGACGCCGGCACCGGCGAGTCCTCGGCCACGGGCACGTCGCAGCGGCAGGCCGACAGCGAGGAGGGCGCGGGCACGCTCGCCACGCTCGCCGCCGCGATCATCAGGGCCGCCGACGAGGCTCCCGGCAGCGTCATGAACGTGTCGATCAACAACTGCCAGCCCTTCTCGACGACCATCGACGCCGAGAACAAGAAGCTGCAGGCCGCCGTCAAATACGCGCACGAGGTCAAGGACGTCGTCGTCGTGACCGCGGCGGGCAACGTCGGCGAGAACTGCCAGCAGAACACCGACTCGGACCTGTCCAAGCTCAACTCGATCGTCTCGCCGCCGGTGTTCTCCGACCACGTGCTGTCGGTGGCGGCGATCGGCGAAGAGGGCACCGCGCCGTTCAGCATGAACGGCCCGTGGGTCGGCGTCGCCGCGCCCGGCACGAAGATCATTTCGCTGGACCCGGCGGAGAACTCCGATCGCATCGTCAACCAGACGATCGACCCCAACGGCAACGCGGCCCCGATCGAGGGCACGAGCTTCGCGGCACCGTACGTCTCGGGCCTGGCCGTCCTGGTGCGGCAGATGTACCCGAACCTCACGGCGACGCAGGTCACGGATCGCATCAAGTACACCGCGCACCACCCGGCCACCCCCGACGGTCACGACCAGTACATCGGCGAGGGCGTCATCGACCCCGTCGCCGCGCTGACCGCGGACGTGCCCGAGGAGATGGGCGTCGAGAAGATCCAGCAGCAGCCGCTGCCCGACGACCTGCCTCCCGCGAACATCCCCAACTGGACACCGTTCGCCGTCGCCGTCACCGGGTCCGCGGGTGCGCTCGTGGCACTCGGCGTGACGATGTTCGTCGTCCACACCGTGCGGCGGAAGCAGAAGCCGCCGCAGACCTCGGCAAGGGCGTCGTCCTCCGGTTCACCGGACTGACTCCGGCCTGCAGATCCCGCAGAGCCGTCACGACACGCACATCCCGCTGGGCCGCCGGAACCGGTGACCCGGCGCAGCCTGCAAACCCACTGGGCGGCCGGGTTTGCGGGACCGCCTGAGCCCGTGGGCTTGCGGTACCCCCACTGAGCCGCTGGGCTTGCAGCACCCTGCTGAGCCGCTGGTTTGCGGGACCGCCTGAACCCGCGCGCCGATGCCGGTGCCCGCCGGGTCCTACGTTCACACCATCGGTCCACACCATCGGCCCACGTGACGGGCCGGCCCCGGGTACGACGATGCCCCCCGGGGGGGTGTCCCTATGGGGGACGTCAAGCGGCTGCGGGGAGGTTTTCGCTCGGTGTGGTCTGGGGTGGTTGGTAGTGGGTGCCGTTGCGGAGCATGGCGTGTAGGACGTCGCAGCGGCGTCGGGCGAGGCAGATGAGGGCGGCGTTGTGTTTCTTGCCTTCGGCACGTTTCTTGTCGTAGTAGGTCCGACTGACCGGGTCCGTCAGAGAAGCGAAGGCGGCGAGGAAGAACGCCCGTTTGAGCTTGCGATTGCCCGCCCGTGTCGGGTGTTCGCCCTTGATCGACGATCCGGATTTGTGGGTGACGGGGGCGATGCCGGCGTAGGCGGC
>NZ_JAMTCN010000017.1 GCF_024171865.1 Prauserella aidingensis | reverse complement strand
GGGCACATGCCTGGTTCGCCGGTCACGGCGTGACCATCGAGCGAGTGCTCACCGACAACGCCTGGTCCTACCGCAAAAACACCTGGCAACAAGCCTGCGCCGACCTGGGCATCGCCCGACGGTTCACCCGCCCCTGGCGCCCACAAACGAACGGAAAAGTCGAGCGCTACCACCGCACCCTGCTCGACGAATGGGCCTACCAACAGCCCTACCACTCCGAAAACGAACGCCAGCGCGCGTTCGGTGACTGGCTCGACTGGTACAACTTCCACCGACCCCACACCGCAATCCACGGAGCCCCACCAGCCGACCGCGTCACCAACCTCTCCGAATCACACAGCTAGCGCGCCGGTCCGAACCGCGCGTGTGGTGGTCGTGGGCCCACTCCAGGAACCGCTCGACGCCACCGACGACGTGGGCGCTGCGGATCGACGGGAAGATGTCGAACGCGTGCTGGGCGCCGGGGATCTCCGCGTAGGCCACGGGCTCGTGCGAGGTCGCGCGCAGGGCGTCGACGAACCGGCGCGCCTCGCGGACGGGGACGAGGCTGTCCTGATCGCCGTGGATCACGAAGAACGGTGGAGCGTCGCCGGTGATGCGGTCGAGCGGGGAGGCGGCGACGTAGTCCTCGTGGGTCGGGTCCGGACCCATGACGTGCCGCGCCAGCAGGCCGCGCATCCGCGCGGCGGATGCGCGGGAGCCGCTCGTCGCGGCGAAGTCGTAGACGCCGTAGTGCGGTACGCAGGCCTGCACGCTCGTGTCGCTGCCGGTGAATCCCGGCTGGAGGGCGGGGTCGTTCGGGGTGAGCGCCAGCAGCGACGCGAGGTGCCCGCCCGCCGAGCCGCCCGTGGTGGCGACGAACGACGGGTCACCGCCGTAGTCGGCGATGTGCTCGCGGATCCACGCGAGCGCCCGTTTGGCGGCCACGATGTGCTCGGGCCAGCGCGACTTCGGCGACAGTGGGTAGTTGATCGCCACGCAGACCCAGCCGCGCCGGGCCATGTGCAGCATCAGCGGCACGCCCTGTTCGTTCTTGCTGCCGGTCATCCACGCGCCGCCGTGGACCTGCAGCAGGACCGGCCTGCCGTCGCCGGGTCCGTCGGGACGGTAGACGTCGAGCAGGAACCGGCGGCCGCCCTGCGCGTAGGGGATGTCGCGATCGCGCCGCACGCCGTCGGTGTCCATGCGGAACGGGAAGGCCAGCCTCCCCCACGGGGTCGCCACGTCGTCGGCCGCACGCCCCTCCGCTCCGCCGCGGTGGTCGGGGCCGGTCGCGGCGGTGAGTGCGGCGTCCACGACACCGTGGGCGCGCCGGGCGGAGGCGATCAGTGCGGCGAGGCCGCCCGCCGACGCGGCGGCCATCGCCAGGCCCGCGGGATCGGTGGCGCGGCGGTGCCGGGCGACGTGTGCTGCCGCGTCGGCGGCGGTGAGTGCGAGCAGGTGCGGTGCGAGTTCGGAGGTCAGCCAGCCTGCGACGAAGGTGGGGACCGACACCCGGTGTCCGGACCACGGCCGGATCGCATTGGACGTCAAGGCCAGTTGCAGCGCTCGGCGTGCGCGGAACAACGCGTGCATGCCGTCAGCCTATCCGGGAGCCGTCCCGCGGGCCGGTCGAGAACGGGTTCTTCAGGCCCGATCACTCATGGTCCTTGCCACGCGGCGGTTTCGTCACGCAAACTAGAACATGTTACAAATATTGCCCGATGTCGTCGGTCGTGCCCGCCACGGGATCGCCGCGGTGCACACCCGGACGGGCCGGACGAAGGAGTCGCGTGGATTTCACCCCGGACGAGACGCAGCGCGCTGCGGCCGACCTCGCGGCGGGCGCTCTGGCCAAGGCCGCAGGCGGCGAGGACGGTGACCCGGGGGCGACGGCGTCGTGGCGCGCGCTGGCCGACGCCGGACTGCTGGCGCTCACCCTGCCGGAATCGCTGGAAGGTGACGGACTCGGCGCCGCGGAGACGGCCGCCGTCGTCCGCGAGGCGGGCCGGGCCGGGTCACGGGCTCCGGCGTGGCCGGTGCTGTCGCTCGGCCTGACCCCGCTCGTCGCGCTCGGCGGGGCCGAGCGCTGCCCGGACCTGCTGCGCGTGGTGGCGGCCGGGGACGCGCTGCTGACCGCCGCACTGCACGAACCGTCGTCGCCGATGACCGACCGGCCCGCGGCGACGGCGACCACCACGGACGGTGCGTCCATGAACGGGACGGCGATGGACGGGACGGCGACGAGCGGCTCGGCCCGCGGGAAGTGGCGGCTCGACGGCGTGAAGACCGCGGTGCCGCTGGCCACCGAGGCCGAGTGCATCCTCGTGCCGGCCACGCTCCCCGGCGGCGGTACCGGTGTGTTCCTGGTCGAGCCGTCGGCTCCCGGCGTGCGGCTGACCCCGGCGCCCACGGCGTCGGGAGCACCCGAGGCGGTCCTGCGGCTCGACGGCGCCGAGACCGGACCACCGCTGGCCGAACCCTCCGACTCCGAACCGGGGCGGGCGTTGCGCGTGCTGCACCGGCACGCGCTGGCCGGCGCCGCGGCGTTCGGTGACGGTCTGCTGGCCGGAGCGCTCGCGCTCACCACGACCCACCTGGCGACGCGGGAGCAGTTCGGCCGCCCGCTGGCCACCTTCCAGGCCGTCGCCCAACAGGTCGCGGACGTCTACGTGGCCTCGCGCACCGTGGAGCTGGCCGCGGAGTCGGCGGCCTGGCGGCTCGCCGCCGGCCGTGAGCCCGACGCCGAGCTGGAGGTCGCGGCGTACTGGCTCGCGGAACAGGCACCCCTCGCGCTGGCCACGTGCCACCACCTGCACGGCGGCGTCGGCCTCGACGAGACGTACCCGCTGCACCGGTACTCGTCCCTGCTGAAAGACCTGATCCGGGGCATCGGCGGGGCGTCGCTGCGGCTCGACCGGGTCGGCGCGCTCACGGGAGGTGCCGCCTGATGCACATCGCACTCACCGCCGAGCAGGAGCGACTGCGCGACGAGCTGCGCCGCTACTTCGCCCGGCTCGTGACACCGGAGGAACGCACGCTGCTGCTCACCGAGCGGCACGGGCCCGCCTACCGCGAGGTGGTACGCCGGATGGGCCGGGACGGCTGGCTCGGCGTGGGCTGGCCGACCGAATACGGCGGGCTCGGGTTCGGTCCGGTCGAACAGCACATCTTCGCCGACGAGGCCGCGCGCGCCGACGTGCAGCTGCCGTCGGTGACGCTGCAGACCGTCGGGCCGACGCTGCAGCGGTTCGGCACCGAGGAGCAGAAACGCCGGTTCCTGCCCGCGATCCTGGCGGGCGAGGTGCACTTCGCCATCGGCTACAGCGAACCGGAGGCCGGGACCGACCTCGCGGCGCTGCGCACCACGGCGGTTCGCGACGGCGAGTCCTATGTGGTCAACGGGCAGAAGATCTTCACCACCGGCGGCCACGACGCGGACTACATCTGGCTCGCCGCCCGCACCGACCCGGACGCGCTGTCGGACGAGAACCGGCGGCGGCACCGGGGCATCTCGATCCTCATCGTCGACACCGCCGATCCGGGTTACTCGTGGACGCCGATCATCACCTGCGACGGCGCGCACCACGTCAACGCGACCTACTACTCCGACGTGCGCGTTCCGGCCTCGATGCTGGTGGGGGAGGAGAACGCGGGCTGGAAACTCATCACGACCCAGCTCAACCACGAGCGGATCATGCTCGGGCCCGCGGGCCGGATCGGCGGGCTCTACGACCGCGTGCGGGACTGGGCCGCCGAGCGGACGAACCCCGACGGGACGCCGCTGCTCGAGCTGTCCGACGTCCGGCGGGTGCTCGGCGAGGTGTACGCCCTCGTGCGGGTCAACGAGCTGCTGAACTGGCAGGTCGCTGTGTCCGATTCCGGATCGGTTGCGGACGCGTCGGCCACGAAGGTGCTCTCGTCCGACCGGCACCAGCGGGTGAGCAGACTGCTGGAGGAACTGGTCGGCAGGCACGGCGATCCGTCGGATCCCGCCACGGCCGAGCTCGCCGCATGGCTGGACACGCTCACGAAACGCAACACCGTCCTGACGTTCGGAGGCGGAGTGAACGAGATCCAACGGGAACTGATCGCCCAGTTCGGGCTGGGACTGCCGAGGGTGCCGCGATGACGGCGACGGAGCGGTCCGCGACCGGCCGTGTCACGGAGACCGACGCGGGCGGTCGCATCGAGGAGGTCGCGCGTGAGATCGCGGCCGCAGGCCCGTCGGACCCGGACCCGGCGCGGGATCCGGTCAACCAGGCCATGATCAACAACTGGGTCGAGGTCATCGGCGACGCGAACCCGGTGTACACCGACCCCGCCGCCGCGGCCGCCTCCGTGCACGGCGAGCTCGTCGCGCCGCCCGCGATGACCCAGGTGTGGACCATGCGCGGCCTGCACGGCGTGCGCCCGCCCGACGACCCGCTCCGCCGCATGACCGACCTGCTCGACGAGGCGGGCTACACGTCGGTCGTCGCGACCGACTCGGCGCAGACCTACCACCGCTACCTGCGGCCGGGCGAGCACGTCGCCGCGTCGGCGGTACTGGAGGACGTCGTCGGCCCGAAACGCACCGCGCTCGGCGAAGGATGGTTCGTCGCCACCCGCACGACCTGGTACGTCGGCGACGAGGCGGTGGCGGAGATGACGTTCCGCATTCTCAAGTTCCGCCCGCCCGAGGCCGGCGCCGCCGCAGGAGACACCGACGGCGACGCCGCGAGCGCGGGCCGGGAGCCGGCAGGCGGGAAGCGCGACACCGGGCCGGGCCGTGGCGAGGCGGCCGCCGCGACGGTGCTGCGCCCCGTCGTGACGCGGGACAACGCCTTCTTCTGGGAAGGGCTGCGCGCCGGGGAACTGCGGATCCAGCGCTGGGGCGGAACGCTTCGGCACCCGCCGGGGCCGATGCCGCCGGACGGCGACCTGGACGCGGAACCCGATTACGTCGTCGCGGCGGGAACCGGCACCGTCTACAGCTTCGTCGTCCACCACCACCCGCCGGTGCCGGGCAAACGTCTGCCGTTCGTCCTCGCGCTCGTCGAACTGGACGAGGGGGTGCGGGTGCTCGGCCAGCTGCACGGTGCGGAGCCCGACGAGGTCCACATCGGACTGCCGGTCGAGGCGAGTTTCGACCGGATCGACGACGACCTGACGCTGCCGGCATGGAAGGTGCGGTCATGACCATCACCGTGGGTGCGGAGCTGCCGCCGCTGACCGTCGAGGCCACGCCGACGTTCGTGGTCGCCACGGCCCTGGCCACACGCGACTTCCAGGACGTGCACCACGACCGCGACGCGGCCGTCGCCCGCGGGTCGCGCGACATCTTCCTGAACATCCTGACCGACACGGGACTGGTGCAGAGGTTCGTCACCGACTGGGCGGGCCCCGATGCGCTCGTCCGGTCGATCTCCCTGCGCCTGGGCGTGCCCTGTTACGCGGGCGACACGCTGACCTTCACCGGCCGGGTCGACGAGGTCGACGGCGACGAGGTGACCGTGGCGGTGTCCGGTACGGACGGTCTGGGGGAGCACGTGTCGGCGACGGTGCGGATCGAGGTGACGGCATGACCGGCGGGACCGGAGGAGACGGGGCGGGCATCGGCGGAGCGGCGGCGATCGTGGGGATCGGTGCGACCGAGTTCTCCAAGGAATCCGGCCGGACGGAACTGCGGCTCGCGAGCGAGTGCGTCTCGGCGGCACTGGCCGACGCGGGACTTTCTACCTCCGATGTGGACGGTCTGGTGACGTTCACGATGGACGGCAACGCGGAGATCGCACTGGCGCGGGAACTGGGCATTCCCGACCTGACGTTCTTCAGCCGGGTCCACTACGGCGGTGGTGCGGCCGCCGCGACCGTGCAGCAGGCCGCGATGGCCGTCGCGACCGGAGCGGCCGACGTCGTCGTGGCCTACCGGGCCTTCAACGAACGTTCCGGAAACCGGTTCGGCCAGGTGTCCTCGGCGGTGGCACAGCAGGTCAACACCTCGGGGGTGGACAACGGGTACCACTACCCGGCGGGCCTGGCGACGCCCGCGGCCACGGTCGCGATGGTCGCCCGGCGGTATCTGCACGAGTACGGCGCGAGCAGCGAGGACTTCGGCAGGATCGCCGTCACCGCCCGCGCCCGCGCCGCGACCAACCCGCACGCGTGGTTCCACGGCAAGCCGATCACGCTCGCCGAGCATCAGACCTCGAAGTGGGTCGCCGAGCCGCTGCACCTGCTGGACTGCTGCCAGGAGAGCGACGGCGGGGTCGCGCTGGTCGTCACGAGCGCCGAGCGGGCCCGTGACCTGCGCAGACCGCCCGCGGTGATCGCCGGGGCGGCGCAGGGGAGCGGACCCGACCAGTACATCATGACCAGCTACTACCGCGACGACCTCGCGGCGCTGCCGGAGATGGGCGTCGTCGGCGGGCAGCTGTGGCGGCAGTCGGGCCGCACGACGTCCGATGTGGACGTGGCCGTGCTGTACGACCACTTCACCCCGTACGTGCTGATACAGCTGGAGGAGCTCGGCTTCTGCGGGCGTGGGGAGGCGAAGGACTTCATCGCCGACGGCAGGCTCGAACTGGACGGGCAGTTGCCGCTGAACCCGCACGGCGGACAGCTGGGCGAGGCCTACATCCACGGCATGAACGGCATCGCCGAGGCGGTGCGCCAACTGCGCGGCACCGCGGCCAACCAGGTGGCGGGAGCGGAGACGGTGCTGGTCACCGCCGGAACCGGCGTGCCGACCAGCGGCCTGGTCCTCACCGCGCCCTGACCCGCGAATCCTGCGCCCGCCCGTCGCCCGGCCGCCACCCCTCAACGGCGCGCCGGCGCGCGACTGTCTTCTCGCACGTGTTCGGCATCCGGGCACACCTGATCCCGCGCCCACCTCGGCAGGTCGGACGCGGGATCGCGTGAGAGGCCGGTCAGGCCGGGGTGAGCACGGCGTCGGAGAGCACCGGGGCCTCGTCGCGGTCGAGCGACGTCGCCGTGACGAGCAGCCGGTCGGCGTCGCGCCAGATCCGTACCCGCAGCGTCTCGCCCGGCACCGCGATGCCGGCGAACGTCGCCGACCACGAGCCGACCGCGGTCGGCTCGCCGTCCAGCGCCGCGTCCGTGACGGCCTTGGCGACGACGCCGTAGGTGCACAGGCCGTGCAGGATGGGGGCGTCGAATCCGGCCGCGCGGGCGAACTCGGGATCCGAGTGGAGCGGGTTGCGGTCACCGCACAGGCGGTAGAGCAGTGCCTGCTGGGGCAGCGTCGGCACGTCGACGACGAGGTCCGGCTCGCGGTCGGGAGCAGGTAGCCGGCCGGAGGTGCCGCGGCGGCCGCCGAATCCGCCCTCGCCGCGGGCGAAGATGCTCGACCGCGCCGTCCACAGCGGATCGCCTGCCTCGTCGGTGACCTCGGTCTCCTGGACGATCACCGCGGCCTTGCCCTTGTCGAGCACGTCGGCGATGCGGCCGCGCGCCGTCGCCGTGCCGGACACGGGAAACGGCCGGTGCGCGACGACCTGCTGCGTCCCGTGGACGACCTTCGCGAGGTCGATGTCGATGCCCGGGAACCGCACCTCGGGCGGCTCGGTGGCGCGGACCGTGGCGGCGACGGTGGCGAACGTCGGCAGCACCCGCAGGTCGCTCTCGGTGGCGTAGCGCAGTTCCCGCGGATCGGTCGGCGGCGCACCCGCGCCGAGCGCGAGGTGGTACAGCAGCACGTCGGAGGCGGTCCACGCGAACGTGGTCTCGCCGAGGTCCGCGCCGATCGCGCGGTCGGGGTCGATGGGCACGGCGTCTCCTACTCGTAGCTGATCGACACGTCGTCGGTGATCGGCAGGGACTGGCAGGCCAGCACGATCCCGTCGGCGATGTCGTCGGAGTCGAGCACCTCGTTGTTCAGCATCTTCACCTCGCCGGAGACGACCCGGCACGCGCAGGCGCTGCACTGTCCCTCCCGGCACGAGTACGGGGCGTCGCGGCCCGCGTCCAACAGGACGTCCAGCAGCCTGGCGCCGCGTGGCCAGGCGTGCTCGGTGGTCGTACCGTCCAGGTCGACGGTCACCCGCGCGGGCGCGTCACCCGCAGCGCCCCCGGCGTCGTCCCCTGCCCCAGCCCCAGCCCCGGCGTCGTCGGCCGCGGTCTGCTCCGGGGCGTCCGCTGCGACGCCGGCCGAGCCCGTGGCCGGATCGGCGACGGCGAACGGGTCGCCGCCGAGGGAGACGAACGTTTCCCGGTGGATCCGTGTCCGCGGCGTGCCCGCCGCCTTGGCCGCGTCGACGACGGCACGCATGTACGGCGCCGGGCCGCAGACGAACGTCTCCCGGCCCTGCAGCGTGCCGGCGAGGGGTGCGAGCCGTTCGGCCGTGGGCAGCCCCTGCAGCGTCTCCAGCCAGTGCACCACGGTGAGCCTGCCCGGATACGTCTCCTCGAGCTCGCGCAGCGCACTCGCGAAGATCACCGACGACTCGTCGGCGTTGGCGTACACCAGCGTCATCGACCCCGTCCCGTGGGCGAGCACCGACCGGACGATCGACAGCACCGGGGTGATGCCGCTGCCGCCCGCGAACAGTGCGAGGTCGGCATCGAGGTTGGCCGGGGTGAACACGCCGCTCGCGGGCAGCACGTCGAGCTCGTCGCCCGCCGTGATGTGGTCGCACAGCCAGTTGGAGGCGTACCCGTCGCGCTTGACCGTCACCTGCGGGCGCTCACCGGTGAAGGGCGAACTCGACAGCGAATAGCACCGTGCGACCGGTCCGCGGTCGTCCCCGGGCACTCGCACGGTGAGGAACTGGCCGGGGCGGTAGTCGAGCTCGGCGTCGAACACGATCGACCGTGCCGCCGCGGTCTCGTCCACCACCTCGGCCACCCGCAGCCGCTGCGCCGGTACGGCGCCGTCACCGCTCATACCCGAATGCTCCGTCCCGTTCGGCGGTCGTGATGCTCTCGCGCAGCCGCTCGCAGGTGCCCGCGCGCGCCCCGGGCGTGCCCGCCGCGACGCGGTCGGCCAGCACCGGGCAGCTCGTCGCGGCATCGGTCACCCATTGGATGCTCGTGTGCTCGGGGCTGTTCTTCTTGACCAGCACCGTCGTCGCGCAGGCGTGGCAGGCCACCGGGACGAGTCCCGCGGTGAGGAACTCCTCCCGGTCGGCCCGGGTCTGCGCGCGGACGGCGTCGGTGCCTCCGAGCTCACCGCCGCCGGGGTCCGCGGCGGCCACGTCGGCGGCCACTCAGGACACTCCCGCCCGGTCGGCCGCCTCCTGCTGTTGCCGTGCGAGGTTGTCGGCGACCTCCCGCTCCCACACCTCGTTGGCGCGGGTGACGTCCACTTCGAACTCGAACCGCCGCGTCATGTCCTCGTCGATGTCGTCGACGTCCACGTAGAACTGTTCGTACCAGCGCCGCAGCTGGTAGACCGGCCCGTCCTCCTCGCACAGCAGCGGGTTGTCGATGCGGGTCTTGTTCTTCCAGATCTCGACGTCCTGGAGGAAGCCGACACCGACACCCTCGGCGAACTTCTGCGCGATCTTATCGGCCTGCGCGTCGTCGACACCCGGCGGTTTGCGCACGGCGACACCCCACTGCAGCACGAACGAGGTCGGGCTGACCGGATAGTGGCAGTTGATCAGCACGGTGTCGATCTTGATGCCCTTGTAGTCGTTGTGCAGCGTGTTGATCATGTACGCCGGGCCGTAGTAGGACGCCTCGGATTCGAGGAGGTTGTCCTCGCCGCCGTAGTTGGACGACATGCCCATGTCGGCGCGGCCCTTGGAGTTCAGGTACTGCGACGCGATGTGGCCTTCGAAGACGTTCTTGAAGTACGTCGGGATGCCGTAGTGGATGTAGAAGAAGTGGGCCATGTCGACGACGTTGTCGACGATCTCGCGGCAGTTGGCGCCCTCGATGGTGACCGAGTCCCACGTCCAGTTGCTCCACTCGTCGGTGAAGATGCCGTTGATGCGGGGGATCGTCACCTCCTCGGGTGGCGGGTTGCCCTCGGGGTCGTGCCAGACGAACAGCTGCTTGTTCTCCTGCAACGTGCGCCACGCGCGGGTACGGGCCCGCAGCGGCACCCGCTTCGCATAGGGGATGGACTTGCACTTGCCGTCGCCGCCCCAGCGCCAGTCGTGGAAGGGGCAGGCGACCTCGTTGCCCTTGACCTCGCCCTGGGTCAGGTCGCCGCCCATGTGACGGCAGTAGCCGTCGAGGACGTTGATCTGCCCGTCCGAGCCCTGGAACACGACCAGTTTGGTGCCGAACGCGTGGACGGCGTGCGGCGTGCCGTCGGCGAAGTGCTCCACGAGTCCGAGACAGTGCCACCCGCGGGCGAACCGCTCGGGCGGTGCGCCGACGTCGATCGTGCGGACGGAGCCTGCCTGCGTCATGACGAACCTCCAGCTCTCCGGGCTGCTCTGCCCGTGGCCCATGTCGCGTGTTCCCGCCTGCGGCGACTGGAACGCGTTGCATGCCTTTCGTGGTGAATGACGGTCGACGATGCCTACCATAGATGAGAACGTGTTCCAGTTCTAGCGGGGATCGGCAACGGGTTTCCTCAGAGGGTCGGCGGGGCGTCCGGAGTGCGCCCGGACCGTTTCGTCCTGGCGGTGCAGGGTTCACGGGCGTTCTCGCCTGGTCAGGGTGGAATGCAGTGACAAAAACAAGAACGTGTTCTAATCTTGGTGTGTACACCGAGCAGGCGGATCCCAGCGGTCCGGCGGAGAAGGAACGAGGCAGGTATGAGCGAGCAGGGCGCGCACGCGGTGATCGCCGGGATCGAGGAGTTGCTGCCCGTGCTGCGGGAGCGCGCGCAGGAGGCCGAGGACGCGCGGAGGATTCCGGACGAGTCGATCAAGGCCCTGCAGGAGACCGGGTTCTTCAGGCTGCTGCAACCGAAGCCCTACGGCGGGTTCGAGGCCGACCCGGTGACCTTCTACACGGCCGTGAAGCTCATCGCGAGCGCGTGCGGCTCGACCGGCTGGGTCGCCTCGATCCTCGGAGTGCACCCGTGGCACCTGGGGCTGTTCGAGGCCCGCGCGCAGGAGGACGTCTGGGGCGGCGAGGGCAGCGACGGTATCGACACGCTGGTCTCCTCGTCGTACGCGCCGATGGGGAAGGCGACCGTCGTCGACGCTGCGGGCGAGCCCGTCACCGGGCCGGTGCCCGACGACGGCGGCTACCGTGTCAGCGGGACGTGGAGCTTCTCGTCCGGGTGCGGGCACGCGACGTGGGTCCTGCTGGGCGGGCCCGCCTTCGACGCCGAGGGCAACGCGGTCGACTTCTGCACGTACCTGCTGCCCGCCGCCGACTACACGGTCGACGACGTGTGGGACACCGTGGGCCTGCGCGGGACCGGCAGCAACGACATCGTCGTCGACGACGTGTTCGTGCCGAAACACCGCACGCTCAGCTTTCTGCTCACGTCCAGACTGGACACGCCGGGTCAGAAGGTGAACCCCGGGCCCCTCTACCGCCTCCCGTACGGCTCGGTGCATCCGAGCACGATCACGGCGCCGATCATCGGCATGGCACAGGGTGCCTACGACGCGCACGTCGAGCACCAGCGGCAGCGGGTGCGTGCCGCGTACGCGGGGGAGAAGTCGCAGGAGGACCCGTTCGCCAAGGTGCGGATCGCCGAGGCCGCCAGCGAGATCGACGCCGCCTGGCTGCAGCTCACCCACAACATCGACGAGCTCTACCAGTTGGCCTGTCGCGGTGAGAAGTTGCCGTTCGACACCCGGCTGCGGGTCCGGAGGGACCAGGTGCGGGGAACCGAACGCGCCATCGCGGCGATCGACCGGCTGTTCGAGAACTCCGGCGGCCGCGCGCTGCGGGCGGGTACGCCGATCCAGCGGTTCTGGCGGGACGCCCACGCGGGTCGGGTGCACGCGGCCAACGACCCCGAACGCGCCTACACGATGTTCGGCACCGGCGAGTTCGGCCTGCCGGTCGAGAACGCGATGGTCTAGGAGGGGCGCATGTCCGACACCGCCGAGGAGGCACAGCTGAAAGGTAGGGCGACATGAGCGAGGGTTCGTACGTCACGACGGCCGACGGTCTGCGACTGCACTACCACGAGGCCGGCACCGAGCACGCCGACACGGTGATCCTGCTGCACGGTGGCGGGCCGGGAGCGTCGGCGTGGAGCAACTTCTCCCGCAACATCCCGGAACTGGCCAAGTCGTTCCGCACGATCGCCGTCGACCAGCCGGGGTTCGGCCGTTCCGACAAGCCGACCGACCATCCCCAGTACTTCGTGCACAGCTCGACCGCCGTCGTGGGCCTGATGGACGCGCTCGGCATCGAGCGGGCCCATCTGATCGGCAACTCGCTCGGCGGCGGCGCGGCCGTCCGGCTGGCACTGGACCACCCCGACCGCGCGGGCAGGCTCGTGCTCATGGGGCCCGGCGGGCTGAGCGTGAACCTCTTCGCGCCGGATCCGACCGAGGGCGTGAAGAACCTCGCCCGGTTCGCCGCGCCGCCGGGGCCGAGCAAGGAGAAACTCGAAGAGTTCCTCCGGGTGATGGTGTACGACCAGTCGCTGATCACCGACGAACTGGTCGAGGAGCGGTTCGCCGCGGCGAGCACCCCGGAGTCGCTCGCCGCGATGGGGGCGATGGGCGCCTCGTTCGCCGGACCGGACCACGAGCTGGGCATGCTGTGGCGCGAGGCGCACCGGCTCCGGCAACGCGTCCTGCTGATCTGGGGCAGGGAGGACCGCGTCAACCCGCTCGACGGAGCGCTGGTGGCGCTCAAGACGATTCCGCGCGCGCAGTTGCACGTGTTCGGCCGGTGCGGCCACTGGGCGCAGCTGGAGCGTTTCGACGAGTTCAACCGGATCGCGACCGACTTCCTCGAGGACACGTGATGAGCATTCGTTCGCTGGCATATCTGCGCATCGAGGCCACCGACATGGCGGCCTGGCGCGAGTACGGACTCAAGGTCCTCGGCATGGTCGAGGGCGAGGGCCGGAACCCGGACGCGTTGTATCTGCGCATGGACGACTTCCCGGCGCGGTTGGTGATCGTGCCGGGGGAGACCGACCGGCTCGCCGTCGCCGGCTGGGAGACGGCCGACGCGGCCGGACTGGAGGAGGTGCGGCAGCGGCTGTCGGCCCACGGCGTGCCGTTCAAGGAGGCCGCCGCGGAGCAGGCGGCCGACCGCGGGGTGGACGAGCTGATCGAGTTCACCGACCCGTCGGGCAACACGCTCGAGGTGTTCCACGGCATCGCGCTGCAACACCGGCGGGTCGTCAGCCCGTACGGGCACCGGTTCGTCACCGGCGAGCAGGGGCTCGGGCACGTGGTGCTGTCGACCCACGACGACGCGGCGGCGCTGGAGTTCTACCGCGACGTCCTCGGGTTCCGGCTCCGGGATTCGATGCGGCTGCCGCCGGAGGCCGTGGGCAGGCCCGCCGACGGCGATCCGGCGTGGCTGCGGTTCTTCGGCTGCAACCCGCGGCACCACAGCCTCGCGTTCCTGCCGATGCCGACACCCAGCGGGATCGTCCACCTCATGGTCGAGGTCGAGAGCACCGACGACGTCGGGCTGTGCCTGGACCGGGCACTGCGCAGGAAGGTGCCGATGTCGGCCACGCTCGGCCGCCACGTCAACGACCTGATGCTGTCGTTCTACATGAAGACCCCCGGCGGGTTCGACGTCGAATTCGGCTGCGAGGGCCGACAGGTCGACGACGACACCTGGATCGCCCGCGAGAGCACCGCCGTGAGCCTGTGGGGACACGACTTCTCGGTGGGCATGTCATGACCTCCGCCGCGGACACGGCGGGGCAGGCCGGTGCGGCGGTGGCCGACACGGACGTGCCGGCACGGTTCCGGTCGGTGCTCGGCCACTTCTGCACCGGGGTGGCGATCGTGACCGCGTGCGAGGACGGCGAGCCCGTGGGGTTCGCGTGCCAGTCGTTCACCGCGCTCTCGCTCGACCCGCCCCTGGTGCTGTTCTGCCCGGCCCGCACGTCCGGGACGTGGCCGGTGATCGAGCGCGTCGGACGGTTCGCGGTCAACGTCCTGGCAGGCGAGCAACAGAACGTCAGTGCCGTGTTCGGCTCCCGCGGCGAGGACAAGTTCGCGTCGGTCTCCTGGACCCGCGCGCCGAGCGGGTCCCCGCTGCTGGACGGTGCGCTCACCTGGGTGGACTGCGCGGTCGAGGCCGTCCACGAGGCCGGCGACCACTACGTCGTGATCGGCAGGGTCACCGGGCTCGGCGAGACGTCCGGCAGGCGGCCCCTGCTGTTCTACCGCGGCGGCTACACCGTCACCGAGACCGGGCCGGACGCGATGCCGGGAGGGCCCCGCCCGGACGACTGGTTCTGACCGGCCCGGCCCCATCCGGCCCGCACCGGTGACCACGCCGGCAGCAGTCCCGGCCGCCGGGGATAGCCTGCAGCCATGACGAAGGTTGCCGTGGTGACGGGTGCAGGGACAGGGATCGGCAGGCAGGTCGCGCGGGCGCTGCTCGGCGAGGGGTATGCCGTCGCGCTGGCGGGGCGCAGGCGGGAACCGTTGCTGGAGGCGGCCGGCGAGTCCGCAGAGGCGCTGGTCGTGCCCACCGACGTCACCGATCCGGAGTCGGTCGCGGCGCTGTTCGACGCGGTGCGGCAGCGGTGGGGCAGGCTGGACGTGCTGTTCAACAACGCGGGCACCACCGGCACGCGCGGTTCGGTGGACACGCTGCCGGTCGAGGACTGGAAGGCGATCGTCGACGTCAACCTCACCGGTATGTTCCTGTGCGCCCAGCAGGCGGTGCGCATGATGAAGGAGCAGTCACCGCGCGGCGGGCGCATCATCAACAACGGCTCGGTCTCCGCGCACACCCCGCGGCCGGAGACCGTCGCCTACGCCGCCACGAAGCACGCGCTGACCGGCCTGACCAAGTCGATCGCGCTCGACGGCAGGTCGCACGACATCGCCTGCGGGCAGATCGACATCGGCAACGCCGCCACCGAGCTGACCAGCGGGTTCTCCGACGTCGGGATGCCGCAGGCCGACGGCAGCCTCAAGCCGGAGCCGACGTTCGACGCCGCGCACGTCGCCGACGCGGTGCTGACGATGGTCAACCTGCCGCTGTCGGCGAACGTGCCGTTCCTGACGATCACGGCCAACGGCATGCCGTTCATCGGCCGCGGCTGACCCGGGGAGTTCAGAGCCGCTCGAGGATCGTGGCCGTCGACATCGCGCCGCCTGCGCACATGGTCACCAGGGCGGTGCCGGCGTCGCGGCGTTCGAGTTCGTGCAGTGCGGTGGTGAGCAGGCGCGACCCGGTGTTGCCGACCGGGTGGCCCAGCGCGATCGCGCCGCCGTTGACGTTGACCCGGTCCGGGTCCGGCTCGTGCACCTGCTGCCAGGACAGCACCACCGATGCGAAGGCCTCGTTGACCTCGAACAGGTCCGGATCGCCGATCGTCATCCCCGCGCGGTCGAGGGCCCGCTGCGTGGCCCGGATCGGACCGTCGAGGTGGTAGTACGGCTCCGCGCCGAGGAGTGCCTGGGCGCGGATGCGGGCCCGAGGGCGCAGACCGAGGGCGCGGGCCCGCGCCGCGTCCATGATCAGCACGGCCGAGGAGCCGTCGGAGATCTGGGACGACGTCCCCGCGCTGTGCAGCCCGTCCTCCACCACCGGCGTGAGGCGGCCGAGCGCCTCCCTGCTCGTCTCGCGCAGGCCCTGGTCCCGGGTGACGAGCCGGTGCTCGCCGGTCGGCGTGCCGTCCTCCCCGAGCACCGGTGCCTTGACGCCGACGACCTCGCGGTCGAACCGGCCCTCGGCCCACGCGGCGGCGGCCTTCTGCTGGGACGCGAGACCGAAGGCGTCGACGTCGTCACGGGTGAGGCCGCGGCGGCGTGCGATGCGCTCGGCGGCGCCGTACTGGTCGGGCAGGTCGATCGACCACGATTCGGGCCTGCGCTGTGTCGTGCCCGCGACGTTCGCTCCCAGGGGGACGCGACTCATGGCCTCGACCCCGCAGGCGATGCCCACGTCGATCGCCCCTGTGGCGACGAGCCCGGCGACCAGGTGGGCCGCTTGTTGGGCCGAGCCGCACTGGGCGTCGATCGACGTGGCGCCACACTCCTCCGGCAGGCCCGCGTGCAGCCAGGCGGTGCGTGCGACGTTGCCCGCCTGCTCGCCGGCCTGCGTGACCGTGCCGCTGACGACCTGTTCGACCTCGGCCGGGTCGATGCCGGCGCGGTCGAGGACCGCGGTCTGGGCCGCGCCCAGCAGTTCGGCGGCATGCACCCCGGCGAGGGCGCCGCCGCGCTTGCCGATCGGCGTTCGGACGGCTTCCACGATGACCGGATCGCCCACGTCGCACTCCTTCGTGTCATACCCAGTGTGTCGGTGCCCGTTAAAAATAGAACATGTTCTTGTCTAGATCAATGCGACCAGGGAGGTATCGCCTGGAGCATTCGGCCTGCGACTGTGGGTGAACAGCGTGATCCCAATCGATTCAGTTAACGGGGTTCACTGAAGCCCTTCATTCA
Organism: Prauserella aidingensis; assembly: GCF_024171865.1. GTDB lineage: Bacteria > Actinomycetota > Actinomycetes > Mycobacteriales > Pseudonocardiaceae > Prauserella > Prauserella aidingensis. The sequence goes on along the minus strand of NZ_JAMTCN010000017.1, from coordinate 104,914 downwards.
GTTAACACCGTATGCTCTACTCGGCGGGTAGAACGAGTTCCATGACGCTGCTCGCGGAGGTCCGGCGCATGACGACGTCACTGTTGCCCGAAGGTTTCGACTTCACCGATCCCGATCTGCTCGCGCGGCGGCTGCCGCTCGACGAACTGGCGCTGCTGCGCCGCACCGCACCCGTGTGGTGGAACGACCAGCCCCACAACGTCGCGGGATTCGGGGACGACGGTTTCTGGGTGGTGACCCGCCTCGAAGACGTGAAAACCGTGTCGAAGGACAGCGAGCTGTTCTCGTCGAGCGAGAAGACCGCGATCGTCCGGTTCGACGAGAACATGGACGAGGACGGGCTCAACGCCAACCGGCTCGTGCTGCTGAACATGGACGCCCCGCAGCACACCAAGCTGCGGCGCATCGTGTCGAAGGGCTTCACGCCGCGCGCGATCACCAAGCTCGAGGACGGCCTGCGCGAACGCGCACGGCAGATCGTCGCCGATGCGAAGGCGAAGGGCTCCGGCGACTTCGTGCAGGACGTGGCCTGCGAGCTGCCGTTGCAGGCGATCGCCGACCTGATCGGCATCCCGCAGGAGGATCGGCTGAAGATCTTCGACTGGTCCAACCAGATGATCGGTTACGACGACCCCGAGTACGACGTGGACCCGCTGACGGCCTCGGCCGAACTGGTCAGCTACGCGTTCGCGATGGCCGAGGAGCGGCGGCAGAACCCCACCGACGACATCGTCACCAAGCTCGTCCAGGCCGATGTGGACGGTGAGTCGCTCGCCTCCGACGAGTTCGGTTTCTTCGTCATCCTGTTGGCCGTCGCGGGCAACGAGACCACGCGCAACGCCATCACCCACGGCATGAAGGCGTTCCTCGACCACCCGGAGCAGTGGGAGCTCTACAAGAGCAGGCGGCCGGACACGGCCGCCGACGAGATCGTGCGCTGGGCGACGCCCGTCGTGGCGTTCCAGCGCACGGCGACGGCCGACACCGAGCTGGGCGGTCAGCACATCCGCAAGGGCGATCGCGTGGCGATGTTCTACAGCTCCGCCAACTTCGACCCCGAGGTGTTCGACGAACCGGAGACGTTCGACATCCTGCGTGACCCGAACCCGCACGTCGGCTTCGGCGGCACCGGGGCGCACTACTGCATCGGCGCGAACCTGGCCCGCCTCGAGATGAACCTGATCTTCAACGCGATCGCCGACGCCATGCCCGACATCCGCGAGGTGTCGCCGCCGCAGCGCCTGCGCTCCGGCTGGCTCAACGGCATCAAGCACTACGAGGTCGCCTACGAGTAGGCAGGAAGCCGACCGCCCCCGCACCTGTACCCGCACCCCGCACCTGCCCGCACCCGCAGCCGCGCCCCGGACCCCGCGTCGACACACCGATGCGCACAAGGGTCCGGGGCGCGAGCCGTGTTGCGGATCCAGGGGGCCGTGTTGCGCTTTCCTGGGCTCGTGTTGCGGTTCCAGGGGACGGTGTTGCGGGTTCCGGGTGTGGTTCAGGGGCGCACGTCGTGCGGGTGGCTCCCGGCCGTCACACCTGGCCGGGAGCCAGGTCGCGCGTACGGCTCCCGGCCATCGCACGTGACCGGGAGCCGTACGCCGGTGGCATCAAGCGGGTTTGGCCGCGCCGACCAGCCACATGGAGAAGTACTGGGAACCGCCGCCGTAGGCGTGGCCGAGCGCGGTGCGGGCACCGTCGACCTGGTAGTCGCCCGCACGGCCCATGACCTGCTTGGCGGCCTCGGAGAACCGGAGCATGCCGGAGGCGCCGATCGGGTTGGACGACAGCACCCCGCCGGAGGGGTTGACGGGCAGCCGGCCGGTGAGGGCCGTCTCGCCCGCCTCGGTGAGCTTCCACCCCTCCCCGTCGGCCGCGAAGCCGAGGTTCTCCAGCCACATGGGCTCGAACCAGGAGAACGGCACGTAGATCTCCGCGGTGTCCACCTGGTACAGCGGGTCGGTGATGCCGGCCTGCCGCCACAGTTCGGTGGCGGCGTCCTTGCCCGCCTGCGGGTTCACCTGGTCCCGACCTGCGAACGTGGTCGGTTCGGTGCGCATCGCCGTCGCCTGGATCCACGCCGGGGCGGGGGAGTCGTCGCCTGCCCGTTCGTCGCCGATGACCATCGCGCACGCCCCGTCCGAGGACGGGCACGTCTCGTCGTAGCGGATCGGGTCCCACAGCATCTGCGAGGCCTGCACGGATTCAACCGTGATGTCGGACTGGCGCAGGTGGGCATGCGGGTTGAGCGCGCCGTTGCGCCGGTCCTTCGCCGCGACGATCGCGCCGACGTGTTCGGGAGCCCCCGACCGGCGCAGGTAGGAGCGCACGTGCGGGGCGAAGTAGCCGCCCGCGCCCGCACCCACCGGCATCGTGAACGGCACCCGGATGGACAACGCCCACATCGCGTTGGACTCGGACTGCTTCTCGAACGCCACGGTCAGCACGCGGCGATGCACGCCGGACTGTACGAGACTCGCCGCCACGAGGGCGGTCGACCCGCCGACGGATCCCGCGGTGTGGACGCGCAACAGCGGTTTGCCGTTGGCGCCCAGCGCGTCGGCGAGGAACAGCTCCGGCATCATGACGCCCTCGAACAGGTCCGGGGCCTTGCCGACGACGACGGCGTCGATGTCGGCCCAGCCCACGTCGGCGTCGACCATCGCGCGGTCCACGGCTTCGCGGAGCAGGCCGGGCATCGACACGTCGGTGCGCTTGCTGCGGTGGTGCGTCTGCCCGGTGCCCAGGACCGCGGCGCGTTGCTTGGCCATGTGTCAGCCCCTCTCCAGGACGGTGACCAGGTTCTGCTGCAGCGCGGGGCCGCTGGTGGCGTGACCGAGAGTGCGGGTGGCCTCGCCGTCGAGGATGCGCTGCGCGGCCTCGCCGATCCGGGCGAGCCCGGCCGAGAACATCGGATTGCCGGTGAGCGTGCCGCCGGACGGGTTGATCCGCACCGCGTCGGCGAGTCCGAGCTCGTCGCGCACGATGAGTTCCTGGTGGGTAAACGGCGCGTGGAGCTCGGCGATCTCGACGCCGTCGGTGCCGACCGCCTCACCCGCGAGGCGCGTCGACGGCGAGGTGGTCAGGTCCCTCGCCCCGAGGGAGGGGGTGTCGATGCGGTGCTCGATGCCGCCGATCACGGCGGGCCGGTCGGCCAGGTCGCGGGCCCGCTCGGCGGAGGCGAGCACGATCACCGCGGCGCCGTCGGTGACGGGGGCGATGTCGTGGCGGCGCAGCGGGTCCGCGACGGGATCGGTGTCGAGCAGGGCCGCCACGTCGGTCTCGCCGCCGAACTGCGCACGGGGATTGCCTGCGGCGTCCCGCCTGCTCCGAGCGGCGATCTCGGCCAGGTCCGTCTCGGTCCACCGGCCGGATTCGAGGCCGAGCCGCGCCTGCATCGCCGCGATGCTCACCGAGTCCGGCCACAGCGGGGCGACCGTGTAGGGGTCGAGCTGGAGCGACAGCACGCGCCGCAGCTCGCCCGCCGAGGACTTGCCGAAGCCGTACACGAGCGCGGTGTCGACCTCCCCCATGCGGATCTTCAGCCACGCCTCGTACAGCGCCCAGGCGGCGTCCATCTCCACGTGCGACTCGTGGATCGGGGGGAACGCGCCGATCGCGTCGACCGCCGAGATGAACGAGAACGCCCGCCCGGCGAGGTAGTCGGAGGAGCCGGAACACCAGAACCCGATGTCGGTCTTGGACAATCCGGTGCGGGTGTAGACCTCGTCGAAGATCGGCACGAGCATCTCGACGCCGTTGGTGGTGCCGTGGGTCCGCCGCACATTGGGTGCCTGCGCGAACGCGACCACCGCGACTTCCGTCATGACTGGCCTCTCTACAGGTGGTGGGCGTAGGACGCGTACGGCGCGTCGGCCTCGCCCGTCGGTTCGAAGTGCGCGATGTTCTCGAGGGTCGTCGACCACTCCTCGCGCGGTGTCCAGGCGGCGCGCACGCGCATGCCCATGCGCACCTCGGAGGCCTCGCAGCCGAGTACGAGGTGCAGGAACGGGATGTCGGCGCCGTCGAGGAGGATGTAGGCGCCGACGTACGGGGGTGTGATGCGCTGGCCGAGGAACGGCACGTTGACGATGCAGAACGTCGTCACGATCCCGGTGTCGGGCAGTTCGACCTCGTCGGTCGTCGGTACCCCGCAGGTGGGGCAGGCGCCGCGCGGCGGGATGTAGACCTTGCCGCACGCGGGGCAGCGCTGGGCCAGCAGGCGGCCGTCGGCGAGGGCCCTGAGGTAGCGGCTCTCCTCGCGCGAGGCCGAGTGCGTGTAGTTCAGGTGCACCGGGGTGATGACCGTGTCGACCGGGCCGGCGTCGCCGTCGGGGGACGTCGCCGCTGGGGGAGCGGGCGCGGTGGGTGCCGCGTCGGCGGGCGGATCGGTGATCGGGACGAAGTAGGCGATGTCGCGGATGTGCCCGACCGGCTTGTCGGCCCAGCGGATCCGCACGCGCTGTCCCGTGTGGACGGATGCGGGGTCGCCGCCGGTGTCGACGGCGTGGAGCAGCGCGGTGTCGGCGCCGTCGAGGCGGATGAGCGCCCAGGCGAACGGCCGTTGCACCGGTTGTCCTGCCAGCGGCTCGGCGACCCACGACCACGACACGATCGTGCCCTCCGCGGCGACGTCGACCAGCTCGTCGAGCGGTTCGGCGGTTCCGGGGTCGTACTCGACCGGCGGTACGTGGACCCGGCCGTCGGAGCCGCGGACGCCCAGCACGCGGCGCTGCGCGAGCGCGGTCATGAACCGTCCCAGTACGGGGCCGACCGAACGGGTGTAGTCGAAGCCGATGTCGAGCGGTGCGGACAACGGCTGCTCTGGCATCTCGGCTGGTTCGGATTCGACAGCAGTCACGCGGCAAAGTGAAACACGTTCTCGATAGTCCAGGCAACCCGCACCTGCGTCGCCAGCGGTGGGGTTGCTCAACTCTGGAACGAGTTCTAGATTTGCGGTCATGACCTCGACGAGTGCTGCGCGCCCCGCGACCGACCGCCCTGCCGAGACCGTCGGACTGTGGAACATCGCCGCCGAGCAGCCCGAGCTGACCGCCGCCGTCGACCCCGACGGCACCGAGGTCGCCTACGGGCAGCTCGCGGCGAAGGCGAACACGTACGCGCGGGGACTGCAGGCGCTCGGGCTGGACACCGGGGACGCCGTCGTCGTGTTGCAGCCGAACGGGGTCGAGCTCGTCGCCGCCTACTTCGCGGCGATCCAGTCCGGCCTGTACGTGGTGATGGCCAACTGGCATCTGACCGGGCCCGAGGTGGCGTACCTGATCACCGACTCCGGGGCGAAGGCGCTGCTGGTGCACGAGCGGTTCGCCGACACCGCGGTCGCCGCCGCCGACGAGGCGGGACTCGACCCGCGTGGCCGGTTCGCCGTCGGCGCGGTCGACGGGTTCCGCCGGATCGAAGAGCTCGGCGCTGGCGAGGGGGACGGCAGGCCGCCGCGGCGCACGGCCGGGTCGCCGATGCTCTACACCTCCGGCACGACGGGCAAGCCGAAGGGTGTTCGCCGGCCGCTGACGGGCGCCGATCCGGACGAGGTGTCGCCCGCCAACCGCGGCTTCTTCGCCATCTTCGGCATCGAACCGCACGACGGGCACGTGCACCTGTGCGGTTCGCCGCTCTATCACACGGCGGTGCTGAACTTCGTCGCGATCTCCATCCAACTCGGACATCCGGCGGTGCTGATGGACCGGTGGGATCCGGAGGAGATGCTGCGCCTCATCGAGCGGCACCGCGTGACGCACAGCCACATGGTGCCCACCCAGTTCCGCAGGTTGCTGGCGCTGCCGGAGGAGACCCGGTTGCGCTACGACGTGTCGTCGCTGCGCGTGATGATCCACGGCGCCGCCCCGTGTCCGGACGAGATCAAACGGCGGATGCTCGACTGGTGGGGACCGGTCGTCACCGAGTACTACGCCGCCACCGAGGGCGGCGGCACCGTCATCAGCGGCGCCGAATGGTTGCGCAAACCCGGCTCGGTGGGCAGGCCGTGGCCGAACTCCACGGTGAAGATCCTCGACGACGACGGCAACGAACTGCCCGCGGGACAGACCGGCTCGGTGTACCTGCAGATGGGCGGTTCGCGCTTCGAGTACCACAACGACAGGGAGAAGACCGAGCGCGCGAAGGTCGGCGAACTGTTCACGCTCGGCGACATCGGCCGCCTCGACGAGGACGGCTACCTGTACCTGCACGACCGCAAGAGCGACATGATCATCTCCGGTGGTGTGAACATCTATCCCGCCGAGATCGAAGGCGAACTGGCCGTGCATCCCAAGGTCGCCGACGTCGCCGTGTTCGGCGTGCCGCACGACGACTGGGGTGAGGAGATCAAGGCCGTCGTGCAGCCGGCCGAGGGCGTCGAGGGCTCGGCCGCGCTGACCGAGGCACTCCTCGACCACGCCCGCGGCCGGTTGGCGAAGTTCAAGCTGCCCAAGAGCATCGACTACCGCGACAGCCTGCCGCGCGACCCCAACGGCAAGCTGTACAAGCGCCGGTTGCGCGACCCGTACTGGGAAGGCCGCGACCGCGCCATCTGAGCACGGAGACCTTCTCCCGTGAACTGGTTGACTGGCTGCCGGCTGTGAAACCATGGCGCGATGAGGCTTCGCAGGCTGCGTCGACGCCATGCCGCCTATCAACAGAAGCGGTTCATGACCCGCCGCCGCGCGTCCAGAAGCTTCTGGCGTCACTACGCCGGCATGGAAACCCGGATGCGTGACACCGCGGGAGACCTGCCACTTTTCGGGCACCAGGCCTGGACCGGGATCCTGCTGACGGGTCGGTGGTCGTTCCGCGACGACGGAACGGGGCGTGCCACCACGATCGGCCTCGAGCACGGCGACCCCGACGACGAACAGGCCCCCTGGCTGCACGTTCTGGTCACGTGTGGGTCCGCGGATTCCCTGGTCCGAGACCTCCACGTCGAACAGGTACGCCGCGACCGCAGGGCCACCGTGCCGGTCGAACGCGCACCGTCCGACCAACGTCAGGTCGAGATCGTCGTCGACGGACGACCACGGACCTTCCGGTTCTGGGAAACCGGCGATTGCTGGTATGCGGCCTGCGAGTTGGATCAGCAGCACGCCGTCGTCCTTGCCGCCCGTCACGTCGACCCCGCTGACGTCGCACTGATCCCGGTGCACGACATCGAGCCCTACCTGGCCGGCCGACGTGATTGGATCCGCGCCCGCGAACAGTCGGATTAGCCCGCCATGTGCCTAATAGCAGGTGTTCCGTGGTGGGAGATAGCTACACCACTGCGGTGATCCTGGAGTCAGCCCAGGAGCCGTTGTCGATGTTGCCGGATGCCCATTGCCTGGTGTTGACACCGTGGCGCCGGTGACCGCGCTCGCGTTCTAGTCGGGCGGTGTGTAGGCGTCGCTGAGGGCGGGGTAGTAGTCGGTGTCCCAATCCTGGTCGACGGGGGCGTGGGCAATGACGGCGCCGAGTCGGTCGAGGTAGTAGTGCCAGCCCGGGCCGACGCCGGTGGCGTCGTAGGGCTCGGCGAGGCGTTGGACGAAGATCAGGGTGGTGGAGTCGTCGGCGTTCGCGGTCAGCGAGACCTGCAGACGCCAGGTGTCTTCGGGGCTGGGCAGGTCGACGACCAACCGCGTGGGTTCCTCGCACTCGACGATGGTGACGGTCTGCGGCTCGGCGTCGTTCTCGAACCCCATCCGCAGCTCCACCGTTCCGGTCGCGGGATCGCCGCTCCAGGTGCCGAACCAGCGGCCCAACCGATCGGAATCGGTGAGCGCCGACCACACGTCGGCAGGGTCGGTGTCGTAGGTGCGTACGAATTCCAGCCGCATCCCGTGTTCGTCGCGCAGCACCTGGCCGAGCGGGGTGGTGGCGGTCATGTCGTCCTCCTGTCGCGGCGGCCCCGCCGCAGTTCGGTGTCCAACGCGTCCAGGCGCTGTGCCCAGAGCGCTCGGTAGCGTTCCAACCAGGTGTCGATCTCTTGGAGCGGGTCGGGGTCGACCGCGTAGAACCGGCGAGCGCCCTCTGCGCGAACGCGGGTGAACCCGTTGTCCCGCAGCACCTTGAGATGCTGCGAGACGCCCGGCTGCGAGATCCCGAACTCGTCCTGCACGATCGCGCCGAGCTCGCCGGCGGCACGTTCACCGTCGACGAGCAGCTCCAGGATTCGGCGACGAACCGGGTCCCCCAGTACATCGAAGGCATGCACGGCGCACATAGTATTAAGAGCGGCTTATATTAGGCAAGGTTTATGCTAAGTCCGGGAGATTCCGGGGTGGTGGCGCCAACTGTGCGATCCGACGCTTGACCTCGAGTCTTGTCGAAGTCCTATCGTCGGAGACAACGTGGGAGGCGACATGCCGGTCATCCACCGGGTGGACAAGTTCGCGGTACCGGAGGCTGCCCGGGAGCGGTTCTGGGAGCAGGTCCGGCGCACGCACGCCGTGCTGCGGCAGCAGCCGGGTTTTCTCGACGACGCGCTGCTCGAACAACACTCGGGCCCCGGCCGGTTCAACGCCGTGACGATCGTCCGGTGGTCCTCGGAGGACGCGCTTGCCGGTGCGAAGGCCGCCGTCGAGGAGCTGCACCGCGCCGACGGATTCCGGCCCGCCGACTTCTTCCGTGAGGCGGGCATCGACGCCGACGTGGCCAACTACGTCGACCTGTCCGGCTGAGCATCGGCAGCTCGTCGCTACGTCCGGAGGATCACCGGTTCGTCGAAGACGGTGTTGTCGATAACCACGTCGGCCATCGGCACCGGATCGACCTCGGCTGACACGCCTGGACTGCCCGCCCCCAGGGGCACCCTGGTCGCACTCAATGCTACCAGGGTGCCCCGGGGGCATGTCGGCGTCAGCGGGCGCGGAAGTTCGGGGTGCGTTTCTCGGCGAAGGCGCGCGGGCCCTCCTTGGCGTCCTCGCTGGCGAACACGCCGACGCCGTACTGCGACTCGAGCTTGAAGGCCTCCTCCTCGTGCATGCCCTCGGTGTCGCGCATCGTGCGGAGGATGGCCTGCACGGCGAGCGGGCCGTTCGCGGCGATCACCTCGGCGATCTCCAGAGCCGTGGCCAGGGCGCTGCCGTTGGGCACGAGGCGGCCCACCAGCCCGATGTCGCGGGCTTCGGCCGCGGTGATGTGCCTGCCGGTCAGCAGGATCTCCGCCGCGACGGTGTAGGGCACCTGCCGCGGCAGGCGCACCGCCGAGCCGCCGAGCGGGAACAGGCCCCAGCGCGCCTCGGAGACGCCGAACGTCGCGCTCTCGCCCGCGACGCGGATGTCCGTGCCCTGGAGGATCTCGGTGCCGCCCGCGATCGCGGGACCTTCGACGGCGGCGATGAGCGGTTTGGTCAACCGGCGGCCTTTGAGCAGGCCGTCCATGCGACTGGGGTCGAACGTCCCCTTGTCGAACGCGTCCGAGGGCCGGTTGCTGTTCATCGCCTTCAGGTCCGCGCCTGCGCAGAACGTCCCGCCCGCTCCGGTCAGCACACAGCTGCGGATCTCGGCGTCCTCGTCGACCCGGTCCCAGGCCTCGGTCATGATCGCGAGCATGTCGGCCGTGAGCGCGTTGCGCGCCTCCGGCCGGTTCATCGTCACCACGAGGGTGTGTCCCCGTTGTTCCACCAGAGCGTGCGGGTCGGTCATGAGGGTCCTTTCGCCCGTCGGGGATGCGGTGCCGGGTGGTGCGCGGCCAGCGCCGGCGGCGCTGCGGCTCGGCGGCCGCGGAGTTCCGGGATCGGTTCCGTGGAACTCCACCATTGCCGCAAACAATAACATGTTCTAGTTTGTTCGTCGTGGCCTTCAACATCGCAGACCTGCTGGAGCACGCCGTCGACGTCGCGGGCGATCGCACCGCGGTCGTCTGTGGTGACCGGAGCCTGACCTACACCGAACTGGACGAGCGGGCCAACCGGCTCGCGCACCACCTGGCGTCCGTCGGGGTCGGCAAGGGTGATCACATCGGCGTGTACTCCCGAAACTCCCTGGAAATGATCGAGACGATGTTCGCGGCGTACAAGCTCCGCGCCATCGCGATCAACGTCAACTACCGCTACGTCGAGGCTGAGCTGAGCTATCTGCTCGACAACGGCGACGTCGTCGCACTGATGTACGAGCGGCAGTACTCCGACCGCGTCGCCGCGGTACTGCCGTCGCTGCCGGAACTGAAACACGTTTTCGTCGTCGACGACGGCAGCGACGCGGAGGCGGCGCCCGGTGCCGTCCGGTACGAGGACGCGATGGCGGGTGGTGCGCCGGAGCGCGGGTTCCCGGAGCGCAGCGGCGACGACCTGTACATCCTCTACACCGGCGGCACGACCGGGTACCCGAAGGGCGTCATGTGGCGTCACGAGGACGTCTTCCGTGCGCTGGGCGGCGGGATCGACTTCGTCACCGGGGAGTACGTGCCCGACGAGTGGGCGCTCGCCGAACAGGGCCGCGACGGCGCGATGGTGCGCCTGCCCGCGGCACCGCTGATCCACGGCGCGGCGCAGTGGGCCGCCTTCGGGGCGTTGTTCGCCTGCGGCACGGTCGTGTTCGTGCCACAGTTCGACGCCGACGAGATCTGGCGCGCCGTCGAACGGCACAAGGTCAACGTGCTCACCATCGTCGGCGACGCCATGGGCAGGCCGCTGCTCGACGCCTACCGGGCCGGCTCGTACGACGCCTCGTCGATCGTCGCCGTCTCGAGCCACGCGGCGCTGTTCTCCCAGTCGGTGAAGCAGGAGTACCTCGGCGAGTTCCCGAACCTCGTGCTGACCGACGCGATCGGCTCGTCGGAGAGCGGCTTCACGGGGATCGGCATGATGGGCCGCGACGACGACCACTCGGCGGGCCCGCGGGTGAACTTCGGCAAGGACGCCGTGCTGCTCGACGACGACGGCGGGATCGTGCCCGTCGAGCCGGGCGCGGTCGGCAGGATTGGCAGGCGCGGGCACGTCCCCCTCGGCTACTACAAGGACGCGGCCAAGAGCGACACGATCTTCGTCGAGGCCGGGGGAGCGCGCTACGTGGTGCCCGGCGACTACGCCCGCTACGAGGAGGATGGCACCGTCACGTTGCTCGGCCGAGGGTCGCAGTGCGTCAACACCGGCGGGGAGAAGGTGTTCCCCGAGGAGGTCGAAGGCGCGCTCAAATCGCACCCCGACGTGTTCGACGCCCTTGTGATCGGCGTGCCGGACGAGCGCATGGGCCAGCGCGTCGGCGCACTCGTCGAACCACGGCCGGGAGCGGACGTCGACCTGGCCGCGCTCGAGGAGCACGCCCGCGGTGCGGTCGCCGGGTACAAGGTGCCGCGCAGCATCTGGCTCGTGTCGCAGGTGCAGCGGCTCCCCAGCGGCAAGCCCGACTATCCGTGGGCCCAGCGGCACGCCGCCGCCCACGCACCCGACACCGAGAAGACGGCCGCCTGAGTCGGCCGCAGGCCCGCTCCGCAGTCCGGCCGGACCCAGCGTAGGAGGATCATCGATGCGCACGGCCCTGTGCGACACCCTCGGCATCGACGTGCCGATCATCGGCTTCACCCCGTCCGAGCACGTCGCGGCCGCGATCAGCCGTGCGGGCGGGCTCGGCGTGCTCGGCTGCGTGCGGTTCAACGACGCCGACGAGCTCGACAAGGTGCTCGGGTGGATGGACGCCAACACCGACGGCAAGCCGTACGGCGTGGACGTGGTGATGCCGGCGAAGGTGCCCGACGAGGTCAAGGGCATCGACCCCGAGACGCTGATCCCGGAGCAGCACCGGGAGTTCGTCGACCGCACGCTCGCGCAGCTGGGCGTGCCGGAACTGCCCGAGGGCGAGCGGCGCGACGGCGTGCTGGGTTGGCTGCACTCCGTGGCTCGTTCGCACGTCGACGTGGCGCTCGAACACCCGATCGCGCTGATCGCCAACGCGCTCGGTTCTCCGCCGCCGGACGTCATCGCGCAGGCCCACGCCCGCGGCGTGCCGGTGGCGGCGCTCGCGGGCAAGGCCGAGCACGCCGTGCGCCACGTCGACAACGGCGTGGACTTCGTCGTGGCGCAGGGCCACGAGGCGGGCGGGCACACCGGCGAGATCGCGTCGATGGTGCTGTTGCCGGAGATCGCCGACGCGGTCGGCGACCGGGCACCGGTTCTGGCGGCGGGCGGGATCGGTTCGGGCAGGCAGGCCGCGGCGGCGCTGGCGCTCGGCGCGTCCGGGGTGTGGACCGGGTCGATCTGGCTGGGCACCCGCGAGTACCTGGAGACGATGCCGTCGTCGGAGCCGATGCAGGAGGCTCTGCTGGCGGCGACGTCGGCCGACACCGTGCGAACCCGGATCTACACCGGAAAACCGGCGCGACTGCTGAAGACGCGCTGGACGGAGGCGTGGTCGCAGCCGGACGCCCCGAAACCGCTGCCGATGCCGTTGCAGAACCTGCTCGTGGCGCCGGCGCACAACCGGATCCACGCCTCGACCGACCCGTCGGTCGTGTCGATGCCCGTCGGCCAGATCGTGGGCCGCATGAACGAGGTGCGCCCGGTCGCCGACATCGTCGCCGAGCTGCGTTCCGGCTTCTCCGCCGCCGTCGGCAGGCTCACCGGAATCGACGGCGCCTGACCGCGTAGGCGAGCGCGCCCACCGCCAGCACGGTGAGTCCACTCAGGACGGAGGCGGTCGGCAGGTTCGCAGCCAGCAGCAGGCATCCCGCGAATCCGGCGACGGGGACGAATCTGCGGCCGAGCGTGAACGCACTCGCGTTGGCGACGGCATAGTAGACGAGCACGGCCAGCGACGAGAACCCGATGGCCTCCCGCAGGTCGACGGTCGCCGCCAGGACCGCCACGACGATGCCGACGGCGACCTCGGCCCGGTGCGGCACGCCGAACCGCGGATGCACCGCGGCGAGCCCCTGGGGCAGGTGCCGGTCGCGGGCCATGGCCAACACCGTCCTCGACACGCCGAGCAGTAGCGCGAGCAGAGCGCCCAGCGCGGCGAGCACGGCGCCGACACGCACCACGGGCACGAGGCCGGTCCACCCGGTGGCGGCGACCGCCTCGGCGACCGGGTCCTCGGCGGCCGCGATCCCGTCGGGGCCGAGCGTCGCGAGCAGGGCGACCGCGACGACCGCGTACACCACCAGCACCAGTCCGAGCGCCCACGCCACGGCGCGCGGGATCGTCCGCGCCGGGTCCCGAACCTCCTCACCGAGCGTGGCCACGCGCGCATACCCGGCGAAGGCGAAGAACAGCAGCCCGGCCGCCTCCAGGACGCCCCACGGTCCGGTGCCGGCGGTCGGATCGAGCCCGCTCGCCTGCGGACGTCCCGCGGTGACCGCGGCGACGACCGCGGTGGCGAGGGCCAGCAGGCTGATCGTCACCAGTACCGCCGCGGTCCGCGTGGACCGGTGCACCCCGCGGTAGTCGAGCGTCGTGATCGCCGCGACCACCGCCACGGCCAGCAGTCCGCGCCACGGTTGGCCGAGTCCGGGCGCCGCGTACGCGACCACCGTCAGTGCCATCGCCGCACAACTGGCCGTCTTGCCGACGACGAACCCCCAGCCGGCGAGATAGCCCCAGAACGGGCCGAGGCGTTCCCGGCCGTAGACGTACGTTCCGCCGGACTCCGGGTACCGCGCGGCGAGCCGGGCCGACGACGTGGCGTTGCAGTGGGCCACGAACGCCGCCAGCAGCAGCGCGACGGGCAACGCCCCGCCCGCGGCCGCCGCGGCCGGGGCGAACGCCGTGTACACACCCGCGCCGACCATGGCGCTCAGGCCCACGACCACGGCTTGGCGAGTGCCCAGTCTGCGCGCGAGTCGATCCGTCATCGCGTGCAACCTACCGGGGCCGCGGTTACGTCCAGAGGAACATGAGATGGAAACAGACGATCCTCGGCGCGGTGGCCGGCCTGCTGGTGTTGTCGGCCTGCGGCCAGGCGCCCGGCGAACAGGACGCGGGCGGAGGTCCGCCGGAATCCGCGTCGGAGCAGTTCAAGAAGCAGCCCGCCGAGCACGAGGCGAGGAACGGTCCGGTACCCGAATCCCAGCTCAACGCGCGGGGCCTGCCGGAAGGCTTCCCGCGGGAGGCCTCGGCCCGCGACACCGAACTGACCATCACCGCGCAGGAGGGTGGCTGCGGCGAGGCGAGCGCCGAGGTGACCGACCAGAGCGCCGACACGGTGACCGTCCTGCTCGTCGAAACCGAACCCGCGGGTAAGAAGATGTGCACCATGGACATGCGGTACCCGCCGGTGACGGTGGACCTGGACCAGCCGCTGGGGGAGCGCACGCTGGTGCTCGAACACACGAAACGCAAGGAGTGAACGAGCCTACCGGCGAGTAGGTTCAGGCTAGGGTGGGCGCATGACACGACAGGTCAGCCTCACCCGCAGGATCCCCGCGAGCGCGCCGGAGATCTTCGCCCTGCTCACGGACCCGGACAAGCATCCGATCCTCGACGGCTCCGGCACCGTGCGCGGCGCGCGCGGCGGCAACCCGGAACGGCTCGTGCTCGGCTCCCGGTTCGCGATGGACATGAAACTGGGCGCGAAGTACCGCATCACGAACAAGGTCGTCGAGTTCGAACAGGACCGCCTCATCGCCTGGCGGCACTTCTACGGACACCGCTGGCGGTGGGAACTGGCCCCGGCCGACGACGGCACCACCGATGTCACCGAGACGTTCGACTGGGCGCCGGCACGGATCCCGTTCGTGTTCGACCGGTCACCGATCCCGCGCAAGAACGAGGCAGCCATCCGCAAGAGCCTCGAACGACTGGCGGAGCACTTCGGAGAACGGTGACGACAGCAGAACGGTGGCCGACGGGGCGGTGACGGTGGAGCGGGCCACCGTGGCACTGTGAACCGGGCGCTGTGAACCCGCCCAGGCGGCCCGGGCGGTCCGATTCCGGTGGTCTCCCGGCCGCATCGGGGCGCGGCCGGGAGACCACCGGAGCCGCGGGACGTCGCCCCCGAGGGCGGGTCCCGCGCGTGCTCAGCGGAACGAGATCTGCAGCACCGGTTCGGAGGTTTCGGCGAAGAAGTCCCCGCCCTTGTCGTCCATGACGATGAACGCCGGGAAGTCCTCCACCTCGATCTTCCAGACCGCCTCCATGCCGAGCTCCGGGTATTCCAGCACCTCGACGCTGGTGATGCAGTCCTGCGCGAGCCGCGCCGCGGGGCCGCCGATCGAGCCCAGGTAGAAGCCGCCGTGTCGCTGGCACGACTCGGCGACCTGCTTCGACCGGTTGCCCTTCGCGAGCATGACCATGGATCCGCCCGCGGCCTGGAACTGGCTGACGTACGAGTCCATACGCCCGGCCGTGGTCGGCCCGAACGAGCCCGAGGCGTAGCCGTCCGGCGTCTTGGCCGGGCCCGCGTAGTACACCGGGTGGTCGCGCAGGTACTGCGGCATCTCCTCGCCGGCATCGAGCCGCTCGGCGATCTTGGAGTGCGCGATGTCGCGTGCCACGACGAGCGGTCCGGTCAGGCTCAGCCGCGTTTTCACCGGCAGCTGCGAGAGCTGCTCGCGGATCTCGTCCATGGGCCGGTTCAGGTCCACCGGTACGACCTCGTCGGACAGGTCCTCGTCCGTGACGTCCGGCAGGAACCGCGCCGGGTCGCGTTCCAGCTGTTCGATGAACACGCCGTCGGCGGTGATCTTGGCCTTGGCCTGGCGGTCGGCCGAGCAGGACACGGCGATGCCCACCGGGCACGACGCGCCGTGCCGGGGCAGGCGGATGACGCGCACGTCGTGGCAGAAGTACTTGCCGCCGAACTGCGCACCGATGCCGAACTGCCGGGTCATCTCGAGGACCTGCTGTTCGAGGTCGGTGTCACGGAAGCCGTGGCCGAGCGTCGATCCCTCGGTCGGCAGGGTGTCGAGGTCACGGGCCGAGGCGAGTTTGGCGACCTTGAGGTTGTACTCGGCCGACATGCCGCCGACGACGATCGCGAGGTGGTACGGGGGGCAGGCCGCGGTGCCGAGCCCGCGCAGCTTCTCGTCGAGGAACTTGGCCAGCCGCTTCGGGTTCAGGACGGCCTTCGTCTCCTGGTAGAGGAACGTCTTGTTGGCGCTACCGCCGCCCTTGGCCATGAACAGGAACTCGTACGACGGGTCGGTTCCGTCGGCGGGATCGGTGCCGTCCTTGTGGTACAGCTCGATCTGGGCGGGCAGGTTCGTGCCGGTGTTGCGCTCCTCCCAGAAGTTCACAGGCGCCATCTGCGAGTAGCGCAGGTTGAGGTCGCGGTAGGCCTCGAAGATGCCGCGCGAGATGGCCTCCTCGTCGGAACCGCCGGTGAGGACACCCTCGGTGCGCTTGCCGATCGTGATCGCGGTGCCCGTGTCCTGGCACATCGGCAGCACGCCGCCCGCGGAGATCGCGGCGTTGCGCAGCAGGTCCATGGCGACGAACCGGTCGTTGCCGCTGGCCTCCGGATCGTCGACGATCGACCGCAGCTGCTGCAGGTGCGACGTGCGGAGCAGATGCTGGATGTCGGTGATCGCGGTCCGCGCCAGCGTGGTCAGCGCCTCCTGCGACACCTCGAGGAACCGGCGCCCGGCCGCCTCGACGACCGTGACGCCGTCGGATGTGACGAGGCGGTACTCGGTCTCGGTGTCCTTACCCTTCGGGAGAACGTCGGTGTACTCGAACTGGGGAGTGGAAGAGGTCACGGTAGCTGCTCGCCTCGCACGCGGTCGGTAAAGGACGGTTCACGAAACGAGCCGACAGTACAACGACAGCGGGGCCGGGTGGATCGGCCGGGCGTGGCAGGCGATGCAGATCACGGCACCCCGAGTGGACTCACCGTCGCCGGGGCCGCCTACCGGGGGCGAACACGATGAAGGCCGGGCCCCACCCCGAGGGACCCGGCCTTCGACGGACAGCCGGCACGCTCCGTGGAACGCGTGCCGCGTTGCCCTAACCCCACTAGGTAGACGTCCGGTTGGCCGAAAGGTTGCGTGGTTTCGGCATCGGATTGTCCGTACCAGTCGTGATCCGGGTTACATCGGGCGGCGCGGCGTTCCAGGGGACGCGTTTCCGGTGCGCACGGTGCTCGGCGGCACCTGCGGGGAGGGCCTCAGCCGGCGTAGGCGCGGAGCTTGTCGGCCCGCTCGCCCTGCCGCAGCTTCGCCATGACCTCGCGCTCGATCTGCCGGACCCGCTCCCGCGAGAGGCCGAAGTGGCGGCCGATCTGGTCGAGCGTGCGGGGCTGGCCGTCGTCGAGGCCGTAGCGCATGCGGATGACGTTCTGCTCCCGGTCGTCGAGCGTGCCCAGAACCCGCCGCATGTCGTCGTGCAGCAGCCCCGAGATGACGCTCGTCTCGGCGTCGGCCGCCTCGGCGTCCTCGACGAAGTCGCCCAGCGGGGCGTCCTCCTCGTTGCCCACGGGCATGTCGAGGCTCACCGGGTCGCGCGCGTGGTCGAGCAGCGTGGAGACCTTGTGCACCGGAATGCCCGATTCGGCGGCCAGCTCCTCGTTGGTGGCCTCGCGGCCGTGCTTCTGATGCATGTCCCGCTTGATGCGGGCGAGCTTGTTGACCTGCTCGACCAGGTGGACCGGCAGGCGGATGGTGCGCCCCTGGTCGGCCATCCCGCGGGTGATCGCCTGGCGGATCCACCACGTGGCGTAGGTGGAGAACTTGAAGCCCTTCGCGTAGTCGAACTTCTCGACCGCACGGATCAGCCCGAGGTTGCCCTCCTGGATGAGGTCGAGCAGCGGCATGCCGCGGCCCGTGTAGCGCTTGGCCAGCGACACGACCAGCCGCAGGTTCGCCTGCAGGAGGTGATTCTTCGCGCGGCGGCCGTCGCGGGCGACCAGCCGCAGTTCCCACGCGCGTTCGTCGGCGAGGTCCTCGGTGGAGTCCAGCAGGTGCTGGGCGTACACGCCCGCCTCGATGCGCTTGGCCAGGTCGACCTCTTCGGAGGCGCTGAGCAGCGCCGTCTTGCCGATACCGTTGAGGTACACGCGGACGAGGTCGGCCGCTGGGCCCTGAGCGTCGAGGTCCTCGAGCTGGAGGGCGGCGCGTGCCGTCGGCTCGGCGGGCTCCGGTATCGACGCCAGAGCGCTCTCCGCGCCCGTGGTGTCGGCGTCGGCGGCTTCGTCGCCGACGGTCCCTGTGCCGACGGTGGCCGGTTCGACCGCACCGACCGTGGGCGTCGGGACGTCGGCCGCGGTGTCGCGGTCGCGGATGTCCCGGGCCTCGCGTTCGAGAGTCTGGACGGTCATTCTGCCTCCCCGGATGGCGGGCTCACGTGCGGTGCGATGCGGCGGGCGCCCGCCGCCTGTGTGTTGCCGCGCGGTGTTCCCCGGAAAAGTCGATCAGACCCGGGGATCCGTTACGCACCGGCCGGCTTCGTGGCCGGTTACCTCGAACAACGTCGACCCACGCGAAATCGTTCCCGGGGTTTTCCGGTGCTGTGCAACGCCTCACGTTCGGGTTTGGCGCCGTCGACGGGCACGTGGGGGAGCGATGGGCGTCAGACGCAGGGGAGGTGGTGGAGCGGGGCGTCAGACCTCGACGAGCACCGTGAACGGACCGTCATTGACACTGCGAACCTGCATCATCGCCCCGAAATGGCCGGTTTCCACGTGTGCACCGCGTTCCCGCAGCGCGGAGACGACCGCGGCCACGAGCGGCTCGGCCTGTTCCGGGCGGGCCGCGGCCGTCCACGATGGACGCCGACCTTTGCGGGTGTCGCCGTAGAGGGTGAATTGGCTGACGACGAGAAGGGGCGTATCGGCGGTGGCACACGACTCCTCGTCGCGGAGCAGTCGCATTTCGTGCAGTTTTCGCGCCATGATGTCTGCTTTGTCGGACGTATCGTCGACGTGAATTCCGAGCAGCACCAACAAACCCGGCTTGTCGAGCGTTCCGACGACCTCGTCGCCCACGGTCACCGTCGCTTCGGTGACCCTCGTCACGACCGCCTTCATCGCACCGCCGCCCCGGCGGGCGCCGTCACGGGAATGCCCCCGGCCGGTTCGAGCATGCCGTGCCGGACGAGTTCCCGGACCAGCGGCGTCGCGGTCTCCCGAAGCTGCGTCACGTCCTCCCCGTGCGCCGCGGCCAGCAACTCGAGCAGGTCCTCCAACGGCAGCAGACCGCGGCAGCCGCCCAGCAGCGCGGTGACGAGCTCGTCGACCTCGTGCTGCCAGCCGGGGCCGTCGAGCCGGTGCAGCCGCCGGATCGACGTCTCCCAGCCCTCGTCCGACGGCGCGTCGATCCGTTCGAGCGCGACGCTGTCCGGCACCCGGAACGGTGTGGCCAGCAACGCCGCGTCGTCGCGGGACCGCAGCCACTCCACCCGGTCCAGCCACAGCGCAGCCTCGGTGCCTAGCGGATCGTCGTAGGCCTGCCGCAGGTCCTCGCACACGATCGTCGGTTCGCCCGCGGTCTTGCGGAGCGTGACGAACCCGAAGCCGATCCCGCGGACGTCGTGGGCGGCGAACCAGTCGAGCCACGCCTCGGCCTTGGCGATCCCCTCCGGCGACCGGGGGTCGAAACCCTCGTCGCGCAGCCAGGTGCCGACGTACAGTGCCGGATCGGCCACGTCGCGCTGCACGAACCACGCGTCGGTGCCGTGCGGCAGCCAGCGGGTCACGCGGTCGGACCAGTCCTCGTCGCCGACGTGCAGCCACGACGCCAGCAGCTGTCCCACTCCGCCGTCGGTGAGCAGCGACGGCAGCTGCCGCACGACGAGGGCGCTCGCGTCGTCACCGCCCAGGCCGGAGTCGCGGTAGGTGTAGTCGACCCGCGGCGGGCCGACGACGAACGGCGGGTTGCACACGATCTGGTCGAACCGGCGGCGTGCCACCGGGGTGAACCACTCGCCCCGCACGAGTTCCACGTCGAGCTCGTTGAGCAGGAAGGTCGCGCGGGCGAGCGCGAGCGCCCGCTCGGAGACGTCCGTTGCGGTGATGTGCTCGGCGTGCGTGCTGGCGTGCAGCGCCTGCACGCCGTTGCCGGTGCCGAGGTCGAGCAGCGACCGGACCGGCCTGCGGCTCGTCGCCCGCACGAGGCTCAGCGACGCGTGCCCGACGCCGAGCACGTGTTCCCGGTCGACCGGGCGGCCCAGCTGGTCGGAGTCCAGGTCGGCGACCACCCACCACGAGGTCTCGCCGTCGCTGTGGGGCCGGATGTCCAGGCCTGCCCGGAAGCCGTCACCGTCGGGTCGCAGAATGCCCGCGGCGACCGCGTCGGCGGCAGACAGGGGAGCGAAGGCCGCGGTGACCTGCTCGGCCGGTTCGCGGCGGCCGAGCAGGAACAGCCGGATCAGGGTGCCGAGCTCCCCGGCGTCGGCGCTCGCCCGCAACGCGGGCAGCGGCTCACCGCGGCCCAGTGCGGCGTGCGCCGCCGCGCCCAGGGCGTCGGTGACGCCGTCGGCGTCGTACCGGCAGCGGAGCAGCGCCTCGCGCAGCCGGGCGCAGACGTCGGGCGTGAGTGCGGGAACGGTCTCGGAGGATTCGCCACTGTTCACGGTGCGTCATCGTCGCACGGCTCGCGCCCGTGGGCCCGCGTGTGGTCGCCACGAGCGAAGATCGGATCACACGTCCTCGCCCGCGCCCCGCCTGTCGCCGCGCGGGCCGCGGTGGGAGCATGGATCGGTGGAGGTGAGGCCGGTGGAGGAACGCGACAGGTCCGACGATCCGGTCCTGATCACCGAGGCGGCGCCCTCCCACGACGACGAGCTCGCCGCCCGGAAACGCAAGTACGTCCTCACCATGGGGATGCGCTTCCCCTGCCTGGTCCTGGCGGGCGTCTTCTACCAGACCTGGTGGCTCGCGCTGGCGCTGCTCGTGCTGTCGATCCCGCTGCCGTGGATCGCCGTGCTGGTCGCCAACGACCGGCCACCCCGCAAGACCGAAGAGGTCAACCGCTATCAACGGGAGCACCGTCGGCTGGAGGCGACGCCGCACCAGGTGATCGACGTCGCCGGAGCGCAGGGCGCGCCCGCCGGGGAGACGGCGGCGCAGGCCGGACCGCAGGCGCGGTACGGCGACGGTACGGCTCCGGGACGCGACAGCTAGCCCGATCGCCGCTCCGGTGGGCACACGGCTGCGCCGCGATCCCCGAGGGTGGGCGTGCTCAGGCGGGCAGCGACCCGGGCGCAGGCTGCGCGCCCACCCGGCTCACGACGTGTGCGCCGAACCGCACCCCCGAGGTGAGGCAGTCGCGGACCGGTTCGCCACGCAGCCGTGCCGTGAGCAGGCCCGCGTTGAAGGCGTCGCCGGCGCCGGTGCTGTCGACGCACGACGCGGGCCGGGCGGGCACGGTCCACAGTCCGTCCCGGTCGACCCAGGCGGCGCCGTCGAGTCCGGTGGTCACGGCGAC
The DNA here is from genome assembly GCF_024171865.1 of Prauserella aidingensis. Lineage (GTDB taxonomy): Bacteria > Actinomycetota > Actinomycetes > Mycobacteriales > Pseudonocardiaceae > Prauserella > Prauserella aidingensis. The sequence continues at coordinate 83,631 of NZ_JAMTCN010000017.1, read as the reverse complement.
GGCACCCACGTGCCCGAGCAGGTCGCGCGCGGCGGCCGGGTCGCCGGACCCGGTGAGCGCGGCCAGCTCCGCGGCGTTCGGCAGCAGCAGGTCGACCCCGCGGACGTCGGCCAGGAACCGTTCGGGGTCGGTGATGAGCGCGGCCGCCTGCGGATCCACCGAGGTCGGCACTCCCGCCGCCCGTGCGGCCTCCAGCGCAGCCAGGCCCGCCGGCCGCGACGACGGGTCCAGCAGGACGTAGCCGGACAGGTGCAGGTGCTCTGCCCCCGCGAGTGCCGCGGGCCCCACCGTGTGCACGTCGGCGGCGCAGAAGTGCTTGTTCGCGCCCCGGTCGGGCAGCATCGTGCGCTGTCCGTCGGGATCGACGAGGACGACGACACAGCAGGTCGCGGCGTCGGCGTCCACGGCGAACGCGCACGTCACGCCCGCGGCTTCGAGCTCGGTCCGCAGCAGCCTGCCGCCCGGGTCGTCGCCGACGCGGGCCAGCAGCACCGGATCCGCGCCCGCCGCGCGCAGCCACAGGGCGGTGTTGGCACCCGCCCCGCCACCGGTGAGTCCGACGCTCGCCCGGGTGTCGCCGCCGTGGACCAGCGGCCCCTCGTGCCGGGCCACCACGTCCAGGCCGGCGTCGCCGACCACGACGACCCTCATCGGATGAGCTCCACGGCGACCCGCGAGGCCAGCTCGGCGTTGGCGACGACGAGTTCCTCGTTGGCGTCGAGGCTCGCGCCGCCGGACGCGGTGTGGAAGTGCTCCAGCAGCACCGGCGTGACGTCGGCGCCGCTCACCGCCGCGTCGCCGACCTTAGCCAGGCCCTCCGCGAGCAGGCGGTCGTGCAGGTCGCGATCCATCTCGGCCTCGGCAGGAATCGGGTTGGCCAGCAGCATGCCCGCCGACGAGAACGCGCGGTGCGCGGTCATCGCCCCGGCGACCCGGTCGGGGCCGTCGACCCGGTGCGGCACCGGCAGCCCCGAGGAGCGCAGGTAGAACGCGGGGAACTCGTCGACGCCGTAGCCGAGCACCGGGACGGAGCCGGTCTCGAGCACTTCCAGCGTGGCGGGGATGTCCAGGATCGACTTCATCCCGGAGCACACGACGAGGATCGACGTACGGCCGAGCACCGCGAGGTCGGCCGAGACGTCCCACGTCGTCGACTCGCCCGGCAGGGGCAGATGGACGCCGCCGAGGCCACCGGTGGCGAACACGTCGATGCCCGCGGCGTGGGCGAGCACCGAGGTGCTCGCCACCGTGGTCGCCCCCGAACCGCCCGCGGCCAGCGCGGGGCCGAGGTCGCGCGCGGAGAGCTTGTCGAGCTCCGCATCCGGCGCGCACACCCGTTCGAGCTGGGCGCCCGTCAGACCCACCAGCGGTGTGCCGTCCAGCACCGCGATCGTGGCGGGGACCGCGCCCGCGCGGCGTACCGTGTCCTCGAGCCGGGCCGCGACCTCCAGGTTCCGGCCGGGCGGCAGGCCGTGCGAGAGGAGCGTGCTCTCGAGCGCGACGACCGCGGCGCCTGCGTCGAGCGCCTCGGCGACCTCGGTCGAGAGTGTGACGGGACCGGCGGCGGTGTCCGCGGCCCTGCGGGCGGCGTGGTGGGGAGTACTGGTCACAGCGCGCAATCCTGGCCCATAGGCATCCACTCTCGTGTCCGCGGGTGGCAAACTGGTGGCATGAGCACTGCAACGCTGCCTGATGTCGACACCCGCCCCGAGGGCACCGAGAGCACCGACGACGACCGCCCCGAGGTGTTCCACTACGTGCAGAAGAACAAGATCGCGGAAAGCGCGGTCACGGGCACGCACGTGGTGGCGCTCTGCGGCGAGGTCTTCCCCGTCACGAAGTCCGCGAAGCCGGGCTCGCCGGTGTGCCCCGACTGCAAGAAGATCTTCGAGGGCCTGCCTCCCGGCGGCGACGACGACGAGTGACACGCCCGCCCGCCGGGTGACGGGTCCGGCCGCGCGGTGGTAGCGCGTTCCGGCCGGGGTCGCAGGGCTCCGGCCGGGATCGTGCGGACACGCCCTGCGGAGCCGTCAGGCGTCGGTAGCCCGGTCGCCCGTCGCGTGCGGGTCGTGCGGTGCCGGGGCGCGCCGGGCCGCATCGTCGGCCGGGTCGTGCTCTGCCGTGTCCTCCGGTGGCGGGTTCTCCCGTGCCGCGGCGCCCGGCGGGGTGCGGTCCTGCCGGGGCCTGCGGATCGGCAACGTCGTGCGGTCCTCGACGGAGTACCGCTCGTCGGCCTCGATCCGTTCCGCGACGCGTGCGCGTTCGAGTCGTTGCCAGGAACGACGCTGTCGCCGGGTCGGCTTGGCAGGCCAGAGTTCCTGGATGGCGCTGTTGAAGTAGGCGCCCGCGACGATGGCCAGCCCGATGAAGAACGCGAACAGCAGGAACGCGATCGGCGTGGCGAGTGCGCCGTACGTGTAGCCGGTCGTGGTGATCCAGCCGATGTAGAGGCGCAGGCCGACACTGGACAGCAGGAAGATCACCATGGCGAGCACGGCACCGGGCAGGCCCCGGTGCCACGGCAGCTTGCGCGGCAGCGACAGCTTGTACAGCGTCGCGAGGGCGAGCACGAGCGCCAGGCCCGCCGTCGGGTAGTACAGCGTGCCGACCCACGCCGACACCGTCGGTCTCCAGTCCGTGGGGAAGAAGTCGGGCAGCAGATCCGGCCCGATCGCGATGATCGGCAGGCCGACGATCAGCAGCGCGAGGCTCGCCATGTACAGCAGCAGCGCGAAGAGCCGCTGCCACACCTCGTTGCGGACGCCGTACTGGTCGTGGGCGACCGTGATCGCGTCCACGAACGAGGCCATGGCCGAGGAGCCGGCCCACAGCGAGATCAGGAAACCGACCGAGACGATCTCGCCCTTGCCGGTGGTCAGGATGTCGTTGACGGTCGGCTCGATGATCCGCCGGACCACGCTGTCGCTGAAGACCGTCTCGGCGAATCCGATGATGTTGTCGTGGACGCGCGTCACGACCTGCCGACCGAACCAGTCGCCGATGTAGCCGATGCTGCCCAGTAGGCCCAACAGGAGCGGCGGCAGCGACAGCGTCTGCCAGAACGCGGCCTCGGCGGCCTCGGAGAAGACGTTGCCTTCCCAGGCCTTGTTCAGCGTGCGGCCGAGCAGGCGCAGCGGGCCCTTGCGGCGGCGCGGCGCGGTCCCGCTCTGCGACGGCGAGCGTTCCGCGGCGCGCGCGGGCGGACCGGGGTGACGCTCGTCGCCACCGCCGTCGTCCCCGTCCGGCCGATCGGGCGGGTCGTCGCCGGTGGGCCTGCCGGTGTTCTGGTCGTTCATGACGGGTCCCAGCATGCTCTATCGGGGCGGCGTTGGCGCGTCCGCCCGGGACATCGGCCCGGGCGTGTCGCACGAAAACGCCTCGCCGGGCGATCTCGGGGGCCCGGCCGTGGCCCGGTCCCGTCGGACGGTCCGGGTACTCTTTCCGACGCGCCCTCACCACGCGGCCGCCACCGGAGCCGGCCGGCGCGGGAGGGTTTTGCTGTGCGAGCCCGCCGCGTGGCGGGCGCCCGAGAGCGGGTCACCGGGAGCCGGTGGCCGTGGTCGGTTCTGGTGGGAAAGGGGAGTGCATCGGCTGTGTCGGCGACGTCGGACCAGGAGGCGGCTCGGACGCGCCGCGAGGAGCGCGCCGTGGCCGCACCGGAACCCGACAGCGACGCGACGGCGCGGCCGCTGCGCGCGTGGCAGCGGCGGGCCCTGACGAAGTACCTCACGCAGCGGCCGAAGGACTTCCTCGCCGTCGCGACGCCGGGAGCCGGTAAGACGGTGTTCGGCCTGCGGGTGGCCGCCGAGCTGCTGTCCGACCGCACGATCGACGCGATCACGATCGTCACGCCCACCGAACACCTCAAACACCAGTGGGCGTCGTCCGCAGCGGCCGCGGGCATCGCGATCGACTCGAACTTCCGCAACACCACGGGCGTCACCTCGTCGGACTACCAGGGCGTCGCGGTCACGTACGCGCAGATCGCCGCGCATCCGAACCTGCACCGGGTACGCACGGAGAACCGCAAGACGCTGGTGATCCTCGACGAGATCCACCACGCCGGCGACGCCAAGTCGTGGGGCGAGGCGATCGAGGAGGCGTGCACGCCTGCGGTCCGCAGGCTGGCCCTGACCGGTACGCCGTTCCGCAGCGACGACTCGCCGATCCCGTTCGTCACCTACGAGCCGGACGCCGACGGGGCCCTCCGCAGCAAGGCCGACAGCAGCTACAACTATTCCGACGCGCTCGCCGACGGTGTCGTGCGGCCCGTGGTGTTCCTGGCCTACTCCGGGGAGGCGTCCTGGCGCACCAGCGCGGGGGACGAGTTCACCGCGCGCCTGGGTGAACCGCTGACGGCCGAACAGACGGCGCGGGCCTGGCGCACCGCCCTCGACCCGGGCGGGGAGTGGGTGCCGTCGGTGCTGCAGGCCGCCGACACGCGGCTGTCCCAGCTGCGGGCGAACGGCATACCGGACGCGGGCGGTCTGGTGATCGCGAGCGATCAGGACTCCGCGCGCGCCTACGCGAAGATCCTGCAGCGCATCGCGGGCGAGCAGCCCGTCGTCGTGCTCTCCGACGACCCGAAGGCCACGCAGCGCATCGGCGAGTTCGCGGACTCGACGGAGCGCTGGCTGGTGGCGGTGCGGATGGTCTCCGAAGGCGTCGACGTGCCGCGGCTGGCGGTCGGGGTGTACGCCACGAGCGCGTCCACACCGCTGTTCTTCGCGCAGGCCATCGGCCGGTTCGTGCGTGCGCGCAAGCCGGGGGAGACGGCGAGCATCTTCCTGCCGAGCGTGCCGGTGCTGCTCGAGCTGGCGAGCCAGCTGGAGGCCGAACGCGACCACGTGCTGGGCAAACCGCACCGGGAGAAGGAGGGCTGGGACGACGAGCTGCTGCTCGCGGCCAACCGGACCGAGGACGAGCCCGGTGAGGAGGAGAAGGCGTTCACCTCACTGGGCGCCTCGGCCGAGCTCGACCAGGTGATCTACGACGGCGACTCGTTCGGCACCGCGGTGTTCTCGGGTAGCGAGGAGGAGCAGGAGTACCTGGGGCTACCGGGGCTGCTGGAGCCGGACCAGGTGCGGGCACTGCTGCGGAAACGGCAGGAGGAGCAGCTCGCCGACGAACAGCGGCGGAAGCCGAAACAGCCCGAGCCGGCACCCGAGCCCGCGGCGCGCCCCCAGGCGGTCGGGGAGCGGATCCATGCGCTGCGCAAGGAGCTCAACACGCTGGTGGGCGTCTACCACCACCGGACGAAGAAGCCGCACGGCGCGATCCACAACGAGCTGCGCCGGATCTGCGGGGGCCCGCCGACGGCGATGGCGACCGTGGAGCAGCTCGAGGAGCGGATCGCGACCCTGCGTTCCTGGTGACCGGTTCCTGGTGACCGCCCCACCCGGGCGTGGAACCGGGACGAGGCGTCGCACCGAGAAGGGGCGGAACCCGAATTATTCGGGTTCCGCCCCTTCTGCGTGTCGGTTGCTGATGTCATGTCGGTGCGAGTCTCACAACGGCGCTCTCTGTCCCGCTCCGCTGCGCCCCGCCCCGGCCGCCCGACAAGCCGTGTCGACGGCTGGTGATGGCTTCTCAGCGCTGAATGTCGGCGTCCTGTTCCTTCAGCTTGGCCTCGTACTCACGGCCGTGGTGTCCGCAGAAGAGCAGTTCGCCGCCGCTGGGGAGTACCGCTCGCAACTGGGCAGCGGCTCCGCACCGGTCGCAACGGTCCGCGCGGGTCAGTTCGGGGCGGGTGAGCGTCGGTGAAGTCATGGGAGTCTCCCTCCGTCCCGGCATCGGCGCGCCGATGCCATCAATTCAGCCGCGAGAACGAAGTCGGCTCTGGTGCCGCTTTCGTTGTTCGCTGCCGTCCACTCTTACAGACGTTGTGGCGCTCGCAAGTGTTCCCGCGTCGGTGGGAGGTGTGTCACGTCGTGGCAGACCTTGTGTCGACGGCCGTTTCGTGCGTGGTCACCGCCACGGCACGCGTAGGCCCCTCAGCAGGGCATTTTCGGTGGTCGGGCACCATCGTCGTGTGAATATCTCGGCTGCGAAACGGCGAATCGACGCGGTTCCCGCACCGGCCCTGTTCGTTCTCAGCGGAATTTCGATCTACGTGGGCGCGGCCGTCGCCGTATGGCTTTTCGAGGCGTCGAGCCCGGCAGGCGTGGCGTGGCTGCGTTGTCTCGGGGCCGCTGTGATACTTCTCGCATGGCGCAGGCCCGGACGGGAGGCGTGGCGAGGCAGGCCGCTGCTGCTGGCGGGCACGTTCGGCGTGGTCACGGCGTTGATGAACGTCGTCTACTACGAGGCGATCGCCCGCTTGCCCCTCGGAACGGCCACCGCCATCGAGTTCGTGGGCCCCGTCCTGGTGGCCGCGCTCGGCTCGCGCACGAGGCGGGACTTCGCCGCACTGACCCTCGTCGTGGCGGGCGTGCTGGCGATCGCCGACGTGCAGTGGAGTGGCAGTCCGGCGGGTGTGGCGTTCGCGCTGGCCGCCGCGGCGGCCTGGGCCGGCTACATCGTGCTCGGCAAGAAGGTGGCGCTCGGCGGTAACGGCATCGACAGTCTCGCGGTCGGCTTCACCGTCGCCACGGTGGTGCTGAGCCCGCTGGCGCTCGGTACCGGAGGCGTGTGGGGAGAACCGGACCTGCTCCTGCTCGGCATCGGCGTCGGCCTGCTGTCGACCGTCGTGCCCTACGGGCTGGACCAGGTGGTGCTGCGACGCGTCGGACAGGCGCGGTTCGCGGTGCTGCTGGCGCTGCTGCCGGTGACCGCGACGGTCGTCGGCCTGGTCGTACTGGGACAGGTGCCCGCGGTCACGGAGGCGATCGGGATTCTCGCCGTCGTCTGCGGCGTGCTGCTGCGCTCGCGCGGCCCCGACGAGTCGGTGCGCGAACCTCCCTGACGGGACGTGGTGCGGTGCCGCGGCGGAGGCGGTGCCGCGGCGGGCGCCGACATGGCGCCGGCGGCAGGCCCTCCGGTCATGACTCAGGACCATGACTCAGGACACAGTGGACGGCGCGGTCTCCCCGGGAGAGTGAGAAACCGCGCCGTCGCCGTATCGGTCCGGCCATACGGGACGATCCGGCCGTCCACGTCGGACACCACGGAATCGTCGGACACCACGGAATCCCGGCCACGACGTCCCCTGCGGCAGGGTGCCGGACACGAGATCGGGCCGGACATGACAATGGCCGCCGACCCGCGCTGTGCGGATCGGCGGCCATGGTCGGGCCGTGACGCCGGTTTCGTCCGTCAGTCCAGGTAGTCCCGCAGGACCTGCGACCGGGACGGGTGGCGCAGCTTCGACATCGTCTTCGACTCGATCTGGCGGATCCGCTCGCGCGTGACGCCGTAGACCTGACCGATCTCGTCTAAAGTCCTCGGCTGGCCGTCGGTGAGGCCGAAGCGCAGCCGGACGACGCCGGCCTCACGCTCGGACAGCGTCTGCAGCACCGACTGGAGCTGGTCCTGCAGCAGCGTGAACGACACGGCGTCGACGGCGACGACCGCCTCGGAGTCCTCGATGAAGTCGCCGAGCTGCGAGTCGCCCTCGTCGCCGATGGTCTGGTCGAGCGAGATCGGCTCGCGGGCGTACTGCTGGATCTCCAGGACCTTCTCCGGGGAGATGTCCATCTCCTTGGCGAGCTCCTCGGGGGTGGGCTCGCGGCCGAGGTCCTGCAGCAGCTCACGCTGGATGCGGCCGAGCTTGTTGATGACCTCGACCATGTGCACCGGGATACGGATGGTGCGCGCCTGGTCGGCCATCGCGCGGGTGATCGCCTGGCGGATCCACCACGTGGCGTAGGTGGAGAACTTGAAGCCCTTGGTGTAGTCGAACTTCTCGACCGCACGGATCAGGCCCAGGTTGCCCTCCTGGATCAGATCCAGGAACGCCATGCCGCGGCCGGTGTAGCGCTTGGCCAGCGACACGACGAGTCGCAGGTTCGCCTCGAGCAGGTGGCTCTTGGCACGCTCGCCGTCGCGGATGATCCACTTCAGGTCGCGGCGCATCTGAGTGGTGAGCTTCTCGCCCTTTTCCTCGATGACGCGCATGCGCTCGGAGGCGTACAGGCCGGCCTCGATGCGCTTGGCGAGCTCGACCTCTTCCTCCGCGTTGAGGAGGGCGACCTTGCCGATCTGCTTCAGGTAGGCGCGGACCGAGTCGGCCGACGCGGTGAGCTCGGCGTCCTTGCGGGCCTGCCGCAGGGCCTCCGACTCCTCCTCGTCCCAGACGAAGTCACCGTCGGCGGTCTGCTGCTTCTTCTTGCCGCTCGGAGCCTCCTCGGATTCGGCCTCGGCCTCCTCGGCGTCCTCCTCGGTCACCGTGGCGTCGACGACATCCACCTCGACCGCGTCGACGTCGAGGTCGGACAGGTCGACGTCCTCGACATCGGCGCCGTCGAGGTCGGGTTCCTCGCCGTCGGCCTTGGGCTTCGCCTTGGCGGAACCCTCCGACTTGGCCGTCTTGGTGGACTTGGCGGAAGACTTCTTCGCGGCCGTCTTGCGCGCAGGCTTGGTCGCTGTCGCTTCCGGCGCCTCGGCGCCGTCGGCGGCCGCCGTCTCCTCGGCTGTCGCTTGCTCGGCGGCGCTCGTTGTCTTCGGCCCGCTTCGGGTTGCGGTCTTTGCGGCTGCCACGTACGCCCTTTCGCAGCGGTCGATCATGACGAACCGGTACGCATGCGTCCCGGCTGCCTTGGATTCGGGGGACATGCCCCCGGCCTGCGGTTTCGCATCCCGCAGTCGAGGGCCGTGTTCCATTGTAACGACGTCGCCCCACGGAGTCGGGGCGCGATCATGTTTTTCGCCGTCGGAAACCCACCGTCCGCCCGGCCGCCGGGGTGTCGACGGTGGTGCGGCCGGGCCGGTGGTCAGGGTTCGATGCCCTCGGCGGCGGCCGCGGCCGCGCCGACGATCCCCGCGTTGTTCTGCAGCGATGCCGCCACGACCGGCGTGCGGTTCGTCAGCAGGGGTACCCATTTGTCGGACTTCTTGCTCACCCCGCCGCCGACGACGAACCGGTCCGGCCAGATCAGGTTCTCGAGCACGGTCAGATAACGATCCACGCGCGCCGCCCATTCCGGGTACGAGAGACCCTCGCGGTCCTTCACCGACGCGGCGGCCCTGGTCTCGCCGTCGTGGCCGTCGACCTCGATGTGGCCGAACTCGGTGTTGGGCATGAGCTTGCCGTCGTCGAACAGGGCGCTGCCGATGCCGGTGCCGAACGTCAGCAGCGCGACGACGCCGCGACGCACCGCCGGGTCACCGAAGCGCATCTCGGCCAGGCCCGCAGCGTCGGCGTCGTTGAGCATGGCGACGTCCTCGCGCGCGCGGCCGAGCCGCTCCGCGAACAGGGCGTCGGCGTCCGTGCCGATCCAGCTGGGGTCGATGTTGGCCGCGGTGTGGGCCACCCCCTGCTTGACGACGGCGGGGAGCGTCACACCGACGGGGCCGTCCCACTCGAAGTGCCGGACGATCTCGCCCACGACGTCCGCCACGGCGTCGGGCGTGGCCGGATGCGGCGTCTCGATGCGCATTCGGTCGCCGATGAACTCGCCCGTGTCGAGGTCGACGAGAGCGCCCTTGATCCCGCTCCCGCCGACGTCGATGCCGAACCCCCGCGTCGCCGCCATCGGCGTCGCCCCTTCCTGCTCGATTCAGATTCCTGGCCGGAGACTGTAGCGGGACCGGGGCCGGGGTGTGGTCCTATAGGTCCCGTGGACGCGATCGAACCCGAATCCGAAACCCCCGAACCACACCGTTCCGCCCCCGCGGACGACTCCGCCGGTGCCGGTGCCGTGCCGCACGCCGACCTGCTCGACGTCGCCGAGCGCGTCGCCGTCGAAGCGGCCGCGTTCGTCGCCGCCGAACGCGAGTCGATGCTCGACGGGGCGGGCGTGGACGTGCGGACGAAGAGCAGCCGCACCGACGTCGTCACGGCCGTGGACGTGGCCTCGGAGAAGCTCATCCGCGCCCGGCTCGTCGAGCTGCGGCCCGGCGAGCCCGTCGTCGGTGAGGAGGCAGGCGGTGACGCGGGCGACGGCGGTGTCACGTGGGTGGCCGACCCGATCGACGGCACCGTGAACTTCCTCTACGGCCTGCCCGAGTTCGCCGTGTCCGTCGGGGCGCAGATCGACGGCGTGTCCGTCGCGGGCGCGGTCGTGGAACCGGTGAGCGGCCGCCGGTGGACGGCTTCCCGCGGTGGCGGCGCGTGGCTGGACGGTCGCAGGCTGGCGGTGTCCCGGCCCGAGGGGCTGGACATGGCGTTGATCGGCACGGGCTTCAACTACGTGGCCGAGCGTCGGAAGAAGCAGGCCGCCATGGTCGCCGAGCTGCTCGGCCGGGTGCGGGACATCCGGAGGGGCGGTTCGGCCGCGCTCGACCTGTGCCACGTCGCGGCGGGGTGGCTGGACGGCTACGCCGAGCACGGCCTCTCGCGCTGGGACTGGGCGGCCGCCGCATTGCTGGCCGAGGAGGCCGGTGCCGTCGTGTCGCTGCCGGGTCAGGACGCCGAACTCGGAATCGACGGCACGCTGGCGGCCTCGCCCGTGATCGCCGGGCCGCTGCGTGAGGCGCTGATCGACTGCGGCATGGGCGGCATCTGACCGGGGCGCTCGCACCCGGTGGCGGTGGGCGCAGCAGCGGGCGGTCCGCTCGCGGGTCGCCGGGGGTAGGACGTGCCCGTCGGCGGACAGCGGCTTCAGCAGTGCTCGGGCTCGGTCTTGTCGAGGAGCTCGCGGTCGACGAGTGAGCTCGTGCCGGACGCTCCGCCCGCGGACTGCTCGCTACCGGACGTCTCGCCCTTGCTCGAGCTCTTCAGCTGATCCAGGACGTCGAGGGCCTCGCTCGTGGGCCGCACGTCGTTGAAGGCCGAGCCGATGGCGAGGTCGACGGTCGCGTCCTTCCTGCCGTCCTCGACGAGCTGCAGGCAGGGGTCGATGAGGCGGAGGGTGCGGGCGGCGGCCTCGCCGTTGGGGCCGTAGCGGAGCTGGCCGTGGCAGGAGGCTTCGCCCTTCGGGTAGGCGTCGTCGTTGGCGGGCTCGCCGAGCTGGGTGAACCCGAGCTGTTCGAGGGCCGACGTGGTCATCGCGGCTTCGCCGCGCAGCCCGCTGGCGTTGAGCACCTGGACGTTTACCCGGTGCGGCGGCGCGGGCTGGGTGCTGGACAGCGCGTCGTACGGCTGCGGGTTGAAGGTCACTCCTTCGGGTGGACGTGCCGAGGGGCTGCAGCGGATCGCCTCGTCCAGATCCTCCGTGGACGTGACCACGTTGATCCAGATCGCCGACGCCGCCAGGCCCAGTACCGCCACCACGATCAGTGCGGGCAGCGGCTTGCGCTTCCGGTACGGCTTGACACGGCTTCTCCGGAAGCCCCCGGTCCCCGACACCACTGCGCGTCCCTTCGCCGATACCCGCCCAACTACCGTCCATGTCGCCGCTGATCAGCTTAGGCGTTACAGCGGCGGCGCAGGCCGGGACCCGCCGGGGACACCCCGTCCGGCCCGGTCACGGCGTCGTCGACGGGGTCGTCGGCCCGGTGTGAGGGTGTGTTCCGAGGTTCATGGGTCGCGGCACCACATCCCGGGTAGCCCGCCGTTGTCGAAATCAAATGACCCGCTCGAGTGACATGCCGCAAGGTCGGGGTGACCTGCTGTGGAGCCGGGTACGCGGTGGGCTACCCTCTCCGGGCTCCCGGGCTGTGGCGGTGTGTGACGCAGGTGGCAACACCGATGAGACGACACTCACCTTTTTCCCGGGCACAAACACAGGCGCTGGAACGTTGACCAGCGGAAGCGACAGGACCGCCGGAGATCGCCTCCGACGGTCGCGTATCGAGAGAATTGCTGATCGCAGGGGTGAAGGACAATGGCGACCGACTACGACGCTCCGCGCCGCAGTGAAGCGGACGAGCTCGCCGAAGACTCGCTGGAGGAACTGAAGGCGCGGCGCAACGAGAACCAGTCCGGCGTCGTCGACGTGGACGAGGACGTGAGCGCCGAGAATTTCGAGCTTCCGGGCGCCGATCTGTCGGGGCTGTCCGGTGAGGACCTGACCGTGAAGGTCGTGCCGAAGCAGGCCGACGAGTTCACCTGCTCGGTGTGCTTCCTGGTGCACCACCGCAGCAGGCTCGCGGAGGAATCGGGTTCCGAGCTGATCTGCCGCGACTGCGCGTGATCCGGGCCCGCCCACGGCGGGACCGGCGGCGGAGGGGGGCGACACAGGCGACACGAGAGCGGCCGGGTGATGGGTGCCATCACCCGGCCGCTCTCGTCGTGTTGCGCGGTGGTCGTGTCGCGATGCCGACGGGCCGCCGGCGCCGACGAGCCGCCGGTGTCGGCGGGGACCGCGGAGGCGGGACGGCCCGTCAGTCGTCGGCGGACGGCGCGTCCGCTGCCGCGGGGTCGACCCGGAGCGGCGGCCGCGCCTCCCGCAGCAGCGTGGCGAGACGCTCGGGGTGGCGGGTGCTGAACAGCCAGTACGGCGTCGGATCCTCCGGGTCGGTCACCTCGACGCGCACGAGCGTGGCGATCCACCCACGGTTGACGACGAACGCCGCGGGGTCGAGCTCGGGCCCGAGTGTCCGGCGCCGCATGTCCTTGTCGACGACGTCGACCGCGCCGACGTGCCGGAGGGGCAGGTGGGCGTCGCCGACCCACAGCTCGGGCTCGGAGCCGCCGGTGACCCGGACCTCCAGCCGCCCGAAGCCGAGCAGCAGCAGCGCGGCCAGCGGCAGCAGGACGACGTACGGCAGCCAGGCACGCACGCCGGGATAGCCCATGTGGACCTCCGCGGCGAGCAGGGCGGCGCCGACGAGGGGCAGCGGCCAGCCCCACCACGCCATGTACAGCCGTTCACTGAATCGGACCTCGGCGTCGGCCGCGGGGTTCGTGTCCCGGTCGCTCCCGTGGTTGCCCTGGGCGTCGTCGGGGTCGGGCGCCGGGTCGTCGCCGTCGGGGCGCGCGCGTGCACTCGTGCTCACGGGTCCAGGGTAGTCTCGCCAGCCGTGTCCAGCGTGCAGGTCCTGTTCTCCCGCGTCGATCCCGACGTTCCCGTCCCGTCGTACGCCCGGCCCGACGATGCCGGAGCCGACCTCGTGACCACGCGGGACGTCGTGCTCGCCCCGGGGGAGCGCGCCGTGGTGGGAACCGGGGTGGCGATCGCGCTGCCGTCCGGTTACGCGGGTTTTGTGCACCCGCGATCGGGGTTGGCAGCGCGCGTCGGACTGTCGATCGTGAACACGCCGGGCACCATCGACGCCGGATATCGCGGCGAGATCAAGGTGTGCCTCGTGAACCTCGACCCGGCCGAGCCGGTCGAGCTCGCGCGGGGTGACCGGATCGCGCAGCTGATCGTGCAGCGCGTGAGCCGCGCGGAGTTCGTCGAGACCGGCGAACTCGAGCCGACCGAGCGGGGGACGGGCGGCTACGGTTCGACGGGTGGGCACGCGACCCTCGGAACGGAGAACTAGTGGGGATTTTCGGACGGAAACGACGACAGGCGCAGGACCCGGAGGAAGCCGGCGCGGAGGCCGGTTCGGGCGACGAGCGGGTGGCCACCGCGGACGGCGCCGGTGACGCCGACGACGGTGCGGGCGCCTCGCCCGCGGACCGGGTCGACGGCGCGTCGGGCCCGTACGACGAGGCGGACGCGCCCGACGACGGCGTGCCGCGGATGGACCTCGGCTCGGTGCGCGTGCCCGTGCCGGACGGCTCGCAGGTGCAGGTCGAGATGGACCAGCAGGGCGGCAACGTACGGGCCGTGCACATCGTGGTGCCGCAGGGCCAGGTGACGGTGAGCGCCTACGCCGCGCCCCGCTCGGGCGGGCAGTGGCGGTCGGTCAGCGACGAGCTCGCCGAACAGCTGCGCGGTGACGGTGCGAAGGTGTCGCTCGGCCGCGGTGAATGGGGGATGGAGCTGTCGGCCGTCATCGGTGAGATGGCGCTGCGGTTCATCGGTGTCGACGGCCCGCGGTGGATGCTGCGCGGGGTGATCGCCGGGCCGCAGACGCAGGCCGCGGAGGCGCCCGAGGTGCTCCGTGACATCGTGCGCGGCACGGTCGTCGTCCGCGGTGACGCCCCGATGCCGGTGCGCACACCCCTGCCGGTGCGCTTGCCCGACCAGGTGGCCCAGCACATCGCGGCCCAGCAGTCCGGCCAGGGCTGACGCGACCCAGCCCGGGTGGCCCTGCTCCGCGAGGGCGAGGCCGGGTTCAGCCGTGTCCGGCGGCTTCTCGCCACGCGGTCAGTGCCGCGTGTCCCGCCGAGGCGGGGTCGGCGCCGAACGTGGCGAGCGGCATCTCCCGCAGTCCGGCCCGGGGCAGCGTTTCCGCCCACGCGCGCGCGTGGGCGGCCGGATGCACCGGGTCGTCGGTGCAGGCGACGACGCCGACCGGGACGGGGCAGCGGGCGAGAGCGTCGAGATCCGGCGCGGGGTGGGCGGCCGCGGCACGCAGTCCCGCGGCGAGGCCGTCGCCGTGTCGGCGCCAGGACCGGGTCAGCTCGGCGGCCAGCCACGGTGGCACGCCGTCGGTCGAGAGGGCGAGTGCGCGCTCCAGACCTTCGCGGTCCAACAGGTCCGCCGAGGCGCGGGCGGCGACCGCGCCGGGGGCCTCGCCGGGTGCGCCGGTCCATGCCGGAAGCACCGCCAGCACGCCCGCGCACCGCGTCCGAGTGCGCAGCGCCCATTCGACGGCCAGCTGGGCTCCCAGCGACACGCCGCCGACGAGGATCGGCCCGTCGGCGGCCCCGGCGGCGGCGTCCAGTCCCGCGAGGGACTCGCGGACGAGTGTCGGGCCCGCACGGGGCCGCGGCGCGGTCACCGCGATCCCGGCCCCGGTCAGCGCCGGGGCGAACACGGCACGGGCGAACACCTCGTCCGACCCCGTTCCGGGCAGGACGGCGGCGTGGGCGGGCGGGGCCGCGCGGGGAGACGGTGTGGCGGGCACCCCGACATCCTGCTCGACCCGGATCCCCGCACCGGTGACGACCCACGAACGGGCATAACGCAGCTCACGTCGTGGCGTCTTGCGGGAGTCGACCTCCGTCGGCTTCCCTGTGCCGTACGGAAGCTACGCTGAACACGTACGGGCCGTGGAATGCCGAGTCGGGGGCCCTCGAAGTACAGGAGCAGGCACATGCCCGCCAAGGACGGCGGCTACTTCAGCCGGTTGGTCAAGAAACTCACCAGCGACGTCGAGACCCTCGACGCCGACGATCTCTCCGAGAAATCCGAAGCGGGCGGCGCGCAGCGCGCGTGCGACTGCCGCTGCGGTGACGAAGTGACCGTTCTCGGACGGTTGCGGAGTGTCGAATTGTGTCCCGCGAGCGAGGCAGCCACGTTGGAGGCCGAGCTGTTCGACGGCACCGACGAGGTCACGCTCGTGTGGCTCGGCCGCAGGCGGATTCCCGGGATCGAGCCCGGCCGGTCCATCAAGGCCCGTGGCCGCATGGCGGACCGCGAAGGCCGTAAAGTGCTGTACAACCCGTACTACGAGCTGCTGCAGCCCACCTGACGCCGCAGCCGGCTCGACGAGAGGATCCGGAGTACTTCCGCGTGACTGCACCCGACCGTGAGCCCGACCGCACCGCAGCGCCGGACGAGACACACGGCTCCGGGCCGGGCCCGCGCGGTGCACCGGGCGAGCAGGACACCGGCGCCGAACGGGCGCCGACGATGCTCGAACAGATGGGCGGCGTCTCCGGGCTGATCTACTCGGGCATTCCCGTCGTGGTGTTCGTGCTGGCGAACGCGATGTTCGGGCTGATGCCCGCCATCTGGATCGCACTCGGCAGCGCCGTGGCCATCACGGTTCTCCGCATCGTGCGCAAGGAGCCGGTACAGCCCGCGATCTCCGGCTTCCTGGGCGTCGCGATCGCCGCGTTCATCGCCTACCGCACGGGCGAGGCCAAGGGCTTCTTCCTGTTCGGCATCTGGACGTCGGCGGTGTACTTCGGTGTGCTGGCGCTGTCGGTGCTCGTCCGCTGGCCGCTCGCCGGGGTCGTGTGGAACGCCCTCAACGGCACCGGCATGGACTGGCGTCAGGACAAGCCGTCGCGGCGCGGTTACGACGTCGCCACGCTCGCGCTGGCCGCCGTGTTCGCGGCGCGGTTCGTCGTCCAGCAGTGGCTCTACGACGAGGACCACACGGGCTGGCTGGCGTTCGCGAAGATCGCGATGGGCTACCCGCTCTACGGCCTGGCACTGCTGGTCGTCGTGTGGGCCGTGCGCCGTTCCGACCGCAGGCTCAAACACCTGCGCGAGGGTGCGCAGCGCACCGACGCCGAGATCGAGGCCGAACTGCGCGCGAAGTACGACCGTCCGCCGCAGGACGCCTCCGGCACGGCCCCGTCGGACACGGCCCCGTCGGACACGGTGCGGTCCGGAACCGTGCCGACCGGTGCGGTCTCGACCGGCGCGACGGGTGCCGGCGCGACGGGAGCAGGCGCGACGCGCAGCGCCGCGGCACCGGACGACGACCCCGGCGACACCTCGACTCGCTGACGACCCCCACGGCAGCGCTCGGCAGCTGCGGTCCGGCCGTACGCGGTCGTGCGAGAACGCCGGCCGCTGAGGGCGCCTCGGCGCCGTGCCTCAGTGGCCGCCTCGTCGCGGCGGTGCCTCAGCGGCCGAGTGCGGCGCGCAGGTCCGGTTCGACCGTCTCCGGCGCCACGAACAGCACCTCGTCGCCGCCTTCGACCGGATCGTCCGGCTGCGGCACGATGACGCGTTCCCCGCGCAGGATCGCCACCAGCGCGGCGTCCCGGGGCAGGTTGAGCCGTTCCACGGGCGTGCCCGCGAGCGGTGTCTCCTCGGGCAGGGTCAGTTCGACGAGGTTGGCCTGGCTCTTGCGGAACGTCATGAGCCGCACCAGGTCGCCGACGCTCACCGCCTCCTCGACCATCGCGGCGAGCATCCGCGGCGTGGACACCGCGACGTCGACACCCCAGCTCTCGTTGAACAGCCACTCGTTGGCCGGGTTGTTCACGCGCGCCACCACGCGCCGCACGGCGAACTCGGTCTTGGCCAGGAGCGCCAGCACGAGGTTCGCCTTGTCGTCGCCCGTGGCGGCGATGACGACGTCGCAGCGTTCGATACCCGACGCCTCGAGCGTCGACATCTCGCAGGCGTCGCCGAGCACCCACTCGGCCGCCTCGACGACCTCGGGGGTGAACTGGCGGGAGAGCCGTTCGATCAGCAGCACGGTGTGCCCGGCCTCGATGAGCTCGGAGGCGATGGACCGGCCCACCGCGCCGGCACCGGCGATCGCGACACGCATCTAGTCGTCCTCCTCGGGAGCGCGGGCGGCCACGGCGGTGACGTCGCCGACGGTGCCGGACTGCGCGGCGACGTACACCTCGTCGTCGGCCTGCACGACGGTCGTGGACGTCGGCAGCACGCCTGTGCCGAAACGCACGACGAACGCCACTCGGACCCCCGCGGCGCGTTCGATGTCCCGCACGTTGCGGCCGATCCAGCCCTCGTGCAGCGGCAGTTGCAGCAGCGCCACCGACCCCGTCGGATCGCGCCACGACGTGGCCACGCCGTCCGGCAGCAGCGTGCGCAGGAACCGGTCGGTCGTCCACGGCACGGTGGCGATCGTCGGGATGCCCAGGCGCTCGTAGACGGCGGCGCGCTTGTGGTCGTAGATGCGGGCCACGACGTGTTCGACGCCGAACAGCTCGCGCGCCACGCGCGCGGCGATGATGTTCGAGTTGTCGCCGCTGGAGACCGCCGCGAACGCGCCCGCACGTTCGACCCCGGCCTCGAGCAGCACGTCCCGGTCGAAGCCCATCCCCACGACCTGCTGGCCGTGGAAGTCGCTGCCGAGCCTGCGGAACGCCTCCTGATCGCGGTCGATGACGGCGACCTCGTGATCGAGTCGTTCGAGGGCGGCGGCCAGGGATGCGCCCACCCGGCCGCATCCCATGATCACCACGTGCACGGTGCCTGATGCCTCCTTGTGCGTTACCGGCGACTGCGAAGCAACCTACCGCGCCGCGGCGTCCGGCGGTCCGCGGGCGGTGATTACCCTGCACGGGTGTCCAAGTTCGCCACCGCGACGAAACGGTTGCTGCTGGGCCGCCCCTTCCGGAGCGACCGCCTGGCGCACACCCGGCTCCCGAAACGCATCGCGTTGCCGGTCTTCGCCTCCGACCCGATGTCGAGCGTGGCCTACGCGCCCGAGGAGATCCTCCTCGTCCTCTCGATAGCCGGGGCCTCGGCGTACGTCTACAGCCCGTGGGTCGGCGTCGTCATCGCGCTCGTGATGGCCGCGGTCGTCGCCTCGTACCGGCAGAACGTCCGCGCCTACACCTCGGGCGGCGGCGACTACGAGGTGGCGACCGTCAACCACGGGCCGAACTGGGGGCTCGGGGTGGCGTGCGCGCTGCTCGTCGACTACGTGCTCACCGTCGCGGTGTCGATCTCCGCGGCGGCGGCGAACATCGGTTCGGTGGTCCCGTTCGTGGCCGAGCACCAGGTGCTGTTCGCGGTCGGGGCCATCGTGGTGCTGGCGGCGGGGAACCTGCGCGGCGTACGCGAGTCCGGCACCGCGTTCGCGATCCCGACGTACGCCTTCGTGGTGGGCATCCTCGCCATGATCGGGTGGGGTTTCGTCCGCACGGTCGTCAGGGACGAGGACGTGCGCGCCGAGAGCGCCGGGTTCGAGCTGGCGACCGAGGGGCACCACCTCGCGGGACTCGCCTTCGTGTTCGTCGTGTTGCGGGCGTTCTCGACCGGCAGTGCCGCGCTGACGGGCGTCGAGTCGATCGCCAACGGGGTGCCCGCGTTCCGCAAACCCAAGGGCAGGAACGCCGCCACGACGCTGCTGCTGATGGGCGTGCTCGCGGTGACGATGTTCCTCGGACTGCTGTTCCTGGCCAACGTCACCGGCGTGATCATGGCCGAGGACCCGGCACACCAGCTCATCGGCGCACCGGAGGGCTACGAGCAGAAGACCCTCGTCGCCCAGCTGGCCGGAGCCGTGTTCGGGGGATTCTCGCCCGCGATCTGGTACATCATCTTCTTCACCGGCCTGATCCTCGTGCTGGCGGCCAACACGGCGTTCAACGGCTTCCCCGTGCTCGCCTCGATCCTGGCGCAGGACCGGTTCCTGCCCCGGCAGCTCCACACACGCGGAGACCGGCTCGCCTTCAGCAACGGCATCCTCTTCCTGGCGCTGCTGGCGATCGTGCTGGTCGCGGTGTTCGACGCCCAGGTCACCGAGCTGATCCAGCTCTACATCGTGGGCGTGTTCGTCTCGTTCGTGCTCAGCCAGAGCGCGATGATCCGGCACTGGAACCGCAGGCTCGCCGTCGAGACCGACCAGCATGCGCGGCAGCAGATGCGGCGCGCGCAGCTCATCAACTCCTTCGGCCTGGCGATGACCGCGGCCGTGCTGGTGATCGTCCTCGTGACGAAGTTCCTGGAGGGCGCGTGGATCTCGATCGTCGCGATGGCGGTGATCTACGTGCTCATGCGCGGCATCCGCAGGCACTACGACCACGTGGCCGAGGAGATCAAGGAGTTCGAGGGCGAAGAGGTGACGTTGCCCGCGCGCAACCACGCCATCGTGCTGGTCTCCCAGATCCACCGGCCCACCCTGCGTGCACTGGCGTACGCGAAGGCGACCAAGCCGGACGTGCTGGAAGCGGTGACGGTCAACGTCGACGACGGTGACACGCGCAGGCTCACCGACGACTGGAACCGGCGGAAGTTCACGGTCCCGCTGAAGGTCGTCGAGTCGCCGTACCGGGAGATCACCCGGCCGGTGCTCGACTACGTCAAACGGGTCCGCGGCGACAACCCGCGCAACGTCGTGACGATCTTCATTCCCGAGTACGTGGTCGGCCGCTGGTGGGAGCAGGTGCTGCACAACCAGAGCGCACTGCGGCTCAAGACGCGGCTGTTGTTCCAGTCCCGCGTCATGGTGACGAGCGTGCCCTGGCAGCTGGAGTCGTCGAAACGGGCGCACGGCTCCGACTCCGACGGACCCCGGCCGGTCGCCGGCGACGTGCGGCGCGGGCTCACCAACGGCGGGACCGGCGGTGGCGACGGCGGCCGGACCGGGTCCTCCGTGGACGGGAAGGACGACCGATGAGCGACACCGACTGGACCGGCCGGGAGTTCGACGTCGACGTCGGGGACGTGGCCCACGGCGGTCACTGTGTGGCCCGCGCCGACGGCCGGGTCGTGTTCGTCCGCCACGCGCTGCCGGGCGAGCGCGTGCGGGTGCGGGTGACGGAGGACCGTGGCAAGTCCTTCTGCAGGGCCGATGCGATCGCCGTGCTCGAGGCCTCGCCGGACCGCGTCGAACCACCGTGCCCGGTCGCGGGGCCCGGCCTGTGCGGCGGCTGCGACTGGCAGCACGCGGCACCCGCAGCGCAGCGTGACCTGAAGGCACGGGTGGTCGCCGAGCAGCTGGAACGGCTCGCGGGCCTCACGTGGCCCGTCGAGGTGGAGGAGCTGTCCGGCGGGCCGCTGCGCTGGCGCAGCCGCGTGCGGTTCGTCACCGGCCGGGACGGCGCGCCGGGGCTGAGGGCCCACCGGAGCCACGACGTCGTGGCGCTGGACGACTGCCCGATCACCGTCGAAGGCGCCGCCCGGGAAGGGCTCGCCCGCAGTGCCCGGCCGGGCACCGAGTTCGAGGTCGCCGAGGACACGCGCGGGACCGTGCACCTGGCGGAGATCCGCCGGGGCGGCAGGCCGAAGCAGCTGTCGGGCGGCGTCGCCGTCGAGCACGCGGCCGGGCGCACGTGGCGGGTGGCCGCCCACGGCTTCTGGCAGGTCCATCCGCAGGCGGCGACGGCGCTGGCCGCGGTCGTGGGGGAGTGGGCCGCGGCGCCCGCGGCGGGCCGGGTGTGGGATCTGTACGCGGGTGCGGGCCTGTTCGCCTCGGTGCTGGCCGACCAGGTCGGCACCGGCGGCACGGTGCTTGCTGTCGAGTCGGGCAGGCAGGCCGTCCGTGACGGACAGTCCAATCTGGCCGACCTTTCCCAGGTGGAATGGCGCTGTGGCACGGTCGAACGGATCGTGTCCACAGTGGAGCAACGGGCGGACGTTGTCGTCCTCGACCCGCCGCGCAAGGGTGCGGGGCGCGGGATCGTCGAGGCGATCGCCGGTGCCGCGCCCGACCGCGTCGTCTACGTCGCCTGCGACCCGGCGGCCCTGGCCCGCGACGTCGCCACGTTCGCGGGCCACGGCTACCGCATGACGGCGCTGCGCGCGTTCGACGCGTTCCCCATGACCCACCACGTCGAATGCGTCGCGCTGCTGGAGCGCTGAACGCGCGGGCCGACGGGCGCGCCGACCCGAACCGGCTGCGGGCTCAGCCGACGAGGTCGAAGCGGCACCGGGCCCCGCTCGCTGCCGCGAGCTTGCCGTCCCCGGTGATCAGCGTCCCGTTCAGGCGCTCGGCGAGCGCGACGTAGGCGGCGTAGAAGGCCGTCAGTACCGACGCGTCGACGACGGCCAGGCTCACGACGCCTCGCGCACGTCACGTACCGCCGCGGTCGCGTCGTCGAGCGTGACGGCACGTACTCAGCCACGACACGAGGCCCCCGGTCACGGCGCGTTCCTGCGCCGTGACCGGGGACAGCGGTGATCGCCGGAGGCCGTGCGGCGGTCGCTAGCCGACGAGGAAGAGCACGCCCGCGAGGCCGAAACCGACGAGACCGATCGTGGTCTCCATGACCGTCCAGGTCTTGAGCGTCGTCTTGGTGTCCATTTCGAAGAACCGGCCGACCAGCCAGAAACCCGAGTCGTTGACATGGCTGGCCGTCACCGAACCGGCGGCGAGCGCCAGCACGATCGCCACGACCTCGACGCTCGAGAACGATCCCGTCATCACCAGCGGCTGCACCAGGCCGGCCGCCGTCGTGAGGGCGACCGTGGCCGAACCCTGGGCGATGCGCAGGACCGCGGCGATGACGTAGGCGGCCACGAACACCGGCATGCCGATGCCCGACAGCGCGTCGGCGAGTGCGTCACCGATGCCGCTGGCCTGCAGCACCGCGCCGAACATGCCGCCGGCGCCGGTGATGAGGATGATGGCGCACACGGGGCCGAGCGAGGAGTCCAGCAACCGCTCGATGACGCCGCGGCTGCGGTCGCGGCGGGTGCCGAGCACGTAGCTCGCGACGAACACGGTCACCAGCAGTGCGACCGGCGTCGAGCCGATCACCGACGCGACCTGCGCCCAGCTCGCGTCGCCGTCGATCCAGCCGGCCTCGCCCGCGGTGTCGAGTCCGGTGTTGGCGAAGATCATCAGCAGCGGGATGAGCAGCAGGCCGATGACCGTGGAGGCCGCGGGCGGGTTCTCGTCCTGCTCTGCGGAGTCGGATCCGCCGCGGAGGATCTCCGGCACGGGCAGGGCGATTCGCTTGCCGACCATGACGCCGTACAGGTAGCTGGTGATGTACCAGGTCGGCACCGCGATGATCAGGCCGAACAGCAGCACGAGGCCGACGTCGGCGCCGAGCAGTCCGCTCGCGGCGACCGGTCCGGGGTGCGGCGGCACGTAGATGTGCATGACCGAGAACGCACCGGCCACGGGCAGGCCGTAGCGCAGCACACCGCCGCCGAGCCGCCGTGCCACGGAGAACACGATCGGCAGCATGACGACGAGTCCCGCGTCGAAGAAGATCGGGAACCCGAAGATCAGGGAGGCGACGCCGAGCGCCAGCGGGGCGCGTTTCTCGCCGAACCGCCGGATCATCGCGTCGGTCAGCGACTGGGCACCGCCGCTGATCTCGAGCAGTCTGCCGAGCATCGCGCCGAGGCCGACCAGCAGCGCCACGCTCGCGAGTGTCGAGCCGAAGCCGTCGGTCAGGGTGTCCATGACCGAGCCCGCGGGGATGCCCGCCGCGAAGGCCGTGGCGATGCTGACCGCGACCAGGGCGAGGAAGGCGTGCACGCGCAGCCCGATGATCAGTACCAGCAGGACCGCCACCGCGGCCCCGGCTATGCCCAGTAGTGGCCCTGCTCCCAGGGTCTGGGTCCACTCGTCGGTGTTCATACCGGCTCCGTTTCCGACGTCGTTGTCGTCGTTGCTTCAGCGTGGCGCGTTCGGGTCCGACTCCGGTTCGGCGGAGCCGCCGGACCGGAGCCCGAGACGGTCCAGCGCGGCGTCGGTGATCGCGTCCGGATCGGCGGACACGTCGAGTGCCACGCCGTCCTCGTCCTCACCGAGGGGTTCCAGATCGGCGAACTGGGATTCCAGGAGCGCGGGCGGCATGAAGTGGCCGGAGCGGCCGGAGAGTCGTCCGCCCACCGTGTCGACCGAACCGCGCAGGTGGACGAACCGCACCCGGGACACCGAGCCCCGGAGGACGTCGCGGTAGGTCCGCTTGAGGGCCGAGCACGTCACGACGACGCTCTCGCCCGCGTCGGCACGGCGGTCGACCCACGCCCGCAGCGCCTCGAGCCACGGCATGCGGTCCGCGTCGGTCAGGGGAGTGCCTGCCGACATCTTGGCGATGTTGGCCTCGGGATGGAACTCGTCGGCCTCGGCCATGGGCCAGCCGAGCTCGTCGGCGAGGCGAGCGGCGATCGTGCTCTTGCCCGCGCCGGACACTCCCATCACCACGAGACAGGTGGCTGGCATGGGCGCTCCTCGGTGAACGTGCGCGGCGTGTGCCCCGCGGACGGGGCGCCGTGTCGCGCTGAAAGATACTACGTTTGGGATCGAAAGGTAACACCATTGCGGATTCGGGGTCGTGACCGCCCTCCGCGACGGCCGCCACGGGTGTGACGGTGACCGCCGTCGCGGCGGGTCGCCCCCACGACCCGCCTGCCACGGCTAGCCTGGACGGTCGTGAGCAGGGCGGGGTTCGAGAGCAGGCACGGCGCGGTACTGGAGGCCATCGGGCGCGAGATCACCGAGGGCGAGCTCGCGCCGGGGGACACGCTGACCCTCGAAGGAATCCAGGAGCGGTTCGGCGTCTCGCGGACCGTCGCCAGGGAGACGATGCGCATCCTCGAATCCATGGGGCTCGTCACCTCCCGCCGCAGGGTCGGCATCACCGTCCAGGACGCCACATCGTGGAACGTCTTCGATCCCAGGGTGATCTGGTGGCGGCTCGCCGGCAGCGGACGCGACGCCCAGCTCCGCTCGCTCACCGAACTCCGCATCGCCGTCGAACCCCTCGCCGCGGGCGCGGCGGCCTACTACGCCTCGGCCGAACAGCGCACCCGCATCGTCGAACTCGGCGCGCGGCTGCGGGGCCTCGGCGAACGCGGCCTGCTGGCGGACTTCCTGGACGCCGACATCGCCTTCCACACGTTGCTGCTCGAGGCCAGCGGCAACGAGATGTTCGCCGCGCTGGCCGACGTCGTCGCCGTCGTGCTGCGGGGCAGGACCCGCCTCGGACTGATGCCGCAGCAGCCGGTGCCCGAGGCGCTGGACGCCCACGAGAACGTCGCGGCGGCGGTCTCCGCGGGGGAGTACCGCAGAGCGGAGGAGGCGATGCGCGACCTGCTCGGCGAGGTGCGCGACGCCATGGCACCGCTCGGGGCCGACGATCCCTCTCTAGACTGAGCGGTCAGGCATCGGGAACCGACGGCGAATGAGGTGGAGAGTGACGTTGCTGGAGTCCGTGCACGGGCCGGCGGATCTCAAGGCGATGGACCACGAGCAGGTCGGCGCCCTGGCGGAGGAGATCAGGACGTTCCTCGTCGACAACGTTCGCCGCACCGGCGGGCACCTGGGTCCGAACCTCGGTGTCGTCGAGCTGACGCTCGCGCTGCACCGCGTGTTCGACTCGCCGCGCGACCCGCTGCTGTTCGACGTCGGCCACCAGTCGTACGTGCACAAGATCGTCACCGGGCGCGCGGGCGAGTTCGACGGTCTGCGGCGCCGTGGCGGCCTCTCGGGCTACCCGGCGCGGGACGAGAGCGAGCACGACCACATCGAGAACAGCCACGCCTCCACGGCGCTGTCGTACGCCGACGGGCTGGCCAAGTCCTTCCGGCTGGCCGGTGACACCGACCGCCACGCGGTCGCGGTCGTCGGCGACGGTGCGCTGACCGGCGGCATGTGCTGGGAGGCGCTCAACAACATCGCCGCGCAGCCGGACCTGCCCGTGGTGATCGTCGTCAACGACAACGGCCGGTCGTACTCGCCGACCATCGGCGGGATCGCCGAACACCTCTCCGCGCTGCGGCTGCGCCCCGGGTACGAGCGCATTCTCGACGGCGGCCGCGAACTGCTGCAGCACACCCCCGTGGTCGGCAAGCCGATCTACACCGCGTTGCACGCCGCGAAGGCGGGCATCAAGGACGCCTTCACCCCGCAGGTCATGTTCTCCGACCTGGGGCTCAAGTACCTCGGCCCGGTGGACGGCCACGACGTCGTCGCGCTCGAGAAGGCTCTGCAGAGCGCGAAGACGTTCGGCGGCCCCGTGATCGTGCACGTCGCCACGGAGAAGGGGCACGGCTACGAACCGGCCGTCAACCACGAGGCCGACCAGATGCACCAGACCGACCCGATCGACCCGGAGACCGGGCTGCCGCCCGCGAAGGGTCCGAGCTGGACGTCGGTGTTCGGCGAGGAGCTGACCCGGCTCGGCGGCGAGCGCGAGGACGTCGTGGCCGTCACGGCCGCCATGCTGCGCTCGACGGGGCTGCACACGTTCGCGGAGGCCCACCCGGACCGGTGGTTCGACGTCGGCATCGCCGAGCAGCACGCGGTCACGTCGGCCGCCGGGCTGGCGATGGACGGGCGGCATCCGGTCGTGGCCGTGTACTCGACGTTCCTCAACCGGGCGTTCGACCAGACACTGATGGACGTCGCGCTGCACCGGCTGCCCGTGACGCTGGTTCTCGACCGCGCCGGCGTGACCGGCCCCGACGGGCCCAGCCACCACGGCATGTGGGACCTGTCCCTGCTGGGCATGGTGCCGGGCATGCGGGTCGCCGCGCCGCGCGACGCCGACACGCTGCGCGAGGAGCTGCGCGAGGCGGTCGCCGTGTCCGACGGGCCGACGGCGCTACGGTTCTCCAAGGGCGGCGTGGTCGAGTCGGTGCCCGCGGCCGAGCGGTTCGGCACCGTCGACGTGCTGCGCCGCAGCGAACGCGAAGACGTGCTGCTGGTGTCGGTGGGCGCGTTCGCGGGCCTGGGGCTCGAGGCCGCGGACCGCCTGGCCGACCAGGGCATCGGCGTCACCGTCGTGGACCCGCGGTGGGTCGTCCCGGTGCCCGGCGAGCTCGCCGCGCTGGCGCGCAGGCACCGGCTGGTCGTCACCGTGGAGGACAGCGGGCGGCACGGCGGTGTCGGGTCGGCACTCGCGGCCGCGCTGCGGGACGCCGACTGCGACGTGCCGCTGCGCGACCTGGCCGTGCCGCAGGCCTTCCACGCGCACGGATCGCGCGACGAGGTGCTCGCCGACGTCGGGCTGACGGCACAGGACGTGGCCCGCACCGTCACCGAGTGGGCCGCAGGCCGCATCGGCGATTCCCGCGACGACGCCGAGGCGGATCCGACACCCCGCGCCTGAGCGGACGGGTGCCCGTCCTCGGTCCCCCGTGGACCGCGGGACGGGCACGGCCGGCGAGGGTGCCGCGTCGGCGGGTGTGGTCTCCGGTCAGAGGTGGCTCATGACGTGCTTGATGCGGGTGTAGTCGGCGAGCGAGTAGGCCGAGAGGTCCTTGCCGTGCCCGGAGCGGCCGAACCCGCCGTGCGGCATCTCCGGTACCAGTGGGCCGTGGGTGTTGAGCCACACGCAGCCGAAGTCGAGCTCGGCCGACACGCGCATCGCGCGAGCGTGGTCGCGCGTCCACACCGACGAGGCCAGTCCGTACCGGACGCCGTTGGCCAGGGCGATTCCGTGGGCCTCGTCGGTGAAGCGCTGCACCGTGATCACCGGTGCGAAGATCTCCTCCTGCACGATCTCGTCCTCCTGGCCGACGTTCGCGATCACGGTGGGGGAGAAGAAGAACCCGCGCTCACCGACGCGCGCGGCGCCGGTCCGGATCTCGGCGTGGCGGGCGAGCCCTTCGACGAGGCGTTCGACCCTGGCCAGTTGGGCGGCGCTGTTGAGCGGTCCGAAGTCGACACCGGCGCGGGTGCGCTCGGCGACGTCGGTGAGGGCGGCGACGAGGTCGTCGTGGACCGACTCGTGGGCGATCACCCGGCTGCCCGCCGTGCAATCCTGGCCCGCGTTGTAGAACGCGGCGGCCGCGATGCGCTCGGCGGCCGCGGTGACGTCGACGTCGTCGAAGACCAGCAGCGGTGCGTTGCCACCGAGTTCGAGGTGCGTGCGCGTGAGGTCGGCAGCGGCCGTGGTGGCCACGTCGATGCCGGCGCGCGTGGAGCCGGTGATCGACACCAGCTCGGTCGCCGGGTGTGCCACGAGTGCCCTGCCGGTGTCCCGGTCGCCGAGGACCACGTTGAACACGCCCGCGGGCAGGTGCTCCGCCGCGGCCTCGGCGAGCAGCACCGCGGTGCTGGGTGTGGTCTCGGCGGGTTTGAGCACGACCGCGTTGCCTGCGGCGAGCGCGGGCGCGATCTTCCACACCGCCATCATCAGCGGGTAGTTCCACGGCGCGATCTGGGCGCACACCCCCACCGGTTCGCGGCGGACGAACGACGTGTGGCCAGGCGTGTACTCGGCGGCGGCCGTGCCCTCGAGCACGCGTGCGGCGCCCGCGAAGAACCGCAGCGCGCTCACCGACTCGGGGATCTCCTCGTCGAGCACCACGGCACGTGGCTTACCCGTCTCGCGAACCTCCGCGTCGGCGAACTCCCCTGCCCGCGTTTCGAGTGCGTCGGCCAGGGCGAGGAGGGCTCGCTGGCGTTCGGCAGGTGTGGTGCGGCGCCACGTGCGGAATGCCGTGGCCGCGGCCGTCATGGCGACGTCGACGGCCGCGGCGTCCGAGTTCACGGTGTGGCCGCTGACCTCGCCGGTGCCGGGATCGACGAGGTCGAGTGTCGCGTCGTGACCCGCGGTGCGTTCGCCCGCGACGAAGTTGGTGAGCACGTCAGGACTCCAGGTGGGTCGGTTCGAACAGGCGCAGTACCGCCGGCAGCACCACGACCCGTGGCCCCGGCGAGCGCAGCGCCTCGGTCAGGTCGTCGCGGAGTGTGTCCACGGTGGACACCGTTGCGGGAACGCCGAACGAGCGTGCCAGCGCGGCGAAGTCGGGACGGGCGAGCTCGGTCGCGGTCGTCTCACCGAACGCGCCGGTCTGGTACTCGCGGAGGATGCCGTAGCCGCCGTCGTCGACGACGAGCCACGTCACGTCGAGGCCGTGCTGGGCGGCCGTGGCCAACTCGGCCACGCCGTACATGGCGCCGCCGTCGCCGGAGACCGCCAGGACCGGACCACCCGTCGCGGCCGCGGCGCCGAGCGCCGCGGGAAGGCCGAAACCCAGCCCACCCGCGCCCTGGGCCGTGTGGATCGGCGCGCCGTCCGGGTTCCACGCCGACCAGGCCCAATAGCCGAGAATCGTCATGTCCCAGAAGCTCGGCGTGTCCTCGCCCGCCCCGGCCACTGCCGCCCGGACGTCCGCGAGCACCTGTCGTTCCCGTGCGAGGTCCTGGCCGTCGAGGCGTTCCCGGACCCGTGCGACGAGATCGGTGACGGCGGCCTCGGCGCGGCCGTCGGGTTCCCGGCGGGGCACGCGTGCGGCAAGGCCCACCAGCGCCGCCCGCGCGTCGCCGTGGATGCCGAGCACCGGGTGGTTGGCGCCGAGTGTGCCCGCATCGGCCTCGACCTGCACGATCCGTCCGCGCGGGGCGAGCGTGTGATAGTTGCTGGACAGCTCACCGAGGCCGGAACCGACGACGAGCAGCACGTCCGCGCTCTCCAGGAACTCCGTGGCATGGCGGTCCTCCAGCCACGACTGCCCGGACAACGGGTGCTGCCAGCCGAACGCGCCCTTGCCGCCGAACGTCGTGAGCACCGGTGCCCGCAGTGCCTCCGCGAGCGCGCGCAGGTCCTCGTGGGCCTCCGCGCGCACGACACCCCCGCCCGCGAGGATCACCGGGTCGGTCGCGGCCGCCAGCAGCTCCGCGGCGGTGTCGAGCAGCTCCGGTGAGGGCTCGAGCTCCGGCACACGCACACCCGCCGTCGTGACCGGCGGCAACTCCGCGGGTGCCATGAGGACGTCCTGGGGGATCTCCACCCACACCGGACCCCGCGGCGCGGTGGCCGCCGAGGCCCACGCCTCCCGCAGCGCCGAGGGAATCTGTGACGCGGTGCGCGCGACGTGCACCGACTTGACGATCCCGCGGAACGAGGCCTGCTGGTCGGGCAGCTCGTGCAGGTACCCGTGGTGGCCGCCGTCCATCCCGGCGAGCGGCACCTGGCTGCCGATGCCCAGTACCGGCACCGAGGCCGCCCGAGACTCCTGCAGCGACGACAGCGTCAGCAGCGCGCCCGGGCCCGTGGACACGACCATGGGGGTGACCCGACCGGTCACGCGCGCGTGCCCGTCCGCGGCGAACGCGAGGTTGTTCTCGACCCGGGCACCGACGACGCGCAGGTCGGGCGCGCGGCGCAACGCGTCGAAGATGCCGAGCGCGTGCTGGCCGGGCAGTCCGAACACCGTGTCCATGCCGAGCGCCCGGAGAGTCTCGACGACGAGGTCACCGCCGATGCGTGTCATGCCGGTTCCTCGCACAGCGCGAGCAGGCTCACGAGATCGTAGGCCACGTGCGAGGCGGCGATCGCCGTGATCTCGGCGTGGTCGTAGGCCGGTGCGACCTCGACGACGTCCGCACCCACCAGGTGGAGATCCCGCAGGCCTCGCAGGATCTCCAGCAGCTCGCGGCTGGTCATGCCGCCCGCCTCCGGGGTTCCGGTGCCCGGTGCGTGCGCGGGGTCGAGCACGTCGATGTCGACCGAGACGTACAGCGGCCGGTCGCCGATGCGTTCGCGCAGTGCGGCCACCGTCTCCGGCACGCCGCGGTGCAGCACGTCCGCCGACGTCACGATGCCGAAGCCGAGACGTTCGTCCTCGCTGAGGTCCGCCTTGCCGTACAGCGGCCCGCGGGTGCCGACGTGGCACAGTGCGCTCGTGTCGAGCACGCCCTCCTCGGACGCGCGGCGGAACGGTGTGCCGTGGGTGTACGGCTCGCCGAAGTACGTGTCCCATGTGTCCAGGTGGGCGTCGAAGTGCAGCAGCGCGACGGGTCCGTGCTCGGCGGCGGCCGCACGCAGCAGCGGCAACGCGATCGTGTGGTCGCCGCCCACGGTCACCAACCGGGTGCCGCCGCGGCCGAAGTCGCGCGCGGCGTCCTGCAGCGTCGCGATGGCCTCGCCGATGTCGAACGGGTTCAGCGCGATGTCGCCCGCGTCGGCCACCTGCCGCGACGCGAACGGCGAGACGTCGAGCCCCGGGTGGTACGGCCGGAGGAGCCTGCTCGCCTCCCGGACGCCCGCGGGCCCGAACCGCGCGCCGGGCCGGTACGACACACCGGCGTCGAACGGGACCCCGACGACGGCGATGTCGGCGCGCGACACCTCGTCGAGGCGGGGCAGTCTGGCGAAGGTCGCGAAGCCCGCGAACCGCGGTACCTGCGACGAGTCAACGGGTGGTACAGGCAAAACACGCACTCCTTGTTCTCGATGAGCTGCTCGTGAGCGTCCCGCGGGCACTCACGAGTCCCGGCCTGCGGTCTCCGGTTCCGGTTCGGCGCCCGAGACACGCCGGTCCCACGCGGCCATCACGGACTCGGGCGTGCGGGGCGTGGCCAGACCGACCACGACGTAGACGACCAGGCTCGCGCCCAGTCCGTAGTAGATCGGCTCGTTGGCCAGCAGTCCCTCGGTGATCATGGACACGACCACGACGACGGAACCGGTGATCATCGAGGCGAGCGCGCCCGCACGCGTGCCGCGCCGCCACAGCAGCCCGCCGAGGATCGCCACGAGCAGGCCTCCGACCAGGATGTTGTAGGCCACAGTCAGGGCCGCGACGACGTCGGTGACGATCATCGCCATGGCGATGGCGACCAGGCCCAGCACGAGGGTGGTGATCCGGTTGGCACCCACACCGCCGCGGAGCTCGCGGCGCAGCAGCCTTGGCAGGATGTCGTTGGTGCTGACCGTGGAACACGCGATGAGCGCACCGCTCGCCGTCGACATGAGTGCCGACAGTGCTGCGGCCAGCACGAGCCCCCGCAGACCGGACGGCAGCAGGTCGCGCACGTTCGTGGCGAACGCGTCGTCCGCGTTGTCGAGGTCGGGGTACAGCGACTTCGCGGCCATGCCGATGACTGCACCCGCCAGCGCGTACAGCGCGCAGTACACCGCGGCTCCGATGCCACCGTAGGTGGACACACGTGGGCTGCGCGCGGTGAACACGCGCTGCCAGATGTCCTGGCCGATGAGCAGTCCGAACCCGTAGATCAGCACGTAGGTGACGATCGTGCCGGCACCGATGGAGCCGAACGAGAAGAAGCTCGCGTCCAGCTTCTCCGACAACCCCGCGAATCCGCCGGTCTCGCCGAGGGCGACCGGCAGCAGGATCAGGAGGAATCCGACGGTCATGACGAGGAACTGCGCAAGATCGGTGAGCGTGATCGACCACATGCCGCCCAGCGCCGCGTAGGTGACGACGATGCCACCGCCGATCACCACCGACACCGCGGTGGGCAGTCCGTAAAGGACACTGAAGATCGTCGCGAACGCCAGCGTCGACGTCACGGTCAGCATCAGCGTGTAGCCCCACATCACCACGCCGGAGATGGCGCTCGTTCTGCCGCCGTAGCGGAGGTCGAGCAGCTCCGAGACCGTGGTGATGCGCAGGCGCACGAGCCGTCTGGCGAACACCGCGTGCAGCACGAGGATGCCCAGGCCGATGGTGAGCACGAGCCAGGCACCCGAGACGCCGTGGGTGTAGCCCAACCCGACGCCGCCGATCGTGGAGGCCCCGCCCAACACGACGGCCGACATCGTGCCCGCGTACATGAACCCGCCGAGCCTGCGCCCGGCGACGAGGTAGTCGTTACGTGTTCTCGCCAGGCGCAGGCTGTACCAGCCGATCCCGATCATGGTGGCGATGTAGAGCGCGATCACCGTGTAGTCACCGGCCACAGCTGCCTCCTTCTCGTCGGATTTCGGCAACCGTAGGCCTGCGCCGAGAGTGATTGAATGGGATGATCCATCCCAAAAGGCGGCCAATCATGGATGATGTGAACAACGATGTGTCGGTGCCGTTACGAGCGGTCGCCGAGCACTCGGAACTGGCACTCGAGCTGGTGCCCGAGACGGTGCCTCCCGGTGCCCTCGACGAACCCGTGCGCTGGGCACACGTCAGCGAGCTGCACGATCCCGCGCCGTACCTGACGGGCCAGGAGTTGTTGTTGAGTGCGGGCGTCAACCTGGCGCCGGGCCGGGAGGCCGTCGACGCCTACGTGCGGGGTATCGCCGGAGCGGGTGTCACCGCGCTCGGATTCGGGGTGACCCCGCCGCTGCATTCCTCGCTCCCGCCCCGGTTGCGGCACGCCTGCGCCCGCCACCGCCTGCCGTTGCTGGTCGTGCCACCGCAGACGCCGTTCATCGCGGTCAGCCGCGCCGTCTCGCTCACCCTCGACGAGGCGCGCAGGCACGAGCAACATCGCGTCGACGAGGCCCGTGAGGCGCTGACCAGGGCCGCGACGGGCGAACTGGGGGAGGTCACCAGGGAGCTCGCCGGCAGGCTCTCGGCGTGGGTGGCACTGGTCGGCGCCACCGACGAGCCCGTCGCCGAACGCCGGGCGCCGCGGCCGCTGCCGCGCCGGGTGCGGGACATGCTTGCCCGGCTCCGGGCGGGCCAGGGTATCCGCAGTGCGACTACGGAGCTTGCCGACGGCACGGTGGTCGTGGCACAGCCGGTCTCGCCGCAGGCCAGCGCTCCGTACCTGCTCGTGGTGGGACGTGCGGCCCGGCTCTCCACCACCGACCGGGCGATCATGGCCGCCGGGGCAGCGTTGCTCGGCATCGCCACCGGGGCCGGGGCCGGCGCGGGCAGGCTCGGGGCCGCGGTCACCGCGCTGCTGCGCGGAGCGACGCCCACGGATGTGCTGACCGGTCTGCTTCCGTCCGGCGACTACCGCATCGTGGCCGGGGAACGCCTGCAGGGGGCCGCCGACGGCGGCGGGGAGGAGGCTGTGGACATCGAACTCGGCCGGTTACGGGCCGGGCTCGCGACCCCGCTCGTGCGGCTGGAGGGACGGCGGTTCACGGCCGTCTGCACCGTCGTACCCGGCCGCGACGTCCTCGACGCGCTCGGGGCGGGCGGCTGGCTCGTCGCCGTGACCGGCCCGCTGCCCGCCGACCGGCTCCCGCACGCCGATGCGGAGGTGGCGTCGCTGCTCGCGAGGGCTCGGGCGCGTGGGGAGCCGGTCGTCGCCGGCGGCGAGGCAGGTGTTGAGGACGGGCTCGCCGGTGTCGTGTCGCACGAGGCCGCGGCCGAGTTCGCACGCCGGCTGCTTGCGCCGCTGCGCGACCGCGGTGCCGGTTCCCTGCTCGACACCCTGCACACCTGGTTGGCATGCCACGGCGGCTGGGATCGGACGGCGGCGGCACTCGGCGTGCACCGCAACAGCGTGCGGCACCGGATCCGGCAGGCCGAACGCGCGCTCGGGCTCGATCTGACCGACCCGGACGTCCGGATGCGACTGTGGTTCGCGCTGCGCTGGGACACATCCTGAGGGCCCCGGGGCCGATGCGAACAGCGGGTTCACATAGGTGCTTCTCAGCTTTCTGTGTCACCGTGGGTGACGTGCGCGTGTTGGTAGTTGAGGACGAGGCCCCGCTCGCGGAGGCGATCGCACGGGGTCTGCGTCGCGAAGGTATGGCCGTGGACGTCGCGCTGGACGGCGACGACGGACACGAGAAGGCGTCGGTGACGCGGTACGACGTCGTGGTGCTCGACCGCGACCTGCCCGGGATGCCGGGCGACGAACTGTGCCGCGAGATCGTGCGTTCCGGCGAGCTGACCAGGGTGCTGATGCTGACGGCCAGCACCGCGGTCTCCGAGCGGGTCGAAGGGCTCTCACTCGGCGCCGACGACTACGTGGCGAAGCCGTTCGCGTTTCCCGAGCTGGTGGCGCGCGTCAGGGCGCTGGGCAGGCGTGCCACGCCCGCCGCACCGCCGGTGCTGACCGCGGGCGACATCGAGCTCGACCCGTCGCGCCGGACGGTGCATCGCGGCGGCGAGCCCGTGGACCTGACCCGCAAGGAGTTCGGCGTCCTCGAGGTGCTGTTGTCCGCGGGCGGTGCCGTCGTCAGCAGTGAGGACCTGCTCGAACGCGTGTGGGACGAGAACGCCGACCCGTTCACCACGACGGTGCGCGTCACCGTGATGACCCTGCGGAAGAAGCTCGGCGAACCCGGTGTGATCGAGACGGTCGTCGGCTCGGGCTACCGCGTGCCCGGCGCGGGGTCCACGGAGGACGCCGCGGAGGAGGCCGGCGGTACCCCGGGTGCGCGCGGATCCTCGGAGTCCGGTTCCCTGACGTAAGTGATCCGGCGTACGGGTATTCCGGCGCGCAGCCTGCGCGCCCGCATCACCATTCTCGCGACGGCGCTCGTCGCGGCCGTCAGCGCGCTGCTGCTGTGGCTGGCCTGGACGCTCGTCGGCGACGCGGTGGGCGGCGTGCCGCAGCTGCCGCCGGGAACGGTCGTCGAGGTCGACGGCGTGCACGTCAAGGCCGAGGACCTGGCCGAGCACCTGCGCGACGCGGCGCGCGAACGGGTCGTGGTCGCCGGGGGCATCGCGTTCTGCTTCGTGGTCGCCGCGGCGGGCATTCTCGCGTGGACGTTCACCTCGCGGGTGTTGCAGCCGCTCCGGGACATCACGGGCACGGCGCAGCGGCTCTCCGGCGAGTCGATGGGGGAGCGCATCGGCGACGTGTCCACACGGGACGAACTCGCCGAGTTGGCGCGCACGATCGACGCGATGCTGGACCGGCTTCAGTCGGCGTTCGACACGCAGCGGCAGTTCGTGGCCAACGCGAGCCACGAGCTGCGCACGCCACTGGCCGTCATCCGCACGGAACTCGATGTCACGCTGCCCGACGAGGATGCCGACGAGGCCGAACTGCGCCGCATGGCCGGCGTCGTGCGCGACGCCACCGAACGTGCCGAACG
The DNA here is from genome assembly GCF_024171865.1 of Prauserella aidingensis. Lineage (GTDB taxonomy): Bacteria > Actinomycetota > Actinomycetes > Mycobacteriales > Pseudonocardiaceae > Prauserella > Prauserella aidingensis. Next base: position 48,557 of record NZ_JAMTCN010000017.1, on the reverse strand, counting down.
GCTCGTGACGTCGCTGCTGCTGCTCGCCCGCACCGACGGTGCCGGGATCGCACTGACCGAGCGGGTCAACGTGGCCGACGTCGCGGGCCGGGCGTGGCAGGTCGTCGAACCCGACGCACGGCGCCGCGAGCTGAACGTCGACCTACGGCTGGCCCCGGCGTTGACGACCGGCGACGGGGCGCTGCTGGAACGCGTGGCGGGAAACCTGCTGGAGAACGCCGTGCGCCACAACGTCGACGCCGGTTGGATCGAGGTCACCACCACCGCAGGGGACCGGTGGACGACGCTGACGGTGCGCTCGTCCGGGCAGCTGCTGGATCCGGAAACGGTGGCGGGACTGTTCGAACCGTTCCGTCGCGCGGGCGTGGCCAGGACGGCGCGGCACGGTGCGGGCCTCGGCCTGTCGATCGTGCGGGCGGCCGCGGAGGCGCACGAGGGGTCGGTCTCCGCCGAACCGGTCGTGGGCGGCGGCCTGGCCGTCACCGTCCGCCTGCCCGCGGCGGCGTAGCCGAACTCCGTGTCCGATCGGCGAAGAATCACACGTACGTACCACTACTTCCACCCAGATCGTTACCGTCGCTAACCTTCTTCTCGATTGATCCCCGAGAGGAAGGAACGCCGTGCGAATCCCCAGAACGAGGCATCGCCGAGCGTGGAGGCGCGGCTCCGGTGCGGCGCTCGGCCTGCTCGTGGCAGCGGGCCTGCTCGTCGTCCCCGGCGCCGCCGCAGGCCCCGGTGACTCCGCCCGTGGCGGTGACACCGTTGCGGGCGCGAACGGTGACAGCGTGCTGCGGCCCGACGCGCCGACGAAGAGCATCGCCTTCTACGTCGGCAAGAATCTCACCGAGGACGGTGCGACGCTGCTCGGCGGGTTCGGTCACGAGCCGTCCAGTCACTGGCTCGAGATCGTGCCGAGTCGAGAGTTCCCCGACGACGCGACCACGACGGTCGGCGTGACCGACCGCGCCGGGTACCCGGGCGAACTGACCGAGATCCCGCAGGCACGCCGGACTGCCAAGTACATCTCGTCGAACTACTCCGAGTTCGAAGGCTTCCCGGCCCCGCTGACCAACGGCGGGCTCAACGAGCACGGTGTCGCGGCCCGCGACGTCTGGTCGCCGACGAGCGACCGGTTGCTGGGCAAGACCGATGCGGTGCAGACCGGTCCGAACTACAGTGACCTCTCGCGTATAGCCATGGAACGCGCCACGAGCGCGCGCGAGGCCGTCGAGATCGTCGGCGGTCTCATCGACCGGTACGGCTATTCCACCTACGGCGGCAACTCGCACCTGTTCGCCGATGAGAACGAAGGCTGGGTGCTCGTCAACTATGGCGGCAGCCAGGGGCTGTGGGCCGCAGAGCGGCTCGGCCCGGACGAAACCCGCGTCTCCTTCCCCGGCTACCTGGAGCCGCTGCCCCTGGACTATCAGGACCGTCCCGACGAGTTCCTCGCCTCCGACCACTTCATCGACTACGCGGTGGAGCAGGGTTGGTTCGACCCGGCAGGCCGCGACACCTTCGACCCGCAGGCCGTCTACGGCGGTTGGCGGCCCAACGAGCGCGAGGTGAGCCCGACCCACCCGTGGGGCGCGAACGTGCAGGGGGAGCTGGAAGCCGAGCTGGCCGACGGGCTCGCGCCGGTGTCCCTGGAGGACATGCTCGCCTACGTGCGGGATCCGAGGTGGTCGCACGACCGTTCCGGATACGGACAGGTCGCGCGGTTGTCCGGCAGGGACAACGGGAACCTCAACGCGCTGTGGACCGCCGTCACCGGCGCGGTCACGACACCGTACGTGCCGGTCTACATCGGAGCCGAGGACGTGCCACCGGAGTTCAAGCAGCATCGGTACCTGACCAGCGGCACGGCGTCGACGCACGTCGCGGCCGACTACGCTCCGCTCGAGGCGACCGAGTACGCCACCAGGACGTTCAAGCGGTTGATGTATCACACGTGTGAGCACCCGGAGGCGTTCTACGAGCCGGTGACCGCGGAGATCGAGAAATTCGAACGCGGTCTCGTGTCCGAACAGGACCGTGTCGTGGCGAAGGCCGCCCGTCACTACGACGCCGGCCGTGAGGACGCGGCCGCGCAGTACCTGACCCGGTACGTCGGGGACCGGCTCGGTGAGAGTCTGGGGCTCGGCGACCGGCTGGTCGGTGCCGTCGAGCACGAGACGCGTGAGCGGTTCGGCATTCGCATGCCCACGGGGCGCGACCTGCCGGGGGAGACCGCGCGGCCGGAGAGTCAGAGCATGAACCGCGGCGGCGGTCTCGACGGCGACGCCGACGGTATCGCCTTCTGCTACCGCGAGGGCCTCGGCGACTTCCCGCGTGAGCACGGTGCGTATGCCGACCGGGTCGGGGAGCTGCAGCTTCCCGTGTCGCAGCTGTCGAAGGAGCGGTTCTTCCGCGCCATGGAACAGGCCGCCCCCGGCGACGGGAACGGCTGGCGCAGGCAGGCCGAGCGTGCCTGGGCACAGCTGCAGGACACCGGCGACTGATCGCCGTATAACGACCCATACGGCTGGGCCCGGGAGTGTGCGCTCCCGGGCCCAGCCACGGCCGTCACCTCACGCCGGGGGAACCGACGCCACGCCTGGAGCCAGGAAGGGCTTGCCCGCGACCTTCTCCGACACGCCCGCGCGGTCGAGGTACGGCGTGATGCCGCCCAGCCAGAACGGCCAGCCCGCGCCGAGGATCATGCACAGGTCGATGTCGTGGGCCTCGGCGACGACACCCTCGTCGAGCATGATGCGGATCTCCTCGGCCAGCGCGGCCAGGGCGCGCTCACGCACCTGCTCGGCCGTCGACGGCGCGTCACCCTGCTGCCACAGCTCGGCGACCTCGGGGTCGATCGCCGGGTTGCCCGAGTCGTCGTACTGCCAGACCGCGGACTTGCCAGCCTCGACGAACCGCTTCAGATTCTCGCTCACGCCGTAGCGCTCGGGGAAGGCCTCGTGCATCGTCTCGGCCACGTGCAGCGCCACCGGCGGGCCGACCAGCTGCAGCAGCGTCATCGGCGACATCGGCAGGCCGAGCGGGTCGAGTGCGGAGTCGGCCACGTCGAACGGCGTGCCCTCGTCCACTGTGGCCAGCACCTCGCCCAGGAAACGGGTCAGCACCCTGTTCACCACGAACGCCGGGGCGTCCTTGACGAGCACGCTCGACTTCTTCAGCTGCTTGCCCACCGAGAACGCCGTCGCCAACGTCTCGTCGTCGGTGCGCTCCCCGCGGACGATCTCCAGCAGCGGCAGCACCGCCACCGGGTTGAAGAAGTGGAAGCCGACGACCCGCTCGGGGTGCTGCAGCTCGGAGGCCATCGCCGTGATCGACAGCGACGACGTGTTGGTCGCCAGCACGCACTCGGGGCTCACGTGCTGCTCGACCTCGGCGAAGACCTTCCGCTTCACGCCCAGGTCCTCGAACACCGCCTCGATGACGAAGCCCGCGTCGGCGAACGCCGCCTTGTCCAGCGAACCGGACACGAGCGCGCGCAGCCGGTTGGCCTCGTCGGGACCGATGCGCTTCTTCTCGAGCAGTTTGTCGATCTCGCCGTGCACATAGGACACGCCCTTGTCGACCCGCTCCTGGTCGACGTCGGTGAGCACGACCGGCACCTTGAGCCTGCGCACGAACAGCAGCGCCAGCTGGCTGGCCATCAGGCCCGCGCCGACGATGCCGACCTTGCCGACCTGCCGGGCGAGCGACTTGTCCGGCGCGCCCGCAGGCTTCTTGGCCCGCTTGTTGACGAGGTCGAACGAGTACAGCCCGGACCGCAGCGGATCGGACATCAGCAGCTCGGCCAGTGCCTCGGTCTCGGCGGCGTAGCCGGCGTCCCGGTCGGCGGTGCGCGCGAGTTCCAGGAGTTCCAGCGCCTTCTCCGCGCCCGGCGAGGCGCCCTTGGTCTTGCCGGACACCACGGCCTTCGCCCTGCCCATGGCGGCGTCCCACTCGCCGCCGCGGTCGATCTCGCGACGGGCGGGCGTGACCTCACCGCGGACGACCTTCACCAGCCACAGCAGCGACTGCTCCAGGTAGTCCGCCGACGGCAGCAGCTCGTCGGTGATGCCCAGCTCCGCGGCCTGCGTCGGCTTGAGCATCTTGTTCTGGTTCAACGCGTTCTCGACGATCACCGTCACCGCGGCGGCCGGGCCGATCAGGTTCGGCAGCAACTGCGTACCGCCCCAGCCCGGGAACAGCCCGAGGAACACCTCGGGCAGCGCGATCGCGGCCACGTTGTCGGCCATCGTGCGGTAGTGACACGACAGTGCGAGTTCGAGTCCGCCGCCCATCACGGCGCCGTTGACGAACGCGAACGTCGGGATCTCCGACTCGGTGAACCTGCGGAACACGTCGTGGCCGGTCTGCGCGATCTGCCGCGCCAGCTCCGGATCGGAGATCTGCTCCACACCGGACAGGTCGGCGCCGACGGCGAACACGAACGGTTTGCCGGTGACGGCGATGGCGGCAGGGTCGGCGGCGACGGCCTCGTCGAACGCCGCGTTCAGGCTCACCAGGCTCTGGGGGCCGAACGTCGACGGCCGCGTGTGGTCGTGGCCGTTGTCGATCGTGATGAGGGCGACCGGCTTGTCGAGGCCGGGTACGGTCACGACGCGCGTCACCGCACGGGTGACGACCTCGTCGGGGAATGCGCTCTGTGCCTGTTCTGCGGTGATCACTTGTTGCCCTCCCAGTGGGGGTTCTCCCAGATGACGGTGCCGCCCATGCCGATACCGATGCACATCGTCGTCATGCCGTAGCGCACGTCGGGGCGCTCGGCGAACCGGCGCGAGAGCTGGGTCATCAGCCGGACGCCGGACGAGGCGAGCGGGTGGCCGCAGGCGATCGCGCCGCCCCAGGCGTTGACGCGGGTGTCGTCCTCGGCGATGCCGAAGTGGTCGAGGAAGGCCAGGACCTGCACGGCGAACGCCTCGTTGATCTCGAACAGGTCGATGTCCGAGATGGACAGTCCGGCGCGCGTCAGAGCCTTCTCGGTCGCAGGCACGGGGCCGACACCCATCACCTCCGGCTCGACACCGGCGAACGAGTAGCCCACCAGGCGCATGCCCACGGGCAGGCCCAGCTCCCGCGCCGTGTCCTCACCGGCGAGCAGCGCGCCGGTCGCGCCGTCGTTGAGGCCCGCCGCGTTGCCCGCGGTGACCCGGCCGTGCGGGCGGAACGGCGTCTTCAGGCCCGCGAGGTTCTCCATCGTGGTTCCGGGGCGGGGAGGCTCGTCCTCCGTGACGAGGTCCCAGCCCAGCTCGGGGTGCCGCGTGGCGACCGGCACCAGCTCCGGGCCGATCTTGCCCGTCTTCACGGCGTCGGCGAAGCGTTCCTGGCTGCGGACGGCGAAGGCGTCGCAGCGCTCCTTGGTGATCGCCGGGTAGCGGTCGTGGACGTTCTCCGCCGTCTGGCCCATGACCAGGGCGGACGGGTCGACCAGCTTGTCGGACAGGAACCGCGGGTTCGGGTCCACGCCTTCGCCCATCGGGTGCCTGCCCATGTGCTCGACGCCGCCCGCGAAGGCCACGTCGTAGGCGCCGAACGCGATGCCGCCCGCGACCGAGGTCACGGCCGTCATGGCGCCCGCGCACATGCGGTCGATGGCGAAACCGGGAACGGACTTCGGCAGGCCCGCCAGCAGCGCGGCCGTCCGGCCGATGGTCAGGCCCTGGTCACCGGTCTGGGTCGTGGCGGCGACGGCGACGTCGTCGATCCGCTCGGGCGGCAGCTCCGGGTGACGGCGCAGCAGTTCGCGGATGACCTTGACGACGAGATCGTCGGCCCGTGTGTTGGCGTAGATGCCCTTGTCGCCTGCCTTGCCGAACGGGGTTCGCAACCCGTCGACGAAGGCCACGGTGCGCGCGGGTGCGGACACGGGTGCTCCTTCGGAGGTGATGTTCGCGGTGTCGGAAACTCGGATACCGGCCCGTACAGCGTTGTTACCAGCCGGTAACCGCGATAGTAGTCGCGCGTCCGGGTGCTTCGCAGGGTGGCCTCGCCCACCGTGTGTCACTCCACCGAGTGGGCAGGTGTCGCCGCTTTCGGGTACACCTCGTGACCGGCGCCGAGCTCGGCCGGAGACGTGCGCCGCCGGACGGCGGAGAGGGCGCCGTGAGCCGGTCCCGTGCTCAGGCCGTGGCGTGCAGCGCGGTGCTCAGCGCGTCGGCGACGAGGTCGACCTGCCACGGCCGCGCCCCGCCGTCGGCGAGCGCCGCGGCGACGCCCTCGGGGGAGGGGTCCTCGGGCGGAGTCCAGCAGGTGCGGCGCAGCAGGTCGGGCAACAGGACGTTCTCCACCGGCAGCGTGTGCGACTCGGCGATTTTCGTCAGCGCCGTGCGGGCGGCGGCCAGTCGGGCGGCGGCGTCCGGGTCCTTGTCGCCCCAGCGGTTGGCGGGCGGCGGTCCGTCGCCACCCGTCGACGTGCTCGGGAGTTCCTCGGCGGGCAGCTCCCTCGCGGCCTCCAGCCGGCGAAGCCAGTGGGCGCTGTAGCGGCGCTGCACTCGGCCACCGAAGACCGGCAGCGCCTGCAGCTGCTGCGGCGTGGACGGATCAGCGAGCACGGCGTTGATGATCGCGCTGTCGGGCAGCACCCGGGACGGCGCGCGGTCGCGCTTGCGCGCCATCTCGTCCCGCGCCTCCCAGAGTGCGCGGACGGCGGCGAGCCCGCGCGGGGTCCGGACCTTGTGCACGCCCGAGGTGCGCCGCCACGGTTCGGCACGCGGTGGCGCCGCCGGTGCGGTGCGCACGGCCTCGAACTCCTGCCTGGCCCACTCGAGCTTGCCCTGGGCCGTCAGCTCGGCCTCGAGGGTGTCACGGAGTGGCACGAGGAGTTCGACGTCGAGTGCGGCGTAGTCCAGCCACTCGTCGGGCAGTGGGCGTCGCGACCAGTCGGCGGCGCTGTGGCCCTTCTCCAGGGTGTAGCCGAGCAGCTTCTCCACGAGGGTGCCGAGCGCGACGCGTTCGTGGCCCGCGAGCCTGCCCGCGAGTTCGGTGTCGAACAGGGAGGCGGGGTGGAGGCCCAGTTCGGCCAGGCACGGCAGGTCCTGAGACGCGGCGTGCAGCACCCACTCGGCGTCACCGAGTGCGGTTGCCAGCGGCGCCAGCTCGTCGGCGAGCGGGATCGGGTCGACGAGCACGGTGCCCGCTCCCTGACGACGGATCTGCACGAGGTACGCCTTGGGCCAGTAGCGGTAGCCCGACGCGCGCTCGGTGTCGATGGCCACGGGGCCGGTGCCGGCGGCCAACCGATCGCAGGCCTCGCGAAGTGCCTCGGCGTCCTCGATGACCGGAGGAGTGCCCTCGACGGGCCGGGTCAGCAACTCCGGCGCAGCAGCCTCCCCGCCGTCCGGCGCATCGGTCGCGGCGGCCGCGGGGGAGGCGTGTTCTGCGTTGTGCACGGGTGTCAACCCTACGGGACGGGCCGCCTGCCCCCGGCGAGCCCGTCCCGTAGGGATGAGGTCGGCGCTAGCGGATGACGCCGGCACGCATGGCCAGCGCCACCATCTGGGCCCGGTCGCCGGTGCCGAGCTTGCGGCCGATCCGCGACAGGTGGGACTTCACCGTGAGCGCGGAGAGGCTGAGCTCGTCACCGATCTCCTTGTTGGACTGTCCGTCCGCCACGAGCTGCAGAACCTCCACCTCGCGCGCCGAGAGCTCGCGCGGGGTGTTGTCCGTGCCGGGAACGCGGGTTCCGGTGGCCAGCACCGGTGCCACGCTCGGGTCGGCGTACACGCCGCCGTCGAGCACCCGGCGCACGCCGTCGGTGACGACCACCGGCGACGCGGACTTGAGCAGGTAGGCCTGCGCCCCGGCCTGGAACGCCGAACGGACCGCGTACGGGTCGTCCGACGACGCCAGGACCACGACACGGGGCCAGCCGTTGCTGCGCAGCTCGGTGACCAGCTCGATGCCGCTGCCGTCCGGCAGGCCGAGATCCAGGATGGCGAGGTCGCACGGCCCCGTGGCCGTCGCGCGCGCCCTGGCCTCGGCCACCGTGGCGGCCTCGTGCACCGTGCCTGCGCCCATCTGGGCAAGACGTCCGGCGATCGCCTCCCTCAACAACGGGTGGTCATCGACCACCATCACGGAAAACAACTCTTCCCGCGGATGCGGAACCATGCTCGCCGGCAAGGCGCCGGCTGGCGTGGATCGAACGGCCTGAGAAAAGCCGACGGCAGCCACGTCACTACCTCCCTGGAGTCGGTCGTGCCCCCCGACCGGCACCGGGACTTTCGGCCGTTCAGCCGCGCCAGCTTTAGACCGAAAGTGGTGTCGTCGACAGGTACTGTAGCCGCCTGAGTGGGGTAGTGGGGGCATCAAATGGGTATCTATCCCGATCGGATTGCACTTCGGGGGCTCCGTTGTAGCGCGATGGGATTAATCCTTGCGAAAGCTGTAACGGGCCCGGGTCCGCGGGCGATAACGCCGGGTTGTGGTGCGCACACTGGGCGTGCATGTGCCGTGTGCAGCTGCCCGTGACCAGTATGCCGACACGATTACGAGGACGCGTTCGGGTGGCCGCGACCGGTCGGTGAGCGGTCCCGCGGCGGGTGCACGTTCGGCGGAGGACCCGACCTTCGGAGGGTGCCGCCGGTCGGGGGACGGGCAGTGGTGGTGCGGAGCGGTCAGGACGTGCGGCGCTGGCCGAACATCGTGACGCCGACGGGCGGCAGGCCCGCGTAACTCGCCATCAGCTGGCAGAAGGCGTCCCCGTGGGGACCGAGCTCGGGCGTCAGCGGGGTCCACGACGCACGCAGTTCGAGGTCGTCGGTGCGCGACGGGCCCGAGATCTCGCCGAAACGGGCCGACGACGTCTCGGTGACGGTGCCGCCGAGCGCGGTGAACTCGGCCTCGGTGGCCTCGAGCGCGTCGGTGAGCCAGGACCAGCCGACCGACGGGAGGAACGGATCGGTCGCCAGTTCCTTGTCGATGCCCGCGCGCACGTAGGCCACGAGGCGGAACACGCCGTCCCACGTCTCCTGGCCGTCGGGATCGTGCAGCAGGACCAGCCTGCCGGACGCCTCGACCTCCCCGGGTCCGGTCGTCTCGCAGCTGAGTGCGTAGGCCCAGGGCGCGAGTCGTTGCGGAGCCTTGATCGGTTCGAGGCTCACCTCGGGTCGCGGCTGCAGTGCCTGCAGCGCCGCGACGGCCTGGCGGAATTCCTCCGGCGCCTGGGTCAACACGGTCACCCCGAGACTGTAAGCCGTCGCGTGGTGCGGGTCGCTGTCCGACGCGCCGACGGCGGCGTGGTTATCCGGGCGTGGCACCATGAACAGTGATGACAGCCTCGTTCTCCGCGTCGTCGGTTCCCGCGCCGTCCGATCCCGATCCGCGGACAGGATCCCCGGTCGCCGCGCGGCGCGCGCTGCCCGACGCCCCGCTGCTGGTCGCCGCCCGCGGCGGGACCCCCTCCCGGACGCCCGTGTGGTTCATGCGCCAGGCCGGGCGGTCGCTGCCCGAGTACCGCTCGGTGCGCGAGGGCGTGCCCATGCTGCAGTCCTGTTTCGACCCGGCGCTGCTCGCGGAGATCACGATGCAGCCGGTGCGGCGTCACGGCGTCGACGCCGCGATCCTGTTCAGCGACATCGTCGTCCCGCTGTACGCGGCGGGGCTGGCCATCGACATCGTGCCCGGCACGGGACCCGTCGTCGCGCATCCGGTGCGGACCGCGGTCGACGTCGACGCGCTCCCGGAGCTCGAGGCCGAGCAGGTCCGGCCCATCACCGACGGCATCGGCCTGTTGCTGCGCGAGCTCGGCGAGACACCGTTGATCGGGTTCGCGGGAGCACCGTTCACGCTCGCCTCCTATCTCATCGAAGGCGGGCCGAGCCGCAACCACGAACACACGAAGGCGCTGATGCACGCCGAGCCCGAGTTGTGGCACCGGCTGGCCTCCCGCCTCGCGGACGTGACGGCCACGTTCCTGACGGCTCAGCTCGAAGCCGGCGTCGACGCGGTGCAGCTGTTCGACTCGTGGGCCGGTGCGCTCTCCGAACGGGACTACCGCGAGTTCGTGCTGCCGCATTCGGCGCGGGTGCTGTCCGCCGTCGCCGAGTACGACGTGCCGCGGATCCACTTCGGGGTCGGCACGGGCGAGCTGCTGCCCGCGATGCGCGAGGCCGGCGCGGACGTCGTCGGTGTCGACTGGCGGGTGCCGCTGGACGAGGCCGCCCGCAGGCTGCGGGCCTCGGGCGAGGCCCGGCCGGTGGTCCAGGGCAACCTCGACCCGGCGCTGCTGATGGCGTCGTGGCCCGTGATCGAGGCCGAGGTGCGGCGCATCGTCACCGAGGGCCGCGAGGCCGCCGGGCACGTCTTCAACCTCGGCCACGGGGTGCTGCCGGACACCGATCCGGAGGTGCTGACCCGCGTGGTCGAGCTGGTGCACAGTCTGTGAGGAGCGCGGGGTGAAGGTCGCGGTCGTCGGGGGAGGCGTCTCCGGGCTGACCGCCGCCTACCGCTTGCGCACCCTGCTCGGCCCGGACGCCGCGATCACCGTGTGCGAGGCGTCCGGCGACCTCGGCGGGAAGCTGCGCACGGTCGAGGTGGGCGGCGAGGCGTGTGACGTCGGGGCGGAGGCGTTCCTGGCGCGCAGGCCGGAGGCGCTCGACCTGGTCCACGAACTGGGGCTCACCGATCGGCTGCGGCACCCCTCCGGGGCCTCGTCGTCGCTGCGCGCGGGCGGCGTGACCGTGGGCCTGCCGAAACGCACCGTCATGGGTGTGCCCGCCGCCGGCGACGCGGTCGCGCACGTGCTGTCCGACGCGGGTGTCCGCGCGGTCGAGGCGGAGCGGAATCTCGCTCCGGTCGAACCGGTCGGTGCCGACGTGTCCCTCGGCGGGCTGCTGCGCAGCCGGCTCGGGGACGAGGTCGTGGACCGGCTCGTCGACCCGCTGCTCGGCGGCGTGTACGCGGGTGGTGCCGACGGCCTCGGCCTGCGTGCCGTGCTGCCCGCCCTCGCGCACGCGCTGGACGGCGGCGCGGAATCGATCACCTCCGCGATCGCCGCGCAGCTGCCGGATCCCGCGGCTCCGCCGAATCCGGCGCCGGTGTTCGGCACGCTGGCCGGTGGGCTCGCCTCACTGACCACCGCACTCGCCGCCCGTGCGGAGGCGGACGTGCGGCTCGGTGTTCCGGTCCGCGCGTTGACCCGCCGGGACGGCGGGTGGCGGCTCACCTTCGGAGCGGTCCCGGCCGCGCACGCTCCCGCCGCACCGGACCTCGACGTCGACGCCGTCGTGCTCGCCGTGCCGGCACCGGCCGCGGCACGTCTGCTGGCCGACGTCGCGCCCTCCGCCGCGGCCGCCTACGGCGAGGTCGAGCTCGCGTCGGTGGCCGTGGTCGCCCTGGCGCTGCCTCCCGGGACGGCGCTGCCCGACTCGTCCGGGGTGCTGATCGGGGCGGGGGAACGCACCCGTGACGGAGGACGGTTCACCGCCAAGGCGTTCACCTTCTCCGCCCGCAAGTGGCCGCACCAGTCCGATCAGGACGGCCCCGTGCTGCTGCGTGGCTCGGTGGGCCGGTTCGGTGACCTCTCCGCACTGCGCGCCACCGACGACGAACTCGTGCGGCGCGTCCGTGCGGATCTCGCGGAGCTGACCGGCATCACCGCCGAACCGGTCGAGGCCCGCGTGCAGCGCTGGGGCGGTGGTCTGCCGCAGTACGGTGTCGGGCACGGCGACCGGGTCGCACGGATCGAGGAGGCGGTGTCGGCCCTGCCCGGGCTCGCGGTGGCCGGCGCCGCGCTCCACGGTGTGGGCATTCCGGCCTGCATCGGCACGGCGGACGCCGCGGCCCGCCGCGTGGCGGCCCGCGTGGCGGTGGGATCATAGGGCCATGGCTCGGTTGAACTACGACGAACTGAACAACACGATCCGCTACACGATGTGGTCGGTCTTCCGGGTCGAGCCCGGTACGCTCGGCGACGACCGTGACGCCGCGGCGCGGGCGACCGCCGAGTACCTCGACGCGCTCGACGACAAGGGAGTCGTGGTCCGGGGTGTGTACGACGTCGCGGGTGTGCGCGCGGACGCCGACTTCATGATCTGGTGGCACGCCGAGGAGCTCGAGCAGCTGCAGGCGGCCTACACCGGGTTCCGACGCACGACGCCGCTCGGCCGGGCGTCGACGCCGGTGTGGAGTCAGGTCGCGCTGCACCGTCCCGCGGAGTTCAACAAGAGCCACGTCCCGGCGTTCCTCGCGGGCGAGGACCCGAAGAAGTACGTCTGCGTGTACCCGTTCGTGCGGTCCTACGAGTGGTACCTGCTGCCCGACGACGAGCGCCGCAAGATGCTCGCCGACCACGGCAAGGAGGCCCGCGACTACCCGGACGTGCGCGCCAACACCGTGCCCGCCTTCGCTCTCGGCGACTACGAGTGGATCCTCGCGTTCGAGGCCGACGAACTGCACCGGATCGTCGACCTCATGCGGCACCTGCGTGGCACCGAGGCGCGGCGCCACGTGCGTGAGGAGATCCCGTTCTACACGGGCCCGCGCGTCGAGCCCGCGGACCTGGTGCACGCGCTGCCCTGAATCGGCGCGGTGGCCGCACCGCACGCTGTAGCGCTAAAGTAGCGCTATGGCGACCATCCAGATCCGCGACATTCCGGACGAGGAGTACGAGGCCCTGCGCGCGGCGGCAAGCGCGGAAGGCAAGTCGCTGCAGTCCTACATGCGTGAGCAGGCCGGATTCCTGGCACGTGTCGCACGGAAGCGTTCGGCATTCGAACGTGTGCGCGCGGCGTTGGCTGAGCGGGACGAATCGCGTGTGACGGCGGAGAGTGCCCTGGCCGATCTGGACGACAGCCGGGGTCCGTGGCCCGCCGACGGGGACACGGCGCAGCATGATGGATGAGGTCGTGGCGGACGCCTCGACCCTGGTGGTGATGCTGACCGAGCGCACATCACGGGCCGAGGACCTGGGGAGGCGTCTCGTCACCGGCGCGGTGCACGCCCCGCACCTCGTCGACGCCGAGGTAGGCGACGTGTTGCGCAAGCATCTGCTGCGGGGAGCGCTCTCGGCCGAGGACGCGTCGGCGGCGCTCGCCGCGCTGGACCTGGTGGTGGATGAACGCTATCCCCACGCCGGGCCGTTGAGCCGGGGTGCCTGGGACCTACGGGACCGCGTGCGCTTCTACGACGGGCTGTACGTGAGCCTGGCCGCGCGACTCGATCTGCCACTGGTCACCGCGGATGCGCGGCTGGGAAGAGCGCACGGGCTGCCGTGCCAGGTCCAGGTCGTTCCCGGCTGCGCGTGAGCCCCGGTGTCGGGGTGAGCGGCGGCCCGACGGCACCGCGTCGTTCACTCCGCGGGAACGAGGCGCAGGGCGACCGAGTTGATGCAGTAGCGCTGGTCGGTGGGCGTCGCGTAGCCCTCGCCTTCGAAGACGTGCCCGAGGTGGCCGTGACACGAGGCGCACAGCACCTCGACGCGCACCATGCCGAGCGACGTGTCCCTGCGCAGGATGACCGCGTCCGAGTCGGCCGGGTCGTAGAACGAGGGCCAGCCGCAGTGGCTCTCGAACTTCGTCGCCGATCGGAACAGCTCGGCGCCACAGCCCCGACATTCGTAGACGCCTTCGGCCGTGGTGTCGGTGTACTCGCCGGTGAACGGGCGCTCGGTCGCGGACGTGCGCAGCACCGCGTACGCCTCGGGGCCCAGTTCGGCGCGCCATTCGTCGTCGGACTTGGTGACGCGGGGAGCGTTCTCGGCAGGGGTCGTGTTCGCGGCGGGATCCATACCCACCAGATTACCCCGTCAGGTGTGCGACGAAGGCGCTCAGCTGGTCCCAGGCACCGACGACGACGCCCAGGAGGAGCAGCAGAACGATCACCACGGCGGTCCACCAGCGCAGGCCGCTCGCGCGGGTACTGCCTTCGGCGAAATCGGCGACGCCGCGCAGCGATCCTTCGACGGTGAACGCCGGCTCGGCGCGCTGCATCCGGTTCAGGTGGTCGGCGAACTCCTGGGCTTCCGGATCGTCCGGGTCGAGCCCCACGAGCTCGTCGTCGAACAGCCGCCGACGGCGGGCCGTGTCGTCATCCGGCATGGTGCCCACGGTAGGACATGCCGAACGGCCTGCCCAGCGCGCCGCCGGTCATGCCGTCGTCACCGTGACGAGCCGCCCGACGGCTGGTTCCGGCTGTCGAGTTCCGACGGGCGGGTCTCGCCGTCGAGCTTGGGTTCGCCGCCGGGGTTGACGACCCGCACCGTGTGGGGCCGCTTGCCGTTGCCGAAGTCGAGCTGCACCTGGATGTCGACCGAGCCGTCGGCGTTCTGGCCGTTGGGGGCGGAGGCGTCGGACCAGCTCTGCAGCGTGTGCTGATCCCAGTACTCGTCGAACTCGTCCTCCGAGCCGTACACCGCCTGCGCGTCCCGGGTGAGCTGATCCCAGTCCGGGTCGTTGTAGAACTCGCCGACCAGCGCGCCTGCCTGGCCCCAGTCGACGGGCCCGCTCGCGTCGGCCCGCGTGTTCGACGACGGGGGAGCCGACGACGAGGTCGGCTCCGGTGTGGGGGACGGGTTCCCGCCCGCGGCGGGTTCGTCGTCCCCGCCGAGCGTGAACACGAGCACCGCGGTGAGGGCGAGCACGGCGACGCCGACCGCGGCCAGCAGCAGTGGCTTCCGACGACCGCCCGGACCGTTCGAGGGCGCGGCTCCGGAGGACGCGGCCGCAGGGGCGCCGGTGGCGGTCGCATGCGGACCGGACGACGAGTTGTCGCGCTGCCACGGCGCCGCGGCGGGCCTGCGGCCTCCGCCGTGATCCGAGACCGCGGGGGAGACGGCGGTCGCCGCGAGCGGCGCAGCGCTCGCCGGGCTGCCACCCGCCAGCCTGCCGAGCTGCTCCTGCGCCTCGCTCATCGTGGGGCGTTCGGTCGGTTCGGTGCGCAGCAGGCTCATCAACAGCGCGGTCGCCTGTCCGGCGTGCTGCGGCGGGTTGATCTGGCCGTTCGCGGCGGCGTAGAGCAGTGCGAGCTGGTTGGTGTTGTCGCCGTAGGGCGGCAGGCCTTCGATCGCGTGGTACAGCGTCGCGCCGAGGGCGAACACGTCGGACGCGGGTGTGGGGTCGGCGCCGCGGGCGAGCTCAGGGGCGAGGTACGCGGGTGTCCCACCGATGAGCCCGGTCTGCGTGAGGGTGAGGTCGCCGCTGGCCCGCGAGATGCCGAAGTCGGTGATCTTGCAGACGCCCGCGGAGTCGATCAGCAGGTTGCCCGGCTTGATGTCGCGGTGCACGATGCCCGCACGGTGGGCGGCGACCAGCGCGGCCGCGACCTGTTCACCGATGCGTGCCACCTCGGGAACCGGCAGTGGGCCGCGGTCGCCCAGGATCGCCGACAGGCTCTGCGACGGCAGGTACTCCATGACGAGTACCGGGTCGCCGTCGTGCTCGGCGATGTCGAACACGACGATGGCGTTGGGGTGCTGGAACCGGGCCGCGTTCTTCGCCTCGCGCATGGCGCGCTGGCGCACGGTCGTGCGCTCGGTCTCGGACAGGCCGGGCTGCGTCAGGATCTGCTTGACGGCGACCGACCGTTCGAGGCGTTCATCGACGGCGCGCCACACGATGCCCATGGCGCCGCTGCCGACGTGCTCTACGAGGCGATAGTGGCCTGCGACCAACTGACCGGTGTCGATGACGCCTTCTCCTCGGGTACTGCTCGGCTGCTGCTCGAACTCGCCGCCTACGAGTGGGACGGCTCGAGTTCTCGGAAGGACCGGTGCGCCACCCCGCTAGCGCCCGTGTCGAGTGTAGCTGCCCGGCCCGGCCCGCCTGAGGCGAACCGTCCGCCGGCTAGTCGGTTGCGCCGTCCGGCCGGGCGTCCGTGTCGGCCACCCGGCCGTCGGCCGGCGCCGCCGTTCGGACGACCCGCACCAGGCCCGCCGCGCCGAGCGTGGCGAACACGGCGTAACAGACCAGCAGCGCAGGCGGCGTACTGCCGGTCAGGGCGTCACCGAGCACGACGACGGCGATCGTGCCCGGAACACTGCCGAGCGCGGTGCCGACGAGATACGGCCGAAGTGCGATCGACGACACACCGCAGCAGTAGCTCAGCGGTGCGAACGGCACGACCGGGATCAGCCGCAGCGAGGCGACGGCAAGCATACCGCCGCCGGCCAGGCGGGCGTTGACCGCGTGCACCGGCGTGCGGTGCAGATGGCGGGTGACGAATTCCCTGCCCAGCAGACGGGCGAGGAGGAAGCCGCACAGGCCGGACAGGATCGTGGCGGTGATGGCGACGCCCACGCCCGCGACGTGCCCGAGCATCAGGCCCGCGGCGAGGTTGAAGACGGTGCGGGGGATGGGCGCGACCGTGCACACGGCGTAGGCGACCAGGAACACCGCGGCGCCCATGGCGCCGGCTTCATCGGCCCAGGCGCGCATCTCGGCCGGGGACGGGAGCGGCAGCCACAGGGCCACCGGGACGCACGCCGCGAGAAGCAGGATTCCGACAACGAGCTTGGTCCGGCGCGGCACGGGATCAACCGTAGAGGACCGGTGCCGGGCTCACGTCTCGTGGTGGTCGGGGCCGTCGAACCGCACGTCGCCGTCAGTGGTGAGGGCGCCCCGGTCGCCGGTGGAGTACCACTCGGAGTGCGCGGCCTCGTCCGCGTCGGCACGGGTTTCGGGCACGCACGCGCCGCGCAGCTCGATCAGGCCGGTCTCACCGGCGGGGACGGCCTCGCCGGTGCCGGGGTCGGTCACGCGAATGTCGACGTCGCTGCACACCGGCCGTCCGCCGCCGAGCCAGCGGTCCGCGGTGGGCCGGTCGGTGTCCCACACCGCGAACGGCGCGAGCACGCCTGCCGGTGCGTAGAAGCCGCGGGCGGGCACACCGAGTTCGTCGAGGCTCTGCGCGGCGTCGGCGGTGGTGGCGTTGGCGATGCCCACCCACCGCAGCGCGGGCAGCGAGGCGGCGGCGTCGCGGCCCTGGGCGTGACAGGACTTGGCGAGCCGCAGTGCCGTTCCCTCGTCGGTGGCGAGGTGGGTCGCGCCGAACCGGACGAGTTCGCCGGGCAGGGTGGACTCGTCGAGGTGCGGATCGAACAGGTACGTCGCCCCGCCCGCGAGCGCGGCGAGCGCGAACGACCACGCGATGGGCCGAGTCGCGGGCCGGGTGCAGACGACCAGGTCGCCGTCGCCGAGTCCGAGCGCGGTCGCCGTCGACGTCGCGTGCCGCACGACGACCGACTCGCGGTAGCGCGCGAGCCCGGGCGCGAACGCCACGGCGGGTTCGTCGCCGCTGGTCGCGGGCATCGGCATGCCTGCGGTCGCTGCGCTGGGCTGCCATGCGCCGCCACCCAGGTCCCACGGCGACGGATCGACGGGCGGTTCGGACCAGGGACCCGGCACGACCGCGACGGCGGGAGGCGGGTCGCCGGGCGATGCGCCGCTGTCGCGGAGCCGGTCGGTGAGTGCCGCGGGCACGTTCCGGTCGAGCGCGAGTACACGCGGTCGCGCGTCGGTCACGGCAGCCGCGAGGTCGCCGACCGGGGCCGAAGGGTCCAGTCCGAGAGCGCACGCGCCGAGGGACGCGGTCGCGATCTGCCAGCCGAGCAGGTCGGACCAGTTCGGCAGGCACACGGCGACGACGTCACCACGCCCCACGCCCGCCGTCGCCAGGTCCGCGCGCAGTTGCAGCGTGCGCCGCCACAGTTCTGAGCGGCTCACGTGAGCAGGCTGCACGGGATCGGCGTCGATCGCGATGATGGCGTGTGGGTCGTGCTTGGTCAGACCGGAGAGCAACGACAGAAGATTCACCGCGCGTCAGCGAAACATTCCCCATGCCCTCCGTCAAGTGACGGGTGGCCGGGGTTCGGCATGATCGACAACGGCGTTGCGGCGGCGAATGGGCCGGCGACCGCCTGCCGGCAGGCCCGTCACGACGCCACGGGTCACGCCGGGCAGAGGGTGCCGTCCCGTGGCACGTCGCCGTCGACGAGGAAGGCCCGTGCCGCGTCGGTGACGCACGACGAACTCAGCGCTCCGTGCCCGGCGCCCTTCCACGCCACGTGCACGGCCGACGGCATCTGATCGGCGGCCCGGATCGTGCCCTTCCCGGGCGTGACCGGGTCGGTCTCGGTGCTGACGACCACCATGGGCGGGGCCTGCTCGGAGCCGATCGCGCCGCGTTCTCCGGAGCGGGTGGGCCACGGACTGCACCACACGAGCTCCTGGGCCACCGTGGCGCCGAAGACGGGGTGCTCGCGCGCGAGGTCGCGGGCGGTCGAGGCGAGGCGGTCGGCGGGCAGGCGCGTCGCGGTGTCGTTGCACCGGGTCGCGATCGTGCCGTCGAGCCGGGCCGCCGAGACCTGGTCCTCGACGACGTGCGGGCGGACGAACCGGAACAGGGGGCCCGGGTCGCCGGAGCGCGCCGCGGCGACGGCGTCGGCGAGTGCGGACCAGCGCTCGCGGTCGGCGAGACCGACCAGCACCGCACGGAGCGCGAGCTGCGGGGTGAGCCGGTAGCCGTCGGAGGTCAACGGCGCGCCACGGCCGAGCCGTTCGGTCAACGCGGTGACGTCGCCGCGCAGGTCGCGGCCGAGTTCCGTGCCCGCCGCGTCGAGCGTCGCCTCGGCGCCCCCGGCGACGCCGCCCAGCACGCGGGCGTGGTCGTCGGACGGGTCCGGCATGCCGTCCAGGACCATGCGCCCCGTCTTGCCGGGGAAGCGGGCGGAGTACATCGCCAGGACCCGCGAGCCCTCACCGTGGCCGAGGGCGTGGAGGCGGTCCATGCCCAGGCTCTCGCGGAGCGTGTCGAGGTCGCTCGTGGTGCGCCTGCTGTCGATGGCCCCCTGCTCGTCCTCGAGCGCGATGGCGCACTGCTGCCCGGCGGTGCGCGCCGCGTCCAGCGGACGGTCGATGCCCGCCGACGGGTCGCTGTCGAGCAGCGTCGCGCGCTCGCTCGGCGGGATGCAGCGCACGGCGTCGGAACCGCCCGTGCCACGCCGGTCCACGCCGATGAGCGAGAACCGGTCCAACAGCGCGTCGGGCAGGCTCGCCGCGAGCCGCGCCGCGTACAGGGTGCCGGGTTCGCCGTCGACGTCGTTGACGACGACCAGCGGGACGGGGCCGTTGCCGGCCTTGAGCACCGACATGCGGGTCAGGCCCTGCCCGGGCATCCCCGGCGGGTCGAGGGTGGTCGTGAGGTACGCGCACTCGTAGTTCTGGTTCCGGCCCGCGGCGCCGCCGAGCCGGTCGCGGGTCTCGCTCGCGCAGTCGGACCAGTCGAGCGTCGACGGGCCGGGCTCGCCGAGCGGCGGCAGCGGCTGTCCCGACTCCTCCCGCTCCCGCTCGGTCGGGGCCGGGGCGTCGTTCTGGACCACGGCGGGCCGCGTCGACGGTCCGACCGTGCACCCGGCCACGACGAGGACGGGCAGCAGGGCGGCCAGCACGGCCCGCCGGGCGCTGCGACGGGGCGGATGGCGGCGCGGCAACGGTCAGGTCCTCACTCGTCGGTCGGCGGTACTCGTGGGTCGGCGGCACCGGTGGGCCGGCGTCGTCCTCACGCGGGCGGCACCCGTGGTGGCCGCGGCGGGCTGCCGGGGTACGCGGCGTTACTGTCGCACGGTCCCGGTGAGCACGCCGTGAGGGCCGGGTGGGGCGCCGCGTCTCCCGTGGTGCGGGGCGCCGGGCGGCGCGGGGTGTGCCGCGAGTCGGTGTCAGGCCCGCCGGTAGCGGGCGAGCAGGAACCCGTCCTCGTGCAGCAGCGACCGCAGCGTCATGTCGCGGGGCGTCGACGGCAGGCCCGCGACGATACGGCCCGGTCCCGGGCCCGCCAGCAGCGGCGCGTAGGTCAGGCACACCTGGTCCACCAGGTCGGCGGCCATGAGGGAGGCGAACAGGTGTGGCCCGCCCTCGCAGTCGATGCGGAGGAGGCCGCGTTCGCCGAGCAGGCGGATCGCCGCGGCCGGATCGACGGTGTCCTCGCCGGCGAGCAGCACCTCGGCGCCCGCGTCGGTGAGCGCGGCCCTGCGGTCGGCCGGCGCGTCCGCGGCGGTGATGACCAGGGTCGGCACCGACGTGTCGGTGACGACCGGCGCGTCCGGCGGGATCGAACAGCGGCGGGTCACCACGGCGACCGGTGGGACGTCCGACAGGCCGTGCCGCCGCCGGCGCTCCCGGCGGGCCTCGGTGGTGCGGGCGCCGCGGTAGGTCTCGGCCAGCGCCGTGCCCGCTCCCACGAGGACGACGTCGGCGAGGTCGCGTCCCAGCAGGAACACGCGCTTGTCGGCCGGGCTGGACAGGCCCTCGGACCGCTCGTCGACGCTGACGGCGCCGTCGGCGGAGGCGACGAAGTTGGCCTGCACCCAGGGCCGGTCGAGGTCGGCGGGGTAGTCGTAGATCGCCTCGAGGTCGTCGTCGGACAGTTCCGGCGGGACGGTGTTCTCCGGCGGGGCAGTGTCCGGGAAAGCGGTGCCCGGCGGGACGGTGCCCGGGAAAGCGGTGTCCGGGGCGGCGGACGCGGAGGTGGACGCGGAGGCGGTCGGTACGGGCCACAGCTGATGCACCCCGCCATCCCAGCATGCGCCGACCGGTCACGCAGGTCCGTCGCGCCGGTGGCGGCCCAGGTCACATCGGAACCGGGAGCGGCAGGGGTGGCGACTAACCTGAGGAGCATGCCTGTCGAGAAGCTGACCGAGCGTCGTCCCGAGATCGGCGCGGACGAGCTGATCACGACGCTCGTGCCCCCGCCGCGGTTCGACGACGTGCGGCTCTCGACCTACATCCCCAACCCGGACGAGCCCAGCCAGGCCGCCGCGGTCACCGCCTGCGGTGCGTTCGCCGAGCGCGTCGGCGCCGCGGGCGGCACCCGGTCCGGCCTGCGCGGGTTGTTCGGCCGCAAGGGCGGCAGGGCCGACGGCGACGGCAAGCAGGGCCTGTACCTGGACGGCGGGTTCGGCGTCGGCAAGACGCACCTGCTGGCGTCGATCTGGCACGCGGTTCCCGGGCCGAAGTCGTACGGCACGTTCGTCGAGCTGACCCACGTCGTCGGTGCGCTCGGGTTCGGCGAGGCCGTGCGGCGGCTGTCGGAACACCGGTTGCTGGCGATCGACGAGTTCGAACTCGACGACCCGGGCGACACGATGCTGGTCGGCCGGCTGCTCAAGGAGTTGGCCGCCGCGGGCGTGTTCGTCGCCGCCACCTCGAACACGCTGCCCGACAAGCTCGGCGAGGGCCGGTTCGCGGCGGAGGACTTCCTGCGGGAGATCCAGGCGTTGTCGGCGAAGTTCGAGGTCGTGCGGGTCGACGGCCCGGACTACCGGCACCGCGGATTGCCCGAACCGCCCGCCGCGCTGACCGACGACGAGCTCCTCGCCTCTGCCGAGCAGCGTCCCGGCGCCACCCTCGACGACTTCGACGCGTTGTGCGGTCACCTGGCGAACCTGCATCCGTCGAAGTACGGCCGCCTCGTCGACGGCCTGTCGGCGGTGCACGTCCGCGGCATCCGGGCGGCCGACGACCAGGCCATCGCGCTGCGACTGGTGGCGCTGGCCGACCGGCTCTACGACCGGGCCGTTCCGGTCCTGGTGTCGGGCGGTTCGCTCGACACGCTGTTCACCTCGGAGATGCTGGCGGGCGGGTATCGCAAGAAGTACCTGCGGGCGGTCAGCAGGCTCACGGCTCTGGCGCGGGACGCCGAGGCGTCGGCGCCGGTGTCGCGCGGCTAGCGAGCCGCGCCACGACGAGCGTCACGGCGACGGCGAGTGCGGCGCCGCCCACGACGTCGGTCGCGTAGTGGTGGTCGAGTCCGACCAGGCCGAGACCGGCGAGGACGGAGACGGCCGCCGCTGCCACCGCCGGCCCGCGGCGCCATGCCGGTGGCGAGGTCAGCACCAGCACGGTCAGGGTCGAGACCAATGCCGCGGTGTGTCCGCTGGGGTAGGCGAGGTGGTCGTCGTACCAACGGTCGAACAGGGGCTTCGCCACCCAGGTGGTCAGCGCGACCGCGACCGTGGGGGCGCCGACCGCGGTGGCGGCGACGTCCCACCGGCGCCGCCACAGTGAGGCGGCCGTGAGCAGAGCCAGCGCCGTGAGCCACACCGGAGGTTCGGTGGGCAGGACGAATCCGGTGAGCGTTTCCTCGCCGAACCGGTCCGCGACGGCGGCCACGGCCACGTCCGGACCGACCGGGGCGCGGCCGCCCGCCACGACGACGCCCGTCGAGACGACGACCGCCGCGAGGAGGCCGAGGGTGCAGGCGAGCGCGACCGGCATGGCGGCATCGTAGGGGCCGGATTCGGCCGCCGCGCGATACCGTCGACGGTGGCCGGTCCGCGGAGGCCACGGCAGAACCGTCCCGCCGCACCGACCCGCCGGCCGCCGACCCGGCGGCCGGGAACGACACCCGTTGCCGCAGCGCCGTTCGTGGGACGGCCCGTTCGCCGGACACTGAGCGCACGCGATCAAGGAGGCTCCCCGAGATGACCTATCCGGACACCCGGCTCTTCATCGACGACGACTGGAGGGATGCGGAGGACGGTCGCCGGATCGACGTCCACAACCCCGCGACCGGCGAGGTGATCGGCGGTGTGGCGCACGCCTCGCGCCGTGACCTCGACGCCGCCGCCGACTCGGTGCGCCGGGGATTCGAGGTGTGGCGCGACTACACGCCCGCGCAGCGCGCCGCGATCATGCACCGGGCCGCCGCACTGGTGCGCGAGCGCGTCGGTGAGATCGCCGAGCTGATGACGCGCGAGCAGGGCAAGCCGCTGGTCGAGGCCAAGGGCGAGATCCTGGCGGGCGCGGACATCATCGACTGGTTCGCCGACGAGGGACTGCGCGTCTACGGCCGCACGGTGCCGCACCGCGCGGACCCGTCGATCCGCCAGCTCGTCGTGAAGGACCCGGTCGGCCCGGTCGCGGCCTTCACGCCGTGGAACTTCCCGATCAACCAGGTGGTGCGCAAGCTCGGTGCCTGCCTGGCCACCGGGTGCTCGATGGTCGTGAAGGCCCCCGAGGAGACTCCTGCCAGCCCGGCGGCGCTGGTGAGCGCGTTCCAGGACGCCGGCCTCCCCGCGGGCGTCCTCGCGCTCGTCTACGGCGACCCGGCGGAGATCTCCGAGTACCTGATCGCGCACCCGGCGATCCGCAAGATCACCTTCACGGGGTCGACCGCGGTCGGTAAGCAGCTGGCCGAACTCGCGGGACGGCAGATGAAGCGCGTGTCGATGGAGCTGGGTGGGCACGCGCCGGTCATCGTGTGCGAGGACGCCGACGTGGAGCTCGCGGTCAAGACCATGGCGAAGGCGAAGTTCCGCAACGCGGGCCAGGTGTGCATCTCGCCGACGCGGTTCCTGGTGCACGAGTCCGTGCGCCCCGACTTCGCCAAGGCGCTGGCGGAATCGGCCACCGGCGTGACGGTGGGCGACGGGCTGGCCGACGGCACCGAGATGGGCCCGCTGGCCAACAGCCGGCGTCTCGACGCCATGGCCTCGCTCCACGAGGACGCCGTGGGCCGGGGTGCGGCGACACTCGCCGGCGGTGAGCGGATCGGCGACGCGGGCAACTTCTGGGCGCCGACCGTGCTCGACGAGGTCCCCTCCGATGCGCGGCTGTTCAACGAGGAGCCGTTCGGCCCGGTCGCGGCGATCCGCGGCTTCACCGACCTCGACGAGGCGATCACCGAGGCCAACCGGTTGTCGTACGGCCTTGCCGGCTACGCCTTCACCCGGTCGCTGGCCGCCGCCGACACGCTGACGCGGAAGGTCGAGGTGGGCATGCTGTGGGTCAACATGCCGGCCATGCCGTCCGCGGAACTGCCGTTCGGCGGCGTGAAGGACTCCGGCTACGGGACCGAGGGTGGTCCGGAGGCGATGGAGGCCTACCTGAACACGCGCTCGGTCAGCATCGCGCACTGAGTCGCCCCGGCCGGTCCGGGCACGGTGACACCCGTCGCCGCGCCCGGACCGGCCGGATCAGTCCTCCTCGAACTCGGCCTCGAGCTTGCCCGCCTTGATCGCGGCGACCAGTTCGGCGTGGTCGGCCTCGGTCCGGTCGGCGTAGCGCACCGCGTAGCGGCCGACGGCCTCGTCCATGTCGCTGTCCTCGGCGAAGTACCCCGCCAACAGGCGCGGGTCGAGCGAGCGCGTGTGGGCGCGGGCGAGCAGGGCGCCCGCGAGCCTGCCGTAGTCGTCGAGGTGTCCGCCGTCGAGGCCGGTCGGGTCGATGTCGCCCTTCATGTTGCGGAACTGGCGGACGATGTACGGCCTGCCCTCGATCGTCGTCCAGCCGAGCAGGATGTCGGTCTCGGCCTGCACCAGTCGCGCGCCGTGGACGATGCGGTGTCCCTCGTGGTCCCACGGTTCGGGATCGAGGACGTCGGCCAACGCGGACGGGCACGCCTCTTTCAGCTGCAGCACGAGAGCCTCGTCGCCGTTGCCGCGCAGCAGCGCGATGTAGCCGCGGCGGCCCACGCTGCCGGTGCCGACGACGCGGAAGGCCACATCGGACACCGAGTAGCGCGTGATGAGGTTGCGGCGCGACTCCCTGAGCGTGTCCACGTAGGACTCCAGCCCAGCGATCACGGCGTCGGCCGTGGCCTCGTCGACACGGGTGCGCTTCGGCGGTTCCTCGGTGAAGCGCCACGCGCTGTCGCCGGAGGCGTGGGAGTACTCCTCGGTGCGCTTCGCCGCGATCTTGGCGCTCGTGTTCTTCCGCGCCTTCGCCGCGGCCTTCTCGAAGTCGTCGATCAGTTCGTCGGCCTTCGCCTTCTCCACCACCGAGGAGTCCGGCAGCGCGTTCCACGACCGGAGGAACGGCACCTCGGCGAGCTCGCGCACCGTGCGGCGGTAGGACTTGACGACGTCCTCGGCCGCCTTGCGGCACTTCTTCTCCGACACGTCGCCTTCGCGGCCCGCGAGCACGAGGCTCGTCGCGAGCCGTTTGAGGTCCCACTCCCACGGGCCCGGCACGGTCTCGTCGAAATCGTTGATGTCCATGACGATCTCGCCCTCGGGCGTGCCGAAGAGCCCGAAGTTCGCCGCGTGGGCGTCCCCGCACAGCTGGGCGTGCATACCGCTGGACGGCGTGCCCGCGAGGTCGGCGGCCATCAGCCCGGCGGCGCCGCGGTAGAACGCGAACGGCGACGCGGCCATCCGGCCGTGCCGCAACGGCAGCAGGTGCGGCAGGCGCCCGGCGTTGCTCGCCTCGATGTAGGCGAGCACGTCGGGTCGCTGCGGGCTCGTCGCGTCGTGGTCGTGGGACGTGGGTGGGGTGGCGTCCCGCATCGCCTTTCCGCGGGCGACGACGTCCTCGGTGCTCACCGGCGTGCGCAGATCGATCATGTGCCCATTCTGCCCGGCGGCCCGCGGTGTCCGTGCGGTGTTCCGGTGATCCGCACGGACACGTCCGCCGCTGCCCTCTCGTGCAGGGGCCTACGCTCCGACGACCGCTTCGATCGCGTCGATCCCACGGTCGAGCTCGGCCTCGGTGATCACCAACGGCGGCGCGATCCGCAGGGTGGAGCCGTGGGTCTCCTTGCAGAGCACGCCGCGTGCGCGGAGCTCCTCGGAGGCCTGGCGGCCCGTCGGCCCGCCGGGGGCGATGTCGACACCCGCCCACAGGCCACGGCCCCGGACCGCGCTGACGCCGTGGCCGACGAGTCCGGCCAGGCGCGTGTGCAGGTGTTCGCCCAGTGTGGTGGCGCGCCGGGCGAACTCGCCGGTCGACAGCAGCCGCACCACGGCGCGGCCGACGGCGCAGGCGAGCGGGTTGCCGCCGAACGTCGAGCCGTGTTCGCCGGGTTGCAGCACGCCGAGCACGTCGCGGCGGCCGACGACGGCCGACACCGGCACGATGCCGCCGCCGAGGGCCTTGCCGAGCGTGTACAGATCCGCTCGTACGCCCTCGTGTTCGAGCGCGAGGACCGTGCCGGTGCGGCACAGGCCCGACTGGATCTCGTCGGCGATCAGCAGCGCGCCCGCCTCGTCGCACAGCCTGCGCACCTCGGGCAGGTACCCGGCGGGCGGTACGACGACGCCGGCCTCACCCTGGACGGGTTCGACCAGCACGGCCGCGGTGTGGTCGGTGATCGCCGCGGCGAGCGCGTCGGCGTCGCCGTAGGGCACGACGTCGAATCCCGGGGTGAACGGGCCGAAGTCGGCGCGGGCGTCCTCGTCGGTGGAGAACGACACGATCGTCGTGGTGCGGCCGTGGAAGTTGTCGGAGGCGACGACGATGCGCGCCTGCCCGTCGGGCACACCCTTGACCCGGTGGGCCCACTTGCGCGCGACCTTGATCGCGGACTCGACGGCCTCGGCGCCGGAGTTCATCGGCAGCACCATCTCGGTGCCGGTCAGCTCCGCCAGCTCGCGGCAGAACAGCCCGAACCGGTCGTGGTGGAACGCGCGGGACGTCAGGGTGACCCGCTCCAGCTGCTCGGTCGCCGCCGCGATCAGGTCGGGGTGCCGGTGGCCGAAGTTCAGCGCGGAGTAGCCGGACAGGAAGTCCAGGTACGTCGTTCCCTCGACGTCGGTCACGGTGGCGCCCTCGCCGCCTGCGATCACCACCGGCAGCGGGTGGTAGTTGTGCGTGCTCCACTGCTCGTCGAGTGCGATGAAGTCGGCCGTGGCCGCCGGAGCGGCGGGCGACGGGCTGGACGTGGCGGCGGTGCGGTCGGCGAACGTCGTCATGCGTTCAGATTAGGGCCGATCAGGTGTCGAGATCAGCCGGAATGCGTTGCGCAGGAGCGAGGATCATTGCGTGCTCGCGGCGTCCGAACGGTGATTCGTTGTGCGCCAACGTCGGACCGTGAGCCGGCGGGCGGGCGCCACGGCGGTGCGGGTGTGGCCGGCCACGCTCCCGGCGGTGCGGCCGGACGCCTCGCGCGCGTGCCACGCGCACCGGGCGCGGCGTGGCCGGGCGACGGCGGGGTCTGCCAGAGTGTCGTTCCGTGACAGACGATCTCTCCTTCCTCCGCGCCCAGGCGCGCACGCAACGGTTCACGCTCGGCACGCCCCGGCAGTTCCAGGTCACGCCCGACGGCGGGCGCGTGCTGTTCCTCCGCTCCGAGTCCGGGGTCGACCGGCGCAACAGCCTGTGGCAGCTGGACGTGACGACGGGCGAGGAGTCGAAACTGGTCGACGCGGCCGAGCTGTTGCCCGGCGAGGAGGACCTGCCCGCCGAGGAACGTGCCCGGCGCGAACGCACCCGGGAGATGTCCGGGGGAGTGGTCGGGTTCGCGACCGACGCGGCGTGCTCGGTCGCCGCGTTCTCGCTGTCCGGCAGGCTCTACACCGCCGACCTGACCACCGGCGCGGTGCGGATGCTCGTCGACGCCGCGGTGATCGATCCGCGGCCGAATCCGCAGGGCACGCACGTGGCGTACGTGGCGGACCGGCGAGTGCACGTCGTGGAGCTGGCGACCGGTGACGACCGGGTCGTGGCGGGGCCGGAGCCCACCGAGGGCGAGGACGTCGGTTGGGGGCTGGCCGAGTTCATCGCCGCGGAGGAGATGCGGCGCGTACGCGGCTACTGGTGGTCGCCCGACGGGCGTAGCCTGCTCGCTGCGCGCACCGACCGCTCGGAGGTGCCGCGCTGGCACATCGCCGATCCGGCGAACCCTGCGTCGCCGGTGAACACGGTCGCCTATCCCGCGGCGGGCACCACGAACGTCGCCGTGTCGGCGGCGGTCGTCACGCTCGACGGTGAGCGGGTGGACGTTCCGGCGGGCGAGTGGGAGTACCTCGTCGCGGTGCACTGGTCGGCGGGCGGGCCGCCGCTGCTGACTGTGCAGTCTCGCGACCAGAAGACCCTCGAGGTGCGCGCCCTCGACGTCACCGACGGCTCGACGCGGGTGCTGCACACCGAGCAGGACCCCGACTGGGTCGAGATCGTCACCGGCGTGCCCGCGTGGACCCCCGACGGGCGGCTCGTCCGCGTCGGCGTGGCCGACGGGGCGTATCGCCTGTTCGTCGACGGCACCGCGGTCACCGGCACCGACCTGCAGGTGCGCTCCGTCCTCGACGTCGGCGACGAGGTGCTGTTCAGCGCCTCCGGCGACGACCCGACCCAGATCCACGTCTACCGCACCGACAGCGGCACGGTGCGGCGGTTGTCGGAGGGCATGGGTGTCCACAACGGAGCTGGCACGGTCGATGCGGCGGTGCTGGCGTCGTGGAGCCCCGACTACGCGGGCATCGGCGTGTCGGTACTGCGCGGCGGCGAGCGTGTGGCCGGCATCGCCTCCGTCGCGGCGGATCCGGGGATCGAGCCGAACGTGCACTGGCTCGAACTGGGCGAGCGGGCGTTGCGCGCCGCGCTGGTGCTGCCGACCGGACACGCACCGGGCGACGGGACGTTGCCCGTGCTGCTCGACCCCTACGGCGGGCCGCACGCCCAGCGGGTGCTGCGCAGCCGGAACGCGATGCTCACCCCGCAGTGGCTGGCCGACCAGGGCTTCGCGGTGCTCGTCGTCGACGGCCGCGGCTCGCCCGGTCGCGGGCCCGCGTGGGAACGGGCGATGGCGGGCGACCTCGGCGACGTCGCGCTGGCCGATCAGGTCGACGCGCTGCACGCCGCGGCCGAGCGGTTCGGCGACCTCGACCTCGACCGGGTCGCCGTCCGCGGGTGGTCGTTCGGCGGCTACCTCGCGGCCGCGGCGGTGCTGCGCAGACCGGACGTGTTCACCGCGGGGGTCGCGGGCGCCCCGGTGACCGATTGGAGCCTGTACGACACGCATTACACCGAGCGCTACCTCGGCCATCCCGACGAGGCGCCCGAGGTGTACGAGCGCAACTCCCTGATCACCGACGCGCCGAAACTGGAGCGGTCGTTGCTGATCGTGCACGGGCTCGCCGACGACAACGTGTTCGTCGCCCACGCGCTGCGGCTCTCGTCGGAGCTGCTCGCCGCGGGCCGCGCGCACACGTTCCTGCCGCTGGCCGGGGCGACGCACATGACCCCGCAGGCCGAGGAGGTCGCGGAGAACCTGATGCTCACGCAGGTGCGGTGGCTCAAGGAGCAACTCGGCGTGGAGGTGGGCGCATGACGGGACGGTGGGGCCTGACCGTTCCGCTCGACGGGCTGTCGCTGCCGGAGCATCGCGAGCTCGTCGCGCAGCTGCCGGATCTCGGCTACACGGACCTGTGGTCGGCGGAGGCAAGCGGCGCGGACGCGTTCACGCCGCTGGTGCTGGCCTCGCAGTGGGCTCCCGAACTGCGGCTCGGCACCGCGATCGCACCGGTCTACACCCGTGGCCCCGGCCTGCTGGCGATGAGCGCGGCGAGCGCCGCCGACTGCGCGCCGGGCCGGTTCGTCCTCGGCGTGGGCACCTCGTCGCAGGTGATCGTGGAGAACTGGAACGCGGCCGAGTTCGCCGAGCCGTACGCGCGGACCCGCGACACGGTGCGGTTCCTGCGGGCGGCACTGGCGGGGGAGAAGGTCACCGAGGAGTACCCGACGTTCACGGTCCGCGGGTTCCGCCTCGGCCGCCCACCCGAGACGCCGCCGCCGGTGATGGTCGCCGCGCTGCGGCCGGGCATGCTCCGGATGGCGGGCCGCGAATCGGCCGGTGCGATCACGAACTGGCTCGCGGCCTCCGACGTGCCCGCGGTGCGCGGTGAACTCGGTGCCGACTCCGAGCTGGTGGCGCGCATCTTCGTCTGCCCGACCGAGGACGCCGACGAGGCGCGGGCCTTGGCCCGCAGGCACATCTGCGCCTACCTGACGGTGCCGGTCTACCGCGCGTTCCACGACTGGCTCGGGCGCGGCGAACGGCTCGCCGCGATGCAGGAGGCGTGGGCGGCGGGTGACCGGAAACGCGCCGTGGAGTCGGTGCCGGACGACGTGGTGGACGAGCTGGTCGTCCACGGTGGACCGGAGGCGTGCCGCGAGGGGGTGCGCGCCTACGTGGAGGCCGGGGTGACGACACCGGTGCTGATGCCGCTGACCACGGGCGGCGATCCGGCGGCGCTGGTGCGGGCGCTCGCACCAGCGTGAGGCGCACGACCGGCCGGGTTCGCCTGGGTCAGCCCCACAGGGCGCCGCCGGCGAGCAGGCCGGCGAGCGCGGCGGCGAGCCCGGCGAGGACGGTCACCACGACGTTGGCGGCCGCGTGCCGGTGCCGTCGCTGGGTGATCAGCTGCACGGTGTCGTAGCCGAACGTCGAGAACGTCGTCAACGAGCCGCACAGTCCGACGCCCGCCAGCGCGAACACCGCGCCACCTGCCGTGCCCGCGGCCAGCACCCACGAGGTGAGCAGCCCGAGCAGCGCCGACCCGAGCACGTTCACCGCGAGCGTGCCCCACGGGAACGCGGTGGTGCGGCCCCGCTGCACCCGTAGGTCGATGAGGTACCGCAGGAGTGCGCCGCCCGCTCCGCCGAGCATGACCATCGCGGGCGTCATGCCGGGCGCCCCGGCCGGTCGAGCAGCCTGCGGGCGCCGGTGACACCCGCGACGACCGCGAGCAGCGACGCCAGGACCGACCCGGCGGCGTACGCGAACGCGGCGACGAGATGTCCGTCGTAGGCGGTCGCGAGTGCGTCGAGCACGTACGTCGAGAACGTCGTGAATCCGCCGAGCACGCCGACCCCCAGGAACGGCCGCAGCAGCCGGGGCTGCGGCGCCTGCCGGGCCAGGACGGCCATGAGCGCCCCGAGGGCGAGGCAGCCCGCGACGTTGCCGAGCAGTGTCGCGACGCCCGCGGGTGACGGCAGGGCCGCGCCGAGCGCGTAACGTGCGAGGCTGCCGAGCGCGCCGCCCGCGGCCACGGCGAGCAGCACGTCCCAGCGGTGGGTCCCGGTCATGGGCCCATCATCACCGATCGCCCGCGCCGCACTCCGGCAACCCCGCGGCGGGCACCGCCCCGGGCCGTGGCCCCGGGCGTCCGCCGACGTGCCCGCCGCGGACGTTTCAGCGTCAGCGTCGCCAGAAGAAGTGGTGCACGATCCCGCTCGAGCTCGGCACGCGTTCCAGGTGGAATCGGTCGGTCAGCTCGTCGGGCGATTCCCAGAGCCGTTTGCCCGTGCCGAGTTCGTCCGGTGTGACGGCGATGTGCATGTCGTCGATCAGATCCGCGTCGAGGAAGGAACGCAGGGTGGCGACGCCGCCGCCGATACGCACGTCGCCGCCGTCGGCGGCCGCCTTCGCCTGCTCCACGGCGCGCTCCGGCGTGGCGTCGAGGAAATGGAACGTCGTCTCGCCGAGCGTCAGCGTCGGGCGAGGATGGTGGGTGAGCACGAACACCGGCGTGTGGAACGGCGGTTCGTCGCCCCACCAGCCCTGCCACTCGTGATCCGGCCACGGGCCGGTCTGCGGGCCGAACTTGCCACGGCCCATGATCTCGGCCCCGATGCCGCGGGTGAAGTCGCGGGTGAGCCAGTCGTCGAGACCTCGGTGGCCGCCGGGTTCGGTGCGGTTGACCCAACTGGCCGTCGCGCCCGCCCAGGCGAACAGGTCGCCGGGGTCGACGTCGCCGAAAGGCCGGTCGACACTCGGGTCGTCGCCCGCTCCGATGCCGTCGGCGGTGACGGTGATGCAGTGGACCCGGACTCGCTGTGTCATGTCGTCTCCTCGGGTGTCGGTCGTCGTGGTGAGCGCGCGGCTGCGGCGCTCACCGGGTGGTCGTCACCGATCGGCGGTTCGCGACATCCCGGCGCGCGTCGTTTCGACGAGAATGCTCCGCGGATCCGCTCGCGCACGGTGTCGCGTCTGCCGGTCCGGTGACGACCCCCAGGTGTGCCGCCGCGGCGGCGGCACCCGAACCGAGGAGGACACAGTGAAGTACGTGATCATGATGCAGGTCGACCCGGCCGTGATGGAGAACCTCACCGAGGAGCAGCAACAGCGGATCGGGGAGGGGCACGGCGCGTTCATGTCCGAGATCAAGGAGAGTGGCGAGTTCGTGGCGACGCAGGCGCTCGCCGACCCGAGCCGCAGCAGGGTCGTCCGCAGCGGCTCCGACGGGCCGGAGGTGACCGACGGCCCGTTCGCCGAGAGCAAGGAGTACCTGGGCGGGTTCTACCTGGTGGACGTCGAGAACGAGGCGCGTGCGTTGGAGTTGGCGAAGCGCATCCCCGACGCGAACGTTCCGGGCCTGGCGTTGGAGGTGCGGCCGGTGCTGTTCGCGGACCTGGGAGACGGGTGACCGACGAGAACCGGGCGGCGGACCTGTGGCGCGAGGCGGCGCCGCGGGTCCTCGCCCGCCTGGTGCGCGGCTACGGCAGCGCGCGGTTCGATCTGTGCGAGGACGCGGTGCAGGAGGCACTGCTCGACGCCCACCGGCAGTGGCCCTCCGGCTCGCCGGACGACCCGCTGGGCTGGTTGACGGCGACCGCGCGCAGGCGGTTCGTGGACCGGGTCCGCAGCGACGCCCGGCGCAGGGACCGTGAGGAGCGGGCGGCGCGGTTGCATCCGCCCGTGCATCCGGAGGCGGCGGAGCGGGACGACTCGCTGCTGGTGCTGCAGCTGTGCTGCCATCCGGAGCTGCCGCGGGCGGGCCGGGTCGCGTTGACGCTGCGCGCCGTGGCGGGCCTGACGACGGCGCAGATCGCCGGGGTGTACCAGCTGCCCGAGCGGACGATCGCGCAGCGCATCACGCGCGCCAAACGCGCGCTGGCCGCGACGGGGAGGGCGTTGCCGAGGCCGGAACACGCGGCGGAGCGGCTCACGTCGGTCCTGGACGTGCTGTACCTGATGTTCACCGAAGCCCACCACACCACCGGCGGTGCGCCGCCGCGGGACGCCGACCTGGCCGCCGAGGCGATCCGGCTCGCACGATCGTTGCGGGACAGCGTGCCCGATTCGGCCGAGGTGGCCGGACTGCTGGCGCTGATGCTGTTGACGGAGGCGCGCCAGCCCGCGCGCATCGGTCCGGGCGGGGCACTGCGACCTCTCGACGAACAGGACCGCTCGCTGTGGGACCGCGCGCTGATCGCCGAGGGCACGGCACTGGTGGAGCGGGTCGTGGCCGGGGCCGAGCCGGGTCCGTACCTGCTGCAGGCGTGCATCGCGGCGCTGCACGCCGAGGCCCCCGACACCGACCGCACGGACTGGGAGGAGATCCTCGTGCTGTACCGGCTGCTGGAGTCGGTGACCGGGCACGCGAATCCGACGATCACGCTGAATCGCATCGTCGCGCAGGCCATGGTCCACGGCGACGCGGCCGGGTTGGCCGCGCTCGACGAGCTGGCGGCGCGCAGCCCCGGGCTGCCGCGGCTGGAGGCCGTGCGGGCGCATCTGCTGGAACGGTCGGGCCGCGGCGAGGAGGCGGTGGCAGCCTACCGCCGCGCGATCGCCGATGCGGTCGGTCTCGCCGAACAGCGGCACCTGCGGTCCCGGCTGCGGCGGCTCGCGCCCGGCGACGGCTGAGCGCCGGGTACAGCTAGGCGGTGCGTGCCTGCGGTGTCCTGGCTTTGGCGGGCGGACCCTGCGGTGCCGGTCCCGCGTCGGGGACCGCCTCCGGGGTGCGTTGCGACTCGCCTGCGGTGTTGGCGATCTGGCGGGTCGCGCTCTGGTCCGTCCCGGTCCGCGGAGAGCCGTTCCGCTGGGCGACCGGCGGTGCTGCCCCGTTCTGCCGGACGCCGTTCTGCCGGACCCCGTTCTGCTGGGTTCCTGCCTGCGGGGGCCGGGCCCGCGAGGCTGCGGCCTGCGGAGCTGCGGTCTGTGGAGCTGCGGTCTGTGGGGGCGGGGTCTGTGGGGTTGCAGGCTGCGGGGTTGCGGTCGGTGGCGACGACGTCGGGGCGGGGGAGTGCTGCGGTGCGGCTGTGTGCGGTGCGGAGACGTGCGGGGACCGGTCGTCGGTGGGCGCGGCCTGGATGCTGCGGGTGCCCGCATCGGCGACGCCGCTGTCGTGGAACTCGGTCTCACCTGCCGTGGCGAGACTGGCGCTGACCGTGCGCTGGAACTGCCGGTGCACGTTGGCCAGTTCGTGGCGCAGTGCGTGGACGCTCTGAGCCACGGGATCCTTGTCGGACACGGTGCCGGTTTCGGTGGCGCGCAGCAGGACGTCGATGTGGCCGTGGAGGCGTTGGTGCACATAGCCGAACGCGATGAGCTGGTGCTGCACCTCCAGGCTCGGTGAGGTCCGGGACAACGCCTTGATCATCGTGTCCTGCCAGCGTTGGCAGGACTGGCGGTAGTGCCGGTTCGCGGACTGGCGGTAGTGCGGCGCCACCTGTGTGTCGAGGCCGATGCGGATGAGTTCGGTGCTGGTGTCGACGAGTTCACGGGCGGCCATGGTCAGGGCGTAGGCCCACTCCCACTGTTCCGCCTGGGCGCTGGCCTGGTTCTCCTGCTGGGCCTGTTCGAGCTGCGTACTGGCGAGCTTGACCTGTTCCCACGCCCAGCGCGCCTGGTCGCGGGCGCTCTCGTCGGCCTCGGCCGCCTGCCCGGCGTGACTCTGTGTCTCCGCGGACAGGTCGCGGACCTTGACGGCCAGTCTTCGGATCTGCTGTACCTGCCGGCGCGCGACGACGAGCTGCCAGCCGGCGAGCGACACGGCGACGATCGCCACTGCTGCCAGGCCCACCGCGGCCCAGAGGGCCACCTCCGCTGTCCGCATGGGTGCTGAGGCTCTCACATTCCGTTTTGGTGAACATGAGAGGTGAGGTAGGACTCACCGGTTAGGATGCGCGTTTTCACGGACAGTGTTCCCGCTGCATCGTTTCGCGACCGTGATCGGGACGAAACGGATTCGTGAGCCGGTGCGGTCGTGTGGCGTCGTCCAGGGCGCGGTCACCCGGGACGGGCTGTGCGGCGCGCGCAGGTCAGCAGCGCGCCGGTGAGTGCCACGGCCGCGAGCCCCGTCGCGGCGGCCGCGGCCCACCCGAACAAGGACGCCGAGGTCGGCGCGTCGCCGAAGGTGGTCACCGCCGTCCAGCCGAACACCCCGATCGCGCCGAGGAACGGCACCACCGCGCCCAGCGCGGCACGCCATCCCCAGCAGGTCATCGCGACCCAGGTGGCCGCGAACCAGGAGGTCGTCGCGACGAGCAGGGCGAAGGTGGTGGCGACGGCCAGGGGGTCGCCGTCCACGGTGGCGCCGACCGTGCCCGGGGTCGCGTTCGATCCCATGATGGCCGGCCAGAACAGCATGATGGCCTGTTGCACGAACGCGGACGCGAGGATGCCGGCGACGAGGAGCGGCGCCAGGCTCCGCGTGCGGTACCCGTTGTCGCCGCGGCTCGGTACGAGCAGGAACAGGCCCCAGCTCAGGCCCTGCATCGTGACGAGGACCGCGGCGAAGTCGGTTCCGCCGGCGATGATGTCCCGGTTCCGGGTGCGGAGCATGCCGGTCTGCGCGAGCGCGAGAAGGCCGGTGGATATGGCGATGGCGGCGACGGCGCACAGCAGCGCGCGGCCGAAGTCGGCCCACCACCCCGGGACGCGGTCCTGGAATCGCGGATCGCCGGCCGGGGCGTGGCGGTTGTCGTGGCGCGGTGCGGGCGACAGGTTGGCGGCTGCGTTCGGGGGCCACGGTCCCGGTGGCCAGTGCGGCCCCTGCGGTCCGGATCGCGAGGGCTGTCCGTGGGGCGCCGGTCCGGGCGGGCCGGGGGTGCCGTGCGGGCCGGGCGGTGTCGGCGGCATGGACGGCAGCGTAGTGTTCGCGGCGTCGCCGGATGTCCTGATCGTCGGCATCGGGGCACTGGTCACAGCCGGGAACGGCCGCGGGTGCGTGGCCGTCGAATCCGCCCGTCCGGACACCGTTCTCTCCGGCGCCGCGTCCTTTCCACTGTGGCCGCCTTTCCACCGTGGCCGCGTTCAGCTCAGGTCGGTGAGCTCCGGGTGGGGCGTGATGAGGCGGTCGGTGTAACCGGCGGCGACGAGGCGGTCGTAGGCGCGGCGGACGTGATCCGGAATGCGCTGGGGTGCGATCTCGCCGGAGCGGCCTTGCAGGTCGAGTCGCTGGGTGTCGCCGACGAGCATGGTCGCCACGCGGTCCGGGTCGCCGAGCGAGGCGAGATACGTGTCGAGGTCCTGGTCGCCGCCGGTGCAGTGGACGTCGACGTCCGGCCAGCGGGCGGCCGCGACGGCCCGTGCCCGGCGTTGCTGGTACGGGCGCGAGACGAGCAGCACGCTGCGTGGCGTGCGGCCCTCGGCTGCGAGCAGGGCGCGGGTGTTGTCGATGTTGCCGACGGTGCTGGTGGCTTCGGTGTCAATGCGCACGGCGTCGGCGGGGACCCCGTGGCGCAGGGCGATCTCGCGGAAGTGGACGGCTTCGCCGCGCGGGAACCGCCCGGCGGTCGTGGGCGTGGTGGCGCCGGTGAACACGACGAGCGGGAACAGGCCGCGGTGATACAGCGCGGCGGTGCGGACGGCGACGCCCGCGTCGTGACTGCCGAGTCCCACGGCGACGTCGACGGGCCGCAACGGATCGTCGATGCGGTGGAAGTGCCAGAGTGTCTCGACGTCGGCGCGCACCGAGGCAGGCCATCCGTCGCCGGCGGCGAGGGTGTCGCGGCGGCGTGAGTCGGTCACGGGTTCATCCTCGCCGATCGGGGCCGGAGCGGCAGGTGTGACACGTTCGGCTGTGGCTCACCGCACCCTGCCCGCGTCGCGAGCGTGCATGTGCGCCGGGATCGCGAATGATGGAACGCGACAGGCGCCGAGATGCCTCGGGCAGCAGGCAGCGGAGGAGTAGCGGGATGACCGCGGACACGGACACGCTGGACGACCTGTTCGACGCACACGACCTGCCGGGGCTGGAGAGGTGGGTCGCCGACCATCCGCCGCACGAGGTCGCCGACGAGCTCGCCCGCGCCGACGGGGTCCGAGCCGCGCTGCTGTTCCGGCTGCTCGACAAGGACCGTGCGTTGACGGTGTTCGAGGAGCTCGACCCGCCGGACCAGCACAAGGTGCTCGCCGAACTGCGCGGCGAGGCGTTCCAGGACGTCGTCGAGGAGATGGATCCCGACGACCGCGCGCGACTGCTCGGTGAGGCACCGGCGAAGTTCGCCAGGCAGGTACTCGCCGGGCTCAGCCCGCGGAAGCGGTCGATGACGGCCGGCCTGCTCGGCTACCCGGACGGGTCCGTCGGCCGGTACATGAGTCCGGAGACCGTGGCGTTGCGGCAGCGGCGGACGGCAGGGGAGGCGCTCGAGGTGGTGCGCGACCGCGGCGCCGACGCCGAGACCGTCTACACCCTGCCGGTCACCGACGACCAGCGGCGTTTCGTGGGCGTCGTGTCGTTGCGCGACGTCGTGTTGAGCGCCCCGGACCGGCCCGTGACCGAACTGCTCAAAGAGGACTATCCGGTGGTCGAGGCCACCGGTCAGGCGGAGGACGCCGCACGCCTCATGCAGGAGGCGAACGTGCTGGCGCTGCCCGTGGTCGACAGTGAGAACCGGGTGCTGGGGCTGCTCACGATCGACGACGCGTTCGAGGTCATCGAGGCGGCCGACACCGAGGACATCGCCAGGCAGGCTGCCGCGGCGCCGTGGAGCGGCCACTACATGTCGGCGAGCGTCGTGCAGCTGGCCCGGTCGCGGGTGGTATGGCTGTTGCTGCTCATCGTGGCGGCGACGCTGACCGTCAACGTGTTGCAGTTCTTCGAGGCGTCGTTGACCGCGGTCACCGCACTGGCCCTGTTCATCCCGTTGCTGACCGGTGCGGGTGGGAACGCGGGTGCGCAGGCGGCGACGGCCACCGTGCGCGCGCTCGCCGTCGGAGAGGTCCGCACGCGGGATCTGTTGCGGGTGGCCTGGAGGGAGAGCAGGGTGGGCCTGCTGCTCGGCGCGGCGCTCGGCGCGGTCGGATTGGTGATCGGCAGTGTGCTGGTCGACGTGCCGGTGGCCACGACCGTCGCCCTGTCGCTGGTGGTGATCTGCAGTTGGGCCGCCACGGTCGGCGCCACGATGCCGTTGCTGGCCAAGCGGCTCGGTATCGACCCGGCGGTGATCTCCGCACCGCTCGTCACGACGCTCGTTGACGCCACGGGCTTGTTGATCTACTTCCTCATCGCCCACGCCGTGCTCGGCGTCTGAGCGCGGGCCGGCGCCGCCGACGCCGGCCCGCGCGTGCGGCCGTGTCGCCCGGGGCGCTCGTCGGTCGTCGTCAGGTGGTGGGCGTGCCGTTGCCTCCGCGGCGCACGTTGCGGCGCAGCTGCATGATCCGCACTGTCCCGGGGACGGCGATGAGGACGGCGCCTGCCGCGAACCCCAGGAGGATCGCGACGGCCAAGGGCAGGTGGCCGTTGAATCCGAGCAGGTTGATCTGCACGCTCTGCAGGTTCTGGAGGATGAAGACCAGCAGCAGTACCAGGACGATCGCGGCGACGATCAGGCCGACCCACAGCCCGCCGGAGCGGGTGCGGCCGACGGTGGTGGCGTCGCCGACGTGGTCGCCGGTCGACGGTCGTGAGTGTGTCATCGTCCCCTCCCGTGTGACCGAGACGTTCCGAACGCTCCACCGTCGACTTCCCCGGAATACGGTGCGCTACTCGCGAGGAGTGTGCGGCTGCGACCGACGCGTTGTCGTCATGCCTGGTCGGTGGGCGTCGCCGGGCCGCGTGGGATTTGCGACGGCGTACCGCCGCCCGAGCCCGGTGGGAACGGCAACAGCGGCGGGGGCTCATCCTCGCCCGTGTCCGGCAGGAGCGCACCGCGACAACGCTTTCTTCGCGGACTCGTAGCGCTGTACAACCACGGGAGTGTGTTTGCGGCGGGTGTCGCGTCGGCGACGTCGCCGGCCTTGCGGTGCCGCGCGGTTGGCCGATCCTGTCGGGGTGGTGATCGCGCTACCCTGGCCGCGTCCTCTTCGCGGAGGTGACGCCCCCGGGTTTGGCCACCGTGGGCGTCCGCGAAGGGCATCGACTCCGCGAAGGGTGTGGTGCTATGTACCCGCAGCCGCACGACGAGGTGACCGTCGGGCAGCGCATCAAGTTCTTCCGCGAGCGCGCGGGACTGTCCCGCCCGGTGCTCGCCGGGCTGGTGGAACGGTCCGCCGAGTGGCTCAAAGCCGTGGAGAACGGGCGGTTGCAGACACCGCGGCTGAACATGCTGCTCAAGCTCGCGCATGCGCTCGAGCTCGACGACCTGGCCGAGCTGACCGGCAACGGTGACGCCGTGTCGGTCGAGATGTTCGCCGGCACCCGGCACGCCGCCCTGCCTGCGGTGCAGGCCGCGATCACCGAGTACCGCGTCGCGGGGGCGATGCCTGCCGCGCCGCCGAACGTCGAGCATCTCGCGCGGCGCCTCGAACGGGCGTGGCGGGTGCGCCACTCGACGCCGGATCACCGCACCCAGCTCGGCGCGGTGCTGCCGGACCTGATTCGCGATGCGCAGGCGGCCGTGCGCGCGTTGCGTGGTGACGATCGGCGCCAGGCGCGGCGCGTGCTCTCCGGCGTCTACCAGCTCGCCGACTTCTACGTCGCCTACCAGCCGGCGCCCGAGCTGGTGTGGATGGTGGCTGACCGCGCGCTCACCGAGGGGCAGGAGGCCGATGACCCGCTCGTCGCGGCAGGTGGCGCGTGGGCGATGGTGCAGGCGCTGCGCGAGTCCGGCCGGTGGGACGAGGCGCTCGCGCTGGCCGAGGACGCGATCCGGCAGCTACAGCCCTACGACCAGCAACACGCCGACTGGCGGGGCATGGCCGGCGCGCTCGAGGTCGAATGCGCACTGGTGCACGCCCGGCGGGGCCGGCACGGCGAGGCGATGGCGCGTTGGGAGACGGCCGACCGGATCGCCCGCGATCTGGGCACCGGGTATCGGCATGTGCAGTCGAGTTTCTCGCAGCCGGTCATGGGCGCGCACGCGGTCACGATCGCCGTCGACTTGCAGCGGCCCGGCGAGGCGTTGCAGGTCGCGGACCGGTTCGACGCCGAGGCGATCCCCTCGTTGGCGCGTCGGTCGCGGCACCTGATCGAGGTGTCGCGGGCGCACTGGCAGCGCGGCGACCGGCACGCAACGTGGGCCCTGCTGAACTCGAGCGAGCGCACCGCCTCGGAAACGATCCGCTACAACGGGCACGCCCGCGAGATGCTCGTCGGGCTGCGCAAGCGGCCGCCGACCGGGCTGGCCGAGGACGTGCGGGACCTGTGCGAACGGGTCGGCGTCGCCGCGTGACCTGACCGGGTGAGGGGTACAAGCCGTACCTGCCACCCCTCTCGCGGCCCGCGATGCTGCCCGCCATGTGGCTCGTGCAGCACGCCGACGGCGGCCTGGTGACCGTGGGACCGGACGGATGGCCGGTCGAGGCCGACCCCGATACGCCTGATCTCGACGCCGTGCCGGGCTGGCGCCCGGTGGTCGAAGGCGTGCGCCACATCGGCGGCACGGTCGACGCGCCGGCTGCCGACACCGTGGCCGAGATGCTGTGCGGCCGCCAGGTCGTCGTACCTCGCCGCCGGCGCCGCGTGCCGCCGGCCCTGTTCGACTGCCACGCCTGCTGGCACGAATGGCTCGGCGTCGATGAGTAAGACGCCTCGGATCTACCGGCACCAGATCCGGCCGGTGATGGAGGAAGCTGCCAGGGCGATGGACGACATCTTCGCCCGCAAACCGAGGGAGTAGTCACTCAGATAGTCACTCAGTCGGCGATATGGCCGAACGCAAACAAGGCCGTGACCCGCAAATGTGCAGGTCACGGCCTTGTTTTGCCGGTCGGGCTGACAGGATTTGAACCTGCGACCCCTTGACCCCCAGTCAAGTGCGCTACCAAACTGCGCCACAGCCCGGCCATCGCCTCGCGTCGAAGCGATGTCGGTACTGTACCGCGTCCGCGACGACGGCCTGACAGCGGGTCGCCGAGATCGAGATGTCGGTGGTCGCGGTGCCGGTGTGTGGCTGTGGCGGCGCCGTGGCCAGCTCCGATGTGTTGCGTGTTCCTGGTCGGCCCTTCGTGATCACCCCGTTGCGCCGACGGCCCACCCCGTTGTCCCGATCCGCGGCGGCGACTACTCCGAGCGGGTGAAGCGCGGGTGGGCGGTGCGGTCTCGGCGGTGCGCTCGACCACAGTCGGCGGTCGCCCCGTTTCCGTGCGGAGCGCTCCCGGCTACCCGATGAAGGCCGTTCTCGCAGGCTGAAGGGAGACCGACATGCCTGACGACGCCTTTCTGGCCTTCCTCGTACTGGGTGGGCTGATGATCGCGGTGGACGGTCAGATCCTGTACCGCAGCGGGAAGCGCTATCTGTCCGATGTGGACGACGCCAGGGCGGGGTCGCAGGCTCGCCTCGCCAGCGTGCTGTTCCACCTGCTGATGCTCGGCGTGCTCGCGCTGGTGGCGGTGCTCGACCTCGGCTTCGGCGGCGGCGTGCTCCGCGCGACCGTCGGCAACCTGGGCGTGCTCCTCCTGCTGCTGGCCGCGGCCCACGCCGTGACGATGACCGTGCTGGCGAACATGCACGAAACCGTCCTCGTCGAGGAACGCCTCGACTCCCCGGCCCGGGCCGGGGCAGGGGAGCGGCGCTCCCGGCGGCAGGCCGGCCCGGTCGTCGCACCGGTACCCGGACAGCGGGGCCGCGACCCGCAGATGAGCCCGTCCATCGAGGAACACGCCGAATGATCCGCCCTGCCCGGCCCGTGGCCGGCCCTTACCGGCCGCGGGCCGGACAGAAGCGCGGAGCGGTCCGAGTCGCCCGGGACGCCCCGTCGAACCGCGGAAACAGCTCCGCACGCCACGCCGAACTCCGCACGATACTGAGCTCCGAACACCACGAGGTCCGAATACCGCTCAGCTCCGAACGCCACTGAGCGCACAGCACATGGTCCGGACACATCGGACACAGCACATCGGACCGTGCTGACGGCGTGTGTCACCGCCGGCGGCGCGTGTCACCGGGGGCGGCAGCATCGCTCGCAGGCCGCGCCGACCGAGGACGGCGAGTGCGGGCTTGGCGAGTATCCACTCGCCGAACCGGTACTCCCGCCCGCGTGTCAACCGGGCGGCGAGGTCGGGACGAAGGCGCCACAGCCAGAGTCTCGCCTTCTCCGCGTGCAGCGCATGCGACACGACGGCGATCCGGCCGGCGTCTTCCAGCAACGGGGCGACGTTCACGACGTTCTCCCACGTCGTGCGGCTGGCCGTCTCGGTGGCCAGCGGCCCGGCGTAGCCGCACGCGCGACGGGCGTACGTGGCCATCACGGTCGCCTCCGGCACCGGTCCCGCGACCGCACCGCCCGTCAGGATCAGCCGTGCCCCCGGCGTGCGCGACCGCAGGCCCGCGCGCACCCGCCACCGGTTGACGACGTTCGCCCGCGTGCCCCGGTTGCCGTAGCCGAGCACGACGACGACCTCGGGCCCGGCACCGGCGCCGCGGGCCGTGCCGAGCCACCGCCGTGACGACCGCCAGTGCTCGAACTCGCCCCAGCACAGAACGGCGAGCACCGCGGCGGCGGCCACCGTCGTCGCACGCATACCCCGACCGTAGGCGCGGACCGGCGCGCGACGCTCGTGCTCACACGCACCGTGCCCTCGCGGCCACCCGGAGACACCGAGTGTCATGCCGGTCCCCGTCCCGTCGGCCGGGGACTGTGAGGACCGTCGCCCGGGCCACTCCCGCAGGCGACGGGCGTTGTTACGCCGTGCTAAGCATGTCGACGTTCCTGTCGGGCGGATCGAGGAGGCACCCATGGGCGAGGTCGAGAACCCGGAGCGGGTGAACCGCGAGCACCCGTTCGACACGGCGATCGCGCTGAAACCGGCCGACACCGGCGACAGCGCGTACATCGGGCACACGCACCCGGCCTACGCCAACATGGTCGGCCCGTACGGCGGCATCACGGCGGCCACGCTGCTCGAGGCCGTGCAGCGGCACCCCGAACGGCTCGGCGTCCCGGTGTCGCTGACCGTCAACTACGCCGGGCCCGTCGCCGACGGCGAGTTCACCGTCGCCGCCCGGCCCGCGCGCACCAACCGCTCCACCCAACACTGGTCGCTCGAGCTGACCCAGGACGGCCAGGTCGTCACGACCGCCACCGCCGTGTACGCCGTCCGCCGTGACACGTGGGCCGACACCGAGACGGCCATGCCCGACGTGCCCGCGCCCGCGGCCACGCCCGTCACCGCCATGCCGGAGTACGTGGAGTGGGCCAAGAACTACGAGATGCGCTTCCTCGACGGCGCCGTGCCCGCGCTCGACGGAGCCCCGGAATCGCCCGATTCGACGACCACGCTGTGGGTCCGCGACGCCCCGCTGCGCCCCCTCGACTTCCCGGCGCTGACGTCGTTGTGCGACGTGTTCTACCCGCGCGTGTTCCTGCGCCGCGGCCAGGCGATGCCCGCGGGCACGGTGTCGCTCACGATCTACTTCCACGCGGACGACGACGCACTCGCCGCGCAGGGATCGAGCCCGGTGCTGGCCCGTGCCCGGTCGAATCGCTTCGGACACGGCTATTTCGACCAGTCCGCCTGCCTGTGGGGCACCGGCGGTGACCTGCTCGCCACCACGCACCAGCTCGTCTACTTCAAGGGCTGACCTCGACCCCGGCCCGTGCGGTCGCCACGCCCGGGCCGAACGAGGCGAAGCGGGCCCCGCCTCACGTCATGACGCGAGTGCGGAGCCCGCTTGCCGACGGGTTCCCACCGAACAGGCGACGATCGGACAGGCGACCGTGGGGCCGGAACCTACGGGATGGACACGTCCGGCGACTCGGCGAGCACCTCCCGGTTG
Source organism: Prauserella aidingensis (assembly GCF_024171865.1). Lineage (GTDB taxonomy): Bacteria > Actinomycetota > Actinomycetes > Mycobacteriales > Pseudonocardiaceae > Prauserella > Prauserella aidingensis. The sequence continues at coordinate 5,010 of NZ_JAMTCN010000017.1, read as the reverse complement.
GCCGACGCGAGCTGCCACGCCGTCTCCCGCAGCGGCGTCCCGTCGACGTCCCACGAACCCAGCAGCATGGCGACCTTCGACTGCATCTCGGTGCGCAGCCGGTGGAACGACGTCGCCGGGTCGGCGTCGACGTAACCGAGCAGCAGCCACCATGCCCACGCGGCCGCACCCGCGTTGGCGACGAAGTCCGGGATGACCGGGATCTCGCGGGCCGCCAGCATCGCCTCGGCCTCCGGTGTGGTCGCCGAGTTGGCGGCCTCGACGACCACCTTGGCCGCGACGTCGGGCACGTTGTCCGGCGTGACCGCATACGAGATCGCCGCGGGCACGAGGATGTCGGCGTCGGTCGCGATCACGGCGTCACGCGGCAGCTGCTGTACGTCCTCCGGCAGCCTGCTCCGGTCGATCTCGCCGTAGGCGTCCCGCAGTTCGAGCAGCGCGGGCACGTCGAGGCCCTCCGGCCGGTACAGCGTGCCGGCGGCGTCGGCTACGGCCACGACCGGCATTCCCGCCTCGTGCAGGTAGAACGCGGCACCGCCGCCCATCGTGCCGATGCCCTGGATGGCGACGGTGGTCGTCTCGTGCTCCCAGCCCCAGGCGCCCGCCGCGCCGAGGCACGCCTGCGCCACGCCGTACCCGCCGATCACGTCGCCGAGCAGCAGTCCGCCGGGGACGGGCGCGTTCAGGCCGGCCTGCACGCGCCGCAGGGTGCGCTCCGGGTGCGGGGCCCGGCTGATCGCCGCGTGGTAGCTCTGCTCGAGGCCCAGCCGGTCGAAGACGTCGTCGATGAGGTGTTGCGGCACGCCGAGGTCCTCGGCCGTCACCCAGTGGGCGTCCAGCCACGGGCGCATCGCCTGGCAGAACCGCTCCAGGACCTCGACCGCCCGGGAGTCCTTCGGGTCGAAGTCGATGCCGCCCTTGGCCCCGCCCACGGGCAGGTCGAACGTCGCGGTCTTCGCCGCCATGCCACGGGCGAGGTCCTCGACCTCCTTCATCGTGCAGCCCGCGCGCATCCGCGTGCCGCCGGTCGCCAGGCCGGAGGCGAGCGTGTGCACCACGAGGAAACCCTGGGCACCCGTGACCGGGTCGGTCCAGGTCAGCCGCAGCAGGGGCTCGCTGGTGCGGATGTCGGTCGCGCCCGCGCCCCGAGTGCCGGCCGCGGTGCCGCCGGTCGCCGGACGGTTTTCCATCGTGGTCACCTGGAACCCACCTCCACCAATCGTGTCGCCTGTTGTTCGTGTCGCCTGCTGTCGCTGCCTGCCGCCGGGTCGTCCCGCCGGACCGTTCGCACCGGGCAGGTCACCGGCCGTGTCCCGCCACCGAAAACCGCTCCGTCACCGAAAAAGGGCAGCGTCGACCGCCACCCGGCGGTCTGCCGTGTCGTCGATGAGGGATCGGTGCTCGGTTGCGGTGAGGCCGTGTCGCCGCTTCCTGCCCGCTGTGTCCAGCGTGGGGCCGGGGGTAGCTCTGCGTCCAGTTAAAGATCACGCACGGAAACGTTCACGCTTCCTGCACAGGGGCAGGTGTCTACGCTGACGGCCATGGAACTGTCGTTGCACCGCCTGCGCATGCTGCGCGAACTGCACCGGAGGGGGACCGTGACCGCGGCCGCCGGTGCCCTGCACTACTCGGCGTCGGCCGTCTCGCAGCAACTGGCCCAACTGGAACGTGACGTGGGCGTGCAGCTGTTCGAACGACTGGGACGGCGGGTGCAGCTGACCGAGCTCGGCACGCTGCTGGCCGAACACGCCGAGGAGATCCTCGACTCGGTGGGCAGGGCGACGCACGCCCTCGAGAACGCGCAGGACGGCCTGTCTGCGCGGTTGACGGCGGGCGTGTGGGCGTCGGTGGCGTCGGGTCTGTTGCCGGCCGCGCTCACGGCGCTGGCCTCCGACCATCCGGGCATCGAGGTGCGCACGCGGGAACTGGCGCCCGAGGAGACGGCGGGCGCGGTGCGGGACGGCACGCTCGACTTCTCGTTCGTGATCGACTACTCGGACTATCCGATGCCGTGGGATCCGGCGTTGGCGCGCGAGGTCGTCGCCGTGGAGCGGTTGCACGCGGCGGCGCCGACCGGGGTCGTGCCCGAGCCGGCGGTGTCGCTCACCGATCTGGCGGAACACCCGTGGGTGCTGGCGGGGCCGCGGTCGCATTTCGGCCGCGCCGTCCGGATCGCCTGTCAGCAGCGGGGTTTCGAACCGAAGATCGCGCACGAGGTGGAGGAGCAGGCCACGGCGCTGGCGATGGTCGGTTCGGGACTGGGCGTCACGCTCGTGTCCGACCTCGGGCTGTCACTGTTGCCGCCCGGCGTAGACATCGTCGCGCTGACCGAGCCGGTCATGCGGCGGGTGTCGATCGCCTACCGGGCCAAGGGCACGCCGAGGCCGTCGCTGCGGTTGGTCATCGAGGCGGTGCGTGCCGCCGCGGCCGAGAAGGGCCTCGGCGCCAGCGCCACGCTGCCCTGACACGGCGCTTCCCTGACACGGCGCTGCCGTGCCGCGGTGCTGCCGTGTGTGGGCCGGTTCAGCGGTCGCCGACGGGGATGACGATCCAGAGTACGAGGTAGAGCAGGAACTGCGGTCCGGGCAGCAGGCACGAGACGATGAACGCGAGGCGCATCGTCCGCGGTTTCCAGCCGACCCGGTGGGCCAGGCCTGCGCACACCCCGCCGAGCATGCGGTTGTGGCGCGAACGGGTGAGCTTCGTGGTGGTCGGTGTTGTCATACCTCCACCATGCGCCTGCGGCGCGCGTGCGGCATCGGGGACGTCCCCGATGCGGGCCCGGAGATCGCTCGTCCGACGAACCGGCCCGCCCGGCGCTACGGTCGGTGCATGTCGCGTGCGGACAACCTGCCCACGTACACGATCCGCCAGCTGGGCGCGTTCGTGGCGGTGGCGGACACGGGAACGATCAGCGGCGCGGCGGAGCGGCTGCACCTGTCGCAGTCCGCGCTCGCGGCGGCCGTCACCGATCTCGAGAAGGCGCTGAACGTGCGGCTCACCGTGCGGAAACGGGCTCGGGGCGTGCAGCTGACGCCGACGGGTGAGGCCGTGCTCAGCCGGGCGCGCACGTTGCTGCGGCAGGCGGGTGAACTGCAGGCGGACCCGTCGGGCGACGACGGCGTCGTGGCGGGCCCGCTGGCACTGGGCTGCGACTCGTCGCTCGGGCCGACCGTGCTGCCGGAGTTGCTGCGCGGTTTCACCCGGCGTTACCCCGACGTGCGGGTCGAGCTGCACGAGGCGACGCGGAACAGTCTGCGTAGCAGCCTCGACGACGGTGAGCTCGACCTGACGGTCGGCTACGACCTCGGTCTGCCCCCGGACTGGCGGGTCGCGACGCTGGAGTCCCGCGAGCCCGCCGCGGTGCTGGCCACGGATCACCCGCTTGCCCGTGTTTCCGGGCTACTCCGCCTCGCGGATCTCGCGGAAGAACCGATGGTGCTGGTTGACGTCTCGCCGAGTGCCGAGCACGCCGTGGAGGTGTGCCGGCAGGCCGGATTCGCCCCGCGCGTGGCGTACCGGACGCAGAACGTCGCCACGGCGCGGGCGTTCGCCGCCTGCGGGCTGGGGTGGACCCTGCTGGTGCCGCCGCCGTGTCACAGCAGGCCCCGCGATCGGAGTCGTGACGAGACAGGCGTCGTCGTCCGCACCGACCTGGAGCCTCGGCAGGACCCGGTCGGCGTCGTCGTCGCGTGGAACCGGGGTTCGCTGCTCAGCTCGGCGGCGCGGTTGTTGCTGCAGTGTGCCGTCGGGGGAGAGGGCATGGTCGGTGACGCCTCGGGGAGCGGGTCCGGGTAGCCGGTTGCGGGTGGTGGGCGTCCGGCGCGATGATCGCCGGTGAGGTGGGGTCATGACGGAACGCAAACCGCCGGGCGTCGACTTCGAGTCGTGGGTCGAGAAGCAGATCCGCGAGGCTCAGGAACGTGGCGATTTCGACGCGTTGTCGGGCGCGGGCAAACCCCTGACCGGGCTGGATCGCGACTGGCTGAGCACCTACATCGAGCGGGAGGGCCTGTCGGTCGACGCGGCGCTGCCGGAACCGTTGCGACTGCGCAAGGAGGTCGAGAACCTGCCGTCGGCGGTCGCCGCGCTGCGCAGCGAGCACGAGGTGCGCGACCTGGTCCGCGAGCTGAACCTGCGTATCGCCGCGTGGATCCGCTCCGGCGAGGGGCCGCACATCCGCCTGACACCGGTCGCCGTCGACGACGTCCTCGACGAGTGGCGCCGGGCCCGCGGCGGTTCGGGGACCGACGACACGTCCGAAGCGCCGGGGGAGGAGTCGCGCGCGGAGCAGCCGCGGCCCGCGCCACGTCGACGTCGCCGGTGGTGGCGCCGCCGTCGCAACTGAGCGCCGCGGCCGAGGCGTCGACACCGATGGACCGCTGGGAACGACGCGGTAAGGGAGGGCTGGGCCTGTGTCAGGCGGGAAGCCGGAGGGTCTGGAGTGGACCAGTCCTCCGAGTGACGGGGCTGCTCGAATGGATGTGTGACATCTGAGTTCGCTTGCTGAGAGGTGGGCGTGGAAGGATGCCACTGTGCCCAAGCCGTATCCCCGTGAGTTCCGTGAGGACGTCGTCCGGGCCGCTTGTCACAGTTTGCTTCAGCAGCCCCATGGCGTCGGCATCTCCACCTGCTATCGGTATTGAGGTGTACCAAGGATCTTGGACAGGGCCTCTCGATTGAGAGGATGTGTCTGTGCCGGAGGAGCGTCGGAAGTTCAGTCCGCAGTTCAAGGCCGAGGCGGTGCAGCTGGTCGTCACGACCGGTCGGCCGGTGGCTGAGGTGGCCCGGGAACTGCAGATCAACGAGGGGACCCTGGGTAACTGGGTCAATTCCTGGCGGCGGGACAACCCGGAACCCGAGCCCGAGATGAGTCCCGTGGAGCGTGCGCGGTTGAGCGAGTTGGAAGACGAAGTCCGGCGGCTGCGGATGGAGAATGAGTTCCTGAAAAAAGCAGCGGCCTTCTTCGCCCGGACGCAGGACTGAGCCAGCGCTGCGCCCTGATCGAGG
>NZ_JAMTCN010000016.1 GCF_024171865.1 Prauserella aidingensis | reverse complement strand
GGGGACGGCTGGAGCGATCGTCCATAGCCTGCTCGCCGCCGTGGCGGTACCGGCCGGCCCAGCGGGCCGCGGTCGTGTGGGCGACCTGGAACCGTTCGGCAGCGCGGCGCACGTTCCAACCGTCCTCGACGACGCACCGGGCCAGTCGCAGCCGTCCGGTCGGAGTCAGCGGAGCGTTACGGTGGACCACCAGAGGGCCTCCTCGGATCGGCGTGTTGTTCGTGGTGATCCACACCGAACCCGGAGGCCCTCACCCATATCAAGATCATCCACCGCGTGCCGAACCGTCACCAACGTGCCCGAACAGCACAGCTAGAGCCCCCGGGCGTCGAGGCGGCCGAACGGGCTCGTCCGGCGCCGTTCGGCGGCCAGCCGGGCCGCCCTCGGGTCGCCGGCACGGTGCAGCGCGTCCAGTTCGTCGAAGCGGTCGGTGTGCTCGGCGGCGCGCCTGCGCGCGTAGTCGGCGGCCGAATCCTTGGTGACCATGAACGCCCAGTCGCTGGACAGCGCGAGGAGTGCCTCGCGGACGGCCTGGTCGGCGACCGGATCGCGGTGGTCCCGCGGCACGTCCAGGGTCAGCAACCGCTTCTGCAGCCAGGCGTTCGCGTCGACCATGTCGGCCACCTGCTCGCCGTCCCACACGCGCCAGTCCTTGCCCGAGCCCCACGACGAGGCCGGCAGGTCCACGGGAGCGCCGACGTGCCCGGCCTCCACGGCGCCGCGCAGCGTCGTCACCCGGACACCGGCCTCCGGAAGTGCGCGCAGCACGCCCTCCAGCCACTGTGGACCCTCGTGCCACCAGTGTCCGAACAGCTCCGTGTCGTAGGCGGCGACGACGAGTGCCTCGCGGCCGTCACGCGCGCGCAGTGACCGTAGCCGCGTGACCACGGTGTCGACGAAATCCTCGACGTGCGTGTCCACGGTGGCGGCCGCGCGGGCGGGATCGTAGGGCGCCTTGTCCTGCGGCGGTACCTGTTTGCCGGTCACGCGCGACGGTTTGATGCCCACCTCGTGCGCCCAGGTGTGGAAGTCGCGGTACGCGGCGTGGCCGGGATAGCCCGCCTTCGGCGACCAGACTCGGTAGGTGACCTCCAGGTCACGGCCGAAACAGACCACATCGGACTCGCCGACCGTGCGTGCGGTTGCCGTGTCTCCGTGCAGGGCCGGGCCGTCGACGAGGAAGCGTTCCACTCCCGCCGCCGCGTACATGTCCTCCATGCCGGGTGCGTAGCCGCACTCCGGCGCCCAGATGCCCGCAGGCCGGCCGCCGAGGCGCAGTGCCGTGTCGGCGAGCCCCTCCGAGAGTGCGAACCCGCGCACCCGTTCGTCGAGCAACGGCTGGAACGGATGCGCCAACGGCCCACCCAGGAGTTCCACGGTCTCACTGTCCACAAGCGAGCGGAGAACGGGTGAGAAACCGTGCCGCCACGTCGTGTCGAGCTCGTCGATCGCGTGAGTGGCGGTGCGGTGTTCCCCGGCGGCGAGCTCGGACAGCAGCCCGTCTCCCCGCCACAGGCTCGCCGCGTGCTCGGCGCGCAGCCGCCAGGTGCCGAGCCAGTCGTGCATCGCGCGCAGCGCGTACGGATCGTCGAGCTGGGCAGCCAGCACCGGGGTGACGCCGAGTGTCAGGACGTCCCGTCTGCCCTCGTCGGCGAACCGCCGCAGCAGGTCCGTCACGGGCAGATACGAATGCGCCCACGCCTGGTAGAGCCATTCCTCGCCGACCGGCCAGGCGCCGTGATGCGGCAGCCACGGCAGGTGGCTGTGGAGGACGAGGCAGAACGTGCCCTCGGCGTCGCCGGTGCCGCCCGTCACGGTCGCACCGCCACGGCGACGAGGTCGAGGCAGGCATCCAGGTCGTCGCCGTGGACGTCGAAGTCCTCGGCCCGGATCGCGGCGACGTCGGCCAGTAACTCGGCCGGCCACTCGGCCTGCCCGGGCAGCGAGCCCATGACGACGTCGAGCTGGGCGTCGATGACCGACCCGCCGTAGCGTTCGTCGAGCGCACGGACGCCCGCACCGTGGTGCAGACCGGCGAGCAGTTCGACCGCGAACCCGGCGTCGCGAAGCATCTCGTCCAGTTCGGACGGTGAGAGTTCACGGGTGTGGTACGGGTTCAGCGGCGTGTCGCTGTCGGGCGTGAAGGTGAGCCGATTCGGGGTGGTCACCAGCAACCGTCCGCCGGGCCGGAGCACGCGGCGGCACTCGGCGAGGAAGCCGTACTGGTCCCAGAGATGTTCGAGCACCTGGAGGTTGGCGACGACGTCCAGCCCGCCGTCGGCCAGTGGCAACGTCGCAAGGTTGCCGTGCAGCGCGCGCACGGCCGGGTAGCTGCGGGCGACGTGATCGATCGCCGCACTGTCGTAGTCGAGCGCGATCACCTGCGCCGCGTGGTCGGCGAGCAGACCCGCGCCGTACCCCTCGCCGCAGCCTGCTTCCAGGACGACGGCGCCCGCGCAGTACGGCAGTAACGCGTGATAGGCGGCTTCGTGTCGGCGGTACCAGTAATTCTCCTCCGGCACTCCCGGCACGGTGCGCTCACCGGTCAGGTGCAGGGCTTCGGCGCGAGTCGTGTCCACGCCGAGAGACTAGCCGCCGTGCCCGCGCCGACCTACCTGCCGGTAACGAGAGTCGCGGCAGGCGGGTCGGCGCGGCCACGGGAACCGCGTCAGTGGGACGACGACGGCGGCCGGCCACCGCCGCGCGAACCGCCCGCGCCGCCCGCGCCCTTGCGGATCTTGTCGAAGGCCTCCTTGGCCTGCCGGCGCTTGTGCGGGTCGCGGGCCATCCGCTTCGCCTCGGAGATCGCGCGCCTGCCCGCAGGGCTCTTCGCGAACCGGGCCACCTTGTGGAACAGCGATGCCATGTGTGGTCCTTTCCGTCGGCCGTCAGGCCGGTCGTCGGGTCCGGTGGCCGGGGCGGCCTGCCCCGGCCGACGCCGGCGACGTCCAGGATAGCGGCGCGAACCCCGTCGGCGGGATGATCGGACCGAATGCGCACCGGCGCGGTGTCACTGGGACGGGGCGACGGTGATGCCGAGCGCTCCGGGGCCGACGTGCGCACCGATGACGGTGCTGCCCTGGACGAGTGTGAGGTCGCCGAGCGAGGGGATGCGCCGCCGGAGTTCACCGGCGATCCGGTGTTCGCGGTCGCCGACCTCCGCGGACGCCACGGCGACGTCGACCGTGGCGTCGCCCGCGTGCTCGACGGCGAGATCGACCAGTTTGCCGAGGGCGCGTTTGGTGCCCGGTGCCCGAGTCAGCGGCGCGACCTCGCCGCCGCTGAGCGTCAGGATCGGACGGATCGACAGCGCCGACCCGATCGCCGCGGCGGCACCGCCGATACGCCCGCCCCGGCGCAGGTACTCGAGGGTGTCCACGTAGATGAGTTCCTTGCTGCCGCGGATGCGGCCGTCCGCGGCGCTCATGACCCGCTCGACCGGGGCTCCCGCCGCGGCGGCGCGGGCGGCCGACACGGCGGCGAAGCCCAGGCTCATGTTCGTGGTGCCGCTGTCGAGCACGTAGACGGGCACGCCGACCTGCTGCGCCGCCTCGCGAGCCGCATCCGCCGTCGCGGAGAGCTTGCTGGAGATGTGCAGGCAGACGATCGCGGTGGCCCCCGCGCTGACGGCGTCCTGGAAGGTCCAGAAGAACGCCCCTGGGTCGGGCGGCTGCGTGGTGACCGGTTCGTGGTCCCGCAGTCTGCGGAGGAGGTCGTCACGGTCGTAGCGGTTCTCATCGTCGACACGATCGCCGACGACGACCTGGACGGGGACGACGGAGATGTCCCATTGCTTGGCGGTCCGCTCCGGCAGGCTCGCCGTGGAGTCGGTGATCACTGCGACAGGCACTCACCGAGGCTACCCCGCGGTACACGAAAGTTTGCACCCATTAGGGGGAGTGTCATGCAACCTCCGCCCACTGGTCATGTGCATGGTGTAATGATCGACGAATCGAGCAGTTATCTGAACGATCGTCCCACTAAAACGCGATTCCGGGTGAACGTGGTCACCTCGGCGCGCGTACCAGTGGTTTCGCGCCTAATCTACCGACCAGTAACGCCCTGCATTGCGCCTAAGGAGTTCCATGACCAACATCGTTGTACTGGTCAAGCAGGTGCCGGACACGTACTCGGAGCGCAAGCTCAACGAGAGTGACCACACCCTCGACCGCGAGTCCGCCGACGCGGTGATCGACGAGATCAACGAGCGCGCCGTCGAGGAGGCGCTCAAGATCAAGGAGGCCGGTGAGGGCGAGGTGACCGTGCTGTGCGTCGGTCCCGACCGCGCCACCGACGCCATCCGCAAGGCTCTGTCGATGGGCGCCGACAAGGCCGTCCACGTTTCCGACGAGGCCCTGCAGGGGTCGGACATGGTTGCCACCGCGAAGGTCATCGCCGGTGCGCTCGGCAAGGTCGACGGCTACGACCTGGTCATCGCCGGTAACGAGGCCTCCGACGGCCGTGGCGGTGCGATCCCCGCGATGCTCGCCGAGATCCTCGGCGTGCCGCAGCTGACCCACGCCCGCGAGCTGTCCCTCGACGGCACGACCCTCAAGGTCGACCGCGAGACCGAGGACGGCGTGACCCACCTCGAGGCGAACCTGCCCGCCGTCGTGAGCGTCACCGAGAAGATCAACGAGCCGCGGTACCCGTCCTTCAAGGGCATCATGGCCGCCAAGAAGAAGCCGGTGGAGACCGTCACGGTCGCCGACCTCGACGTCGACGCGGGTGAACTGGGGCTCTCGGGCGCCTACGCGACCGTGCTCGAGGCCGCGCCGAAGCCGCCGCGCGCCGCCGGTGAGCGGGTCGGCGACGACGGTGACGGCGGCACGAAGGTCGCCGAGTACCTGGCCGGCCAGAAGCTCATCTGAGACAGACCTCATCCCACTCAAGGAGACGAACCATGGCTGAAGTACTCGTGCTCGTCGACCAGGTCGACGGTGAGGTCAAGAAGTCCACGTTCGAGCTGCTCACCGCAGCTCGCTCGCTGGGCGAGGCGTCCGCGGTCGTCGTCGGTACGCCCGGCACCACGGGCAAGGTCAAGGACGCGCTGGCGTCGTACGGCGCGGCGAAGGTGTACGCCGCAGAGTCCGACGACGCCAACGGGTACCTGGTGACGCCGAAGGTCGACGCGCTCGCCACCGTCGCGGGGCAGGCATCGCCCGCCGCCGTGCTGGTGTCAGCCACGGCCGAGGGCAAGGAGATCGCCGGCAGGCTCGCGATCCGTCTCGGCGGCGCCGTGCTCGTCGACGCGGTCGGCGTGAACGCCGACGGCTCGGTCGACCAGTCCATCTTCGGCGGCGCGTTCTCGGTGAAGTCGAAGGCCGCCAAGGGCACGCCGGTCGTGTCGGTGCGCCCGGGTGCCGTCGAGGCCGAGCAGGCCGACGGCGCCGCAGCAGAGGAGACCGTGGCTCTGCCTGCGGCCGACCCCGCCAAGGCCGCCACGGTGACCGGTGTCGAGCCGGTCGTCGGCGGTGACCGTCCCGAGCTGACGGAGGCGTCGATCGTCGTCTCCGGTGGCCGCGGTGTCGGCTCGGCCGAGAAGTTCGACGTCGTCGAGAAGCTGGCCGACTCGCTCGGTGCCGCCGTCGGTGCCTCGCGCGCCGCCGTCGACTCCGGTTACTACCCGGCGCAGTTCCAGGTCGGCCAGACCGGTAAGACGGTCTCGCCGCAGCTGTACGTCGCGCTCGGCATCTCCGGTGCGATCCAGCACCGCGCCGGCATGCAGACGTCGAAGACGATCGTCGCCGTGAACAAGGACTCCGAGGCGCCGATCTTCGAGATCGCCGACTTCGGTGTCGTCGGCGACCTGTTCGACGTCGCTCCGCAGCTGACCGACGAGGTCGCCAAGCGCAAGGGCTGACCCCGCGCCTGCGCAGCACCGCCCACGGCCGCCTTCCCGCACTCGCGGGGAGGCGGCCGTTCGCGTGTGAGGCCCGCGTGAACGGAGCGTTCACCGGGTGTGCAGCCGTCGGCCACGGCCGGTGCCCGCCGGGGTTTCCCTGCCGGCGCGAGCATCCCTGGTATGACGCGGTCACAGCCTCTGCTCAGTACGGACCGGACGACGGGCGGTGCGCGGTACTCACTGCGCGTCGCCTCCGGAGAGGACGAGGTGCTCGCCGCGCAGCGGCTGCGGCACCGGGTCTTCGCCGAGGAAATGGGCGCACGGCTCGCACCCGGGCCGGACGGCCTGGACATCGACCCGTTCGACACCTTCTGCGATCACCTCCTGGTCACCGACGACGAGACCGGCGCGATCGTCGGCACCTACCGGATGCTGCCGCCGGACAGGGCGCGCGAGGCCGGGCAGCTCTACTCCGACACCGAGTTCGATCTGTCGGCGTTGAACCCGCTGCGCGGCTCGCTCGTCGAAACCGGGCGGTCCTGTGTGGACGCCGACCATCGCACAGGGGCTGTCGTCAGTCTGGTGTGGGCGGGCATCGCGCGGTACATGCTGCTGTCCGGGCACCGGTATCTCGCGGGCTGTGCCTCGGTGCCGCTCTCCGACGGCGGCGCTCAGGCCGCGGGTGTCTGGGACATCGTGTACACCAAGCACTTCGCCGACGAGTCCCACCGCGTGACACCGCTGCACCCGTGGCGGTGCGACGAGATCGCCCGGCCTGCCCGCCCGGTGCTGCCCCCGCTGCTGCGCGGGTACGTCCGCCTCGGCGCGCGGGTCTGCGGGCAGCCCGCGCACGACCCGGACTTCGACGTCGCCGACTTCTTCGTACTGCTCGACCTGCAGCAGGTCGACGAGCGGTACCTCAAGTACTTCCTGGGGGCGGCGGCATGAGCCACCCGTGGATGCCGGTCTCGCCGTGTGGGGACGGCTGCCTCACCCCGGAGGAGGGGCGTATCGGTACGGCGCGGCGGGCGTTGCGGCTCACCGGGGCGGTGCTGGTGGTCGTCGCCGGGTTGGTGCTCGTGCCGCTCCTGGCCGTGCTGCCCGGCCGTGACCGGATCGTGCGCGGGGTGTTCCGCTGTCTGCTGGCCACGCTGGGCATCCGGCTGCTCGTCCGTGGCGAGCTCGACGGCAGCGGTCGCGGTGCGCTCGTGGTGAGCAACCACATCTCGTTCGCCGACATCATGGGCCTGAACGCGATGCGCCCCATGCGCGCGCTCGCCAAGCGTGAGATCGCCTCGTGGCCGGTACTGGGGCCGCTGGTGTCGCGGGCGGGCACCGTCTTCCTGGACCGCGAACGGTTGTCCGCGCTGCCCTGGGCCGTGGCCGAGCTGGCCACGACACTGCGCTCGGGGTCGCTGGTCACCGTGAACCCCGAGGGGACGACGTGGTGCGGTGCGGCCTCCGGGCGCTTCCACCCGGCGCTGTTCCAGGCCGCCATCGACGCGGGCGTGCCCGTGCGTCCGGTGGCCGTCCGGTACCTGGCCGGGGGGCGGGAGACGACGCGGCCCGCGTTCATCGGCCCCGAATCGCTCGTCGCGTCGCTGCGACGGGCCGTCGCCGTCCCGGACCTGACGCTCGAACTGACCGTGTGCCCGGAGATCGCGCCCGGACGTGCCGCGGATCGGCGCGAACTCGCGGCGCTCGCCGAAGCGGCCGTGGCCTCGGCACTCGGCACGGTCACCGTGGCGGGCACGCCCGCACGCGTCCGCGACTCCGCGCCCGCACCGGCGGAGCAACCGCGACCTCCGTCGCTTCCCCGTCACCTCGAGCCCGGTCTATCGTGAGTTCGCGCGGTGTGCGCTGCGGCAACCCCGCGGCCGTCGCCGTGGACCACAACCGATCCCGGCCGGGCGCCGACCGGTGCCGAGCCGGAACCGACAAAGGAGTCACCACCCGTGACCGACGGTGTATTCGGCCGCGAGAGCGGCCACGAACAGGTCGTCTACTGTCATGACCGTGCCACCGGGCTGAAGGCCATCATCGCGGTGTACTCGACCGCGCTCGGCCCCGCTCTCGGCGGCACCCGCTTCTACCCCTACCCGGACGAGGCCGCCGCACTCGACGACGTGCTGGCCCTGTCGAAGGGGATGGCCTACAAGAACGCGCTCGCCGGCCTCGACCTCGGCGGCGGCAAGGCGGTCGTCATCGGTGACCCCGCCTCCCTCAAATCGGAGGCGCTGCTGCGTGCCTACGGCCGGTTCATCCAGTCGCTGAGCGGCCGGTACATCACCGCGTGCGACGTCGGCACCTATGTGCGCGACATGGACGTCATCGCGCGCGAGACGGATTTCGTCACCGGCCGCTCGCGCGAGGAGGGCGGTGCGGGTGACTCCTCGGAACTCACCGCCTTCGGTGTCTACCAGGGCATGCGCGCCTCTGCGGAGCATGCGTGGGGCAGTCCGGAGTTGAAGGGCAAACGAGTCGGTGTCGAAGGCGTCGGCAAGGTCGGCAAGCTGCTCGTCGGCCACCTGGCGCAGGCGGGTGCGGAGATCGTGATCACCGACGTGGACGAGCGGGCCGTCGACCAGGTTCGTGCGGTGCACCCGTCGGTCGACGTCGTCGACGACACCGCCGCCCTGATCGCGTCCGATGTGGACGTCTTCGCGCCGTGTGCGCTCGGCGGGGTGCTCGACGACGACACAGTGCCCGTGCTGCGCGCCTCGATCGTCTGCGGCGCCGCCAACAACCAGCTTGCCCACCCCGGTGTCGAGAAGTTGTTGCAGGACCGCGGCATCCTCTTCGCCCCCGACTATCTGGTGAATGCGGGCGGCACGATCCAGGTCAGCGACGAGCTGCGCGGTTACGACGCCGACAGGGCCCGGCTCAAGGCCACGTCGCTGTACGACACCGCGAAGGCCGTGTTCGCGCTCGCCGACGAGGAGGGCGTGCCGGCCGTGACCGCGGCCGATCGGTTGGCCGAGCGTCGCATGTCGGAGGTGTCGCACCTGCGGTCGATCCTCACCGTGCGCTGACACCGGCCGAGACGTGACGAGCGGGCGGTCCCGCGCAGGGCCGCCCGCTCGTCACGGTCGCCGTGGACCGCCGCCCGCCGGCGACGGTCGGGTGCCCGTCAGGGTCGCTTCTTCCCGCAGACGATCTTGGGTTGCGGGTTGTACTTCACCGTCCGGGTCTCCTCGTTGACCGCACCGGACTGGAGGTCACGCAGGATCCGCGTGTCCGTCACGGTGAAGCCGGGCGCGCCGTTGCTCGGTGAGCACTCCTCGCCCTCGGGGCCCTTCTTCTCCTTCGGCTTGACGACGTCCGTGCGGTCGCCGGTGCGGGACTGCACGTCGTACTTCTTCGTGCCCCACAGCTTGATCGTGATGTCGTTCGGCGTCCAGATGGTCTGGATTGCGACACCGTTCGGCAGGTTGTTGGTGAAGGCCAGGTCGATGACGCTCGCGCCGTCGGGGGTCTGGAACACCGTCGCCTCCCGGCCTTCGGGATAGCGGCTGATGTAGTAGCTGTGCTCCTGGTGACCCGCGTCGGTCATGCCCGCGAAGTACGACGCGTTGTACAGCGTGGTCGCGAACTGCGAGATGCCGCCGCCGACGGCCTTGCCCGGCGCGCCGTCCTCGATGATGCCCGCCTCGACGTAGCCCTGCGCCTTCGTACGCGGGCCGGTGTGCTGGTTGAGGCTGAAGGTCTCACCGGGCTTGACGATGGCGCCGTTGACCTCTTCGGCGACCCGGCGGATGTTGACCCCGGAGTCGGGGGCGAAACCGCCGGTCGTGAACTCGCCGATGACCTCCTTGACGCCGAGCTGCTTGGCTTCCTTCGTCGTGGTCTCGGGTTCCTTCTTCTCGTAGGCGGCCTCGATCTCGCGCTGCTCGTCCCGCTGCAGCACGTCCATCAGCGGCTGGAAGGTTTCCTTCCACTTGATGCGCTTGCCGTCCTTGGACGGTTTGACCGTAGGCTTGCCGCCTTCGAATACGATCTCGGCGTCCCGGCCCTTCTGGACCGTGTCCGACAGCTCCTCCTGGACGCCCTCGGCCATCTTCTTCCGGTCGATCTTCGGCGTCAGCTTGCCGTTCTCCGGGGTGAAGCTCAGCGCCGCGGCGATCTCCTCCGGTTCGAGGATGCCGTCGGCGCCCTCGCCGCGGACCACCACCGGTGCCGACACCGCGGGCTCGGCGACATCGCGCAGCATCGCCTGCACGTCCTCCGAGCTGACCGACACCGGGGTGCTGTCGACCGGGAGTGTGATCCGCTTGCCGTCGGCCCAGTCGCGCGTGATGACGTTCTCGGCACCGGCGACGTCGAGTTTCTGGCCGTTCTTCGGTTCGACGGCCTCCGGGGTGGCGTCCTCGAACCGGATCGTGCCCTCGACCGGCTCGCGGTCGACGGTCTCCTGCACCGACACGAGCGCGTTCTCGAGTTGGTTGGGTTCCGTCTCGGTGACGACGTCGACCTCGCGTTCGGAGAACAGCGATGCGATCCGGCTGAACGGGTTCAGCGGCTGGTCGCCCGCGCGGTCGAGCGTCTCCTGCCAGTTCAGCCGGAGCCCGGCCTGCCGGGGGTCGAACTCGCTGTCGACGTCACCGGCGCGGTACTGCACGGGCTGCGTCATGCGCGGCTCGAGTTCGGAGCGGAGCTTGTCCTCGGCGTCCGCGCGGCTCATGCCACCCACCTCGACGCCCGCCACGACGGTTCCTCGCGGCACGTCGCCCGAGGTGGCGAACACGTCCACCACGTACACCAGCGCCAGCACGCCGACGACGGCGGCGGCGATCAGCAGCGGCTTGCGGGCCTTGCCCAGCGCGGCGGCACGGTCGCGGGAGCCACCGTTACCGCCGTCGTCAGCGCCGCCGTCCGGCCCCGGGGCCGCCCCGGCCGTGGGGGCTGCACCCTGTGCGGGCATCGCCGCGGTCAGGTGCCGGGGAGCCGGGTCGTCGGCGGGAACGGCGGGGATGTACTGCGTCGTCTCGCCCGACGTGTCCGGCGGAGGCGACGCGGGCGAGGTCGGCGCGTCCGCGACGCCGGTGACGACCGTGTCGTCCCCGGAGCCCGCGGCGGGGCCTGCCACCTGCGTGGTCTCCGCGTCGGTCTCGGGCCACGCGATGTACTGCGTGGTCTCCGCCGTGGTCGGTTCGGCGCCGGTGTCGGTGGGCCAGGCTGTCGCCTCGCCGGCCTCCTCACCCGTCGCGCTGTCGGCCGTGTCGCCGGTCCCGGATGCGCCGGCGGCCACGGAACCGCCGGAGGCGTCGGCCCGGCCTGAGTCGCCGATCTCCGGGATCAGCTGTGTGCTCTCCGTGGCCGACTCGGCGCTCTCCGTGTCCGACGGTGGGACGGCAGGCAGAATGTCGGTCTGCTCGGTGTGGGATTCGGGCCATTCGTTCGGCTGAGATTCCGAAGGCCCTGGCCACCGAGGTTCCTGCGGCAAAACAACCCCTCCACGCGCTGTGCGTGCAATAACGGACCCCGACTACCGGGTCAAGATACGGCCTGTGTGCGCGGGGGTCGTACGCGACCCCCGCCGGAGTTCGGATCGCCGTTCTCGCAGGCCGCGGCGGGTTACGACGGTCGTAGGGTGCACTGGGCCGGATGGCTGACGGGGTCGTCACGCCGCGTGTGCGTGTGGCCCGGATCCGGTGACCGGACCGTCATGGCGACACCGTCGGCCACCACGATAGTGATGTCACCGGATCGTGCGACGTCGAACGGCACCGGTCGTGTCGATGAGCACACCGGACTGCGGGCAACCGTGGCGCGCCAGCGAGATCGTGGCCGGTGAGCACCGCGACGGGGAGAATCGGAGCAGGCGGGCTGCCGGACCGGTGAGGTGAGCGATGGATCCCGTGAACGTGCTGCGTCAGATCGCCCTGCATCTGGAACGGACCGGGGAACCGACCTACCGGGTGCGGGCCTTCCGCAACGCCGCCGCGGTGGCCGCGGACCTGCCCGACGGCGAGCTCGCCCGCCGCGTCTCGCAGGGCACGCTGACCGAGCTCCCCGGGATCGGCAGAACGACCGCGGGTGTCATCGCCGAGGCCGTGCAGGGCAGGGAACCCGCCTACCTGACCGACCTGGAGTCACGTGGCGCACCCGGCATCCCGGACGGCGGCCCGCTGCACGCGGCCCTGCGCGGGGACTGTCACACCCACACGGACTGGTCCGACGGCGGCAGTTCCGTCGAGGAGATGGCCGAGGCCGCCCGGAACCTCGGCCACGAGTACCTCGTGATCACCGACCACTCGCCGCGGCTGACGGTCGCGAACGGCCTCTCGGCCGACCGGCTCCGCCGTCAGCTCGACGTCGTGGCCGAGTGCCGCGAGCGGGTCGCGCCGTTGCGCATCCTCACCGGTATCGAGGTCGACATCCTCGACGACGGTTCGCTCGATCAGGACCCGGACCTGCTGGAACGGCTCGACGTGGTGGTCGCGAGCGTGCATTCGAAACTGCGGATGCCCGCGGTGGAGATGACCGAGCGGATGTTGACGGCCGTGGCGAATCCGCGGGTCAACGTGCTCGGCCACTGCACCGGCAGGCTCGTCAGCGGGCGGGGCAGGCCCGAGTCCGAGTTCGACGCGGAGCGGGTGTTCGCGGCGTGCCGGGACCACGACGTCGCCGTGGAGATCAACTCGCGACCCGAGCGGCTGGATCCGCCGAGGCGGCTGTTGCGATTGGCGCAGGAGGCGGGCTGCCGCTTCGCCGTCGACACCGACGCCCACGCGCCGGGTCAGCTGTCGTGGCTGCCGTTCGGCTGCGCACGTGCCGGCGAGTGCGGCGTGACTGCCGACCGCGTCGTCAACACGTGGACGGCCGACGACCTGACCGCGTGGGCCGCGCGCCGTTGACGGCCCGCGCGCCACAGGGGTGACCCGCCCCGACGGGAGCTGTACGCACGTACTAGAACTGTCGTCATGGCTGATGCACCCGGGACCGCGGCCCGCGACGAGTCGCCGTGGCGGCACGGGCCGTTCCGGTTGTCGCTCGCCGCGGCGGCCGTCGCGCTGTGCGGCTACTCGCTGCTGCTGCCCGTCGTGCCGATGTGGGCCGTCCGGCAGGGTGCGGGCACGTTCGCGGCGGGCGCGGCGACCGGCGTGTTCATGGCCAGCACGGTCGCCACGCAGCTCGGCACCGGCGTGCTCGTGCGGCGCCACGGCTACCGCACGGCGATCCTCGCGGGCATCGCGTTCCTCGGCGTGCCCACCCCGTTGCTGATCGCGTGGACCGCGCCGGAGGGCATTCTGACGCTGTCCCTGCTGCGGGGGATCGGATTCGGGCTGCTCACCGTGTGCGGCAGTGCGCTCATCGCCGAGCTGCTGCCACCCGCGGCGGTACCGCGCGGATCCGGCCTGTACGGCCTCGCGACGGGCCTGCCGCAGCTCGTCGGGCTGCCCGCGGGCCCGTGGCTGGCCGAGAACTGGGGGTTCGTCACGGTGTTCCTGGTGGCGACCGCGCTGCCCGCGATCGCGCTGGTGCCTGCCGCCCTGCTGCCTCCCGCCCGGGTCACCGCGGAGCCGGAACGCGGGGGCGTCTTCCTGGCCACCGCGCGGCAGACGTGGCGCCCCTGGCTGCCGATGCTCGCCGCCTCGACCGGGCTCGGAGCGCTGGCGACCTTCACGCCGATCCTGTTGCTCGCCCCGGAGTCGTCGATCGCGCTGCTGCTCATGCCGCTCGCCACGACCGTGTCCCGCTGGGCCGCGGGCCGATTCGGTGCACGGTGGACCGGCAGGCTGTTGACCCCGGGGCGGGCCCTGTCCGGCCTCGGACTCGCCGGGTACGCGGTGTTCGGCGAGGGCGGCCCGGTGTGGCTCGCCGTGACGTCGATGATCGTGTTCGGCATCGGTTTCGGCGCCGTGCAGAACGACTCGCTCGTGTCGATGTTCCAGCGCACCACCGCGGGCCGGGCGAGCATCTCGTGGAACGTGGCGTTCGACGCGGGGCAGGGGCTGGGCGCGGTGGCCGTCGGCGCGATCGTGTCCGGCACGTCCTACGGTGTGGCGTTCGGCCTGCTCGCGGTGTGGTCGCTGGCACTGCTGCCGGTGGCGGTGGCGCCCCGGCGAACCGGTTAACCTGGAGCCGTGCCCTCAGTTGTGATTCTCGACTACGGATCAGGCAACCTCCGCAGTGCCGAACGCGCCGTCGAGCGCGCGGGCGCCGACGTCGAGGTGACCGCCGATCCGCATGCCGCACTGGAGGCCGACGGCCTGGTCGTGCCCGGAGTCGGCGCGTTCGCCGCCTGCGCGGAGGGACTGCGGTCGGTGCATGGGGATCGCATCGTCGGCAAGCGCCTCGCGGGCGGCAGGCCGGTACTGGGCATCTGTGTCGGGATGCAGATCCTGTTCGACCGCGGCGTCGAGCACGGCGTCGAGACCGAGGGCACGGGGGAGTGGCCCGGCACGGTCGAACGGCTGCACGCCGACATCCTCCCGCACATGGGGTGGAACACGGTCCGCGCGCCCGAGGGCTCCCGGTTGTTCGACGGCATCGACCCCGACGAACGGTTCTACTTCGTGCACTCCTACGCGGTGCGCGAGTGGACGTTGCAGTCCGAGCTCGGCGGCACCGCGCCGCTGGTGACGTGGGCCCACCACGGCGAGGACTTCGTCGCCGCCGCCGAGAACGGCGCGCTGAGTGCCACCCAGTTCCATCCCGAGAAGTCCGGTGACGCGGGCGCCCAACTGCTGCGCAACTGGCTCGGCACGCTCTGATCGCAGGGTTCCGCCCCTGTAGGCCGATCGGCGCAGCCGGGTCTTAGAGTTGGCGACGTGACGCTGACACTCCTTCCCGCCGTTGACGTGGCCGACGGCCAGGCCGTGCGCCTGGTGCAGGGCGAGGCCGGTACCGAGACCTCCTACGGATCCCCGCTCGACGCGGCGCTGACCTGGCAGCGTGGCGGCGCGGAGTGGGTGCATCTGGTCGACCTGGACGCCGCGTTCGGCAAGGGCTCGAATCGCGAGCTGCTGGCCCAGGTCGTGGCCGAGCTGGACGTGCAGGTGGAGCTGTCCGGCGGCATCCGCGACGACGCGTCGCTGAAGGCCGCGCTCGACACCGGCGCGCGGCGTGTGAACCTCGGCACCGCGGCGCTGGAATCGCCGGACTGGTGCGCGAAGGTCGTGTCGGAGTACGGCGACCGCGTGGCGATCGGTCTGGACGTGCGGATCGGGGAGGACGGCTACCGGCTCGCCGCCCGCGGCTGGACCCAGGACGGCGGTGACCTCTGGCAGGTCATGGAGCGCCTCGACAGGGACGGTGCCCAGCGCTACGTCGTCACCGACGTCAGCAAGGACGGCACGCTGCAAGGGCCGAACGTGGGCCTGCTGCGCGAGGTCGCGGCCCGCACCGACGCCGCCATCATCGCCTCCGGCGGTGTGTCCAGTGTGGACGACCTGCGGTCGCTGGCCGCGCTCGAATGCGACGGCGTCGAAGGTGCGATCGTCGGCAAGGCGCTGTACGCCCAGGCGTTCACCCTGCAGGAAGCACTCGAGGTCGTCGCCGCGGCCTGACGAGCACGTCGGGGCCGGCTACTCGGCGGGACGGCCACCGCTGTCCGCGGTCGGCGCCGGTCGCAGCGTTGAGCCGACGCTCAAGGTGTCGCCGCAGGACGCTGTCGGAGCCACCGAGGGGTCGGCGACCCGCCCCGCCGTCGCCCTGGCGTACGCCCGCAGCCGTTCCAGCGTCGCGTCGTCGGGCACGACCTCCCGGCGGACCCAGTCGCCGTCCGGCCACGGATTCCCGGGTTCTGCGAAGATGCGCACGTAGTCGCGGGTGAACCGGGGATCCTCGGTGAGATCGTTCCCGTGTGTCCACGGCCGCCGGGTGTGGATGAACGTGGGCCGGACCTCCTCGAACACGTAGCGCTTCGCACCTGCGCGGTCGCTGTCACGGATCAGGTGCGCCATGCGGATGTCGGTCAGTCCGGCCATGTCGACCAGCCGGAGCCTGCTGGTCATCGACGTGCCGCCGAGGTCGGGCAGCAGCAGCGACGCGCGGTCCAGTCCCAACACGTCGGCGTAGCCGTTGAACGCGCGGCCGTAGCGGTCGGCCACGTGACAGGCCGACAACGTCGGCCCGCGCCGGAAGTCGTACGCGGCCACCGCGAACGACGACCCGCTGGCGAACAGCGCCACGACCAGGCCGACGACCGTGACCGTGCGCGCCCGCCCCCGCATCCGCCGCACGACCTCCGCCGTGGCGAGCACGGCCGTGAGCGCACCGAGAATCCAGATCGGGGTGGCGAACCGGAGGTGGCCCATCCAGTCGTCCTCGAGCACCGTGAACGCGACGAGCGCCAGGCCCAGCGGCACCAGCAGCGCGAGCAGTCCGCGCCGCCACCACGGCGGCCGGGCGAGCAGCATCCCCACGAACACGCAGCAGAGCAGGATCGCGGGCGCGCCCGCGTAGCTCACGAGCTGCCCGGCCTTCACCAGATCCGTCGGATACGGCAGGCCCTGCGACTTCGCGATCGACGGTGCCGACAGCCACTCGCCGAAGGTGAACCGGCGCCACAGGAAGTACGCGTCGGTCCCCGCGACGAACGCCGCCACCGACAACGCCGCATGGCGCAGGCTCGCCGCCACCGGTGTGCCCGACGAACGGCGCAGCATCCCCAGTACGACCAGCGGATAGACACCGCCGTAGATCAACCCCTCCGGCCGGGTGAGCGCGGCCAGCGCCGCGAGCAGCCCCGTCGCGACCGCCAGCCGCCACCGCAGCACCGCATCGCCGAGTACCGCCCGGAACACGAGTACCGCGAGCGTCGTGACCAGCAGCCCGTACAGCGCGTTCTCCAGCCCGGAGACCACCCAGATCACGAACGACGGTGTCATCGCCAGGAGCCCGCCGACGGCCAGCGTGCCGAGCCACGGCCGCACGAGGACGCGGGCGCACGCGGCGTGGCACGCCACCAGGATTCCCGCGCACAGCACCAGTGCCAGAACCTTCGGCAACAGCACGTAGTCCGGAACCCCGAAGATCGTGCCGTGGTCGAACAGCCCCACGAGCCGTGCCAGCGCCAGCAGCAACGTCCACGTGACGTTGGAGAACCCCTCGACCGGCTCCGCACCGGGTTGGACGACGGGCCCCAGTCCCTCCGCGAAACTGCGCGCGTAGGAGAACGTGATCGCGGCGTCGTCGACGATCCAGTTGCCGTAGTAGGCGCCGTGCCCGCCGATCATCGCCGTGCCCGCGACCACCGACGCAGCGGCCGCGGCCCGGGACCGCCACGCGCCCCGCGCCGCGGTCTCCGACGAGACCGGAGTCTCCTGTCCGTGCGCGGTGTCCTCCGCCGAATGGGTCGCGACCATTGCTCCGTCTGCCGTCACAATCACGAGATCGTACGTAGGTCCGCCTGCCCCGACCCGCCGACGCCACGCGTGTCGACATCCTTTCCGGCAATGCGGATCCCGCCTGCCGGCACGGGTTCCCCGTCCGCGCACGACGATGCGGCCCGGCCGCGCACACCGCCCGATCGGACGCGCTGCGCGCGGCTTGCTTACGCCCGCCCGTCGCCCACCGCCGCCCAGACGGACGCGCTGCGCGCGGCCTCCTTAGGCCCGCCCGTCGCCCACCGCCGCCCAAGCAGACGCGCTGCGCGCGGCCTCCTTAGGCTTGTGGCATGTCCGTTGCGGTGAGGGTCATCCCGTGTCTCGACGTCGACGCGGGACGTGTCGTCAAAGGCGTCAACTTCGTCGACCTGCGTGACGCGGGCGACCCCGTGGAGCTGGCGCGCGCCTACGACGCCGCGGGCGCCGACGAGGTGACGTTCCTCGACGTGACCGCATCCTCGGGCGACCGGGAAACGACCTACGACGTCGTGCGGCGCACCGCCGAGCAGGTGTTCATCCCCCTCACCGTCGGCGGCGGAGTCCGCAGCACCGACGACGTCGACCGGCTGCTGCGGGCGGGCGCCGACAAGGTCAGCATCAACACCGCGGCCATCGCCCGGCCGGAACTGCTGCGCGAGGCGTCCGAACGGTTCGGCGCGCAGTGCGTCGTGCTGTCCGTCGACGCCCGGCGGGTTCCCGACGGCGGGGACCCGACAGCCTCGGGGTTCGAGGTGACCACCCACGGCGGCAGGCGGGGCACCGGACTCGACGCGGTGGAGTGGGCCGCACGGGGAGAGAGCCTCGGCGTCGGCGAGATCCTGCTGAACTCGATGGACGCCGACGGCACGAAGGCCGGATTCGACCTCGAACTGCTGCGCCTCGTGCGCGAGGCGGTGCGGGTGCCCGTGATCGCCAGCGGCGGCGCGGGCTCGGTCGACCACTTCCTGCCCGCGGTCGAGGCGGGTGCGGACGCGGTACTGGCGGCGAGCGTCTTCCACTTCGGGGAGTTCACGATCGGTGACGTCAAGCAGGCCCTGAAGGCCGGGAACGTGGAGATCCGATGAGCCGGGACGAACGCGCGGGGGAGACGAGCCTCGACCCGGCCGTCGCGGGCAGGCTCAAGCGGGGCTCCGACGGGCTGGTCTGCGCCGTGGTCGTCGACCACGCGACCTCCGACGTGCTCATGGTGGCCTGGATGGACGACGAGGCGCTGGCACGCACGCTCACGACGCGGCGCGCGACGTACTTCTCGCGCAGCAGGCAGCAGCTCTGGGTGAAGGGCGAGACCTCCGGCAACGTCCAGCACGTACGCGAGGTCCGGCTGGACTGCGACGCCGACACCCTTCTCGTGCGCGTCGACCAGACCGGCCCCGCCTGCCACACCGGGACGCGCACGTGCTTCGACGCCGACCTCCTCCTGGCCGACGACGCGTAGGCGGGCTGACACCGCGCAGGCGGGCCGACCCGCACCCGCCACGCGCACGGGCGCGGGTCAGTGGTGGTCGAGGTCGCCGGTGAGGTACCGCTGGAGCGTCGGGGCGACCGCCGCGACGACGGTGTCCGGGTCCGCGGAACCGAGCGGTTCGAACCGGGCGACGTAGCGCGCCATGCCGAGGCCGACCACCTGACTCGCGCACAGCGACGCGCGCAGGTCGGGCCGGTCGGGTGCCGCCGTCGCCACCACCGGCCCGATCACCTTGGCCACCAGGACACCGCGCAGCGTCTGCATGGCCTCGGGACTGCTGGTGACACTGCGGATCAGGGCGGTGAAGCGTGCTCCGCCGGCGCCGTCCCAGAGCTCGACGAACGTGCGGACGATGCCCTCGCCGAGCCGGTCGCGGCCGTACGAGGTGACCGTGGCGACCACCTCGGCGAGGTCGAACGGCACCTGCAGTACCGCCTCGGCGAACAGCTGGTCCTTACCGCCGAACCAGTGGTTGACCATCGCGGCGTCGACGCCGGCGCGCGTGGCGATCGCGCGGACGGTGGCGCCCGTGTAGCCGCCGTCGGCGAACTCGGCACGCGCGGCCTCCAGCAGTGCGGTGCGGGTGTCCTCACCGGCGGGCCTGCGGCCGCGGCGCCGTGATCCGTCGTCGGCGGTGCGATGGGGGGTACCGGTCACCCCGCCATCATCGCCGATCGCCCCGCGCCGATCCCACCGCCGGGCCCGCCGCGCGCCGACGGCACAATGAAGCCATGGTCACAGCCCATTCCGTCGAGGCCGCTCGTGTCGGCCTGGGCGCCGTCACGCCGTCGGCCGCGGAGTTCCGCGAACTCGCCGAGGACCGGCGCGTGATCCCGGTCGTCCGCCGCGTGCTCGCGGACGCCGACACGCCCGTCGCCCTGTACCGCAAACTCGCCGAGGACCGTCCCGGCACGTTTCTGCTCGAATCGGCGGAGAACGGCGAGTCCTGGTCGCGATGGTCGTTCATCGGGGTGCACAGCCCGTCGGCGCTGACCGTGCGCGACGGCGAGGCGGTGTGGACGGGGACCCCGGTCGCGGGCCTGCCCTCCGGCGGCGATCCCCTGGCCGTGCTGCGTGAGACGCTCGAGACGCTGCACACGGAGCCGTTGCCCGGCATGCCGCCGTTGACGGGCGGCATGGTCGGCTACATCGGGTACGACGCGGTGCGCTGGCTCGAACGGCTGCCGGAGATCGCCGAGAAGGACCTCGACATTCCCGAGGTCACGATGCTGCTCGCGACGGACCTGGCGGCGTTCGACCACCACGAGGGCACGGTCACGCTCATCGCCAACGCGGTGAACTGGGACGACAGCCCGGAACGGGTGGAGGCGGCCTACGAGGACGCGGTCCGCAGGCTCGACGCCATGACGGCCCGGCTCGCCGCGCCCGCGCCCGCCACGAACGCGGTGTTCGATCGTCCGGTTCCCGAGTTCGACCGGGCCCGCACCAAGGACGACTTCCACGAGGCCGTCGAGGCGGCGAAGGAGGCCATCCACGCGGGCGAGGCGTTCCAGATCGTGCCGTCGCAGCGGTTCGAACTGCGTACCGGGGCCGACGCGCTCGACATCTACCGTGTGCTGCGCACGTCGAACCCGAGTCCGTACATGTACCTGCTGCGGCTCGACGGCTTCGACATCGTCGGGTCGAGCCCCGAGTCACTCGTCACGGTGCGGGACGGCAAGGCCACGACGCACCCCATCGCGGGCACCCGCTGGCGCGGCGCCGACGCGGAGGAGGACGCGCAGCTGGCCAAGGGGCTGCTCGCCGACGAGAAGGAGCGTGCCGAGCATCTGATGCTGGTCGACCTCGGCCGCAACGACCTCGGCAAGGTGTGCAGGCCGGGCTCGGTGCAGGTCGTCGACTTCTTCGCGATCGAGCGCTACAGCCACGTCATGCACATCGTCTCGACCGTGACCGGTGAGCTGGCCGACGACGCGACGGCGATCGACGCGGTCGCCGCGTGCTTCCCGGCGGGCACGCTGTCCGGCGCGCCGAAGGTGCGGGCGATGGAACTCATCGAGCGCCTCGAACCGACGCGCCGCGGGCTGTACGGCGGCGTGGTCGGCTACCTCGACTTCGCGGGCGACGCGGACACCGCGATCGCGATCCGCACGGCGCTGGTACGCGACGGCGTGGCCTACGTGCAGGCGGGCGGAGGGGTCGTCGCCGACTCCGAACCCGACTACGAGGACACCGAGGCGCTGAACAAGGCTCGAACCGTGCTGTCGGCCGTCGCGGCGGCGGGAACGTTGCGCCCGGCGGGCGCCCCGTCGCCCGGTGAGGCCGCGTCACCCGGTGAGACGGCGCCGCCCGGCCCGGCGCAGCCCCGCGACGTGGCGGGCGGCGACGGTGTCTGACGGCGCCGCCGGCCCGCGCGCGTCCGGCGACGGTCCCGAACGCGCGGACCGGGCGGTCCCGCCCGCGGGAGGGGACAAGCGCGCGTTGTGGGCGGCCGTGGTGGCGCTGCTGCTCGGTGCGGGGGCGCTCTGGGGCGCGTCGGGGCTGGTGTGGATCGAGGTACCGCAGGGGCGGACGGTCGACGGCAGGCTGGCCGACGACTTCACCGGCGGCGAGCTGGTCCAATGGCCCGTGCCGCTCGCGCTGCTGGCGCTGGCGGCCGTCGCGGCGGCGCTCGCGCTCGGCGGCGTGGCGCGGAGGCTGTTGGGTGTGCTGCTGGCCGTCGTGGGCGGCGCGGCGGTGTATCTGGCCGTCGCGGGCGACACGCAGGAGATCGCCTGGTCCGGCTGGGCACCCGGCTACGAGGGCGCCACGGCCGATCCGTCGTGGACGTTCCTGGGTCCCGCGGCGGCCGTCGCGGGCGGGGTGCTCGTCGCACTGGCGGGCGTGGTGCTGGCCTGGCGCGGGCACCGCATGGCACGGATGGGCGCGAAGTATTCGGCTCCCGGCGACCGCCGCGCGCCGCGTGACCCGGACGCCGAGCTGTGGGACGCGCTGTCGGAGGGCGCCGACCCGACCGACCCGACCGACCCGACCGACCCGACCGACCCGACCGACCCGGCCGACTCGGCGGACACCGACCGGCCGCGTGACGGCCGCTCGGAGTGAAACCCGTGGTGGGCGAGGCTGTCGTCGACCCGCGCCCGGTCTGGACGAGCCCGCGGGTTAGCATCGGTTGAGCGGGAAGGGGAAGGTTTTTGTGAGCCACCTTGCGAGTGAATCAACGGCCCCGGCACCCGGTGAGGTCGAGCGGTGAGCGTTCTCGAGGACATCGTCGCGGGCGTGCGGGCAGACCTGGCCGAGCGTGAGTCGGCGCTGCCGTTCGACGAGTTGAAGAAGCGTGCCGCGGAGGCTCCCGCGCCACGGGACGTCATGGGTTCGTTGCAGGAATCGGGCATCGGCGTGATCGCCGAGGTCAAGCGGAAGAGCCCGTCGAAGGGCGACCTCGCCGCGATCCACGACCCGGCGGTGCTGGCCAAGGACTACGAGGACGCGGGAGCGCGCGTGATCAGCGTGCTCACGGAGGAGCGCCGGTTCGGCGGATCGCTGGCCGACCTCGACGCCGTTCGTGCCGCCGTCGACGTGCCGATCCTGCGCAAGGACTTCATCGTCAGCCCGTACCAGGTGCACGAGGCCCGGCTGCACGGCGCCGACATGGTGCTGCTCATCGTGGCCGCGCTCGAGCAGAACGCGCTCGCCGCGTTGCTCGACCGCGTCGAATCGCTGGGCATGACCGCGCTGGTCGAGGTGCACAACGCCGAGGAGTGTGACCGCGCGCTGGAGGCGGGCGCGTCCGTCATCGGCATCAACGCCCGCGACCTGCACACCCTGGAGGTCGACAGGGACGTGTTCGGACGGCTCGCACCCGGCCTGCCGATGGAGACGTTCAAGATCGCCGAGTCCGGCGTCCGCGGTCCCGGTGACCTGATGGCGTACGCGGGCCACGGAGCCGACGCCGTGCTGGTCGGCGAGGGGCTCGTCGGCACCGGCGACCCGAAGGCGGCGCTCGTGCAGCTCGTCACTGCGGGGTCGCACCCCGCCTGTCCGCGTCCGAGCCGGTGACCCGCATGACCGACACGACGCCGCAGTCGCGCCACGATCCGGACGCCCGCGGTCACTTCGGTGACTACGGCGGCCGCTTCCTGCCCGAAGCACTGATGGGCGCGCTGGACGAACTGGCCTCCGAGTACGACAAGGCCCAGCAGGACCCCGAGTTCACCGCGGAGTTCCAGCGGCTGCTGTCCGGGTACGCGGGCAGGCCGTCGCTGCTCACCGAGGCGCCGCGGTTCGCCGAGCACGCCGGTGGTGCACGGATCCTCCTCAAGAGGGAGGACCTCAACCACACGGGTTCCCACAAGATCAACAACGTCCTCGGCCAGGCGCTGCTCACCAAGCGGATGGGCAAGACGCGCGTCATCGCCGAGACGGGTGCGGGCCAGCACGGCGTCGCCACCGCCACCGCGTGCGCGCTGCTCGACCTCGACTGCGTCGTGTACATGGGCGAGGTCGACACCGAACGGCAGGCGCTCAACGTCGCGCGGATGCGCCTGCTCGGCGCCGAGGTGATTCCCGTGGCGACCGGTTCGCGCACCCTCAAGGACGCCATCAACGAGGCGTTGCGCGACTGGGTCACCAACGTCGACACCACGCACTACCTGCTCGGCACCGCCGCCGGGGCACACCCGTTCCCGGTGATGGTGCGCAACTTCCACAAGATCATCGGCGAGGAGGCCCGCGAGCAGATGCTCGCCCAGGTGGGCCGTCTCCCGGATGCCGTGGCCGCGTGCGTCGGCGGCGGATCGAACGCGATCGGCATCTTCCACGGGTTCCTCGACGACACCGACGTCCGGCTGGTCGGCCTCGAGCCCGGCGGCAAGGGGCTCGACTCGGGCGAACACGGAGCGACCCTCACGCAGGGGACCCCGGGCACGCTTCACGGCGCCCTGTCGTACCTGCTGCAGGACGAGGACGGGCAGACCATCGAGGCGTACTCGATCTCGGCGGGCCTGGACTACCCGGGCGTCGGCCCGGAGCATTCGCACCTGAAGGACGAGGGCCGCGCCGAGTACCGCGCCGTCACCGACGACGAGGCGATGGACGCGTTCCAGCTGCTGTCGAAGACCGAGGGCATCATCCCCGCGGTGGAGTCCGCGCACGCGCTCGCCGGGGCACTGCAGCTCGGCCGTGAACTCGGCCCGGACGGCGTGATCCTGGTCAGCCTGTCCGGCCGCGGTGACAAGGACGTCGACACCGCCGCCCGGTACTTCAACCTCGTGGAGGGCGTGTGAGCCGCATCGACGAGCTGTTCGCGCAGACCCGTGGCGAAGGCCGCGGTGCGCTGATCGGCTACCTGCCCGCGGGGTACCCGACCGTCGCCGAGTCGAAGGAGCTGCTCGCCGCGACGGTCGACGCCGGCGCGGATCTGGTCGAGGTCGGGTTCCCGTACTCGGACCCCGTCATGGACGGACCGACGATCCAGGCGGCCGCCGACACGGCGTTGCGGAACGGGTTCCGCCTCAAGGACCTGTTCGACGTCGTCGAATCGGTGGCGAACCGTGGTGGCCGTGCGGTCGTGATGACGTACTGGAACCCGGTGTTCCACTACGGCGTCGACGCGTTCGCCCGTGACCTCGCGGCCGCGGGCGGCCTCGGTCTCATCACGCCGGACCTGACGCCCGACGAGGGGTCCGAGTGGATCACCGCATCGGATGCCCACGGTCTCGACCGCATCTTCCTCGTGGCGCCGTCGTCGTCGGATGAGCGGATCGCGCTGACCACGGCGGCCGCGAGCGGGTTCGTCTACGCCACGGCCGTGATGGGCGTGACCGGTGCCCGCGAGACGGTCGGCAGCGCGGCGCAGGGTCTGGTGCAGCGCACCCGGGTGCACACGGACCTGCCGGTCGGTGTCGGGCTCGGCGTGCGGTCCGGCGATCAGGCCGCCGAGGTGTCGGCGTTCGCGGACGGTGTCATCGTCGGGTCGGCGCTGGTGACGAAGGCGAACGAGGGCACCGACGCGGTGGCCGCGCTGACGAAGGAGCTGGCCGAGGGCGTCCGCCGGCCGCGTGCGTGACGCGGCCGAGCCCGGCCGCGTACGTCACGTTACGGTGACCCTGTGAGTACCGCCTCCTCTGCCTTCCTCGCCACCATTCCCAGTCCGGACCGGGGTGTCTGGGAGATCGGCCCCTTCTCCCTGCGGGCGTACGCGCTCTGCATCATCCTCGGCATCGTCGTCGCGATCTGGCTCGGCGAACGCCGCTGGCAGGCGCGGGGCGGTACCAAGGGAACGATCATCGACATCGCGGTCTGGGCCGCGCCGATGGGACTCATCGGTGGCAGGCTCTACCACGTCATCACCGACAACCAGCTCTATTTCGGTGAGGGCCGCGATCCGATTCGCGCGCTGTACATCTGGGAGGGCGGCCTCGGCATCTGGGGCGCGATCGCGCTGGGTGCGGTCGGTGCGTGGATCGCCTGCCGTCGCAGGGGAATCCCGCTGCCCGCCGTCGCGGACGCCGTCGCGCCGGGCATCGTCATCGCACAGGCCGTCGGCCGCCTCGGCAACTACTTCAACCAGGAACTCTACGGCGGGCCCACCGACCTGCCGTGGGGGCTGGAGATCTACCGGCGTGTGTCGCCGGACAATCCGGCCGTGGAGGACCCGCTCGGTGGAGTGGCCGTCAACGACGTGCCGGTCGAGGTCGTGCATCCGACGTTCCTGTACGAGCTGTTGTGGAACCTGGGTGTCGCGCTGCTGATCATCTGGCTCGACCGCAGGCTGCGGCTCGGCCACGGCCGGGTGTTCGCGCTGTACGTCGCGGGGTACACCGCAGGCCGGTTCTGGATCGAGCTCATGCGCACCGATCCGGCCAACGAGATTCTCGGCCAGCGCGTCAACGTGTGGGTGTCGGTGCTCGTGTTCCTCGGTGCGGTCGTCTACTTCGTCCTGGCGCGGTCCAAGGGCCCGCGGGAGGACCCGGAAATCCTTCGCAGTCCGGATGATCCGGACAGGCCGGCCGACGGCGACACCGACGGATCGGAGGCAGGCGCGGCGGCGTCCGGTGGTGCCGACGCCGGCGACGACAACGGAGCGGCCACCCGGCCGGGAGCGGAACCGTCCGATGTCGACACCGACGACGCCGGTCCCGACGACGGCGGCCCCGTGACGGAGACGGCTGCGCGGCCGGAGGCGGCCGCCGAATCCACGTCCGGCGACACCGGCACCGGTGACACGGGCACCGGGGAACCGTCCGACAAGCCGGGTAACGCCACCTGACGGGTCGTGCCGTGAGCCGGCACCGTCGGCCGGACCCCGACCAGCGCCCCGCGAGCCCCTGCGGCCGCGGGGCGCTGTCGCGTTCGCGGCCGGTGCGGCGTGGGCGTGGCCGTCTGTTGACGACTCCACCGGCCTCCACGTATGTTCATATGAAGAACACACGTGCGCTATACGAACGCTGGCGGGAATCGCCGGCATCCGGTGAACGAGGTGGCAGAACGTGGCGGACATCGTGTCGCTGGCCGACGGCGTCGGCGAACTGGTGCACGACGGGGACGTCGTGGCACTCGAAGGATTCACACATCTGATCCCGCACGCGGCGGGACAGGAGATCATCCGGCAGGGACGGCAGGACCTGACTCTGGTCCGTATGACGCCGGACATCGTGTACGACCAGCTGATCGGCGCGGGGTGTGCGCGGAAGCTGATCTTCTCGTGGGGCGGCAACCCCGGTGTCGGTTCGCTGCACCGGTTCCGCGACGCGGTGCAGCACGCCTGGCCGGTGCCGCTGGAGATCGAGGAACACAGCCACGCGGGCATGGCCAACCGGTACGTCGCCGGTGCGTCCGGCCTGCCGTTCGCCGTGCTGCGCGGCTACCGCGGCACGGATCTGCCGGAGCACACGGCCACGATCAAGTGGATCACGTGCCCGTTCACCGGGGAGGAGCTCGCGGCCGTGCCCGCCATCAACCCCGACGTGTCGATCATCCACGCGCAGCGTGCCGACCGTGCGGGGAACGTGCAGATGTGGGGCCTGGTCGGTGTGCAGAAGGAGGCCGTGCTGGCCGCCGGGCGCAGTCTCGTGACGGTCGAGGAGGTCGTCGACGAACTCGAACCGGTCGCCGGACAGGTCGTGCTGCCGCACTGGGCCGTCACCGCCGTGGCCGAGGTGCCCCGCGGGGCGCACCCGTCGTACGCGCAGGGCTACTACGAGCGCGACAACGCCTACTACAAGTACTGGGACTCCATCGGGCGTGACCGCGACACCTTCCGGACCTGGGTCCGCGACGAGGTGCTCGCCGGACGGGACTCGGCCGATGCCGCAGGCGACAAGGAGGGTGTGCGATGACCGGGGCCGCGTCCACGACCGCTGCGTCGACGACCGCTGAATCAGGAGCGGAGCAGGACTACACGTCCGACGAGATGATGTCCATCGCCGCGGCCCGCGCGCTGGAGAACGGCAAGCGGTGTTTCGTCGGCATCGGCCTGCCGTCGACGGCGGCCAACGTCGCGCGCCGGACCCACGCCCCCGACCTGGTGCTGATCTACGAGTCCGGCACGCTCG
This sequence comes from Prauserella aidingensis, assembly GCF_024171865.1. Taxonomy (GTDB): domain Bacteria; phylum Actinomycetota; class Actinomycetes; order Mycobacteriales; family Pseudonocardiaceae; genus Prauserella; species Prauserella aidingensis. The sequence goes on along the minus strand of NZ_JAMTCN010000016.1, from coordinate 97,316 downwards.
GGTCCAAACCGGACGTGCTGCCGTCGTCGATCGGCGACGGGGTGCTGGCGGAGACGGCCGACGCCGTGATCGGCGTGCCCGAGGTGTTCAACTACTGGCTGCAGCCGGGGCGGATCGACGTCGGGTTCCTCGGCGCCGCACAGTTGGACAGATTCGGCAACATCAACACGACGGTCATCGGCGACGACTACGCCGACCCGAAGGTGCGGCTGCCCGGTGCGGGCGGTGCGCCGGAGATCGCCGCATCGTGTCACGAGGTCTTCGTCGTGGTGCGCCAGAGCGCGCGCAGCTTCGTCGAGAAGGTCGACTTCGTGACGTCGGTCGGTCACGGTTCGGGCAAGGGTGACCGGGAGCGGCTCGGCCTGCCGGGCGCAGGGCCGACGTTGGTGATCACCGACCTCGGCGTGCTGCGGCCGGATCCGGAGACCGCCGAGCTCGTCCTCACCCAACTGCACCCGGGCGTGGAGGTCGAGGACGTCCGCGCCGCGACCGGCTGGGATCTGACGGTCTCGCCCGAGCTGACCCGTACCGAGGCGCCGACCGCGGCCGAACTGTCCACGCTGCGCACCCTGAAGGAGGCCTCGCGGTGACCGACGTCTTCGTGCTCGATGCCGTCCGCACCCCGTTCGGCAAGTACACCGGTTCGCTGTCGGGTGTGCGGCCCGACGACCTGGCCGCGCACGTCCTGTCGGCGCTGCGGGAGCGCAGCGACGTCGATCCGGCCACAGTGGACGAAGTGCTGCTCGGCGACGCCAACCAGGCGGGTGAGGACAACCGCAACGTCGCCCGCATGGCCTCGCTGCTCGCCGGGTGGCCGACGGCGGTCCCCGGCAGCACGGTCAACCGCCTGTGCGGGTCCGGCCTGGACGCCGCGATGCAGGCGAGCCGGACGATCGCCGTGGGAGACGCGTCGCTGGTCGTGGCGGGCGGCGTCGAATCCATGAGCCGGGCGCCGTGGGTTCTCCAGAAACCCGAGAAGGCGTTCCCCGCGGGGAACCAGCAGCTGCACTCCACCACGCTCGGCTGGCGGATGGTGAATCCGCGGATGCCGGAGCAGTGGACGGTGTCGCTCGGTGAGTCGACCGAGCGTGTCGCCGAGCAGTACGCGATCTCGCGCGAGGCGCAGGACGAATTCGCCGTGCGCAGTCACGTGAACGCGGCGAAGGCGTGGGACAACGGCTTCTACGACACGCACGTCGTCCCGGTTCCCGGCACCGAACCGACACGGGACGAGGGCATCCGTCCGGATTCCACTGTGGACAAACTTGCGAAGCTCAAGCCCGCCTTCCGTGCGGACGGCACCATCACCGCGGGCAACGCCTCACCGCTCAACGACGGTGCGTCGGCGCTGCTGCTCGGCGACGGGGCGGGCGCCGACCGGGTCGGTGCCACTCCGTTGGCCCGCATCGCAGGCCGCGGCGCCGCGGGCGTGGACCCGGACGTGTTCGGCATCGGCCCGGTGCGTGCCGCGGAGATCGCGCTGCAGCGCGCCGGCATCGGCTGGGGCGACCTGGCCGCGGTGGAACTCAACGAGGCCTTCGCTGCACAATCGCTGGCGTGCCTGGCCGACTGGCCCGAGCTCGACCCGGACATCGTCAACGTCAACGGCGGCGCCATCGCGATCGGCCACCCGCTCGGTGCGTCCGGGGGAAGGATCCTCGGCACGCTCGCCCACGAGCTGCGGCGTCGCGGTGGCGGGTACGGTCTGGCCGCGATCTGCATCGGCGTCGGGCAGGGCCTGGCGGTCGTGCTCGAGGCCTGAACCGACGTGCTCGGGCCGGTCCCGGGCACCCGGAGTAGACAGCGAGGGAGAAGGCATGCAGGTGCACAGCGTGGTCGACGGACCCGCGGACGGCGACGTCGTCGTCCTGTCCGGGTCGATCGGGTCGAACCTGACGATGTGGGAGCCGCAGGTCGAGCCGCTGGTCCGGGAGGGTTACCGCGTCGTGCGGTACGACCACCGCGGGCACGGCCGCACCGCCGTGCCCGACGGTGACGCCACCATGGCCGACCTCGGCGGAGACGTGCTCGAACTGTTCGACACGCTCGGCGTGGACCGGGCGCACTTCGTCGGACTGTCACTCGGCGGCATGACGGGGATGTGGCTCGCCACGTACGCGCCCGAGCGGCTGCGCAGCCTCGTGCTGTGCTGCACGTCGGCGAAGCTCGGCACCCCCGAGTCGTGGTTCGAACGGGGTCGTACCGCGCGGGAGCAGGGCATGACGGCGATCGCCGACGGCAGCATCGAACGTTGGTTCACCCCGGACTGGCTGGCCTCCCATCCGCAGGAGCGGCGCGAGTACCACCACATGACGGCGGCGACGCCCGCGGGCGGGTACGCCGCGTGCTGCCACGCCATCGCGACGATGGACCTGCTCGACGGGTTGCCGTCGATCCCGGTGCCGACGCTGGTGATCGCGGGCGCCGACGATCCGGCGACGCCGCCCGAGGGGCACGGCGACGTCATCGCCGGGGCCGTGCCGGACGCGCGGCTCGAGGTCGTGCCCGGAGCAGCGCATCTCGGCAACGTCGAACAGCCGGAACGGTTCACCGAGCTGATCACCACGCACCTCGCGAAGGCGTGAGCCGCTCGGGCTAGGTTGGGTCTCCTATGGATGGAGCAGCAGCCGCCGAGGCGGAGGGTGGAGACACGGCCGACGGCGAGGACACGACGGGCGCCGAGCTCTCGCCGGACGGGGGTGAGCGCGGCAGGGGCACGCATCACGTGCAGTCGCTGGAACGCGGCCTGGCCGTCATCACCGCGTTCGGCCCGGCGACGCCCCAGCTGACGTTGAGCGAGGTCGCGAAAGCCACGGGACTGACCCGCGCGGCCGCCCGCCGCTTCCTGCTCACACTCGTCGACCTCGGTTACGTCCGCAGCGACGGCAGGCAGTTCTCGCTCACCGCCAAGGTGCTCGAGCTCGGCTACTCGTTCCTGTCCGGACTGTCGCTGCCGGGACTGGCCCAGCCCCACCTGGAACGGCTGTCGGCCGAGGTCAGCGAGTCGAGTTCGATGTCGGTGCTCGAGGGCCCCGACATCGTGTACGTCGCGCGCGTGGCCGTGTCACGGATCATGGCGGTCACGATCAGCGTCGGCACGCGGTTCCCGGCCCACGCCACGTCGATGGGACACGTGCTGCTCGCCGGGCTGTCCGACGAGGCACTGGAGGCCTACGCGGGCACGGCCACGTTCGACCGGTTCACCGACCGCACCACCGACTCGGCCGCTGCGCTGCGCGCCGAGCTCGCCGGCGTACGAGAGGCGGGATACGCACTCGTCGACCAGGAACTGGAGGACGGCCTGCGGTCGATCGCGGTGCCCGTCCACGGCGCGGACGGGGCGGTCGCCGCCGCCGTGAACCTGTCGACCCACGCGTCCCGCCGTAGCCCGGAGGCGATGCGGGCCGAACTGCTGCCGCCGCTGCGGGAGGCTGCGCGCGGCATCGAGGCCGACCTGCTCGCCGCCGCACCACCCCGCACGGGATCGCCCCGCGCATGAGCGGCCAGCGCACGACCGCCGGCCTGCTGCTCGCGGCGGGACAGGGGAGCCGCTTCGGCATGCCCAAGGCCCTTGCGACACACCGCGGTGCGGCCCTCGTGACGCGTGCGGCGGACCTGCTGCTCGACGGCGGCTGCGATCCGGTCGTCGTCGTCCTCGGCGCACGGGCGGAGGCCGCGCGTCCGCTGGTGCCCGACGGGGCGCGAGTGGTCGTCGCCGACGACTGGGCCGAGGGTATGGGGGCCTCCCTGCGGGCGGGACTGCGCGCGCTCGCCGACGTCGACCCGCCCCCGGACGCGGCGCTCGTGCACCTGGTCGACCTGCCCGACGTCGGCGCGGACGTCGTCATGCGGATGCGTGCCAGGGCGAGCACCGACGTCGTCGCCCGTGCCGCGTACGCGGGCGCGCCCGGGCATCCCGTGCTGTTCGGCCGTCGCTGGTGGGCCGAGATCGCCGCGCAGGCCTGCGGCGACAGGGGTGCCCGCGACTGGCTGCGCCCCCGCGACGACGTGCGGCTCGTCGACTGCGGCGACATCGGCGGCGGGCGTGACGCCGACACGCCCGAGCTGCTCGACCCGTAAGAGGGTTGCCGTCATCGGCCGGGAAGTGCCTAGGGTGAGGACGTGACAAGCGAACCCGCCGCGGGCGGCACCGCCGCCGGAACAGCCCGCACCGCCTCGTCCGCAGGGCCCGACCCGTCCTCCGTGTCGTCGCCTGCCAAGTTGTCGGCGCTGCTCGCCGACATCGGGTACCTCGCCGACGACGGTGTCGCCACGGCCGCGTTCCTGTCCCTGCGCATGGGCAAGCCGCTGTTCTGCGAAGGCGAACCCGGCACGGGAAAGACGTCGCTCGCCGTGGCACTGTCGGAGAGTCTCGAGCTGCCCTTGGTGCGGCTGCAGTGTCACGAGGGCATCGACGCGGCGCAGGCGCTGTACGAGTGGGACTTTCCGCGGCAGCTGCTGCACCTGCGCGCGCTCGAGGCCGCCGAGGGCGGCAGGCTGAACGTCGACGACGCCGAGCAGTCGCTGTACACCGAGCGATTCCTGCTCGCCCGGCCGCTGCTGACGGCGCTGCGCTCGTCGCCGTGCGTACTGCTCGTCGACGAGATCGACCGCGCCGACGACGAGTTCGAGGCGTTCCTGCTGCAACTGCTCGACGAGAACACGGTGACGATTCCCGAGTACGGCGAGGTTCGCGCCGCGCAGCCGCCCCTCGTCGTGCTCACGTCCAACCGCACCCGTGAGGTGCACGACGCGCTCAAACGCCGCTGCCTGTACCACTGGCTCGAACACCCGGACCTGTCGCGGGAGATCGCGATCCTGCGGGCACGGGTGCCCGGGATCGGCCGGCGGCTCGCCGAGCAGATCGCGGAGACGCTGCAGCGGCTCCGCACGATGGAACTGCTCAAGCCTCCGGGCGTCGCGGAGGCGCTCGACTGGGCCAACGCGCTACGCGCGCTGGGGCGTGACGAACTCGACGCGGAGTCCGCGGCCACCACGCTCGGCGCGGTGCTCAAGTTCAGCGAGGACCTCGACCGGGTTCGCGCGAGGCTCGACGCGGTCCTCGGTTGAGGTGACGCCCGCTGTCGGCACTCGGCCGCCGGGCGCGGGCGGTGCATGATGGACGTATGGCCGAAACGGACGTGACCGATCCGCTGCCGGGCCTGGTCGGGTTCACGACGGCGTTGCGCGAGGCGGGCCTGCCCTGCGACCGGCACCGCGTGCGCACGTATCTCGACGCCGTCGAGCGGGTCGACGTCGGCGACGCCACCCAGCTGTACTGGGCGGGCAGGGTGACGCTGTGTGCCGATCCCGACGACCTGCCGCGGTACGACCAGGCCTTCGCGAGCTGGTTCGGCGGCGCAGACCAGGACGCGGGTGGCATGCCGGTGCGCAGGGAGCAGCGCGCCCGCATCGCACCGCTGTCCGACGACGGGGACGGCGAAGGCGACACCGAGGCGGGCGAACAGCTCAGCGTCGCCGCCAGCGACGTCGAGCTGCTGCGCGACCGCGACCTGGGGGAGCTGTCGGACGCCGAACGCCGCCACCTGCGCGAGCTGTTCCGGACGTTGCGGCCGGTGTCGCCGCGCCGGCGGTCCTCCCGGCTGCGGTCGGCGCACCGGGGCAGGCTCGATCCACGGCGCACGTTCCGCGCGATGATCGCCGCCGGTGGCGAACCCGCGCGGCTGGCGTACGCGCGCAGGCGCACCCGGCCGCGGCGGGTCGTGCTGCTCGTGGACGTGTCCGGTTCGATGAAGCCCTACGCCGACTCGCTGTTGCGGTTCGCGCACGTCGTCGTCCGCAGCGCCCCCGCCGACGTGGAGGCGTTCACCCTCGGCACGCGGCTGACCCGGGTGTCGAGGGCGTTGCGGCAGCGCGACCCGGAGCGGGCGATGCTCGCCGCGGGGGAGGCCGTCGCCGACTTCGCGGGCGGCACCCGGCTCGGCGAGACGCTCCGCGTGTTCCTCGACCGGTGGGGCCAGCGTGGCCTGGCCCGGCGGGCCGTCGTCGTGGTGTTCTCCGACGGTTGGGAACGCGGCGACACGGCGCTGCTCGGGGAGCAGATGGCACGGCTGCGGAGGTTGGCGCACAGCGTGTTGTGGGTGAACCCGCACGCGGGCCGGGACGGGTACGAGCCGGTGCAGTCCGGCATCGCCGCAGCGTTGCCGCACGTCGACCGGTTACTGGCGGGGCACAGCCTGGCCACGTTGGAACGACTGTTGCGGGAGGTCCGAGATGCATGACGTGCTGGACGAGGTGCACCGCCGGTGGGAAGCGGGGGAGACGGTCGGCGTCGGCACCGTGGTCGCGACCTTCTCGTCGGCCCCCCGCGCGCCCGGGGCGGCGATGCTGGTGGGCGGTGACGGCGAAGCGGTCGGCAGCGTGTCCGGCGGTTGTGTCGAGGGGGCGGTCTACGAACTCGCGCAACAGGTGATCGCCGACGGCGATCCGGTGCTGCAGCGCTACGGCGTCAGCGACGACGATGCGTTCGCCGTGGGCCTGACCTGCGGCGGCATCATCGACATCTTCGTCGAGCGGATCGACCGGGACTCGATGCCGGACCTGCCGGAGCTCGTCGCCTCGGTGCGGGACGGCAGGCCGGTGGCGTTGGTGACCACGATCGAGCATTCCGACGCCGCGTTACGGGGCAGGCGGATGCTGGTGTGGCCGGAGGAGGCCCGCGGCGGGCTGGGATCGGACCGCATCGACGACGCGGTCCTGGACGACGCGCGCGGCATGCTCGCGGGCGGTCGTTCCGGAACGCTGCACTACGGACCGGACGGCCAGCGGCGCGGCGAGGGGATGTCGGTGTTCGTCAACACCTTCGAGCCGCCGCCGCGGATGCTCGTGTTCGGTGCGATCGACTTCGCCGCGGCGATGGCGCGCATGGGCGCCTACCTCGGCTACGAGGTGACGGTCTGCGACGCGCGCCCGGTGTTCGCGACGACGACGCGGTTCCCCGAGGCCGACGAGGTGATCGTCGACTGGCCGCACCGGTACCTGAAGGCCGAGGCCGACGCGGGCCGGCTCGACCGGCGCACCGTGATCGCCGTGCTCACGCACGACCCGAAGTTCGACGTGCCGGTGCTCGAGGTCGCACTACGCCTCGACGTCGGTTACGTGGGCGCGATGGGCTCGCGGCGCACGCACGACGACCGGCTGGCCCGCCTGCGCGAGGCCGGACTGACCGATGCGGAGCTCAAACGGCTCGCCTCGCCGATCGGGCTGGACCTCGGTGCGCGGACACCCGAGGAGACCGCGGTGTCGATCGCGGCCGAGATCATCGCGCTGAAGTGGGGTGGCGGCGGTCGCAGGCTGACCGACGTCGACGGGCGGATCCACACCGAACAGCAGCGCTGACGACGCGCCGGACGGCACACGTCCGACTGCGGGGAGTGGGCTACCGGCAGTGGCGCGAACGGACCCTTCGTACCGCCGATCGGGGGATACGTGCTGCGGCCGCATCGCGGTCTTCCAGGTCGAACTCCGCCGAACGGGGAAATCACCCGGACGCGCACCCAAGATCGGGGTTGTCGAGCGAGGGCAGACGTAGCAGGCTCGAGTGTGAAGCCGATCACCTAGGCGGCGGTCGGCTCCGGCCGTTCCACGCGGCCCGTCCACACCCGGCGGACCGAGCCACCACAGGAGGCCCCATGCGCATCACCGTCACCGTCGACGGGACCGGCTACACGGACGAAGTCGAACCGCGAACCCTGCTCGTACACCACTTGCGGGAGAAGCTCGGCAAGACCGGAACCGTCGTCGGCTGCGACACGAGTAACTGCGGCGCCTGCACCGTGCATCTGAACGGGCAGAGCGTGAAGTCCTGTTCGGTACTGGCCGTGCAGGCGGACGGCTGCGAGGTCACCACGGTGGAGGGACTCGCCCGTGACGGGCAGCTCCACCCGGTGCAGCAGGCCTTCCGCGACAACCACGCGTTGCAGTGCGGGTTCTGCACCCCGGGCATGATCATGCAGTCGATCGATCTGCTGGCCGACAATCCCGATCCCGACGAGGAAGCCGTCCGCGAAGGACTCGAAGGCAACCTCTGCCGCTGCACCGGCTACCAGAACATCGTCCGTGCCGTGCGCGACGCGGCGGGGCACATGCGGCCGGGGGCGGGCCCGGAGGCCGAACAGGTCTCCGACGCCGAGCGCACCACGACGGGTGTCGGAGGTGACGCATGACCGCCATGGCCGAACCGGAGGTCGGCAGGGCGCGCGTCCGGAAGGAGGACGAGCGCCTCATCACCGGCCGTACCCGCTGGACCGACAACATCGCGCTGCCGGGCCTGGTCCACATGGCCTTCCTGCGCAGTCCGACGGCGCACGCGCGGATCACCGCCATCGACACGTCGGCGGCCAAGGAGATGCCGGGCGTGATCGCGGTGTACACGGGTGACGACCTCGACCCGGGCGGCGAGGTCGGCATGCCCAACGCGTGGCCGATCACCCCGGACCAGAAGACGCCGCGCCGGCCGATGCTCGCGCAGGGCACGGTGAACTTCGCGGGTGAAGCGGTCGCGGTGGTGATCGCGCGCAGTGCCGCCGAGGCCGAGGACGCGCTGGCCGAGATCGACGTCGACTACGACGACCTGCCCGTCGTGCTCGGGGTCGACGACGCGGTCGCCGACGGCGCTCCGCTCGTGCACGAGGACATGGGCACGAACACGAGCGCCGAGTGGATCTTCGACTCCGCGGAGGCCGGCTCCGGTGGCGACGTGCAGCAGGCCATCAGCAGCTCCGAGGTGGTCGTCACGCGGCGTTTCCGCCAGCAGCGGCTGGTGCCCGCCTTCATGGAGCCGCGATCGGTCGTCGTGGATCCGACGGCACCCCAGCTGACGATGTGGTCGGCCACGCAGGTGCCGCACATTCTCAAGACGATGGTGGCGATGACGCTCGGCCTGCCGGAACACCAGGTGCGCGTGATCGCCCCCGACGTGGGCGGGGGCTTCGGCGGCAAGCTCGCGGTGACCCCGGAGGAGTGCGCCGCGGTGGTCGTGGCGCAGAAGCTCGGCAAACCCGTGAAGTGGACCGAGTCGCGTTCCGAGACGATGGTGTCCGCCCATCACGGCCGTGACCAGATGCAGGACATCACGATCTCGGCCTCCCGGGACGGCACCATCACGGGACTGAAGGTCGACCTGCTCGCCGACATGGGCGCCTACCTCGGCATCGTCGGTGGCGGTGTCCCGGTGCTGGGCGCGTTCATGTTCAACGCGATCTACAAGATCCCGGCCTACCGCTTCTCCTGCACCACGGTGTTCACCAACACCACGCTCACCGACGCCTACCGCGGCGCGGGCAGGCCGGAGGCGACGTTCGCCATCGAACGCATCATGGACGAGCTCGCGGCCGAGCTCGGCATGGACCCGATGGAGCTGCGCGAGAAGAACTGGATCAAACACGACGAGTTCCCGTACACCACGGTCTCGACGCTGACCTACGACTCGGGCAACTACGAGGCCGCGACCGCCAAGGCGATGCAGCTGTTCGACTACGACGGGCTGCGCCGCGAACAACGCGAACGCCGGGAACGCGGAGACCGGGTTCAGCTCGGCATCGGCATCTCGACGTTCACCGAGATGTGCGGCCTCGCGCCGTCCCGGGTGCTCGGCTCGCTCGACTACGGTGCCGGCGGTTGGGAGCACGCGGCCATCCGCATGCTGCCGACCGGCAAGGTCGAAGTGGTCACGGGTGCCTCCCCGCACGGCCAGGGACACGAGACGGCGTGGAGCCAGATCGTCGCCGACCAGCTCGGCGTGGGATTCGACGACATCGAGATCCTGCACGGCGACACGCAGTCCTCGCACAAGGGCCTCGACACCTACGGTTCGCGGTCGCTGACCGTCGGCGGTATCGCCGTGGTTAAGGCCGCGGAGAAGGTGATCGCCAAGGCCCGGAAGGTCGCCGCGCACCTGATGGAGGCCTCCGAGGACGACCTCGAGTTCGCCGACGGCAAGTTCACCGTCCGCGGCACGGACACCTCGACGGCCATCCAGGACGTGGCACTCGCGGTGTTCGCGGCGCACGACCTGCCGGAGGGCGTGGAGCCCACATTGGACTCCGAGGCCGTGTTCGACCCGGAGAACTTCTCGTTCCCCCACGGCACGCACCTGTGCGCGACGGAGGTCGACACCGAGACCGGTCGGGTGCGGCTGCGCTCGTACGTCTGCGTCGACGACATCGGCAAGGTCATCAACCCCCTGATCGTCGAAGGGCAGATGCACGGCGGGCTGGCGCAGGGCGTCGCCCAGGCGCTGTTCGAGGAAGCGGTGTACGACGAGTTCGGCACGCTCACGTCGGGCACGTTCGCCGACTATCTGGTGCCGTCGACGATGGATCTGCCGTCGTTCACCACCGACCGCACCGAGACGGCCGCGACGTCGAACCCGCTCGGCGTCAAGGGCGTCGGGGAGGCGGGCACCATCGCCTCGACCCCGGCCGTGGTCAACGCGGTCGTCGACGCGGTGCGACACCACGGTGTCGACGACATCGAGATGCCCCTCAGCCCGATGCGCGTGTGGCGTGCCGTCCACAAGGGCGACGCCGCGGCGGGTGGCCCGGGAGCCGAGGCCGGTGGCGGACTCGGCTCGATCGACTCAGCACACGGAGGTGCGCAGTGATCCCCGCTCCGTTCGACTACGTAGCCCCGTCCACTGTGGATGAGGCGGTGCGTGCGCTCGCCGACGCGGGCGAGGACGCCAAGGTGCTGGCAGGCGGGCAGAGCCTGCTGCCCGTACTGCGCATGCGCCTCGCCGCTCCGACCACGGTCGTGGATCTCGGCAAGATCGGCGAGCTGAAGGGGGTGCGCGACGAGGGTGACGCCGTCGTGATCGGTGCGATGACCACGCACTACGACGTGCAGCGTGATCCGCTGGTGCACGACCACGCGTTGTTGCTGGCCAGGGCGACGGACACGGTCGCCGACCCGCAGGTGCGGCACCGTGGCACGTTCGGCGGTTCGTTGGCGCACGCCGACCCCGCGGGTGACCTGCTCGCGCCGGCTCTGGCGCTGGACGCGGAGATGGTCGTCCAGGGAACCGGTGGCCGCCGCACCGTGTCGGCCGCGGAGTTCTTCCAGGACTTCTTCACGACGTCGCTGGCACCGGAGGACATCCTCGTGGAGGTGCGGGTGCCGAAGCACACGGGCTGGTCGGCGCACTACGAGAAGTTCAACCGGGTGGCGCAGGCGTGGTCGATGGTCGCGGTGGCGGCCACGGTCCGCGCCGAGGGCGGCACGATCGCCGAGGCTCGGATCGGGCTGACCAACATGGCCTCCATTCCGGTGCGGGCGACCGCGGTGGAACAGGCGCTCGTGGGCAGGTCGGCCGATGCCGAGACGATCCGTGCCGCCGCCGAACACGCCGCGGAAGGCACGAGCCCGACCGTCGACGGCAACGCCGACGTCGAGTACCGCCAGCACCTGGCCAAGGTGTTGACGGGACGTGCCGTCGAGTCGGCGATGGCCGGCTGAACACCGTGACCGCCAGGGCACCGCGGGCCGGCGACCGGTCCGCGGTGCCCTCGCGGTTCGCGGTGGTGGCAATCCGAAGACGAAGGCGCACCGAGCGCAGGCATCATCGAGGAAGGAGGTCGGCCCGTGCGGCTGGACCACGAATTCACCGTCCCGGCACCCATCGACGAGGTGTGGCAGGCGATCATCGACCCGGAGCGCGTGGCGCCGTGCATGCCCGGGGCCACGCTGACGTCCGTCGAGGGCGACACGTTCAAGGGCACGGTGAAGGTCAAGCTGGGCCCGGTCTCCCTGCTCTACAAGGGCAGTGGGGAGTTCCTCGAGAAGAACGAGGCGTCCCGGGAGATCACGATCAAGGCCTCCGGCAAGGATTCAAGAGGCGCGGGCACGGCCTCGGCCAACGTCACCGTGACCCTGACAGGTGAGGGCGGCAGCACGAAGGGCACGGTCGCCACGGACCTGAACGTCACCGGTAAGCCCGCCCAGTTCGGCCGCGGCATGATCTCCGAGGTGGGCGGCAAGATCCTCGACAGCTTCGCCGAGAACCTGTCGGCAGAACTGGGATCGGACTCCTCGAGCTCGTCGGACTCTTCGAATTCGTCGGAGTCGGCAGGTACGTCCGGCTCGTCCGGCACCGGCGGCGGTTCGGCGGGTGCCGCGGCGCCGTCGGGCCGGGACACGACCCCGGGTGCCGGAGCCGGCTCGGCCATCGCGAGCGGCGCGGCCGCGGCGTCGCCACCGCCGGACCCGGAGAAGCCGCAGCTCGAGTCGGTCAAACCCGGCGGCGGCCAGGAGGCCGAGGCCATCGACCTGTTCGACTACGCGGGCGCGTCGGTCGCCAAACGTGCCGCACCGGTCATCGGCGGTCTCGTCGCCCTGGTCGGCGTGATCGCGATCATCCGCCTGCTGTGCGGGAAGAAGCAGGGCGGCACCGACACCTGACCGGCCCGGAGCGGCCCGGAGCGGGCCGGAGCGGGCCGCGTGCGCCACACGGGCGTGTGCGGAATGAAGCGGCCCGGTCGCGGGGTTGCACCGGGTATGCGGGTCGATCACACCGTGGACGTCGCCGTCATCGGCGCGGGGCAGGCGGGGTTGTCGGCGGCCTATTTCCTCCGGCGGGCCGGCCTCGCACCGGAGACCGGCTTCGTCGTCCTCGACCACGCGAAACGGGCTGGCGGGGCGTGGCAGTACCGGTGGCCGTCGTTGCGGCTCGGCAGGGTGCACGGACTGCACGACCTGCCCGGCCTGCCGCTCGGTGACGCCGACGGAGACAGACCCGCCTCGGAGGTCGTCAGCGAGTACTTCGCCCGCTACGAACGCACCTTCGACCTGCCGGTGCACCGGCCCGCCGACGTGCGTTCCGTGCGCTACGCCGACGACGAGCGGAGCGGCTTCCTCGTCGACACGCCCACCGAGACGTGGTCGGCCCGCGGGGTCGTGAACGCGACCGGGACGTGGGACCGCCCGTTCCGGCCGTGGTATCCGGGCCGCGACACGTTCGCAGGCAGGCAGTTGCACACCGCCGACTTCACCGGGGCCGAGGAGTTTCGGGGCCGTCGTGTCGTGGTCGTCGGAGGGGGTAGCTCCGCGGTGCAGCAGCTGTTGGAGATCGCCCCGGTCGCCGCGGCCACGACGTGGGTCACGCGCAATCCGCCCGTGTTCCGCGACGAGGAGTTCACGCCCGAGTACGGCCGCGAGGTCGTCGCTGCGGTGGACGCACGTGTCCGCGAGGGCAGGCCGCCGCGCAGCGTCGTCAGCGTGACCGGCCTGATGCTCACGCCGGAGGTCCGCGCCGCGCGAGAGGCGGGGGTGCTCGACCGCAGGCCGATGTTCGAGCGCCTCACGCCCTGTGGTGTGGCCTGGGCGGACGGCACCGAAGAGCCCGCCGACGTCATTCTGTGGGCCACCGGGTTCAGGGCGGCCCTCGACCACTTCGCGCCGCTGGGCCTGCGGGAACGCGGCGGCGGCATCAGGATGAACGGCACCGAGGTCGTCGCCGAGCCGCGGGTGCAGCTCGTCGGCTACGGTCCGTCCGCGAGCACGGTCGGTGCGAGCCGGGCCGGCCGCTCGGCGGTTCGCGGCCTGCGGAGTGTCCTGGCGTTCTGACCAGGGGGAACGAGAGGGGCGTGCGCCGGAAGGGCACTGCTCGCCGAACCGGAACTTGCCGAGCCGGGACATCAGCGTCGCTGACCGGCTGAGTGGTGCCTCGGCACATGGCCGGTGCTCACCCCGGATCGTCGGTGGGAGTGAGCAGAGCGCGCGCCGCCGCCGTGGCGGTAGTGACGGTCCGGGCGGGCGGCGTGTCATCTCGGGAGAGGTGGCGGTGCACCGTCGCGTAGGGCAGGTCGACCAGCACGAGCAGCAGCTCGTCCTTCGAACGACGCGTGGCGGCGCGCAGGGTTCGACACGCCGCCTGCAATGCTTGCCGTAGTTCGCGTTCGGACCGCTCGCTGGCCGCGCGGTCCGGCTCAGGCCACGTGCCGGTGTCGAACGCCCGCTTGCCCGCGTGGAGCACGTGCGCCTCCGCTGGGTGGTCCCGGCACCAGCGCACGACGTGCGCCACCGCGGCCACCGCGCCCTCTACGGGCGGCGTGCGGCGGAGCTGTTCTAGGTAGCCGGCCTGGAACCGGTCGACGGTCCGGGTCCACATCGCGGCCAGCAGCGCCGGCCGGTCGGCGAAGCGGTGGTACAGCGAGCCGCTCGGCGCGCCCGCCGCACGTGCGACGGCCGACATCGTCACCGCCCGCGTGCCGCCGTCGGCGAAGAGTCGGACCGCGGCATCGAGGAAATCGTCGCGGGTGTGCAGTTCGGGTCTGCCCATGTTGTAGAGATTATGTTCTAGTACGGTTTTAGGGACAGTTCTCTACAACCGATGTCCGCCGATGGTGGACGAGGAAGGGCTTCGGATGCTTCACAACCTTCACGCGCGGGTACTGCCGGCCCGCGAGGCGGAGGTCGGCGCACTGCTGGACGGGCTCAGCGGAACGCGGGATCGCCTGTGGCCACACGATGACTGGCCGCCGATGACGTTCGAAGGGCCCCTGTGGGTCGGCGCGAGCGGGGGCCACGGCCCCGTCCGCTACCGGGTGGAAGCCGTGACGCCGGGGCGCTGTGTGCGCTTCCGATTCATGCGGCCCCGCGGTTTCGACGGGTTCCACGAGTTCAGCACCGTGCCCTTACAGGGGGCGCCGTCCGGTGCATCGATAGGGGACCGACCCATGACGGAGCTGCGCCATCTGCTGGTGATCCGGCCTCGCGGCCTCGCCCGGCTCACCGCGCGGCTGTTCTGGATGCCGCTCCATGACGCGCTCCTGGAGGACTGCCTCGACCGGGCGGAGCGCCAGCTGACGGGTGCCGTGGCCCGTCCGGCGCGCCGGTCGCCGTACGTGCGGATGCTGCGCCGGGTTGCCGCGGTACTCGCACCGAAGGTCAGGGCACGCGTGCGGTAGTGGTCGCGGGCCTCGTCGAGCAGTGCGAGGTCCATCCACGCGACGGTTCAACGTCGACGAGCAGGGGCTCGTGGTGTCGGAGTCCGGGCCGGGGTATAGGTCAGGTGCGGCGCGACACCCCTGCCGACGAGATCGCTGACGTCCCCGAAGCGTACGGTAGGCATCTGGGAACCCGCCGGTGCGGCTTCGCGTGCACCCGAGGCAAACGGGCGGCCGATCGAGGGACCCGGACACCGAGAGTAGCCGGAGGTGCTCCGGCGGGTCGACGCCGTCGCGGTATACGTCACTGCCGGGGCGCGCAGGGTGGACTGCTTCCGACCCGACGCGTACGTTTAACCCCCTGATAACCGAAGATCGAGGCTGCTCGAACCGTGAGCGGGAGAGACCTCGTGCGTTGGTAGCGCGAGGCGCCGAAGGAGCAAAGACCCCACAATCTCTCAGGTACCGTTACCGCCATGGTGAGGCCACTCTGGAAAGTGGGCTCAGGTGAGCCTCACCCAAGGTGAAAGCCGTGTACGCACGGTGAAACTCTCAGGTGTCATGACAGAGGGGGAGTTCCCAGCGTGGCGGGTATCCCTGTCATGCGCTTGAAAGGAGCTCCTCGATGACAGTGCCCGCACTGCCTTCGACGTTCATGCCCCGGCACATCGGCCCGGCCGAGCCGGAGCAGGCAAAGATGCTGGCCGAATGCGGTTACGGCAGCCTTGACGCACTCGCGGCCGCCGCGGTGCCGTCGGCCATTCGGACGTCGGGCGCGCTGTCGCTGCCCGAACCGGCCTCCGAGGAGGAGGCCATCGGCGAGCTGCGCGCACTCGCGGAGAAGAACCGGCCGATGACGCAGATGATCGGGCTCGGCTACCACGACACGGTCACGCCGGCCGTCATCCGACGGAACGTGCTGGAGAACCCGGCCTGGTACACGGCGTACACGCCGTACCAGCCGGAGATCTCGCAGGGCCGGCTCGAAGCGCTGCTCAACTTCCAGACGATGGTGTCCGACCTGACCGGTCTCGACACCGCCAACGCCTCGATGCTCGACGAGCCGACCGCCGTCGCCGAGGCGATGATGCTCATGCGCCGCGCGTCGAAGGCAAAGTCCTCGACGCTGGTCGTCGACGCCGAATGCCTGCCGCAGACCGTTTCGGTGCTGCGCACGCGGGCCGAGGTCATCGGCATCGACCTCGACGTCCGTGACCTGTCACAGGGCCTGCCGGACGAGTTCTTCGGTGTGGTCGTCCAGTACCCCGGCGTGTCCGGTGTGCTGCGGGAGCCGGAGTTCTACTCGCGCATCGGCGAAGCGGCCAAGGAGGCCAAGGCGCTCTACTGCGTGGCGGGGGACCTTCTGGCGCTGACCATGGTGCAGGCGCCGGGGGAGTTCGGAGCCGACGTGGCCGCGGGCAGCAGTCAGCGGTTCGGCGTGCCCATGGGGTACGGCGGTCCGCACGCCGGATACCTGGCCGTGCGGAAGGGGCTCGAGCGGTCGCTGCCGGGCCGGCTGGTCGGCGTCTCCGTCGACGAGGCGGGCGCGCCCGCCTACCGGCTCGCGTTGCAGACCCGCGAACAGCACATTCGCCGGGAGAAGGCGACGAGCAACATCTGCACGGCGCAGGTGCTGCTGGCGGTGATGGCGTCGATGTACGCGGTCTACCACGGCCCGGAGGGGCTGCGCGGGATCGCCGAGCGCGTGCACGGCCACGCCGCGACACTGGCCGCGGGCCTGCGTGACGGTGGCGTCGAGGTCGTCCACGACCGCTTCTTCGACACGGTGCTCGCCCGGGTGCCTGGCAAGGCGGAGGCGGTCGTCACGGCCGCGCGCGAGGCGGGCATCAACCTCGGCCGTGACGGCGCCGACCACGTCCGGATCGCCTGCGACGAGGCCACGTCGGGCGACACCGTCGCCGCGGTGCTCGCGGCGTTCGGGGTCGGCGCGACGGCCGACGGCGGTCCGGCGATCCCGGCCGGGCTCGAGCGCACCACCGAGTACCTGACGCACGAGGTGTTCCACACCCACCGGTCCGAGACGGCGATGCTGCGGTACCTGCGCAGGCTGGCGGATCTGGACTACGCGCTGGATCGGGGCATGATCCCGCTGGGCTCGTGCACGATGAAGCTGAACGCCACCACGGAGATGGAATCGGTCACGTGGCCGGAGTTCGCGGGGATCCACCCGTTCGCACCGGCCGACGACGCGGCCGGCTACCGCGAACTGACCGAGCAGCTGAGCACATGGCTGGCCGAGGTCACCGGATACCACTCGGTGTCGTTGCAGCCGAACGCGGGCAGTCAGGGCGAGCTCGCGGGCCTGCTGGCGATCCGCGCCTACCACCGCGCGAACGGCGAGCCCGAGCGTGACGTCTGCCTGATCCCGTCGTCCGCCCACGGCACGAACGCGGCCTCCGCCGTGCTGGCGGGCATGCGCGTGGTCGTGGTGGCCTGCACCGACGACGGCGACATCGACCTCGGCGACCTGCGGGCCAAGGCGGACCAGCACCGCGACACGCTCGCCGCGATCATGGTCACCTATCCGTCGACGCACGGCGTGTACGAGACCGGTATCTCCGAGCTCGCGGAGATCGTCCACGACGCCGGTGGACAGGTCTATGTGGACGGTGCGAACCTCAACGCGCTGCTGGGACTGGCCAAGCCCGGCGAGTTCGGCGGCGACGTCTCGCACCTGAACCTGCACAAGACGTTCTGCATCCCCCACGGTGGCGGCGGCCCCGGTGTCGGGCCGGTGGCGGTGCGCGAGCACCTCGCGCCGTACCTGCCCAATCACCCGCAGTTCGACGAGGCCGGGCCCGACACCGGGGTCGGCCCGATCTCGGGCGCCCCGTTCGGGTCGGCGTCGATCCTGCCGATCTCGTGGGCCTACGTGCGGATGATGGGCTCGGCCGGACTGACGAAGGCGACGCAGGTGGCCGTGCTGGCCGCCAACTACGTGGCCGCGCGGCTGAGCCCGCACTACCCGGTGCTCTACACCGGCCAGCACGGCCTGGTGGCGCACGAGTGCATCATCGACCTGCGTCAGCTGACCAAGCAGACGGGCGTGACCGTCGACGACGTCGCCAAGCGGCTCATCGACTACGGCTTCCACGCGCCCACGATGTCGTTCCCGGTGGCGGGTACGTTCATGGTCGAGCCGACCGAGAGCGAGGACCTGGGCGAACTGGACCGCTTCTGCGAGGCGATGATCTCGATCCGCAGGGAGATCGCCGAGGTCGCCTCCGGGACGTGGGACGTCGAGCAGAGCCCGCTGCGGGGCGCGCCGCACACCGCGGAGCAGCTCGCGGGGGAGTGGGACCGGCCGTACGACCGCATGCTGGCGGTCTACCCGGGCAAGACACGGGCGAAGGGCAAGTACTTCTCGCCCGTGCGCCGTATCGAAGGCGCCTACGGTGACCGCAACCTCGTGTGCTCCTGCCCGCCCGTCACCGACTTCGAAAGCTGAGACGATGAAGACTCCGCTACATGACGTCCACAGTGGACTGGGAGCGTCGTTCACCGACTTCGCCGGCTGGGACATGCCGGTGCGGTACTCCAGCGAACTCGCCGAACACCGCGCGGTGCGCGAGGCCTCCGGCCTGTTCGACCTCTCCCACATGGGCGAGATCGAACTGGCGGGCCCGCAGGCCGCCGATGCGCTCGACTATGCGCTGAGTGGGAAGCTGTCGGCCGTGGCCGTCGGCCGCGCCCGGTACACCATGATGTGCAACGAGCGCGGCGGTGTGGTCGACGACCTCGTGGTCTACCGCCTCGCCGACGATCGTTACCTGGTGGTCGCCAACGCGGGCAACGCCGCGGAGGTGTCGGCCGAGCTGGTGCGCCGCGCCGAGGGATTCGACACGACGGTCACCGACCGCTCCTCGGAGACCGCTCTGATCGCGGTGCAGGGACCGACCTCGGCGGCCATCGTCGGCGCCGTCAGCGACGCCGACCTGTCCGCGCTGAAGTACTACGCGAGCGTGCCGACGACCGTCGGCGGCCGGGAGGTGCTGCTCGCGCGCACCGGCTACACGGGCGAGGACGGCTTCGAGCTGTTCGTCGCCGCCGACGACGCGGAGGCCGTGTGGCGGGTGCTGACCGAGGCGGGCGAGGGCCACGGTCTCGTGCCGTGCGGCCTGGCCTGCCGGGACAC
Organism: Prauserella aidingensis; assembly: GCF_024171865.1. Classification (GTDB taxonomy): domain Bacteria; phylum Actinomycetota; class Actinomycetes; order Mycobacteriales; family Pseudonocardiaceae; genus Prauserella; species Prauserella aidingensis. The sequence continues at coordinate 78,257 of NZ_JAMTCN010000016.1, read as the reverse complement.
ACTGCGCCTCGAGGCGGGCATGCCGCTGTACGGCAACGAGCTGTCCGCCGACGGCTCACCCTTCGCGGCGAACCTCGGCCGGGTGGTCCGGTTCGACAAGGAGGGTGATTTCGTCGGCCGCGCGGCCCTCGAGGACCGGCCCGAACCGGAGACGGTCCTGGTGGGACTCACCGGCGGTGGCAGGCGCGCGCCGCGGCACGGCTACCGTGTGCTGCAGGGCGACGACGAGGTCGGGGAGATCACCAGCGGTGCGCTCTCGCCGACTCTCGGACACCCGATCGCCATGGCGTACGTGCCCGTCCGGTGCTCGGAGCCCGGCACGACCCTGTCCGCCGACATCCGCGGTCGCCTCGAACCCGTCGAGGTGGTCGCCCTGCCGTTCTACCAGCGTCGCTGAAAGGCCTGACATGACGATTCCCCAGAACCTGCGCTACACCAAGGAACACGAGTGGATCTCCGTCGACGGTGACGTCGCCACCGTGGGTATCACCGCGTTCGCGGCCGAGGCCCTCGGCGACGTCGTCTTCGTCGAACTGCCGGAGGCCGGTTCGGAGGTGAGCGCGGGCACGCCGTGCGGCGAGATCGAGTCGACCAAGTCGGTCAGCGAGATCTACGCCCCGGTCGACGGCGAGGTCACGGAGGTCAACCAGGCCGTCATCGACACCCCGGAGTCCGTGAACTCCGATCCGTATGAACAAGGGTGGCTGTTCAAGGTCCGCGTCGAGAGCATGCCGGAACTGATGGACGCCGCCGCTTATACCGCGCTCACCCAGGAGGGCTGACCATGAGTTCGTTCGAAGCCGATCTGTCCACTGTAGACCCTGACGTTGCCGCGGCCGTCGCCGACGAGCTGCGCCGCCAGCAGTCGACGCTGGAGATGATCGCCTCCGAGAACTTCGCGCCCGTGTCCGTTCTCGAAGCGCAGGGCTCGGTGCTGACCAACAAGTACGCCGAGGGGTACCCGGGCAAGCGCTACTACGGCGGCTGCGAGCACGTCGACGTCATCGAGAACCTGGCGATCGAGCGGGCCAAGTCGCTGTTCGGCGCCGAGCACGCCAACGTGCAGCCCCATTCGGGTGCGCAGGCCAACGCGGCGGCGATGGTGTCGCTGCTCAACCCGGGCGACACGATCCTCGGGCTCGACCTCGCGCACGGTGGTCACCTGACGCACGGCATGAAGCTGAACTTCTCCGGCAAGCTCTACAACGTCGCGGCCTACCATGTCGACAAGGAGACCGGCCTGGTCGACATGGCGGAGGTCGAGCGGCTGGCGAACGAGCACAAGCCGCAGCTGATCATTGCGGGCTGGTCGGCGTACCCGAGGCAGCTCGACTTCGCCGAGTTCCGCCGGATCGCCGACTCCGTGGGCGCCAAGCTCATGGTCGACATGGCGCACTTCGCCGGCCTCGTCGCCGCGGGCCTGCACCCGAACCCCGTGCCGTACGCCGACGTCGTCACGACCACGACGCACAAGACGCTCGGCGGCCCGCGTGGCGGCATCGTGCTGTCGAAGCAGGAGTACGCCAAGAAGATCAACTCGTCGGTGTTCCCCGGCCAGCAGGGCGGCCCGCTCGAGCACGTCATCGCGGGCAAGGCCGTCGCGCTGAAGATCGCGGCGAGCGACGAATTCAAGGAGCGCCAGCAGCGCGTGGTCGAGGGCGCGAAGATCCTGGCGAACCGGCTCTCCGAGTCCGACGCGGCCGATGCGGGCGTGCGGGTGCTGACCGGTGGTACCGACGTGCACCTGGTGCTCGTCGACCTGGTCAACTCCACGTTGGACGGTCAGCAGGCCGAGGACCGGCTGCACGAGATCGGCATCACCGTGAACCGCAACGCGGTGCCGTTCGACCCGCGGCCGCCCATGGTGACCTCCGGTCTGCGGGTCGGTGCGCCCGCGTTGGCCACGCGCGGGTTCGGCGCCGAGGACTTCACCGAGGTCGCCGACATCATCGCGCGTGCACTGCAGCCGAACGCCGACGACGCCGCGCTCGGTGAGCTGCGCGGCCGTGTCGAGCTGCTCGCCAAGAAGCACCCGCTGTACCCGGAACTGTCCTGACGGCGGCAGTACCCGGATCGGCAACGGCCCGCTCGCGCCACTGCGCGGCGGGCCGTTGCCGTGTGGGCGGGGTCAGCCGGTGACGAGTGCCAGTGCGAAGCCGTCGTAGCCCTTGCCTGCGACGGTCTGCAGTGCCGTGGCGTCGACGCGGGGCTCGGCGGCCATCAGCTCGAACATCTCGCGGGTGCCGCGTACCCCGGGGTCGTCGGAGGTGGCGTCGGCGACCGCGCCGTGGCGGACGACGTTGTCCACGACGATGACCGTGCCCGGCAGTCCGAGTTCGAGCGCCCACCGGACGTAGGCGGCGTTGCTCGCCTTGTCCGCGTCGAGGAAGACGAGGTCGAACGGGGCGTCGTCGCGGAGGGTGGGCAACGTGTCGAGTGCTGCGCCGACCCGGATGTCGACGCGGTCGCCGACCCCGGCGCGGTCGACGTTGCCGCGCGCGACGTCGGCGAACCGCGGGTCGGCCTCGAGTGTGACCAGGGTTCCGTCCGGTGGCAGTGCCCGGGCGAGGCAGATGGCGCTGTAGCCGCCGAGCGTGCCGACCTCGAGGATCGACCGTGCGCGGACCATGGTGGCCAGCAGCGTCAGGAACCGGCCCTGTGGTGGGCTGACGGCGATGTCCGGGAGGCCCGCCTCCGCGGCGGCGCGGGCCGCGTCGTCGAGTGCTTCGTCGGAACCGAGCAGGTTGTCGGTCAGGTAGTCGTCCACCGTGGCCCATGTCCGAGGATCCATGCCCGGGAGGCTAGGCGCTCGGTCCGCATCGTGCTCGGGAATCCCCGCCGCGCCTCGACTCGGGCCGGCGTCCGCGTCACACCGCGGCGGGGGCTCACACCGTTTCCCCCGCCTCGTCCTGGTCGTGCTGGGCCAGGTGCACGACGGCGTCGCGCAGCGCGGCCCGGAACCGGCCCACCTCGAGCGGCCCGAGTACTGCCGTCTCCCCGGGAGGGGCGACGACGACCACCTGCTCGTCACTGGAGAACACGGTGAGTTTGCGTTTACGTCCCGCCAGGTCGCGGCAGGGAACGACCCACTCGTTCTGATCCGACATGCCGACCGCCTTCCTCGTGCTTCATCGGGCTGAGCACAGGTGGGACGCGGCCGCGGCTACGCCATGACGCGAACGCCACACGGAATGTCACACCGCGGCGGCCGATCAGAAGTCGTTCGAGGCTTCCACAGGGGCGTCCGGTCGGAATCGTCGCAGGTGAACGCGCCGCCGGAGGCGGATGAGCGGCCGGATCATCAGTTCGACGCTCCCGATGAGAAACAGCCACGTGCCGGCCTTCTCGGTGCTGGGCGAGAAGAACAGCACGCTGCCGATCACGAACCAGAGGGCGATCAGCAGGTCGTTGACGATGCTCGCCACCTCGTAACGGCGGCGGATGAGGAGTTCTTCGTCGCCGATCCGGAAGTGCAGCGGTCCACGGTCGTCGTCGGCCATGCGATCACGGTGCCACCGCCCGGGTGGGCCCGCAGGTCAGGCGCTGTGTGCCGGGCGCGGGCGGACCATGGTCAGGAAGCTCGTCAGGGCCAGCGCGAAGAACGTGGCCATGAGGGTCACCATCGGTACGGCTGAGCTCTCGCCGAACAGTCCGATCAGCGGGGAGGACGCCCCGGCGACGAGGAACTGCAGGACCCCCAGCAACGCCGACGCCGAGCCGGCCTTGTCCGGGTGGTCGGCCATCGCGAGTGCCATCGCGTTGGGCATCACCATGCCGTTGGCCGCCATGATCACGTACACCGCGGGCAGCAGGACGGGCAACCCGAATCCGGAGGCTGCTGCGACGACGGCGACCACGCCGGCCGCCGTGCCCGCCAGCAGGCCGGTGCGCAGCAGACTCTGCTGGCTGAACCGGCCGACCAGGCGGGCGTTGACCTGGGTCATGGTGACCAGGCCGATCGCGCCACCGCCGAAGACGAAGCTGTAGGCCTGCGGGCCGAGGCCGTAGATGTCCTGGAGCACGAAGCTGGACGCCGAGATGTAGGTGAACATGCCGGCGAAGCCGAACCCGATGGTGAGGGCGGCGCCGAGGAACGCGCGGTGGCGCAGCAGGCTGAGGTAGGTGCGCAGCACCCCGCCGATCCGGGCGGGCCTGCGGGACTCCGGTGGCAGTGTCTCCGGCAGGGCCAGTGCCGCCACCAGGAGCAACACGCCGCCGAACGCGGCGAGCACGGAGAAGATGCCCCGCCACGAGGTGACCGTGAGCAGCTGCCCGCCGAGGATCGGCGCCAGAATCGGCGCCACGCCGGTGACCAGCATCAACGCGGAGAAGAATCGGGACATGGCGATGCCGGAGAAGAGGTCCCGGACGGTGGCGCGCGCGATGACGGCGCCCGCGGCGGCCCCGAACGCCTGCAGCATGCGCGCACCGATCAGCACCTCGATCGACGGGCTGAAGGCGCACAGCACGCTCGCGGCGATGTAGAGCGCGATGCCGACGATCAGCGGTGTCCGCCTGCCGAAGGCGTCGGACAGGGGGCCTGCGACGAGCTGGCCCGCGCCGAGGCCGGTGACGAACGCGGCGAGTGTGAGCTGCACCAGCGAGTTGGCCGCGGAGAGGTCGTCGGCCATGCTGGGCAGCGCCGGCAGGTACATGTCGATCGACAGCGGGCCGAACGCGGTCAGGCCGCCCAGGATGAGTGCGAAACGCAACCGGCCGCTGCGGCTGAGCCGTGCTCCTGCATCGGCGTCGGGGGCCACGGTCGTGGCTGCGGTCACGGATTCCTCCCGGTGTTCGAGGTGGCTGAGGGGTGCGAGCCGTGTGCGGGTGACGCTGTGCGACGTCCACTCACGGAACTTACCGAGCATGGCTAACTATTCCCTCGACGGAGGGTGATCTGAGACGGGTGTGCCGATCAGGCGGGAGAACCGGACGAAACCGGCGTGGGGCAACCGCTGGACGCGGGGCAACCGCTGGACGCGGGGCAACCGCTGGGCGTGGGGCGTCTGCCGGGTGAGGCGTCAGAGCCAGGCGGTGCGGATGCGGACCCGCTGCGGCGCGCCCGGGGCGTCGGCACCAGCGGGGCGGTCGGTGATGGTCCACACGGGCCGTGTGGTGTCCGGCGGCCCGTAGAGGTGGTCGTCGCTGCCGCAGGTGTAGGTCGGCCGGCCGGAGTCGGAACCGGAGCCGGGGCCCCGGCCGGGGCCGGGCGCGGGCACGCAGTGGCGGCCGTCGGCGAGTTCGAGGAACCACGGCCTGCCGGGGCGTTCACCGTCGGCGGGTGCGGCCGTGTCCTCGACGATCCGGATGTGCATGGCCTGCGAGGTCGTCGGATTCTGCACGCACAGCGCCACGTCGGGGCGCGGGTGGTGCCGGACGAAGCACGGGTCGTACAGGAAGTAACCCTCGGTGGTCATGCACCGGCGTGCGTCGGGGTCGGACAGGTTTACCCCGGATGCGGAACATTTCGCCGCGGCGTGGTCGACGACCGTGAACCCGGGTGCCGGCCTGCCCTCGTGCGTGAAGGGCTCGACGTGCGTCGCGTGGGTCGCCGTCACCGGCGAGTGGTGGGCGCCGGACCCGTCGGCGCGGGCGCCGGTGTCGGTGCAGCCCGTGAGGGCGAGCAGTGCCACCACCAGACCGAGCGCGGCCGGCCGGATACGCCGGGGGTCGCGTGTCGTCACGGTCAGAACCACGCCGTCCGGATGGGCGCCTCGTCGAGCCGAGGGCCGGGTTCGGTGCGCTCCTCGGCCTCGCCGTGGCGGTTGGCGATCGTCCACACGCGGTTCGTGGTGTCCGGCATGCCGTACAGGTAGTCGTTCCTGCCGCACCCGTAGGTGGGGTCTTCCTCGGTGGAGTCGGGATCATCGGCGCCGGGGAAGAGCGTGCAGTGGCGGCCGTCGGCGAGCTCGAGGAACCACGGCCGGTGGCGCTGCGTCTCCGCCGGCGCGGGCCCGGTGTCCTCGACGACCTCGAAGCCCGTCGCCTCGCCGGTGGTCGGGTTCTGGATGCAGATCGCCCGGTCGGGCCCCGGCCGCACGTGCACGTAGCACGGGTCGTGCACCTCCTGCGAGGTGTGTTCGGCGCCCGTGAGCAGGGGCCCGCAGCGGCGGGCGTCGGCCGTGGTGATGCTGACCCAGGACTGCCAGCAGTTGCCCTCGCCCTTCTCCACGACGTCCAGGTCGGGGTCGGGCTCGCCCGCGTCGGTGAAGGGATCCACGGTGATCTGCTCGGTTGCCGTGACCGGCTGCGCGTGCGCTGCCAGGCGAGTCTCCGTGGTGCCGGTGCACCCGCCGAGCCCCGTCAGCGCCGCGACGACCACGACCGCTCCCGGGAGGAACTTCCTCACGTCCCGCTGCCTTCCGTTCGCCTTCGCCCGTGCCGGGTGTGCCTGTGTGGGACATGCGCAGCCTAGAGGGCCCGTGCGGGCTTCTCGTGGGGGCCCGCCGCCCGAGTCCGGATAATCGGGAGGATCGGCGAGAGCGCACCCGGTAAGCTGGCCGACGGTATGTCTGCACGTTCCCCCCTCGATGAGCTGCGCCCGCGGCTGTCCGGTCTGACCATCGGCGACGCCCACCGGGTGCGGCGCCGGATCGACGGCGCCCGCAAGTCCCGCAACGCGACGCCGGACAAGCTCGCCGCGATCGCCGCGGAGATCTCCACCGACATCGACAGGGCGGAGGAACGCGTCGAGCGGCGCCGCGCCGCGGTGCCGCACATCACCTATCCCGAGCAGCTGCCCGTCAGCGGGCGTGCCGACGACCTCGCCGAGGCGATCCGCGACAACCAGGTCGTGATCGTGGCGGGCGAGACCGGTTCGGGGAAGACGACGCAGCTGCCGAAGATCTGTCTCGACCTCGGACTGGGCGTACGCGGCCAGATCGGGCACACCCAGCCGCGGCGGCTCGCGGCGCGCACCGTCGCGGAGCGGGTGGCGAGCGAGGTGAAGACCGAGCTCGGTGCCGCCGTCGGGTACAAGGTGCGGTTCACCGACACCTCAAGCGCCGAGACGCTGCTCAAGGTGATGACCGACGGCATCCTGCTGGCCGAGATCGCGCGTGATCGGATGCTGCGGCAGTACGAGGTCCTCATCATCGACGAGGCGCACGAACGCAGCCTCAACATCGACTTCCTGCTCGGCTACCTCAAGCAGTTGCTGCCGAAGCGGCCGGACCTCAAGGTGATCATCACCTCGGCCACGATCGACCCGGACCGGTTCGCCCGGCACTTCGCGGGCGACGACGGCGAGCCCGCGCCGGTGCTGGAGGTCTCGGGGCGGACGTACCCGGTCGAGGTGCGGTACCGGCCCGTGGTCGACCCGGACGACCCCGACGCCGATCCGGACCGCGACCAGACGCAGGCGATCACCGACGCCGTGCGGGAACTGGTCGCCGAGGGCCCGGGGGACATCCTGGTGTTCGCGTCGGGGGAGCGCGAGATCCGCGACGCCGGCGACGCCCTCGAGGCGATGGAGCTGCCGAACACCGAGGTGGTGCCGCTGTACGCACGGCTGTCGGCGGCGGACCAGCACCGGGTGTTCCAGCGGCACACGGGCAGGCGCATCGTCGTCGCCACCAACGTCGCCGAGACGTCGCTGACCGTGCCCGGCATCAAATACGTCGTCGACCCGGGAACGGCACGCATCTCCCGCTACAGCCACCGCACGAAGGTGCAACGGCTGCCGACCGAACCGGTGTCGCAGGCGTCGGCGAACCAGCGCAAGGGCCGGTGCGGGCGGACCTCGGACGGTATCTGCATCCGGCTGTACTCCGAGGACGACTTCGAGGCGCGGCCGGAGTTCACCGACCCGGAGATCCTGCGCACCAACCTGGCGTCGGTCATCCTGCAGATGACGTCGCTGGGCCTGGGCGACGTGGCCGCGTTCCCGTTCGTGGAACCGCCGGACCGCAGGCAGGTCACCGCGGGTGTGCAGCTGTTGCAGGAGCTCGGCGCGCTCGACCCGCAGAAGGGGAGGCTGACGTCGGTCGGTAACCGGCTGGCGCAGCTGCCGGTCGATCCCCGGCTCGGCCGGATGATCCTCGAAGGCGCCGAGAACGGCTGCGTGCGCGAGGTGATGATCATCGCGGCCGGGCTGTCCATTCAGGATCCGCGGGAACGTCCGGCCGAGCACAAGGAGGCCGCGGGACAGCAGCACGCGCGTTTCCGCGACAAGGACTCGGACTTCCTGGCATACCTGAACCTGTGGAACTACCTGCGTGAGAAGCAGAAGGAACTGTCGGGAAACCAGTTCCGCAAGCTGTGCCGCGCGGAGTACCTGAATCACCTGCGCGTGCGCGAGTGGCAGGACGTCTACAGCCAGCTGCGGCAGCTGCTCAAGCCGCTCGACATCACGCTCAACAGCGTTCCGGGTGATCCTCAGCGCATCCACACCTCGCTGCTCGCGGGGCTGCTGTCGCACATCGGGCTGAAGGATCCGGAGAAGGGCGACTATCTGGGCGCGCGCGGTACCCGGTTCTCGGTGTTCCCCGGGTCGGCGCTGTTCAAGAAGCAGCCGCGGTGGATCGCCTCGGCCGAGCTGGTCGAGACGTCGCGGTTGTGGGCACGGGTCAATGCCCGCGTCGAACCCGAATGGATCGAGCCGCTGGCGCAGCACCTGGTCAAACGGACGTATTCGGAACCGCACTGGGAACGCAAACAGGCGGCGGTGATGGCCTCGGAGCGCGTGACGCTGTACGGCGTCCCGCTCGTCGCGGGCCGCAGGGTGAACTACGGCCGGATCGACCCGGAGGCCTCGCGGGAGCTGTTCATCCGACGCGCACTCGTCGACGGGGACTGGGACACGCGGCACCGGTTCTTCCACGAGAACCGCGCCCTGCTCGACGAGGTCGAGGAGCTGGAGAACCGGGCGCGCAGGCGGGACATCCTCGTCGACGACGAGACGCTGTTCGCGTTCTACGACGAGCGCATCCCCGCCGACGTGGTGTCGGGCCGGCACTTCGACACGTGGTGGAAGAAGGCCTCGCGCAGCGAGCCGGATCTGCTGAACTTCGAGAAGGCGATGCTCATCAACGCCGCCTCGGACGAGGTGCGCGCCGCCGACTACCCGGACACGTGGCACCAGGGAGAGCTGCGGCTTCCGCTGACGTACCAGTTCGAACCGGGCGCCGACGCCGACGGCGTGACCGTCCACATTCCACTCGCCGTGCTGAACCAGGTGAGCGCCGACGGATTCGACTGGCAGGTTCCCGGGCTCCGGGAGGAGCTCGTGACGGCGCTGATCAAGTCGCTGCCGAAGGCGACCCGGCGCAATTTCGTTCCCGCTCCCGACACGGCGCGGGACGTGCTGTCGCATGTGGACCCGTCGCAGGGGTCGTTGCTCGACGTGCTGAGCGCCGAGCTGGAACGACTGCGCGGCGTCCCGGTGCCGGTCGGGGAGTGGGCGCCGGAGGCGGTGCCGGATCACCTCCGGATGACGTTCCGCGTCGTCGACGAGAAGCGTGCGACGGTGGCCGAGGGCAAGGACCTCGAGGCGTTGCGAGACCGGCTGGGTGACCGGGTTCGGGAGACGATCTCCGCGGCGGCCGACGACGTCGAACAGGGCGGCCTGACGACGGCGGCGTTCGGCACGCTGCCGGAGGTGTTCGAGGCGAACGGCCGCGGGCACGCGGTCAAGGCGTACCCCGCGCTGGTGGACGAGGGCGACACGGTCGCGGTGCGCATGCTCGACACCGCAGGCCAGCAGGCCTCGGCGATGCGGGCCGGCACACGCAAGCTCGTGCGGCTCAATCTCCCGTCGCCGATGAAGTACATCAACCGCAACCTCGGCAACCGGGCCAAGCTGGTGCTCGCGCGCAACCCGCACGGCGGTGTGCAGGGACTGCTCGAGGACTGTGTCGACTGCGCGGTGGACAAGCTGATCGCCGAGGCGGGCGGCCCCGTGCGGGACGAGGCGGAGTTCCCGACACTGGTGAAGGCGGTGGGGGAGCGGCTCAACCCCACCGTGCTCGCCGTGTTGGGCGAGGTGGAGAAGATCCTCGCCGAGGTGCACGAGGTCGAGGCCACGTTGTCCGACATGGACGGACGGGCGATCGCGGAGTCCCTGGCCGACGCCCGCGCACATCTGGATTCGCTGGTGTACGACGGTTTCGTGACTGCGACCGGCTACGACCGCCTGCCGGACCTGGTGCGGTACGTGCGGGGCATCGGGCGCAGGTTGGAGAAGCTGCCCGGCGACCCGGCGCGGGACGTCGAACGGCTGCGCGAGATCGCCTGGCTGCGCGACGAGTACCGGGCCGTGCTCGACGAGGTCCCGCCGCGCAGCGAGCCGAGCCCGGAACTCGCCGAGATCCGCTGGATGATCGAGGAGCTGCGCATCAGCTTCTTCGCCCAGACGCTCAAGACCGCCTATCCGGTGTCGGTCAAGCGCATCGTCAAGGCACTCGACAAGGCCCCGCTGTAGCCGGGAGTGCCCCGGCGGCTCGACGGCCGGGGCGCGAACGCGGCCTGCTAGTGTTCCTGCGCCGTGAGCACTCCCGGACACCCCAGCCCTCCCGAAGACGCCGGCACGGTCGGTGACCACGCCCCGGAGCAGGCAGCCACCGGTCACGCCCCGGCGACACCGGCCGGCGACACCGGGCAGCACCACACCGGGCGGCACAGCACCGGGCGGCACGGCTCGACCGGCCGCCGCAGCATCGTGGTCGTCGCGCACAACCTGCGTTCGGCACACAACGTGGGTTCGCTGCTGCGCACCGGGGACGTCTTCGCCGTGGACACGGTCCACGTCACGGGGTTCACGCCGTACCCGCAGCACCCCGGCGACGAGCGGGACCCGATCGTGGCGGCCCGGCAGACCCGCAGGCTGGCCAAGGCCGCCGCGGGTGCCGAACAGACCATGCCGCTGCGGCGGCACGACGACGTCCACGCCCTGCTCGACTCGCTGCGCGACGAGGGATACACGGTCGTCGGCCTGGAGATCGACCCGGCAGCGGTACCGCTCGGCGACTACGGGCCCTCCTCCAAGGTCGCCCTGGTGCTGGGCGACGAGGTCCGCGGCCTCGATCCGGAACTGCGCTCCCGCTGCGACCTGCTGCTGGAGATCCCCATGTACGGGCAGAAGACCTCGCTGAACGTGAGCGTCGCGGCCGGGATCGCGCTGTACGCACTCCGGGCGAGGTGACCGTACGAGCGGCCGCCCCCTTCGCGGTCGCTCGCACGGTCACCTCAGATCCACCCCCGGTCCCGGGCCAGCCGCGCCGCGGCGTAACGGTTCTCCGCCTCGGTCTTCCCGATCGCCGACGACAGGTGGTTCCGCACGGTGCCGGGGGACAGATGCAGCTGTGTGGCGACGGTGCGCACCGAGGCGCCGTCGGCGGCGGCGCGCAGCACCTCCCGCTCCCGGTCGGTCAGCGGATCGATGCCACCGGCCAACGAATCCGCCGCGAGCGTCGGATCGACGACCCGTTCGCCGGCCGCAACCCGGCGCACCACCTCGGCGAGCCGGTCGGCGGGCGTGTCCTTGACGACGAACCCTGCCGCGCCCGCCTCCATGGCCCGCCGCAGGTATCCGGGCCTGCCGAACGTGGTCACGATCAGGCACCGGCAGTCCGCCCCGGACGCGGTCACCGCCGCCGTCGCCTCGATGCCGTCACCGCCCGCCATCTCGATGTCGATCAGCGCGACGTCGGGCCGGTGCTCGGTGACCGCGGGCAGCACCTCGTCGCCGCGTCCCACCTCCGCGACCACGTCGAGGTCGCGCTCCAACGACAGCAGCGCGGCCAGCCCGCCGCGGACCAGATCCTGGTCGTCGGCGAGAAGTAGTCGGATCACGCCCGTCCCACCTCCAGTACCGTCCCGGGACGCTCGTGGTCCTCACTACGCGCCGACACCGTCAACCGTGCGCCGGCCGTGGCCGCGCGTTCGCGCAGTCCGCGCAGTCCCGACCCGGCGCCGAACGCGGTTCCCTCGGTTGTGCCCACGCCGTCGTCCTCGACCCGGAGCATGCCCGGCCGGACACTCACCCGGCAGGTCGACGCCCCGGAATGACGTACGACGTTCGTCACCGCCTCGCGCAGCGCCCAGGCGAACAGTTCGGCCTCGCCGTCCTCGACGGTGTGCACGTCCACGTCGGCGGTGATCCCGGCGGCCGCGAGTGCCTCCCGTGCCGTCTCCAACTCCGAGGCGAGCAACGGCGTGCGCAACCGTGCCACCGTGGAGCGCACCTGCCCGAGCGACTCTCGTGCCAGCGAGTCGATGCGGTCGATCTCCTCGCGTGCCCGCTCCGGATCCAGGTCGATCATCCGCCGCGCCAGCTGGGCCCGGATGGACAGCACGGTCAACGAATGTCCCAGCACGTCGTGCACATCGCGGGCGATGGCGTCGCGCTGGGCGGCGTGACGCAGTTCCTCCTGGGCATCGAGCTGCCGGTGTTCGAAGTGGTCCGCCAACCGGATCACCACGATGAACAGCACGCCGAGCCCGGTGCCGAACAGCGGCCACGGCGTCTCCGCGAACGGCAGCGCGAGCAGGCATGCCGCCACCCACGCCGTGACACCGGCGACGAGGCCCGACCGCAGCGGCAGGGTGAACACCAACGCCGCGGTGAGGAAGCAGGCGTACGTGACGGCCGTGTAGCCTGCGGCGGGCACGGCCAGGCAGGCGAGCACCACCAGGACGGCCATGCGGCCCGCGAACCGGCGCCGGTCGCGCGCGGTCTCGTCGCCCTCGACGTCGTGCCAGAACAGCCCCAGGTAGACGACTGCGAAGCACGCCGTGGCGGCGACGGCGAGCGCCTGCAGCCCGACTGCGACGTCCGCGGTGACGGCGGACGTCACGGGGACGGCGAGGAACACCAGCCACACCCCTGCGTACAGCAGCCGATAGATGCGTATCCCCATGACCTGATCCTGCCCGATGTCCGCCGTGCCCGATAACCGCCGTCCCCGGCGGCCGCTCGGACCGGGGTCCTCCCTGCCCGAGCGGGCGCGGCCGTGCCCGGCGACCCGCCCGGCGCTGCGGCCGCCGTGCACGGTCAGCGCCGGGTGGTCCGTCTGCGCTGCAGCAGCAGGCAGGCGACGGCGAACACGACCGTCCACGCGGCGACGTTCGCCAGCACCATCCACAGTGGATCGCTGCCGGCGGCCCCTCCCATGGAGACGAGGTCGCCGTCGGTGAGCGGATACCGGGCCAGCGCCACGATGCCGTACATCGGGGTGAACCGGCCGATGTCGAGCAGTACCCCGTCCAGCGGCATGAACGCGTTGCCGAGGAAACTCAGGATCACCAGCAGCCCGGTCGCCGCCCCCACCGCGGCGTCGGACCGGAAACTCAGCCCGATCGCGAGTCCGTAGAAGGCGAACGGCAGCGACCCGGCGATCGTCAGCGCCACCGTCGCCAGCCAGACGCCCGGCGGCATGTCGGCGACCGTGAACACCCCGGCGAGGTTGAGCACCAGCACCGGCAGCGCGGCCATCGCGACGGCGATCGCCGCCTTGGCGACGATGAACGCCCCGTGCGGCATGGCCGTCAGTGCCAGCTGCCTGCCCCAACCCTGCTGGATCTCCAATGCGGCGGAACCCGCCATGGATGTCGTGGCCATGGCCGCGCCGTACGAGGCGATGGCGATCATGGTCCAGGCGCTGACGTTGCCCACGCCGACCGGTTCACCCGACCAGTCCATCGAGGCGCCGAAGAACAGGAACAGCGCGGTGGGCAACACGATCACGAAGAAGCTGTTGCCGACGTTGCGCAGGTTCCGCCGGAAGTCCATGGCGATGTACCGGCCCAGGCTGTAGCCGCCACGGACGTGGGTGCGCGGGTTCGTCGCGACGGTCATACCCGGACCTCCTCGGAGTCGGCGGAGACCACAGGGCGTTCGGTCTCGCCCGGGGTGGCGGAGTCCTCGGTCAGCAGGCGGAACGCCTCCTCGAGGCTGGCCGGACGCACGGTGAGTCCCCGTGCGTCCGTGGCGGTGAGCAGATAACGCGCGAGCCCGTCGGAGTCCTCCGTGCGGAACGTGGTCCGTGCGCCCTCCCGATCCGCCCGGACCACGTGCGGTACCTGCGCCAACTCGGCGGCCGTCGGGTCCCAGCTGACCGTCACGTAGGCGGCTCCGGCCCGGGCACGGACCTCGTCGGTGGGGCCGTCGGCCAGCACGCGGCCGCGGTTCATCAGGACGGTGCGGCGCGCGAACTGCTCCGCCTCCTCGAGGTAGTGGGTGGCGAACACGACGGTGACGCCCTCGTCCGCCTGCGCGCGCATGCGGTCCCAGAACTCGTGCCGGGCGGAGACGTCCATGCCGGCCGTCGGTTCGTCGAGGACGATGATCTCCGGACGGGGCAGCAACGCCAGCGCGAAGCGCAGCCGTTGCTGCTGGCCACCCGAGCATTTGCCCACCGGACGTGACGCGAACGCCCGCACGCCCGCGGTGTCGATGACCTCGTCGACGTCGGCCGGGTCGGCGTGCAACGCGGCGATCATCCGCACCGTCTCGCCCGCCGTGAGGTCGGGAAGCAGCCCTCCCGTCTGGAGCAACGCCGAGAGCATGCCCGACTGCACCGCGGTCCGCGGGTTCGACCCGCCGATGCTCACGTCGCCGGAGCGCGGCGTGGTCAGCCCCAGCAGGATGTCGAGCAGGGTGGTCTTGCCTGCCCCGTTAGGGCCCAGCAGGGCCAGGACCTCGCCCCGGGCGACCTCGAGGTCGACCCCGTCGACCGCACGGACGTGGCCGCCCGCGCCGTCGGGGAACGACATCCGCACGTCGCGGGCGGAGATGACGGATTCGGAAACCATGCCCCGTAGTCTTCTCCGCTGCGCGGCGCCGCTCCTAGTGCCGGCGTCATCGATACCCCGTGACAGATGTCAGGGGCGGGTCAGGGCTCGGCCGCAGGATTACGTCGTGTGTTCCGACGGCCGGTCGACGGCCGCAGCGCTCTGTTCGCCGGTTGCCTCGGACCGGGTGCCCACATCCCGTTCGGTGCGGGCCTGCTCCGGCACGTCCGCACCGCGCCGGCCGTCGCCTGCCGACGTGCGGTCCAGGAACTGCAGCAGCTCGACCGGGAACGGCAGGACGAGCGTGGAGTTCTTCTCCGCAGCGACCTCCACCACGGTTTCCAGCAGGCGCAGCTGCAGGGCCGCGGGCGTGTCGGCCATGCGCTCGGCCGCCTGGGACAGCTTCTCCGACGCCTGCAGCTCGCCCTCGGCGGCGATGACCCGGCCGCGGCGTTCGCGTTCCGCCTCCGCCTGCCGGGACATCGCCCGTTTCATCGTCTCGGGCAGGGCAACGTCCTTGATCTCCACCCGGTCGATGTGGATACCCCAGCCCAGGGCGGGGCTGTCGATCATCAGCTCCAGGCCTTCGTTGAGCCGTTGCCGGTTGGACAACAGGTCGTCGAGGCTGCTCTCACCGATGATCCGGCGCAGGCTCGCCTGCGCGACCTGAAGCATCGCGAAGCGGTAGTTCTCCACGCCGACGATCGCCTGCACCGGATCGACGACCTTGAAGTAGACGACGGCGTCGACGCGCACCGTCACGTTGTCGCGGGTGATGCCGTCCTGGCCGGGCACGGGCAGCGTCACGATCTGCATGTTGACCTTGGTCATGCGATCGATGCCGGGTACGAGCAGTCTGATGCCGGGCTCGCTGGGTGCGCGGCGCACTCGGCCGAACCGGAACACGAGACCACGCTCGTACTGCCGCACGATCCGCACGCTCGCCGCGATTCCGGCGGCGCCGGCGATTCCTACCGCGATCAGGATCTCGACCAACATGGCGGCTCCCTGGTGGTGAACCCCTGTCGGTCGATGGTACGCCCGCGGCACAAGGGCCGACCCACGTGAGCGGCCCGTCCGGCACCCGGCCGATCAGCGCCCGGGCGACCGTCACCCGCGCGGACGGCCCGTCAGCGGGACCGGGCGGCGACGACGTCGTGCATCGCGGCCGTGCGCACCCCGTGCTCGGCGAACCGGGCCCGGATCGCCCTGGCGATGTCGGGCGAGTTGGGACGGTCGCCGTGCAGGCAGATCGTGTCGGCGTCGACGTCGATCGCCGTGCCGTTCACGGACGTCACCCCGCCGCTGAGGACGTCGACGGCCTGCTGGGCGCACGCCTCCGGGTCCTTGGCCTCCGGGACCGGTTCGATGATGATGTGCCCGTTGTCGTCGTAGTCGAGGTCGGCGAACGCCTCCCGCGCGACGCGGTGGCCCGCGTCGATCACGCGCTGCGCGGTGGGCCCGGCCAGCAGCACCAACAGCACGTCCGGGTCGGCCTTGGCGACGGACTCGGCGACGGCGGCGGCCACCTCCGGGTCGCGCAGGGTCAGCCCGTAGAGCGCACCGTGCGGTTTGACGTGGGCGATGCGCGTGCCCGCCTCCGCGGCGAAGGCGCGGAGCGCGCCGTACTGGTAGAGACAGGCGTCGGCGGCCTCGGCGGGACTCATCGCCATGGCGCGACGCCCGAAGCCCGCGAGGTCCGGGAACCCGGGGTGCGCGCCGAGCGCGACACCGTTCGACACGGCGAGTTCCACCGATCGGCGCATGGTGCCCGGATCGCCCGCATGCCAGCCGCAGGCGACGTTGACGGAACTGACCTGCGGCAGCAGCGCGGCGTCGTCCCCGAGCTTCCAGCGGCCGAAGCTCTCGCCCGCATCCGCGTTGAGGTCGATGACTGTCTTCATGGCCTGTCCTTTCGCGTCGGGAAGGGGCAACGGTAGGGCGCCGGAGGGGTGCGGGGAAATGGACGGTCCGGCCAATTCCGGCTGTGCGGACACGCCAATGCGCGGTGTGCGGCCCCGTCGCCAGGAGACCAGCCACATCACGAAACGAGCCACATCACGAAACGAGCCGCAGCGCCAGCCAGAGTTGCGCCCGGACGTCGGGGGAGTCCAGGTCGCAGCCGAGGATCGCGGCCACTTTGGTCATGCGGTGCCGCAGGGTGTGCCGGTGCACGCCCAGTTCGGCGGCCGCCGGGTCCCAGTGCCCGTGGTGGGCGAGCCAGGAGCGCAGGGACCGCACCAGCTCACCGCGTTGCCGGGTGTCGTGGTCGTACAACGGGCCGAGCATGGCCTCGGCGCGAGTGAGGACACCCGTGTCGGTGACGTCGTGCAGCAGCCCGACGCCGAGATCGTCGAACCGGACGACCGCGGCGCCGCGGCGCGTCGCCTCGGCGAGCGCCTGCCTGGCTTGCCGGTGGGCGCCGGGCAGTCCGTCCAGTCCCGTCGGAGGGGATACGCCCAGGTGCCGTGCGGAGGGCAGGTGCTGCGAGGCGGAGGCCACCGCCACCAGCTCGCCGTCGAGGTCGCCTGCCAGCAGGTCCGACGCGGCGCCTCCGTCCACCAGCGTGGGTGAGTGACCCGATCCGGCCAGTACGACGACCGGTTCGTCGGGAAGTCGCATCCCGAGCGGCCCCGCGAGCTCGTCGAACGCGGTGCGGTGGCCGGCCAGTAGCAGTGTCAGCGCGGTGGTCCGCAGTCGCGCGTCGGCCGCGGAGCGGGTGCGCGTCAACGCGATCGACAGCAGTGACGACGCCGCGTGCGTGATGTGGTGGTCGGTCGAGGTGAAGGCGTGGTCCCGGCCGACGACGAGGAATCCCGCCAGCTTGTGCCCGCCGCCCAGGGAATGTGCCGCGACGTGTCCGTCGCGGGAGGACGAGCCGATGCTCGACGGCGGGCGTACGGCGCGGAGCCGGTCGAGGTCGGCGTCGAAGGCGCGGACGTACTCCGCCGCGCGCGCCGGTTCGGCGTGGACCGCGGTTCCGTCGGGTTCGACGAGCACGGCCCAGCAGCCGAGGTCGGCGGCGAGTCTGCCGATCAGCCCACCCAGGTCCTCGCCGTGGACGGCGGCGGTGGTGAGTGCGTTGCGGGCCGCCTCGAACCGTTGCGTCTCGGCGCTGCGGGTGTCCGCCAGTGCTTGCGACACCGTCTTGCCGATCTCGATGAACGGCGTGCGGTGCGGCACCTCCAGCACCGGCAGGTGGGCCTCGTCGGCGGCCTCGAGCAGCGGCGCAGGGATCTCGTCGTGGCCGAGTTCGATGCCGAACCCGAGTCCGGACAGTCCGGCCGCGGCGAGCCTGCCGATGTAGGCGGCCTGCCCGTCGCCGCTGTCCGGCAGTCCGAATCCGGTGGTCAGCAGCAGCTCGCCACCGGCGAGGAACTCCGTGGGATCGGCGAGTTCGCTGGCGTGTACCCACGAGATCGGGCGATCGGCAGCTGCATGTCCGGCGCGGAGGGTCAGGCCGAGTTTCCGGTCGCCGGTCAGGTCGCTCGGCGTCGGCATACCAGCAGTTTTCCACATTCTGTCCAGTCCCGCCGTGCCGATTTGTACAGAGTTTCACTGGCGGCGGGGGTCGACGGCGGGCACAGTGTTGTGATCGCCGACACATTGGGAGGCGTGGTGATGACCACCGAGAAGATCCAACTGCCACCCGCGCGCTACGAGTACGGCGGGGACGAGTTCGTCTTCGTCGAGCTGGACCAGGCCATGAGTCTGGAGGCGAACTTCGCCGGAATGGCCGTGACCAACGCCCTGCGACAGGAGGTCATCGACGGCGTCGTGGACATCTGCCCGTCCAACGCCTCCTACATGGTTCAGATCGACCCCGACCGGCTCGACCCGCGGGAACTGGTCGAGGAGCTGCGGCGCCTCGAATCCACGGTCGGCACACTGCCCGACGACTATGTGCTCAAGACCCGCGTGGTGGACGTCCCGGTGCTGTTCAACGACCCGTGGACCCACGAGACGCTCATGCGGTTCCGCGACCGCCACCAGGATCCCGACGCGACCGACCTCGAGTACGCGGCGCGCATCAACGGGTTCGACAGCGTGCAGGGCGTGGTGGACGCGATGACCAGCGCGCCCTGGATCGTCACGATGCTGGGTTTCGTGCCGGGACTGCCGTTCTGCTACCAGCTCGTGCCACGGCAGCGGCAGATCCAGGTGCCCAAGTACGTGCGCCCGCGCACCGACACCCCCGAGCGGACGTTCGGGTTCGGCGGCGCGTTCGCGGTGGTCTACCCGGTGCGTGGCGCCGGCGGCTACCAGATGTTCGGCATGGCCCCCGCGCCGGTGTTCGACCTGTCGCAGAGCCTTCCCGACTTCGCCGACGACATCTGCTTCCCCAAGGCGAACGACGTCCTGCGGTACCGCGCGATCGACATGGCCGAGTTCGAGGCGACCCGGTCCGAAGTGGAGAAGGGCACGTTCCGGTACCGGATCCGCGAGGTCGAGTTCGAGCCGGCGACGCTGCTGGCCGATCCCGACGCGGTCAACCGCGAGCTGCTGGAGGTGCTGTACCGATGAGCGAGCTGCGGGTGCGAGCCGGTGGCCTGTACACGACCGTGCAGGACACGGGACGGTTCGGTCACTACCACATGGGCATGCCGCCGTCCGGCGCGATGGACACCTACTCGGCGGTGGTGGCCAACATGCTGGTGGGCAATCCCGACGGGGCCGGGGTGCTGGAAGGCACCTACATCGGCCCGACACTGGAGTTCACCGACGACAGGGTGGTCGCCGTCACGGGTGCCGACGTGCCCGTGACGCTCAACGACGAACCCGTCGAGCCCTGGACGGCGATCCGTGTCCGCTCCGGTGACGTGCTGGGATTCGCCATGATCCGCGCCGGCTGCCGGGCCTACGTCGCGGTGAGCGGCGGCATCGACGTGCCGGTCTACCTCGGTTCGCGGTCGACGTACACGTTGACGGGGATCGGCGGGCACGAGGGCCGCAAACTCGCCGACGACGAGTCGCTCCCGCTCGGGGCGGCCGACGGGCCGGGCCCGGGCGGCGCCGCGGTGCCCGAGGACCTGCGCCCGGACCTGACCGGCACGGCGCAGCTGCGCACCGTCGTCGGCCTGTGCTCCTACCGGCTCACCGAGGGCGGGCTGGCCTCGTTCCTGGGAACCGACTGGAAGGTCACCAAGGACGCCGACCGGGTCGGGTACCGGCTGCGGGGCGGCACACTCGACTTCACCGAACGCGAGCAACCGTTCGGAGCGGGCAGCGATCCGGCCAACGTCGTCGACCTGGGATACCCGATCGGCTCGATCCAGGTTCCGGGTGGGGACGAGCCGATCGTCCTGCTCAACGACGCGGTGACCGGTGGCGGTTACGCGACCATCGGCACCGTGATCTCCGTCGACCGCGACCGCATCGCGCAGACGAAGACCGGCGACGCGGTGCGATTCGACTCGGTGGATCTGGACACGGCGTTGGCGGCCCGGCGGGACCGCCGCGAGCGGATCGAACGGGTCCGCAGTCGGATCGCACGGTAGGGAGGAAGCAGCGAACCATGACGACGATCAAGGCTCAGATGCCGGGGGTGTTC
Organism: Prauserella aidingensis; assembly: GCF_024171865.1. Classification (GTDB taxonomy): domain Bacteria; phylum Actinomycetota; class Actinomycetes; order Mycobacteriales; family Pseudonocardiaceae; genus Prauserella; species Prauserella aidingensis. Next base: position 57,976 of record NZ_JAMTCN010000016.1, on the reverse strand, counting down.
TACCGCCGGCCCGCGCCGGAGAAACCCGTCTACGTCGACGACGGCGAGTCGATCAGTGAGGGGCAGACCATCGCCCTGATCGAGGTGATGAAGACGTTCAACGAGGTCAAGGCCGACGCGTCGGGGACGGTCGCCGAGTTCCTCGTCGAGGACGGTGACGAGGTCGACGTGGGCCAGGACATCGTGCGGCTGGGTGAGACATGAGGCGCGTCCTGGTGGCCAACCGGGGCGAGATCGCGGTCCGCGTCATCCGGGCCGCGCACGCCGCGGGGCTGGAGACCGTCGCCGTCTACTCCGATGCGGACGCGGAGAGCCGGTGGGTGCAGCTGGCGGGCACCGCCGTGCACATCGGCAAGTCGGCGGCGGCGAAGTCGTATCTGAACTCGGCGGCCTTGGTGGAGGCGGCTCGCGAGACGGGAGCGGACGCGGTGCATCCGGGGTACGGGTTCCTGTCCGAACGTCCCGGCGCCGTCAAGGAGCTCACCGATGCGGGGCTGACGTTCGTCGGCCCGTCGGTGTCGACCATCGAGACGATGGGTGACAAAGCCGCGGCACGGGACGCCGCGCGGCGGGCCGACGTGCCGATCGTCCCCGGTAGTGGTCCGGTCGGCGACGTCGACGAGGCGTTGGCCGCGGCCGACGACGTCGGTTACCCGGTGCTGCTCAAGGCCGCGGCCGGTGGCGGTGGCCGGGGTATCCGGCCGGTGGCCTCGCGCGAGGAGCTGGCCGACGCCCTGCCGGCCGCGCAGGCCGAGGCCCGGGCGGCGTTCAGCGACGACACCGTCTACCTGGAACGGGCGATCGACGGCGCCCGCCACATCGAGGTGCAGATCCTCGCCGACCACGCGGGCACCGTGGTGCACACGTTCGAGCGGGACTGTTCGGTGCAACGGCGGCGGCAGAAGCTCATCGAGGAGGCGCCGGCCCCCGGCCTGTCGGCCGAGACGCGGGCCGACATCAACGAGGCCGCTGTGCGGCTGGCACGCCAGGTCGGGTACGTGGGTGCGGGAACGGTCGAATTCCTGTTGACGCCGTCGGGGGAGTTCTTCTTCATCGAGATGAACACCCGGATCCAGGTCGAACATCCCATCAGCGAGGCCGTCACCGGAGTCGACCTGGTGAGTGAGCAGCTCCGCATCGCGGCGGGAGAGCCGATCTCCTTCGCCCAGGACGACGTCCGGATCCGGGGTGCGGCCGTGGAGTTCCGTATCAACGCCGAGGACCCGGACAACGGATTCCGGCCCACTCCGGGCGATCTGTCCACACTGGACCTGCCGGGCGGTCCTGGGGTTCGCGTGGACACCGGGTTCGTCGCGGGTGACCGGATCAGCCCGTTCTACGACTCGATGATCGCCAAGCTGATCTGTTCCGGTCCGGACCGCGACACCGCCCTCGCGCGCGGCAGGCAGGCGCTCGCCGAACTGCGCGTGGACGGCGTGCCCACGACCGTGTCGATGCACCGGCGGCTGCTCGACGAGCCCGGCCTCCGCGCGGGGGCGGTGCACACCCGATGGCTGGAGGGACTGTTGCCGGAGCCGACATAGCGACGCCGGGTCGGTGTGTCCACTGTGGACCACCGTCGTAGCGGTTCTCCGGTCCCTGTCCGAACCGAGGTGTCGTCGCCGTAGCAGGAGGGTGAACCATGACCGAGACGCTCCGACCCAGTGTGGGGACCGCGGTCCCCCGCAAGGAGGATCCTCAGCTGCTGACGGGGAAGGGGAGATGGACGGGCAACATCGCCCCGCCCGGCACCGTGCACATCGCGGTGCTCCGCAGTCCGTTCGCGCGTGCCCGCATCGCGTCGCTCGACGTCTCCGAAGCGGCGGAGCTCCCGGGCGTGGTCGGTGTGTTCACCGGCGGCGACCTCGCGGGTGAGTGGTCGGGTATCCCGTGCGCGTGGCCGGTGACCGAGGACATCAGGATTCCCGACCACCTGCCCGTCGCCGTGGAACAGGTGAGGTTCGCGGGCGAGGCAGTGGCCGTGGTCGCCGCGACGGACGCCGCGGCGGCGCAGGACGCGCTGCAGCACATCGACATCGACTACGAGCCCGCCGACCCGGCGCTCGACCTGGAGGAGAGTCTCGCGGGCGGGCCGATCGTGCACGAGGGGTTCGGCAGCAACGAGAGCTACACCTGGTCACTGGGGACAGGGGACGTGGACAAGGCGTTCGCCGACGCCGACGTCACCGTGTCCGAGCGGTACGTGCAGCAACGCCTGCAACCGACACCGCTCGAGGACCGCGCGGTCGTGGTCACGCCGGAGCCCACGGGACGAGGCTTCACGCTGCAGTCCTCGACGCAGATCCCGCACATCCTCCGCAGCGTGCTGGCAGGGGTGTGTTCGGTACCGGAACAGGACCTGCGCGTGGTCGCCCCCGACGTCGGCGGCGGCTTCGGCGGCAAGCTCAACGTCTATCCCGAGGAGTGCATCGCCGTCGCTCTGGCGCGACGGCTGTCCGTGCCGGTCGCATGGGCCGCGGCGCGCTCCGAGGACAGTCAGACGATGACCCACGGGCGCGGACAGGTGCAGTACGTCGAGCTCGCCGCGCGGGAGGACGGCACGTTGCTGGGCATGCGGGTGCGCATCCTCGCCGACATGGGCGCCTACCTGCAGCTGCTCACCCCGGGAATTCCGCTGCTCAGCGCCTTCATCTTCCCCGGTGTGTACTCGTTCGGCTCGTTCGCGATCGAGTGCACGGGCGTGTTCACGAACAAGACCCCGACGGATTCCTACCGCGGCGCGGGGCGGACCGAGGGGATCTACGGCGTCGAGCGGGCGATGGACGCCCTCGCGCGCACGCTCGGGATGGACCCGGCCGAGGTGCGGAGGCGTAACTACCACCCTCCGTTCGACAACGGCGCCACCACGCCCGCGGGCTTGGAGATGGACTCCGGGAACTACGAGGCGGCGCTCGACAAGGCCCTCGAGTTGGCGGGCTACGAGCGGTGGCGTGCCGAGCAGCGGCGCAGGCGCGAAGCCGGTGACCGGGTCCAGCTCGGGATCGGACTGTGCAGCTACACCGAGAACGGCGGGCTGTCGCCGTCGAAGATGACCGCGGCGCTGCGGCTCGGCGCTCCCGGTTGGGAGATGGCGAGCGTGCGCATGTTGTCCACGGGCGCGGTCCAGGTGGTGACGGGCACGTCGCCGCACGGTCAGGGGCACGAGACCACGTGGGCGCAGATCGTGGCCGACGGCCTCGGCGTTCCCCTGGACAGTGTGGAGGTCGTGCACGGCGACACGCAGTCGGCGCCGTACGGGCTGGACACCTACGGCTCGCGCAGCGCCGCCGTCGGTGGCACGGCGGTGTATCTCGCATGTGAGAAGGTGCTCGCGAAGGCGCGCACCCTGGCCGCCCACATGCTCGAGGCCGCCGAGCAGGATCTGGAGTTCTCCGACGGGGCGTTCTCGGTCGCGGGTGTGTCGGGAAGCAGGGTGACCATCCAGGAGGTCGCCGGGGCCGCGTACCTGGCAGCGGACCTGCCGGAGGGCATGGAGCCCGGTCTCTCCGAGGAACAGTTCTTCGACCCGCCGAACTTCACTTATCCGTTCGGCACGCACGTGTGCGTCGTCGAGGTCGACACCGACACGGGCAAGGTCACGATCCCCGATTACTTCGCCGTCGACGACTGCGGAACCGTGATCAACCCGGCCATTGTGGACGGACAGATGCACGGTGGTATCGCGCAGGGGATCGGTCAGGCGTTGTACGAGGAAGCCGTGTACGACGACGACGGAAACCTCATGAGCGCCTCGCTCGCCGACTACCTCGTCCCCGGCGCTCCGGAACTGCCCGACTTCACCCTCGACCACACGGTGACGCCGTCGCCGACGAACGCGCTCGGCGCCAAGGGCGCGGGCGAATCCGGGTCGATCGCTGCGACTCCCGCCGTGGTGAACGCCGTCATCGACGCGCTGCAACCGTTCGGCGTGGACCACATCGACATGCCCGCCACCCCGAGGCGCGTGTGGGAGGCGATCAACCGGGCAGTTCCGACGCCCTGAGGGCCGCGCCGGATCACCCACGGGCGAGTCCCATGGGTGATCCGGCGCCGCGCCCCGATACGTCCTCCCGGCCGCACCCCGGGCGCCTTCCGGGAGGCGCCCGGGGTCAGAACAGGTCCGGCACGGTCCAGCCGTCCAGGTCGTACTCGTCGAGGAACTCCTCGGCCAGGCCGCGCATCTGTGCCACGCCGCCCCGATTCTGCGCGGCGAACAGCAGCTCGGCCTTGACGTTCTCGTGGTTACCCGAGTAGTTGCGCTCGTACAGTTCGTGCCTGCCGCCGAACTCGCTGCCGATCGAGTCCCAGAGCGCCTTCATCACCTTGACCCGGTCGACGGCGGTGATGCCGTTCGACCCGCGGACGTACTTGTCCAGGTAGGGCCGCACCGCGTCGCTCTTGAAGTCGGCCGCCCCGGACGGCAGGTAGATCAGGCCCGACGCGACGTCCTGTTCGATGATCTCCTTGACGCGCGGATAGCCCTGCATCATGAACATGCGGTAGGTGAGGCCGTACTCGAGCTTCGGAATGACGGCGTCGCCGACCCAAGGCTCGGGGTCACGGGCCATCGATTCGCTCAGCGACCAGAAGAGGTTGCGCCAGCCGATGACCTCGCCCACGCGGGTCTGGACGCCGCGGAAACCGCCCGAGCCGGTGGCGTCGAGTGCCTTGAGCAGCAGGCCGGCGATGAAGTCGAGCTTGACCGCGAGCCGCGTGGCGCCCTGGAAGGTGAAGCGGGGCAGGAATCCGGACTGCGGGAAGAACGCGTTGATGCGGTCGACGTCGCCGTACATGAAGACGTTCTCCCACGGCACGAGCACCCGGTCGAACACGAAGATCGTGTCGTTCTCGTCCATCCGGCTCGAGAGCGGATAGTCGAACGGGGTGCCGTTGCGGGCCGCCTGCTCGGTGTACGACGGGCGGCAGATCAACTTGATGCCCGGAGCGTCCATCGGCACGGTGCAGATCAGGGCGAACTGCTTCTTCTTGATCGGCAAGCCGTAGTGGGCGATGAAGTTGTAGTTGGTGATGGCCGAGCCCGTGGCGACGACCTTGGCGCCCGAGACGACCAGCCCGGCGTCGGTCTCCTCCTCCACCTTCATGTACACGTCGCCGACCTCGTCCGGCGGCAGGTCACGGTCGACCGGTGGGTTGATGATCGCGTGGTTCCAGTAGAGGACCTTCTCCTGCGATTCGCGGTACCACCGTTCGGCGTTGGCCTCGAAGGGCGCGTAGAGCTCGTGGTTGGCGTGGAGCGTGCCGAGGAAACTCGCCTTGTAATCGGGGGAGCGGCCCATCCAGCCGTAGCTCAGCCGTGCCCACCGGGCGATCGCGTCCCGCTCCTTGAGCAGGTCGGCGGCCGAGGTCGGCGTCTTGAAGAACGGCATGGTCACGCCGCCGTTGCCGGTGTCGGTCGGTGCGGTCAGTTCGTCGACGTACGGGCCGGTGTGCAGCGCGTCGTAGAGCCGGGCCGTCATGCGTACCGGGTTGCGGAACGCCGGGTGCGTCGTGACGTCCTCGACCCGTTCGCCGTGGAGATAGATCTCCCGGCCGTCGCGGAGGCTCTCGATGTACTCGTCGCCGGTCATGGGCCTGGCCGCGAAGTTGGCGCGGTTGTTGGCCTCGGAGTCCGCGGCCGGGTTGACCGTGGGCGGGTCGGCGGTGAGGGACGGCTGCGGGACGGCGGTGTCGGTCATGAATCTCTCCTTCGCGATGCAGGTGATGGTTACGGGCGCCCGTTGTGCGGGCCGGTGCCGGCGACGGGTGCTGCCGGACGGGCGGATATGGGGGTGAACTCGGAGGTGGCGTCGAACCAACCCGAATGCGGGTCGTCGCACGATCCGGCCCAGACGGCGTCGGCGGCGGGCCTGCCGACCTCGACGAACGCGCTGTCGGCGAACAGCAGCGGAGACCGGGTCGCGGTCTCCGCTGCGACGACCTCGCCCAGGAACAGCAGGTGGTCGCCGCCGTCGTCGGTGCGGTGCGGCCTGCAGGACAGCGTCGCGGCGGTGCCGGCCAGTACCGGTGCGGTCGGCCCGGGTGCCCAGCGGATCGGGTCGGCGGAGGGCCTGCCGGCGAAGTTCATCGCGACGTCGATCTGATCGGCGGCGAGCACGTTGACGGCGAACGGGGCGCCGTTGAGGTAGGTGCAGGCCCGCGAGGTGCGGGTCAGGGCCACCGTGATGAGCGGCGGGTCGAGCGAGACAGGCATGAACGCCGTGACCGTCGCCCCGTGAGGTTCGCCGTCGCTGGACCGGCAGGTGACCACGGTGACGCCGGTGGCGAAGCGGCCGAAGGTCGTCCTCAACGTCTTCGGGTCCATCGGGCCTCCAGCGGCGGGTTCGGGCGGGTGACGCCCTCGTGCGGTGGTTGTCGTGTCGTGGGCCGCTGACGGTAGGTGGGTTCGTGCGCTGCGACGATCCGCTCGGCGCAGTCGCTGTCCGCTACCCGAAGTGCGATGTATCGTGGCGTGGATCACGACGTCGTGGGAGGTGTCATGGACGCTGGTCGCGTGGCGACGTCCGCGGAGGAACTGCCGGACTTCTCCGCGGACGTGGCCGACGCCTACTTCCCCCATGAGCTCACCGTGCTCCGCGACGGCACCGGTTTCGCGGAACTGCGCATGGTCGAGCTGGGGCCCGTGCGGTTGACCCGCATCGGCTGGGGTGCCGAGGTGAGGGTGCGCTCGAACCACCCCGGTGGCTGGGCCGTGAACGTGCCGCGGAGCGGACTCCTCGACGCCCGGGTCAGCGGCCGGTCCGTGCTGTCGCTCGAAGGGCAGGCCACGGTCTGTCCTCCCGACACGCAGACCGTGATGGGCCGCTGGTCGGCCGACTGCTCCATTCTCGGGATGCGGATCGACGCCGACTACCTCGCCGACGAGGTCACCGCGCTGGTCGGGCTCGGCGCGCAGGACATGCCGGCTCAACTGGACCTGCGTACCGAGGGCGCGCAGGCCTGGCTGGCGCTGCTCACCTCGATCGGCGCGCAGAGTCTGCGATCCCCGGAGCTGGTGGCGCGTCGTGCGGTGCGGGAACGCCTGGGCGCCACGCTCACCGCGGCGTTCGTCACCGCCTGTTTCCCCGCGGAACCGGAAACCGGGGACGTGTGTCCGCGGATCGTGTCGCGGGTGGTCGATGCGATGGAGGCCGACCCGGCGCGGGAGTGGGGATCGGCCGACATCGCGCGCTGTGCCGGAGTGGGTATCCGGCGGGTGCAGCAGAGCTTCCAGCGTTATCGGGGCGAGACGCCCACCGAGGCGCTCCGCCGCATCCGGCTGCGGCGGGTGCACGAGGATCTGCTGCACGACCGTGTGGAGACCGTGTCGGACGGTGCGACCCGGTGGGGTTTCATGCACCTGGGCCGGTTCGCGGCGGCGTACCGCCGGGAGTTCGGCGTCAGCCCGTCGGCGACCCTGCGCCGCTGAGCGCGGGCGGTGGACACGAGGTCACTGCTCGGGTGCGTCAGAGGTCGATCCGCAGCGTTCGTGGCCGCGGACGAGCAGGCCGGACCGCCGTCGTGAGCGGCTGTGCGGGGTGAGGTGCAGCCACCACGTCCCCGTGAGGCCGGGGCGGACGCCGGTGGTCGCGGGCGATCCGGGACGCCGGTGCAGCACCGGGCGCACGGTGATTCTGCGGGACGCCGGCAGCGACGGGTGGGACGGCACATCGGCGTGCACACGCGCTGGACACGACTCCGACGCCGGGCCGACGCCCGCGGTTCCCGGTGTCATCGGCTGACCGCTCGCACCCGACGGCCGCCTCGCGGAGGTGCGGCGTGGCTGCCGGGCGGCGGCGTATGGCCTACGGTCGTCGGGAGCCGGCGGCGGGCGCCGGCCCCGAGCGCTCGGACGAAGGAACCCCGACATGGCGACCGCACCACCGTTGTTGTTGGCGCTCGATCTCACCGGCACGTTCGCGTTCGCGCTCAACGGTGCACTGACGGCGGTACGGGCGGCCCGACTGGACATCGTGGGCGTCGTCACGCTCGGCATGATCACGGCCCTCGGCGGCGGGATCCTGCGCGACGTGCTGATCGGCGCCGTGCCGCCCACGGCGTTCCGGGAGTGGCCGTACCTGGCACTCGCGGGCGGTGGCGGCCTGGTGGCGTTCGCGCTGAGCCAGTGGCTGGACCGGCTGGAAACCCCCATCAACGTGCTCGACGCCGTCGGGCTGAGCACCTTCGCCGTCATCGGCGCCAGCACGGCACTCGAGGCCGGGCTCGACGTCACCCCGGCGATCCTGCTGGGCGGGGTCACGGCGGTGGGCGGCGGCACCATCCGTGACACGCTGGTCCGCCGGGTGCCGTCCGTGCTGCAGAGCGACCTGTACGCCATCCCGGCCCTCCTCGGCGCCGCGGTCACGGTCGTGACGATCCGGGCGGACGTCTACGGCGTGTGGGCGGCGCTGGCGGCGGTCGGCGTGTGCTTCGCGGTGCGCATGGCCGGTGTCCACTTCGGCCTGCAGGCACCGGCTCCGCCCGGCCGTCGCGACGAACGCCGCTGACCGGCGGGGAGGCAGCCCGCGGTCGCCTACACTCGCCGGGATGGGTGTCATAGCGCGGGACGGGGAGCACGAGGTCGACATACAGCGATCCCGGTTCCGCTGTGTCGTGGCGCGGGTCGACGACGTCGACGCGGCCACGGCGGTGATCGCTCGCGTCCGCAAGGAGGGCCCGGACGCGACCCACCATTGCACGGCGTTCCGGATCGGCGACCCGGACACCGGCAACCTCGTCGCACGCAGCAACGACGACGGCGAACCCGGTGGCACCGCCGGGGCACCCATGCTGGAAGTCCTGACCCGCCGCGGCCTGACCGACGTCGTCGCCGTCGTCTCGCGGTGGTTCGGGGGCACGAAACTCGGCGCGGGCGGGCTGATCCGTGCCTATTCCGGTGTGCTGGCCGAGACGTTGGACCACGTCGGCACGCTGCGCCGGGTCCGCCACCACGAACTGTTGCTGTCCGTGCCGCACGACCGCGCCGGACGGATCGAACACGACCTGCGTCACTCGCCGTACCTGCTGTGCGACACCGACTACGGCGCGGACGTCACTTTCACCGTCGCCGTCACCGACGTGGCACGGTTCGAGGAGTGGCTCGCCGAACACTCCGGCGGTGGGATCGAGGCCGTCGACGCCGGCCCCCGTGACCTGTACCTGCCGTGACGTCGCGGGAACCGCCCCGGCCCGCACCACCGGTCCGCGGTGCTACAGGCCGAGGTAGGCCTCGCGCACGTCCGGGTGGTCGAGCAGGTCGGCGGCCGTGCCCGACAGGACGACGCGTCCCTCGGCGAGCACGAACCCGTGGTGCGCGATACGCAGCGCGGCCTGTGCGTTCTGCTCGGCCAGCAGCACGCCGATGCCGTCGCGGTTGATCTGCGCGACCACGTCCAGCACCTGCGCGGTGACCAGCGGAGCCAACCCCATGGACGGTTCGTCGAGAATCAGCAGACTCGGATCCGACATCAGCGCCCTGCCGATGGCGACCATCTGCTGCTGGCCGCCGGACAACGTGCCCGCCGGATTCCGCCGCTTGTCGTACAGCACGGGGAACAGTTCGTAGACGCGCTCGAGCAGCTGCCGCACCCGACGCTGGTCGCGTCTGCGGACGTACCCGCCGAGCAGGAGGTTCTTCTCCACCGGCATCTTGGCGAACAGGTGCCGCCCCTCCGGGCAGTGCGCCACACCGGCCTTGACGATGCGGTCGGCCGCCAACCCGGGCAGCCGCCTGCCGTCGAACTCGACGTCGCCCGCACTGGGCCGCACGATCCCGCTGATGGCGCGGAACATCGTCGTCTTCCCCGACCCGTTGGCCCCGAGCACGACGGTGAGCTCACCGTCCCGGGCGGTGATGTCGACCGCGTGCAGCACGTCGACGGCGTCGTATCCGGCGGACAACCCGCGCACGGTCAACATCAGCCAGCACCTTCCTGATCCGCGTGGTCGGCGCCGAGGTACGCCTCGATCACCTGCGGATCGGTCCGGATCGCGTCCGGAGTTCCGGAGGCGATCTCCTTGCCGTGGTCGAGCACCAGGATGTGGTCGGCCAGGCTCATCACCATCGACATCCGGTGCTCGACCAGCCCGACGGTGATGCCGTCGGCCACGATGTCCCGGATCAACTGGGCGAACCCGACCGTCTCCTCCTCGGTGAGGCCCGCCGCGGGTTCGTCCAGGAGCAGCAGCTGCGGTTCGGTGGCCAACGCCAACGCGATGGACACGCGCTTCTGCACCTCCTGCGGCACGCTCGCGGCGATCTCGTCGCGATACCCGGCGATGCCCGTGAATTCGAGTGCGGCCATGGCCTTGTCCAGGTTGAGCCGCTCCTCCCTGCGGTGCCGTGGCGTGCGGAGGACGGCGTCGAACACCGTCGACCGGGAGCGCACGATCCGGCCCGACAGCACGTTGTCCAGAACCGTCGCGTCCTCGAACAGCTTCGTGGTCTGGAACGTGCGGGCGATGCCGTGGGCCACCGTGCGGTGCGGACTCATTCCGGTGATGTCGCGGTCGTGGAACCGCACCGTGCCCGACGTCGGCCGGTAGAAACCGGCGAGCAGGTTGAACAGGGTGGACTTGCCCGCGCCGTTCGGGCCGATGATGGCCGTGATCCTGCCCTCGGCGATGTCGAGGTCGACGTCGTCGACGGCGTGCAGTCCGGAGAAATGCTTGCCGAGACCGCGCACTTCGAGCAGCGTCACAACGCCTCCTTCACGTCGGTGGTGCTCTCCGCCTTCCGGTCGTCGTGCGGCCGGCCGGGGTTCCGGGAACCGTTCGCCCGGCGGGAACGCACCCTGCCGACGAACTGGTTGAGATAGCCGACGATGCCGCGCGGGGCGAAGATCACCAGCACGACGATGATCGGTCCGAGGACGAGGAATCGGTAGGCCTCGAAGTCCTGGAAGAACTCGAACAGGAACAGCACGAGGAACGTGCCGACCACCGGCCCCAGCACCGTGCCCAGGCCGCCGACGAGGATGAACATGAGCATCTCGAAGGTGAGGTCGATGCCGGCTGCGCTCGGTCCGACGAACCCCTGGACCGCGGCGAACAGGCCTCCGCCCAGCCCGGCCAGCGTGGTCGACGCGGCGAAGGCGAGCTGCTTGTTCAGGCCGACGTTGACGCCGATCGAGCGCGCCAGGTCCTCCGAGGTGCGGATCGCGACGAGCGTGCGGCCGATGCCCGACCGGCGGACGGCGTACGTCACGTACGCGGCGCCGAGCAGGAACACCAGGACCAGGTAGTACATCACGATCGGCTCGGAGAAGTCGACGGCGCCGAAGCCCTCGGGGAACTTCACTCCGCTGACACCGGAGTGCGCGTGCGTGACCGATTCCCAGCGGCTGATCACGAGGAAGATGATGAAGCCCATCGCCATCGTGAAGATGGCGAAGTACTCCTCGTGGGTGCGCAGCGCCACGACGCCGGCCACGTAGCCGCCGACGGCCGTGGCGACCACCGCGACCGCGAGCGACGGCCAGAACGCCCAGTGGTAGTCGGTGGTCAACAGTCCGACGACGTACACGCCGATGCCGAAGAAACCGCCGTGTGCCAGGGACAACTGCCCGGTGAGGCCGAGGATCAGGTTCATGCCGTAGACGGCGATCGCATAGGTCGCGCCGACCGTCAGCACGCGCAGCACGTACTCCTCGCCGCCGAGTGTCAGCGGTGCCGCGAGCAATGCGAGCGCGACGAGGACGGTGCCGATCCGTTGCGGGGAGAACGTGGTGGTCATCGTTGCACCGCCCTTGCGAAGAGTCCGGTCGGCCGGATCGCCAGTACGAGCACGATGACGACGAACGCGATGCCCTCGCCGGCGGCGGCCGAGACGTAGGTGGACGTCATCACTTCGGCCAGGGCGAGGGCGAACCCGCCCACGACCGCTCCTGGCAGCGACCCGAGGCCGCCCAGGATGATGATCGCGAACACCTTGAGGCTGAGCGCGTCGCCCATCGTGGGTGACAGCAGGTTGATGGGTGCCACGAGTCCCGCCGCGACCGTGGCGAGCGCCGCGGCGAGACCGAAGGTGAGCATGGAGACGCGGCTGGGACTGATTCCCACGAGCGAGGAACCGGTGCGGTCCTGCTCGATCGCCTCGATGGTCTGCCCGTGGATCGACCGTTTGACGAACCACGTCAGCAGGCCCAGCACGACGACCGCGGTGCCGACGATGACGATCCGCTGCCACGAGATCTGCGCACCGAGAATCGTGACGCTCCCGCTGATCGGCGACTCCATGCGCCGGAAATCGGCTCCCCACAGGGCTTGCGCGACGGCCTGGAAGAAGAACATCGCGCCGACCGCGGCGATCATGTGGTGGGTGTGCGGGGCGTTGCGCAGCGGATGGAACACGAGTCGTTCCATCAGCACGCCGAGGAGGGCGAGCACCACGGCGGCGAGGCCGATCGCGGCGACGTAGGGCACGCCGACCGTCACGAGGAAGAAGTAGGTGACGTAGGCGCCCAGCATGTACAGCGCGCCGTGGGCGAGGTTCGGGATCCGCAGGACACCGAATATCAGGGTCAGCCCGATGGCGGCCAGGCAGTACACACCGCCGAGTGCCAGGCCGTCGAACAGCTGTTGGATGAACAGGGTCATGTGCCGTCCTTGGAGGGTCGTCGGCAGGCCACGGGTGCCGTCGCGGCGATCACTCGTCGGGCTGGTCGATGGACAGGTACTCGTACTCGCCCTCCGGCGTGCGGTAGGCCGCCTCGAGGTCGGCGTTGCGCAGGTGGCCCGCGTCGGTGATCTCCGTCGGGAACCCTGAGACGTGGAAACGGTCGTCGACCTGGCCGAGCGCGTCGGGAAGGGCTTCGCGGATCGCGGTGGGATCGTCGATGGTGCCCGCCACCTGCATGGCGGTGACGACGATGGCCGCCGCCTGGTAGTTCAGCGCCACTTCGCTGGTCACCGGTCGTTCCTTGGTGACCTCCTCGGCGTAGCTGTCGATCAGGTCGTCGGTTCCCGGGTCGTCGTAGTCGCGCACGGGCTTGACACCGATGGAGTCGTTGAGGTTCTCGGGATCGGTGAACTTCTCCATCTCCTCGAACTTCGCCTGGTCCATGATGAGGAACGAACCCTCGTAGCCCTGCCTGCGCGCCTCCTCGATGATCACCGCGGTCGGCTGGGACGGCCCGCCCAGGAAGATCACGTCGGGGTTCTCGGCGAGGGTCCGGGACACCGGACCCGCGAAGTCGGAGACGGTGGCGTAGTCGATGCTGTTGTCGGTGAGGACCTGTCCACCGCGGCTGTTCCACTCGTCGGACACGAGCTTCGTCCACTCCTGGCCGTACTCGCTGGCCGTGCCCAGTAGGCCGAGCCTGGTCTGGCCGTCCTCGGTGAGCTTGTCGACGAACGGTTTCGCGTAGCTCTCGAAGCTCGGCGGGATCATCATCGTCAGCTCGTTGCCCTGTTCGACGATCTTCGGATCGGAACTGTAGGCACCCAGCAGGAACTCGGTGCGGCTGGAGTTGAGTTCCTGCGCCGCCTGGATTCCTCCGGCGTGCGGGATGAAGACGACGGCGGCGTCGTCCTGTTCGGCCAGTCGCTGGGCGTTGGTCGCGGCGGCGTCGGGAGCGTACTGGTCGTCGAGCGACTGCAGTTGCACCCGGTACTCCTGGCCGTCGACGGTGACGCCGGCGTCGTTGAGGTCGCCGATCGCCAGTTGCAGACCGCTTTGGATGTTCTTGCCGTACGCGGCCGCGCCACCGCTCAACGGTCCCGAGTAACCGATGACGATGGTGTCGGAGTCGGAGCCACTGCCGCCGCCGCAGGCGCTGGTCGCCAGCAGCGCGCCCGTGCAGAGCGCCGCGGCGACGGTCGTGGCCGGTCGAATCGCTCGTGTCGGTGCCATGTCATTTCTCCTTTGAAATGGGGCGGATCCGGTTGTCAATCTCGGCTCGCGACCTCGAACGTGATCTCGCGTTTGAGGATCTTCCCGGTCGAGGACTTGGGGAGTTCGGAAACGATGTCGACGTGCCGCGGACAGCCCGCGGCCGCGACCCTGCCCTTGACGTACGTGCGGAGCTCCTCGCCTCCGACGGAACGTCCCGGGCACAGGGTCACCAGGGCGACGACCTCGTGGCCCGTCCTCGGGTCCGGGACTCCGACGACGGCCGCCTCGAGGACGGCGGGGTGTTCGTACAGTGCTTCCTCGATCTCGCGGGGGTACACGGTGTGGCCCGCGCGGACGATGAGTTCCTGTTTGCGGTCGACGAGGTAGAAGAATCCGTCCTCGTCGCGGCGTCCGATGTCTCCGGTGCGCAGCCACCCGTCGGGCATCGCCGCCGCGGTGGCGTCGGGACGGTTCCAGTAGCCCGTCATCACGTTGTGGCCGCGGACGACGATCTCGCCGGGCTCGCCGTCGGCCACGGCGCGGCCCGTGTCGTCGACGATGCGCAGTTCGACATCGGGGAGCGGGGTGCCGATGGAACCGACGCGCCGCCGGTCGGTGCGGTTGAACGTCGCCACCGGCGACGTCTCGGTGAGCCCGTAGCCTTCCAGGACCGCACAGCCGAACGTGCGCTCGAATTCGAGCAGCACCTCCACCGGCAGCGCGGATCCGCCCGAGGTGCACAACCGCAGCGTGCTCGCGTCGACGTCGGCCCGCGCCGGGTGGTTCAGCAGGCCGACGTACATGGTGGGGGTCGCGGGCATGACCGTGACGCCGGTGCGCTGCACCGTCTCGAGGGCCTCGCCCGCGTCGAACCGGGGGAGCAGGGCGAGACAGGCGCCGGCGCGTACCGCGGCGTTGAGCGCCGTGGTCTGGCCGAAGCAGTGGAACAGTGGCAGTGCCCCGAACACGACGTCGTCGGGGCCGAGCTCCACGAGTTCCCGCGCCACGACGTCGGTGTTGTGCACGAGGTTGCCGTGACTGAGCGTCACTCCTTTCGGGCGATCCGTCGCACCCGAGGTGTAGAGGATCACCGCCGTGTCGGCGGGTTCGCGCGCCGCGACACCGTCGAACCGGGGACGGCCACCCAGCAACGCATCGAGTGCGCCCGGCGCCACGCCGACCGTCTCCACGTCGTCGCGGCGGGGGAGCGGTGCGCCGCCCGCCGCGTCCGGCTGCCAGGCGAACAGCACACGGGCTCCGGAATCGGTGAGGTAGAAGTCCACCTCGCGGTCGGTGAGGTCGGGGCTCAACGGCACCGCGATCGCACCCGTCCGCAGGATGCCGTAGTACAGCGGGGCGAACTCCGGCACGTTGGGCAGCATGAGGGCCACGCGGTCGCTCGCCTGTAGCCCTTTCGCCGTGAGGAAACCGGCGACGCATCTGCTCTGCCGGTCGAGTTCCCGGTAACTGACGACCTCGGACCCGAGGGCCAGAGCTGCTCCGCGCGCATGGAACCGCGCGGTGCGCTCCAGGTTCGCGGCCAGGTTCATCGCAGCTCCGGTCCTCAGGCGTGCGGGATGTCGTGAGGACCAAGGTTTGTCCAGCTCGCCCGGTTCAGCCATAGTGACCGGACTCACGTCCGAACCGGATGTTTGTGCTCGGCGACAAGGAGGTCCCGTGACCAGCGACAGCACCACCGCGGATGCGCGCGTTGTGTCCGCCTGTGAACTGCTCCTCGACGACCTGGACACGCTCACGCTGGAGATCGCCCGGCTGATCCGTGTCGACGAGCCCTACTACGTCGACTACATGTCCACGCGACAACTCGCCGACGCGGTCCGCCCCAACGTCATCGTCGGTCTGCAGAACGTGATCCAGAACGAGGCGAACCAGCCGACCGTGTCACGCCGCACCGGCAGGCAACGGGCCGAGCACGGCGTTCCGCTCGCCGCCGTTCTGCACGCCTACCGGATCGGCACCCGGCACATGTGGCACCAACTCGTCCGGCGCTGCCGTCCCGACCCCGAGGCCAGCCAGGCACTGCTCGGGTCCGCCTCGGTGCTGTGGAACTCGCTCGACCTGTCCGCGCAGGCCCTGACCACCGCGTATCAAGACGTCGAGACCGAGCGGCTCTTCCACGATTCGCGACTGCGGGAGGCGGCGCTCGCTGCGCTCTTCAGCGGCGTCACGACCACCGGGCAGGGACCGGCCGAGGTCGCAAACGCGCTGCGGTTGCCGAAGGTCGGGCGGTTCGTCGTCGTGGCCTCCGACCCACGGTCGATGGAGCGCGACGGATCGGCCGTGTCCGTCGAGCGCGCACTCAGTTCACTCGGCGTGCGGTCGGTGTGGCGCTCGGAGGCCGACAGCGAACTCGGACTGGTCGCGTTGACCAAGACGTACCGGGCCGACCGCCTCAACCGCTACCTGGCCACGATCACGACCGGTCGCGCGGGCATGAGCGACGTGTTCGAGTCGATCGTGGCGACGCCGCACGCGGTCACGGAGGCACTCATGGCGCGCGACGCGGCGACGCCCGGCACCAACGTCGTCATGCGGTTCGACGAGGCCAGGGTCGCCGCGCTCGTCGCCGCGGCACCGGAACTGAGCACCGGGCTCGCCCGGGACACGCTCGACAAGCTGCTCGAGCTGCCCGCCGACGAACAGACCGTGCTGCTGGACACCCTCCAGGCGTGGTTCGACGCGGAGGGGTCGGCGGCGGAGGCGGGGTGCAGGCTCCACTGCCACCAGAACACGGTCCGCTACCGGCTCAACAAGCTCGCCCAGTTGACCGGCCGTGACCCGCGCAGGCCCGGTGACCTCACGCGGCTGTATCTCGCACGCGAGGCGGTGAGGCTGCTGCCCGACCAGGTGCGCGGCTGACCGCCCGGTCATCGGCCGAGGAACCGGAACGCGTTGCCGGACAGCAGCTTGTCGCGCACGCGGTCGTCGAGCAGCGGGTTGTCGCGCACGACCGTGCCCGCGGGCCGTTCGCCGAGCGGATACGGGTAGTCGCTGCCCACCACCACGCGGTCCTCGCCGAGAGTGTCGACGAGTAGCCGCAGCGCCGCCGGTTCGAAGACGACCGTGTCGACGAAGAAGCGGTTCGTGTAGTGGCTCGGCGGATGCTGGGATCGGCCCCGTACCAGGTCACCCCTGCGATGCCAGGCGTTGTCGGAGCGGCCGAGCCAGAACGGGAAACTACCGCCGCCGTGGGCGAAGCAGATCCGGAGCGAGTCGGGAACGCGGTCGAAGACCCCGCCGAGGATCATCGCCAGGACCGACAGGTGGGTCTCCGCGGGCATGCCCGTGAGCCACCGGGCCATCCACCGGTCCAGCCGCGGCCCGTCCGGCATGTCCCACGGGTGGACGAACACCGGCGCGCCGACGTGGGCGCAGTGCTGGAGGAACGTCACGACGCCCTCGTCGTCGAGGTCGCGGTCGCCGATGTGGTTGCCGATCTCGACCCCGCGATGCCCGGCAGCGAGGCTGCGGTCCAGTTCGGCGCACGCCGCGTCGGGGTCCTGGAGCGGCACCTGGCAGAACGGCACGAAGCGGGGGTCGTCGGCCGTGACCTTCAACGTGAGGTCGTTGAAGATCCGTGCCACGGCCGCGGCCTGTGCCGCAGGCCGTTCGTAGCCGAAGAACACGGGCGTGGGCGAGACGACCTGAACGTCGACGCCGTCGGCTGCCATGTCGGCCGCCCGCACGTCGCGGTCCCAGCACGCCGCACCGACGGGCCGGAACGGCGTGTCGCCCACCATGATCATCGCGTCCCGTTCGGAGTCGACGCGCAGCCACGGCCACTCGGAGCCACCGCAGGACGCGGCCAGATCCGGCCAGCCGTGCGGCACGACGTGGGTGTGGACGTCGACGACGGGCGAGTCCGTGCCGCCGGTCATGCCTTTCCCCGGTGCACCGCGCCGCAGCCGTCACAGGTCCGGGCCTCGACGTCGGAGTAGAACGCCTCGAACACGGGCGGCAGGTCGGAGACGATGTCGCGCACCTGCAGCTCGACCTCGTGGACCACCGCGTGGCACTCTTCGCAGTACCACTGGAACTTCTCCAGCGTGCCCTCGGCGCGGACACGTTCGAAGACCAGTCCGATCGAGCCGGGCTCCGGCCGCTGGGGCGAGTGCGGCACCGAGGCCGGGAGCAGCCACATCTCGCCCTCACGGATGTGCGCCGTCCGCGGGCCGTCCTCGGTCACGATGTCGACGTGCATGTCGCCCTTGATCTGATAGAAGAACTCCTCGTAGGGGTCCACGTGGAAGTCGGTGCGGCGGTTCGGACCGCCGACCACCATCACGATGAAGTCGGAGCTCTCGGAGAACAGCTGTTTGTTGCCGACCGGCGGCTCGAGCAGCGACTGGTTCTCGGCGAGCCAGTTCGGGAAGTGCACGGGGCCGGTGATCGAGGACGGGAGAGTCTCACTCATGTCACAGGTCCTTCCTCTGTCGTGCCGGGCAGGAGCGCGACCACCTGCAGCTCGATGAGCAGGTGCGGATGGGGGAGTTGGTGGACCGCCACCGTGGTGCGGGCGGGGCCGGATTCGTCGAAGAACTCGGCGTACACCTCGTTGTAGCCGCCGAAATCGTTCATGTTGACCAGATAGGTCGTGGCCGAGACGACGTCGCGCAGGCTCGCCCCGACCTCGCCGAGCAGATCCCCGACGTTCTCGAGGACGGCGCGGGTCTGCACGCGGATGTCGAGGGTCGTGGTGCCGAGGGCGTCGACCTCCGCCCCGGCGATGGTGTTGTCCGGCCGGCGACTGCTCGTCCCCGACACGAACGCGAACCCGCCCGCGAGCTTGACGTGCGGGAATCGCCCCCGCGGCGTGGCCTTACCCGTGACGACCCGTGCGCCCGTCATGAGTGTGCCTCGACGGCGACGGACACGGCGCCGAGCGTGTCGACCACCGCGCGCACTCGCGTCCCGGCGTGCACCGGTTCGGCCGCGGTCGCGGCACCGGCGAGCAGCACCCAGCCGGCCCGGAGTCGCAGGCCGCTGTCGGCGGCGAGCCGGACCGCCTCGTCGAAGGCGCGTCGCGGGTCGCCGAGGATGGCCGCAGTCGTACCGGTCTGTACCGGCGCGCCGTCGACCTCCAGTGTCACACCGAGGCCGGTGATCCCGGCGGGCACCGGCCGCCACCGGCCGATCGCGTACCCGGCCGCGGACGTGTTGTCCGCGATCACGTCCGGCAGCGTGAACCGGAAACCAGCGTACCGGGAGTCGATGAGCTCGAGAGCGGGTGCGACCGCGTCCACCACATCGGCGAACGCGTCGCCCGGGACGGCGTCCCTGCCGATGCGGAAGGCGACCTCGGGCTCCATCCGTGGATGGATGCGGCCGGTGAGTGGCACGGTGCCGTCGCCGGTGATGCTCATCGCGTCGGTGAGCCGTCCCCAGATCGGTGCGTCGACACCCATCTGCGTCATCTTCGCCGCGCTCGTCAGCCCCATCTTGAGACCGGTGAGCCGTTCCCCGCGCCCCAAGCGGCGCTGCACCACCGCCTGCTGTACGGCGTAGGCGTCGGCGATCGGCGCGCCGTCCAATTCGGACAACTGCTCGATCGCAGCGCCGTTCGTCGCGGCGTCGTCGAGGATCGTCGCCAGCCGGTCGATCTCCGCGCCGCCCGATGTCGTCGTCATGCCGGTGTTCCGGTCGTCGTCGGTCACGAAACCTCCACACACACGTTGGTGTACTCGCTGTAGAAGTCCAGCGAATGGGTACCGCCCTCGCGGCCCACCCCGGACGCCTTCATGCCGCCGAACGGCGTACGCAGATCGCGCAGGAACCAGGTGTTGACCCACATCAGCCCGACGTCGAGTGCCGCTCCCGCGCGGTGCGCCCTGCCGACGTCGCGGGTCCACACCGTGGCGGCCAGCCCGTAATCGCTGTCGTTGGCCAGCGCGAACGCCTCGTCCTCAGAGTCGAACGGCGCGACGTGGCACACCGGGCCGAAGATCTCCTCCCGGTTGGTGCGGGCGTCGGCAGTCAGTCCTGTCAGTACGGTGGGCCGCACGTACCAGCCGCCGTCACGTTCGTCGCCGAAACTCGGCACGTCGCCGCCCGCGAGCACCGTGGCACCTTCGGCCCGGGCCAGCTCGAAGTGGCCCAGCACCTTGCCGCGGTGCTGCTCGGAGATCAGTGGCATCGCGGTCGTGCCCGGCTCGGTCGGCCTGCCGAACACCTGCTCCCCGGCGCGCCGTGCGAGCTTCGCCGTGAACTCGTCGAAGATCGAGCGCTCGACGTAGAGCCGCTCCGTGCACAGGCACACCTGGCCGCCGTTGGTGAACGACGACCGGACGGCGCCCTCCACCGCCGCGTCCAGGTCCGTGTCCGCGAACACCAGGCCCGCGTTCTTCCCGCCCAGTTCGAAGGACAGGGTCTTGACGCCGTCGGCGGCCGCCGCGGCGATGGACCGGCCCGTGGCGGAGGCGCCGGTGAACGTGACGGCCTCGACGCCGGGATGCCGGGTCAGCCGTTCGCCCGCCGATCCCGGTCCGAAGCCGTGCACCAGGTTGAACACGCCGTCGGGCAGACCCGCAGCGGCGAGGATCTCGCCCAGGAGTGTCGCGGAGGACGGCGTCTCCTCGGACGGTTTCACCACGACGGTGTTGCCGCAGGCCAGCGCGGGAGCGAGCTTCCACGTCAGCAGAAGCAGCGGCAGGTTCCAGGGCACGATGATGGCCACGACGCCCGCGGGTTTGCGGACCGCATAGTTCAGGGCTCGGCCGCCGCCCGCGGTGGCGGTGGTGAACGACGGGGTCGGGGTGCTCGTGACGAGATCGGCGAACGCGCGGAAGTTGGCCGCGGCCCTCGGCACGTCGAGCGTCCGGGCCTGGTCGAGTGGCTTTCCGGTGTCGGCGAGCTCGGCGGCGACGAGGTCGTCGAACCGGCGGTCGAGCTCGTCGGCGATCCGGCGCAGCACCGCGGCGCGTTCCCGCTCGTCGGTCCGCCCCCACGACCCGTGCAACGCGGTACGGGCCGCCGACACCGCGGCGTCCACAGTGGTCTGATCCGCCTCGGCGACGATGGCTGTGATGCGCCCCGTGACGGGACTTCGCTTGTCGAACCAGCCACCTCCGTCGACCGGCTCGCCGGCCACGACGTTGCGCAGTACCGTGGGTGTGTCCGTGAGTGTCATCGCCGGGTCCTCCTCGTCAGTCGGGCGGCCGCAGCCGCGATGCCGCCCGCGAGCAGCGCCGCCACGCCGCCCACGGCACGGTGCTGGGTGTTGATCCGGCGCCGGACATCGGCGTACGGCACGGTCGAGAACGACACGAGCTCGTAGCGCGACACGTAGCGGCCCGGGAGCAGCCGTTCCAGCGCGTGTTCGACGGCCTTGGTCGCACGGAACACCGGCGAGGCGACCTTGTCGCGCATCTCCACGAAATTGTCCAGCGCCATGTCGGCGATCGTGTCCGCGTGGACCTTGCGCCGGGTCTCGAACAGCTCCAGCGCCCGCTCCCACGAATCGGTCTCGTCGAGACAGCGGTCCAGCACCACGACGTCCTCGAAGCCGCAGTTGGCGCCCTGCCCGTAGAACGGGACGATGGCGTGGGCCGCGTCGCCGATCAGGCACACCGAACCGGCGGCCCGCCATGGCGCGCACCGCACCGTTCCCAGCAACCCGACGGGGTTGGTGAGGTAGTCGTCCACGAGCGACGGCGCCAGTGGCACCAGGTCGGGGTAGTGGGTGCGGAAGTGCCGCTCGATCGCCGCCGGACTGCTCAGCGAGGCGAAGCTCGCCGTTCCGCCCGTCGGCCAGAACAGGGTGCAGGTGAACGAGCGGTCGGGGTTCGGGAGCGCGATCATCATCGCGCTCCCGCGCGGCCAGATGTGCAGTGCGCCGGGGTCGAGCGCGAACTCGCCGTTGACGGGTGGGACGGTGAGTTCCTTGTACCCGTAGTCGAGGAAGTCGAGTGTTTCGTCGATGCCCTCCTGGGCGAGCAGGTGTCCGCGCACGGCCGAACCCGCGCCGTCCGCACCGAACACGACCTGCGCCTTCGCGTGGTACTCACCGTCCGGGGTGGCGAAGGTGAGCGCGCCCGTGCGGGTGTCCAGCCCGGTGAGTGCATGTTCGGAGTGGACGGTCACGTTGGGTTCGGATCCGGCCGCGTCGAGGAGGGTGTTGTTGAGAGCTCCGCGGCTGATCGAATTGATGGCCCGTGCGCCGTCGGCGCTGTAGGGCTGGAGGACGGCCTCGCCCGCGACCGGGTGGACCATGCGCCCGCGCATCGGCAGCGCGTCGGCCATGACCCGGCGCTCCAGGCCGACCCTCCGCAGTGCGTCGAGTCCCCGTTCGGAGATCGCGAGGTTGATGGAACGTCCTCGCTCGGCGACCGCGGTGCGCGGGTCGGGCCTGCGCTCGTAGAGCGCGACCCGGTGCCCACGGCGGGCCAGGTAGTAGGCCAGCAGGCAGCCGGTGAGCCCGGCGCCGACCACGGCGACGTCGTCGGTCATGACACCTCCTGCGCGAGTGCGCCGGCCGCGCGCCAGCAGTCGTGGTAGGTCGAGTACAGCGGGGTCGGGGTGAGCCGCAGTACGTCGGGTTCGCGGGCGTCGGTGACGACCCCGTACTCGTGGCGTAACCGGCGCGCGAGCTCGCCCGCGTCGTACCGGGACGTGACGCGCAGGGACAGTTGGGCTCCGCGCCGGTCCGGGTCACGCGGTGTGAGCAGCTCCAGCGGGCGGTCCGGCAGGACGTCGTCGAGGAGTCGTTCCAGGTATCCGGTGAGCCGCCGGCTGCGTTCCCGCAGGGCCGGCATGCCGATCCGGTCGAAGAGCTCGATCGAGGTGCGGACCGGGCCCATCGCGAAGATCGGCGGGTTGGACACCTGCCAGGCGTCCGCGCTGGCGGGCGGACGCGACACGGGCGACATCTCGAAGCGGGTGGCGGCGTCCGTGCTCCACCACCCTTCGAGCCGGGGTAGCGACGGATCGTCGAGATGGCGCTCGTGGACGAACACACCCGCGAGCGCGCCGGGTCCGGCGTTGAGGTACTTGTACGAGCACCACGCCGCGAAATCGGGACCCCACTCGTGCAGCTGCAGCGGCACGTTGCCCGCGGCGTGCGCGAGGTCCCAGCCGACCACGGCGCCCGCGGCCTTCCCCGCCGCGGTGACCGCCGGGATGTCCATGAGCTCACCGGTCAGGTAGTTGACGCCGCCGAGTAGCACGAGGGCGACCGTGTCACCGTCGGTCCGCAGGTACTCGAGTACTTCCCGGTCGGACCGCAGGCGCACGACGGCCTCGTCGGGGTCCAGCCCGTGGAACCGAGCCTGGCTGCGGACGGCGTAGCTGTCGGACGGAAAGGCCGAGTCCTCGATCAGGATCCGCACGCGACCGCCGCGCGGCCGGTAGAACGACACCATCAGCAGATGGAGGTTCACCGTCAGGGAGTTCATGACGACCGTTTCCGCGGGCAGTGCTCCCACCAGCCGCGCGGCCGGCTCGGTGAGCAGCTCGTGGTACGGGTACCAGGGTCGTTTCGCGTCGTGGTGGCCTTCGACGCCGAGCCTGGCCCAGTCGTCGAGATCCTCGCACAGCTGCCCTCGGGTGGCGCGCGGTTGCAGGCCGAGCGAGTTGCCCGCGAGGTAGGCCGATTCGGCATGGTGCCCGCCGTCGGCGGGCGGGACCAGGAACAGCTCGCGCCAGCCCGGATCGGTCCGGTCGAGCTCGTGTGCGCGTGCCGCTGTCGTCGAGTCAGTCATCGCTCGTTCCTCACACGTGGGTGCGGGCCGACCAGAGCTCCGGGAAGACGACCCGGTTCATGCTCTGCTCCAACCAGCCGATGCCGTTGGTCCCACCGGTTCCGGACTTCGCCCCCATTGCCCGGCGAACCGCGCTGAGATGGCGGTACCGCCACTCGGCGAACTGCTCGGCGACCTCCGTGAGCGCCTCGGCCAGTAGGTGCAGGTGGTTGTCCGGACCCGCGTCGGCGAGCACGTCCGCCCAGGCTGCCTCGACGTCCGGATCCGGTTCGTGCTCGACCGCGTGGTCGCGCTCGAGCAGCGTTGCCGGGATGGCGTAGCCGTGGCGGGCGAGTACGGCGATCGCGTCGTCCCATACGCTCGGCTCGGCCAGGGTCCGCTGCAGTGCGTCGTGTTGTTCGGGGTTGACGCGGTGCGGCCGGGTCAGCGACGCCGTCTTGAGCCCGAGGCGGAATTCCAGGTGACGGTACATCGCGGACTGCATGCCGGACGCGTCGCCGAGGTTGGCGCGGAAGCGGTTGAAGTCGGCGGGCGACATCCAGCGCAGTCCCTGCCAGCTCGCGTTGAGCCCCTCCAGGTGCAGCGCGGCCCGGCGGAGCGGGGCGAGCGAGTCCCAGACCTCGGCGCCCCGCAGCGCGCGTTGCGCCTCGCGGAGCTCGAAGTCGATGAGGTTGAAGTAGAGTTCCATGATCTGGGTGATCATGAGGAACGACATCTCGCCCGGATCGTCGGTCGCCGTCTGTTGTAGACGGTGCAGGGTGCCGGCATGGACGTACCTGTCGTAGGGCACCCTCTCGTATGTCATCCCGGTCGTGGAATCCATGGTGAAGATGCTGCTCGGCGAAGGGCCATCGGCGGAATACCGTCTCGACGGCCTTCCGGGGTTCCTGCCGTCGATTTCCCGGCATATCCTCCCGGTCACTTAACGAACGAGAGGATCACCAGGTGGACAGCATGGACTGGGAGATCCTGCGGGAATTGCAGGACAACGCACGGCTGTCGTTCAGCGAGTTGTCGCGGCGGGTGCACCTGTCGCCGCCCGCGGTCACCGAGCGGGTGCGCAGGCTCGAGGAAACAGGGGTCATCACCGGCTATCACGCACACGTCGACCTCGGCAGCGCCGGCTGGACGGTCGCCGCCTTCATCCACATGAGCTGCCACGGTCCGCGCTGTGTGCTGCGTGACCCCGAGGTCGCCGAATGGCCGGAGGTGCGCGAGGTCCACCGGGTGACCGGTGACATGTGCAGCGTCCTGAAAGTCGCGGCCAAATCGATGGTCGCCTTCGAGGACCTGATCGACCGGTTGGCGGTCTACGGCCGCCCGTCGAGCACGATGGTGCTGTCGACGCCGGTCGACCACACCCGCGTGGTGAGCACCGAGGAGCGGTAGCGGGCAGGCGTCCCGGGTCGCACGTGCCCCGATCCACGTGCCGGGCTCCCGGAGCGGGATTTTACTCGAGCTAAAAAGCGTACATCTTGACTATACATGCGGACACTCGCTCTAATGGGCCGATCGCGAGCTCACCGCTCGCCACGGGTCCGAAATGGAGGGTTCCGGCGTGTCGGTCGACTGGTTGCTCACCGGCGGTGAGGTCGTCTCGTTCGAACCGGACGCTCCCCGCGCGTCCGCACTGGCCGTGGGGGAAGGACGCGTCGTCGCCGTCGGATCCGACGACGAGCTGGCCCGGCTGGCAGGTCCGCGGACCCGGCACACGCGGCTCGACGGGGCGGCTGTGCTGCCCGGCTTCACCGACACGCACATGCACCTCGAGAAGGTGTCCCACGAGTTCTCGATGCTGGCGCTCGGTGATGCCGGCGACGTCGCCGAGGTGTGCGCGCGGATACGGGAGCGCGCGGCCGCGAGCCGTCCGGGCGCCTGGATCCGCTGTCTGGGCGACGCGGGTGGCTGGCACGAACGCAACCTCGCCGAGGGCAGACTCCCGACCCGCGGCGAGCTGGACGCAGCGGCGGGCGAGCATCCCGTCTTCCTGTATCGCAGGCCCGACCACGGCGCACTGAACACCGCGGCTGCGGCGAAGGTCGCGGACCTGCTGGCGGACGCCGCCGCCGGGACCTTCGACCCGCACACCGGCCATCTGGACGGGCCGCTCGTGCGCCTGGTCAACGACGCGCTGTACCGCCCGGGCGTGCACGAGCGCCAAGACCAGCTCGACCTGCTGTCGGCCGCCTCGACGAGACTGCTCGCGATGGGCGTCACGACGGTCGTGGACCCCGGACTCCCCGCGGGGTTCGAGGCCGCGTGGGACCTCTACCGCGCTGCGGCCGGCTCCGGGGCGCTCACCCAGCGGGTCCTGTTGATGAACCGGTTCGACTGGCGGCGCGAGTTCGCCGGCGAACTCGACCGGGTCCGGCGAGGTGCGACGGTGCCGGGCGACGGCGACGACCGGCTCCGCGCCTGGGCGCTCAAACTCGTCCTCGACGGCGAGTTCGCGGGCGCGTGGCTGCGTCCTGCCGAGGAGCCGGGCAGTGAGAGCAACGCCCGCTACACACCGGAGCAGCTGCGGACGGTGCTGCGGCTGGCCGCGGACCGGGGCTGGCCGGTCTGTGTGCACGCGATGGGCGGGGGAGCGATCGCCGCCGTCACGCGGACCGTCCGCGAGCTGCGTGCCGACGGGGCGTCCTTCGCTCGCGGACAGGTGTCGATCGCACACGCGTTCCTGATCGACGATGCCGAGGTCGACGACTGCTCGGAACTCGGCATCGGACTCTCGGTCCAACCCCCGCTCGCCTACACCTACGTCCGTGAGATGCGCGCGGTGTGGGGCGAGTTGGCCGACCGTGCCGTGCCATTCGCCGCGATGGTGCGCCGCGGCGCACGGTTCGCGGGCGGGTCGGACACGCATCCGTGCGATCCGCTCACGGGTGCCGCCATCGCCGTCACCCGTAGAGCCTGGGACGGTTCCGATCTCGGTGACGACGAGGCCCTCACGCCGTGGCAGGCGCTGTCGCTCTACACCCGCGAAGCCGGGCACTACATCGGACGCCCCGACGTCGGGACACTGAGTCCCGGAGCGGTCGCCGACTTCGCCGTGTGGCCCGAGAATCCGCTCGCCTGCGACGCGAAGGAGTGGCCTTCGCTCCGCCCCGCGCTCGTCGCGGTCGACGGACGTCCCGTGTGGCAAGCCGAGTGAGGGATGCCCGCACGGCGTGCACGGACCACCCTGCCCGTACCGCTCACCCTGAGTGCGCCGAACCGCACGGCCGACCCTGCCGGCCGAACCGACCTCGCCGACCGACCTGACAAGGAGCCGTCCATGGCCGCAACCGAGACCGGGTACCTGTTACGTGAGTGCACCGTCGTCGACCCGCTCGCCGACGCGCCGCTCACCGGCGCCGCAGTGTGGATCGAGGGGGAGCGGATCCGGGAGGTGAGCGCCGATCCCGACACGGTGGCGCGGGCGCGCGCCGCGGGTTGTGTCGAGCTGGACCTGGCAGGCTCATACCTCACGCCGGGCCTGATCAACATGCACACGCACTTCTCCCTGTCGCTGCCCGGTGCGCTCGGGGAGCGGGTCGGGCGAATGGGACCGCACGATCTCGCGCTGTACATGGCCGACGGGGCACGGCGCACGCTGCACAGCGGCGTGACGTCGGTGCGGTGCGTGGGGGAGAAGGATCACGCCGACTTCGCCCTGCGCACGGCGGTCGATTCCGGGTTCGTCCCGGGGCCGCGGATTTTCACCGCGGGACGGGCGGTCACGTGCACGGGAGGCCACGGTCACGGGTCGTCGGGCGCACTGGAATGCGACGGGGACACCGAGTTCCGCAGGGGCGTGCGATCGCAGGTGAAGGCCGGCGCGGATCTGATCAAGGTGATGATCTCCGGTGGAATCTCGGGCAGGCACGAGGCGATCGACACGCGACAGGTGACCACGGACGAGCTGGCGGCCGTCATCACCACCGCGCACGAGTGGGGGCGGAAGGTGACGGCCCACGCGGGCCCTTGGCCGGTGATCACCGAAGCCGTGGAACTCGGACTCGACTGCGTCGAACACGGCTACGAGCTGACGTGGGAGCTGGCCGGGCTGATGGCGGACCGGGGCTGCGCGTACGTGCCGACACTGGTCGTGACGCGGTGTAAGGAGTTCTTCGACGAGCTCGGCGTCCCGGAGTGGATGCAACAGCGCTCGCTGGGTGCCGGCGAGCGGCACATGCAGAGCTACGAGTGGGCCCTGGACGCCGGGGTCGACGTGCTGCTCGGCAGCGACATGCCGCCGTTCTGGCGGTTCGAGGGCACGAGTGCGGCCGTGCGGGAACTGGAGCACATGGCCGCGGGCGGACTCGGCGCGCGCGAGGCGCTCCGCTCGGCCACGATCGGACCTGCGCGCTGGCTCGGGGTCGACGACGATCTTGGCTCGGTGACCCCGGGCAAGTATGCGGATCTGCTCGTGCTGGACGAGGATCCACTCGCCGGGACCGCGGCGTTCCGCTCGCTCTCCCTGGTACTCAAAGGCGGCGAGGTGGTCCGCGACGACCGGGCCCGGTCGTCGGCGGCGAAGCGGTCCGTGCCCTGACAGCGGACCCCGGTGGTGTTGCGGGACGCCCGGCAGCACAGACCGGGCGGGCCGTCACAGGCGGGCCGCCCGGAGGGGCGCGTCACGGGTTGGGTGGCGTGACGGACACGACGAACTCGGCGGTCCCGTCCCCGGTGTTCACGTAGCGGTGGGGTGTTCGAGAGTCGAACGTGACGCTCTCACCCGTGGTCAGCGTGTAGGTGTCGGCCCCGATCTCGATCGTGAGGGCGCCGTCGACGACGAGTGTGCACTCGGTGGACGCGTGACCCCAGGGTTCGTCGGACGTTGCCTCGCCGGGTGCGAGCCTGCCGATGAGGACTTCGAGGTCACCGCGTCCGGGGGTGAGCCGGTCGTAGAGCAGGTGTCCGCCGGAGCGGCTTAGCTGCGGCCGGTCGCCGGGCCGTGTGATGTGCACGGGCGGCGCGTCGTCGGAGAACATCTCCGCCAGTGACGTGCCGAACGCGGCGGCGAGCTTGCGGATCGTGGTCAGGCTCGGGTCGGTGGCGCCGTTCTCGATCTGGCTCAGCAGGCCGGGGGAGACCTCGATGCAAGCGGCCAGCTGGCGCAGCGTCAGGTCGTTCTCCTTGCGCAGATCCCGAATCCGATTGCCGAGCACGTGTCGATCGTCCTTTCGCCGGTGCAGCGCTCCGCATGATGCCCAGTCGGAGCAGGTCACTGCTTGTTCTCCGTGCAGTTTACTTAAGCTAAACACTCGTATGTCTTGACTATACCGGGGCGTGCGGGTTTGACTCCGGTGTCTCCTCGGCGAACGTCACGGAGGAAAACATGCCCCGTCGGTTCCGAGCTCCCGCCCACCGCCGCCTGGTCGTGGCCGTATCCCTCGTGTCCGTCGTCGCGTGCGTACTGAGCGCGTGTACGGCAGGCAGGGCCGGCTCGGCGGCGAGGGACAACACACTGGTCGTCGACACATCCTTTGTGTACAAGACGCTCGATCCGGGCAGGGTGTACGAACAGACCGGGTATCTCGTCGTGCACGCACTCTACGAGTCGCTGCTGACGTTCGACGGCGGCGACGTCACCGAGCCGAAGCCCGGCCTCGCCGAATCCTACGAGGTCTCGTCGGATGCCACGCGCTTCACGTTCACTCTTCGCGACGAGGCGACGTTCTCCGACGGCACGTCCGTCACGGCCGAGGACGTCGAGTTCTCGCTCGAGCGGCTCGTGAACCTCAAGGGCAGTGCGTCCGCCTACTTCGAGGGACTCGACGTCGCGGTGCCGGACCGGCGGACGGTCGTCGTCA
Organism: Prauserella aidingensis; assembly: GCF_024171865.1. Taxonomy (GTDB): domain Bacteria; phylum Actinomycetota; class Actinomycetes; order Mycobacteriales; family Pseudonocardiaceae; genus Prauserella; species Prauserella aidingensis. Next base: position 28,634 of record NZ_JAMTCN010000016.1, on the reverse strand, counting down.
CCTCGGACGAGCCGAATCCCAACGTACCCGTGCTGTTGACTATGCCGGCGGCCTCGATCCTCAACGCGGACGTCGTCACCGACCGCGGCGGCACCTCGGGCGGCGATGCGGCGAGCAAGGATCGGGCCCAGTCCTATCTGGACCGGACGACGGCCGGCAGCGGCCCCTATGTGCTCGAGCGGAACGAACCCGGCGAGCAGGTGGTGCTGACGGTCAACGAGAACTACTGGGGCGATGCACCCGCCTATCCTCGCGTGGTCGTGCGCAACATGGAGGCGCAGAATCAGAAGCTGACGCTCACCCGCTCCTCGAGCCCGGAGATCGCGCTCGACATCGCGGGAACCCTGCTCGACGGGCTGCCACCGGCACTGTCGGTGTCGCAGCAACCCGACACGGCGTACTTCTCGTTCGTCAACACCGACCCCGAGGTGTCACCGGTCGGGGCGCAGCCCGCGTTCGTCCGGGCGATGCGGGCGGCACTCGACTACCCGGGGCTCGCGGATCTGCTGGGAAGCCGCAGCGGCCCCGCGAGGGGACTGATCGCTCCCGCGTACCCGGGAGCGTTGCCCGAGGAAGACAAGCTCGAACAGGACCTGCCGCGGGCCGAGAAGCTGCTCAGCGACGCGGGCATCACCGACCCCGCCATTGAGTTCATCTACCCGGCAATCACCTATCGCGGCGTCGACCTCGGCACGATCGCGACGAAGGTTCAGGGTGACGCGGCGAAGGCGGGGATCACCATCAACCTCCGGCCACTGCCGCTGAACGCGTTCCTCGAGCAGTACCGCGGAGGCGACGCGCAGATGGGCATGACTCCACAGGCGCTGACCTACCCGCGGGCGGATTCGATGGTCCGTGTGATGTCACCGGGCGGAGTCAACGCCGAACGCATGAACTGGACCGACGACAAGGCATCGGCGGCTGTCCGATCGACGACGGCGGACTTCCTTGCCGCGACCACCGACGAGGACCGCACGGCCGCGGTCGAGGCCTGGCAGCACGCGATGCATCGCGACTCGCCGTACGTCCTGCTGGGCAACAACTCCGGCACGGTCGTGAGCACACCCGAGGTGACCGGAGCCGAGTACACGCCCGCGGGCTGGATCGTCGACCTGGCCGTGGTCCGGCCCGCCGGCTGAGCGTGCCGAACCGGGAGGAGACCCGTGTGACCACTGTGGATACCGGCGCACGGCGGCGACCGCGCGTGCCGCCGTTCGTGCGCTACCTCGCGCGCCGGCTCGCCATCGCCGTCGGCCTGTTGCTGGGCTCGACCCTGGTCGGCTTCCTGCTCGTGCAGGCGGTCCCGGGCGATCCCGTCGCGGCGAACCTGTCGGACGAGGCGCTCGGCGATCCGCAGGCGGTGGCGGCCTTCGAGGAGCGATGGGGCCTGGACGAGCCGCTTCCCGTGCAGTACTTGACCTATCTCGCCAACCTGGTGCAGGGCGATTTCGGCATGTCGCAGCACACCGGACGGCCGGTTCTCGAGGACCTACTGGACCACGTGCCCGCGACGCTCGAGATCGCGGTGCCCGCGTTCGTGCTGTCGGTGCTGCTGGGGATCGCCATCGGCATGTTCGCCGCGTTGCGGCACGGCAAGGCCGCCGACCAGGCCGTGCGGGTCGGTTCGCTGCTCGGCCTGTCGACCCCGCCGTTCTGGATGTCGCTGCTGGTGCTGTACCTGTTCTTCTTCGTGCTCGGCCTGTCGCCGGGCGGGGGACGGCTGAGTCCCGAGTTCTCCCCGCCGCCCGCGGTCACCGGCCTGTATCCGGTCGATGCGCTCCTCGCCGGAGAGCCGATGGTGGCCTGGGACGCGGTGCAGCATGCGGCGCTGCCGGTACTCGTGCTGACGCTCATCACGACGGCGACACTGGTGCGGTTCGTCCGTTCCGCATTGCTGGAGGTGCTGCGGAAGGACTACATCACCGCCGCACACGCCAAGGGACTGCCGGCACGCACCGTGCGCTACCGGCATCTGCTGCGCGCCGGTCTCGTCCAGATCATGACGATGGCCGGGCTGACGTTCGCGTCCATGCTCGCGGGCACGGTCCTGATCGAGAGCGTCTTCGCCTGGCCGGGCGTCGGCAACTACGCCTACGCCAGCGCCAGTGCGCTCGACCGGCCCGCGATTCTCGGCGTGACCGTGTTCGTCGCCGCGGCCTACATCCTGATCAACCTGGTCGTGGACCTGCTCTACGGCCTCGCCGACCCGAGGATCCGTCTCTCATGACAGCGACCGTCCTGCCCCGGACCGGGGCCCGCGCGCGACGGCACCGCGTATGGCGCCAGCCCGTCGTGGTCACCGCGCTCGTCGTGCTTGCCGGGTGGCTGGTGGTGGTCGCCTCGGCGGGATGGCTGAGCCCTTACGACCCGCTCGCCCAGAGCGCCGACATCTATGCACCGCCCTCGGCGGCACACCTGTTCGGGACCGACGAGCTCGGCCGCGACGTGCTGAGCCGGGTGCTGCACGGGGCCCGGCTGTCGATCCCGCTGGCACTGGCGATCGTCGCGGGAGCACTGGCCGTGGGTGGCGTCCTCGGCCTGATCGCGGGTTACCTCGGCAAGCTCGCCGACGAGGTGATCATGCGCTTGACCGACCTCGTGTTCGCGTTCCCGCAGATCATCCTCGCGATGGCGGTCACGGCCACGTTCGGCCCGAGCGCGGGCAACGCGGTCCTGGCGCTCATCATCGTGTCGTGGCCGGTGTACGCGCGGGTCATTCGCGGAGCGGTGCTGAGCATCCGCGGGGAGAACTATCTGTCCGCCGCGCGCATGCTCGGGGTCGGTCCGGTCACGGTGCTGCGCCGCGACGTGATCCCGAACAGTGTCGGCCCGGCGATCGTGCTCGCCACCCTGGAGCTCGGCAACGCGGTGCTGCTGCTCGCCGGCCTGTCGTTCCTCGGTCTCGGGCCGCGGCCGCCCGCACCGGAATGGGGCGCGATGGTCGCCCTCGGTGCCAACGACATCAGCATGTGGTGGGTCAGCGTGTTTCCCGGCCTCGCGATCCTGACCGTGGTGCTCGCATGCAACATCCTGGGCGACGCCGCCCGGGACCGGTTCGACCCCAACCTCGTGGGAGGACGCTGACATGAGCGCCGATCCGGATACCGACGAACTGCTCGCCGTGGAGAACCTTGCGGTGCGGCTCCCGGGCCCCGACGGCCCGGTTCCCGTACTCGAGGACGTCTCCCTGAGTGTCCGTCGTGGAGAGATCGTGGGGATCGCGGGCGAGAGCGGTTCGGGCAAGAGCATGACCGCGAGGACGTTGCTCGACCTGTTGCCTACCGGGGCCGAGGTCTCCGGGACGTTGCGCTTCGACGGCGCCGAGCTCGACCACCGCGATCGGAAGGCGATGCACGCCGTGCGCGGTCACGGGATCGCGATGGTGTTCCAGGACCCCACGGCCGCCATGCACCCGATGCTGAGCGTCGGCAGGCAGCTCACCGAGCACATGCGTGTCCACTTGGGACTCACTCGGACGCAGGCGAAGGCCCGGGCTGTCGAACTGCTGGAACAGGTCCGTCTGCCCGATCCGGAAGGCGCGCTGCGATCGTATCCGCACCAGTTCTCGGGCGGTCAGCTGCAGCGCATCGCCATCGCCTCGGCGTTGGCCGCCAGGCCGAGGTTGCTGATCGCGGACGAGCCGACCACGGCGCTCGACGTGACCGTGCAGGCAGGGATCCTCGGCGTCCTCGACTCGCTGCGTTCCGACTTCGACCTGAGCGTCCTGTTCATCACGCACGACCTCGGTGTGCTCGCGTCGCTGGCCTCGCACACGTGCGTCTTCCAGCACGGCCGGGTCGTCGAGTCTGCCCCCACGGCGGACCTGTTGCGCTCGCCCGAGCATCCGTACACGCGTGCGCTGCTGGCCGCACGGACCGATCCGGCGGAGGTGCCGTGATGAGCCTGCTGGAACTGACCGACATCGCCGTGGAGTACCACGCGCCGGGCAGGGACCGCGTCCGTGCCGTGGACGGCGTGTCGCTCGAGGTGCGGCCGGGCGAGATCGTCGGGCTGGTCGGTGAATCGGGATGCGGTAAGTCGTCGTTGGCGCGGGTCGCGGCCGGACTGGCCGCACCGACCGCCGGTGGCGTGCGACTGCACGGGGAGGCGGTGACCCCGCTGGGGAGACGCCAGCGCCGGCGCGCGGAGATCGGCCTGCAGATGGTGTTCCAGAGCCCGTACTCGTCGCTCAACCCGCGGCGGACGGTACTGAGCCAGTTGCTCGACGGTGTTCCGGCCGAGGTCGGCGACCGTGCCGAGCGGCGACGTGATGCGCTGGGCCAGCTCACGCGCGTCGGACTCGACGAGGCGGCCGCGGGGCGGTATCCGCATCAGTTCTCCGGCGGCCAGTTACAACGCATCGCGATCGCCAGGGCGCTGGCGGCGCGGCCGCGGGTACTGGTGGCCGACGAGCCCGTGACCGCGCTGGACGTGTCCTCGCAGGCGCAGGTGGTGGACGTGCTCGCCGAGTTGGTCGAGCAGCTGGAGGTGGGGATGCTGTTCATCTCGCACGATCTCGCGCTCGTACGCAGGCTCGCCGACACGACCGCGGTCATGTACCTCGGCCGGCTCGTGGAGACGGGACCGACCGAGCGGGTGTGGCGGCGGCCGAAACACCCGTACACGCGAGCGCTGATCGACGCGATACCGAGCGCGGATCCGGACGCCGGGCTGCCCCGCGTGCTCAACGGCGAGATCAGCGACCCCGGTGCCGTGCACGACGGGTGCCGGTTCCGGGGCAGGTGCGCGCAGGCGTTCTCCGCCTGCGGGGACGAGCCGGAACTCGCGGGCGACGACCACACGGTCGCCTGCTGGCTGGAGAACGAGGACACGGAGAGGGTGGCATGACGGAACCGGACATGAGCCTGTGGGACCTGCGGGTGACGGTGGAGCGGATCGAAGGACGTTCGGTGTGCGGGATGGAGGTGGGTGACTACTTCGAGCTGACCAACAGCGCGGAGTTACGGGTCCCCGAGGGCAAGCATTTCTGCATGTACGCGCTCCAGGCGGCGCTGCCGTTGCTACCCGCGAAGCAGCGTGACCTGCCCGCGGGAGACTGGCTGGAACGAGATTGCCACGTCGCGTGTCCGGATCCGGAGGAACGCCTGGTGATGCGGGTCGACCGCACGCGCCGGTGCGAGCTGGACTCCGGCGAGCTGACATGAGCGATGTGGAGATCGGGCTCGGGTTGCAGAGCAACCTGTCGCTGCCGGAGTACACGAGACTGGCGACGGCGGCCGAGTCCTACGGCATCGACGTGCTCAGCGTGTTCGCGGATCTGCTGTTCCAGCCCCCGTTGCCCGCGCTGCTGGAGATGGCGCGGGTGACCGAGCGGGTACGGCTCGGCGCCGCGTGCTGGAACCCGTACTCGATGCACCCGTACGAGATCGCGGGCCAGCTCGCGGCGCTCGACTCGGCGTCCGGTGGCCGGGGGTACCTGGGGGTGGCGCGAGGGACGTGGCTCGGCGACATCGGGCTCACCCAGCCTCGGCCGCTGGCGCACCTGCGCGAGGCCGTCGAGTTCGTGTACCGGTTGCTCGCCGGGGACGGCTCGGGTTTCCGGGGGGAGGTCTTCCGGCTGGAACCCGGCGTCGCGTTGCGGTACGACACCCACCGGTCCGATCCACCGTTGCTGATCGGGGCGTGGGGACCGCGGGCCGTCGCGATGGCGGGCACGATCGCGCAGGAGATCAAGATCGGTGGCACGGCGAATCCCGCGATGCTGCCGGTGATGCGCGCCCGGCTCGAGCCGGGCGAACGGGAGGCCGGTCGCGAACCCGGCGCGGTGCGGATCGTCGTCGGTGCCGTCACCGTCGTCGACCTCGACGGAGCGGCGGCACGCCGGCGCGCCCGCGAGGAGGTCGCGATGTACCTCGGTGTCGTCGGCGAGTTCGACCCGACCGTCGAGGTGCCGCCGGAGCTGCTGGGCGAGATCAAGGCCCGGGTCGCGGTGGGCGACCACGACGGGGCAGGCGCCCTGATCCCGGACGAGCTGCTGGACCTGTTCGCGTTCTCGGGAACGCCCGAACAGGTGGCAGCGCAGGCACAGCGGCTCATCGACGCAGGTGTGGGACGTGTCGAGTTCGGCACCCCGCAGGGCCTCGATACGTTGCGGGGGATCGAGTTGATCGGCAGCAGGGTGCTGCCCGCACTCGACCTGTCTCCCGGCCGCCGATGACGGCGACCGTGGCGGTACCGGCGGGACGGCCGTGTTCGGTGGCAGGCTGTGATGGCCGGGCAGGGATGTTCGGTAGGAGGAGGCTGTGATGGGCCGTGCCGTGTTGACCCGACCGGCGCCCGAACCCGATTGGACGTTGCGCTACGGCGACGCGCCCGATCATGTCGCGGATGCCTGGTTTCCCGCGACGCCGCGGTATCCGCTGTTGGTGTTCGTCCACGGTGGATACTGGACGCCGACCTACGACCGGGCACACACCCGTCCGCTCGCGGCTGCGCTCCGCGAGGAGGGTTGGCCGGTGGTGTCGGTCGAGTACCGCAGGGTGCCGGGGGAACCGGATGACCTGGTCGGCGACGTCGGTTCCGCACTGGCCGAACTGCCCGCGCAGCTGGGTGCCCGTGAGGTGGTGCTGGCCGGTCATTCGGCAGGCGGGCACCTCGCGTTGTGGGCGGCGTCGGCGTGTCCGCCCGCGGGCCTGCTGGGGACGGTGCCGCTCGCGCCCGTGGCGGACCTGATGCTCGCGCACCGGCTCGGGCTGGGGGACGGTGCCGTGGAGACGTTCCTCGGTGGCGCGCCGGACGAGCGCCCCGACCTCGACCCGGTGCGGATGGCGGTGCCGGAGACCCCGGTGACGATCGTGCACGGGGCCGAGGATCGGCTTCCGGTCTCGGTCAGCGAGTCGTATGTGGACCGCAATCCGGCTGCGAAACTGATCGTGGTTCCTGATGCGGCCCATTTCGAAGTGATCGACCCGCTCAGTGGGGCATGGCCCGTGGTGACGGCCCAGCTGGTCGGCCTGGCCGGGTAGAGGCCGCTGCCACCGGTGTCCGGTCGGCCGCTGCGCGTGGTCCAGCACGGACCAGGACCACGCACGGCGAACAGCTCGGGTGTCAGGCGTCTTCGGCCGCGAGGATCGTGCGCAGGGCCGTGACCAGGGACAACGGCCGGTCCAGCATCGGGTGGTGCCCCGCGTCGGGCAGGTCGACCAGTACGCTGCCGGGCCGCAACAGGGACCGGATCTCGCGGGCCATCTCCGGCGGGACGAGCCCGTGCTCGGTCCGGATGTACGAGGTCGGCCGGTCGATCCGGGGCAGGATGCCGCGCAACGGCGTGTGCGGGACCTTCAGGGTAGGGTCGAACTTCCACGTCCAGCCGCCGTCGACCTCCCGCACGGATTCCTCGGCGATGTGCCTGCGGATGTAGGGCAGCAGCACGTCCTGGGGCGGCAGCGTGCGGAACCGGCCGAGGATCGTCTCCCGGTCCGGGTACACGCGGACGGGCCTGGCCTGCCGGTCCTCCGGCGGCTGGTCGTTGAGTGGCGAATCGACGATCGTCAGGCCGGTGAGCCGGTCGCCGAACGCGGCGCCGGTCTGCGCGGTCACCCAGCCGCCCATGCTGTGCCCGACGACGTGGAACGGCCCGTCGATCCCGCCGGCCTCGGCGGCGGCGACGACCTCCCGTGCCCACAGCGTGATGTCGTAGGCGTCCCGGGCGGCGCTGTCGCCGTGACCGGACAGATCCACGGCCACGACCCGCCGGTGCTGCGCGAGCAGCGGCGCGATGTGATCCCACCATCCGGAATGGGCCGACCCACCGTGCACGAGGACCACCCCGGGCTCGGCCTCGGCGCCCCAGCAGCGCAGGTGGACCTTGCCGTCGTCGACGGTCGCGTCACGGTGTTCGGGCCGCTGGGCCAGCGCGGTGCGGAACCACGACGGCGCCTCGGCATCACTGTCGACATCCATCGCATCGAATCTAACCGGCGGCGCCTGCGACCGGTCACGTCGGGAGTCGGGAGTCACGTCTGGAGCCGCCGGGGTGGGAGGCGGACCGGAGCTCTTGGAAGGGGCCGGCCGCGCTGCTAGCTTGACCGGGTCCGGGAATCCGCGGCCTGTCGAAGGGGACGGTGGCACGGGAATGGGCGAGTACGCCGAGATCCGCTACGAGGTCGACGGGCCGATCGCCACCGTGACGTTGCACCGACCGGAGCAGCTCAACGCGTTCACGACCACGATGGCACGGGAACTCGTCGACGTGTTCGACCGCGCCGACGCCGACGACGACGTGCGTGTGGTGATCGTGACCGGCGAGGGACGCGGCTTCTGCGCAGGCGCCGACCTGGGCGGCGGCGCCGACACGTTCGACGCGGGCGACGGGGCCGACCGGTGCTCCGTGCACGGCGAGATCGACGGCGTGCCGCGGGACGGCGGCGGCACGGTGTCGTTGCGGATCGCCTCCTGCCGGAAACCCGTGATCGGCGCCGTCAACGGTCCCGCGGTCGGCGTCGGCGTGACGATGACGCTGCCGATGGACATCCGGATCGCCTCCGAGGACGCGCGGTTCGGGTTCGTGTTCGCCCGCCGGGGCATCGTCCCCGAGGCGGCCTCGACGTGGTTCCTGCCGCGGATCGTCGGCATTTCGCAGGCCATGGAATGGGTCGCCACGGGGCGGGTCTTCGACGCCGAGGAAGCACGGGCGGGCGGGCTGGTGTCCCGTGTGGTGCCCGGCGACCGGCTGCTCGCCACCGCGACGGAACTCGCCGCGGAGATCGCCGACAACACCTCGGGGGTGTCGGTGGCGATCGCCCGGCAACTGCTGTGGGGCATGCTCGGCTCGCCCACCCCGTGGGACGCGCATCGTGCCGACTCCCACGCCATGTACGAGCTCGGCGCCGGCGCGGACGCGGCCGAAGGCGTCGCGGCGTTCCTGGAGAAGCGGCCCGCGCGGTTCCCGGGCCGCCCCAGCACCGACGTCCCCGACGCGGTGCCACGCTGGCCCTTGCCGCCGGACGACGTGAGCGGGCCCGGAACCGAACGGCCGAGGTAGGCGGACCACCGACGCGGCCGCGGTGAGGTGCGAGGTCAGCTCCGGGCGGCCGTCGCCATCGGGCCGGACGACGGGTACCCGCCCGCTTCACACACGGCGCGGCCCCACGGGCGCAGGATCTCGATCAGGGTCTGCAGGTCGTCACCGAGCGCGTCGACGATCGGCCGGCACTGGCGGTCCGTCGCGGTTTCCACGGCCTCGCGTTCCGTCCTGCCCCGGTCGGTCAATGCGCCGTCGGCGACCAGGCCGCGGGCGACGAGCCGCTCCTCGGCGGCGTCGAGTTGCTCGGCTCGCCACGCGCGCGAGCGGATGTAGGTGCGCATGGGAAGGCCCCAGTGCAGCTCGGTGAGCAGGCCGATCTCCGTGGCGTCGAACCCGGCGCCGGTCCAGGCGGCGATGTGGGCATCGCCGCGGTACTCCCGCAGCATGTCGCCGAGCCGCCACACGTCGCCGACGGAATCGCCCGGCAGGCCGAGTGACCGTAGCCCCGCGAACAGCGGCTTGCCCTCGGGGCGCAGCGGTTCGACGGCCCGTTCCAGCAGCGACCGCGCTTCGTCGAGCCGGTCGGGGCGCTCGCCGAGGACGCGGACGAGGTGGCGAGTCGCGCCGTCGGTCCGAGCACGGCAGATCGTTGCGGCGTCGGTGAGTGACCAGCCGTGGGTGACGGCGGGGACGACGACCTCGGGATTGAACACAGCGAAGGTCGCCGCGATCACCTCGCCGGGTACCTGGCCCAGGACCGATCCGCGACTGGTGAAGTAGGCGGTCCCGTCCGGATTGGCCACGCCGTCGCGGGAGCCGGGACTGCCGTCGAACCCGAGCGCCTCGTAGGCGTCGTGACACTCCTGCGCGAAGTAGACCTGCCCGGTGACGGGTTCGAGCGCGCCTGCGAGCGCGCGAGCCGGTTCCGCCACCTGTACACCTCCTGGTCATGACACCGCCCGCCTCGGTCGGTGCCGCGGTGGGAAGCCTGTCAGCACGGGGCGTCGAGCTCAAGTCCGATTGCGGGTGCGGGTCCGGGCGGTCATCCGGAGGGCCAGCCCGTGTAGGCCTCCGCGAGATACGTCGCGCCCGCGGTGGATCGCACCACCGAGCGCAGTTCCGCCACCTGGCGCCGCAGGTCGAAGTCGTCGGCCCCGTCGTGGCGGTGCAGCATCGACGTCATCCAGTACGAGAAGTGCTGTGACCGCCAGACCCGGTCGAGCGCGCGGCGCGAGTACTCGTCCAGCGCCGCGTCGTCACCCGCCAGCGCCCGGTCGAGGGTCTCGGCGAGGACGCGCACGTCGGCGAGCGCCAGGTTGAGACCTTTCGCGCCCGTCGGGGGAACGGTGTGGGCGGCATCGCCCGCCAGCACCATGCTGCCGTACCGCATCGGCTCGACGACGTTGCTCCGGAACCGCAGGACCGATTTCCCGGTGATCGGGCCTTCCGTGAGTTCGTGCCCGTTGGCTCCCACTCGGGCCTGCAGTTCCGACCAGATCGCCTCGTCCGACCAGGCGTCGACGTCCTCGTCGGGGTCGCACTGGAAGTACATCCGCTGCGTCGTCTCGGTCCGCTGGCTGATCAACGCGAACCCGCGGTCGGAGTGGTTGTAGATCAGCTCCGGTGCGCTTCTCGGTGCCTCGCAGAGGATGCCGAACCACGCGAAGGGATACTCCTTGCGGTACTGCCGGATCGCGGTGGGAGGGATCGCGTGCCGGCACAGGCTGTGCGAGCCGTCGGCGCCGACGAGGTAGCGGCACCGCACCTCGTGGGCCGTGCCGTCGGCCCCGGTGAACCGGATCGACGGCCGCTCGCCGGTGATGTCGTGCACCGCCGTGTCGCCGACGCCGAACCGCACGTCCCCGCCTGCCGCGGCGCGGGCGTCGGCGAGGTCGACGAACACCTCGGTCTGCGGGTACAGCCACACCGACGCCCCGGCGAGCTCCTGGAAGTCGATGTGGTGCAGCTCCCCGCCGAAGGCCAGGTACGTGCCGCCGTGGCGGTCGCCGTCGGACAGGACCCGGTCGGACACGCCCGTCTCGCTGAGCAGGCGCACGCTGTCGGCTTCGAGGATGCCCGCGCGCACGGTCCGCTCGATCTCCTCGCGGGTGCGGTGGTCGACGACGACCGAGTCGATCCCGCGCCGCGCGAGGAGGTGGGAGAGCATGAGCCCCGCCGGGCCGCCGCCGACGATACCCACGCTCGTCGTGGTGACCTCGCGTGTGCTCATGCGTCGCCGGTCCGTTCGTCGTCTTCCGGAGCCCCTTGCTCGTCCGGGACCCGCTGCTCGTCCAGGACTCGTTGCTCGTCCAGAACTCCTTGCTCGTCCAGAACTCCTTGCTCGTCCAGAACTCGTTGTGCCACGGCGAATCCGTGGTTGGCAGTGGGAACTCCACAGTAGACGGCGCTCTGCAGGATCACCTCGCCGATCTCGTCGGGCGTGAGACCGTTGGTGAGGGCCGCGCGGACGTGCATGGCGAACTCGTCCCAGTGGCCGTGGGCGAGCAGCGCGGTGAGCACCGCGACGCTGCGCATGCGCCGGTCGAGACCGGGACGGGTCCACACGCTGCCCCACGCGTAGCGGGTGATCAGGTCCTGGAAGTCCTCGGTGAAGCCGGTCTTGCGGGCCTCGGCGCGGTCGACGTGCGCGTCGCCGAGGACTTCGCGGCGCACCCGCATGCCGTCGTCGTACGGGTCGGGCATGGACATCTCCCGTCGTGGGTCGGTCGGACGTCAGCGGCGGTGACGGTCGAGGACGGTGTCGACGAACCGCCCGGCGGCACCGAGATAGTCGGCCGGGGCGCCGGTGCCGCCCCGTTCGGCGAGCAGCTGGTCGGCGGCGCCGTCGGCGTGGGCGCGCATCGCGGCGGTGTCGACCTCGAGCCCCTGGACGAGCTCGGTGGTCTGCGACGTGGCCGTGACCGCGAGTTCGAGCAGACGGCGGAGCGCGGGCCATTCGGCGTGCCACGCGCCGTCGGGCCGTTGGTCCACGGCTTGCGCGGCCGCGAGATGCAGCTGCGCACCGAGTTGCGGTGCCTGCAGCGCCGCGCCGCGGACCAGGACGGACAGTACGGGGTTCCGCTTGTGCGGCATGGTCGACGATCCGCCCCGGCCGGGGGAGGAGCCCTCGCGGACCTCGCCGATCTCGGGCCTGCCCAACACGCCGACGTCGGTGGCGACGACCCCGAGCGCATCGCACACGCCGACGAGCGCGTCGCCGACGTCGGTGATCGGCCGTCGGCGGGTGTGCCACGGCAGGTCGGGCCAGCGCAGCCCGAGCTCGGCGGCGAACGCGCGGGCGGTCGCGACCGGGTCGTCGGTGAGGTCGGAGACGAGCGACAGCGTTCCCGCGGCGCCGCCGCACTGGATCGGCAGCCGGCCCCGGAGGTCGCGAACGGTGTCGCGGGCGTCGAGCAGGCCGGTGAGCCACTGCGCCGCCGTCAGTCCGAAGGTGACCGGCACCGCGTACTGCGTGAGGGTGCGGCCCGGCATGACGTCGTCGCGGTGCTGTTCTGCCAGTGCCGCCAGCTGATCCGCGGCGGCGGTGAGGTCCTCGTCCACCCGGTCGACGACGTCCCGGGCCAGCAGGACGAGCGCCGTGTCGAGCACGTCCTGGCTGGTCAGGCCGAGGTGCACGATTGCGGCGAGGCGCTCGTCGGGGACGGCGCCGCGGAGCGCGGCCACGAGGGGGACGACCGGGTTGCCGGAGTTCTCGGCCGCGCGGGCGAGCTCGTCGACGTCGAGGCGTGCCTCCGCGAGTGCTGCGGCGGCGCGAGCGGCGTCGGTGCCGTCGAGCGCCCCCGCCGAGGTGAGTGCGTGCAGCCACGCGATCTCGACCCTGCGCAGAGCCTCGGCCACGGCGACGTCCCCGGTCAGGCCGGCCGCCCGGTGCGCGCCCGGTTCGAGCAGTCCACTCATCCGTCGTGGCCCGCGAACGTCAGGAACACCGTCTCGCCGTCTCCCTGGAGACGGATGTCGTGGCGCAGGCCGCCGTCGGAGTCGCGCATGGCGACCAGTGTGCCCCTGCGTTCCTGCGGCAGCGCGGTGAGCAGCGGGTCGCCGTCGAGGGCGGGCCCGGGGACGTAGATGCGGGTGAACATCCGGTCGAGCAGGCCGCGCGCGAACACGGTCACCGCGAAGTACGCGGCCGCGCCGTGCCGTGCGGGCGCCGGTTCGACGGTCGTGAACGCGTAGCGGCCCGCCGAGTCGGTGGCGGCCCGGCCCCAGCCGGTGAACCGGCCGTCGCGGCGCAGCGACCCCTCGGTGCGGGGGATGCGGCCCGCGGCGTCGGCCTGCCGGATCTCCAGGAGCGCATCCGGTACCGGGGCACCGGCGCCGTCGTACACGGTGCCGTGCAGCCGGATCGTGCCCGCCGCGCCGGGGGGTGCGAGGCGAGGGCCGTCGTCGTATGGGAGGGCGTAGTGGAAGAACGGGCCGACGGTCTGCCCGGGGGTGGGGGCGTCGAGCTCGGGCTCACGCATGGTCGTCCTCCTCCATCGGGGTGGCGTGCGAGCCGGTCAGCACGATGTCCCAGCTGTATCCGGTGGCCCATTCGTGGGTGGTGACGTCGTGGTCGTAGGTGGCGATCAGCCGCCTGCGCGCTCGTTCGTCGGTGATGGACTGGAAGATCGGGTCGAGCGGGAACAGCGGGTCCCCGGGGAAGTACATCTGCGTGACGAGCCGTTGCGTGAATTCCCGGCCGAACAGCGAGAAGTGGATGTGGGCGGGGCGCCAGGCGTTGTCGTGGTTGCGCCACGGGTACGGGCCGGGCTTGATCGTCGTGAACCGGTAGCGGCCCTCGTCGTCGGTGAGGCACCGGCCTGCGCCGTGGAAGTGCGGGTCGAGCGGGGCGGGGTGCTGGTCGCCCTTGTGCACGTAACGTCCGGCGGCGTTGGCCTGCCAGATCTCGACCAGCTGGCCGCGCACGGGGCGTCCCTCGGCGTCGAGCACGCGTCCGGTCACGACCATGCGTTCCCCGATCGGTTCACCCTGCGGGTGCAGCGTCAGGTCCGCCTCGGTCGGGTCCACATCGGACTGGCCGAAGACGGGGGCGGCCAACTCCACGTCCTCAGGGTCGACGGCGAGCGGTTGCTTCGTCGGATGCCGGAGGGTGGAGCTGCGGTACGGGGCGAAGTCCAGGCGGGTCCGGGTCTCGCCGGGCTCCGCCGCGGCGTGGATCCGTGCGATCTCGTCGGAGATGGACCGCTGCGTTGCGGGCGTCATGGGCCACATCGTGCGCCGCAGTGGCGATCAGGGCTAGAGTGGTCTTTCACTGAGTGAAAGGTATGCGCTATGTCCGGCAACGTGTCGACCCCGGGTGCGAGCGTGGTGTCCCGGGTGCTGGCCGTGTTGTACGCGTTCGACAACGGGCACCGCCGACTCGGCGTCACCGACCTGGCGCGGCGGGCGGACCTTCCCGTGCCGACCGTGTACCGCCTGCTGCGGGAACTCGTCGCGGGCGAGGCACTGACCCGCGACGCCGACGGCCGGTACGCGATCGGACGGCGGCTGTGGGACGTGGGCATGCTCGCGCCGGAGCAGACCGAACTCCAGCAGGTCGCATCGCCGTTCCTGAGTGACATCCACGCGGCCACCCGCGCGACCGTCCACCTCGCGGTGCGCGACGGTCGCGAGGTGCTGTACCTGGACCGGCTGTCGGGGCGCGCCTCGGTCCCGGTCGTCAGCCGTGCCGGTTCCCGGCTGCCGTTGCACGCCACCGGCGTCGGCAAGGTGCTGCTCGCGCACGCACCCGCGGAGCTGCAGGACGACTACCTGGCAGCGGAGCTGCGGCGGCCCACGGTGCACACGATCACCCGTCCGGACCGGCTGCGGCGGCAGCTCGCCGCGGTCCGCCGCGAGGGCTGTGCGACGACGGAGGACGAGATGACCCTCGGTGCCTGCTCCATCGCGGTGCCGATCACGAGGGCCGCGGCGCCCGGTGGGGACTCGGAGGTCGTCGCCGCACTCGGCATCGTCGTGCCCACGCTCAAACGGGAACGCACTCGGCTGCTGACCGCGCTGCAGGTAGCCGCCCGCGGCATCGGCCGCAGCATGCCGTGAGCGGTGTGTGTCGAAGGTGCCGCTGGTCCACAATGAACAGAGCGGCGCCTCCGTGCGTCCCGGTTCTCGCCGCTAGCGCCGCGGGGACCAGTAGCGCGTCAGTACCGACAGGACGGTCGACACCTCGAATCCGGTGATGCCGGCGTGTCTGCCGAGGTCGTCGGACAGGAACGTCGCGAGATCGTCCTCGTGGTGGAACAGCCCGTGGTGGAGAACCGACGACGTGCCGGCCACGGTGGTCACGTAGCGCGCGGACTCGTGGCCCGCCAACGAGGTGGCGATGACACGCATCGACGCCGGTGATGTGGCCAGCGAGACCACGGTCTCGAGCGGATAGCCCAGCAACGCCGGCTCGATCTCGACCCGTGGCTGTACGAGGCCGCGATCGAGTACCGACTGGGTCGTGCGGTACGCGGTCGACGCGCTCCTGCCAAGTTCTCGGGCGATTTCAGCGGCGCTGGCCCTGCCGTTGCGATGCAGGACCGTGGCGACGGCACGTTCGTCGTCGTCCATCGGCACGGCCGTGTCGGGCGGCGCTCCGTGGCGGTGCGGGGCGAGCGCCTGTTCCTGAGCCGTCGTCAGCCGGTGCAGCCGCCACGTCGAGCCCGAGACGTATCGGTGCAGACCGAGTTCCGAATGCGTCGTGGCGATGCCGGGAATCGATGGCAGTGTCACGGCCAGCAGGTCGGCCGCCGCGTCGCGCCGCCGCGGGTGCAGGATGCAGTAGACGTCGGCGCGTCCCGTCGTCGATGCGACGAACTGCGCCTCGGGTAGATCCGCGACCGCCGCCGCGACGTCGCGCGCGTGACCGGGTGCCGTGGAGATCCACACGTGGTGTGGGGTCGCGCCGTCCAGCCACCAGGGGACCTGGCCGACGACGCGCAGCCCGTAGCGCTCGCGCAGCCTCGTCAGCCGCCTGCTGACGGTGCCCGTCGAGACCCCCAGAGTCGTCGCGAGCACCTGCATGCTCGCCCGTGGCGCCAGCTGCAGCGCCGCGACGAGGTCGAGGTCATCGGGCTCGAGTGTCTCCGCCAACATGTCCTGTTTCTAACACGGAAGGGCTGTGTGAACGATCTGCTCCATCTGTGGCGACATATTGACAGAAACAATTCAGCCATCGAAGGTTCTCGGTCATATTCGCCTGCCGATCGGAGGTTTGCCCGATGACCGCAACTCTCCTCGTCCGTGACGCCCTGCTGCTCGAGGCCGACACGGGCGAGTACCGCCGCGCCGACCTGCGCTGCGAGAACGGAAGGGTGGTCGACGTCGACGACCGCATCGAGTCCGCGGCCGACGTCCCCGTGCTGGACGCCCGCGGCGGATACGTGCTGCCGGGGCTGATCGACTGCCACGTGCACGTCCTCGCCTTCAGCGGCAACCTCTCCGTCGTCGCCGACGCGCCGCCGACCTATGTCACGGCCGGAGCCGTCCGCAACATGGGCGCGATGCTCGACCGCGGGTTCACGACGGTCCGCGACACCGGCGGAGCCGACTTCGGCCTGGCTCGCGCGCGGGAGGAGGGCCTCATCCGCGGGCCGCGACTGTTCTACGGCGGCAAAGCGCTCAGCCAGACGGGCGGTCACGGTGACAAACGGACCGTCGAGGAGAACCACGTGGACGGGCACCCGTGCTGTTCGGGCACCGGCAAGGTCGTCGACGGTGCCGACGAGGTACGCAAGGCCGTTCGCGAGGAGCTGCGGCGCGGCGCTCACCACCTGAAACTGCACGCCTCCGGTGGAGTGTCGTCGTTGGGGGACCGGATCGGTTCGACGCAGTACTCCATGGACGAACTGTGCGCGGCCGTCGAGGAGGCCGAGGCGGCGGGCCGCTACGTCACGGTGCACGCCTATCCGCCGCAGGCGATCAACCGCGCGCTCGAGGCGGGTGTGCACTGTGTCGAACACGGCAACCTGCTCGACGATCGCACGGTGGAACTGCTGCTCGAACGCGACGCCTTCCTGGTGCCTACGCTCGTCACTTACTTCGCGCTGCAGGAGGAGGGTCGGGAGCACGGGCTGCCGCAGGCCAGCTGGGACAAGGTCGGCGAGGTGCTCGACAACGGCCTCGTCGCACTGGAGAGGGCGTCGCGTGCGGGTGTTCGGCTGGCCTACGGTTCCGACCTGCTCGGCGGCATGCAGCGGCGGCAGAACGAGGAGTTCCGCATCAGGGCCCAGGTGCAGTCGCCGCTCGAAGTGATCCGCGCCGCGACGACCAACGCGGCCGCACTGCTCGGCGTGAGCGGGGAACTCGGCACTCTCGTACCGGGCGCGTACGCCGATCTCGTCGTTCTCGATGACGACCCGCTCGCTGATGTCACCGTGCTGGCCGATCCCGCGAACATCCGGACGGTCGTGCAGGGCGGGCGCGTGGTCAGGGGTGTCGACGTATGAAAGACGCGGTGATTCTCGGGTCGATCTGCGCGTACGTCGCCGTAATGGTCCTGATCGGCGTCTGGGCGGCGCGGAAAGTGCGAAACAACCATGACTTCCTGCTCGCCGGGCAGCGACTCGGCAGGCTCGTGCTCACCGGCACGTTGCTGGCCACGTGGACGGGCGCCGGCACGATCATGGGGCGTGCGTCGTTCTCCTACACCTACGGTCCGCTGGCGAGCATCTTCTACAGCATCGGCGCGCCGCTCGGCATCCTGATCATGTACCTGTTCCTCGCCAAGCGCGTCCGCGAGCACAGCAAGTACACGGTTCCCGAGCTCATGCATCAACGTTACGGCCGCACCGTGCGTATCGTCACCGCTGTCGCGATCGTGATCGCCTACAGCGCCATCGTGTCCGAGCAAGTGCGCGGACTCGGCTACATCCTGCACCTCACGACCGGCTTTCCCGAGGGCGTCGCGAAGGCCGTCGGGCTTCTGGTGATCGTGTTCCTCGCGTTCAGCGGCGGCCTGATCTCGGTGGCCTATACCGACGCGCTCAGTGCACTGCTCATCACGATCGGCCTCGTAGGTGCGTTCGTCTTCGTGCTCGTCACCCTCGGTGGTTTCGGCGGACTGGCCGAGCGTCTTCCCGAGGACCACATGACCTGGAGCGGCGGACTCACACCGATCCAGCTGCTCGGCTTCATTCTGCCGACCCTCTTGTTGATCCTGGGCGACCAGAACATGTACCAGCGCTTCTCCGCCGCGCAGAGCCCGGATACGGCAAAACGGTCGACGGTCGGCTTTTTGGTTGGTGACCTATTGTTCTACGGTGCGGTCATCGTCATTGCCTCGGGTGCGGCAGTGTTGCTGCCGGCGATCCAACCGGACACGGCGGTGCTGCAGTTGTCGACGGAATCGTTGCCCGTGGCACTCGGTGCGATTATGCTCATGGCCGCGACCGCGTTCATCATCACGACCGGCAACTCGTACCTGCTTTCGTCCGCGGGGAACCTCGTCCGCGACATCTACGGTTCGCTCTCTCGCAAGCAACGAAGTTCCCGCAGAGAACTCGTGCTGACGAGAATGACGATCGTCGGGCTTGCCGCCGCGGCCTTCCTGATCGGGGAGTTCTTCCCCGGGGTACTCGAGATCCAGGTGTTCGCGTACACGATGTACGGCGCCGTGGTGACGCCGTCGCTGCTCGCGACGTTCCTGTGGCGGCGCGTCACGGCCACGGGTTGTATCGCCTCGATGGTCACCGGGATCGTCGCCACCGTCGGATGGGAGTTCGGGCTGGACAAGCCGTTCGACTGGAACAGCGTTCTCGTCGCGCTGCCGCTGTCGGTGCTAGCGCTCGTGATCGGGAGTCTGCTGATCCGACCGCGTACCGCCGCCGAATCCGCGGTGTCCGCATGAGCAGCTGAGCGGTACGCGGTGAGCCGGGTCTGCGAACGACGGTCTCCGTCGCCGTGCCCCGTGCAATCGGTGACGGAGACCGTTACGCCACCCCGCGCCGGCGGCGCGTCACGAGGGCACGTACGTCGTCAGGTCGTGGGTGCGGCGCACGAGGCCGCGGAGGTCGGCCAGGTCGCCGTGGACCAGACCCGCGGCACGTGCCTGGACCAGGACGTTGCCCGTGGCCGTCGCCTCGACCGGGCCCGCGACGACGGGGCGGCCCGTGCGCTCGGCGGTGAGCCGGCACAGCAGCGTGTTGCGGCAGCCTCCGCCGACCATGTGCACCACCGGCACCGCACGGCCCGTCAGCTTCTCCGCCGTGGTGATCGTCCGGGCGTAGGCCTCGGCGAGGCTCTCCAGGATGCAGCGCACGAACTCCGCGCGGGTCGCGGGAACGGGCAGGTCGTGTTCGGACAGCCATGCCGCGATCCTTGCCGGCATGTCGCCGGGCGGCAGGAATCGCTCGTCGTCGGTGTCGAACACCGGAACCCGTCCCGGTGGCACGTCCGCGGCCTGCGCGAGCACTGTGGACAGTTCGACGGCGGGGTCGCTGCGGCGCCAGTGCGCCACGGACTCGCTGAGCAGCCACAGTCCCGTGACGTTGTGCAGGTACCGGATCCGGCCGTCGACGCCCAGCTCGTTGGTGAACCCGGCCGCGCGTGACTCCTCCGACAGCACCGGTTCGTCGAGCTCGACACCCACGAGCGACCACGTGCCGCACGAGATGTAGGCGAACGCCTCCTCGGCGGCGGGCACGGCCGCCACCGCCGACGCAGTGTCGTGCGAACCGACCGCCGTGACGCGGATCCGGTGCCCGTCCCGCACCTCGGTCTCGCCGATCGTGTCTCCGGGGGAGACGAGGGGAGGGAACAGGAAGCGGTCGAGGCCGAGCCGCCCCAGCAGCGCCTCGTTCCATGCCCCTCCGCCGGGGGTGAGCAGGCCGGTGGTCGAGGCGTTCGTGCGTTCGGCCACCTGCACGCCCGTGAGCCAGTACGCCAGCAGGTCCGGGAGCAACAGCATGCGCTCCGCGACGTCGAGCAGCCCCGCACGCCGGTCCGCGGCCAGCTGGAACAGCGTGTTGAACGGCAGGTGCTGGAGCCCGTTGTGCCGGTACAGCTCCTCGGGTCCGGCGATCGCGTGGACGTCGCGGACACCGTCGGCGGTCCGCGTGTCGCGGTAGTGATACGGAACGCCGAGCAGCGTGCCCGCGCGCAGCAGCCCGTAGTCGACGGCCCACGAGTCGATGCCGACACTCAGCAGGCCGGGCGCGCGGATCGCGGCCTCGGCCACGCCCTCCCGCAACCGTCGGTACAGCTCGAGAATGTTCCAGTGCAGCCCGTCGGGCGTGCGCACCGGCTCGTTGTCGAACCGAACGACGGTCTCCAGCCGGAGTTCGTGGTCGCCGACGTGACCGAGCATGACCCGGCCGCCCGACGCGCCCAGGTCGACCGCGGCGACGCTCCCGTGGGCAGTGCTCACCGGCCCCTCCTCACCGCAGGAACGCCGCGGCGACGCCCGCGTCCACCGGCACGTGCAGCCCCGTCGTGTGGCTCAGGTCCCCGCCGGTCAGCGCGAACACGGCGCCCGCGACGTGCTCGGGCAGCACCTCGCGTTTGAGCAGCGTGCGCTGGGCGTAGAACGCGCCGAGTTCGGACTCCAGCACGCCGTAGACCTTCGCGCGTTCGGCACCCCAGCCGCCCGCGAAGATGCCGGAGCCGCGCACGACCCCGTCGGGGTTGACGCCGTTGACCCGGATGCCGTGCTCGCCCAGTTCGGCGGCCAGCAGCCGCACCTGATGCGCCTGGTCGGCCTTGGTCGCCGAGTAGGCGATGTTGTTCGGCCCCGCGACGACGCTGTTCTTCGACACGACGTACACGAGGTCGCCGCCCAGGCCCTGTGTGATCAGCACCTCCGCGGCCGCACGGCTGACCAGGAACGACCCCTTGGCCATCACGTCGTGCTGCCGGTCCCAGTCCTCGGCCGTGGTCTCCAGCAGCGGCTTCGACAGCGACATTCCGGCGTTGTTGACCACCAGGTCCAGTCCGCCGAACGCCAGCACGGCCTTCCGCACGGCCTCGGCGACACCGGCCTCGTCGGTGACGTCGGCCTGCACACCGACGGCGACGTCCGGCGACCCGAGTTCCTCGGCGGCCGCCGCGGCCGTGTCGGCGTCGAGGTCGGCGATCACGACCGTGGCACCCTCCGCGGCGAGGCGCTGCGCCGTGGCCTTGCCGATGCCCGACGCCGCGCCGGTGACGAGTGCGACGCGCGTGGCCAGCGGTTTCGGCGCGGGACGCCTGCGGAGCTTGGCCTCTTCGAGCTCCCAGTACTCGATGCGGAACTTCTCCGACTCGTCGATGGGCCGGTAACTCGAGATCGCCTCGGCACCGCGCATCACGTTGATCGCGTTGACGTAGAACTCGCCCGCCACCCGCGCGGTCTGCTTGTCGCCGCCGTAGCTGAACATGCCGACGCCGGGCACGAGCACGATCGCCGGGTCGGCGCCGCGCATCGGGGGCGAATCCGCCGTCGCGTGCCGCCGGTAGTACTCGGCGTAGTCCTCGCGGTAGCGGGCGTGCAGTTCGCGCAGCCGCTGCGCCGATTCCTCGACCGTTGCGGTCGCGGGCAGGTCGAGCACGAGCGGCTTGACCTTCGTGCGTAGGAAATGGTCCGGACAGCTGGTCCCCAGCTCGGCGAGACGTGGGTGTTCGGCACGCGACAGGAACTCCAGCACCTCGGGACTGTCCGTGACATGGCCGACCTGCCGCCGGTCCGTGCTCACCAGGCCGCGAATGATCGGTGCGAGCGCGGCGGCCTTCGCGCGGCGCTGCTCCTCCGGCAGCGGCTCGTAACCGTCGAGCACGGGGCCGAACGGTTCGGGGTTGCCGTGCTCGGCGATGTACGCCGCGGCGGTGTCGATCATCCACAGCGAGTTCCGCTCGCACTCGTCGCTCGTGTCGCCCCACGCCGTGATGCCGTGGCCGCCGAGCACCACGCCAACCGCATCCGGATGCTCCCGCTTGATGTCGGCGATGTCCTGACCGAGCTGCCATCCGGGACGGCGCCACGGCACCCACACCACCGCGCCGCCGAAGATCTTCTCCGTCAGCGCGGGACCGTCGACGGCGGTGGCGATCGCGATGCCGCTGTCTGGGTGGAGGTGGTCGACGTGGCAGGCGTCGACGAGTCCGTGCATCGCCGTGTCGATCGACGGGGCCGCACCGCCCTTGCCGTGCAGCGTGTAGTCGAACGCCGCGACCATCTCGTCCTCGCGGTCGAGTCCGGGGTATACGGCGCGCAGTGCCTGCAGCCGGTCCAGCCGCAGCACCGCGAGACCCTGCTCGGTGAGCGTGCCGAGATCGCCGCCCGATCCCTTGACCCACAACAGGTCCACGGGATCTCCGGTGACCGGGTCGACATCCGTGCCTTTCGCGGAGGCGTTGCCGCCCGCGAAGTTGGTGTTCTTCGGATCGGAACCGAGGCGGTTGCTGCGAGCCAGCAGGTCGGCCACGACGGAATCGGCTGTGGTCACGGTGTTCTCCTTCGCTGTACGACCGTCGCTCATGCGCCCCAGCCCGCCTGCGTGCCACCGACCCGCTGCTCGGCGAGTCGCCGCTGGTGTCCCGACTCGGCGTACGCGCGCATCGGGTCGGCGGGCAGTCCCCGGGATTCCCGCCATGCGGCCAGCTCCCCGCGCACGTCGGTCTGGAACGCGTCCATCAGCACCTCGTTGGCGGCCAGCACGTCGTGGGATGCCTGCGCCTTCTCCAGCGCGGCGCGGTCGACGAGCAGCGCCCGCGCCGTCATCTCCTGCACGTTGAGGACCGAACGGATCTGTCCGGGAATCTTCTCCTCGATGTTGTGGCACTGGTCGAGCATGAACCGCACCGGCGAGCCCTCAGCCAGCCCGCCTCCCACGACGACCTCGTGCAGGATGCGGAACAACTGGAACGGGTCCGCCGCGCCGACGATCAGGTCGTCATCGGCGTAGAACCGGGAGTTGAAGTCGAACGAACCCAGCCTGCCGAGCCGCAGCAGCTGCATGACGATGAACTCGACGTTCGTTCCGGGGGCGTGGTGACCGGTGTCCAAACACACCAGTGCGCGGTCGCCGAGTGCGCTGACCTGGGCGAGCGACGTGCCCCAGTCCGGCACGTCGGTGTGGTAGAAGGCGGGCTCGAAGAACTTGTACTCGAGCACCAGCCGCTGGTGCGGTGCGAGCCGCTCGTAGATCGTGGCCAACGACTCGGCGAGGCGATCCTGCCTGGTACGCAACGAATCCTGGCCCGGATAGTTGGTGCCGTCGGCCAGCCAGATCTTCAGATCCGTCGACCCGGTGGCGTGCATGATGTCGAGACACCGGAAATGTGCGTCGATCGCCTTCTGCCGGATGCGCGCGTCGGAGTGGGTCAGGCTGCCGAACTTGTAGTCCTCGTCCTGGAACGTGTTCGAGTTGATCGTGCCGAGCTCGACCCCGAGTTCCCGGGCGCGGCGGCCCAGCGCGGCGTAGTCGTCGACCGTGTCCCACGGAATGTGCAGCGCGACGGTCGGGGCGAGGCCGGTCAGCTCGTGGACCGTGGCGGCGTCGGCGATTTTTTCCTCGGGGGTGCGAGGGGTGCCCGGAGTGGAGAAGACCTTGAACCGGGTACCGGAGTTGCCGAACGCCCAGCTGGGCAGTTCGATGGCCTGCCGGGCGAGGGTGTCGGTGATGTCGGCGAAGCGGGGCATTACGCGCCATTCCCTTCCTGCGGGGGAGTGATCTCCGGCAGCTGGTCCTCGAGGTGGAAGACCTCGTCGAGCGCTGCGGCGGTCCGGTCGGGACGGCCGTCGCCGACGAAGAACTCGCTCATCTCGGCCTCCCACCGGGCGGCGACCTCCGAGCGGGCGAGGTAGGCGTCCGAGCGTTCCACCGACTCGGTTTCGTAGTAGCCGATGAGCAGGCCGTCCTCGCGGAGGAAGAGCGAGTAGTTGCGCCTGCCGGACGCCTCGATCTCCCTGAGCATCTCGGGCCACACGGCGGCGTGCCTGCGGCGGTACTCGTCGATCCGGTCCGGTGCGACCTGCAGCTGGAAGCAGACCCTGATCACGAGCGCACCGCCAGGTCGTCCTCGGAGGACGGGCCGTACCGTTCCCGCTCGATGTCCTGCAGAGTCCTGCCCCGAGTGTTCGGTGCGCCGATCGTGCCCACGAGTAGCGCGACGGCCAGCAGTCCCAGGATGATGACGCCGACGCCCTCGAGGCCGAGGCCGGTGAGCATCATCGGGAACCACACACTCAGCAGGCCGACGACGATGCGCGCGGACAGGAACAGCACTCCCTGGGCACTCGCGCGGTACTGCGTGGCGAACAGTTCGCTGGTCCACAGTCCGTAGAACGCCTGCGCGCCGATACCGGAGGAGACGCCCCAGCCGATCGCGAAGAACAGCAGTGTGGCCGTGCCGGGCGGGGCGTAGATGAGTGCGGCCCACGCGACGATGCCGAGCGCTGCCCCCGAGAAGTACAGCCACCGCCTGTTCACGCGGTCGGCGAGGAGCATGAATCCGAGGTAGGTCGTCACGCTCGTACAGCCCCAGACCACGACCTGCAGCAGGTACTGCTGGGTGACCTCGGTGAAGCCCGCGGCGTCGTACACGCGCGGCTGGAAGATGCCCGCCTGGCCCGCGACCGCGTTCCACAGCGCGTAGACGCCGAACAGGAACAACAGCGCGGTGACGTTGACGCGGGTGGTCAGCAGTCCGCGCAAGCTGGACAGGAACGTGACCTGTTTGCCGGAGGTGGTGCGGTTCGTCCAGATCGTGGATTCGGCCAGGCCCCGGCGCACCCACCAGGTGATCGCGGCGACGACGAACAGGTGCGCGAAGATCAGCCTGCTGCCGAGCAGCCCGAGCGGAACGAGGGCCGCGGCCAGCAGATAACCGACCATGGGGCCGAGCGACCACGCCAGTTGCGCGGTGCCGACGTGCGCCGCTCTGCGGTCGGCGGGTGCCTCCTCGGCGATGTAGGTCCAGGAGGCCGTCACGCCGGCGCCGACCGCGATGCCGGTCAGCACGAACGCGACGAGCAGCATCGCGAACGACGAGGCGAAGACGGCCAGCAGCGAGCCGAGCATGAACAGCAGCAGGTCGTAGGTGTAGATGAACTTCCTGCCGTAGCGGTCGCACAGCGGACCGCCGATGGCGGCGCCCGCCGCCGCGCCGAAGGCGTTGGCGCTGAGCGAGGCGAGCAGGCCGACGGCCAGGTCGTCGAGTCCGAAGTGCTCCTGCCAGAGGCTCAGGCTCGTCGCGATCGCGATGATCGAGCCCGCCTCGATGTAGTTGGACATGGCCACGGCGATCGTCGCTCGCCAGCCTGTCGTGCGTCGTGCTCCCACGCGGACCGTCATTGGTCCTCCCGCTTCAGCCGCCGTTGGTTGAATCGTTTCAAGGCACTGTAGGGGACCACGACCGTGTGAACAAGGCCCGGATCCGGAGGAGGGGTACGGCCGCCGTCGGCGGGTGCAGCAGGGGTCGGTCGGTGTGGCTGCGTCCGCGGGTACGGGGCGTCGGCCGGTGTGGCTGCGTCTCCCCTGGGGTGGGCTCCGCCCGGCGGCGGACGAGACCTGCGTCAGTGGCGGGTGATGCTGGAGCGCCGCACGACCAGCTCGGGGGCGAACTCCACGTTCTCGTGGACGTGCTGCTCGTCGCCCGCGATCTCGCGCACCAGCAGTTCCGTCGCGGTGGCGCCCATCTGGGCGGCGGGTTGGCGGACGGACGTGAGCGGCACGGCGGCGGCCGCGGCGAAGTCGATGTCGTCGTAGCCGACGAGCGCGATGTCATCGGGTACGGCGACGCCCGCCGCGACGAGGGTCTGGAGCACGCCGAGGGCGATGAGGTCGTTGGCGCAGAACACGCCCGTGGGGCGCGGGCTCCGTCCGAGCAGGCGGGAACCGGCGTCCCGGCCCGCCTCGACGTCGAGGCGTTCGGCCTCGACGACGGTGACGGTGTCGTGGTCGACGCCCGCCTCGTCGCAGGCCTGGAGGGCGCCGGTGCGTCGGTCGCGGCACTGGGGCAGCGACATCGGCCCGCTCAGGTAGGCGATGTCGCGGTGGCCCTGTTCGAGCAGGTGGCCGACCGCGAGCCTGCCGCCGGTGACGTCGTCGACGGACACGGAACAGGCCTCGTCGCCGGAGGCGACGCGGTCGAGGAAGACGTACGGGATCCCGTGTCTGCGCAGCACGGACAGCGACGTCGCGGAGCTGTCGGTCGGCGTCACGAGGGCGCCGCGGACCCGTTGCTCGGCGAACAGGCCCAGGTAGAACTCCTCCGCGGCGAGGTCCTGGGAGCTGTCGCAGAGCATGACGCCGAGGCCGTCGGCGCGGGCGGCCTGCTCGGCGCCGTGAGCCATGCCGCCGAAGAACGGGTTGCGCATGTCCAGCGCGAGCAGGCCGAGCATGCGACTCTGGCCCGCGCGCAGTTGGCGGGCCGATTCGCTGCGCACGTAGCCGAGCTTCTCGACGGCCCGCATCACCCGCGCGTGCGTGTCGGCGGAGAGCAGTTCAGGGTGGTTCAGGGCGTTGGACACCGTCGCGACCGACACGTCGGCGGCCCGGGCGACGTCCTTGATGCTGACCCCACGGGAGCGGTTACCGGGTCGGTCCGTCACCCCGACTCCCGCCTGCAGTGCCGCGGTCACGGCGGTGCGTGCCGGTGTATCCGTTCATGATCGGACCATAACCCATTTGAATCGTTTTGATCTCGCTGCCGCGCCGACACCGCGTGCGTGTGCAACACCGGCACCGGCGCCGTGTCCGAGCCCGTGTCGTGGATTCGCGACGTCATGGGGCCACGCACGCGGCGATCCTCGACGCGTTCCGGCTCTGCCGGACGTGGTGACCGGGCCGACGCGGCTCCGTGCTCGTGGCCGCCCACCTCGTACGGCGGTGAGCGGCCACGAGCGGTGTGCCGTCGCTGCGGTGTACGGCGGCCCGGCAAGGTCCGGCTGGGTCGTGGTCGCGCGGCGCGCTGCGGCGTTGTCCGGGTGGGCGGTGGCAGTGCGTGTGCGGTCAGCCCGCGGCCGGCAGTCGCAGCCCGGTCTCCGGGTGGAAGGCGTGCACCTCGTCGGGACTGGTGATCGCGACCCGGACGGTCTCGCCGAGTCGCGGCGGCGTGCGGCCGTCGGCGCGGACGACGAACCGTTCCGGGTGCTCGCCGAGCCGGACCGTGCCGTGGACGTAGGCGTCCGCACCGAGTTCCTCGACGAGCTCCACCGTCATCGCCGCTCCGTCCTCCCCGGAGCCGGCGAGTCGCAGAGACTCCGGCCGCACGCCCAGCGTCAGGGTGTCGCCCGCGGCGGCGAGAGTGTCCCTGGGGAGCGGCACGTCGAGTCCGTCGAGGTGGGCGCCGTCCGCGGCCACGGACACCGTCTTGAGATTCATCGCGGGGGAGCCGATGAACCCGGCGACGAACGCGTTGGTGGGGCGCTCGTACAGGTTGCGCGGGGTGTCGCACTGCTGCAGCGCGCCGTCCTTCAGCACAGCCACGCGATGCCCCATCGTCATCGCCTCGATCTGGTCGTGGGTGACGTAGATCGTGGTGGTGCCGAGGCGGTTCTGGAGCGAGGCGATGTTGGCCCGGGTCTCGACGCGCAACTTCGCGTCCAGGTTGGACAGTGGCTCGTCCATCAGGAACACCGACGGTTCCCGCACGATGGCCCTGCCCATGGCGACCCGCTGCCGCTGCCCGCCGGAGAGGGCCTTCGGTTTGCGGTCGAGATAGGCGGTGAGATCGAGCAGCTCCGCGGCCTGTCGCACCCGGTCGGCCGCGCTCGCCTTCGACTCGCCCTTGAGTTTCAGCGCGAAACTCATGTTCTCCGCGACCGTCATGTGCGGATAGAGCGCGTAGGACTGGAACACCATGGCGATGTCGCGGTCCTTCGGAGGCGTGTCGGTGATGTCCCGGTCGTCGATCTGGATCGCACCCTCGTCGACGTCCTCCAGACCGGCGAGCATGCGCAACGCCGTGGACTTGCCGGACCCCGACGGGCCGACCAGGACCAGGAACTCACCGTCGGCCACGGTCAGGTCGAGCGTGTCGACAGCGCGCACCGGAGGGGAGCCCGGGTACAGCCGGGATGCGTTCCGGTACCTGACCTCTGCCATGGAAACCACCTTTCGCCGTGGGCGCCGGCCTCCTTCGGCCGGTCGCCGCGGGGGTTGCCGCCCGGCGGGCCCGCCGACCTCGTTCCGCTGCAGCACCACCTTCATCGTGTCGACGACGGAGGCGGCCGCGGTGGCGCCAATGTTCGCAGTCGTTCAGCACGAAGTCCAGGCCGCCGATTCCGCACAGTCGGTCGCACGCCGGTAGTCGCCGGTTGAGCGAAAGTTTCGTTCCCTCCACGGTTCCGAAACCGGCCCCGGTGGGAGGGAGTTGACGTTCACCCTCCAGCGATCGATTCCGCCGCGAGCGTCGTCGTGAATTCAATGACCGCCACTGAGTTGATCTCAGCGAGTTTCAGGTCGGCCGGTGTTCGAGGTGAGTGAGGGCGAGTGCGGCTTGGATGATGCTGCCGATCTTGCTGGGGCTGGCGGTGATCCGTTGTAAGGTGCGCCAGCGGCCGGTGAGCAGGGCGAATCCGCGTTCGCCGAGGCAGCGCAGCCTGCGTAGCAGGGCGTTGTAGGTGCGGTTGTCGGCATCGAGGACTTGGTTGCCGGGTGGGTGTTTGATCGGGGTGTGCACTCCGATTCCGGTGCCTTCGTAGCCGCCGTCGGCCAGGGTCGGCAGC
>NZ_JAMTCN010000015.1 GCF_024171865.1 Prauserella aidingensis | reverse complement strand
CGCCGCCTACGGCGAAGGCGCCATCGGTGCGTTGTGCGCGACCGCCACGAAAGGATTGCCGACGCTGGCCGACAAGGCCTACCAGGGCGCTGGGATCGGGATCCGCACTCCGTTCAAGAACCCGGCCGATGGCAACATCCTCGATGTCGACAACCGCTGCCACAACATGCTCCTCACCCGACTACGCTGCCTCGGCGAACGCGGCGCCGCCATACTCACCACCCGCTGGAAGACCCTGAACAAGATCACCCTCTGCCCCAGACGCATCGGCGCCATCACCAAAGCCGCACTCGTCCTCACACAGTTCGAACACGACGGACGCTACTGAGAAAACCTCATTGATCATTCCTGTGATCTCCCCTAACGTCCCGGCGCGTTTTGGTCTGTTCATCCGCTTCATCCACTTCGTGTATCGCACTGGATGAGTTCGATCAGCGCCGGGCCGATCGCGGCTCGGCAGACTGCGAGGGGTC
Organism: Prauserella aidingensis; assembly: GCF_024171865.1. GTDB lineage: Bacteria > Actinomycetota > Actinomycetes > Mycobacteriales > Pseudonocardiaceae > Prauserella > Prauserella aidingensis. The sequence goes on along the minus strand of NZ_JAMTCN010000015.1, from coordinate 129,553 downwards.
TTCATGCAACCTGGGGGGTCGTTCCGCGGCATCCGCCTGTTCGCGATGACGGTTGTGTTCGCGCTGGCCGTCGGATCGGTGCCGTCCTTGTCCGGCCCGGATCTCGCCAGTTCTGCTGACCTGCCGGAACAGCGTCAGGGAAGTGCCGCAGACCGCGGACACGAGGTTTCCGCGGAGGAGACCAGCGAACGGGCGGGTCTGGCCGACGCGAGTCATAACGCTGAACCGGCCAATAACGGTCTCGGACCGGATGAACGGCGGAAGCAACCAGTGGTGGATGGTTCCGGCCAGGCCGAGACGGGCGTTGAGGTGCAGGAGACCGAGCCAGAGCGGACACGTCGGGCCAGCTCGCCTTCGCCGGACGCGACTCCGGAGAAGCGCGGCCCCCGGCACGCGGTCTTCGACAACGGTGACGGCACCAAGACGCTGCGTCAGTACCAACATCGCCGGAACTACCGAGCGGAAGACGGCAAGTGGAAGAAGATCGACTCCACACTGGTGCGCGGGAATGGTGGCGGCTGGAAGTCGAAGGCGGACTCGGAAACGAAGCGTTTCGCGCCGTCGGCTAATGCTTCCGAGGTCGCGCGGTTCAACGTCGACACCGACAAGTCCGTGGGTTTCGGCGTTGCTGGAGCGCGGGACGTGCAGGGCGACGCGTCCGGGCAGAGCATTACCTACCCGGATGTGCGTGCTGGGGCGGATCTCGAGATGCGCGCCACCGCCACGGGGATCAAGGAAACGATCGTGCTCGAATCCCCGGATGCGCCGACGGAGTGGAAGTTCCCGCTGGAGCTCGAAGGTCTGACCGCCCGCATGACCGACCACGGCGGGGTGGAACTGGCCGACGGCGACGGTGCGGTTGAGGCGGTGATCCCGCCGGGTTACATGGAGGATTCGGCGGTCGATGAACGCTCCGGCGACGGCGCCGTCTCGCACGACGTCAACTACGAGCTCTCCGGAGAGCCCGGTAGCCAGGTCCTGCATGTGTCGGCCGACCAGGAGTGGCTCAACGATCCGGCCCGCGAGTACCCGGTGTCGGTTGATCCGACGGTGGTTCGTAAGGACTCGAACGGGTCCACCTATGTTATGTCGCCGTACACCGACGACTACTCCGGCGAGCCGAACTTGAAGGTGGGGACATACAACGGCGGAGACAACGTGGCCGCCGCGTTCCTGAAGTTCGACAAGGTCTCGACCGACCTGTCCGGAATGTACGTACTGGGCGCCCGGCTGAATGTGTACAACACCTATTCGTACTCGTGCGACCCGCGGCCCGTGTGGGTCCGCACGGTGACCGAACCGTGGTCTGTCAGTGGCAACAAGTCGTGGCCGGGACCAGCGGCCGGTGAGCGTCTCGCTCGCAAGGATTTTGCCCACGGGCGGGATGGCTGCGGATCACGGTGGGTGAATATCGACCTCGGCACCGCCGGACGTGACCTGGTACACGGATGGGCACGTGGTGGACCGAATTTCGGCTTGCGGCTCGGCTCTTCTTACACGGACTCGTACGGTTGGAAGAAGTTCGCCAGCGCCGCATCGGCCAACCCTCCGGCGCTGGACGTGACCTATACGCCCTACTGGGCGCTGTACCGGGATCTGCAGATGACGGACACCGTCACCAGCACCGATGACGGAACGATGCAGGTCACGGTCACCAACGATGGCAAGGACACCTGGACACCCGACAACGGGTACGAACTCGGCTACCGGATCTGGGACGGCGACGGGAACGAGCTGCCATACGAGGAGTGGGCAGCGTTCACGAAGATGTCCAAGAGGGTCGAGCCGGGACAGTCCGCGACGGTTGATGCGCGGGTGAAGTCCTTACCACCGGGCGATTACACGATTCGCTGGGACATGGCCAAGCGGGGAGAGACCCGATTCTCGTGGAACGACGTGCCGATGTCGGCAAAGGTGAAGCTCACCATCCCGAACCAGGTTCCCGAGGTCGAGTCGATGTCGCCGCCGAGCGACTACGACGCGGGTTCACTCACCCCCACTCTGTTGCTGGAAGGACAGGACAGGGACGACTGGCCGGGGGATGGCCTGCAGTACGAGTTCCGGATTTGTGACGAGGGCGGGGACAACTGCACGTCCTCCGGCTGGCTCGACGAGGGAGTCTGGTCCGTCCCGGACGACACCCTGTCGTGGGGGAAAACCTATTCGTGGCAAGGCCGGATCACCGATGGCAAGGACTCCAGCCGCTGGACGCGTGCTGCCTACCTGAACACCAGAGTGGCGCAACCGGCGATCACCAGCAGGCTGGCGTCGGCATCCGACGCCGACAGCGACGTTGATCCCGGGGTGGGCAACTACACCAGAGCCGACACCGATGCGGAAGTGAGTACCGCCGGTCCGGCGTTGTCGGTGCGCCGCACCTACAACAGCCTGGATCCGCGTGGTGATCTGGTGTTCGGCTCGGGCTGGACCACCCGCTGGGACATGCGGGTGGTACCGGACGACGACGGCTCCGGAAACGTGGTGGTGACCTATCCGGACGGACGGCAGGTGCGTTACGGGCAGAACCCGGACGGAAGCTATGCCACCCCGGCTGGTGAGTCGGCTACCCTGGTAACCGACTCCGGGGACTGGGTACTCCGTGCGAAGGGCGGAACGACCCACCGGTTCGATGAATCCGGTCACCTGACCAGGATCACTGACGCTGCCGGGCGCAACCAGAAACTCGACTACGACGATGCGGGACAGCTGAGCAGGGCCACCGACGAGGCTTCAGGCCGGTACCTGGACTTCAGCTTCTCGGATGGGCACGTCACGGGGGTCACCACTGGACCGGATCCTGCGGCAACGTGGAGTTACGAGTACACCGGCGATCGTCTCGTATCCGCATGCGACCCGACCGGTGTGTGCACCAGCTACGGCTACGAGCAGGGTGGGCAGTATCGCCCGACCACACTGGATGCCAATCCGCACGGATACTGGCGGCTTGCCGAGACGTCCGGTGAGACCGCGGACAGCGAGCAACCGGGATACTGGTCCGATCGGACCGCGGACTACTCGGACGTAGAACTAGGACGCGAGGGGCCGCTCACGGACGTTCCCTCTCGCGCGGCGGGTTTCAACGGCACGTCCAGCTACGTGAAGCTGCACGGAAATCCGGTCCACGACTCCGAGCACCGCGCGGTGGAACTCTGGTTCAACACCAGCGCCGACCAAGGCGGCGTGCTGTTCTCCACCGGGAACTTTGTGCCGGGCGACGAGATCAGCGAAACCGGGTCGATGCCTGTGCTCTACGTGGGCACCGACGGCAAGCTGTACGGGCATTTCTGGAACGGGAATGTCGCCGGGATATCGACCAGCGACGCGGTCAACGACGGTCAGTGGCACCATGTCGTGCTCTCCAGCGAGCCGGATTCGCAGACCCTGTACCTGGACGGGCAGAAGGTGGGTTCGCAGGACGGACGCGTCCGGGACTACTACGGGAATGCCTACATCGGCGCCGGCGTCGTGACGACCTTGGACTGGCCTGCTCGTCCGGAACACAGCTGGGGCAATTTCAGCGGGCGGATCGGCGAGGTCGCCGTCTACCAGCGTCCTCTCGGTCCCACCACGGTGGCTGAACACCACGCGGCGCGGGCCGCTACGGACCGCCTGACGTCGGTGACCGAGTCCGGTGATGTGCGCAAGGCGAGCATCAGTTACGACACCGCCACCTCGCGCGTGACGGAGTACACCGACGCCAACGGCGGGACGCACCAGATCGGCATGCCGCGCGTCGAGGGGGACGGCCATCGATACGGCGCATCGGTGACTCGGTCGGGACCGGACGCGTACTGGCGGCTGGACGAATCGAGCGGTGACCGGGCGGGGGGAAAACCGGAGCTGCGCCGGGCCAGCTATTACGCCAAGGTCGGCACGCGCGTGTCGGGACCACTGCCCGACTCGTCGGCACGGCAGTTCGACGGGGAGAAAGCCAAGGTCACACTGCCGATGCACGCGGCCAGTGCCAACAACGAGATGTCTGTTGAGCTGTGGTTCAAGACCAGCTCGGATGAGGGCGGCGTACTGTTCTCCCAGGGCAACTTTCGCCCTGGCGACGAGATCAGCGAAACCGGGTCGACTCCGGCTCTGTATGTGGGCACCGATGGCAAGCTGTACGGGCATTTCTGGAACGGTGAAGTGTCCGGAATCGCCAGTTCGGACGCCGTCAATGACGGCCAGTGGCACCACGTAACGCTGTCGGCCACGAGGAACCAGCAGACGCTGTACCTGGATGGCGCGAAAGTGGGTAGTGAGTCCGGGCAGATCCAGACACGCTACTTGCATGCCTACGTCGGAGCCGGTGTGGTGACAACCGCTGGCTGGCCGGAGCGGCCCTCGGACGCCTGGGGGCACTTCGACGGGGCGATCAGTCAGGTCGCACTGTATCAACGGCCGGTCTCGGCGGATGAGGTCAGCACCCACTACACCGCCCGGGGCAGTCGCGCGGACTACCGGAACGCGGTACGGGACAGCGGCCCGCTCGCCCTGTGGGGATTGGAAGAGAAGTCGTCCGCACTCAGAGCGGAATCGGATCCGGCGCTCTCCCACGGTACCTATCACAATGTGGGTCGCGATGCCGTGCCTGCGATGAACTCGGCAGGAGCCGCACAATTCAACGGAGCGGACTCCTACGTCCGTCTTCCGGACGGGCTGGTGCAGAACCGCACCCGTACGTCCCTCGAGCTGTGGTTCAAGACCAGCTCCGACGACGGCGGCGTCCTGCTGTCCAATGCGGACTCGTTGCCCGGAGATGCGGAAACCTCCGGCGCGATGCCCATCCTCTATGTCGGAACAGACGGCAGGCTGTACGGGCATCTCTGGAACGATAAGGCGAAAGGGATCGTTACCGACGAGACGGTCAACGACGGCGAGTGGCATCACGTCGCGCTCACCGCGAACCTGGACTGGCAGTGGCTGTACCTGGACGGCAACGAGGTCGGGCGCCAGAAGGGCGAGATCGACAGCAGGCGGCGGCACCACTTCGTCGGCACCGGCAAGATGACCCAGGGGCCGGACTGGCCGGCGCGTCCGGACGAAGCATGGTCCTACTTCGACGGGTCGATCGGCGAGGTCGCCATGTACCGTCGCGCGCTGAGCTCGGCCGAGGTATCCAAGCACTACGCCGCCAGTGTGGCCGCGCACAGTGTGGAGGTGACCGATCCCGCCGGGAATGTCACGCGTCGAACCTACGACCCGACACGTGGCGGCAGACTGGTGTCCCGGACGGATCCGGGTGGCGGAACCACGGTGTACAGCTACGACACCGGCGGGTTCGTGCGCACCATCAACGACGAGAACGGCCACGTGACCCGATTGCGGCACGATGAACGGGGCAACCGGCTGTCCCGCACTCGTTGCCGCACGGACAACACCGAAGCGTGTTACACCGCCTACTGGTCGTACTTCCTGAACGAGGACGATCCGCTCGACCCGCGCAACGACAAGGTCACCGAGTTCCGGGATGCGCGCTCGGTCGGACAGGGCGACGGGCGGTATCTCACCACCTACAGCTACACGAGCACCGGGCAGATCACGGAGATCAAGTCTCCCGACGCCAGCAATGGTGCACAGCTGTCGCAAACCCGAACCTATACCGACGGCACGGAATCAGCACCGGATGGCGGAACCCAGCCGCCCGGACTGTTGGCCACAATGACGGATCCGAAGGGCGGAGAGACCAGCTACGCCTACAACAGCGCGGGAGACCGGGTATCCGAGACCGACCCCGTGGGCTTGATTACCGAGTACAGCCACGACGGGCTCGGCCGGGTGACACAGGGATCGGTCGTGGTCACCAGCTCCGGGCAGACGAAGCGGACCACGTTCGACTACGACGCGGCCGGCCGCATACTGTCCGAGACAGATCCGCAGGTGACCAATCCCATCACCAATGAGCCGCACCAACGGCGCTTGGTGAACAACTACAACGCGCATGGGCGACTGGCGTCCTCGACCGTCGAGGACATCGCTGGAGATGATCCGTCTCGTACCACGAAGTACGGCTATGACGAGCTGGGGCGACGAAACACGGTCACCGATCCGGAAGGCGGTACCGAGCAGGTTACCCACGACCAGTTCGGCGAGGTGCAGCGGCGGACCACCAAGGCCGGAACGGTGTTCAGCTATGCCTACACTGCCGACGGACACCGCTTGGCGACCACAACCGTCCATGACTTCACCGGGGACGGCGGAACCGGGCGTGACGTGGTCCTTGAATCCCGTGCCTACGACCCGGCGGGAAGACTCGCCGAGGTGACCGACGCGATGGGTAACACCACCGCGTACACCTATTACAACGACGGATTGAAGGCCACGGAGCATCTTGTCGGCTACGAGGATCCGGACACCGGCGAGACCCGCGACCTGCTGCTGAGTAGCTATGCCTACACCGGGCACGGCAAGGTCACCAAGGAAACGCGGGGACAGGGCCGATACTCCACGGTGACCGAGTACGACCCGGGCGGTCGTGCCTACCGGATTACCGACTATGACGGGGATGAGGAGCTGCGCTCCACGCGTACCCGGTTCACCGAACTGGGCAACCCGTCCAGGGTGATCGAGCGGAACGCGGCCGGCGATCAGCTGACGAGGACGGCCTATGCCTACGATGCCGTGGGCGAGACGATCCGGGAGACCGTCCATCCGGGCGGCGGCGACACCCTGGTTACCACGACGCAGCGGGACGAACGTGGCCTGCTGGTCAGCGTCACCGATCCACGCGGTACCGCGGAGGGAGCGGACCCGGCGAAGTTCACCACAGAGTACGAGTACGACCGGCTCGGACGCGAGATCAGTGCCACCGGTCCTGCTGTGCAAGTGGAGTCGAACGGTGAACAACCGTCGACCTCGCGGCCGGTGAGCAAGACCGGATACAACACGTTCGGTGAGGTTGTCGCCGAGCAAGACCCGAACGGCGATGTCACGCGCCACGGTTACGACCGAGCCGGACGGCAGACCAGCACGACACGCCCGTCGTATACTCCTCCGGGCGCCGATCAGCCGATCTCCGCCACGACCACGGCGTCGTACGACGCCGCCGGGCGGGTGTCCAGTGGAACTGACGAAGCCGGGCACACCACGAAGTTCGAGTACGACGAGCTGGGCAACCAGCGCAAGCAGATCGATCCGTCCTTGTCCGGCGACGGATCAGGCGGGGTCACGACCGCGACGTATACGGCGACCGGCTGGCAACTGGCCGTGCGGGATGCGAACGGCGCGCGCACGCACGCCACCTACGATCAGCTGGGTCGCAAGATCACCGAGTCCGTGGTGGAACGCGAGCCTTCTCCGGAGCAGGCACTCACCACGAGGTTCCGCTACGACGATCTGGGCAATCTGGCGACGAGGATCGACCCTGCGGGCCGGGCAACCACCCTGGTGCACAACGACCAAGGCGATCCGGTGTCGATGACCGACGCCGCTGGTACGGAAATCACCGCACAGTACGACGCGGCCGGGCGTCCGGTGGAGGTGAGCGATCCCGCGAAGGCAACCACTCGCTTCTCCTACGACAACGCCGGCCGGGTTACCTCGGAGTCGGATGTGGCTTCGGGCGGCGACGTGTTGGCCACCCGAAGCTTCGGCTATGACCGTGCGGGCAACCGGACCGAGAGCACCAACGAGCTCGGGCACACCACGACTCGGGAGTTCGACGCGTACGACCAGCTGCGCGCGGTGACTCGCCCGGTGGACGGGGACACCTCGATCACCAGGAGCTACGGCTACGACGCTGCGGGGAACCTGACCCGCGCCACCGACGGCGACGGCAACGCCACGGTGTTCACGGCCAACTCGTGGGGGCTGACCGAGTCGACGATCGAACCGGCCACCGAGCAGACACCGGACCAGGCCGATCGCACCTACACCGTCGCCTACACCGAGCGCGGCAACGTGTCGAGCCTGTCCAAACCGGGTGGCGTGACGATCAACAACTCGTACGACCCGATGGGCAATCTGGTGAGCCAGACGGCCACGGGCGCGAAGGCCGCCACCGCGGATCGGGAGTTCACCTACGACGAGACGGGGCGGATGCTGAGCGCTTCGGCCCCGTCCGGGGAGAACACGTATGAGTACGACGACCGTGGCAATGTGGTCGCGGCACACGGTCCGTCCGGCTCTACCGAGTTCTCCTGGGATGACGGCGGGCAGCTGACCAAGGCGGTCACCGATGCGGGGACCGTGGAGTACGGCTACGACGCCGCGGGCAGGCTGGCTTCGGCGGCGGATCCGGTGTCCGGGACCACCGCCTCCTACGGCTACGACGGGGCGGGTCGGATATCGACCGTGGATTACGGGGACGGCGCATCCCGCTCGTACGAGTACGACGAGTCGGGTCGGCTGCTGGGGGACACGGTCACCGACGGCGGTGGAAGCCAGATCGGGTCGATCTCGTACGGGTACGGCCCGGCGGGCCGGCTCGCCTCGAAGACCACGACCGGCGTGGCCGGGGCGGCGGAGAATACCTACACCTACGACCGGGCAGGCAGGCTCGGTTCGTGGAGTGACGGGTCCTCCACGACGAACTACGAGTGGGACGCTGCCGGGAACCTGGTTCAGCGTGGTGACGAATCGGCCACCTACAACGCGCGAAACCAGCTGCTGTCCTTCGGGGACACGTCGTACTCGTACACCGCGCGCGGCACGCTGTCCTCTCGCACGCAGGGCGGGCAGACGACCGACGTGGTGTTCAACGCCTTCGACGAGCTGGTCTCGGACGGTGGCACGAGCTACTCGTACGACGCGTTGAACCGGCTCGTGAACGCAGGCGAGCGTCAGCTGTCGTATGTGGGTAAGAGCCTGGACATCGCCTCGGACGGGTCGAGCAGCTACACCTACACGCCGGGCGGTGACTCGCTGGGTGCCGCTGGTGGGATCGCGTGGTCGGATCGGCACACGGATCTGGTCGGGGTGCTTGATCCGGCTGAGGGGAGTCTGGCGGGTTCGCGGAGTTTCGGTCCGTTCGGTGGGGTGACCGCGTCGGGCGGGGCGCAGCCGGATGTGGGGTTTCAGGGCCAGTTCACCGATGCGGGCTCGGGCAACGTGAGTATGGGCTCGCGGTGGTATCGGCCGGGGACGGGCGCGTTCGCCTCGCGGGATACGGCGGCCCTGGACCCGCGGGATGGGGGGAATGCGAATCGGTATGCCTATGCGGGTGGGGATCCGATGGCGCGGGTCGATCCGCGTGGGTACTTCTGGAGCGAGATCTGGGACGGGGTCAAGTCGGCAGCGAGTACAGCCGTCGATGTGGTCAAGGAGGTGTCCGGGTACAACGATCTCAAGGGCTGCGTGGGTGGTTCGTGGGGTTCGTGCGGGTGGTTCGCTGCCGGGTTGACGCCGTTCGGCAAGGTCGCAAAGGGGGTCAAGGCCGGCTATCGCGGTGCGCGGAAGGTCGTCGGGGGTGGTAAGGCCGGTTCTGCCGGTAAGTCGTCGAGTCGTCATGCCGGGACGGGTAAGACGGCGAAGCCGTCGCCGAAGCGGTCGTCGAAGCGACCATCGAAGCGGTCGTTCCGGCGTGATAGCGGGCGCGTGGTGCGGTCCGGGGCGCGGTCGGTGGTGCGCCGCTCGGCGGTTGTGGGTGTGCGTGGTGTGGTCTCGTCGGGTGGTTCGGCTGCCTCGCGGGCGGCTGCGGCGGCTGCGGCGCGGGAGGCGGCGCGGGTGGCGGCCCGGCGGGCGCGGGTGCGTCGGGCGGCGTTGACGCCGGCGGCGGCTCCGCCGAAGTCGGTGGCGATCTCGCCGGGGGTGCAGCGGCATCTGGATCGGTTGCGGAACAAGCCGACGATCGATCTGGGTGTTGTCGGGGGGAAGGCGGCCTCGGGTGCGGCGGCGGCGCGGTTCGTGCCGGACAGTGTGGGGGGTGCTGCGCGTGTGTCGGTGTCGGCCGGTCCGGCTCGGTCGGGGTCGTCGGTGCCGTCGGTGGGGCCGCCGAGTCCGGATGCGGGGTTGCCGTCGGCCGTGCCGAAGCGGGGCACGGGCTCGGTGTGTCGGTCGAACAGTTTCGTGCCGGGGACCGAGGTGGAGTTGGCTGATGGGTCGCGTCGGCCGATCGAGGAGGTCGAGCGGGGCGACCGGGTGCTGGCCACGGATCCGGAGTCGGGTGAGCAGGGTCCGCGCGAGGTGACCGAGGTGATCACCGGTTCGGGGCGCAAGAGCCTGGTGGAACTCACCGTGGACACGGACGGCCCCGCCGGTGACGAGACGGGCAGCGTCACGGCCACGGAGGGGCATCCGTTCTGGATCGACGACGAGGGCCGGTGGCTGGCCGCCTCGCAGATCGAACCCGGCGACCTGCTGCGCACCGCCGAGGGCGAGCGGGTGCGGGTGGTGGACACGGACACCACCCAGCGGACCCAACGAGTCCACAACCTCACCGTGGAAGGCATCCACACCTACCACGTGGAGGCGGACGACCTCGCCCTCCTCGTCCACAACACCGGGCCCTGCGGCATTGACCTCGAGTCGGTATCGGCTTCCGGAGCGTTGCCGGATCGTGGTGGGTATTCATTCGCCGGGCGGGCCCTGCAAAAGCATGCAGGGCGAAATGGAAACCCAAATCAATGGCCAACGCCTTCAGGTGTCCAAAATCCCGACGCTTGGAACGGGACGGGTCAGGATATGCTCGACGAGATGCTGACAAACCCGGGGAGTGTAACAGAGAGTAATAGGGCGCGTGTTTTTAAAGGTGCCTGGCAGGAAGTGATAGACATGCGCATCCCGGACGGTCGGGGTGTCAGGTTTACGCCGACTGGACGCTTCGTGACCTTCTTGGACTAGAACAGGAGTTGCACATTGTCGCGTGAAGTCTTCGAAGGGCGAGAGGTTGAGGTCATTAGGTTATTTGATCCTGACATGGATCAATGGGTGCTAGAATTTCACGATTCTCTTCAAGATAAGAGGGGTCAGAATCTTGCGATATGCGTCCCAGAAGGGGGCGAGTGGTCGGATGCGGTCTTGAGTATTGATCCCCAAACTCCCGATGTTCCTATCCGCTTCGTTCTTTGGTCTATCAGGCTAGCTGAGCAAAGGTTTACTGAGAACGGATTCCTCGGAGATTCGCAGTAAACTGGCTGCCCGGTCGCGAGCAGTTTCGTATCCTCGTGATGAGGGCACGGGCAGCGTTACGGCCACGGAGGGGCATGCTTTAAGCCGATGACGAGGGTCGTTGGCGGGCGACCCCGGCGATCGAGTCGGGCGATCTGCTGCGCGCTGCCGAGCGCGAGCGGGTGCGTCAGGTTCGGCCCGATTTTGATGGCCGTAAGGGACGACATTATCTGTTTGACGCGGCGGGGAAGTTGGTGAAGTCGTGGTGAGTGTCCCGAGTCGGGATGAAGTGCGGCGAGCAATCGTGGACTTGCTGGAAGGGCGCCGGTCTCGGGAGGAGGTCGATGACTGGGCAGCGCCGTGGCGTACGTTGGATGATCTTCCGGAGATAGACGATCGCCTGGTGTGGGATACTTTGGGCACGCTTTTTGGGTGTGCGACGTTGGATCCGTCTGATCCGGAGAATCCCGTCTATCTTCATGATGAAGTGGATTTTCGTGCGTGGTTGGAGGAGTTTGATGCGGCGGTGGCGCGTGGGGAGTAGGTGAGGCACGGGTCTGTGATCGGTCAAGGGGTGCGGTATGACGTAGAGGTTCCATAGAGGAGGGAAATGTACCGAACATTCGAGGGTGACCACCTGTATACCGGGCTGGACGATGCGCCGGACGTTCAGGTAGTGACGAAGCCGAATGGGAACGGGGTCGAGATGTCGATAGGGTACGTGTCGGCTCTCGCAGGGGGACGAAGGACCATCGTCTTCTTTCCTGCGGTATTTGAATATCGGTGGGTCGACGACGATTACAGTAGTGTCTGGCCACACAAGGATGACTACGAATTTTCATTGATCGAAATATTGGATTCAGAATATATCAGACGAATGGTTCAGTCCGCACCCTTTGGGCGCAGTTCTCCGGGTTACGAGCTTGGCGGGGTACTGAAACTGGAAGATATTCATCATTATCGGATTGGCTTCGATGGCCACGGAATATATGATATCGTCTCGACGGAATGTTCCGTCGAGGTTCATGAGCTGTCGCCGCCGCCCGCCTGAACACCTCGTTCTCCTGGTCCAACAGCCGATTACGGCGCTTGAGCTCCCGCAACTCGGCCGCTGCGTCCGAGGGCACACCCGGCTTGGCGCCGTCCTCGCCATCGGCCGCGCGCAGCCATTTCTGCAACGTCTTCGGATGAACACCGAGATCGCCGGCGACCTGCGCCAGCGTCACACCAGGCCCGCGGTTACGCGCGCCCTGGACGACGTCCTCACGGAACTCACGGGGATAGGGCTTGGGCACAGTGGCATCCTTCCACGCCCGCACATCAGCAAGCGAACCCAGATGTCACAGAACCCTGCAGCAGCCCCGTTACCGTGGATCAGCGATTGGTCGATAAACTGACTCAATATCCCGGGATGGCCCTTCGGCTTTATATCGTTTCCCCTCTCGCTCGAAAATTGCGGAGAAACATTTCCCGATCGGCAGGCGGAAGCGGCAACTTGAAATCGGGTTCGGTAAAATCAGCCAGGGCGGTTTCAGGTCGTACGAATTCGACTCCGGTAGACCGCCAAGGTCCATCTTTGAACTTCGATGCAATTATCGCGAGGTCCCACGATCGCTCTGCCCATACGGCCCATGCGCCAGTGCTTCCAGCCATGCCTACAACGTTCGCTGTGTATGCTAGGGCGCCGGTGGGGTCCCCACTGGGTTCGTGTGAAACTGCACCCCAGTAGTCATGTCCCAGCGTCTTAGTTGGCAGAGTAAAGGCGGAGTACGAGCCGTAGTTGTCTCTATAGTATCCTGCCGTGGGTTCGAATGCGGAAACGCTGACACTCTCATCGTGGTGAGTGTCAGCGAGTAGTTGCAAAACGGGACCGAAATCCCTCTCGATTGCCATGCTGAACTGGCAAATGTCTATATTTCCGGTGACTATCCGAAACGGCCAATACGGGAGTCTCCTATCTATGTCCGAGGTGTTCTTTATGTCTTCAACAATTCGTTCGTAGCTGACCAAGTCCACCGGGTAGAAAGCTTGCGGAAGGGTCATGGTGTATACCCCAATCTAATCTCCAAGGTTTTCCCGGAAAACCTCTTGGCCTGTTGGGTCCGGTCGGCCGCAGCGTCGCGCCCCCGGCACCGGATCACCTGGGGTGGCGGGCTTCACGCATGTTTCGACATGGTCGGGCCGGCGCTACACCGCGTTCGTCACCGGGCACCTACGCCCGTCGGATCTTGCGCTGGTCAGTGGCCACGACGGCGACCAGCCGACTCGTCTTCGACGACCTCGAGATCGCCACCGCGGAATGGGTCGACTGGTTCAACCACCGCCGACGGTCCGAGTACTGCGACAACCCCACACCCCTCGAGGTCGAGGGGTCGAACCCCTTTCGCCTGGCTGGTCAGAACACCCTAGCGCTCGACCGAAATGTCCGGATACGCTGGTTGGGTATGAGCAAGGTACGAAATGCGCCCGTGCGTGATCAGCGGGACCGCCGGATCGCGCTGAGCAAGGAGCTGGCGCGGATGCTGCGGCACCGGCCCGACCGATACGGCCTCGAGCTCGACGACGCCGGATGGGTGGCCGTGGACGAGGTGCTCGCGGCGCTGTCCCGCCACCGTCGGTGGTCCGATGTCGCCCGCGAGGACTTGGCCGAGGTGATCCGCGGCTCGGACAAGCGGCGCTACGAGCTTTCCGGTGCGTCGATCCGGGCGCTGTACGGGCACAGCACGTCGGGGCGGATCGCGAAGACCGCCCAGCGACCACCCGGCACGCTGTTCCACGGCACCGCGACACACACCGTGTCGGAGATCCTGACCACTGGGTTGCTGCCGATGCGGCGGCAGTACGTGCACCTGTCCACCGACCGGGAAACCGCTACGCAGGTCGGCGGGCGCAAGGCCGCCGATGTCGCGATCCTGGAAGTGGACGCCGCTGCGGCCCACGAAGCCGGGGTGGAGTTCTTCCGTGGCAACGACCAGATATGGCTCGCCGAGTCGGTTCCCCCGCGATTCCTACATCCCGAGGCACGGGACTGAGACCAGGGCCACGTTCCTTCGGGATGGCGGTATGGCGCGGATTTCACCTCCGCCCGACGACAACATCCCGCAGGGGTCGACAGAACCGGGTGAGCCGGCCCGGTTCCCCTGCCGCGACAGCGGTGGTGGGGGACCGGGCCGGCTCATTCCGTGGCAACGACGCCCGCCGCCGCGGTGGTGGTGCCGCCGCGGCGGCGGGCGGGACTCAGCCGGGGAGTGTGAGCTCGACGATCTCCGCCGACACCTGGCCACCGGGCGTGCGGTAGGTGATCGTGTCGCCCGCCGCGTGACCCGCGATCGCGCGGCCGAGCGGGCTGTCGGCCGTCAGGCTGGACAGCTCGTCCTCCGCCTCGGCCGTGAACCCGACCACGAGCAGGTCCTCGGTGTCCCCGTCCCCGAACTTCAGCGTCACCCGCGTGCCCGACGGCAGCAGTCCCTCGTCCTGCTCGGCGGTCGGGCCGCCGTGCAGCAGGTCCGTGATCTCGGCGATACGCCGGTCGAGTTTCGACACCGACTCGGCGCGCTCCAGCAGATCCGCCTGGTCGGCGCTGTCGCCCATCGGATCCTCACCCAATCGTGGAGCCAGGGACTCGCGCTGTTGCCGCAGCGCATCCAGTTCCTGTTGGAGGCGCTCACGGGTGTTCGCGCTCATGCCTCCGGTCGACGTCATCCGGTCCTCCCTCACGTGATCCGACGACGTTCGCGCCGCGATCTACGACATTGTCGACGTTGTGTGCCCGCCTCGCCACGTGTTACCCGGACCCGACCGTGTTCGCCGAGGTCACACGAGGGAGAACCGGGTGATTCGGACACGGTCAGCCGCTGTAACCGGCCTTCCGGAGAGCCTCGGCCATCGCACCGCTCGCGGTCTGTTTGCCACCGCCCTGCTTGCCGCCGCCCTGCCGGCTCTGGCGGCTCTGGCGGCCTGCCTGCTTGCCGCCGCCCTGCTTGCCTCCACCCTGGCGGCCACCGCGGTCGCCACCGCTCTGCCGCGGTTTCCCGCCGCGCGGCCCGCCGCCGTCCTGGCCCGTAGGCGTCACCTCGTCGTCCAGGCGCAGCGTCAGCGAGATGCGCTTGCGGTTCACGTCGACGTCCAGCACCTTCACGGTCACCACGTCGCCCGGCTTGACGACCTCGCGCGGATCGCTGACGTAGTTGTGCGACATGGCCGACACGTGCACGAGGCCGTCCTGGTGGACGCCCACGTCGACGAACGCACCGAACGCGGCCACGTTCGTCACGACCCCTTCCAGCCGCATGCCCGGTTCCAGGTCGGACAGCGTCTCGACACCGTCGGCGAACGTCGCCGTCGAGAACTCCGGACGCGGGTCCCGGCCCGGTTTCTCCAGCTCGGACAGGATGTCGGTGACCGTCGGCAGGCCGAACGTGTCGTCGACGAACCGCTCGGCCTTGACGCTGCCGAGCGCGCGCGTGTTGCCGATGAGTTCGCGGATGCCCGTGCCCGTCTCGTCGAGGATGCGCCGCACCACCGGATAGGCCTCGGGGTGCACGGCCGAGGCGTCGAGCGGGTCGTCACCACCGGTGATGCGCAGGAAGCCCGCGCACTGCTCGAACGCCTTCGGTCCGAGCCGCGCGACCTCCTTGAGCCCGTCGCGGGTGCGGAACGGGCCCGTCGCGTCGCGGTGGGAGACGATGTTCTCGGCCAGCGACGCCCCGATGCCGGACACGCGCGAGAGCAGCGGCACCGACGCCGTGTTCAGGTCGACACCGACCGCGTTCACACAGTCCTCGACGACCGCGTCCAGCGAACGGGACAGCTTCGACTCCGACAGGTCGTGCTGGTACTGCCCCACGCCGATCGACTTCGGGTCGATCTTCACGAGCTCGGCCAGCGGATCCTGCAGCCGCCGGGCGATCGAGACGGCACCGCGCAGCGAGACGTCCAGGTCCGGCAGCTCCCGCGCCGCGTAGGCAGACGCCGAGTACACGGAGGCGCCCGCCTCGGACACCATGACCTTGGTCAGCTTGAGCTCCGGCTTCGCCTTCACCAGGTCGCCCGCGAGCTTGTCGGTCTCCCGGGACGCGGTGCCGTTGCCGATCGCGATGAGGTCGACGTCGTGCTCGCGCGCCAGCTTCTCCAGCGTGGCCGTCGCCTCGTCCCAGCGGGCCTGCGGCTTGTGCGGGTAGATCGTGTCGGTCGCGACGACCTTGCCGGTCGCGTCGAGGACGGCGACCTTCACGCCGGTGCGGTAGCCGGGGTCCAGGCCCATCGTGGCGCGCGTGCCCGCCGGTGCGGCGAGCAGCAGGTCGCGCAGGTTCGTGGCGAACACGCGCACGGCCTCGTCCTCGGCGGCCTGCCGCAGTCGCATCCGCAGGTCGATGCCCAGGTGCAGCAGGATCTTCGTGCGCCACGCCCAGCGCACCGTGTCCGACAGCCACTTGTCGGCGGGCCTGCCCCGGTTGTCGACGCCGAAGCGCTCGGCGATGCGCACCTCGTAGTCGGTCGGGCCGGTCCGCGGCGGGTCGTCCGGATCCGCGGGCTGTTCCGGCACCGTCGACAGGTCGAGGACCTCCTCCTTCTCACCGCGCAGCAGCGCCAGCACCCGGTGCGACGGCAGCTTCGTGAGCGGCTCGGCGAAGTCGAAGTAGTCGGCGAACTTGGCGCCCTCGGTCTCCTTGCCGTCCCGGACCTTCGACGTCATCCAGCCGTGGTTCCACATGCGCTCGCGCAGCTCACCGATCAGGTCGGCGTCCTCGGCGAACCGTTCCACGAGGATCGCCTTCGCACCGTCCAGCGCGGCCTGCGCGTCCGCGACGCCCTTCTCCGCGTCGACGAACGCCGCGGCGGCCGCCTGAGGGTCGGTCGTCGGGTCGCCGAGCAGCCCGTCGGCGAGCGGTTCGAGACCGGCCTCCCGCGCGATCTGGGCCTTCGTACGGCGCTTCGGCTTGTACGGCAGGTAGATGTCTTCGAGGCGGGCCTTCGTGTCCGCCGCCATGATGCTCGCCCTGAGCTCGTCGTCGAGCTTGCCCTGCGAGTCGATCGACTCGAGAACGGCCGTCCGGCGCTCTTCGAGTTCCCGCAGGTAGCGCAGGCGCTCCTCGAGCGTGCGCAGCTGCGTGTCGTCGAGGGCGCCGGTCACCTCCTTGCGATACCGGGCGATGAACGGCACGGTTGCGCCGCCGTCGAGGAGTTCGACCGTCGCCTGTACCTGGCCGGGGCGGACGCCGAGCTCGTCGGCGATCTTCTGGGGAATCGACACCGTCTGAACCACGCACGGCATTGTGCCCTGCCCGTCCGGCCGGATTCGGGGGAGGATCTCCCCATGACCGAACATGACGTGAAACCTCGCAGCCGCGAGGTGACCGACGGGATCGAACGCACGGCCGCTCGCGGGATGCTGCGCGCGGTCGGGATGGACGACGACGACTTCACGAAACCGCAGATCGGGATCGCCTCGTCGTGGAACGAGATCACCCCCTGCAACCTGTCCCTGGACCGGCTGGCCGAAGCGAGCAAACAGGGCGTGCACGGCGGCGGCGGGTTCCCGATGGAGTTCGGCACCATCTCGGTGTCGGACGGGATCTCGATGGGCCACGAGGGCATGCACTTCTCGCTCGTGTCGCGGGAAGTCATCGCCGACTCGGTGGAGACGGTGATGGAGGCCGAACGCCTCGACGGCGCCGTGCTGCTCGCCGGGTGCGACAAGAGCCTGCCCGGCATGCTGATGGCGGCCGCCCGACTCGACGTGGCCTCGGTGTTCCTGTACGCGGGCTCGACCCTGCCCGGCAGCGTCGACGGCCGCGAGGTGACGATCATCGACGCGTTCGAAGCCGTCGGTGCCTGCGCACGGGGCCTGATCAGCCGTGAGGACGTCGACAAGGTCGAACGCGCCATCTGCCCCGGCGAAGGTGCGTGCGGCGGGATGTACACGGCCAACACGATGGCGTGTGCCGCCGAGGCGCTGGGCATGTCGCTGCCCGGATCGGCCAGTCCGCCGTCGGTGGACCGGCGCCGCGACCGGTTCGCACGGGACGGCGGGGAGGCCGTCGTCGGGCTGCTGGAGAAAGGCATCAGCGCCCGCGACATCCTCACCCGCGAGGCGTTCGAGAACGCGATCGCGGTGGTCATGGCACTCGGCGGGTCGACGAACGCGGTGCTGCACCTGCTGGCCATCGCCAACGAGGCCGAGGTGGAGCTGACGCTCGACGACTTCTCGCGCGTCGGCGACCGGGTGCCGCACCTGGCCGACGTCAAGCCGTTCGGGCAGCACGTGATGACCGCCGTCGACCGCGTGGGTGGGGTGCCGGTCGTGATGAAGGCGCTGCTCGACGCGGGCCTGCTGCACGGCGACTGCCTCACGGTCACCGGGAAGACCCTCGCCGAGAACCTCGCGGAGATGGCGCCGCCCGAGCTGGACGGCGACGTGATCCGCAAACTCAACGAGCCCATTCACCCGACCGGCGGGCTGACGATCCTCCACGGCAGCCTGGCGCCCGAGGGCGCGGTCGTGAAGAGCGCGGGCTTCGACTCCGCGCGGTTCGAGGGCACGGCTCGCGTGTTCGACGGCGAACAGGCCGCCATGGACGCGCTGGGGTCGCTGCAGGCCGGCGACGTCGTGGTGATTCGTAACGAAGGGCCGCGCGGCGGGCCGGGGATGCGCGAGATGCTCGCCGTGACCGGTGCGATCAAGGGCGCCGGACTCGGCAAGGACGTGCTGCTGCTCACCGACGGACGGTTCTCGGGCGGCACCACCGGCCTGTGTATCGGGCACGTTGCGCCCGAGGCCGCGCACGGCGGGCCCATCGCCTTCGTCCGTGACGGCGACCCGATCACGCTCGACATGGAGCAGCGGACGCTCGATGTCGGCGTGGACGACGAGGAACTTGCGCGCAGGGCGGAGGGCTGGGAGATGCCCCCGGTGCCGCGGCGGACGGGAGTGCTCGCCAAGTACGCGAAGACCGTCGGCACCGCGGCGAAGGGCGCCGTCTGCTCGTGACCCCGTGGCGGCCGGGGTCCTGGTGCCAGGACCCCGGTGCCAGGGCTTGGCACCGTCGGACGTTCCGGCCCGGCGGTGGCTGGTCCGTCGGGTCCGGCCCGGCGGCCGCCGTGGGTGCGTGACGGGATCGGTCCGTCACGCACCCACGGGCGGCGTTGTCACCGGTCTTCCAGGTCGCCTTCGATCCGGAGGTAGACCTCCTGCATCGCCGACATGAGCTCGGGATCCGGCTCGGCCCACATGCCCCGGTCGGCCGCCTCGTTCAGGCGTTCGATGATGCCGCGCAGCGCCCACGGGTTGGCCTGCGACAGGAAGTCCTGGTTCTCCTTGTCGAGCACGTACGACTCGGTGAGCTTCTCGTACATCCAGTCCTCGACCACGCCTGCCGTGGCGTCGTAGCCGAACAGGTAGTCCACCGTCGCGGCCTGCTCGAACGCGCCCTTGTAGCCGTGGCGGCGCATCGCCGACAGCCACCGCGGGTTGACGACGCGTGCCCGGAACACCCGGGTCGTCTCCTCGGACAGCGACCGGGTACGGACCGCGTCCGGACTGGTGCTGTCGCCGATGTACGACCGCGGTGCGCTACCGGTCAGCGCACGGACCGCGGCGATCATGCCGCCGTGGTACTGGAAGTAGTCGTCGGAGTCGGCGATGTCGTGCTCACGGGTGTCGGTGTTCTTCGCCGCCACCGCGATCCGCCGGTACGAGCTCTCCATGTCCGCACGGGCCTCCGCGCCGTCGAGGCCCCGGCCGTAGGCGTAGCCGCCCCACACCGCGTAGACCTCGGCCAGGTCGGAGTCGTCACGCCAGTTGCCCGAATCGATCAGCGGCAGCAGGCCCGCGCCGTACGACCCCGGCTTCGAGCCGAAGATCCGGGTCGTGGCCCGGCGCTGATCGCCGTGTTCGGCCATGTCGGCACGTACGTGGGCGCGCACGAAGTTCTGCGACTCCGGCTCGTCCAGTGCCGCCACGAGCCCGACCGCGTCGTCGATCAGGTTCACCACGTGCGGGAACGCGTCGCGGAAGAACCCGCTGATGCGCACCGTGACGTCGATGCGCGGCCTGCCCAGTTCGTCGAGCGGAATCGGTTCGATCCCCGTGACGCGACGTGACGCCTCGTCCCACACGGGACGGACGCCCAGCAGGGCCAGCACCTCGGCGGCGTCGTCGCCGGAGGTGCGCATCGCCGAGGTCCCCCACACCGACAGTCCCACGGAACGGGGGTACTCGTCGTCGTTGTCGGCGCGGTAGCGGCCGATCAACGAGTCGGCGAGTGACTGGCCCGTCTCCCACGCCAGCCTGCTCGGGATCGCCTTCGGGTCGACCGTGTAGAAGTTGCGGCCGGTCGGCAGCACGTTGACCAGACCCCGCAGCGGCGATCCGCTCGGACCCGCCGGGATGTAGCCGCCGTCGAGCGCGTGCAGGACCGCGTCGAGCTCGCCGCTCGTGCCCGCGAGCCGCGGCACGACCTCCTCGGCGGCGAACCGCAGTACGGAGGCCACCCCTGCACGGGCGTTCTCGTCGACGCCCGTGCAGACCTCGTCGACGACGTCGGGCGACCAGCCGCGCTGCTCCATCGCCTCGACGAGCTCGTGGGCGGTCGCCTCGATGCGGTCCACATCGGACTTCGGTGCATCCTCGGTGAGTCCCAGTGCGGTCCGCAGGCCCGGCACGGCGGCCTGGGTGCCGCCCCACATCTGATTGGCACGCAACATCGCCAGCACGAGGTTGACGCGTGCCTCGCCGGTCGGAGCCTCGCCGAGGACGTGCAGCCCGTCGCGGATCTGCGCGTCCTTGACCTCGCACAGCCAGCCGTCGACGTGCAGCAGCATGTCGTCGAACTCCGCGTCGTGCGGGCGCTCCTCGAGCCCGAGGTCGTGGTCGAGCTTGGCCGCCTGCATCAGCGTCCAGATCTGCTGCCGGATCGCCGGCAGCTTGGCCGGGTCCATCGCCGAGATGTTGGCGTGCTCGTCGAGCAGCTGTTCCAGCTTGGCGATGTCGCCGTAGCTCTCGGCGCGCGCCATCGGCGGCACGAGGTGGTCGATGATCGTGGCGTGCGCCCTGCGCTTCGCCTGCGCGCCCTCGCCCGGGTCGTTGATGAGGAACGGGTAGATCATCGGCAGGTTGCCGAGTACGGCATCCGGTGCACACGCCGACGACAGACCCGCCGTCTTGCCCGGAAGCCACTCCAGCGAACCGTGTTTGCCGAGGTGCACGACCGCGTGGGCGCCGAACTCCTCCTCCAGCCAGCGGTAGGTGGCCAGATAGTGGTGGCTGGGCGGGAGATCCGGGTTGTGGTAGATCGCGACCGGGTTCTCGCCGAACCCACGCGGGGGCTGGATCATCAGGATGACGTTGCCCGCCTGCAGCGACGCCAGGACGATGTCGCCGTCCTCGCCGCCGTCGACGTAGAGCTCGCCGGGCGGCGGGCCCCAGTGCTCGATCATGTCCTCGCGCAGCTGCTCCGGCAGCTGCGCGAACCACTCGCGGTAGCGCGCGGCGGGCACCCGGATGGGGTTGCCCGCGAGCTGCTCCTCGGTCAGCCACTCGGGATCCTGCCCGCCCGCTTCGATCAACGCGTGGATCAGTGCGTCACCGTCGGGCTGGTCCGTGCCGGTCGGGTCGACCCCGGGGAACGCGTCCGGACCCAGGTCGTAGCCCTGCGACCGCATCCGGCGGAGCAGTTCGACGGCCGAGGCGGGAGTGTCCAGGCCGACCGCGTTGCCCACCCGCGAGTGCTTCGTGGGATAGGCGGACAGCATCAGCGCGACCTTGCGGTCGGGCGCAGGGGTGTGGCGCAGGCGGGCGTGTGCCAGTGCGATGCGCGCGACGCGAGAGGCGCGTTCGGCGTCGGGGACGTAGTGGGGCAGTCCGTCCTCGTCGAGCTCCTTGAACGAGAACGGCACCGTGATGAGCCTGCCGTCGAACTCGGGCACGGCCATCTGGTTGCCCGCGTCCATCGGCGACAGGCCCTCGTCGTTGTCGAGCCAGGTGTCGCGGTCGCTGGTCAGGCACATCGCCTGCAACGTCGGGATGTCCAGCGCGGCGAGTTCGGCGACGTCCCACGACTCGTCGTCGCCTCCGGCGCCCGCCTCGGACGGCCGGGTGCCACCCGCGGCCAGCACCGTCACCAAGAGCGCGTCGGCCTTCTCGAGTTCGGCCATCATCTCCGGTTCGCGCGAACGCAACGACGCACAGTAGATGGGCAGCGGCCGTCCGCCCGCGGCCTCGACCCGGTCGGCCAGCGTGTGGACGAACGCGGTGTTCCCGGACAGGTGGTGTGCGCGGTAGTAGAGGATCGCGACGACGGGACCGTCGGCAGGCCCGTCCGAGTTCCGCGGCAGCACACCCCACGAGGGCTGCTCGGCGGGCGGTTCGAACCCGTCACCGGTGAGCAGCAGGGTGTCGGACAGGAAACGGTGCAGTTGCGCCAGATTCTCCGGTCCGCCGTGGGCGAGGTACGTGTGCGCCTGGGTCGCGGTGCCGACGGGGACGGTCGACAGTGCCATCAGCTCCGCGTCCGGCGCCTGTTCGCCGCCGAGCACCACCACGTGCGCACCGCTCTCGCGTACGATGCGGAGTCCCTCGGCCCACGTGCGCTCGGTGCCGAGGATGCGCACGACGACGATCGGCGCGTCGTCCAGCAGTCCTGGCAGCTCCTCGAGCTCGAGGCGGGCGGGGTTGGCAAGGCGGTAGTCGGCGCCGCTCGAGCGCGCACTCAACAGGTCGGTGTCCGACGTGGACAGCAGCAAGATCACAGGTGGTTCCTCCTCGGCCGCCAACTCTCCGGGGGCGGGCGTGGCGAGTCAAGGTGACGAATTGCTCCGCAGCGCGCTGACCTGGGGGGCGGCGGCACGAAGGGACCCTTCGTGCCACGCGCCCGGCGTCGACGGCTTTCGTTGCCACCGCGCCGTTTCCCGTACCACCTCGGTGAACGGCGACGTCGGACGCGCACGGCTGCAGTCCGGCGTTCGGGTCACGCGCGCCGGGACCGTCGGGGGCGATGCCTAGAGTGGGCGCATGGCCACGACCCGACCCGCCACCGACGAGGACCCCGGCACCGTCCGGCTCCGCGCGGACGCGTGTCCCGGCGTGCTGGCGACCCACGACGCCGCCGACGGTCCGCTCGCGCGCGTCCGGCTGCCCGGCGGCGGGCTCTCGCCCGCGCAGGCACAGGCGGTCGCCGCGTGCGCGGACGAGCTCGGCGACGGCAGCGTGCACCTCACCTCGCGCGGCAACCTGCAGTTGCGCGCGATCCGGGACGTCGACGCACTCGTCGGACGGCTGGCCGACGCGGGCCTGCTGCCGTCGCCCGCGCACGAGCGCATCCGCAACATCCTCGGCTCGCCGTTGGCCGGCGTCGTGCCGCGCGAGGACGGGGGCGACCCGGCCGAGGCCGTCGAACCGGGCACGTGCGCGCGGGTCGCCGACATCAGGCCGCTCGTGAGCGAACTCGACGCGGTGGTGTGCGCCACGCCCGAGCTCACCGGATTGCCCGGCCGGTTCCTGTTCGCCCTGGACGACGGCAGCGGCGATGTCGCGGCCGATGCCGACCTGTGCTGGCGCGCGACGACCGCCGACACCGGTGCCGTGCTCGCGGCCGGTGCCGACACGGGACTGCGGGTGCCCGCCGCCCGCGCCGCCGAGGCGATGGTCGCGGGCGCGCGGACGTTCGACGAGGTCCGCGCCGCGGCGTGGCGACTCCGGGAGATCGACCCGGCACCGGTGGTGGAGACCCTGCGCCCGTACGCGAGCGCCGACGTCGGGCCCGCGGTGCAGCGATTCGCACCACCGGTGCCGGTGGGTCCCGTGCCGGGGACCGGGTGCGTCGTCGCCGCGCCGCGGTTCGGGGAACTGTCCGCGACGACCCTGCACGAGCTGGGTCGTCGCGGACCCGCAGCGCACAGGACCCCCGCAGCGCACAGCGCCTCCGCGGCGCACAGTGCCGGCAGGGCGCTCACGGTGACCCCGTGGCGCACCGTCGTGGTCCATGACACGTCGGCAGGCGAGCTCGCCGAGCTGCCGGACCTGGTCGTCGACCCCGCCGATCCGTTACTCGGGGTGAGTGCCTGCATCGGGGCACCGCGGTGCGCGAAATCCCACGCCGACGTGCGTGCCGACGCGGCTGCCCTCGCTCCTGCGGGGGTCGGCGCCCACTTCGCAGGGTGTTCGCGGCGGTGCGGCAGACCGGGCGGATCTCACATCGACGTGGTCGCCGCGGAGGGCGGCTATCAGGTCGGGGGTACGTTCGTCGGGCTCGACCGGGTCGCCGAGGCCCTGTCCGCGCAGCGCCGATGACGATCTCGTCGGCAGGCGTGTGACCACTCGACCGCACGACACGGGAAGGACAGCAGTGATCGACTACATCCGCGACGGAGCGGAGATCTACCGCCACTCGTTCGCGACCATCCGGGAGGAGGCCGATCTCGCCGTGTTGCCGGACGACGTCGCAGGGGTGGCGGTGCGCATGATCCACACGTGCGGCATGACGGATCTCGTCGACGACCTGGCCTACAGCCTGGACTTCGTGGAGGCGGGCCGCAGGGCTCTCGAAGCGGGCGCGCCGATCCTGTGCGACGCGACCATGATCGCCAGCGGTATCACCCGGAAGCGGCTGCCCGCGGACAACGAGGTCGTCTGCACGCTGTCCGACGACCGGGTCCCGCGGCTGGCCGAGCAGCTGAACAACACGCGCTCGGCGGCCGCGCTCGAACTGTGGCGCGACCGGTTGCCGGGTTCGGTGGTCGCGATCGGCAACGCCCCCACGGCGCTGTTCCGGCTGCTGGAGCTGATCAACGAGGGTGTCGGCAAACCCGCGGCGATCATCGGTGTCCCCGTAGGGTTCGTCGGTGCCGTCGAGTCGAAGGACCTGCTGATCACCCGCGGCCCGGCGCCGTATTTGGCCGTGCGCGGGCGCCGCGGAGGCAGCGCGATGGCCGTCGCCGCCGTCAACGCGCTGGCCACGAAGGAGGAGATCCTGTGAGCTCCGGAACCGGCGCGTTGTACGGGGTGGGGCTCGGGCCCGGCGACCCGGAACTGGTGACGGTCAAGGCCGCCCGGCTGATCTCCGAGGCGGACGTCGTCGCGTACCACTGCGCGCGCCACGGGAGGAGCATCGCACGGTCGGTCGCGGAGCCCTACCTGCGTGACGGGCAGCTCGAAGAGCGGCTCATGTACCCGGTCACCACGGAGACGACGAACCACCCCGGCGGCTACGAGGGAGCGATCGCCGAGTTCTACGAACTCGCGGCGAAGCGGTTGGCCGAACACCTCGACGAGGGCCGCAACATCGTCCTGCTGTGCGAGGGCGACCCGTTCTTCTACGGCTCGTACATGTACATGCACGAACGCCTCGCCGACCGCTACGAGGCCCACGTCGTACCCGGTGTGACGTCGGTGAGCGGCGCCTCGGCCGAGCTCGGCCGTCCCCTGGTGCAGCGCGACGAGGTGCTCACCCTGTTGCCCGGCACGCTGCCCGCACCGGAGCTCGCCCGCAGGCTGGCCGACACCGAGGCCGCCGCGGTGCTGAAGCTCGGCCGCACGTTCGGCGCCGTGCACGAGGCGCTCAGCGAGGCGGGGCGGCTCGACGAGGCCTACTACGTCGAACGCGCGAGTTGGCAGGTCCAGCGGGTCGAACCGTTGACCGATGTCGACCCCGAGACGGTGCCGTACTTCTCACTCGCCGTGGTGCCGAGTCCCGCCTACGCCTCGCGCAAGGCCGGTGCCGACGAGGCGCCCGCGCCGAAGAACGATCCGGCCAGGGGTGACGTCGTGGTCGTGGGGCTCGGACCGGCGGGCCCGGAGTGGCTGACGCCCGAGGCCGACGAGGCCCTGCGGGAGGCCGAACACCTGGTGGGTTACGGCCCGTACGTCGCGAAGGTGCCGCAGCGGGCCGGGCAGCAGCGTCACGCGTCGGGCAACCGCGTGGAGGCCGACCGGGCCAGGGAAGCGCTCCAGCTGGCTTCCGGTGGCGGGCGGGTGGCCGTCGTGTCGTCGGGTGACCCCGGCGTGTTCGCCATGGCTTCGGCCGTCCTGGAACAGGCGGAGGCCGACGAGTTCGCCGACGTCTCGGTGCGCGTCGTACCCGGCGTGACCGCGGCGCACGCCGCCGCGGCCCGGGTGGGCGCCCCGCTCGGGCACGACTTCGCGATGGTGTCGCTGTCGGACCGCCTCAAGCCGTGGGACGTCATCGAGCGCAGGCTCGACGCCGCGGGGCAGGCCGATCTCGTCGTGGCCCTGTACAACCCCGCTTCGCGTAGCCGGACGACGCAGCTCGCGACGGCGCGCGACGTGCTGCTGCGTCATCGGAACCCGGAGACACCGGTCGTGATCGCCCGCGACGTCGGGGGCGCCGAGGAATCCGTCCGGGTGGACACGCTCGGTGGGTTCGACCCGGCGGAGGTCGACATGCGGTGCGTGCTCATCGTCGGTTCGTCGCGGACGCGGGTGAGGACCCAGCAGGGCGGTACCCCGATCGTCTGGACCCCGCGCAGCTACGACTGAGGCCCGGCAGCGACAGATGTCCGGCGCCGGAGACCCCGCGGACGGCCTGCGCGAGCTCGTCGGCAGGCCGTCGCGACGCCGTTTCACGGCCGAGCCGGTGCCGCGCGAGGACGTCGAGCGCATGATCGACCTCGCGCGCCGCACCGGCTCGGCACGGAACCGGCAGCCGTGGCGGTTCGTCGCCGTCACCGACGCCGCCGTGCGCAGCGGTCTCGCAGGCTGTGGTGCCTACGCCGGCCACCTCGCGGGTGCGCCCCTGGTGCTGGTGTTGCTGACCCGCGCCGACGGGTTCCGTGACACGCCCTTCGACCTGGGCAGGATCGCCCAGTCGCTCATCCTCGCGGCGTCGGCACTGGGGTACGAGTCGTGTCTCGCCACGTTCCACCCCGACGACAACGTCCGTGCCGCCGACCTGCTGCTGGGCGTCGACGGCCCGTGGCACGCCGAGCACGCGTTGTCCGTGGGCCGCGCACCTGCCGGTGACACGGCACCGGCAGGTGTCGCTACGGGCACGTCCGCGGTGCCGACGGGCAGACGCTCGGTGTCCGAACTGCTGACCTGGCACGACTGCTGACCCGGCACGACTGCTGACCCGGCACGACCGCTGACCCGGCTCGGCCGCTGACCGGGCACGACCGACGGCCGGGGGCGACACGGATGCCGGCCCCGGCCGTCACGATCGGGTCAGCGGCTCTTGGAGTTTCCGTCCGGCTGCTGCGGTCCGGGTCCGGGGGACTCCCAGCCCCACATGGTCCGCTCGCCCGTCTCCACGGCCGGCTCCGTGCCCTGGATGTACGGCCTGACCTCGTACAGCGAGCCCCACGCCTGGCTGGGCTTGCCCTTCACGTAGCTCGGCACCTCGGGATCGTCGGCCACCTCGTCGAGGTTGCCGATCGGTCCGCCGCCCTGGCTGCTGGCGATGTTCGACTCGTGGGCCAGTGGCTCGGCGACGATCCGGTACTCGGGCATTTCGTAGATGCCGTTGCGGATCTTCATCGGGTTCAGGCACGGGTAGACGAACGAGGCGGGCCAGTCGATGTACACCGGTGCGTCGCCGATGCGTTCGGTCAGCGTGGTGAACTCGGGCACGCGCGGGCCGGTCACGGCGACCCAGCCGTCCTCGGTGAGATCGTCGTCGTTGGCCGCGACGCGCACGGCCGTGGCCTCGTCCGGCGCCTTGTCGAGCTTCAGGCGCAGGTCCTTCCACTTGCCACTGCCGTCGCCGGAGCCGAGCATTTCCTCGGTGCCGACGACCTCGAAGCCCTGCGGAGTGGGCCTGCCGAACTCCACCTCGATCTGCGTCGCCTTGCCGCTCGGCGCGTACGCCGACAGCGCCACCTGGTCGCCCTCGGCGCGGTCACCGAGCCCGAACCAGGCCGTGCGCAGTTGGCCGGTCGGGTTGGCCTGTTCGTTGTAGCTGCTCCACATCGGCACCGTCTCGGTCGTGAACCCGTGCGGCGGCTCGGCCAGCGCGTCGCCGTCGCTGATCGGTTGCATGTGGAAGCCCGCCTGCACCGGGCCGTTCGCCTGCTCCGGTTCGGGCAGCTCGTTGCCGGGCCGGTTCCGCTCCGACTGCTCGTCCTGCTGCGGTGCCGTGCGCTGCTGTCCCGGTGGCAGCCGCGTGAGCATGCTCGACACGGGGTCACGCTCGACCATCACGTAGTCGCCGAGGCCGCAACTGGATCCCAGCGCGTGTTCGATGTTGGCCTTGCCGAACGAGTAGGTGTCGCGCTGTTCGTGGAGCGCCTTGGTCATGGAGCCGACCTCGGCGGCCACGAACAGTCCGCTGACCACGACGAACGCGAGCGAGCCGCGGAACAGCATCCGGCGTTGCGACGGTTGCGGGGCCTGCGGCCGTCCCGCGCGGATGTTCTCCACGAACGCGTACAGCGCGAACAGGCCTGCGCCCGCCAGCAGCACCGTGGCCAGCTTGATGCCGAACATCTGGGGCGGCATGTTCCACCACGGCACGCCGAGGCGTGAGATGAACCAGTAGGCGTTCGGGCCGGTCAGCGCCAGCGCGGAGACACCGAGCAGTCCGGCGACGAACAGGGCCTGGTTGCGCCGCGACCGCAGCACCGACGCGCTCACCGCCAGTGCCGTCAGGGCGGCCATCGCCGCACCCACGGCGGCGAATGCGCCGAAGTGGTGCGTGAACTTGGTCGGCGTCAGCGCCATGAGCAGGAAGAACACAGCCGTCGTGCCGATGAGGCGGCGACTCGGCCCGAGCGCGGCGCCCTTGATCCTGCTGCGCCGCAACAGCACCGCCAGACACGCCGCGGTGCACAGCAGCAGCAACAGGACGGGGAACCGGCGGGTCGCCGAACCGTCCGCCGAATCGGTGAACAACAGCTCGTAGCGGTTCAGCTCCTGGAACCACGACAGGTTCGGCCCGACCGCGGTGCGCAGCCGTGTGCCCTCCATCACCGTCGCGAACGTCTGGTCGGCGAACACGACGACCAGCACCAGCAGGCCCGCGCCCGCGATCGGCGCGAGCACCGGGCGCCACCCGTTGTCGCGGGCCCGCTGGCGCAGCAATTGGAACAACGGTTTCGCCGCCACCAGGAACGGTGCGACGGCGATGAGTCCCGTCGGCGTCGCGGCCAGCGTGAACGCCGCGGCGAGCAGGCCGAGACAGACGGGCAGGAGGCGCCGCGTGACGAGCGCACGCTCGACGGCGCAGAGCGCGAGCAGCGACCCGACCGCGGCGACCGGCTCGGGACGGGTGCCGGTGTTGTAGGTCATCCACCAGACGAGGAAGACCATCGCCGCGGCCCACCCGGCGGCGCGGCTGGACCGGACCTCCTTGCCGAGGCGCGGCATCACCTCGCGGCTGATGAGCAGCCAGCTGAGCACGCCGAGCAGGAAGGAAGGCACTCTGATCCACGGCGCGACGGTGCTAACGTGCGCCATCAGTTCGTAGACGTGGTAGAACCAGCCGAACGGTGCCTCGGCGACACCGAACCATCGGTGATAGTTCGTGAGGTAACCCGCGTCCTCGGCGACGCGGGCCATCGACAGGATGTAGCCGTCGTCGGCCGTCACCGGGCCGATGAACACCCAGATGCCGAGCATGCCGATGACGACGGCGTCGCGGCCCGTCAACCGCCACCAGCCGACGGGCGCCCACCGTGGTGCACGGCGGGCGAATCCGCGGTCGAGCCGGTTGACCACGAACAGGCACGCCAGCAGTGCGACGACGGCGACCGCGCCCACGGCGAGTTTCAGCACCGTCGGTTCGGACTGGTAGCGGGTGTCCGGCGTGATCGACACTCCGAGCCCGTCGGTCGGGTCCTGCCCGGCTTCGATCGTCGAGTAGATGCCGACGACCCGCGGCCGCACGTCGCCGTCCTCGGAGTACACCGGCGTGCCGTTCACCGACATGCTCGTGTGCTCGGCGGTCGAGGAGACCGAAATGGTGCAGTCACCCGCGGGGAGCGGCTGGCGGGCGACCTGTTCGCCGCGGCTGAACGCGATGAGCGTGTGGTCGTTCACGCGCAGCTGCATGCCGGCGCCGTCCTCGAGCCGCTCCGGCGGGACGGTCGACAACAGGTTCGTCTCGCCCGCGGCGCGGGCGTCGAGCGAGCGCGCCGTGGCGCACGGGACCTCGGCGGTGAGTTCCTGCGCCCAGTACCCGGCGAGCGGGGCGTTCACCTGTTCGGTGCTGCCGCCTGCGGGCCAGCTGATCCGCGCGGTGTCCTGGACCACTGGCAGGAACGGGTACGCCACGGCGCATATGGCGGCGACGAGCCCCAGGATCGTCGCGAGCCATTTCTTCTGCGTGTTCGCGCGAGGGCCCGGCGATCCGGCGGACGCGCCGGAAGGTTCCGGCTGTGTGCCGGAATTGTCCGTCGAAGTCGAGTTCGCTGGCGGCATCGGACGTCACGCTAGCGGCAGCGTGACCGTGGCCGATCCGCGGGGCTATCGCTTCGTGCGGTCGACAACCCAGCACACGGCGGATTTGACATCGGCCGAACGGGGCATATCCGGACGTGGTGGACGGCGTACGACGATCACCGGAATCCGGGCCTCGCGCGCCGCGTGGAGCTTCGCCGCGGTCATGTCCCCGCCGCTGTCCTTGGTGACGAGCACGTCGATGCGGTGGCGTCGGAGCAACTCGGCCTCGTCGGCGAGGTGGTACGGACCGCGCGACAAGATCACCTCGAGCCGTCGGGGCAGTGGTCCGTCGGACGCGTCGGGCGGGTCGACGCAGCGGGCGAGCAGCCACATGTCGAGTCCGGCGAACTCGGCGAGTCCCTGCCTGCCGGTGGTCAACAGCGCTCTGGTGCCGAGGTCGGGCAGGAGCCGTGCCGCGTCGGCGAGCGTGTCGGCCCAGTGCCAGTCGTCGCCCTCGCCCGGCTGCCACCCGGGTCGCTCGAGGCGCAGCACGGGCACGCCCGCGGCCGCGGTCGCCGTGGCGGCGGACGCCGAGATCCGCCGCGCGAACGGGTGCGTCGCGTCCACGACGGCGCGGACGTCGTGGTCGGCCAGCCACCGTGCGAGGCCCTCGGGGCCGCCGAAACCACCCACTCGGATGTCACCCTCCGGGAGGCGTGGCTCGGCCACCCGGCCCGCGAGGGACGATGTCACCGGGACGTCGCGGGCGACGAGTTCGGCGGCGAGCGCGCGAGCCTCGGACGTGCCGCCGAGGATCAACACCCGTGGAGCGATACTTCCCATGACCGGACAGTCTGACCGAGCCCGTCGCCCGGCCGGGCGGCTGTGTGACGTAAGCGAGCGCGTGACGGAGTGATTGTGTGACCGAGCTCCGCTACGGCTGGACGACGGGCGCGTGCGCGACCGCGGCGACGACGGCCGCCTACACCGCGCTGGTGACCGGCGGGTTCCCCGACCCGGTCGAGGTCCGGCTGCCGAAGGACCGGCGCCCGACGTTCGCGCTGGCCACCGAACGGCTGGGCGACGGCGAGGCGAGCGCCGGGGTGATCAAGGACGCGGGTGACGACCCGGACGTCACGCACGGCGCGCTGGTGATCGCCACCGTGCGGCCGGGCGAGGACGGCAGCGGGGTCACGTTCCGGGCGGGAGCGGGCGTCGGCACGGTGACGTTGCCCGGCCTGCCGCTGGACGTGGGCGAGGCCGCGATCAACCCCGTGCCGCGGCGACTGATGACCGAGGCGGTGCAGCGCGTGGCCGCGGAGCACGGCGCGCCGCCCGACGTCGTCGTCGAGATCGGCATCGACGGCGGCGAGGAGATGGCCCGGCACACGTGGAACCCGCGGCTCGGCATCGTCGGCGGCCTGTCCGTGCTCGGCACCACGGGAGTGGTGGTGCCGTACTCGTGCTCGGCGTGGATCGACAGCATTCGCCGGGGGATCGACGTCGCGCGGGCACTGGGGCTCGAACACGTCGCGGGCGCGGTCGGGTCGACGTCCGAACGGGTGGCGCAGGAGCTGTACGGCCTGCCGGACGAGGCGCTGCTCGATATGGGGGACTTCGCGGGTGCGGTGCTGAAGTACCTGCGCAAGAATCCGGTGCCGCGGCTGACGTTGTCGGGCGGGTTCGCGAAGCTGTCGAAACTCGCGGCGGGACATCTGGACCTGCACTCGAAACGGTCGCAGGTGGATCTCGGGCTGCTGGCGGGCATCGCCGAGGACGCGGGCCGGGGCGAGCTGGCGGCCGTGATCGGCGGGGCGAACACGGCGCTGCACGCGCTGGAACTGGCGCGGGAGGCGGGCCTGGAGCTGGGCGATCTCGTCGCGGAACGCGCCCGCTTGCAGTCCGTCGAGGTGCTGGGCGAGGCGCCGGTGCACGTCGACGTCGTCGCCATCGACCGCGCGGGCACGATCGTCGGCCGCGCGGGCTGACCTCCACACCCTCCGCAACCACACCCATGCACCACCGGTGCACGTCCAGGTGAGCGGGGTGATGCCCCCAAGGGCACCTTGGTCGCACTCAACGCAACCAAGGTGCCCTTGGGGCATTCCCGGAGTGAGGAGCGGCTACGTGGTGTAGCGGAAATTCGCCTCGACCGGGTGGCCCGGGTGCCGCTAGGTTGGCCGCCATGGGTCCAGGTGCTTTCTCCATGGCGTTCTTCGTGAGGCTGCGCCGCGCATAGCGGCGGCCTCGGCGTATCGCTCGATCCCTCCGTGCGCCGGCCGCCCTCGGCATGTCCTGCCGGGCGGCCCGCTTCGTGCTGCCCGGGTCATCCCACGGCACCCGGAGAAAACACCCGTGTCTCGACACAGCGGCCGACACGAACTCGGCCAGAACTTCCTCACCGACCCTTCCACGATCACCCGCATCGTCGACCACGTCGCCCGCACGGACGGCCCGATCGTCGAGATCGGCCCCGGCGCGGGCGCCGTCACGCTCCCGCTCGAAACGCTCGGCAGGCCGATCACCGCCGTCGAACTCGACGCAAGGCTCGTCGCCACGCTCCGGCGGCGGGTGCGGCGGACCCGCGTCGTGCACGCCGACTTCGGCGGTTTCGCCCTTCCCCGCACGCCGCACGTGATCGTCGGCAACCTGCCGTTCCACCGCACCACCGGCATGCTGCGCCGGGTGCTGGCCGCGGACCACTGGACGGATGCCGTGCTGCTCGTCCAGTGGGAGGTGGCACGGCGCCGCGCAGGTGTCGGCGGCGCCACGATGATGACCGCCCAGTGGTGGCCGTGGTTCGAGTTCGGTCTGGACCGCCGCGTCCCGGCCTCGGCGTTCACACCCAGTCCCGACGTCGACGGCGGTCTGCTGACGATCACCCGTCGTCCGCGGCCGCTCGTCCCGGTGGCGCGGCGCCGCGACTACGCCGACCTGGTCCACGCCGTGTTCACGGGGCCGGGCCGCGGCATCGAGGACATCCTGATGCGCCGGTTCGGCCACCGCGCCGCCGTGGACCGGTGGCTCGCGGACAACGGCGTGCCGCCCACGGCGCTGCCCCGAGCGCTCACCGCACGGCAGTGGGCAGCGCTGCACGTGCTGGCGGAGCAGCTGCCGGTACGTCGGTCCGGCGGCGGGAGACGATCCGCCGGGCGGTCTCGCCCGCGGCGCCGATGACCGTGGCCATGCCGATCCCCGCGAGCAGCGACAGCACCGGATCGCCGTGGGTCACCGGTGCGATCAGCAGTCCCGTGCCCGTCATGTATCCGCACCACACGGCGGAGCTGACGAGCGTCGCCGGGACGAAGCGCATCACGGGGATACGCACGCGCCCCGCCGCGGCGACGCTCACGAGGCGGCCGCCCGGCAGGAACCGCACGGCCACGAGCGTGAGCACCGGCCGTCGGTGCAACCACCTGCGCACCCGGGTGTCGTCGCGCCTGCCGCGCAGGAACCGGTGCGACGACCGGCCGAGGGTGTACAGCAGCGCGTCACCCGCGAGCGATCCCACGAAGGCCGCGGCCGCGAGCGCGACGACCCTGCCCGCGTCGCCCGCGGCCGCGACCGACGACAGCAACACGGGTTCGCTCGGCAGGAACGGCAGTGGGCCGTCGACCAGCACGGCGAGTGCCAGGAACGGCAGGAGCCACGTACTGCCCAGGAGGTCGCCCGTCATGTCCTCCACGATCGCGGCCGACGGGGGTCCTGTCAGTGGGGCCCGCCCCCGTTCTCGCAGTAGGGGTCACCGGGCGCGTGCCGTTCCCGGCCCGCCGAGTAGAGGAAGCTGTCGGGGAAGTTCTCGGCCGCGAGGACCGTGCCGACGAAGATCATCGCTGCGCGGTTCAGTCCGGCCTCGCGTACCTGGCCCGCGATGTCGCCGAGCGTCCCGCGCAGCACCGTTTCGCCCGGTTGGGTCGCCTTGGCCACCACGGCGGCGGGGCAGTCCGCGCCGTAGTGCGGCAGCAGTTCGTCGACCACCTGCTCGACGCGGTTGATCGCCAGGTGCAGCGCCAGCGTCGCCCCGGACGCGCCCAGCGTGGCCAGGTCCTCACCCTCGGGCATCGACGTCGACCGTGCCTGCGCCCGGGTGAGGACGAGGCTCTGCCCGACGGTCGGCACGGTCAGCTCGCGGCCCAGCACCGCGGCGGCCGCGGAGAACGCGGGCACGCCCGGGGTGACGTCGTAGGGCACACCCGCCGCGTCGAGGCGGCGCATCTGCTCGGCGACGGCGCTGTAGACGGCGGGGTCGCCGGAGCACAGGCGCGCGACGTCGTGTCCCGCCTCGTGGGCCTCGACCAGCCTGCCGATGATGTCGTCGAGTGTCAGGTCGGCGGTGTCGACCAGTGCGGCGCCGTCCGGGCAGTGCGCGAGCAGGTCGGTCGGCGTCAGGCTGCCCGGGTAGAGGCACACGCCGCAGCTCGCGAGCAGGTGCTGCCCGCGGACGGTGATCAGGTCGGCGGCGCCCGGTCCGGCACCGATGAAATGGACGGTCACGGCTTTCTCACACTCCATTGCGTTACGGCACGGGCGGGACTCCACCCGGTCAGGCCGCCGAGCGGTGCGGCACGTTCGACGGAGATCCTGGTCAGCTCGCCGCCCCGGTCGGAGTACTGCGCGGCGAGCGCCTGCTCGGCCTCGAGCGTCACGCCGTGGGCCACCAGTCTGCCGCCGGGGCGCAGGGCGTCCCAGCATGCGGTCAGCACACCGGCGCCCGCGACACCGCCGCCGACGAACACGGCGTCGGGGACGGCCAGCCCCGCGAGCGCGTCCGGGGCGCGGCCGGTGACGACCTCGACGTCCGGAACTCCCAGGTCGGCCGCGTTGCGGGCGACACGGTCGGCGCGGTCGGACCGCGACTCCACGGCGATCGCCCGGTTGGCGGGATGCGCGCGGCACCACTCGACCGCGACGCTGCCCGCGCCCGCCCCCACGTCCCACAGCAGCTCGCCGGGCGCCGGGGCGAGCCGGGCGAGTGCGCTCGCTCGGAGATCGCGTTTGGTGAGCTGGCCGTCTTGGTCGAACGCCTCGTCGGGCAGGCCCGCCAGCAGCGAGTACGCCGGACCGGCGCAGGTGATCGCGACGACGTTGAGCGGTGCGACGTCTTCGTGCGGCCAGTCGCGGGCGGTGCCGTCGAGCCTGCGTTCCTCGGGTGAGTCCAGGTTCTCGAGGACGGTCAGGATGCTGTCGCCGAACCCGTGGTCGGCCAGCAGCGCCGCGACACGTCCCGGCGTGTCGGCCCCGGAGCTGAGGACCAGGACCCGCCTGCCAGGGGCGAGCGCACGCAGCACCTTGCGGGCGTCGCGGCCCACGGCGCTGACGACGTCGGTCTCCTCCGCGGTCCAGCCCAGTCGCGCGCGGGCCAGGGCGACCGAGGACACCGCGGGCACGATCCGGACCGCGTCGGGGCCGAGCCTGCGTACGAGCGTGCCGCCGATACCCGACAGCAGCGGGTCGCCGCTGGCGAGTACCCCGACGCGGCGGCCTGCCAGCTCGGCGAGCACGTCGTCCAACGCGGGCAGCAGCGGACTGGGCCAGGGGCGTTTCTCGTACGGGCCGTCGGGGACCAGGTCCAGCTGCCGGGGCCCGCCGAGCAGCACCTCGCACGTCTCGAGCTCCGCGCGCGAGGCCGGTGGCAACGCCCGCCACCCGTCCGCGCCGATGCCCACCACGGTGATTGTCACGTCGAGCCACGGTAGTTGTGTTGCGGCGAACACCCGCGGGCGGTGGAACGTGTGCGATGATGCCGGGGACGCGGTCGCCGTGGAACCCGGTGCGAATCCGGGACGGTCCCGCCACTGTGACCGGCCTGCGGGCCGGGAAGTCAGAGCTTCGGTGGCCGCGGGAATGCTTGCGTGGTGTGAAACCCGGTGGGCGTGGAAACCCGCCGTCGAGCAAGGGAGTCTGCATGCGGCCGTACCCGTTCACGGCAGTCGTCGGAATGGCCGAACTGCGCCTGGCGCTCCTGTTGTGCACCATCTCACCGTCGATCGGCGGCGTGCTGGTACGCGGGGAGAAGGGCACGGCGAAATCCACCATGGTGCGCGCCCTCGCGGGGCTGCTGCCCGATGTGGACGTCGTCGACGGCTGCCGGTTCGCGTGCGACCCGGAGGCGCCCGACCCGTCGTGCCCCGATGGTCCACACCGGACGGTCACGTCGTCCCGGCGGCCCGCGCGGCTCGTGGAACTGCCCGTCGGTGCCGCCGAGGAACGCGTCGTCGGCTCGCTCGACCTGGAACGTGCGCTGCGCGACGGGGTCACCGACTTTCAGCCCGGTCTGCTCGCCGGTGCGCACCGCGGCATGCTCTACGTCGACGAGGTCAACCTCCTGCACGACCACCTGGTCGACACGCTGCTCGACGCGGCGGCGATGGGCCGGGTGACGGTCGAGCGGGAAGGTGCGTCGGTCTCGCACGCCGCCCGGTTCGTGCTCATCGGAACGATGAACCCCGAGGAAGGGGAACTGCGGCCGCAGCTGCTCGACCGGTTCGGGCTGACCGTCGAGGTCTCGTCCAGCCGCGATGCCGCCGAGCGGGTCGAGGTGGTGCGACGGCGGCTCGCGTACGAAGCGGATCCGGACGCGTTCGCCGAGGGCTACGCCGCCGACGACG
This sequence comes from Prauserella aidingensis, assembly GCF_024171865.1. GTDB lineage: Bacteria > Actinomycetota > Actinomycetes > Mycobacteriales > Pseudonocardiaceae > Prauserella > Prauserella aidingensis. Next base: position 92,578 of record NZ_JAMTCN010000015.1, on the reverse strand, counting down.
CCGCTCTGGCCACCGAGATCGCCAAGGCGCGGACACTGTTGCCGTCGGTGGAGCTGACCGACGAGGCACTGTTGCAGATCGCCGAGGTGTGCGCGGCGTTCGAGGTCGACGGGATGCGGGCCGACATCGTCACGGCACGCACCGCCGTGGCGCACGCGGCCTGGTGCGGCCGCACGGCCGTGTCCACAGAGGACATCCGGGTGGCGGCGAGGCTGGCGCTGCCGCACCGGCGCAGGCGCAACCCGTTCGACGCCCCGGGCATCGACTCCGAACAGCTGGAGCAGGCATTGCAGGACGCCCAGCCTCCGGGGGAAGACCCTGACGACGACCCCGACGGCGACGGCCCGGACGACGGCGGCGAGGGCGGCCCGGAGGGGCCCGACGACGGACCCGGTGACGGCCCGGACGGCGGCCCCGGCGGGGGAGCGCCCGACGAGGATCCGCAACACGAGCCCCCGAATCCGCAACACGAGCCCCCGAGAACGCAACACGGCGATGCGGACTCGGGGAGCGAGGACGGTGACGGCGCCGCGCCGCGCACCGAGCAGCGCGCGGGCACGGACACGCCGTACCGCGCGAAGTTGTTCACCGTCGACGGCGCCGGTTCCGGTGCGGACGGCAGGCGTTCCCGGTCCGAGGGGCAGCGCGGCCGGATCGTCGGCGTCCGGCCGGACGGCACCCGGAGCGGATCGCCGCACCTCGTCGCCACCCTGCGTGCGGCGGCCCGGCGCCGGCCGCAGCGCGGCCCGCGCGCCGACGGAGCCGGGCCGGTCGTGCTGCCCCGGGATCTGCGCTTCGCCCGGCGGGAAGGCAAGGAGGGCAACCTCGTCCTGCTGTGCGTCGACGCGTCCGGCTCGATGGGGTCGAAAGCGCGGATCCGCGAGGTGAAGACAGCCGTGCTGTCGCTGCTGCTGGATGCATACCAGCGCAGGGACAAGGTCGGACTGGTCACGTTCCGTGCTTCCGAAGCGGAGGTGGCGTTGCCGCCGACGGGCAGCGTCGACGTCGCGGCCGCCCGGCTGGAGGAGTTGCCGACCGGTGGGCGCACGCCGCTCGCCGAGGGCCTGACGCGCGCCGCCGAGGTGCTGCGGGTCGAGGCCTTGCGCGACGGCGACCGCAGGCCGTTGCTGGTGGTCGTGACCGACGGCCGCGCCACCAGTGGCCCGGAGGCGCTGCAGCGGGCGCACACCGCAGCGGACGGCCTGGCGCGCACCGGAGTGTCCACTGTGGTCATGGACTGCGAGACCGGTCGGATGCGGCTCGGCCTGGCCAAGACCCTGGCGGGCAGGCTCGGTGGCGAGCACGTGGCCGTCGGGGACGTGGCGGCGGAGAAGCTGACCGACGAGGTGAAACGGAGGGCGGCCTGATGCCGCAGGGGAAGCCGGCCGTGGTGCCGGACGACGGACTGACCACGCGGCAGCGGCGCAACCGCCCGATCGTGGCCGTCCACACGGGGCCGATGAAGGGCAAGTCGACGGCGGCGTTCGGCATGGCGCTGCGGGCGTGGAACCAGGGCTGGAGCATCGGCGTGTTCCAGTTCGTCAAGTCCGCCAAGTGGCGTGTGGGCGAGGAGAACGCGCTGCGCACGCTCGGCGAGACCGGCCAGGGTGGACCCGTCGAGTGGCACAAGATGGGCGAGGGCTGGAGCTGGTCCCGCAAGAAGGGCACCGACGAGGATCACGCGGAGAATGCCCGTGAGGGCTGGGCGGAGATCAAGCGCAGGCTCGGTGAACAGACGCACGACTTCTACGTGCTCGACGAGTTCACCTACCCGCTGCACTGGGGCTGGGTCGACGTGGACGACGTGGTGGAGACGCTGCGCAACCGTCCCGGCAGGCAGCACGTGGTGATCACCGGCCGCAACGCTCCGCAGGCGCTGCTGGACTCCGCCGATCTGGTCGCCGAGATGTCGAAGGTCACCCACCCGATGGATGCGGGACAAAAGGGCCAGCGGGGCATCGAGTGGTAGCGCGCGTCGTCGTCGCCGCGCCCGGGTCCGGGCACGGGAAGACGACCGTCGCGACCGGACTGATGGCCGCGCTCCGGTCCCGCGGCACGGCGGTGTCGGGACACAAGGTCGGCCCGGATTTCATCGACCCGAGTTACCACGCGATGGCCACCGGCAGGCCCGCGCGCAACCTGGACCCGTTCCTGCAGGGCGAACACCGGGTCGTGCCGTTGTTGCAGCACGGGTCGAGCGGTGCCGACGTCGCGGTGGTCGAAGGCGTGATGGGCCTGTTCGACGGAGCGCTCGGCACCGACGGCTACGCCTCGACGGCGCACGTGGCTCGGCTGATCGATGCGCCGGTGGTGCTGGTCGTCGACGCCAGTGCGGCCAGCCGGAGCGTCGCGGCGCTGGTGCTGGGATTCGCGCGGTACGACCCGGACATCGAGCTCGCCGGCGTGATCCTCAACAAGCTGGGTTCGCAGCGGCACGAGGACGAGATCCGCGGTGCCCTCGCCCCGACGGGCATTCCCGTGCTGGGTGCGCTCCGTCGTAGTGACGACATCCACGCGCCGAGCAGGCACCTCGGACTCGTGCCCGCAGGCGAGCGGGAGGCCGACGCGCGGGAACTGCTGCCCACGCTGGCCGACTGGATCGCGGGCGGGGTCGACCTCGACGCCGTGGTGCGCGTCGCGCGCGGGGCGCGCCCGCTGACCGCCGAACCGTGGTCACCCGGTGAGGTCGACAGTGGGCCCCGCGCCGTGGTGGCCGCCGCGGCCGGTGAGGCGTTCACGTTCCGCTACACCGAGACCGTCGAGCTGCTCGCGGCCCACGGCGTGGACGTCGTGGACTTCGACCCGCTGCGGGACGAGGCGTTGCCGCCGGAATGTGCCGGCATGTACTTCGGCGGCGGGTTCCCCGAGGCGCACCTCGAACAGTTGTCGGCGAACGAGCCGCTGCGCACCGCGATCGGCGACGCCGTGGCCGGCGGCATGCCCGCGGTCGCCGAATGCGCGGGACTGCTGTACCTGTGCCGGGAGCTGGACGGGCTGCCGATGGTCGGCGCGCTCGACGCCGCGGCCCACATGACTCGGCGGGGCGCGCTCGGTTACCGGACGGCGACCGCGGCGTCCGACAACCTGCTCGCCGCCGAGGGTGATTCGGCCCGCGGGCACGAGTTCCACCGCACCGTCGTCGAACCGCGCGCGGGCGCGACGGCCGCGTGGCGGTGGAACGGCGAGCCCGAGGGATTCGCGAGCCCGACGCTGCACGCGTCCTACCTGCACGTCCACTGGGCGGGATACCCCGAGCCGGCACGGACGTTCGCCGAGGCGGTGCACCGGAGGGCGGCCCGATGACCGGCCCGATGACCGGCCCGATGACCGGCGCGGAGGGCGACGCGGGCGGCGACGGCCGACCGGCCCACGACGTCGACCTGTGGCATCACGGCGACCGGGAGGTCGGTGACGGTCTCGTCGACCTCGCGGTGAACGTCCGGGTGGCGCAGCCGCCGGAGTGGTTGTTGGCCGAACTGCGCGACAGTCTGTCGGCCGTGGCCGCCTATCCGGACGTCGGCGGGGCGACGGAGGCGATCGCGGCGCGGCACGGCCGGAGCCCCGACGACGTGCTGCCGACCGCGGGCGGCGCGGAGGCGTTCACGCTGCTGGCGCGGGCGTGGCCCGTATGCAGGCCGGCCGTGGTGCATCCGCAGTTCACCGAACCCGAGGCGGCGCTGTTGGCCGCGGGCCACGACGTGATCCGCGTGGAGTTGCCCGAGTCCGGCGGGTTCGCGCTGGAGACCGACCTGGTGCCCGCCGACGCCGATCTGGTGTTCGTGGGCAACCCGACCAACCCGACGTCGGTGCTGCACCCGGCGTCGGCGATCCGGGCGCTGGCGCGGCCCGGCAGGCTCGTCGTCGTCGACGAGGCGTTCCTCGACGCGGTGCCGGGTGAGCCGGAAAGTCTCGCACCGGAACGGATCCCGGGTGTCGCCGTCGTGCGCAGTCTGACGAAGACGTGGGGCATCGCCGGGTTACGCGCGGGCTACGTGCTGGCCGAGCCCGCGATCGTCGACAGGCTGCGCGGGCTGCAGCCGCCGTGGTCGGTGTCGACCCCGGCGGCCGTGGCGATGACGGCCTGCAGCAGGCCGGACGCCGTGGCCGAGGCGGAGGCGCTGGCCCGGGAGGCCGAGGCCGACCGGCACCGGCTGGTGTCGCGGTTGCGGGAGCTCGGCGTCGAGGTGGCAGGCACACCGCGGGCGCCGTTCGTGCTCGTACGGGTTCCGGGCGGGGAGAAGATCCGCCTGGCGCTGCGTGAGGCGGGCTACGCCGTGCGGCGTGCGGACACGTTCCCCGGACTCGGCCCGGACTGGCTGCGCATCGCCGTGCGCTCCGACATGGACGGTTTCCTCGACGCCCTGGCGACCCTCCTGTAGCAGCGTGTCCTGCGTCCGTACGGCGGCCGGCGACCATCTCCAACACCGCGCTGCCGCGTGACCGTGCCCTCGGGCGTGTTCTGCGCTCGGGATCCGTGCGGTCGGCGTGACCGCGGCGGATCTACCGTGCGAGCAGGCCGACGCTGCAGGCGACGATCCACGCGAGCCAGCCCAGCCAGCCGACGAGACCCAGCGGGCCGAGTCGGCCGGGACCGTCGGCGGTGTACGGCGCGGCCGACGCCGAGAGGAACAGCAACCCGGCGCTGACGTGACCGAGGACCGCGTGCCATTCCGCGACGACGCCGAGTTCCGTCCCGGCGACGGTGAAGCCCACCAGCGCTGTGGCCAGGAACAGCTGGTTGAAGCCGAACAGCACGGTGGTCAGGCTCCACAGGCCCGCCGTCGAGGCGCGATCGTGTGCCGCGGCCGAGGCGATGCCGAACCGCAGCGCTTCCACGACCGTGAAGGTCACGTTCTGCATCAACACCCCGGCGAATCCGACGAGAGCCCAGGCTCCCGCGTCGCCGTGCCGGAGCGTCGACAGCAGGCCGGCGGCGAACACGGTGAGCAGCAGCCACGAGGCCGGCGCGAGCACGGACGGTCGCCGCAGCGCCGACCCCGCCGCGGCGAACCGGGCGGCGGCCTCCTCCCGACCGCCGGAGCCCGGTAGCGGAAGGCCCCCGCGGAGGTAGAGCACGTTGACGACGAGCGCTGTCAGGACGAAACCGATTCCGCCCAGCCCCGCGGGCACGGTGATACTCATTCGGTTTCCCGATGGAGCGCCGTCCGGTGCAGCCCGTCGACGAGTGCCCGGAGTCCCGGGTCGAAGTGGCTGCCGGGTTCGTTGGCCGCTGCGGCCGCCGCGAGCACGTTGAAGCCGGCTTCGCCCTCCTTCGGGCGACGACTGCGGGCGGCCTGGCTCTCATGAGAACTCATCGCCATCGCGTGCCCGATCACGTACTCGTTGACGCACCGCGCGATCTGTAGGGCTGTCGGACTCGGTACGCCGTCGTCGGACATCTTCAGCAGCGCACGCACCGCCCATTCGACGGCGTCCTGCGACCGGACCGGCCGTCGTGCGTAGACCGGCAACGCGTTCGGATGCCGCAGCAGCGCGGCGCGTAAGGCCGTGCCGTAGGCGACCAACAGCTCGGTCCAGGGTCGGTCCCACGGCAGACCGGCCACGTCGACCCCGCGGAACATCTCCGCCGCGATCTCGTCGAACAGCTCGTCCCGATCGTCGAATCGCCGGTATATCGCCATCGCGTCGACACCCAGCCGGGCGCCGAGCTTGCGCATCGAGAAGCCGTCCGGGCCGTCGGCGTCGATCAGTTCGAGCGCTGCGTGCGCGATCTCGACGCGGGTCAACGGTGTCGAACGGCGGGGTCCCATCCGCTCCATCATCTCACCGTCCTCCGTTCACATCCTATGCCTACACCGTAGACGACAACGTGTTAACAGTGTAGTTTCCGGGTATGGCTGAACTGCGCCGTTGGCGCGAACGCGCCTTCGCTCCGTCGCTCTGGGCGCTGCGGATCGCGGTGACCGTCGCGGCTGTGGGATACCTGTTCCAAGCGGTCTCCGCGGGCCAGTTCCTGAGCGGCGACTACGGATTCCTCGGCATCCACCAGGCCGGGACGACCGCCGTCGATGTCGTGATGGTGCTGGCCCTGCTCTCCGCCGGTTCGCTGCGCTGGGCGGCGCGCGGTTCGGTCGCGCCGTTCCTCGCGACGCTCGCCGCGATTGCGGCCTCGCAGGTGCAGGCGGCGGTCGGCGCGGCGCGAATGACGTGGTTGCACGTTCCGCTCGCGGTGGTGGTGATCGGAGCCGTCTGGGTGCTCGCCTGGTCGTCCTGGGTGTCCCCGGCGTGGACACGGAGGCCCCGGTGAGTGGGCCGGGACCCGGCCGCAGGGCCGTCGTCATGGCCGGTGCCGGGGCGCTCGCGGCGGGCGTGCTCGGCGTGCCGATCGCCGCGGGGTGGCGCGGACGATCCTCCACCGGCAGCGAACTGCGGAGCCGGCTCCGCCTGCCTCAGCCGTTCGGCAGCCCGTTGATGATCCCGCCGGTGCTCGAGCCCTCCGCGACGACGGCGGACGCCGACCACTACGTCGTCCGGCAGTACCCCGTGCGTACGGAGATCGTCCCCGGCTACACCACAGAGGTCTGGACCTACGGCGGGACGTTTCCCGGGCCGACGATCCGTTCCCGGCGGGGCAGGCGCGCGATCGTCGAGCACATCAACGAACTTCCCGTTCCCACGGCGGTCCACCTGCACGGCGGGGTCACCCCGCCCGAGCACGACGGCTACCCGACCGATCTGATCCTCCCGGACGAGAAATGGGACGGTCACGACGCCCACCACCGCGACGTGACCGTGCGGCGCAGGACGTACGAGTATCCGCTGCCGCAACGCGCATCGACGCTCTGGTATCACGACCACCGCATGGACTTCACCGCACCCGCGGTCTGGCGAGGCCTCGCCGGGTTCCACCTGGTCGGCGACGAGGAGGAGGACGCGCTGGATCTGCCGGGCGGTGATCGGGACATCCCTCTTGCGTTGATGGATCGCGCGTTCGACGGTAGCGGTGCCTTCCGCTACCCGGCCGTCGACCCGACGCTCACCCATCCGCCGGGGGTCCATCCTCCCTACGAGGCCGGAGTGCTGGGCGACGTCGTGCTGGTCAACGGGCGGCCGTGGCCGTACCACGAGGTGGACACCGCACTGCACCGATTGCGACTGCTCAACGCCTCGAACGCCAGGCGGTATCGGCTCCGGTTCGAGGTCGAAGGCGGCGATGAGCTCCCCGTCGTCCAGATCGGCTCCGACCACGGGCTCCTTCCCCGGCCGGTCGGCCACGACGCCGTGGAACTCGCCCCGGCCGAACGTTTCGACGTGCTCGTCGACTTCCGCGAACTCCGCACGGGAACCCGGGTCCGGGTGGTCAACGACCTCGGTGACGGCTCCACCGCCGTGGTGATGCGGTTCGACGTGACGCGCGCCGTCGCCGACGGCCGCGATGTTCCGGACGTCCTCAGCCCCACGTTCGAGCGGTTACGCGCGAGCGACGCCGTCCGAACGCGACGGATGACGTTCCGGTCGCAGGGCATCGACGGGAAACACGGGTGGGTGGTGAACGGCGAACCGTTCTCGCCGGACTCGGTCCAGGCCACCGTGGCGCTCGGCAGCACGGAGATCTGGGAACTGACGGCCGACTTCCACCATCCGGTGCACCTGCACCTCGCACCGTTCCAGGTCCTCGGCCGGGGAACGGGCGGCCCGGGACCGTACGACGACGGTTGGAAGGACACCGTCGATCTGCGGCCCGCGGAAGCCGCGCGGATCCTCGTCCGATTCGACGGATACCGCGGCCGCTACGTGTTCCACTGTCACAACCTCGAACACGAGGACATGATGATGATGGCGAACTTCGACGTCGTCTAGCGGCGTCCCGGCACGGCCTGAGTGCAGGACACGCGCGAAGGCGCAGCCGCGCGGCAGCGCGTCGATGAGGGGTGGTGGCCGGGAGACGGGCGGGCGCAGGACACGCGACGGGGTGTGCCGGGGTCAGATGGCGAGGATCGCGAGCGTCGCGGCGAGGGCGACCTCCACGCAGCCGCCGAGGACGTCGCCGGTGACGCCGCCGAGCCGTCGCACGCATCGCACCAGCAGCGCGCCGGCCGCGGCCCAGCCTGCCAGCACCGCGACGGGTCCCTGCCACCACGCGACGGCCGGGTCGAATCCTGCCAGCACGGACAGCGCCGTCACCGTCGACGCGACCGCCGCGGCGACCGTCACCGGAACCGCGCCTGCCACCGTCGCACCCAGACCTTCCGGCCTCGCCGACGGTACGAACCGCGTGCAGCACAGCGGCAGCACCACACGGCTGGCGACCAGAGCCACGACGATGCCCGGCACACCGGCGCCCGCCGTGACCACGCCCGCCAGCGCGCCGGTCTGGACCAGCAGCGTCAGCACCAGGGTGGCGACGCCCGTGGGTCCGGCGTCGCCGCGGCGCATGACGTCGAGCGCGCGCTCGCGGTCGTAGGAGGCGCCCAGCCCGTCCGCGGTGTCGGCGAGGCCGTCGAGGTGCAGTCCGCGGGTCGCCAGCGCCACCGTCGCGAGCGCCAGCGCCGCCACGACGAACGCGGGCAGGCCGATCAACCCGCCCGCCCAGACGACGACGCCCGCGCCCGCGGCGAGTGCGAGTCCCGCGAGCGGGGCCGCCGTCATGGCCGTGCCCGCGACGCGGCGGTCGATCACGGTCGGTGCGGGCACGGGCAGCGCCGTCAGCGTGCCGAACGCCATGCGCAGACCGTCGCCCGCGGCAGGCCCGGAATCGGCGCCGCCTCCCGGAACCGCGCCCGCGGCGGGGTCGTGCTCAGCCAAGGTCGGCCAGCCGTCCCATGCCCGCCAGCACGGCGCGGGCGTTGCGCAGGACCGGAACCGCCTGCACGGCGCCGCTGCCCTCGCCCAGCCGCAACCCCAGGTCGAGGATCGGTTCCAGGCCCAGCGCCTTGAGGGCAAACGCTTGCGCCGGTTCGGTCGACCGGTGTCCGGCGACCCACCACTGCTCGGCACCCGGCGCGATCTCCCGTGCCACGACCGCGGCCGCGCACGGGAACACCCCGTCCAGCACCACCGGCACGGTCCGCTCGGCGGCACGCACCAGGAACCCCGCCGTCGCCGCCGCGCACGCGCTGCCCAGCGAGGTCAGCACCGCGAACGGGTCGTCGGTGGCCCCGCGCTCGACCGTCCGCGCGAGCGCTCGCTCGAGTACCGCCACCTTGCGGGCGCGGCCGTCGTCGTCGACACCGGTGCCCGTGCCGACCACGTCCTCAGCGGGCAGCCCCAGCACCGCGGCCACGAGCGCCGAGGCGATCGTCGTGTTGCCGATGCCCATGTCACCGGGGATGAGCAGGTCCGCTCCGCCGTCGATGTCGGCGTCGGCGGCCGCGGCGCCCGCGTCGAACGCCCGCCGCGCCTGACCGGGTTCGAGCGCGTCGGCGACGTCGATGGACCCGGAACCGCGCCGGACCTTGTGCCGCCGCACCTCGTCGGGCACGTCGTCGAGCGGATCGTCCACCGCCAGGTCGAGCACCCGCACCCGGGCGCCGACCTCCCGGGCCAGCACGTTCACGCCCGACTCGCCTGCCAGGAACACCCGCACCATCGCCGCCGTCAGATGCCGCGGATACGCCGACACCGTCCCCGACGCCGAGACCCCGTGGTCGCCCGCGAACACCACGACCCGCACGTCGTCCAGCGGGCGCGGCGGCACCTCACCGTGTGCGGCGCACAGCCACGCGGCCAGCTGTTCGAGCCTGCCGAGCGCGCCGACCGGTTTGACCAGGCCGTCGAGCTGCCGTAACGCCTCGTCGCGGGCGCGGTCGTCGAGTGGGGGGATCTGCACGGTGTTCTCCTATTCCAGGTTCAGCACGCGGCCGGCGACGATCAGCCGGACCGCGTCGGAATGCGTGGCCACGGCGGTGTTCAGGGCTCCCAGCACGTCACGGAAGATGCGGCCCGACGCCGACGCGGGCACGACGCCGCTGCCGACCTCGTTGCTCACCGCGATCGCGGGAACGGCGGCCTGCCGCCACGCGTCGGCGAACGCACCGAGCCGTTCGTCCACGCGTTGCTGCCAGCCGTCGCGTTGCTCCCACGCCCCGGACTCGTCGAGTACGCGCGTCAACCACGTGCCGAGGCAGTCGATGAGCACCGGGGACTCGGCATCGCGCAGGGCGGCCGTGACGTCGCCCGTCTCGACCGTGGTCCAGTGCGACGGCCTGCGCGCGCGGTGGGCGGCCACCCGGGCACTCCACTCGGGGTCGTCGTCGCTCGGCGGCATCCCGGCGGCGACGTAGGTCACCGCGGGATACCGGTTCGCGAGGTCCTCGGCGTACCGCGACTTGCCGGACCGCACGCCGCCGAGCACGAGCGTCTTGCCACCGTCGACGTCGTTGACCCGGTTCGCGGGCTGCCCGCGGCCGCGCAGCGCCGAGGCCGCGGCCTCGAGGCGGCGAGCCGCGAACTCGGCGAGACGCCTCTTCGCATCGTTCGTCATGCAGGGCATTCTGGACCACTCGTTAGGGTGAGCGCTGTGGTCCGTGTTCAAGCTGTCACCGCCGCCGGGATCGTCGCCGGGTACGCGGCCGACGTCCTCGTCGGCGACCCTCGCCGCGGGCATCCCGTCGCGCTGTTCGGAACCGCCGCGGCCGCCCTCGAACGGCGCATGTGGGCCGACTCCCGGCTGCGCGGCGCGGCGTACACCGGCGTGTGCGCGGGCGGCGCGGTCGCGGCCGGAGTGGCGGTGTCGGCCGTGACCCGGCGCAGGCCCGCGGCCCGCTTCGCGGCCACCGTCGTCGCGACGTGGGCCGTGCTCGGCGGGGCCGGACTGGCCCGCGAGGGCGACGTCATGGCCGGGCACCTGGAGGCAGGCGACCTGCCCGGAGCACGTGCCCGGCTCGGCCACCTGTGCGGGCGCGACGCCACCGCACTCGACGGGACGGGACTGGCCCGCGCCGCGACCGAGTCGATCGCCGAGAACACCTCGGACGCGGTCGTCGCACCGCTCGTGTGGGGTGGGCTCGCGGGCCTGCCCGGGCTTCTCGGCTACCGCGCACTGAACACGCTCGACGCGATGGTCGGTCACCGCTCCGCCCGGTACGAACGCTTCGGCTGGGCGGCGGCGCGGGCCGACGACGTCGCGAACCTCGTCCCGTCGCGGCTGTCGGCGCTGGCCGCCGCCGTCACCGCACCCGGCGTCGGCGGGCGGCCGTCCGGTGCGCTGCGGGCGTGGCGCCGCGACGCCCATCGGCATCCGAGTCCCAACGCAGGCCCCGTCGAGGCCGCGTTCGCCGGCGCACTCGGGGTGCGGCTGGGCGGAACCAACGTCTACGGCGGGCGCAGCGAGAACCGCGGCACGCTGGGTGACGGACCGTCGCCCGGAGCCGCCGACCTGGGACGGTCCGTGCGCCTGTCGCGGCTCGTCGGGCTGGCGTCGCTGGCCGTCACCGCCGGCGTGGCCGCGATCCGGCGTCACTGACGCACCGCGACCGGGTCGTCGGCAGGGCCTTCGCGGCCGCGGGCGTTCCCGGGCCCCCGCGCCGCGTCGGGGCCCATCGCCCTCTCGGCGAGCACGGCGAACGCGAGTCCGAGCGCGCACCACAGCACGACCTGCGTGCCGAGCGAGGCGAGCCGGAAATCCCACAGCAGGGAGCCGGGGAAACCGTCCGGCACCTCGTCGACCGCGGGCAGGAGCGCCCCGGCCACGGCCATCACGGTCACGTAGGCGCCCACACCCAGCAGGCCGCCATTCGCGGCACCGACGCGGTCGGCGACCGCCCGGCCGACGGCGACCGCCACCATCGCGGCGACCAGCGACAGCGCCACGAAACCGAAGTAGAGGGCGGTGCGGTCCTCGATCGTCCCGGCCTGGCCCACCGCGGGCGGATTCGCCGGGTACTTCAGGAACGGCACCAGCACCACCACGGCGAAGCCGCCCGCGGCGAGCAGTGCCGCCGACACGCGGGGCCGTAGCGTGGTCACCCGGCCTTGCACCGCGGCGAACGCGATCGCGAACAGCCCACCCACCGCGACGGCGTACCCGGTCACACCGGTCAGCAGGCCGACCGTGCTCTGCACCCCGCGGCCGACGAGCGCGTCGTCACCGTGGTCGTGCCCGTGTGCGGAGCCGGATTCCGCTTCGTGGCCGGATGATCCCGTGTGGTCGGGTGGTGCCGCGTGGCCGGGAGCCTCGGCGTGGGATTCGGCGCTGTGCGATGCCGTGCCGTGCGATTCGGTGCCGCCTGCTTCCTCGAGCCCGATGGCGGTGTCGACCGGAGGTTCGCCCACGACGAAGGCGAACACGGCTGCGAACAGTCCGGCGGTGAGACCCGCGAGCATGCCGCGGACCAGCAAGGTCCTCATCATCGTTTCCCCCGCCCTGTCAGTGGCAGGGGAAGGCCAGCAGGTGCCGGCCGTCGTGGACGAACTCGTGGACCAGACCGTCCGACACCAGCGAGACGGCGCCCGCCTCCGTGGTGACGAAGAAGAGCACGAGTAGCGCCAGCACGGTGGTGAAGACCGCCCACGGCACGATCTCCCGCAGCGGGATGCGCACGGCACCCGGCCGGGTGGTGGAACGGGGGACGGAGACGACGTGCGTCTGCGACATCGCGGTACCTCCTGGGGCTTGTCGCGGCCCTGTCGGAACGGTGGCGATGGCGGTGGGTCTGACTACGGGGTGTGCGGTCTCGAGCACACGCCCGATCACAGTGGCGCGACCGTGCCGGGTTCTCACCGGCTTCCAGCCGTCATCGCATGAGCCGTTCGAGGCTAGGCCCGCCCGACGCGGAAAGTCAACGCGGTGTGGCCCGGACCGCCCCTCGCGTGTCCTGCATTCAGAACCGCGTGTCCTGCGTCCGGTCCCGCGTGTTCTGCGTCCGGACCGGCTGCTGCCCCGACTCTCTACGACGTGCCGTGCCGGGACCGCGCATGGCCCGCCGGTCCGTACCGGCGGGCCGTGCACATGCGCTGTCGTCGAATGGTCAGCGGTCAACCGGGCAGCATGAAGTCCTTCGGGCTCAGGGCCCTCGAGACGATGCGCGTGTCGCCCAGCTGGCCGTAGAAGCCCTGTCCGAAGCGCCCGCCCGACTGGGTTCCGCCCAGCGCGAACGGTTTGCCGACCGTCGAGATGCCCTTCGACCGCTGCGCCGCGTTGCGGGTGATCTTCGACCCGTCGACGTAAACCACCGTGTGGTCGCCGTCGTTGACGATCGCGACGTGCGTCCACCGTCCGATCGGGACGGCGTGGCTCCAGCACGTGGGATCGTCGTTGATCGACGTCGGATACACGACGTATTGCAGGAAGCGTTCGCTCGTGACGTTCAGGCTGCACACGGCGTCGTCGGTGGAGTAGCCACCGTCCTTGCCCGCCTCGCCCGCGCGGCCCTCCCAGCTGAGGATGCCCATCCACGCGTGGTCGCCCTCGAACGGCTCGGGAAGGCGGAAGAACGTCTCGATGGTGTAGCCGCGTTCGAACGTCGCCGTGTTGACCGGCGCGCCCGAACGGGTGTGCAGCACCGCCCCGCGGTTCGGGTTCTTGCCGCCGTCGAACCGGACACTGGCGTGGGCCGGAGCGCCGACGTGGTGGTCGGCCGACCACCTCAGCACGTCGGCCGGGCCGTCGTGGAGGCGCAGCGCGACGAGGTCGTTGCCGTTGCCGGACAGGTCACGCGCCACCGCGCCACCCGCCACCGGTGTGCCGTCCTCGCCCGCGTCGGCGAATCCCTCGTCGTCGAACCGCCAGTACGCCGCCGTGCCCGCGACCAGCACCTCGGAGGCGGGGCGTGACGGCGGGTTCGCGGGCGGGGCGAATCCCGCGAACCGCTCGGTGAAGGGGATGTCGACGCTGAACCGGTCGACGTCACCGGTCAGCTCCACCGTCTCGGCCTCCAACGGGGTGCGGTCCTTTTTGCCCAGCAACCACGGCGAGAACGTCTCGACGTCGATACGGCCCCGCGCGAGGTCGAACGCGTACGTCCGCAGCATGCCCGCGCCGCCGTAGTAGCGATCCTGGTAGTTCGTGATGTGGACGTGGACAGGATTGCCCGCGTCGTTGGTGAGCGTCGTCCGCCCGCACGGCCAGTAGTGCCCGCCCAGCGCGAGGAAGATCTGGTCGTTGCCGCGGATCAGCCCGTCCCACAGGTGCCTGCCGTGATCGGACAGCGTGGCGTCGCCGGATTCGTCGGCCCACACGATGTCGTGCGTCGTCAGGATCGTCGGCAACGTCGGGTGCCGGTCCAGAACACCCTGCGCCCACCGGATTCCCGCGTCGGAGACGCGCCAGTCGAGCGCCAGCACCAGCCACGTGCGGCCGCCGCCGTCGAAGGTGTGGAAGCTGTTGTAGCCGTCGGGGGACGAGCCGCCGTAGGAGTCCGACTTCGCGAATCGTGACGGCCCGAACGTGCGCAGGTACGGCGTGTCGCCGCGCTGGTCGTCACCGCCGACGTCGTGGTTGCCGGCCAGCACGCTGTAGGGCAGGCGGCCGTCGATACCGGTGCGGAAGACCGTGTCGGCGATGCGCATCTCGGCCTCGGTGCCGTGTTCGGTCAGGTCGCCGAGCTGGGCGAGGAAGGCGATGTTGCGGTTGCGCCGCTCCTTGACGGCCCACCGCAGGCTCTCGCGTGCCGGTTCGTGGTCCGAACCACCCTCGTCGATGAGGTACTGGATGTCGGGCAGGACGGCGAACGTGAACCTCGCGCCGTCGGGCGACGGGTGGCCGCCGTGCGGGGCGGCCTGTGCGGGCGCCGTGGTGACGGCACCGGACGCCGCGACGACCGCGGGGGTGACGGCGGCGGCGGACAGGACGGAACGTCGGGATACTCCGGAAGGGGACATACGTCGGAGTCTCTCCGTCCCCGTTGGACATCGGGTGGCACGAATGTTGAGCAATGCTGAACATTTTTGCGCCCGACGTGGCCGAATCGAGACCTGCGACTCAGTGCCGACAGCACCTGACGCAGTGTGTTCCGACGTCACCACGAGCCCGGGACCCACGACGCAGTCCCCGGAAACCGCACCACGGTCCCTGGGATCCGCAACACGAGCCCCGGGATCCGCAACGCGAGCCCCGGAATCCGCAACACGAGCCCCGGGATCCGCAACGCGAGCCCCGGAATCGACAACACGGGCCCCGGGAGGCGCAACACGGGCAGGGCTCGCGTGCATGGGTGTACGACACGCGGCGGGTGGGCGCGGGACCCGTCGGGAACGCGAGCCCACCCGCCGCGGGGTGCCGAGCCGCTCGTGTCGAACCGCTGGTGTCGAATCTGCGGTGCCGACCCGAATCTGCGGTGTCGAACCTGCGGTGTCGACTGGCCGCGGGGCGAACCTGTGGCGTTACGAGATCGGACGGTCCGTCGGCGCGATCGGCGCCGGGAGCATGTCCCGGTCGGTGAGGTACGCGTCGACGCCCGCGGCCGCCGACCTGCCCTCGGCGATCGCCCACACGATCAGCGACTGCCCGCGGCCCATGTCGCCGGCCACGAACACGTTGTCCAGGCTCGTGCGGAAGTCCGCGTCCCGTGCGACGTTGCCACGCTCGTCCAGCTCGACACCGAGGTCCTCGATCAGACCCTGCTTCTGCGGCCCGACGAAGCCCATCGCCAGCAGCACCAGCTGCGCGGGCAGTTCCTGCTCGCTGCCCTCGACCGGTTCGAACCCGCCGCTCTCGGAGCGCTGCACCTCGACGATCCGCAGCCCACGCAGGTTGCCGTCGTCGTCGGCGACGAACTCCTGGGTGTTCACCGAGTACAGCCGCTCGCCGCCCTCCTCGTGGGCCGAGGAGACGCGGTAGATCATCGGGTACGTCGGCCACGGGTGCGCCTCGGAGCGCGATTCCGGCGGCTTCGGCATGATCTCCAGCTGCGTCACCGAGTTCGCGCCCTGCCGGTGCGCCGTGCCCACACAGTCGGCGCCGGTGTCGCCGCCACCGATCACCACGACGTCCTTGCCCGCCGCGTCGATCGGCGACACGTCGAGCTCGCCGCTGGCCACCTTGTTCGCGGGCGGCAGGTACTCCATCGCCTGGTAGACGCCCGTCGCCTCCCGGCCGGGTGCGGGCAGGTCGCGCCACGCCGTCGCCCCGCCCGCCAGCACGACCGCGTCGTACTGGGCGCGCAGCTCGTCCGCGGTGACGTCCACGCCGACGTTCACGTTGGTGCGGAACTCCGTGCCCTCCGCGCGCATCTGGTCGAGACGCCGGTCCAGCCGGTGCTTCTCCATCTTGAACTCGGGGATGCCGTAGCGCAGCAGCCCGCCGATCGCGTCGGCCCGCTCGAGCACGACCACGTCGTGCCCGGCGCGCGTCAGCTGCTGAGCCGCCGCCAGGCCCGACGGGCCCGAGCCGACGACCGCGACCTTCTTACCCGTCTTCGTCGTCGGAGGCTGCGGCGTGACCCAGCCTTCCTCCCACGCACGGTCGATGATCGAGATCTCGACGCGTTTGATCGTCACCGGGTCGTCGTTGATGCCGAGCACACACGCCGTCTCGCACGGCGCAGGGCACAGCGTGCCCGTGAACTCCGGGAAGTTGTTCGTCGCGTGCAGCCGCTCGATCGCGTCGGACCAGTCGTCCCGCCACGTCAACGTGTTCCACTCGGGGATCAGGTTCCCCAGCGGGCAACCCTGGTGGCAGAACGGGATGCCGCAGTCCATGCAGCGGCCCGCCTGGTCCTTGAGCTTCGTACGCTCGAAGTCCTCGTAGACCTCACGCCAGTCCTTGATCCGGATGTCCACCGGGCGCGACTTCGGCGTCTCCCGCTGCGTGTTCAGAAAACCCTTGGGGTCAGCCATGAGCCGCCTCCATGATCGCCTCGTTCACGTCCCTGCCGTCGCGCTCCGCCTGAGCGCGCGCCTGCAGGACACGCTTGTAGTCCTTCGGCATGACCTTCGTGATCCGCGGCAGTGCGGACTCCCAATCGGTGAGCAGCGCGTGCGCCACGGCCGACCCGGTCTCGGTGTAGTGCTTCTCGACGGCTTCGAGCAGGACCTCGACGTCCTCCTCGTCGAGGCCGTCCAGGTCGACCATCTCACCGTTGACGCGGACCGGGTCGAGGTCGAGCACGTAGGCCACACCGCCGGACATGCCCGCCGCGAAGTTGCGGCCCGCCGGACCGAGCACGACCACGCGCCCGCCCGTCATGTACTCGCAGCCGTGGTCGCCGACGCCCTCGACGACGGCCAGCGCACCCGAGTTGCGCACGCAGAACCGCTCGCCGACCTTGCCGCGCAGGAACAGCTCACCGCCCGTGGCGCCGTAACCGATCACGTTGCCCGCGATGATGTGGTCCTCGGCCACGATCGGCGCGTCGTGCGGCGGCCGCACCGTGATGCGCCCGCCCGACAGGCCCTTGCCGACGTAGTCGTTGCCGTCACCGAGCAGCCGCAGCGTGATGCCCTTCGGCACGAACGCACCGAACGCCTGCCCGGCCGTACCGGTGAACGTGATGTCGATCGTGTCGTCCGGCAGGCCCTCGCCGCCCCACTGCTTCGTCAGCTCGTGGCCGAGCATGGTGCCGACCGTGCGGTTGACGTTGCGCACCGGCAGGTCGAGCGTCACGCGATCACCGGACCGCAGTGCGCCCTCCGCCAGCTGGATCAGCGTGTTGTCCAGCGCCGCGTCCAGCCCGTGGTCCTGCTCGACGACCTGGTGGCGAGCCGCACCCGGCTCGATCTCCGGAACCTCGAAGATCGGCGACAGGTCGAGACCCTCCGCCTTCCAGTGGTCGACGGCGTCGCGGGTGTCGAGCAGCTCCGCGTGGCCGACGGCCTCGGCGATGGACCGGAAGCCCAGCGCCGCCAGGTACTCGCGCACCTCCTGGGCGATGAACTCGAAGAAGTTCACCACGTAGTCCGCCTTGCCGCTGAACTTCTCCCGCAGCGCGGGGTTCTGCGTGGCGACGCCGACCGGGCAGGTGTCCAGGTGGCAGACCCGCATCATGATGCAGCCCGACACCACCAGCGGCGCGGTGGCGAAGCCGAACTCCTCGGCGCCCAGCAGCGCGGCGATGAGCACGTCACGGCCGGTCTTGAGCTGGCCGTCGGTCTGCACCACGATCCGGTCGCGCAACCGGTTCGACAGCAACGTCTGCTGCGTCTCGGCCAGGCCGAGCTCCCACGGACCGCCCGCGTGCTTGATCGACGACAGCGGCGACGCGCCGGTGCCACCGTCGTGACCGGAGATCAGCACGACGTCGGCGTGCGCCTTCGACACACCCGCGGCGACCGTGCCGACGCCGACCTCGGACACGAGCTTCACGTGGATGCGCGCGGCCGGGTTGGCGTTCTTCAGATCGTGGATCAGCTGCTTGAGGTCCTCGATCGAGTAGATGTCGTGGTGCGGCGGCGGCGAGATCAGCCCGACGCCCGGCGTCGAGTGCCGGGTCTTGCCGATCCACGGGTAGACCTTGCCGCCGGGCAGCTGACCGCCCTCGCCGGGCTTGGCGCCCTGCGCCATCTTGATCTGGATGTCGTCGGCGTTGACGAGGTACTCGCTCGTCACCCCGAACCGGCCGCTCGCGACCTGCTTGATCGCACTGCGACGCTCCGGGTCGTAGAGCCGCTCGGCGTCCTCGCCGCCCTCGCCGGTGTTGGACTTGCCCTGCAACCGGTTCATCGCGATGGCGAGGGTCTCGTGCGCCTCGGCCGAGATCGACCCGTACGAGATGGCGCCCGTGGCGAACCGTTTGACGATCTCGGAGACCGGCTCGACCTCCTCGATCGGCACCGGCGGACGCTCGCCCTCCTTGAACTTGAACAGGCCGCGCAGCGTCATCAGCTCTTCGGCCTGTTCGTCGACGGCCTTCGTGTACTCCTTGAAGATCTCGTACTTGCCGGACCGCGTGGAGTGCTGCAGCTTGAAGACCGTCTGCGGGTTGAACAGGTGCGGCTCGCCCTCGCGGCGCCACTGGTAGTCGCCACCGGTGGCGAGTTCACGGTGGCTGGGCCGCACGTCGTCGGCGGGGAAGGCGCGCCGGTGCCGCTCGGTGACCTCGCGGGCCAGCACGTCGAACCCGACGCCGCCGAGCCGCGACGTGGTGCCGGTGAAGCACGTGTCGACGACCTCGGAGCCGAGACCGATCGCCTCGAAGATCTGCGCGCCGGTGTACGAGGCCACCGTGGACACGCCGATCTTCGACATCGTCTTGCGGACGCCCTTGCCGAGCGCCTTGATGAGGTTGCTGGTCGCGTCCTTGGCGGTGACGCCGGGGACGCGGCCCTGCTCGGCGAGCTCCTCGACGGTGGCCATCGCCAGGTACGGGTTCACCGCCGCGGCGCCGTAGCCGATGAGCAGCGCGATGTGGTGCACCTCGCGGGCGTCGCCGGACTCGACGATCAGCCCGACCTGGGTGCGGCTCTTCTCGCGCACCAGGTGGTGGTGCACCGCGCCGGTCAGCAGCAGTGACGGGATCGCCGCGTGCTCGGCGTCCACCCCGCGGTCCGACAGCACGATCAGCCGCGCACCGTCGGCGATCGCCTCGGACACCTCGGCGCGGATCTCGTCCAGCCTGCGCTGCAGCGCCTCGCCGCCGCCCGCGGCGTCGTAGGTGCCGTGCACGGTGTACGACGAGAACTCGGGCAGGGTGCCGTCGTCGTTGGCATGGACCAGTTTCGCCAGGTCGTCGTTGTCGAGCACCGGGAACGACAGGACGATCTTGCGTGCGTGCTCCGGGCCCGCCTCCAGCAGGTTGGGCTCCGAGCCGAGCTGCGTGCCCAGCGCCGTGACGAGCTCCTCGCGGATCGCGTCGAGCGGCGGGTTGGTCACCTGGGCGAACAGCTGCGTGAAGTAGTCGAAGATCGGCCGCTGGCCGCTCGAGAGGGGTGCGACCGGGGAGTCGTTGCCCATCGACCCGATGGGCTCGGCCCCCGTGCGGGCCATCGGCTCGAGCAGCACGTCCAGTTCCTCGGCCGTGTAGCCGAACGCCTGCTGCCTGCGTACGAGCGAGGCGTGCGTCGGCACCTCACGCTCGCGCTCGGGCAGCTCGTCGAGCTTCAGCCTGCCCGCCTCGAGCCATTCGGCGTACGGGTTCTCGGCGGCGAGCTGGCCCTTGACCTCCTCGTCGTCGATGATCCGGCCCTCGGCCGTGTCGACGAGGAACATGCGGCCCGGTTCGAGCCTGCCCTTGCGCACGATCGACGACTGGTCCAGCTCGAGCACGCCGGCCTCACTGGCGAGGACGACCAGACCGTCCTCGGTGACCCAGTAGCGCGCGGGCCGCAGGCCGTTGCGGTCGAGCACGGCGCCGATCTGCGTGCCGTCGGTGAACGACACCAGGGCGGGGCCGTCCCACGGCTCCATCATCGTGGCGTGGAACTCGTAGAACGCGCGGCGCGCCGGGTCCATCTCGGCGTGGTTCTCCCACGCCTCCGGGATCATCATCAGCACCGCGTGCGGCAGCGACCGGCCGCCGAGGTGCAGCATCTCCAGCACCTCGTCGAACGAGGCCGAGTCGCTCGCACCGCGCGTGATCACCGGGTAGATGCGGCGCAGCGGCCCGGGGATGAGGTCGGTGTCGAGCTGCGACTCGCGGGCGTCCATCCAGTTGCGGTTGCCCTTGAGCGTGTTGATCTCGCCGTTGTGGGCCACGTACCGGTACGGGTGTGCCAGCGGCCACGACGGGAACGTGTTCGTGGAGAAGCGCGAGTGCACGAGGCCGATCGCGCTGACGACGCGCTCGTCGGTCAGGTCCGGGAAGAACTTCGGGACCTGCGGCTCGGTGAGCATGCCCTTGTAGACGATGGTGCGCGCCGAGAGGCTCGGGAAGTACACGCCGGCCTCGTCGAGCTGGTGTTCCGCGCGCTTGCGCACGACGAACGCGGCGCGTTCCAGGTCGAGTCCGGTCAGCGCGTGGTCGCCGTCCCGCTGCGAGCCGAGGAACACCTGCGAGAAGTACGGCATCGCCTCGCGGGCGCTCGGGCCGACGTGCTCGGCGTCGACCGGCAGGTCGCGCCAGCCGAGCACGCGGAGGTGCTCCTCGGCGGCGATGCGCTCGATGGCCGACATCGCCTTGCCGCGGGCGGGCTCGTCGGTCGGCAGGAACGCGGTGCCGACGGCGTACGTGCCGGGTTCGGGCAGTTCGAAGTCGGTGACCTCGCGGAAGAACGCGTCCGGGATCTGGATCAGGATCCCCGCGCCGTCGCCGGTCTCGGTCTCGGCGCCGCGCGCGCCACGGTGCTCGAGGTTGCTCAGCGCAACCAGGGCTTTTCTGACGATCTCGTGGTCGGGACGGCCGGACAGGTCGGCGACGAAGGCGACACCACAGGCGTCGTGTTCGTACTGCTCGTCGTAGAGACCGGTGTTCGGCTTACGCGGTGCGTGGCGGGTCACGGCTTGCCGCCCTCCTTGGCTCGGCACAGCCAGGCCGCGCTGCCAGCCGGCCGGGGTGTGGTCCGGTCGGCTAACGGTGCGGCCTGGTGGTGCGATGGTCAGTAGGGGACTCGTCGATGGCGTCCCGTCCACCTTCCGGCGGCGGGCATGGCACCGAAACGTCGACCACACGCCGTTGTGTGGATCCTGTCTGGCTCGGATGAGCCGGCGCGCGCTGTCCGTGGTGGCGAACGGCGCTGGTGCGCAGACACGCGCCGACACAGGCAGGGTTCGCCTGCCGCGTGCGGCGCGCGCTGAACATCCCGGGGTTAACCGGTCTTATGACAGTAATGTGAAATCGCCGTTATCGGGACTTCTCAGTGAGCGCTCGTGGGATACAACACTGCGGGATTGACGACCGACCCGTCAACTGGTTGATCCCACAACTTCCGCTGTGACCTGCGAAAACGGTCGAGTTTTCTGCAGGTGCGGACCACGATTACTCCGATTCGGGAGCCAGCACCGCCGTGACGTCGCCGAGACCGTCCATGTGGGCGACGACGGTCTCGCCCGGGCGCACGGGGAAGGCCTGCGTCATCGTCCCCGGCAGCACGACGTGGCCCGGTTCGAGCGAGATGCCGAGCGGGCCGATCGTGTTCGCCAGCCACACGAGGGCGTTGAGCGGCGAGCCGAGCACCGCGCTGCCGGTGCCCGTGCCCAGCAGTTCGCCCGACCGGTACAGCGAGCAGCCCGTCAGCCGCAGGTCGACGGCCGAGAGCGGGGTCGGCTTCGTGCCGAGCACGACGCCGCCCGAGGACGCGTTGTCGGCGACGGTGTCGACGATCGAGATCTTCCAGTCACGGATGCGCGAGTCGACGATCTCGAGCGCGGGCAGCACGAACTCGACGGCCCTCGCCGCGTCCGCCACCGTGACGCCCGGCCCCGTCAGCTCCCTGCCGAGGACGAACGCCACCTCCGGTTCGATGCGCGGTTGCAGCAGCGGCGCCGTGATCGGCCGGTGCTCGAGGTGGAACATGCCACTCGTGAGATGGCCGAAGTCCGGTTGGTCGACACCCATCTGCTGCTGCATCGCAGGCGAGGACAGGCCCACCTTGTGGCCCTTGACGGTCTCGCCCGCCTCGACCCAGCTCCGGACCTGTTCCTGCTGGATCCGGTAGGCGTCGGTGATCGTGAGTCCCGGCCGCTCGTCGACGAGCGGGTCGATCGGCGTGCCGGTCTCGTAAGCCTGCCGCAGGCGTTTCGCGAGGTCCCCGACGGTGGCGGTGTCGATGGCGTTCATGCGGCTCACATTCCGGGTCGTGGGTTCGAGGCGGCAAGGACGTTGTTCCGGTCACCGGGACGTCCGGCGACTCCGGTTGCGCAGCGCACGGTCGAGGATCTCCGCCAGGTGCACCGCGCGCCGCGACGTGAGGTCGGCGATCTGCGTGCGGCAGCTGAACCCGTCGGCGAGGACGAGCGTGTCGTCGGACGCGGCCTCGACCTCGGGGACGAGCACCCGTTCGGCGGCCGCGACGGACACGTCGTAATGGCCACGCTCCATGCCGAAGTTGCCCGCCAGCCCGCAACACCCGGAGTCGAGCGTGCGGCAGGAGATCCCGGCCTTGGCCATCACCCGCTGGTCGGCGGCGTTGCCCGCGACGGCGTGCTGGTGGCAGTGCTGCTGGGTGATCGCCTCCGTCGGCCCGCCCGGGTCCAACTCGGGGAAGTCGACGTCGGGCGCGTACCGCTCGAGGAACTCCGCGAGGGTCAGGGCGTTGATGCGGCCGTCGTCACCGCCGATCTCCGCGGGGTCGAACAGGTCGTGGATGTCGTGGCGCAGCACGGCGAGGCAGCTCGGCTCCAGTGCGACGATCGGCGTGCCCGCGGCGATCTCCGGGCCGAGGACCTTCAGTGTCCGGCGCAGCACCGTGCGGGCGACGCCGAGCTGCCCGGTCGAGATCCACGTCAATCCGCAGCAGACCGACGAACGCGGCAGCACGACGTCGAACCCCGCGTGGTCGAGCACCCGGGCCGCGGCGAGGCCGACCTCGGGGGAGAAGTGGTCGGTGAACGTGTCCGGCCACAGCACCACGCGCGGGCGGGTGAAGGTGGCCGGCGCGGCCTCCCCACGGGTGCGCAGGCGTGTCCGCAGCGTACGGCGCGCGAAGCGCGGCAGGGAACGTTCGGGCGCGATACCGCCGAGCCGCGTCAGCGCCCGCGACAGGACACGGGAGCCGAGTACCGCGTTGGCGGCCCGCGGGGCCACGGCGGCCAACCGGGACCACAGCGGCAGGAACCCGAGCGAGTAGTGCGCCGCGGGACGCACGCGGCGCCGGTAGTGCTGATGCAGGAACTCCGCCTTGTACGAGGCCATGTCCACATTGACCGGACAGTCGGACAGGCACCCCTTGCACGCCAGGCACAGGTCGAGCGCGTCGCGCACCTCGGTGGACCGCCAGCCGTCCGGCACGGTCTCGCCGCGCATCATCTCCGACAGCATTCTCGCGCGCCCGCGCGTGGAGTGTTCCTCGCGGCCCGTCGCCATGTAGCTCGGGCACATCACACCGGTCGAGGTGTCGATGCACTTGCCGACGCCGACGCAGCGGCGCGCCGCGACGGCGAGACTGCCGCCGTCGTGCGGGTACTTCAACGTGAGCGGCAGTTCCCGCACCGGGCCGTCGAACCGCAGGTCGGCGTCCATCGGCCGCGGCCGCACGAGCACACCGGGATTCAGCAGGTCGTCGGGGTCCCAGATCGCCTTGAACGCCTCGAACAGGCGCAGGATCTCCGGTGAGTACATGCGCGGGAGGAGCTCGGCGCGGGCCTGTCCGTCGCCGTGCTCGCCGGACAGCGAACCGCCGTGCGCGACGACGAGGTCGCCCGCGTCCTCCATGAACGACCGGAACCGCGCGCGGCCGTCGTCGTCGGTGAGCGTGAAGTCGATGCGCACGTGGACGCAGCCCTCGCCGAAGTGGCCGTAGGGGATGCCGCGCAGGCCGTGGTCGACGAGCAGTCGCCGGAACTCCCGCAGGTACGACCCGAGCCGCTCCGGCGGCACCGCGGCGTCCTCCCAACCCGGCCACGCCTCGGCGCTGCCCTCCGGCGTGGGAATGCGGGTGGCGATGCCCGAGGCGGCCTCGCGGATCGACCACAGCTGTTTCTGGTCGGCGGGGTCGTCGGCGATCGACGTCGTGGCGCCCGTCTCGCTCCTCAGCGTGGCGGCGATCCGTTCCGCGCGGGCCCGTGCATCGGCGAGGTCGTCGCCGCCGATCTCGGCGAACAGCCAGCCACCGCCCTCGGGCAGCCGGTCCAGTGCGGCGGGCCTGCGGCCGCGCACCAGCAGGGCGTCGATCATGTCCGACCCCATTCCCTCCAACGTGAGGGGCTCGAGCGGCAGGACGTGCGGCACGGCGTCGGCGGCGGCGACGTCGTCGGCGTACCCGGCGACGAGCAGCACCCGCACGGCCGGTGCGGGCACGAGACGCACGGTCGCCTCGGTGAGCAGCGCGCACGTGCCCTCGCTGCCCACGAGCGCGCGGGCGACGTCGAACCCGTTCTCGGGAAGCAGGCGGTCCAGCGCGTAGCCCGAGACGCGGCGCGGCAGCGACGGGAAGCCCTGCCTGATGGCGGCCAGGTTGTCGTCGACGAGCGACCTCAGCGCCCGCGTGTGGGCGTTGTCGGGCGCCTCGCCGGGTCCGAACGACATCGCCGTCCCGTCGGCGGCCAACACGTCGAGCGCCACGACGTTGTGCGTCGTACGGCCCCACGCCACCGAGTGCGAACCGCACGAGTCGTTGCCGATCATGCCGCCGAGCGTGCAGCGGCTGTGCGTCGACGGGTCGGGCCCGAACGTCAGCCCGTACCGGGACGCCTCGGCGCGCAGCGCGTCGAGTACGACGCCGGGCTGCACCCTCGCCGTCCGCGCCTCGGGGTCGATGTCGAGGATGCGGTTCATGTACCGCGTGTGGTCGAGCACGACGCCCTCGCCGACGGCCTGCCCCGCGATGCTCGTGCCCGCCCCGCGTGCCGTGATCGGCACGCCGAGTTCCCGGCAGACGCGCAGGGTCGCTCGCACGTCGTCGGCATCGCGCGGGAACACGACGGCACGCGGGACGTGGCGGTAGTTCGACGCGTCCATGCTGAACACGGCACGCGCGGTCGGATCGGCCTCCACGTCGCCGGTCACCGCGGTGCGGAGCCGGGCGGCGAGCCGCTCGACGTCGGCGGGCGCGGTGCCGGTCCGTTCGGCGGCCTGCGGCGTGCCGGTCGAGGACGGGTCGGCGGGCGTTACGGCTTCGTTGACGGGATCGCTCACGGCGCCCACCGTAGGCGTCGCGGGGTCACCAGTTCTCGAGCGACTCGGTGAGAACCGCCTCGACGTCCTCCTCCCGCACCGTGCGGGGTGCGACGGCCAGCAGTCGCTGCTGCTGCATCGTCCCCTCCACGAGCGCGCCGATGTCGGACCGGCCGTAGCCGACGCCGGACAGCCCGTTGGGGATACCGATGTCGCGCATCAACGACGTCAGCGCCGCGGGCAGGCGCTCGCGGTCGTCGGTGGTGGCCTGCCGTGCGCGCGGGTCGAGGATGTCGGCGGCACGCAGGTGCTTGCCCGGGTCGGTGGGGAAGGTGAAACGGAACGCCGCGGGCGCGGTGAGCGACACGGACTCGCCGTGCGGCACGAGCGCGAGCTCCTGCGGATAGTTGGCGGGCCGGTACTCGCGCACCCGGCCCGCGATCGGATAGGCGCACGCGTGCGGCACGTGCACGCCCGCGTTGCCGAACCCCATGCCCGCGAACGTCGCGGCCAGCATCATGTCGGTGCGCGCGTCGAGGTCGCCGCCGTTGAGGACCGCCTTGCGGAACGACCGCGCCAGCAGCTGCAGCGCCTGCTCGGTCCAGGCGTCCGAGATGGGGTTCGAGCCGTTGTAGGCCACGCGCGTCTCCGGCGTGTGCCGCGGGAACGAGTGGAACGGGCGCGCGGTGTAGGACTCGAGCGCGTGGCACAGCACGTCCATGCCGCTCGCCGCGGTGACCTCCGGCGGCATCGACAGGGTCAGCAGCGGATCGATCACGGCGAGGTTCGGCCGCAGGTGCGCGTGGCTGATGCCGGACTTGACCTGCAGGTCCAGGAAGTCCATGACGCACACGGGCGTCGTCTCCGAACCGGTGCCCGCCGTGGTCGGAACCGCGACGAGCGGTTTCAGCGGGCCCTCGGGTGCCTTGCCCTGGCCGATCGGTTTGTTGACGTAGTCGTAGAGATCCGCCGGATACGTCGTGAAGAGGTTGACCGCCTTGGCCGTGTCGATGGCCGAACCGCCGCCTACGCCGATGAACCCGTCCCACGTGGCATCGCTCGCGAACTCGATGGCGTCGCGGACGCTCCGGTCGGTCGGCTCGACGTGCACCCGGTCGTAGATCTCGACGGTCAGTCCACCCGCCTTCGCCGCGTCGGCCACGCGCTGCGGCACACCGGTCGCGGCGACGTCGGGGTCGGTGACGATCAGCACACGCTGCGCGCCCAGCTGCGCGAGGTCCCAGCCGATCTCGTCGACCGCGCCCGCGCCGAACTTCAGCGGCGTCGCACCCCAGGTGAACACGGTCTCGTTCAGGTACTGGGTCTTCGGCGAGCTGGGAGTCATCGGTGAGCTCCAGGTGTCGTCGGGGCTCCGAGTGTCATCGGTGAGCTCCAGGTGTCGTCGCGCGGCCGACGCCGCGTCGCGCTCCGTTGCGGACGGATCCGAGCCTCGCACCCCGCGTGCCCACTGATCAACCACTGAGTCGGCGCCATCCGTTCGAGTGAGGGGGAGGTTCTCGACCTCGCTCGGCCCGCGCTCCGGGGCGGCTCAGGTGGGCAGGAACCAGCGGCGGGCGAGTGCCGGGAGCGTCGGCTCGTCCGGGGCGGGCAGCAGTCGCAGGTACGTCGACAGGTTCGAGTACCGGTGCAGCACCGTGTAGGCCAGCAGTCTGCGGGCCAGGTCCTCGTCGAGGTCGGCCGCGGCGTAGCCGTACCCGAGCAACAGCTCCCGCAGCAGGTCCGTGTCGCCCGCCGTGAGGAACACGCCGACCGACGAGAACTCGTACTCCGGCGCGCCCCGCATCGCGGGTTCGAAGTCGAGCAGTCCCGTCGGCGCGAACGTGTCGGGGTCGACGAACACGTGCTCGGGCATGACCTCGGTGTGCAGCAGCACCGGTTCCGCCTCGCCGAGATCGACCGCGTCCAGGAAGGCGGGGATCTGCTCGAGCCACAGCTCGGCGAGTCCCAGTCCGCCCTGGTGGGCCATCACCCCGCTGCGGCGGTCGGCCAGGAATCGCGGCCAGTCCGCGGGCCACAGGTCCGGCGACGGAACCGCGTGGAGCTGTGCCAGTAGACCCCCGAGCTCGCGCACCAGTCGCACCCGGTCCGATGTGGACATCGAAGGCCAGGCCGTCGCGAGGTCGACACCCGGCAGTCGGCGCATCACGATGTAGCGCCACTCGTCGACCTCGCCCTCGGCCTCGACGCGGGGCGTCGCGACGTCCAGCCTGCCGTCGACGGCCCTGAGGGTCGCCAGTTCGGTGAGCGCCTCGTCGATGTCGTCGGCGGGATATCCCTTCAGGACCAGCGCGTCGCCGACCGCGAAGACCGGCAGCGAACCGGTGGGCAACGGGTGCACCGGAAGGTCGGCGATGCCTTCGCGGGCGCACACCGCCGCGACGGGGAAGGTGTCCACCGGAGCAGGCTACGACGGCCGATGCCGCCGCAGGAGCGGTTTCCGCCATTTCCCGCCCGGCGCGTCGACCGTTCCCGCCCCGTGTCGACGTGACGCCGGGGAGCGCCGTGCCGCCGGAGACCACCGTGCCTCCCGACGTCGTCGTGTCTCCGGAGATCGCCACTGGACCTCCAGTGCGCTCGAGATTGCAGTGTTACCGGCATGACGACGACCGCACCGGAACCGCGGAGTCCGCGGAGCAGTGTGCTGTGGAGCCCCGAACACCGGACCACCACGGCGGGCGTGCTGCTGCTCGTCACGTTGATGGCGTTCGAGAACCTCGGCGTCGCCACGGCGATGCCCACGATGGTCGCCGACCTCGACGGCGGCGGGCTGTACTCGTGGCCGTTCACGGCGTTCCTGGTCGCCAGCGTGGTGGCGACGGTGCTGTCCGGCCGCGTGTGCGACCGCCGGGGCCCGGTGCCGTCGCTGCTTGGCGGTCCGGTCGTGTTCCTCGCGGGTCTGCTGGCGGCCGGGTTCGCGCCGAACATGGCCGTGCTGCTGGCGGGACGGTTCCTGCAGGGGCTGGGCACCGGCACCGTGCTGGTCGCCACGTCGCTGCTGATCGCGCTCGTGTTCACCGACGCCGAACGCCCGGTGATCTACGCGGCCAACGCGGCGGCCTGGGTGCTGCCCGCCGTGGTCGGCCCGTCGGTCGCCGGGGTGGTCACCGACACCGTCGGCTGGCGGTGGGTGTTCCACGGACTGGTGCCGCTCGTCGTCGTGGGGCTGGGTCTGCTGGTGCCGGTGACACGCCGCATCGCGACGTACCGGCCACCGCCGAGGGGCCGTGTGGCGAGCGTCCCCGCCGCCGTCACGGCCGCGGCGGGGGTGGCGGCGCTGACGTGGGCCGCGCAGCACCCGTCGCTGCTCGCGCTCGGCTACGGCGCGGCGGGGCTGGCCTCGGTTGCGTTCGCGCTGCGCAGACTGCTGCCCGCGGGGACGCTCACCGACCGGGGCGGACTCGGCGGGCTGGTGCGCTCGCGGGCGCTGCTGGCGAGCACCTTCGCCGGGATGGAGGCGTTCCTCCCCCTGACCATGACCGGCGTGCACGGCTACGGGCCCGCGCTCGCGGGCCTGCCGCTGACCGTCTCGGCGCTGAGCTGGTCGGCCGGGTCCGCGGTGCAGGGCCGCTTCCCCGATTGGGACCGCGACCGGCTGGTGCGGGCGGGATTCGTGCTGGTCGGGACCGGGGTGGTGCTGTTCGGCTGCGTCGCGGTGCCGGGCTGCCCCGGATGGGTGGCGTTCGTGGCGGCGGTCGTCGCCGGCGCCGGGATGGGTATGGCGTTCCCGTCGGTGCAGGTCCTGATGCTGCGGCGCGCAGCCGAGGCGGAACGCGGGTTCGCCAGCTCGGCCATGCAGCTCGGCGACTGGGTGACGTCCGCCCTGGTCATCGGCTTCGGCGGGGTGTTGCTCGGCGTGTTCGGGTCCGCGGCGGCGCCCGGTGGGCCGATCGTGGTGCTCGCCGCCTCGCTGACGTTCCTGGCCGCGGTGGGAGGCGCGCTCGCGGGAGCGCGACGGCAGGGCAGTGGCCAGTGAGCGATGCCGCAGCGTTCGCCGTGACGGCCCGACTACCCTGGAAAGGCGATGACCTACCTCGACCATGCGGCGACCACCCCCATGTTGCCGGACGCCATTGCGGCGATGAGTGACGCGATGTCCACCGTGGGCAACGCGTCATCGTTGCATTCCTCGGGGCGCCGGGCACGACGCGTCGTCGAGGAGGCCAGGGAGGTGGTGGCCGAGGCGCTGGACGCCCGCCCGTCCGAGGTGATCTTCACCGGCGGTGGGACGGAGAGCGACAACCTCGCCGTCAAGGGCACGTTCTGGGCTCGCAGGGACGCCGATCCCGCGCGCAGGCGGATCCTGGTCAGCGCCGTCGAGCACCACGCCGTGCTCGACGCCGTCCACTGGCTGGCCGACCACGAGGGCGCCGAGCTGACGTGGCTCGAGGTCGACGAGTGCGGCCGGGTGCGCCCGGAGACGCTGCGTGCCGCCTTCGAGCAAGGCCACGACGACATCGCGCTCGCCACCGTCATGTGGGCGAACAACGAGGTCGGCACCGTCAACCCGGTGGCCGAACTCGCGGCCGTCTGCGCGGAGTACGAGGTCCCGCTGCACACCGACGCGGTACAGGCCGTCGGCGGTGTGGACGTCGGGTTCGCGGCCTCTGGGGCGCAGGCGCTGACGCTCACCGGCCACAAGATCGGCGGGCCCTACGGCGTCGGCGCGCTGCTGCTGGACCGGTCGGCGACGGCCGTGCCGCTGTTGCACGGCGGTGGGCAGGAGCGTGAGGTGCGTTCCGGGACGCTGGACGTGCCCGGCATCCACGCGTTCGCCACGGCGGTGCGGGTCTCGGTCGCAGGCCGCCACGAGGTCGCCGACCGCATGGGCAAGCTCCGCGACGACCTGATCGCCGCCGTGCGTGCCGAGGTGCCGGACGCCGTGTTGAACGGCCTGCCCGACGACTCGCCGGACCGGCTGCCGGGCATCGCGCACTTCACGTTCCCCGGCTGCGCGGGCGACAGCCTGTTGATGTTGCTCGACGCGAAGGGCATCGAGTGCTCCACCGGCTCGGCGTGCACCGCGGGCGTGGCCGAACCGAGCCACGTCCTCACCGCGATGGGCGCCGACGAGACGGCGGCCCGCGGTTCGTTGCGGTTCTCGCTGGGCCACACATCCACCAGGGACGACGTCGACGCGCTGGCGCGGGAACTGCGCGGCGCCGTCGACAGGGCACGCCAGGCGGGTCTCGCCGGCATGCGCAAGCAGAAGCAGGAGGCATGAGCCGATGCGCGTACTGGCCGCGATGAGCGGGGGCGTGGACTCGGCGGTGGCGGCGGCGCGTGCCGTCGAGGCCGGACACGACGTGACGGGTGTGCACCTGGCGTTGTCGGCGAAGCCCGGCACGCTCCGCACCGGCTCGCGCGGGTGCTGCACCGTCGAGGACTCCCGCGACGCCCGGCGGGCCGCCGACATCCTCGGCATCCCGTTCTACGTGTGGGACTTCGCCGAGCGGTTCACCGAGGAGGTCGTGGAGACCTTCGTCGGCGAGTACGCCGCGGGCAGGACCCCCAACCCGTGCGTGACCTGCAACGAGAAGATCAAGTTCGAGGCGTTGCTGGAGAAGGCGATCGCGCTCGGCTTCGACGCGGTGTGCACCGGCCATTACGCCCGGCTGTCCGTGTCCGACGGCGTGCCGGAACTGCGCCGCAGCGCCGACGACCACAAGGACCAGTCGTACGTGCTGGCGTCGCTCACGCCGGAACAACTGCGGCACGCGATGTTCCCGCTCGGCGATTCACGTAAGCCCGACGTGCGTGAGGAAGCGGCCGAGCGCGGTCTCGCCGTCGCCGAGAAGCCGGACAGCCACGACATCTGCTTCATCCCCGATGGTGACACGAAGAAGTTCCTCGAGAACCGGCTCGGCGAGCGTCCCGGTGACCTAGTCGACGCCGAGACGGGTGCCGTGCTCGGCAAGCACACCGGGGTTCACGGCTTCACGGTCGGCCAGCGGAAGGGTCTCGGCATCGACGCGCCCGCCGCCGACGGCAAGCCGCGGTACGTGCTCTCGCTCGAACCGGTGTCCGGGACCGTGAAGGTCGGCTCGTCGGAGGAACTGGCCGTGTCCACGATCGATGCCGACCGCGCGATCTGGCCGTCGGAGCAGCCGCTGTCCGGCCCGACCGAGTGCGTCGTACAGGTGCGCGCACACGGCGGCATGGCACCGGCCGTGGCCGAGGCCGACGGCGACGCGGTGCGCATGTCACTGCGCGAACCACTCACCGGGGTCGCGCCGGGCCAGGTCGCCGTTCTCTACCGCCCCGACGCCGAGGCGGGCGACGTCGTCCTCGGTAGCGCGAAGATCGCCGCCACGGCGTAACCCGCCACGAAGCAACCCGCTGCCCTCGCGTGTTGCGCTTCTCGGGGCCCGTGTTGTGCTCTCGGGGGACCGTGTTGCGCTTTGGGGGACCGTGTTGTGCCTCCGGGGCCGGTGGTGGTTGGCCGGGGTCGTGTTGTTCTCGCCCGTCGTCTCGCCGTCCCGCCCCCTCGCGCGTGCGCAGGGCCCGGGCCGCCGGGTGGTGCTCGTCAGGTCCCGACGTGGTCCCCGGGAGCTGCCGACCCGACCCCGAATCCGCAACACGATCCCCTGGCACTGCAACACGATCCCGCGCACTCGCAACACGATCCCCTGGAGCTGCAACACGAGCCCTTGAATCCGCAACACGGGCCCCTGGAGCTGCAACACGGTGGGGGAGGTTCGAGGGTGTTGAACGGTTCGTCCGGTTGGGGGATGATCGCGTTGACGACGCACGGTCGACCGCGTCGCGATCACGGAGGAGTTCAATGTCGAACGTAGGGCCCGACACGGCGAGCAGCGCCATCACGGACAGCGCCATCACGAACAGTGGCACCGTCGCGAGGAGTGGCGCCGTCGCGAACGGTGCCGCTTCGGGTGGGATCCGGGCCAGCACCATCGCCGACATCCCGCGGCGCAGTGCCTCGCGGACGCCGCATCGCGTGGCGATCCGGTTCGCCGACCGCGCGTGGACCTACGCCGAGCTGGACGCCGCCGTCACCCGTGCCGCCGCGCACCTGCTGTCGCTGGGCCTGCGCCACGGTGACCGCGTCGCCGCCTACGGCAGGAACTCCGACGCCTTCCTCATCGGTTTCCTCGCATGTGCCCGCGCGGGGCTGGTCCACGTGCCCGTCAACTACAACCTCACCGGTGACGAGCTCGCCTACCTGATCACCCAGTCCGGCAGTCGCGTCGTGCTGACCGACCCGCAGCTGCGCGGAAACCTCGACGCCCTCGACCTGTCCGTCGAGCGCATCCTGCCGCTGCGGGACACCCCGGACGACTCGCTGTTGGCGGTCGCGAGCGCCGGCGACACCGCGGACCTCGACGCCGTGCTCGACACCCCGGTCTCGGACACCGACCTGGCCCAGCTGCTGTACACGTCCGGTACGACGTCGAAGCCCAAGGGCGCGATGATGACGCACCGCGCGCTCGTGCACGAGTACCTCTCGTGCATCGTCGACCTGGACCTCGCGGCCGACGACGAGCCGCTGCACGTCATGCCGCTGTACCACTCGGCGCAGATGCACGTGTTCCTCATGCCGTGGCTGGCGGTCGGTGCCACCAACACGATCGTCGAAACCCCCGACCCGGCCGACGTGCTGCGCCGCATGGCCGACGACCGGCACGGTGCGTTCTTCGCCGCGCCGACGCTGTGGGTGGCGATCGCCAACCACGCGGACTTCGGCGACCGTGACCTCTCCGCGCTGCGCAAGGCGTACTACGGCGCGTCGATCATGCCCGGTCCGATTCTGCAGCGGCTCCGCGAGAAGCTGCCGGAACTCGGGTTCTACAACTGCTTCGGCCAGTCGGAGATCGGCCCGCTGGCGACCGTGCTGCGGCCCGAGGACCACGAGACCCGCCCCGAGTCGGCGGGCCGTCCCGCACTGTTCGTCGAGGCGAGGGTCGTCGACGCCGACGGTCAGGACGTCCCGCCGGGCGGCGAGGGCGAGATCGTCTACCGGTCCCCGCAGTTGTGCCTCGGCTACTGGGACAAGCCGGAGGAGACGGCGGAAGTGTTCGACGGTGGCTGGTTCCACTCGGGCGACCTGGTGCGGGTGGACGAGGAGGGCTACGTCTTCGTCGTCGACCGCATCAAGGACGTGATCAACACCGGCGGTGTCATGGTGGCCTCGCGGGAGGTCGAGGACGCGCTGTACACGCATCCGGACGTCGGCGAGGTGGCCGTGGTCGGCCTGCCCGACGAGAAGTGGATCGAGGCCATCACCGCAGTGGTGGTCCCGAAGGGCGGCGGCGCGCCCGCGGGGGACGAGCTGACGCAGTGGGTCAAGGACCGGTTGGCGACGTTCAAGGTGCCCAAGCAGGTGCACTTCGTCGACGACCTGCCGCGTAACGCGTCGGGCAAGATCCTCAAACGGGAGCTACGGGACCGCTTCAGCGGGTAGGTGCGGGGACGAGGGCCAGCAGCGCCTCGGCGAGACGTGCGGCGACGTCGTCGGCGTCGGTGCCGGACACGGCGTCGGCGAGCACGATGCGGCGGAGGGTGACCTCGGCGGTCTGGACCAACAGTGCCGCCGTGCGGTCCGCCCGCTCCTGCTCGCCGGCACCGCCATCGCGGTCGGCACCGCCATCGCCACCGGCGTCACCGGCAGGGGCGACTCCGCACCGGCGCACGTGCCGGGCGAGAGCGGTCGTGGCCTCGGCGTGCAGTGCGTGCAGGCGTGCCACGCCATCGGGCACGCGTGGGGCCAGGTCGTACAGCACGGTGTGCAGCCGCGGCCGGTCGGCGTGCAGCGCCGCCAACCTCGCCGTGAGTACCCGGACGGTGTCCTCCCAGCCCGGTCGGGAGTCGTCGAGTTCGGCGAACGTGCCGTGCAGTCCGGCGGCCGCGTCGTCGAGGTGCCGCTCGGCCAGCGCGCCCAGCAACGCCATCTTGTTGGGGAAGTACTGGTACAGCGTGCCGATGGAGTAGCCCGCGCGTTCGGCGATGCGATTGGTGGTCGCCGCCATGCCTTCGCGGTCGAAAACCTGAGCAGCCGCGTCGAGGACGGCATCGACCGTGAACCGGGATCGCTGCTGACGGGGGCGTTTTCTGGGCGTGTCCACGGCGGTCCCAACGCGAGTTGTCCCGCATCGCCAACGGAGCTGGAATGGGCGTATGCACGAAGTCTACCGGCGTTTCCTGCCCTCCGGGCTGCGCGTGGAGCCGCCGCGGCGCGTGTCGACGTGGTGGCGGTGGCGCGGTACCGACGTCCACGTGGAGCGCATCGGCGATCCCGCCGCGCCGGAGCGGGCGGTCGTCCTCCACGGCGCGGGTGGGCATGCCGCGCTGATGTGGCCGTACGCGGCGCTCGCCGCCGCCCGCGGGATCCACGTCGTCGTCCCCGACCTGCCCGGCTACGGACGCACCCGCGTGGCCGACAGGTCGGCGATCCGCTACCCGGACTGGGTCGACATGGTGTGCGCGTTGACGTCGGCCGAGCGCGAGGCCCACGACGGCCCGTTGCACCTGGTCGGCGCGAGCATGGGCGGAATGCTCGCGTACGAGGCCGCCACGCGGGTCGGTGGTGTGGACCGCCTGATCGTGACGTGCCTGCTGGATCCCAGGGACGTCGACGCGCGCAGGACCGCGGCGCGCCACCCGTGGCTGGGTGCGGTCGCCGGGCCGCTGTTGCGGCTCGCCGCGGGGCCGTTGGCGGGCGCCCCGGTACCGTTGCGGTGGCTCACCGACATGGGCGCGATCGCCAACGACCCCGAGTTGGTCGACGTCGTGCTGGCCGACCGGCGGGGCGGCGGCAACCGGATGCCGCTCGGCTTCTTCCGGAGCTTCTTCGAGTCGGCGCCCGCGGTCGAACCGGAGGCGGCGACGGGACCGCACGTGGTGCTGGCGCACCCGGCCGCCGACCGCTGGACCCCTGCGGAGCTCAGCCTGCGCTTCTTCGACCGGATCGCCGCGTCGAAGGAGTACGTTCCGCTCGAGGCGGCAGGCCACTTCCCGATCGAGTCCCCCGGCGCCGAGCGGTTCGCCGCGCTGCTGACCCCGACCCGCTGACGCCTACCCGCTGACCCCGCGCCGACCCGGTGCGGGGGCGGTCTGCCGTCGATCGGCGGGTGCCGCGACGAGGCGACGGGCGAATGGGAAACAATCGGGTCCGTGGAACAGCGAGTGTGGCCGAGCGGCGTGGCGACGGGGATCGGATCGATGCCGGGCACGGACATCGCCGAGGCGGCGGCGATCGTGTTCGGGGAACTGCCCGACCTGCCTCATGTACCGGAGTTGCCCGACCGCGGGGTCGGCGCGGACCTCATCGGGCGCACCGCCGGGCTGCTGGTCGACATCGCGGTGGACGTCGTGCCGACGGCCTACCGCATCACCGACCGGCCCGGGCGTCATCACCGGCGCGCGGTGGACCTGCGGCGCTGGGACGTCGACGCGGTGACCGAGGCGGCCGCCCACGCGGGCGCCACGCCGTGGGCCGTGAAGACGCAGGTCGCGGGCCCGTGGACGGCCGCCGCGGGTATCGAGCTCGCCCGCGGGCGCCGGGTGCTGACCGACCACGGCGCCACCCGCGACGTCGTCGAGTCCCTGCTCGAAGGGCTCGCCGCACATGTCGCCGAGCTGTCGGAACGCACGGGTGCCGGTGTCGTGGTGCAGTTCGACGAGCCGACGCTGCCCGACGTACTCGCGGGTTCGCTGCCGACGCCGTCCGGCTACGGCACGGTGGGCGCGGTTCCCGAACCCGAGGCCCGCGAACTGCTGCACCACGTCATCACGCGCACGGCCGAGATCACCGGCAACCCGGTCGTCGTGCACTGCTGCGCGCGCAGGCCACCCGTGGCGCTGTTGCGCTCGGCGGGTGCGCACGCGATCGCCCTCGACGCGACGTTGCTCGACGGTGCGCCGGGCAGCCTGCTCGACGAGCTCGGCGAGACGTGGGACGCAGGCGTGCAGTTGGGGCTCGGGCTGATTCCGGCCGAACCGCCCGCCGTGTGGCCCGAGCTGTCGCGAGTGGCGCGGCCCGCGCTCGACCTCGTCGACCGGCTCGGGTTCAACCGGTCGATCCTGGCCGAACGTGCTCTCGTGACCCCGACGTGCGGGCTCGCGGGCGCGACCGGGGACTGGTTGCGCCGCGCTCTCGCGCTGACCCGCGACGTCGGCAGGGCATTCGTCGAACCGCCGGAACGCTGGTAGGAGGGGACATCGTGGCATGGTTCCGCAGGAAACGGTCCGGTTCCGGCGGCGACGCGCGCCGGGGTGACGACGGCGCCGAGGCCGCTACGGAGAGCGCGCCGGTCGGGGACGCGCCCGACCCGCGCACGCCGTGGCCAGAGCAGCCCGTCCCGGACGATCCGCACGCCGCGGCGGCGGAGTTCTGGTCGACGTGGGCCGAGTTGTTGCCGCATCTGAGCGCGGCCCTGGGAGAGGGCGACACCGAGCGCGCGGAGAACCTGCTCGTCGAACCGGTGGCGGCCGTGCACCCCGGGCTGCAGTTCAGCGTCGACCGCGGCAGCCGCGCGATCTACGCGCTCGTGGTCAGCAGTCGCGAGGATCCGGAACTGCGGCCCTACACCGACGCGTGGCGGGAGGCCGCTCCGCCGGAGGACGCGATCTGGGAGTTCCACGACTCGGTGCCGCCCGTGCCCGACCCCGCGGGTGTCGCGGTGAACTTCGCGGGACAGCGGTTCGACCTCGGCGCCGTGCGTGTCGTGGCGCAGGTCGACGACGACGCCGGCCTCGTCGACGTCGCGGTGCACCACCCGTTGCTGTGCGAGGTCGACCACTTCTCCCGCACGACGATGACGTTCCTGCCCCTGGACGTGACCCTCGGCGAACGCCTGGCCGCCCAGCGGTTGCGCCGCGTCGAGACCGCCGTCGCCGAACCCGACAACGCGATCACGCTGACCGAGTTCCGGGGCCTGGTGCGGGAACTCGCGGGCCTTCCGGCCGACGACGGCGTCCGCGACGACCCGGCAGCAGGTGGAGCGGCAGACGACGACACCGCGGGCGGCCACGGCGGAGACGCGTCCCGGTAGCCGGTCCGCCGGAACAGCCTCCGTGTTGCTCCCGTCCGACCACCGCTCCTCGTCGACGCGCTGCCCCGTGACCGCGTTTCCAGGGGACCGTGGTGCCGTGTCGGGGAGCCGCCGCCCGGCCACGTAGGACGACCCGGACGCCGGCACCGGCCTACAGGGCTTCCCGCGCCCGCCGGAGGTCGTCGACGAGTGCCGCGTAGTCGGCGTCGCGGTCGCGGGACCGCAGCACCGACGACGGGTGCACGGTCGCCACCGCTCGCACAGGCCCTCCGGCGGCCTCGTCCGAGACGGTGTCGTCCGGCAGGTCGAGCACCTCGCCGCGTCGCTGCGTCACACGGAACGACGTGCCGAACACCGCCTGCGCCGCCGTCGCGCCCAGCAGCACCACCAGGTCCGGGCCTACGGCGGCCAGCTCGGCCGTGAGCCACGGCCGGCACGCGACGACCTCGCTCCGGGACGGTTTCTGGTGGATCCGCCGTTTGCCGCGCTCGGGCGGAACGAACTTGAAGTGCTTGACGGCGTTCGTCAGGTACAGGTCCTCGCGGTCGAATCCGCTGTCCACGAAGGCGCGGTCCAGTTGCGGCCCGCAGGGCCGACGAACGGTTCTCCCTCGACGTCCTCGCGGTCGCCGGGTTGTTCGCCGACCGCCATCACCCGTGCCCGCACCGGACCCGACCCGAACACGGCCTGGGTCGCGTTCGCGTGGAGCTCGCAGCCGCGGCAGTCCCGCACGGCGCGGGCCAGTGCCGACAGCTCACGGGTGTCGGGAACGAACTCCGCCGCGTCACTCGCCATGTCCCTCGGCGTACCCGGCCGGTCGCCGAGGTACGCATCATGCCTCGTCCGCGGGTTCCCCGGAGTCGGCACGTGCCGTGGCAGGCCGGTCGGCAGGCTCCGGGTCCCCGGCGGTGTCCGGAGTGGACCGTCGCACGCGGTCGCCGAACACGAGGTTGAGGATCACGGCGGCGAGGCAGCCCGCACTGATGCCGGAGTCGAGCACGGTGCGGAGAGCGGACGGGAATCCGGCGTAGAACTCGGGCGCCGCGATGGGGATGAGGCCGATGCCGAGGGCCGCGGCGACGATGGTCACGTTGGCGGGGCGTTCGAACGAGGCCTTGGCGAGCGTCCGCAGGCCGGACACCGCCACGCTGCCGAACAGCACCAGTCCGGCGCCGCCGAGCACCGGCTGCGGCACGAGCGCCACGATTCCGCCCGTCACGGGGAACATGCCCAGCAGCACGAGGATCAGCCCACTGGCCGCGACGACATACCGGCTGACCATGCGGGTCAGTGCGACGAGGCCGACGTTCTGCGCGAACGCCGTGCAGGCGAAGCCGCCGAAGACGGTTGCCACGGCGGTGCCGAACCCGTCGGCGCGCAACCCGTCCGCCAGCGTGCGTTCGGACGTGGGGCGTTCGACGATCTCGCCCAGGGCGAGCATGTCCGCGGTGCTCTCGGCCATGATCACCAGCGCCACGATCGCCATGGACACGATCGCCGCGATGTCGAACGCGGGCGCGCCGAAGTGGAACGGCGTGACGATGCCGAACGCGGGCGCCTCCGCGAGTGTCGACGTGTCGACCTCGCCCAGCGGCCAGGCTACGAGCGTGCCCAGCACGAGTCCCAGCAACAGTGCGACCCTGCTCCAGAACCCGGACAGGAACCGGTTGAACGCCAGGACCGCCACGAGCGTGACGCCCGCCAGCAGCAGGTTCGTGCCGCTCGCCGACTCCTCCTGGTTCGCGACCCATCCGACGGCCACCGGCAGCAGCGACACCCCGATGAGGGTGATGACCGTGCCGGTGACGATCGGTGGGAAGAACCGGGTCAGCCGGGAGAAGAACGGCGCCGCCAGCACGATCAGCGCGCCCGCGACGAGTGTCGCGCCGTAGACCACGCCGAGTGAGGCCTCCTGCCCGTGCTGCTCCACGATGGCCAGCACGGGCGCCACGGTCGCGAACGTCACGCCGTTCACCAGTGGCAGCCGTGCACCGAACCGCCACACGCCGAGTGTCTGCAGCAGTGTCGCCAGGCCCGCGGTGAACAGGCTCGCGCTGATCAGCAGGCTCAGCTGGCCGGGGGAGAGGCCGACCGCGCCACCGATGATGAGCGGCGGAGCCACGACACCCGCGTACATGGCCGCGACGTGCTGCAGACCTCCGGCGATCAGTTGCGGTAACGGCGGTTTCGCGTCGACGGGATGCACGGGAACGCTCCAAAGTGGTCGGTGACCTGACGGTGGGGACACTGCCGGCGTGCCCGGTGGGCGGCGGGGCCGGCGGGTGGCGCCGCGGCACCCCGCCGGAACCTCGGAGCCGCGGCCTCAGAACCGCAGCCTCGGAGTCACGGCCTCAGAACTCGGGTAGCGAGTACCAGGCGAGTCCGGCCGCGTCGGCCGGCTCGTCGTCCCGGATCACGGTGCCCTCGATGAGGCCGTACGGGCGGTCGGCGGCGTGGAACACCTCGTTCTCGTTGGACAGGCCGAACGGGCTCAGATCCACGAGGAAGTGGTGCTTGTTCGGCAGGGACAGCCGGATCTCGGCGACCTCGGGCCGTGCCTCGAGCACGGCCTCACCCATCGCGTACAGGGTCTGCTGCAGCGACAGACTGTGTTTCTTGGCGAACGTTTCGAGCAGCGTGCGGCGGATCTCGTCGAACGACTGGGCCCAGTTGATACCGCTCGCGGCCGAGTAACGCCAGCGTGCCGTGACGGCCGTCGCAAGAATCCGGTCGGTGGTCTCGGCGAGCGTGGTGTATTCGTCGCGGGGGAATCCGTGGAATTCCGACCCGGTCGATTTCAGCACCGTCAGCCCGGTCAGGCCGGACACGACCCAGGCCTTGCCGTCCTGCACGGTGACGGCGGTGGTGCGCTCCTCGCCGCCACCGCGGCTGAAGGCGTGGTCGTGCGGGGTGCCGTCGACGTCGATGCGGTTCCAGCCGTGCTCGGAGATCAGCATCCTGGCGCCGGTGATGTGTTCGAACGAGCCGGTGAAATGTTCGGCGAGCCGCAGCGCGAAGTCCTCGATCTCCCCGACACCGTCGGCGGCGAACGCGTAGACCGTGTTCTTCTGCGTGTCCGTGGCCACGACGTCGGCGTTGTCGCCGGTCAGGTGGGTGCGCTCCAGGCTGCCACGCAGCGACGTCGACACCGTGACGTCCTTCAGGTGGTGCACCGGCCCCTGGCGGTCGACCGTGACGAGCCGGACCTCGGCCTTGCCGTACTGGTTGGGCCCCAGCGTGATGCCCACGTCGAATCAGCTCCCTCGGTAG
The DNA here is from genome assembly GCF_024171865.1 of Prauserella aidingensis. Classification (GTDB taxonomy): domain Bacteria; phylum Actinomycetota; class Actinomycetes; order Mycobacteriales; family Pseudonocardiaceae; genus Prauserella; species Prauserella aidingensis. Next base: position 51,735 of record NZ_JAMTCN010000015.1, on the reverse strand, counting down.
GTGGAGTAGGAGAACGGGCTCAGCAGCACGGGCACGTGGTAGTGCGCGGCCGGATCGGTGATGCGGAACGTCACCGTGACCTCGGGCAGGAAGCAGTCGCCGCCGAGATAGGACTCGGTGTCGAACACCAGCCGGTACACGCCGGCGGGCAGCGACTCCGGGCCGAGCTCGCGGACGCGGCCGTCGTCGTCGGTGGCGGCGGTGGCGATGGTCGACCAGCCGTCGTCGCGCGCGTCGAGGCGTACGGGGATGCCCGCGGCGGGGTGTCCGCGGGCGGTGTCGAGGACGTGGGTGGTCACGTGGCTCATGCGGTCACCGCTTTCTCCAGGCGCAGCAGCGCGATCTCGACCAGTTCCTCGCCGGCGACGCGCAACTCGGTGTCGGGGTCGTTGCCGAGCCGGGCGCGGAGGTTCTCGAGGAGCTCCGCGCCGCTGCGGCCGCTCGCACAGACCAGGAACACGTGGCCGAAGCGCTCCTCGTACTCGACGTTGGCGGCGCGGAACTTCACCGCGTCCTCGTCGTCCACACCGGACTGTTCGGTGCGTGACGTCCCGGTGGCCGGTTTCTCGCCGATACGGGGATGGGCCGCTATCGCGGTGTGGATCTCCGCCGGTTCGAGGGTGATGCGGGCGTGGGTGAGCAGCGCGTCGACGTCGGCATACGGGCGGCCCGCGAGCACGTGGTCGGCCCACCGGGGGACCTCGAGGCACTCGGTCAGCAGTGGTCGGATGCGGTCCGGATCGGCCGAGTTGAATTCGGCCAGCCGAATGTGGCTCATCCGTTGCAAAGTAAGCGAGCCCCATCAACGCGTCAACATTTTGTTGAAATTCGGGTGTGCCCGGGAAGGCGGAGCGCGCTCGGCGAGACGGGGTGTGCCGGGAGTGGTCCCGGTGTCGGCCGATCAGCCGCGGTTGAGGTAGTTGTACACCGTGAAGCGGGTGACGCCGAGCTGCTCGGCGACCGCGGCCACGGAACGGCGCAGCTGGAACGCACCCCGTTCGTCGAGCAGTCGTACCGCGCGCTGTTTGCCTGCTCTGTCCAGGTCGGACAGTCGCGTGCCGAGTTCGGTCTCGACCTGGCGCACCATTCCGTCGAGGACGCTGCCGGGTTCCCCGTCGTCGGTGTCGACCGCGGTGCCGGGCCGTTGCACCCGCAGCGTGAGGCGGGTCGCGCCGCCGTCGAGCGCCGCGCGGGCGATGGCGGGCAGTGCGTCGAGCAGGGCGTCCTCCTCGCCGCTGACCGACGTGCCGAGCGGGCCGAACTCGGTGGTCAGCCCGGCGTTCTCGGCCGCGGTGCGTGCCCGGACGGCGTGCGCGGGCGGCGGTCCCTCCCCGTGGAAGGGTTCGCTCGTGAACTCGGCCTCCAGCTGTCCCACGAGGGGGAAGGTTACGTGGCCACGTCCGGCGCGGGCCAGAATGGGCGCATGACCCCCGATCCCACGCGGCACGGCCTGTCCTTCGACGCCCATCTGTCGACGCTGTTCACGGAGCTTCCCCTGCTCGAACGCCCACGGGCGGCGCGTGAGACTGGGTTCGACGCCGTAGAGTGCTGGTGGCCGTTCGACGCCGTGGCGGTGCCCTCCGACGCCGCCGTCGACGCGTTCGTCTCCGCGATCGCCGACGCCGGGGTGCGGCTCGTCAGCCTGAACTTCTTCGCGGGCGACATGGCGGCGGGCGACAGCGGGCTCGTGTCGTGGCCGGGCCGGGAGGAGGAACTGGCCGAGAGCGTGGAGGTGGCGCTCGACATCGCGGGCAGGCTGGGCACGCGGCGGTTCAACGCGCTCTACGGCAACCGCCTCGACGGCGCGGATCCGCAGGAGCAGGACGAGGTCGCCGCCGCCACCCTGGACAGGCTCGCCCGCCGCGTCGGCGAGCTCGACGGGAAGCTCGTGCTGGAGGCGCTGTCCGGCCGCCCGGCGTACCCGCTGACCACGACCGCCGACGCCCTCGCCGTTCTCGACCGGGTCGGCAGGCCCGAACTCACGCTGCTCACGGACCTGTACCACCGCGCCGTCGCGGGCGACATCGACACGGTGGCCGAGCACGCCTCCCGCACCGGGCACGTCCAGCTGGCCGACGCGCCCGGCCGTCGCGAACCGGGCAGCGGCACGACCGATCTGGACCGGCACCTCGCCGCGCTCGAAGCCGCAGGATACGACGGCTTCGTCGGCCTGGAGTACCTGCCGTCCACCGGCACGCTCGACTCACTCGACTGGTTGCCGCGGGAGCGTCGCGGGATCCGCTGACGGCCGGTGCGCGTGGTCAGCGCACGTTGATCCACACGGCCACGGCGGTGTCGTCGCCGTCGTTGCGGATGCGGTGCGGCGTCGCGGACGGGAAGCGGACGCCGTCGCCAGGGCCGAGCTCGTGCCGGACGCCGTCGACGTCGACGGTCAGCCTGCCCGCCGTCACGGTGCCCATCTCGTGCCCGGTGTGGCGCAGGTACTCGGCGTCCTGGCTGGACGTCGCCCCGGGCGGGTAGACCGTTTCGTACACCTCCGCGCCCGCCAGCGGGACAGGGGTGAGGCTCCGGTAGGTCACGCCGTCGCCGAGCGAGAGCACCGCGGCGTCGGCGGCGCGCGTGACGACGACCCCGCCGGATCCGCCGCCGGTGCTGCCGGCGGACCTGGTGCCGGAGCCGTCGGGGGTCGCCGCGCCCTCGTCCGCCGGGTCCGCGCGCGGCACCGCCTCACCGGTCGCCTCGCCGAACGCCGCGGACAGTGGTGCGTTCAACGCCGACATGATCTGCAGCAGCCGGGTCACCGACGGGCGCATCCGACCGCGTTCGATCTGTGACAGGGCACTCGGGCTGATGCCGAGGTCGGCGGCGAGTCCGCGCAGGGACACGCCGCGTGCGGTGCGCACCGACCGGATCCGGGCGCCCAGCTGTGCGGCGTCGCCCGGCTGCGCACTGTTGCCCGGCTGCGCGGCGGCGGAACGGGCGTCGTCGGCGGTGGCCACGGGGTCGAATCTAGCGGGTCGCGCGTGGTCGTGGTCGTGGCGTGAAGGAAACAGGTCCCGTTGGGTGTTTACCCATGACTTCACATGTGCTTGGCTGCGAGGGAGCGTACGGCGAGGAGGTGCGGGTATGGACCTGGTGCTCCGCGCGCCGCGTGCGGTGACGCCCGACGGTGAGCGGTCCTGCAGCGTCGGCGTGACCGGAGGGCGCATCACGGCGGTCGAGGACTACGGCGCGCTCACCGGCGACCGCGTGGTGGAACTGCGCGACGACGAGGTGCTGCTGCCCGGCCTGGTCGACACGCACGTCCACGTCAACGATCCCGGCCGTAGCGACTGGGAGGGCTTCGACACCGCCACGCGCGCAGCGGCCGCGGGCGGCGTCACCACGCTCGTCGACATGCCGCTCAACAGCCTGCCGCCGACGGTCGACGTCGCATCGCTCGACGTCAAACGCCGCGCGGCCGCGGGGCGGATCGCCGTGGACGTCGGCTTCTGGGGTGGGGCGGTCCCGGGCAACCGCGGCGAACTGCGGCCACTGCACGAGGCGGGCGTGTTCGGGTTCAAGTGCTTCCTGCTGCATTCGGGCGTGGACGAGTTCGCCCCGCTCGACGAGGCCGGGCTCGAGGAGGCGATGCGCGAACTGGCCGCTTTCGACGGCCTGTTGATCGTGCATGCCGAGGACGCCGACACGATCGACGCCGCGCCCGCGGCCCACGGCCGGGCGTACGCCGACTTCCTCGGCTCCCGCCCCCGCGACGCGGAGAACACGGCGATCGCCCGCGTTCTCGACCTCGCCCGCCGCACGGGAGCGCGCGTGCACATCCTGCACCTGGCTTCAGGGGACGCGGTGCCGCTGCTCGCACAGGCACGCGCCGACGGCGTGCGCGTCACCGCCGAGACGTGCCCGCACTACCTGAGCTTCGTCGCCGAGGAGATCCGCGACGGCGCCACCGAATTCAAGTGCTGCCCGCCCATCCGAGAGGCAGGCAACCGGGAACGGCTCTGGCGGGCGCTGGGCGACGGCGTGATCGACTGCGTCGTGACCGACCATTCGCCGTGCACACCCGACCTGAAACGGCTCGACACCGGGGATTTCGGCGACGCCTGGGGCGGGATCGCCGGACTGCAGGTCGGCCTGCCCGCGGTGTGGACCGGCGCCCGCGCACGCGGGTTCACGCTCGACGACGTCGTGCGGTGGATGGCCGAGCGTCCCGCCGACCAGGTCGGACTGTCGCGGAAGGGGCATATCGCCGTCGGCTGCGACGCGGACTTCGCGGTGTTCGCCCCCGACGAGGCGTTCGTCGTCGACCGCACGCGGTTGCGGCACCGCAACCCGGTGAGCGCCTACCACGACCGTGCGCTCGCGGGAGTCGTGCGGGCGAGCTGGCTGCGCGGCCGCGAGATCGACCTCGAATCCGGAGTCGAACCGTTCGGAGAGTTCCTGACCAGGGAGGGCACATGATCGACCGTCCGGAGTGGACAACACTGACCGAGTTGGCTTCCCGCCGGTTCGGCGGCACGGTCATGTGGGCCAGTGACGAGCTGTTCGCCGAGAAGGAGAACCTCGTCAACCCGTGGCCGCCGCGGCACCAGCCGGAGACGTTCGGCCCGAAGGGGCAGGTCTACGACGGCTGGGAGACGCGCAGGCACCGCGGCCCCGGTGACGACCGGGCCGTCGTGCGACTCGGCGCACCGGGCACCGTGACGGGCGTCGTCGTCGACACGGCGTTCTTCACGGGCAACTACCCGCCGCACGTCTCGGTGGAGGCGTGCGCGCTCCCCGGCTACCCGAACGCCGACGAGGTCGCGGCCGCCGACTGGGACGTGCTCGTCGACCGCGCGCCCGCGGAGGGGAACACGGAGAACTTCTACCCGGTGAGCCCTGAGGCGGCGGCGCGCAGGTACACGCACGTACGGCTGACGATGCACCCCGACGGCGGCATCGCGCGGCTGCGCGTGCACGGCACGGTCGTGCCCGATCCGGCGCTCGTCGACCCGGACGCCGTCGACCTCGCGGCGCTGGACAGCGGCGCCGTCGTCACGGCGTGCAGCAACATGTTCTACTCCTCGCCGAGCAACGTCCTCGCCCCGGGACTGGCCGCGCACCAGGCGGAAGGCTGGGAGACCGCGCGCCGCAGGGACGACAGCAACGACTGGATGATCGTGGACCTGGCCGCCGAGGGAGTGGCGCGGTTCGCCGAGCTCGACACCAGCAACCTGCGCGGCAACGCACCCGGTTGGGCGTCGCTGAGTGGTTCGACCGACGGCGAGACCTGGTTCGAACTGCTCCCGAGGACCCGGCTGCAGCCCGACACGCGGCACCGGTTCCCGATCACCGGCGCTCACCCCGCGAGCAGGCTGCGCCTCGACATCTACCCGGACGGCGGCCTGGCCAGGTTGCGGCTCCTCGGCTCCCTGACGAGTGCCGGCCGCGCGGCACTCGCCGAGCGGTTCGACGCGGCGTCCTGACCGGTTCCGGGCCGCCGCCGTCGGGTCCGTGACCACGGCTCCGGGAGACGCCTCAGCCGAGGAGCGACCGCAGGCGCCGGGTCCGTTCCTCGGGTGTCTGTTTCGGACAGCTGGCGCACTTCTGACCGCCGGGGATCTCGTAGATCAGGCAGCAGGACGTACGCCGCACCACGGGGGTGCCGCCCGCCTCGGTGAACAACGGCCGGGGCATGGGCGCTCCCGCCGCCGCGATGCCGTCACCGAGCTCGCCTGCGAGCCGCATCGCGTCCTCGGCGGCGCCGAGCCTCGCGCCGGCCCACAACAGGCGGTTGCCGATCGAGTCGGCCGCGATCGCCCAGAGCGAGCGCGGGCTCGCCCCGCTGACGTCGGCGATCGCCTCGACGGCGGCCCCCAGCGCGCCGGCCAGCGCGTGTGCCAACCGCCCGGCGTCGCCGTCGAAGGGGCGCACCGACCGCGCGTCGAGGATCCGGCCGTCGTGGTGCACGTCCAGTCTGACCGCTTCCAGCGCCGGATCGGTCGCCGTGCCGGTGTGGACCAGTGATTCCAGCGCGGGTGCGACGAGCATCGACGACGCCGAGTACCACCGGATCGTGCCGAGCACCCGGTCACCCGCCTCGCCGTAGAGTCCCGCCGCGCGTCGCAGATCCTCCCGCAGCCAGATGCGGTCGGCCAGCACGCTCGCGGCCAGCTCGGTCACTCTCACCTCCGCGTCTCGGTCCCGTCTCCCCGCGCCCGGGCGCCCGCATCCGACCGTACGGGCGGGTGGCGTTCCGTCCTGTCATCCCCTCCTGCGCAGTAGGGACACGTCGAACTCGATGGTGACCGTCACGCCACCGGTCAGCGCGTCGAGCTTGTCGCCGAGGCCGTCGCGGTGGAGATGGTGCGCGTTGGGTCCCATGAGCACGAGGTTGCGCACCTCGTCGGCGTCGAGCGTGGCGGTGTGCCGGGTCGTCTCCACCCCGGCGGGTTCGAAGTGTCCCGCCAGTGATTCGGCGACCCGGTCGGCCTTGTCGCCCGCGATGTCGAGCAGGCCCAGCTCGCTGACGAGTTCGCGCAGGTGGCCCGCCCCGGGCGTCGCGACGGCGAGCAGGCCGCCGGGTCGCAACACGCGGTGGAACTCCGCCGCGTTGCGAGGCGCGAAGACGTCGAGCACGACGTCGGCGACCCCGTCGGCCACCGGCCACGGCTCCCACAGATTCCACACCACGGCGCCGATCCGCGGATGCGCCTTCGCCGCCCGCCGCAGGGCAGGGGCCGACACGTCGAGTGCCAGGCCCCACGCGGACTCCACCCGGTCCAGCACTCCCGCGAGGTAGTGGCCCGTGCCCGCCCCGGCGTCGACGACGAACTCCGGATCGCCGGCCGCGGCCGTCACGCGTGCGAGCAGTTTCACGAGCGGGTCGTATCGGCCCGTCGCCAGGAAGTCCGCGCGGGCCGCGACCATCTCGCCGGTGTCGGCAGTGCCCGCATCGACCCCTGCGCGGAGAAGGTTCACGTAGCCCTGCTTCGCGAGGTCGAACGAATGCCGCCGCACGCAGCGCAACGACCGTCCTTCCGGATGCAACGGCTCCGCGCACACGGAGCAGCGCAGCGCGTTCACGACCGCGGGCGGCAGTGAACGCGGCGGCCGGTTCGGAGTGGTCACGATCCCTATTCGACCACGAGGTTTCGCAATCGGACGTGTCCGGCCCGGTCGGCAGAAACGCAGAAGTAACAATGACGACGAATCGCTTCACGAACCCGAAACGTCATGAGCCATTCGGCGCAACACGGTTTCCCGATGCTGTCCCGCAATCGCGAGTTCGGCTGCCTGCTCTCTTAAGGAGGAGAAGCGTGGAAGGGAATACCGCCTGGTTGCTCACCAGTGCAGCGCTGGTGTTGCTCATGACGCCGGGGTTGGCGTTCTTCTACGGCGGCATGGTCCGCTCGAAGAGCGTGCTCAACATGCTGATGATGTGCTTCGGCTCGATGGGGCTCATCTCCGTGCTGTGGGTCGTCTACGGCTACTCGATGACCTACGGCGAGACCGTCGGCAGCGTCGTCGGCAACCCGTTCGAGATGCTCGGCCTGTCCGGGCTGATGACGCCCGAGGGAGACCCGACGGCCGGCACGGTCGACGTGGCGTTCCAGGCGATGTTCGCGATCATCACGGTCGCGCTGATCGCCGGTGCCGTCGCCGACCGCATGAAGTTCGGTGCCTGGCTGCTGTTCGGCGGCCTGTGGGCCACGCTCGTCTACTTCCCGGTGGCGCACTGGGTGTGGGGCAGCGGCGGCTGGATCGACGAGATGGGCGCCCTCGACTTCGCGGGCGGTACGGCGGTGCACACCAACGCGGGTGCCGCCGCGCTCGGCCTCGTCCTCGTGCTCGGCAAGCGGGCGGGCTGGCCGAAGGAACCGATGAAGCCGCACAACCTGCCGTACGTGATGCTCGGCGCGGGGCTGCTGTGGTTCGGCTGGTTCGGCTTCAACGCCGGTTCGGCCTACGCCGCCGACGGTGTCGCGGGTATCGCCTTCGTCAACACGCTGACCGCCACCGCCGCGGCGATGCTCGGCTGGCTGCTGCTGGAGCGCATCCGTGACGGCAAGCCCACCAGCCTCGGCGCCGCCTCCGGTGTCGTCGCGGGTCTGGTGGCCATCACGCCCGCCTGTGCCTACGTCGACACGTGGGGCGCGCTGGCCATCGGCGCGATCGCCGGTGTCGTCTGCGCCGCGGCCGTCGGCCTCAAGTACCGCTTCGGCTACGACGACTCGCTCGACGTCGTCGGCGTCCACCTCGTGGGCGGCCTGATCGGCACGATCATGCTCGGCTTCGTGGCCACCGCGAGCGTGGTCCCGGACGGCGAGGGTGTCGACGGCCTCTTCTACGGCGGCAGCATCGACCTGCTGGGCAAGCAGGTGCTCTCCGTGGTCGTCGTCATGATCTACTCCGGGATCGTCGCCGCGATCCTCGGCTTCCTCGTCAAGGCCGTCACGGGCGGCCGGGTCTCGACCGAGGACGAGGTCTCGGGGATCGACGAGGCGGAGCACGCCGAGTCGGCCTACGACTTCGCGGGCGGCCGCGGTGGCCGTCCCACGTCGTCCGGCAGCGGTGTGGCGAACTCGGCCAAGAAGCTGGAGGAAACCAACTCATGAAGCTGATCACCGCCATCATCAAGCCCTTCACCCTCGACGACGTCCGCTCGGCGCTCGAACAGCTCGGCGTGCTCGGCATGACGGTCAGCGAGGTCCAGGGATACGGCAGGCAGAAGGGTCACACCGAGGTCTACCGCGGCGCCGAGTACGCCGTCGACTTCGTGGCCAAGCTGAAGGTCGAGGTCGTGACCGACGACGCCAACGTGGACAAGGTCATCGACGCGGTGGCGGGCGCGGCCCACACCGGCAAGATCGGTGACGGCAAGGTGTGGGTCACGTCGGTCGACACCGTCGTGCGGGTCCGCACCGGCGAACGCGGCGCGGATGCCCTCTAGGCGCGCGCGGTGGTCGTAGGGGGACTTGTCGAGGCGGCCGAGAGGCTGCTGGAAGGCCGGCACGGCAGGCTCGGTGCCACGGCACTGCGGGCCGCGCTGGTCGACCTCTACGAGTTCTGGCTGAGCAAGGCCGCCGCGGCGGCCGGTGCCGACGCCTCCGGGGCACTCCCGGACGGCGTGGCGCTGGTCGCCGTCGGCGGCCTCGGCCGTCGGGAACTCGTGCCGTTCTCCGACCTCGACCTGGTTTTGATCCACAACGGACATCCCGATATCGGCGAGATCGCGGATGCGCTCTGGTACCCGCTGTGGGACGCGCGCATCGGTCTCGACCATTCCGTGCGCACGCCCGCCGAGGCGCTGAAGGTCGCCTCGGAGGATCTGCGCACGGCCATGGGCCTGCTCGACGGCAGGCTCATCGCGGGTGACGCCGAACTGGCGTCCCGGCTCGTCGGAGCCGCCCGCGACCAGTGGCGGCGCACCGCCAGGAAACGCGTCCCCGAACTGCTCGAGTCCACCCGGGAGCGCTGGCGGCGCAGCGGCGAGATCGCGCAGTCGTCCGAACCGGACTTGAAACACGGTCGCGGCGGCCTGCGGGACCTCGTGGTGCTCGACGCGTTCGCCGCCGCACAGCTGGCCGACCGGCCCGGCGAGGAACTGACCGCCGCGCGGGAACTGCTGTTGGACGTGCGGACCGACCTGCGCCGCACGGTCCGCCGCAGCATGGACGTGCTCAGCGCGGAGGACGCCGCCGTGGTCGCGTCGGAACTCGACCTCGGCGACCGGTTCGCGCTGGCCCGCAGACTCTCCGGCGCCGGAAGGACGGTCGCGTACGCCGTCGACGTCGCGTTGCGTGCGGCCGACCCGCCGAAGGGCAGGTTCGGCAGGCGACCGTCCCGTTCTCCGCTCGACGACGGCGTGGTGCTGCACGCGGGCGAGGTGGCGCTGGCCCGCGACGCCGTACCAGCACGGGATCCCGGACTGCTGTTGCGGGTCGCCGCCGCGTCGGCACGGACCGGCAATCCGATCTCGCACGGCACGCTGCGCACGCTCGCCGATTCGGCGCCGGAACTGCGGGCGCCGTGGCCCGAGTCGGGCAGGAGGGCGCTGACCGAACTGCTCGGCGCGGGCGACGGACTCGTCGACGCCGTCGAGGCACTCGACCGCACCGGCCTGTGGGCACGGCTGCTGCCCGAGTGGGGCGCGGTCCGCGACCTCCCGCCGCGCGAACCCGTGCACGCGTGGACGGTCGACCGGCACCTGGTGCAGGCGTGCGTCGAGGCGGCAGGGCTGACCGACACCGTCGCGCGTCCCGACCTGCTCCTGCTCGGTGCCTTGCTGCACGACATCGGCAAGGGGCGCGAGGCCGATCATTCCGAACTCGGCGCCGAGATCGCGGGACACGTCGCCGTCCGCGTCGGACTGTCCGAACGCGACACGAAACTCGTGGCCGGCATGGTGCGGCACCACCTGCTCCTGCCGGACACGGCCACGCGGCGCGACATCAGCGAACCGGAGACCGTCGAACGCGTCGCCAAGACCATCGACGGCGATCCGTTGCTGCTCGACCTGCTGCACGCGCTGGCGAAGGCCGACTCGCGGGCGACCGGCCCCGGCGTGTGGACCCACTGGAAGGCCGGACTGGTGGCCGAGCTGGTCAGCCGCACCCGCAAGCTGCTGACCGGAAGGCCGCTCCCCGAACCGGAGGCCCTCGACGCGACGCAGCGCGAGCTCGTCGCCGAGGCGGTCCGTGCGACGAGGGGACAGGTCACGGTCACCCCGGCGCGGCCGCAGGACAAGGTCACCACGGTCGTGTTCGCCGTCCCCGCGGGCGCCGAGCTGCTCACCCCGGCGGCGGGCGTGCTCGCGCTCAACTCGCTCGAGGTGCACACGGCCACCCTGCGTACCCACGCGGGCGGCAGGGTCGGCGTGTTCACGGCGTCGCCGCGGTTCGGCACTCCGCCCGATCCGGCGCTGCTGCGGGACCAGTTCGCGCGCGCCGTCGCGGGCGGGCTTGCGCTGGCACAGAAACTCGCCGAGAAGGAGCAGGCCTACGCGGGCGCGCGCACCGCGCCCGTGTCGCCGAGGGTGCTGTGGTTCGACGACGAGACGGCGGGCCCGGAGACCGTCGTGGTCGAGCTGCGAGCCATGGACCGGATCGCACTCCTGCACCGCGTGGCGGGAGCCTTGCGGCGCTGCGACGCCGAGGTGCGCTGGGCGAAGGTCGAGACGCTCGGCGACCGGGTCGTCGACTCGTTCGCCGTCGGCCCGAGGACCGGAACGATCGACACCGCCTGGCGCGGGCGTCTCGAACAGGCCCTGCTCGCCGCCGCGGGCTGACCAGGGCTGTAGAGCGGCCGTCCCCCGCTCTACAGCCGCCGCAGTGAGAAGGCCCCGCCACGCCGGCGGGGCCTTCTCGCGTACCGGTCCTGCCTCGGTGCCGTGGGGCCGTACCGGACGGCACCGAGGCAGGACCGGGCGCCCTGTGGAGGATGCGCCACCCGACCCGCGGGCCTACGTAGAAGCAGGTTGAGTAGCTCTACTCAGCCCGATTCCGGTGTCTTCACGGTGCCGTCACACCCCCGCAGGCGCCCATGCTGGGAACAGCTCGGAAACAGCGGTTCTGCGGCGGTGAGGTTCGCCTGGTGCTGGGGGTCTGGCGAACAGGCCGACCAGGGCCGCGGTGCCCGAGCAGAGACGCCGCCCGGCCGGACGAGGGGGATCTGTGGGGGACAGACCGGCCGGGCGGCCCCTCGGCCACCGGCGGCCAGTACCCTGGGAGGTCGTCGGCGTAGTGGGCCGGCGCCAGGAACCACGAACTGCTGGAGCGTGCACCCCGTGTTCGACACCCTCTCGGATCGGCTCACCTCGGTCCTGCAGAACCTCCGCGGCAAGGGCAAGCTCTCCGACGCCGACATCGACGCCACCGCACGCGAGATCCGTATCGCGCTGCTGGAGGCCGACGTCGCGCTGCCCGTGGTGCGGGAGTTCATCAAGCACGTCAAGGAGCGCGCGAAGGGCGCGGAGGTCTCCGAGGCGCTGAACCCGGCGCAACAGGTCATCAAGATCGTCAACGAGGAGCTCGTCGGCATCCTCGGCGGCGAGACCCGGCGGGTGAACCTCGCGAAGAACCCGCCGACCGTCATCATGCTCGCCGGTCTGCAGGGCTCCGGTAAGACGACGCTCGCGGGCAAGCTGGCGACCTGGCTGAAGTCGCAGGGACACGCGCCGATGCTCGCGGCCTGCGACCTCCAGCGCCCGAACGCCGTGACGCAGCTGCAGGTGGTCGGTGAGCGGGCCGGCGTGACGACCTTCGCCCCCGAGCCGGGCAACGGCGTGGGCGACCCGGTCGACGTCGCCAAGCGCAGCATCGAGGAGGCGCGCCGCGCCCAGCACGACGTGGTCGTCGTCGACACCGCGGGTCGCCTCGGTGTCGACGAGGAGCTGATGCAGCAGGCCGCCGACATCCGCGACGCGGTCCAGCCCGACGAGACGCTGTTCGTCGTCGACGCGATGATCGGTCAGGACGCCGTGACCACCGCGGAGGCGTTCCGCGACGGCGTCGGCTTCACCGGTGTCGTGCTGACCAAGCTCGACGGCGACGCCCGCGGTGGCGCGGCCCTGTCGGTGCGGCAGGTGACCGGCGAGCCGATCCTGTTCGCCTCCAACGGTGAGAAGCTCGAGGACTTCGACGTCTTCCACCCGGACCGGATGGCCAGCCGCATCCTCGGCATGGGCGACATGCTCACCCTGATCGAGCAGGCCGAACAGGCCTTCGACCAGGAGAAGGCCGAGCAGGCGGCCTCCAAGCTCGGCACGGGCGACATGACGCTCGAGGACTTCCTCGAGCAGATGCAGGCCGTGCGCAAGATGGGGCCGATCGGCAACCTGCTGGGCATGCTGCCCGGCGCGGGGCAGATGAAGGACCAGCTCTCGCAGGTCGACGACGGCCAGATCGACCGGCTGCAGGCGATCATCCGCGGTATGACGCCGGCGGAACGGGAGAACCCGAAGATCATCAACGCGTCCCGGCGGCAGCGCATCGCCAACGGTTCCGGTGTCGCGGTGCGGGAGGTCAACGACCTCGTCAACCGCTTCTACGAGGCCCGCAAGATGATGCAGCAGATGGCGGGCAAATTCGGCTTCGGCGGTGGCGGCGGCAGCGCCACGAAGAAGCAGAAGAAGGGCCGCAAGAACAAGAAGGGCAAGAACAAGGGGCAGCAGAAGCAGAAGATGCCCGGCGGCTTCCCCGGCATGCCTCCCGGTGGCATGCCCGGTGGTGGGGGCGGTACGCCCGACATGTCGCAGCTCGGCGGCGGGCTCAACGACCTGCCACCCGGATTCGACCCCTCGAAGCTGAAGCTGCCGAAGAACAAGTAGTCGCCCATGTTCCACATTCGCGGTGTCGTCCTGCCCGACGGCAGGGAGCAGGACGTCTGGACCGACGGTGACCGGATCTCCCTGACGCCGGTGGAGGGTGCGCAGACGCTCGAAGGCGCGTTCGTGCTGCCCGGCCTGGTCGACGCGCACTGCCACCCCGGCGTCGGCGTCGACGGCCCGGTCACGCTCGACGAGGCCGTGACACAGGCCGAGACCGACCGCGACGCGGGGACACTGCTCATCCGCGACTGCGGCGTGCCGATCGACACGCGGCCACTGCAACGGCGCGACGACCTGCCGCGGATCATTCGCTGTGGGCAGCACATCGCACTGCCCAAGCGCTACATCCCGAAGCTCGGCATCGACCTGGAACACCCCGAACAGCTGCCCGACGCCGTCGCCGAACAGGCCGTCGCGGGCGACGGCTGGGTCAAGCTGGTCGGCGACTGGATCGACCGCGGGGTCGGCGACCTCGCCCCGCTGTGGCCCGACGACGTGCTCGCCGACGCCGTCAAGGCCGCCCACGACGCGGGTGCGCGGGTGACGGCGCACGTGTTCGGCGAGGCCGCGCTGCCCGGCCTCATCGACGCGGGCATCGACTGCCTCGAACACGGCACGGGCCTGGACCGCACACTGCTGGACCGGATGGCCGCCCAGGGGACGGCGCTGGTGCCGACGTTGATCAACATCGAGAACTTCCCCGGCATCGCCGACCAGGCGGTCAAGTACCCGACGTACGCGGCGCACATGCGCGCACTGCACGCAGGCGTCGGCGACATGATCGGCGAGGCGATGGACGCGGGCGTCGACATCTACGCGGGCACCGACGCGGGCGGCATGGTCGCCCACGGCAAGCTGCCCGACGAGGTTTCCGCACTGCACCGCGCGGGAATGCCGGCGGAGCAGGCTCTGGGTGCGGCGTCCTGGGCGGCCCGCGCATGGCTCGGCCACGACGGCATCGCCGACGGTGCGCAGGCCGACCTCGTGCTCTTCGACGCCGACCCTCGTGAGGACATCGACGTCCTCCGCAGCCCTCGTCACATTCTCCTCAGGGGACGGCTGGTCCGCTGACGCCTGCCGGGCGGTCGTGACGGCGCGGGCACGCACAGTAGGCTCGCGGCGATCTTGTCGGCCGAATCGGGGGAGGACCAGCGTGGCGGTACCGAATCCGGGTGAGCCGGTCTCCGGCGACCCGTCCTCGGCGAGCCTGCCACGGCCACGCTGGGGCTTCGGTGCCTTCCTACTGGTCGAGGCCGTGCTACTGGCCTCGGCCGCGCTGATCGGCGCCATCCTGCACAGCGGCGGCGGCGACCTGTCCGTACGCAGCGTGCTTATCGGCACGATGCTGCCCACGGTGATCGCGGCGGGTACGGCACTGGTCATCACGAAGGTGCGCGGTAACGGCCCGCTCGCCGACCTCAACCTGTCGTGGTCGTGGGATGACGTCAAGCTCGGCCTCAAGCTGGGCGCACTGGGGCTGGTCGTGACCAGTGTCGGAGCGTGGGTCTGGACCGAGATCGTCGGCGAACGCAACGCCCAGTCCGCGATCAGCGCCCTGGTCGAAGGCCGGCCGATGTCGGTGCAGGCGGCCGTCGTGATGTTCCTGTACCTGTGGCTGCTCGGGCCGATCTGCGAGGAGATCATCTACCGCGGCCTGCTCTGGAGCGCTACGGAACGGCTCGAATGGCGCAACGAGAAGTGGGGCAGGGTCGCGGCGTTCGGACTGTCGACCGCCGTGTTCGCCGTCAGCCACCTCGAACCGCTGCGCACGACGCTGCTGCTGGTCATCTCGATCCCGATCGGACTGGCCCGGTTCATCACCGGACGACTGCTCGGCAGCATCGTCGCCCACCAGATGAACAACTTCCTGCCCGCCGTGGCGATCCTGCTGACGGCGCTGGGGATCGTCGAGGCGTGAGCCGCTACAGCGACTGGACCAGCAGGTGGGCCGCGAGCCCGAGTCCCGCGAGCGCGATGGCGACGCGCAGTGGGCGTTCCGGCAGCCGCCGCACCACCATGGGGCCCAGCCAGGCGCCGACGAACGATCCGGCCGCCAGGGAGACCGCCGCCGTCCAGTTCACCGGCGCGAGGATCGCGAACGCGACAGCCGCGGTGCCGTTCGCCGCACCGCTGGCGATGTTCTTGAGCGCGTTCGCCACGGGGAGCCGGTCCGGCAGCGAGATCGACAGCACCGCGAGCATCATGATGCCCGCGCCCGCACCGAAGTACCCGGAGTAGATCGTCACGGCGATGAACGACGCCGCGAACCCCGCTCCGGGAGAGCGCTCACGGCCCTGCCGCGCCGCGCGGACGTCGGCGGCGTGCCGGAGCCGGTCGCGCAACAGGAGCAGCACCGAGCCGAGCGCGATCAGCCAGGGCACGACGAGTTCGAACGTGTCGGCCGGAGTCGTCAGCAGCAGCGCGGCGCCGGCCGACCCGCCGACGGTCGCCGCGGCGACGATCTTGGCGAGCCTGCGGCCCTGCCCGCGGAGCTCGTGACGGGACCCGCCCGCCGCGCCGAGGGTCGTCGCCAGCATCGCCACGGTGTTCGTCATGTTCGCCGTCAGCGGCGGCAGCCCCGCGGCGAGCAGCGCGGGATAGCTGAACAACGATGCGAGGCCCGCCACCGACGACGCCAGCCCCGCCGCCACCCCCGCTCCGGAGAGCAGTGCCACCGAGGTGACGTCCACGTGCGATCCTCTCGTCGTCGGCCCGGCTCCGGAAGCGGAGGTCGCGGGTACCCGCCGCGGCAGGCGTCCGCCGGGTCCCGACCGCGTCGGCCTGCTCGCGCCGCGGCGCCGGTACGGGCCCGCACCGCAGTCTTCTCGGCCGCCGCGCAGGCGCGGGAGGGGAGCCCGTCGCAGGTGACGTACCTCGCTCTGGCAAAATGGGGGCTTGCCCGCTCCGAACGGGCCCTCTCACCGCGTCGGAGCGATACACAGACCTGCGGGCATCGCCGATCCGCTCCCCACTCGGGGGTGGTGCCTCGAACCGAGCAAGCGAACACGACAGGAGTACCCACACCCGTGGCCGTCAAGATCAAGCTGCAGCGCCTGGGCAAGATCCGTGCGCCGTACTACCGCATCATCGTCGCGGACGCGCGTACCCGGCGGGATGGCAAGGCCATCGAGACGATCGGCAAGTACCACCCGAAGGAAGAGCCGAGCTTCATCGAGGTGAACTCGGAGCGTGCGCAGTACTGGCTGGGCGTCGGCGCGCTGCCGACGGAGCCGGTCCAGCGCATCCTCGAGGTGACCGGCGACTGGCAGAAGCACAAGGGCCTGCCCGGTGCCGAGGGCACGCTGAAGCCGCAGCCCGAGAAGAAGACCAAGCAGGAGATCTTCAACGAGGCGCTCGCCGCCGCGAACGAAGAGCCGTCCGTCGCGGCCGTCACCCCGAAGAAGAAGGGTGGCAACAAGAAGGCCGACAAGGCGGAGTCCGAGGAGACCGCCGAGGCCTCCGAGTCCACCGAGGGCGAGAAGAAGGCCGACGAGGCGTGAGCTTCCTCGCCGACTCGCTCGAGCACCTGGTCCGCGGCATCGTCGACAACCCCGACGATGTCCGCGTCGACCTGGTCAGCACCCGCCGCGGTCGCACGCTCGAGGTCCACGTCCACCCGGACGACCTCGGCAAGGTGATTGGCCGCAGCGGGCGGACCGCGACGTCGCTGCGCACCGTGATGAACTCCGTCGGCGGCAAGGGCATCCGCGTCGACGTCATCGACACCGACCGCTGAACGGACATCACCGTGGAGGTCGTGGTCGGCCGGGTCGCGAAAGCGCACGGCATTCGCGGCGAACTCGCCGTGGACGTGCGGACCGACTCGCCCGAGGAGCGCTTCGCCGAAGGTGCGGTACTGACCGGCAAGTCCCGCAACGGTCGCACGACTCGACTCACAGTGGCAGCCGCCCGTTGGCACAGCGGGCGGCTGCTGCTGCGTTTCGAGGAGGTGCCGGACCGCACCGAGGCGGAACGGCAACGTGGGCTGTTGCTGCTCGCCGAAGCCCGTGAACTGCCGCCGATCGACGACCCCGACGAGTTCTACGACCACGAACTCGAAGGGCTGCGTGCGGAACTGACCGACGGCACCGTCGTCGGAACCGTGCGCGAGGTCGTCCACTCGCCGGGGGGCGAGCTGCTCTCCCTCGACCGCGACAGCGGCGAGGCGCTCGTGCCGTTCGTGCGGGAGATCGTGCCCGAGGTCGACGTCGCGGGCGGACGCGTCGTGCTGGACCCGCCCGACGGTCTCCTCGACGACGCGGCCGAGACCGCGGGAACCCCCGACGACGCGGCCGACCCGGACCAGTCCGCCCGATGACGGTCGCCCCGGCCCCCGACTCCGTTGCCGCGGCCGATCCCGTCCACGAACACCGCCGAAAGCTCCCGTTGTGAAACTCGACGTCGTCACGATCTTCCCCGAGTACCTGCAGCCGTTGCGAGCCGCACTGCTGGGCAGGGCGCTCGACCGCGGACTGATCGAGATCGGCGTGCACGACCTGCGGGACTGGACCTACGACGTGCACCGCGCCGTCGACGACGCGCCGTACGGCGGCGGTCCCGGCATGGTGATGAAGCCGCAGGTCTGGGGTGAGGCGCTCGACGCC
Organism: Prauserella aidingensis; assembly: GCF_024171865.1. Taxonomy (GTDB): domain Bacteria; phylum Actinomycetota; class Actinomycetes; order Mycobacteriales; family Pseudonocardiaceae; genus Prauserella; species Prauserella aidingensis. The sequence continues at coordinate 33,858 of NZ_JAMTCN010000015.1, read as the reverse complement.
GTCTGCACCGACCGGTCCCGGCTGGTCGTGCCCACGCCGGCCGGCAGGCCGTTCACCCAGGCGATGGCGCGCGAGTACGCCGAGGAGGACCACCTCGTCTTCGCGTGCGGCCGTTACGAGGGCATCGACCAGCGCGTGTTCGACGACGCGGCGCGGAGGATGCCCGTCGACGAGGTGTCGATCGGCGACTACGTGCTGGTCGGTGGCGAGGCCGCGGTGCTGGTCATGGTCGAGGCCGTGGTCCGGCTGCTGCCGGGCGTGCTGGGCAATCCGGTCTCCGCCGAGCAGGACTCGTTCTCCGACGGACTGCTGGAAGGGCCCAGCTTCACGCGTCCCGAGGTGTGGCGTGACCTGGCGGTGCCGGACGTGCTGCGCTCCGGCAACCACGCCCGTATCGACCGTTGGCGTCGTGACCAGGCCCTGGAGCGTACGTTCCACCGGCGCCCCGAGCTGCTCGACCGGCTCGCCGACGACCTCGACGCCCACGACCGTGCGGTCCTCGACGAGCTCCGCGCCGACGACGGTGGCCCCGGCGCCGGGCAGGGCCCCGACCAGGCGTGACGGTGGCTGTCGACGGCCCCGTGTCCGGCGCGGACATCCCTCATGCCATACTTGACCAGTTGGCGCGACGTGTGAACACGCGCTGCCGAGAACTCCTGGGCCGCCCGCTGTGAGGCCGGTGCGCGCCCGGACATGTCAAGCCACATTGCCACAAGGACGAGGACGGACCTGAAGATGAACACCCTGGACGCGCTGGACGCTGAGTCGCTGCGTTCCGACATCCCCTACTTCCGCCCGGGCGACACGCTCAAGGTTCACGTCCGCGTCATCGAGGGCAACCGCGAGCGGAACCAGGTCTTCGAGGGCGTCGTGATCGCTCGTCAGGGCGGCGGCATCCGCGAGACGTTCACCGTCCGCAAGATGTCGTTCGGTATCGGCGTGGAGCGCACGTTCCCGGTGCACTCGCCGAACATCGCCAAGATCGAGGTCTCCAAGAAGGGTGACGTCCGCCGGGCGAAGCTCTACTACCTCCGCAACCTGCGCGGCAAGGCGGCCAAGATCAAGGAGCGCCGCGAGACCGCCGCTTCCTGATAGGTCCGGAGCTTCCCGTAGCCTGACGTCGTGGTCGAGCCTGTGCCTTCAAACGCCCCCCAGGACGAGCCGGACAACCCGGACGACGAGCGGAAGAACCCGTTCGAAACGCCGACCGACGGGTCCGACTCGTCCGAGGAGAGTGGCGAGAAGGCGCAGGCCGCCGACGGCGTGAGTGGGCCACCCCGCAGCGGGCGGAGCAAGGGCAAGGCGAAGAAGCAGCGGTCGTTCTGGAAGGAACTCCCGATCCTGATCGGGATCGCACTGGTGCTCGCCTTCGTCATCCAGCAGTTCTTCGCGCGGGTCTACATGATCCCGTCGGGCTCGATGGAGCACACGCTGCACGGCTGCCCCGGCTGCACACCCGACCGGATCCTGGTCGACAAGTTGGTCTACGACTTCTCGGACCCCGACCCGGGCGAGGTCGTGGTGTTCCGTGGCCCAGCTTCGTGGGTCGGGCCGGGCATGGCCGACGACGGCGGCAACGCCGTGGCCGACTTCTTCCAGATGGTCGGCTCCGCCTTCGGGCTCGCCCCGCCCGACGAGCGTGACTTCGTCAAGCGGGTCATCGCGACCGGCGGGCAGACCGTCGAATGCTGCGACGAGCAGAACCGGGTCCTGGTGGACGGCGAACCCCTCGACGAGCCGTACCTGCATCTCGAGGGAGGCCGTCCACAGGCCTCGTTCGACCAGGTCACCGTGCCCGAGGGGTACGTCTGGGTCATGGGCGACAACCGGAACAACTCGGCCGACTCCCGTTACCACAACGATGGTGGCGGCGCCTCCGGCGCGGTCCCCGTGGACAACGTCATCGGCAAGGCGCGGCTGATCGTCCTGCCGCCGTCCCGGTGGGGAATCATCCACGCGGAGAATCCGCAGGAGCAGCAGGCCGAGGCCATGAGCGCACCCGCCTGGCAACAGGGCATCCCGCTCGCTGCAGGCGCCCTGGCGGCGTGGCCGGTGCTCGCGACGGGCCGCCGTGTCGGCACCGCCGTGGGCGGGGCGCTGCGCCGCGACCGCTGACCCGGCGGACGAGTGCTGGAGCGTCCCCGTGCCCGAGTCGAACCGTTCCACGGCAGCGGCGTCCCCCGCCGCCACGTCCTCGCCGGCCACGAGGCGGTCGAGGAAGCGGTCGCTGCTGTCGTCGGCGGGTCCGCGGCCCCCACGGGCGATCATTCGCGGTGCGATGCCGTGGGCGCTGCAGGGCGCACTGGATCGCCGCGGCCTGGGCCCCGTGGCGGGCGTCGACGAGGCGGGCCGTGGCGCCTGCGCGGGACCGCTGGTCGTGGCCGCGTGCGTGTTGCGGCCCGGTGACTCCTCGCGCCTCTCGGAGCTGACCGATTCGAAGCTGTTGACGGCGGCGGCCCGGGAACGCGTGTACGAGCGGGTCGTCCGCCGCGCGGTCGCCTACTCGATCGTCGTCGTTCCGCCCGACGAGGTGGACGCCCGCGGTATCCACGTCACCAACATCGAAGGCATGCGCAGGGCGGTGACGCGCCTGCAGGTGGCGCCGGGTTACGTGCTGATCGACGGCTTCGGCGTGCCCGGACTGCCCGCGCCGAGCGTGCCCGTGATCAAGGGGGACCGGGTGGCGGCGTGTGTGGCGGCGGCATCGGTACTGGCCAAGGTCACGCGCGACCGGATCATGGCCGACCTGCACGGCGAGTACCCGCAGTACGGCTTCGACGTGCACAAGGGCTACACGACGACCGACCACGGCGAGGCGCTCACGGCCCACGGCCCCTGCCCGGCGCACCGCTGGTCGTACACGAACGTCGCCGTCGCTGCGAAGGCACACGACCTGCACCCGCCGCATCCGGTGCTGTTGACCGCGGCAGCGCTCCAGGCGAAGCCGGGCCCCACCGTCGACAACCAGGAAGCACTGTTCGACGTTCCCACCGGGTGAGGCGAAAACCGGCGCCGCCCGACTGCTCTCCAGTCGCGGCGTTCGGGTGTCACAATGGTTGTTCGCCACCGACCGGCTGCAAGGCTTGCGAGGAGCAGATGAGCGCAGAGGATCTCGAGAAGTACGAGACCGAGATGGAACTGTCGCTGTACCGGGAGTACCGCGACATCGTCGGGCAGTTCTCGTACGTCGTGGAGACCGAGCGGCGGTTCTACCTGGCCAACTCCGTCGACGTGCAGGTGCGTGACAGCGGCGGCGAGGTGTATTTCGAGGTGCGCATGTCGGACGCGTGGGTGTGGGACATGTACCGCCCGGCCCGCTTCGTCAAGAGCGTCCGCGTGATCACCTTCAAGGACGTGAACGTCGAGGAGCTCGAGAAGCCCGAGTTGCGGCTGCCCGAGGAAGGCCCGTTCGGCGGCTGACACCCGTACGCGGCGGCTCCGCGGGCACACCGCCCCGCGCGGGCGGCTGCCTAGCACGGACCCCCGACGACGCCGGGGGACGACTCTCCCGGTCGGGCGGGTTGTCCACATCGCCCCGGTTGTCCACAACTTCGCGGAAACCCTCTGCCGTGACGACGGCGCCCCGGTGAAGGTGGGTGCGAGGCCGGTGAGTGCCGGCCACGGACCACGGGGGTGAACGCGAGTGAGCATCACGGTGCGCGACCCCGGGAACGGAGGTTCCCGGGCACGAGGCAGACGATCCCACCTCGATCTGGGGCGCCGGGGTGAGGACCTGGCGGTGCGACATCTGACCGAGCGCGGCCTGATCGTGCTGAGCCGCAACTGGCGATGCCGTGAAGGCGAGCTCGACATCGTCGCGACCGATCGCTCGACGCTGGTCGTGTGCGAGGTCAAGACCCGGTCCGGCCGCCGGTTCGGCGAGCCGGCCGAGGCGGTCACCGAGGACAAGCAGGCGCGGATCCGCCGGGTCACGTCGCGGTGGCTGTCGGCGTTCCAGGTGGGCTGGTGCCCGATCAGGTTCGACGTGCTGTCCGTGGACTGTCCTCCGGGCGGCGAACCGACGGTCCGGCACATCCCGGGAGCGTTCTGATGCCGCTCGCACGTGCCTGGTCGGTCGCGCTCATCGGCATCGAGGGGCGACCGGTGGAGATCGAGGCCGACATCGGTGCCGGACTGCCGGGAACGAAGCTCGTGGGGTTGCCGGACGCGGGCCTGCGCGAGGCCAAGGACCGGGTGCGGGCGGCCGTCCGCAACAGTGGGCAGCGCTGGCCCGACAGCAATGTGACACTCGGTTTGTCCCCGGCCGACCTGCCGAAGGACGGCTCCGGTTACGACCTGGGGATCGCGGCTGCCGTGCTCGCCGCGTCGGGCGCGGTGCCGAGCCCCAAACTGCTGGGCACCGTGCTGCTGGGGGAGCTCGCGCTCGACGGCAGGGTCCGCCCGGTGCGCGGTGTGCTGCCCGCGTTGCTGGCGGCGCGGAAGGCCGGTTACCGCCGGGCTGTGGTCGCGCTCGAATCGCTGGCCGAAGGTTCGCTGGTCGGCGGGATCGACGTCGTCGGGGCCGAACGCCTCGGCGACGTCATCGCCTGGTTGTGCGACGAGGGCCGGCTGGCCGAGGCCGAACCGGAACGCGAACACCCGCGGCCCGAGCAGTCGGACCTGGCCGACGTCGTCGGACAACCGGAGGCACGCTGGGCGCTGGAGGTCGCGGCGGCGGGTGGGCACAACCTGCTGATGACCGGATCGCCGGGGGTCGGGAAGAGCATGCTGGCCATGCGCCTGCCGGGGTTGTTGCCGGACCTCGGTGACGACGAGGCCCTCGAGGTCACCGCGGTGCACTCGGTCGACGGGTCCCTGGAACGGGATTCGCCGCTGGTGCGGGTGCCGCCGTTCGTCGCGCCCCATCATTCGATCTCGGTGGCCGCGCTGATCGGTGGCGGAACGGGGATCGCGGCACCGGGCGCGATCAGCAAGGCGCACCGAGGTGTGCTGTTCCTCGACGAAGCCGCGGAGTACGGCGGTGAACGCCTCGACGCGCTCCGCACCGTGCTCGAGGAGGGCGAGGTGCGGATCGCCCGGTCGCGCGGTTCGGTGCGTTACCCCGCGCGGTTCCAGCTGGTGCTGGCCACGAACACGTGTCCGTGCGCGCCCCCGCGGGAAACGGAGTGCCGGTGCAGCCCGGCGGCACGGCGCCGCTACCTGGCGAAACTGTCGGGTCCGCTGCTGGATCGGGTCGACCTGCGCGTGCGGATGCGCCCCGCCACGGCGATGAACGTGGCGGGCGAGCAGCAGCCCGAGCCGACAGCGCGGGTGCGTGAACGGGTCGTCGCCGCGCGCGAACGCGCGGCGAAGCGCTGGTCGGGTCACGGGTGGCAGACCAACGCCGAGGTGCCGGGTCCGGTACTCCGCCGTGAATTCGCACTGCCCGCCGAGGCGACCCGGCTGCTCGACCGCGGGCTGAACCGGGGGGCGATCACGGCGCGCGGAGCGGACAGGTGCCTACGCATCGCGTGGACGCTCTCGGACCTGGACGAGGCCGACGAGCCGACCGCTGACCACGTCGCGGCGGCCCTCGAGTTCCGGGACAGGAGGGCGGCGTGAGCGACCGACGCAGCGTCGATGCCGGACCGCACACGGAGACCGGCGCCGACGACCCTGTGCACCGTGCCCGCGCCTATCTGCTCGGCGCCGCCGAACCGCCCGCACCCGCGCTCGTGGCCTTCGTCGCGAGGTACGGCCCGGTGGAGGCGGCCGAGCGGGTCCGTCGCGGTGCGGTGCCCGATCCGGTTGCGCAGGAGACGGAGGCGCGACGGGGCACGGACCGATCGGAACGGGACTTCGCGAGGGCCGAGGAGGCCGGCTACCGCCTCCTGACTCCCGAGGACGACGAGTGGCCCGCGTGGCCGCTGCTGTCGCTCGACGTGGCGACCGGCCGCGGGGCCGAGGGCGTGGCGCCGCCGCTGGCGTTGTGGGTACGGGGCACGGCACGTCTCGACGAGGCGGTCGACGGCGCGGTGGCCGTGGTCGGTGCGAGAGCGGCGACCGAGTACGGCGAGCACACCGCGGCGGAGCTCGCCCACGGTCTCGTGACCGAGGGGATCGGCGTGTTCTCGGGTGCGGCCTACGGGATCGACGGTGCCGCCCACCGTGGAGCGCTGGCCGCGGGAGGCCCGACGGTGGCGGTGCTGGGCTGCGGACTCGATGCGGGATATCCGGCGGGCCACGTCGGACTGCTCAACCGGGTCGCCGAACGGGGCGCGGTGGTCAGCGAGTACCCGCCGGGTGCGCCGCCCGCGCGCCACCGGTTCCTCGTCCGGAACCGACTGCTCGCGGCACTCACCGCGGGAACGGTCGTCGTCGAAGCGGGCAAGCGCAGCGGCGCCCGCAACACGTCGTCGACGGCGGGGGCGCTCGGGAAGGTCGTCATGGCGGTTCCCGGGCCCGTCGGCTCCGCGACGTCGGTCGGCTGTCACGACCTGATCCGTGATGCGTACGCGACCTTGGTGGGGTCGGTCTCCGATGTGCTCGACACCGTGGGACGGCTGGGCGAGCCCCGGGCCGACCCGTCCGCGCCGCGGCCCCGCAGACCGACCGACGACCTGGGCCCACAGGCCCTGCGGGTGCACGAGGCGCTGGGGGAGAGGCGGGGTCGTTCTCCCGACGAGGTCGCCGAGGAGTCGGGTGTACCGCTGGCCCGGGTCCGGGCGGTGCTGCCGGAACTGGAGCTGTCCGGCTTGGCCGAACGGTGCGAGACCGGGTGGCGACTCGCCGCAGGTGTACCTGATCGGGTGAAGTCGTCCGGCCGTGTGGCAGGAAAAGGGGAGAGCCACCCGCGCAGCCGCTGATTGCAGCTTGATCATCGAGGTGTGGCGATGCTTGACCCCGTTCGTGGCGTGGCCCAGCGTCAGCGGCATGAGTTCTTCGACCGCGCGTGGGCGACGGACCGCGGGCACCGCCGGTCGGCGTACGGACCTGCGCCGACTGCGTGAGCGGCTACCGGCGCGCGCCGCGGCCGTCGTCGACGACTACGAGCGGCACCTGGCGTCCGAACGCGGACTGTCGGTCCACACGGTGCGCGCGTACGTCGGCGACATCGTGTCGATGGTCGCGTTTCTCCACCGGAGGGAGATGGAGGACTCCGACGGCGACGGCGACGGTTTCGCGGACGCCGGACGTGACCGTGGCGCGGGGAACGAGGAACCCACCCGTGAGTGCGGCGCCGATGGTTCCGAGGCCGACGCACACGGCTCCGCCGCAGGCGCCGCGGGGGACGCGCACGGCCCGGACGTTGCGGCCGGCGCTGCGGACAACGCCGTCAACGGGCTGGGCGGCCTCGACATCGAGGTGCTGCGGGCCTGGCTCGCGCAGCAGCGGGCCGAGGGCCACAGCCGCACCACACTCGCCCGCCGGTCCGCCTCGGCGAGGACGTTCACCGCGTGGGCCGTCGACCGCGGGCTACTGGCGGTCGACCCCGGACTGCGGCTGGCGGCGCCGAAACCGCACCGCCGGCTGCCCGGGGTGTTACGGCAGGAGCAGGCCGCCGACGTGCTGGGCGCGTCCGCGTCGGGTGCGCAGCAGGAGGATCCGGTCGCACTCCGCGACCACGCACTGGTGGAGATGCTGTACGCGACAGGGACGCGGGTCGCCGAGTTGTGCGCCGTCGACGTGGACGACGTCGACCTCGACAGCAGGCTCGTGCGGGTCTTCGGCAAAGGGTCCAAGGAGCGGATGGTCCCGTTCGGGCTTCCCGCCGAGCGGGCGTTGCGGTCCTGGCTCGACACGGGGCGGGGCGCGCTCGCCACGGCGGCATCGGGCCCCGCACTGTTCCTCGGTGCGCGCGGTGGCCGGATCGACCAGAGGACGGTGCGGCGCGTGGTGCACGACGCCGTAGAGTCGGTGCCCGGCGCGGCGGGCATGGGTCCGCACGGGCTGCGGCACACGGCGGCGACGCACCTGCTCGAGGGGGGAGCGGATTTGCGAAGCGTTCAGGAACTGCTCGGTCACGCTACGCTGTCCACGACGCAGCTCTACACGCACGTGACCGTCGAGCGGCTGAAGGCGATTCATGACCGAACCCACCCCCGTGCCCGGTGACGCCGGTGGAGTTTCGGCCCATACGGTTGCGCGCAGGGCGGGTGAGTACGTGACGTCCACCCGGGAACCCGCCGACGCGCCCGTTGCCGATGTGCCGGCCGACGCACCACCGGCCGACCAGGACCGTCCCGACACACAAGCGGACGAGGACGTCGTGTCCGGCGCCCACCTCGACAACGGTGAACACCACGACAACGGTGACCACCACGGCAGCGGAGCCGCGGCCACCGGCGCCACGTCCACGAAGGCCACGTCCAGGGAGGCCACGTCCGCCGACGCCGCTTCCGTCGAGGCGCAGGCCGTAGGCACGCCGTCCGACGTCGCCAGCCCGGCGGCGGGCGGCGACGGTGTCGGCTCCGGGGGCGGCCGCGCCGAGGCGGACGCCGCCATCAAGGCGCTGTGGCACGAGTTCGCCACCGAACCGTCGCAGCGGGTGCGCGATCGCCTGGTCTTGCACTACGCCCCGCTGGTCAAGTACGTCGCAGGCCGGGTCGGCACGGGGCTGCCGACACACGTCGACGTCGCCGACCTGATCCAGTCGGGCATCTTCGGACTGGTCGACGCGATCGAGAAGTTCGACCCGGATCGCGGCCTGCGGTTCGAGACGTACGCGATGCAGCGCATCCGCGGTGCGATCCTCGACGACCTGCGTTCCCAGGACTGGGTTCCGCGGGTGGTGCGGAGCCGGGCCCGCGAGGTGGAGCGCACCCTCGAGCGGCTCGGTGCGCGGCTCGGCCGGACACCCACGGACGCCGAGGTCGCCACCGAGCTGGGCATTTCGCTGAACGAACTGCACGAGCTCTACGGCCAGTTGCGCCTGACCAGCGTGGTCGCGCTCGAAACGCTCGTCGCGGCGGGGCGGGACAGCGACTCGGTCGTCGAATCGCTGCCGGACGACGACGCCGTCGATCCCGCGGCGGTGCTCGTCGACCGCGACAACCGCGAGCAGCTCGCTGACGCCATCTCCCAGCTCAGCGAGCGGGACCGCATCGTCGTCAGCCTCTACTACTTCGAGAGCCTGACGCTCGCCGAGATCGGCAAGGTCCTCGGCGTGACCGAGTCCCGCGTCAGCCAACTGCACACGCGCGCGGTCCTGCGCCTGCGCGCGAAGCTCCAGGGCCAGGCGGGGAGCTGACGCCGTTCCGGCGCCGGACCGCGGCCGGGTGGGCGGCACGGCCGGTGCGCGGCGCCGGCAGGGCGCGAGCCGCAGGCCTGGTCAACCGGGCCAGGGTTTGAGCCGGAGCGGGCCTGCCGCCGCGACGACGGTGAGCGGGTCGAGGTACTGCTCACCGCGCCGGAGTCCCCAGTGCAGGCACGTGGAGTCCGGGCAGCCGTCGTGGCCGCGGGCGACGGTGCCGATGCGGCCGCCGGCCTGCACCCGGTCGCCTTCGGCGACGTGTGCGGACACCGGCTCGTACGTCGTGCGCAGTCCGTCGCGGTGCGCGATCGACACGACACCCCTGCCGGCGAGGTCACCGGCGTACACGACCCGGCCCGCGGCGGCCGCCGCCACCGGCTGTCCGGGCTCGGCCACCAGGTCGACGCCGCGATGGCCCGCGCCGTACTCGTTGTCCGGCGGGTCGAACGGGCGCGCCACCTCGGGACGGGGCTTCAGCGGCCAGGCGAGCGTCACTCCGTCCGCCGTCGCGTCCGCCGCGTCGCGTCCGGCGGTGCTCCCGGAGGGCTCCGAGACCTCCGAGACCCCCGACACCTCCGAGACCCCCGACGCCTCCGCGATGCCGGCCTGACCGGCCCCTCCTGGGGTACCGGTCGGGCCGGGTGGGACGGTCGTGGTCGGCGGCAGGAGCGTCGCGAGGACGGCGACCACGGTGGCCACGGCCGCGGTCGCCACCGTGGTCCGGGCGGCGAGGAGCACACTCGCCGTCGTGGGGAGGCGTCCCGGCCTCGTAGGCGTCGCGGCCACGGTGACCGTGGGTGGCCGGAGCCGTCGCCCGTGCGTTCCGGGGCGGGGTGCACACCCGGATGCAGGCGTGCCCACCCGTGGCCGCGCGGTCGAACGGAACCTCATGCGCCCAGCGTGCCGTGCGCGGCGCCGGCCGCAGCCGTGCGCTGCGAATCTGTGGATGGCCGACCTCGATGTGGACAACTAGCGGGGCCGGGGCCTCCGGGTCGAGCACCCAGGGGCGGGCGGCGTACACTACTTGGCGCAGTCTGTGTTCACACAGGCTGACTTCGCGTGCACGTGCGCGCCCCGCCCGCGGCTCCGGCCGCGAACGGGGCAACGGTGCCCGGCGGTCTCCCGGACCGAGAACGACCCGGGAGTCCGGACACCGGCACGGCACCAGGGCGGCCACCGACCCCGGTGGACCGCGACAACCGGCCCCGCGTGCCGGACGAGACGTCCGGCTCGCCAAGACAGAAGAGGTGCGAACCAGGCCATGGCCGTCGTCACCATGAAGCAGCTGCTCGATTCCGGTGTGCACTTCGGGCACCAGACCCGCCGCTGGAACCCGAAGATGAAGCGCTACATCCTCACCGAGCGCAACGGCATCTACATCATCGACCTGCAGCAGACGCTGAGCTACATCGACCGCGCGTTCGAGTTCGTCAAGGAGACGGTCGCGCACGGCGGGACGATCCTGTTCGTCGGCACGAAGAAGCAGGCCCAGGAGGCCATCGCGACGGAGGCCCAGCGTGTGGGCATGCCGTTCGTGAACCAGCGCTGGCTCGGCGGCATGCTGACCAACTTCCAGACCGTGCACCGTCGTCTCCAGCGCCTCAAGGAGCTGGAGTCGATGGAGCAGACCGGCGGCTTCCAGGGGCTGAACAAGCGCGAGATCCTCACGCTCACCCGTGAGAAGGACAAGCTGGAGAAGACCCTCGGCGGTATCCGCGACATGTCCAAGGTGCCGAGCGCCATCTGGATCGTGGACACGAAGAAGGAGCACATCGCCGTCGGCGAGGCGCGCAAGCTCAACATCCCGGTCGTGGCGATCCTCGACACGAACTGCGACCCGGACGAGGTCGACTACCCGATCCCGGGCAACGACGACGCGATCCGTTCCGCCGCCCTGCTGACCAAGGTCGTGGCCGAGGCCGCCGCCGCCGGTCTGATGGCGCGTTCCGGTCGTAACGGCGCCGCTCCGGAGGGTGAGGACAAGCCCGAGGCCGCCGAGCCGCTGCCCGAGTGGGAGCAGGAGCTGCTCGCCGGCTCCGAGGCCGCCGGTCAGAGCACCGCTTCCTGATCCAGTACCGACACCACCTGCGCATCCCGCGACAGAGAACGGAAACGCACGATGGCGAACTACACCGCGGCAGACGTGAAGCGCCTCCGCGAACTCACCGGCTCCGGCATGATGGACTGCAAGAAGGCGCTGGAGGAGAGCGAAGGCGACTTCGACAAGGCCGTTGAAATCCTGCGCATCAAGGGCGCCAAGGACGTCGGCAAGCGTGCCGAGCGTTCGACCGCCGAGGGCCTGGTGGCAGGCGCCGGCGGCGCCCTGGTCGAGCTGAACTCCGAGACCGACTTCGTCGCGAAGAACGACGAGTTCCAGCAGCTGGCCGACAAGCTCGTCCAGGTCGCCCAGGAGCAGAAGACCGACGACGTCGAGAAGTTCAAGGCCGCGCAGGTCGACGGCAAGTCCGTCGCCGAGCTCGTCCAGGAGCTGTCGGCCAAGCTCGGCGAGAAGCTCGAGGTGCGCCGGGTGACGCACTTCGACGGCAACGTCGAGACGTACCTGCACCGCCGTGGCTCCGGCCTCCCGCCCGCGGTCGGCGTGCTCATCGAGTACACCGGCGAGGGCGAGGCGGCAGCCGAGGCCGCACGCGGTGCGGCGCTGCAGGTCGCGGCGCTCAAGGCGCAGTACCTCACGCGTGACGAGGTGCCGGCCGAGACCGTCGACAACGAGCGTCGGATCGCCGAGTCGACCGCCCGCGAGGAAGGCAAGCCCGAGCAGGCGCTGCCGAAGATCATCGAGGGCAAGGTCAATGCCTACTACAAGGACAACGTCCTGCTGGAGCAGCCGTCGGTCACGGACAACAAGAAGACCGTGCAGGCGCTGCTCGACGAGGCCGGGGTCACCGTGACGCGGTTCGCCCGCTTCGAGGTCGGTCAGGCCTGAGTCAGCTCGCACACATGTGCCCCGTCTCCCGCCAGTCCGGAGGCGGGGCACATGTGCGAGACGCACATCGACACCGACATCCGTCCGATCGCCGCCGCAGACGCTGAAGGGACCAGCGGATATGACCGAAGGACAGACCGACCGGCCCGGACGCGGTTATCGGAGGGTTCTGCTGAAGCTCGGCGGGGAGATGTTCGGCGGTGGTTCCGTCGGCGTCGACCCGGACGTGGTCCACTCGGTCGCCGTGCAGATCGCCGAGGTCGTGCGTGACGGTGCGCAGATCGCGGTCGTCATCGGCGGCGGCAACTTCTTCCGCGGTGCGGAGCTGTCCACGCGTGGGCTCGACCGTGACCGCGCCGACTACATGGCGATGCTCGGCACCGTGATGAACTCGCTGGCGCTGCAGGACTTCCTCGAGAAGGAGGGCGTGCCGACGCGCGTGCAGACCGCCATCACGATGGGCCAGGTCGCCGAGCCCTACATTCCGCGCCGCGCCGAACGCCACCTGGAGAAGGGGCGCGTCGTCATCTTCGGCGCGGGTACCGGCATGCCCTACTTCTCCACCGACACCGCCGCGGCCCAGCGTGCTCTGGAGATCGGCTGCGACGCCGTGCTGATGGCCAAGGGTGTCGACGGCGTGTTCACCGCCGACCCGCGGGTCGATGCGAGTGCCAAGCTGTACGACGAGATCACCCACCGCGAGGTGCTCGAACGCGGCCTCAAGGTGGCCGACACGACGGCGTTCAGCCTGTGCATGGACAACAACATGCCGATCATCGTTTTCAACCTTCTCACCGAGGGCAACATCGCCCGCGCGGTCAGCGGTGAGAGGATCGGGACACTGGTCAGTACACCGACGAACCTGGAGCAGCCGTGATCGACGAGACGCTCTTCGACGCAGAAGAGAAGATGGAAAAGGCGGTGTCTCACGCCAAGGAGGAGCTGTCGTCGGTGCGCACCGGCAGGGCGAGCCCGGCGATGTTCTCCCGCATCACGGTCGAGTACTACGGCGCGCCGACCCCGCTGAACCAGATGGCCAGCATCAACGTCCCCGAGGCGCGGATGGCCGTCGTCAAGCCGTACGACGCGTCGCAGCTCGCGGCCATCGAGAAGGCCATCAGGGACTCCGATCTGGGCGTGAACCCGAGCAACGACGGCCACGTCATCCGCGTCGTCTTCCCGCAGCTCACCGAGGAGCGGCGCAAGGAGATGGTCAAGGTCGCCAAGCAGAAGGGCGAGGACGCGCGTGTCTCCGTCCGCGGGGTGCGGCGCAAGGCGAAGGACGAGCTCGACCGCATCGGCAAGGACGGCGAGGCCGGTGAGGACGACGTCGCCCGTGCCGAGAAGGAGCTGCAGAACCTCACGGACAAATACGTCGCCCAGGTGGAGGAGCTCGTCAAGCACAAGGAATCCGAGCTGCTCGAGGTCTGATGCCGAACGTGACCGACGACCAGGAGCGGCGCTCCGGTGCTGCCGATCCTGGCCGGCGTCCGGACGAGAGCAACGACGCCGCAGTGTCCGAGCCGGGTGACCAGCCGGGCCGGCGCGCCCCACGGGGCGGGCCGCCCGGCTCGTCGGCGGCTCCCGACGGGCCCGTGCCGAAGCAGGGCAAGAAGGGCAAGGCCGGGAGGAACCTTCCCGCAGCGATCGGTGTGGGGGTGCTGCTCGGCGGCGCGATCCTGACGTCGCTGTTCACGGTCCGGTACCTGTTCATCGGGATCGTCGCGATCGCCATCGCGATCGGCACGGTCGAGCTGAGCAAGGCGTTCCGCAGGGCGGCCGACATCCGTATCGCGATGACGCCGGTCCTGGTCGGCGGTCAGGCCATGATCTGGTTGGCGTGGCCGTTCGGCAGGGAAGGCGCGTTGACGGCGTTCGTCGTCACGGTGCTGGTGTGCCTGCTGTGGCGGTTGCCCGCCGGTGCCGACGGCTACGTGCGGGACGTCGGGTCGTCGGTGTTCGCGGCGGCGTACCTGCCGTTGTTCGCCTCGTTCGCGGCGATGCTCGTGCCGCCGGACGACGGCGTCGGCCGGGTCATCTCGTTCATGGTCGTCGTGGTCGCCTCCGACACCGGCGGATACGTGGCCGGGGTGCTGCGGGGTCGGCATCCGATGGCGCCGTCGATCAGTCCGAAGAAGACCTGGGAGGGCTTCGCCGGCTCGCTCGCCGCGGGTATCGCTGCCGGTTCGCTGGCGCTGTCGCTGCTGGTGGACGGCGTCGCCTGGCAGGGCGTGCTGTTCGGGATCGCGATCGTGCTGACCGCGACGCTCGGTGACCTCATGGAGTCGCTCATCAAGCGTGACCTCGGCATCAAGGACATGGGGAACCTGCTGCCGGGGCACGGCGGGTTGATGGATCGGCTCGACTCGCTGTTGCCGTCGGCGCTCGCGTCGTGGCTGCTGCTCAGCGCCTTCGTGCCCGCCTGACGCCGGGGCGCTCAGCCCGACGTCCGGCGCCGGGGCGTGCCCGTGGCGGAGTCCGCGGTGGGCTTCAGTCGTCGTAGGGGTCGTCGACCTCGGCGCGTCCGACACCCAGGTCGACGGGGCAGCTGTGGTCGACCACGGAGAACACCGCACCGCCGGGGTCGGCAAGCACGGCGATCCGGCCGAACGGCGTGTCGAACGGCGGGGTGATCACCGACCCGCCGAGCATCAGACTCTGCCCGGCCACGGCGTCGGTGCCGCGGTGCGGGTCGACCTGTAGATACACCATCCAGTGGGGGCTGCGGCCCGCGTCCTCCGGTGGCAGGACGTACCGGTAGATGACGGGATCGCCACCGAGCCGCCATTCCAGGTAGTCGATACCGTCGGTGCCGACCTGGTGGCTGGTGTAGCCGAAGAGCTTGTCGTAGAAGCCGTCGGCGCGGGCGGCGTCGTGCGTGTTCAGGTCGCTGCCGCTGAAACTGCCGGGGAGGCTCCTGGCGAACGTCCAGCTGTCGGCGAGCTGCCAGAACACGACGGGGGTGCCGCTCGGGTCGAGCGCGTGCACGATGGCGCCACGGTCGGGGATCTCCACGGGCCCGAGGGTGACCACGCCGCCGAGGTGCTGTACCCATTCGGCGGTGGCCGCGGCGTTGGTGACGGCCAGGTGCGGTACCCAGCCGGTCGGCTGGTTCCGGCCGGCCTGGTACATGCCGCCGACCTCCCAACCGTCGAGTGTCGCGATGTTGTAGCGGTGGTTGACCGTCGCCGGATCGCGTTTGACGGCGAACGTCCAGCCGAACAGCTGCTCGTAGTACGCCCGTGCGGCGGATTCGTCAGGGGTGGCGAGTTCGACCCAGCACGGCGTGCCGGCGGCCAGTATCGCGGTGGGTTCGTTCGTATCGGACATGGTCACGCGACCCTTCGGCGCCGTCATCTTCGAGCAGAAACCGTCCTCGACCTGAAACGTGGATGATCTTACGCCCGGGGAAGCGGCGTCGATACGCTGAGTGCGTGAACCGGCTCCTGCGCAAGACCGAGGTCTATCCCAGTCCGAACATCTGGTACCACCCCGGCACCTACGAGCTGGAGAACCGGGTGCAGGACGTGGACGGGGCGATCTGGGCGGAGCTGGCCTCGGGCGTGCCGTGGGCGGGCAGGGACGTCGTCGACCTCGGGTGCGGTGACGGTTTCCACCTGCCGCGGCTGGCGTCGGAGGCGCGGTCGGTGCTGGGAGTCGAGCCACACGCCCCGCTGGTGCGGAGGGCGCGGCAGCGGATGGCGGGTTCGACGCACGTGCGGGTCGTGCGGGGCCGCGCGCAGCGCATCCCGGCCGCGGACGCGTCCGTGGACGTGGTGCACGCCCGCACCGCGTACTTCTTCGGCCCCGGTTGCGAGCCCGGGCTGCGGGAGGTCGAGCGGGTCCTGCGGCCCGGCGGGGCTCTCGCGATCGTGGACCTCGACACCCGGCACGAGCCGTACGGCGCGTGGATGCGTGCTGACCTGCCGCACTACGACCCCGACGCGGTCGACGCGTTCTTCGACGGTGCCGGGTTCGGGTGCACACGGGTGGAGACGCGCTGGGCTTTTCCCGATCGGGAGGCGGTGGAGGCGGTGCTGGGCATCGAGTTCAGTCCGCGGGTCGCCCGGCGGGCCGTGGAGGAGACGTTGCGCCGGAACGCCGGGTCCCGCGAACCGGTGGAACTGCCGGTCGGCTATCGGGTGCTGGTGCGCCGCAAGCCGACCGGCCTCGTCCTTCACTCGTCGTCGGACGGTGCTTCGCCGAGTATCCCGTAGAGCGCGCGGCGGGCCTCGTCGAGCGCCTCGGTGGCACGGGCGCGTTGATCGCTCGAGCCCACCTGGGACACCTGTTTGGTCGCGACCATCAGTGCGTGGGTCGCCTTGCGGAGCCGTAGCTCGTTGGGGTCGGCCTCCTGCGCGAAGTGTTCCCACGGCGGCGTTGCCGCGCCGTATGTCGACATGTGGGACCATGGAGAGCGCTATGACTGCCCTTCCCCTTGTTTTCGACGCGCCCCGCCGCGGCCTGCCCGCACGGCATCTCGCCGACCTCACGCTGGACGAGCGTGCCGAGGCGGTTGCCGAGCTCGGCGAGAAGCCGTTCCGCGCGAAGCAGCTGTCGAACCACTACTTCTCGCGGCTGACCGTCGACCCCGAGGAGATGACGGACATCCCGGCCGCCTCCCGGCAGAAGCTGGTCGACGAGCTGATGCCGACGCTGCTCACCGAGGTGCGCGCGCTCGACTGCGACGACGGCGAGACGCGCAAGACGCTGTGGCGCGCGCACGACGGGACGATGCTCGAGAGCGTCCTCATGCGCTATCCGGATCGCGCGACGCTGTGCATCTCCAGCCAGGCCGGGTGCGGGATGGCGTGCCCGTTCTGCGCGACGGGCCAGGCCGGGCTGGACCGCAACCTGTCGACGGCGGAGATCGTCGACCAGGTGAGGTCGGCGGCCGCGGTGATGCGCGACGGCGCGATGTCGGGCGGCGAGGGCAGGCTCTCGAACATCGTCTTCATGGGCATGGGGGAACCGCTCGCCAACTACAAACGGGTCGTGGCCGCGGTACGCCGGATCACCGAGCCCACGCCGGCGGGGCTCGGCATCTCGCAGCGGTCGGTGACCGTGTCGACCGTCGGCCTGGCACCGGCGATCCGCAAGCTCGCGGACGAGCGGATGCAGGTGCGGCTGGCGGTGTCGCTGCACACGCCCGACGACGAGCTGCGTGACACGCTCGTGCCGGTGAACAACCGCTGGTCGATCGACGAGGTCCTCGAGGCGGCGCGCTACTACGCGGACACCTCCGGACGCCGCGTGTCGATCGAGTACGCGCTGATCCGGGACATGAACGACCAGCCGTGGCGCGCCGACCTGCTGGCGAAGCGGCTGCGCAAGCATCTCGGCCACCTGGTGCACGTCAACGTCATCCCGCTGAACCCCACGCCGGGGTCGAAGTGGGACGCCTCGCCGAAGGACGTGGAGCGCGAGTTCGTCCGCCGTGTCAACGACGGCGGCGTTCCGTGCACCGTGCGCGACACCCGTGGTCAGGAGATCGCGGCCGCCTGCGGCCAACTCGCCGCCGAGAGCTGACGGCCGGGCTGCGCGCTCACCCGGTACGCCCGCTCACCTTGCGCCCGCGGTGACCGCGTGCAGACGGTCGGCCAGCATCGGTGAGGCGTAGGTCTTCAACACCTCGCCGCGCGTCGGGCACTGTTCGACGTCCGGGCACACGAGTGGGATCACTGCGGTCAACGTCGTGGTCAGGTGATCGCGGTTCAGCGCGCCGAGGATCTGCCTCGCGCCGAAGATCGCGCCCGAGTCCAGCACGTCCGCGAGGAACGGCGGGAATCGGAGGCGCAGCAACCCGTCGCGGATCGGATTCTGGGCGAGCTTGGCGTACGCGACGGGGTCGAGCCCGGCGGCCAGCTCCCGCAGAAGGGTGCAGAGTGCGTGGCCCCTACGGCGCACCCGGTAGCGCCAGGGGAGAGCTGCGAGCACACGGTCGGCGAGCCGGGTGTAGAAGCCGTCGGGCGCGAACACCTGCGCGACGGCGTCGTGGCACGCGGCCGAGGAGATGCGCTCCAGATGCGTGCGCGCATGCCGACGTCGTCGCCCGATCCGTACGCGCCGTCGTTCGGGCGGAACGGCCGCGACCGCGGCCGGAGTGTGCCGCGCGGCCGTGACCGTGGGTGAACTCGCCGACGGGACCGAACGGCTCGACGCCGGGCCGCTCGCCGTCCAGTTCGGGCGGTGGCTCGACGCACGTGAGCGGGGTTCGGCCGGGGACCGCCGGGCGTCCCGGCCGCATTCGTACCCGCGTTGCGACCCGTAGACGTGCGCGCCTCCACAGTTGCGGCACGCGTACTGGTTGCTGGGCAATCGCTTGCGGTTGGCCACCCGATCCACGCTAGGAATCGGGTTCGTACCGGTCACTCGCCTGTTCCGGTCCCGTTCGGTGGTGGACCGTGCACGCCCGGCGACGTCACTGCTCCCTGTGGGCGAGCGAGGCGCACCGTGTGGGTGCGCGAGGTCGCCCCGAGGTGCGGGCGCCGCCCTTGAACCGACTCGGCCCCGGCACCCGCGAGGAGCGCCGGGACCGGTCACGTCGTACGTCAGCCCGTGACCGGGTCGAGCACGAAGCCGTAGTCGACCGTCGCCGTGCCGTCGCCCGCCGACTTCGGGTCGAGGATCAACTCCGGCTTGACGGCCGAGGCGATGTCGTCGTCGTTGTGCTCGTCGCCCGGGAAGTACAGCTGCGCGGTCAGCAGCTCGTGGCCCGGCGCGGAGACCTTCACGTGCAGGTGGGCCGGACGCCAGGCGTGCCAGCCCGCGGCGGCGATGAGCTTGCCGCACGAGCCGTCCGTCGGGATCTGGTAGGGCGCGGGCTGGATCGTGGTGATCTCGAACCGGCCGCCCTCACCGACGGAGAACGTGCCACGCAGGTTCCACTGCGGCTGGCTCGGCTCGAACTGGCTGTAGAACCCGTCGTTGTCGGCGTGCCACAGCTCGACCTTCGCGTTCTCCAGCGGCGTGCCGTCCGTCGCGGTGACCGTGCCGGTCCAGGTGAGCCTGGTGCCCTGTTCGTCGTCGCGCATCGGGATGGTGCCGACGCCGTTCTCGGCGCACTCGGGTGCATCCGGGACGTAGTACGGGCCCTCGATCGTGCCCTTGCTGCCCTCGCGGTGCTCGGTGGCGACCTCCTCGACCACGTGCTCGACCCACACGTCGAGGAACAGCGGCCACTCACCGTCCTCGCCGACCTGGATCAGCCACGCCTTGAGGGCGTTGTACTCGTCGTAGGTGACCTTCTCCTCGCGGATCGTGTCGTGGATGGCCGACAGCACCCGCTTGGCCAGCCTGTCCACCCGCTCGGGCGGGACGTCCTTGACGGCCTCGTACGGGTTCTTGCTCGTGAAGTGGGCGGTGGCGTTGGCGCCCGCGGCCGCGGCGGTCGGTTCGGTGGGAACGGTGGTCATGGGATCCTCCTTGATTCCGATGTCGGGAACTCCTGGCCCTGCGGCGCGGGAGTCAGGTGTCCTGCCGGTAGTGGGCGAGCTTGTCCGGGTCGATCTCGACGCCGAGGCCGGCGCCGGGCCGGATGGTCAGCTCCCCGCCCGAGATCTGCAGCGGTTCGGTGAGCAGGTCGTCGCGCATGTCCAGGAAGTTCGACAGCTCGCCCGCACGCCGTGAGGTGAGCTCGAACGCCGCCCCGAACGCGACCGTGCACATCGACCCGAGCTGGCCGTCGACCTGGTTGCCCATCACGACTTCGAGCCCCAGCCCCTCGGCCAGGTGGTGGGTGCGCTGCGACAACGTGAACCCGCTGCGGGCGACCTTGATGTTGATCGCCGTGGCCGACCCGCCCAGGATCTCGCGGGTGACGTCGGCGGCGGTCACCGCGGACTCGTCGGCGATGAACGGAACGTCCAACTGCGACACCAGCCAGCGTCGTCCGAGCACGTCGTCGGCGGGGGAGAGCTCCTCGGCGAACAACAGGTCCAGATCGGACATCTGCTGCATCGCCTTCGCCGACTCGGCGGCGGTCCACCCGCGGTTGCCGTCGACGTACAGGTCGATGTCGTCGCCGAGGTTCTCGCGCAGCGCGCGCACCACGGCCGTGTCCAGCGACACGGGGCGCCTGCCGACCTTCACCTTGAACGTCGTGATGCCGTAGGAGTCCCGCATGCGCTCGGCCTCGGCGACCATGGCGGCGGGCTCGTCGAAACCGAGCATGTGCGAGACCCGCATGCGGTCGGTGTACCCGCCGAGCAGTTCGCTGACGCCGACGTCGAGGCTGCGGCCGAGCGCGTCCCAGGTCGCCATGTCGACCGCGGCCTTCGCCGCCGGATTGCCGACCGTGCGGTGCATCCGCGCGTGCATCGTCTCGCGTTCGAGCAGGCTCAACCCGGTCAGCTGCGGCGCGAAGATCTGGTCGATGACGGCGATGATGCCGGTCTGCGTCTCGCCGTAGGTGAACGGCCGGGGCGGGGCCTCGGCGACACCGACCACGCCGTCGTCGGTGTGCACCCGCACCAGGACGTGCTCCGCCGCGTGCACCTCACCGGAGGCGAACTTGAGCGGCTTGCGGTACGGGATGGCGAACGGGATCGCCTCGATCTGCGTGATCTTCATGGACTTCCCTCGGGATTCGGGGCATCGGCTGCGGCCGTGGGGACGGCGCCGGGGGAGACGAGGGCCGGTTCGAGCACGTCGACGACGGAGCGCACCAGGGCGGAGTCGTTGCCCGCGTGCCAGGCGAGCGCCAGTTCCACGCTCCCGGCATCGGCGAGGTCGCGGAACACGACGCCCTCGAGAGGCAGGGCGCGTGCCGACGTCGGCACCATCGCGATGCCCAGTCCGCCCGCCACGAGGGACAACAGCACCGCCGTGCCGGCCGCCTGGTGCTCGCGCTGCGGCGTGAACCCGGCGGCCTCGCAACTGCGCGTCACCGCGTCGTTGACCACCGAATCCTTGCTCGCGTACCCGATGAACCCCTCGGCGCGCAGATCCGGCGTCGACACGACGGGTTCGGTGGCGAGCCGGTGGTCCGCCGGCACGGCCAGGATCAGAGGTTCGTCCTCGACGATGCGCAGCTCGATGTCCTCCCCACGCACCGGCGGGCGCAGGATGCCGAGATCCAGGTCGCCGGACCGGAGCAGGTCGCACTGCGCCGGCGTCAACAGGTCGGCGTTGACGTCCAGCGCCACCTCCGGCAGGTCCCGCTTGAGCGTGCGGGCGATGCGCGGCAGATGCGAGAACGCGGCCGTCCCGGTGAACCCCATGCGCAGCAGCCCGAGCCTGCCGCCCGCGATCTGGCGCACCCCGTGCACACCGTCGGCCAGGGTGTCGAGCACCCGCTGTGCCTCCGCGAGGAAGAACTCGCCCGCAGGGGTCAGGCTCACCTGGCGCGTGGTGCGGGCGAACAGCGTCGCACCCAGCTCGCCCTCCAACTGGCGGATCGCGTGGGACAACGCGGGCTGGGCGAGCCGCAACCGCTCGGCGGCCCGCCCGAAGTGGCACGTCTCGGCGACCGCGACGAAGTAGCGCAGATGACGAAGCTCCATCGCGGCGTCTCCTTCCTGCTGATGCGGCCTCCGCAACGGCGAACGCGGCCGATTCTTCACGGTAAGGAGCAGTATTCATCCATGACAAGGACTTGTTTCCGCAGGATTGATAAGTGATATCGATCAATCCCACCCTGGGTCAGGACTCGGCATTTGCCTTGTTTGTCGCCGTTAACGGCGCTGTCACAGTCGGGACACCCCGCCGACTCAGAGCCGAACGGCAGCAGGAGGACTCAGGTGACCGAGACCCTTGACCACGTGTCGGACGTGATCGCCGACGCCGTCGTCGAAGACCGCGAAGCCGGTGTGTACCGCGCCAACCGGCGAATCTTCACCGACGAGGAGATCTTCGAACTCGAGATGAAGCACATCTTCGAGGGCAACTGGATCTACCTCGCCCACGAAAGCCAGCTGCCCGACCCCGGCGACTACTTCACCACCTACATCGGCCGCCAGCCCGTCGTGATCACCCGCGACAAGCAGGGCGAGCTGCACTGCCTCATCAACGCGTGCGCCCACCGCGGTGCGATGCTCTGCCGACGCAAGACCGACAACCGCACCACGCTGACCTGCCCCTTCCACGGCTGGACATTCCGCAACGACGGCAAGCTCCTCAAGGTCAAGGACCCGGACGGTGCCGGCTACCCGGACTCGTTCGACCAGAACGGCTCCCACGACCTCACCAAGGTCGCCCGGTTCGACTCCTACCGCGGTTTCCTCTTCGGCAGCCTCAACGCCGACGTGCTCCCGCTGACCGAACACCTCGGCGACACCACGAAGATCATCGACATGCTCGTGGACCAGTCGCCCGACGGCCTCGAAGTCCTCCGCGGCGCCTCCACCTACACCTTCGACGGCAACTGGAAGGTCCAGGCCGAGAACGGCGCCGACGGCTACCACGTCACCGCCACCCACTGGAACTACGCCGCCACCACCTCCCGCCGAGGCACCGGCGAGTCCAAGAACGAGACCAAAACCCTCGACGCCGGCAGCTGGGGCAAGTCCGGTGGCGGCTACTGGTCCTTCCCCCACGGCCACCTCTGCCTCTGGACCTGGGCGGGCAACCCGCAAGACCGTCCACTGTGGCCGCAGATGGAGGAACTCAAGGAGAAGTTCGGCGACGCCAAGGGCGAATTCATGGTCAAAGGATCCCGCAACCTCTGCCTGTACCCGAACGTCTACCTCATGGACCAGTTCTCCACCCAGATCCGGCACTTCCGCCCCATCGCACCGGACAAGACCGAAGTCACCATCTACTGCATCGCCCCCAAGGGTGAAAGCGACGAATCGCGCGCCTGGCGCATCCGCCAGTACGAGGACTTCTTCAACGCCACCGGCATGGCCACCCCCGACGACCTCGAAGAATTCCGCTCCTGCCAGCTCACCTTCCGCGCCACCGCCGCGCCCTGGAACGACATGAGCCGCGGCGCCGAACACTGGCTGGGCGGGCCCGACGAGGTCGCCACCGCACTCGGCATGGAAAACGTCATCTCCGCAGGCCAGCGCAACGAGGACGAAGGGCTCTACCCCGTACAACACGGCTACTGGGCCGACACCATGCGCGCCGCCGTCGAAAAGGAAGCGTCCGGCAAGAGCGACGCCTGAGGCGCCCCCGCCGACCGACCAGCCACCAGGAGGCTCTCCGACATGACTGTCACCGCCGACACCACCACCGACGGAGCCGGCACCCCTCCGCGAACCAAACACATCACCCAGAACGACATCGAACAATTCCTCTACCGCGAGGCCCGCTACCTCGACGACCGCGAATTCGAGAAATGGCTCGAATGCTACGCCGACGACGTCGTCTACTGGATGCCCTGCTGGGACGACAACGACAACCTCACCGAAGACCCCCAACGAGAACTGTCACTCATCTACTACCCCAACAAGGGCGGCCTCGAAGACCGCGTCTTCCGCATCCGCACCGAACGCTCCAGCGCGACCTCCCTCCCCGAACCGCGCACCAGCCACAACATCACCAACGTCGAAGTCATCGAACGCCGCGGCGACCTCGTCGACATCCGCTTCAACTGGCACACCATGTACTTCCGGTACAACACCGTCGACCCGTACTACGGCACCTCGTTCTACACGATCGACTTCTCCGGCGAATCACCACTCATCCGCCGCAAGACCGTCGTTCTCAAGAATGATTACATCCACCACGTAGTCGACATCTATCATATTTAGTTTTGACATTGGTCGCCTTGGTGGGCGGTGCCAGTGGCGGAACCTCAGCGCGGCCCTGACTCCGGGATCGCCTTCTCATGAATTCCCACCCGCCAGCCCGACCACCGCCCCTCACGGACGCGCATTCGCGCGGCTGTGTCTGTCGCACCACGGCGGCGCTTTCCTCGTCAGGGCCACGCTGAGAACCCGCGGCGGTGCCGGCGGGCGAGCATGGATCCCCGCTGAACGGCCCGAGCCGGGTGAGCGAGCGTGGGATCTCCGCCGGGCGGTTCGGACCGGGTGGGCGAGCGTGAACGGTCGGTAGAGGTCCGCACCGGGTGGGCGAGCCGCGAATCGCCGCTGGGCGGTTCTGGGCGCGGGCGCGTCGGTACCCGCCTGTGAGTCGTTCTCCCTGCCACTTCGTGTGTGAACCCGCACGGTGACGGGTGTCGGGTCTCGTTTTTCTAGGAGCTGTTGTGAGTCACCAAGTCGCACTGTCCTTCGAGGACGGTGTCACCCGCTTCATCACGTGCGAACCGGACCAGACCGTCGCCGACGCCTCGTACCGGCAACGGATCAACATCCCACTCGACTGCCGTGACGGCGCCTGCGGCACCTGCAAAGCCCTCTGCGAGTCCGGCGACTTCGACGGCGGCACCTACATCGACGACGCCCTCACCGACGACGAAGCCGCCCAAGGCTACGTGCTGCCCTGCAGCATGACCCCCAAATCCGACCTCGTCCTCCGCATCTCCACCACCTCCGAGGTCGCCAAGACCCAGGCAGGCACCTTCGACGCCACCATCACCGGCCTCGACCGGCTCTCGCCCACCACCGTCGCGCTCACCCTCGAGACCCCACAGCGCGACGATCTCGCCTTCCTGCCGGGCCAGTACGTCAACATCGCCGTACCCGGCACCGACGAGACCCGCTCCTACTCGTTCAGCAACGGGCCCGACGAGAAGTCCCTCACCTTCCTCATGAAGCTCGCCCCCGGCGGCGTCATGTCGGACTACCTCACCGGCCGCGCCGCCGTCGGCGACCCGCTCACCTTCACCGGCCCCCACGGCAGCTTCTTCCTCCGCGAAACCGACCGGCCCGTGCTGCTGCTCGCAGGCGGCACCGGCCTCGCACCGATCCTCTCGATCGTGCGCACCATGGTCGCCACCCGATCGCAGCGCCCCGTGCACCTCGTCTACGGCGCCAGCACCGACGACGACGTCGTCGAACTCGACACCATCGCCGCACTCGCCGCCGAACTGCCACAGCTGACCTGGGACTACGTCGTCTCCGACCCGAACAGCAGCGCGCCCAACAAGGGCTACGTGATGAGCCTGATCCGCGACGAGCACCTCTACGACGGCGACGTCGCCGTCTACCTGTGCGGCCCACCGCCCATGGTCGAGGCCGTCCGCACCCACTTCACCGAACGCGGCATCGAACCCACCGGCATCTACTACGAGAAATTCGCCCTCGCCGCCGCGCCCGACACCACCGACGACACCGACGACACCGACGGCGGCGGGCACGACACCACCGCACCGGAGGCCACCATGGACAGCGCCGTCCTCGCCCTCGAACCGGAACCACTCCTCGAAGTCGCAGCTCTCGGTGCAGGCGAAGGCCGTCGCATCGCGGGCCAGGACACGTTCCCCGGCACCACCATCGAACCGCTCGGCGCCGGAATCGCCGCCGCCCGCGCCGCCGGCGACGAAGCCGACACCATGCGCGCCGTCGCCCGCCAGCCCATCTGGCCCACCGGCGGAGGGCGGCCGCTCGACCGCGACCCCGGCGACGAACTCCTCCCCGCCGGAACCGCGCGCGCCATCGCCGGACAGGAAATGCACGCGGTCGACACGGCGCTGAGTCCCCTCGTCGCTGCGACCGCTCCCACCGCACCCGCGACGCCCCCGGCAACGACCCCGGCAACGACCCCGGCAACGACGGACACGCCCGCCACATCCACGACCGCCACGACCGCTCCGGCCACGGACGACGGCTACGAGATCGGTGAGGAGCACCCCTCGGTGCACGAGTCGGACGCGGTGTTCGACGCGCGGCAGGCGCTCGAACTCGGGGCCGTCGAACTCACCATCGGCAGGCTCACCTCGCAGCAGCTGTCCGGATTCCGCCTGCTGGCCGAGGCGACGGTGCCCTGTGTGGACGGTGACCGGTTCGTCGACGCGGCCGCCTACACCGAGACCAACGCCGCCTTCCACGACTACCTGTTCACCCTCACCGGCAACGACCACCTGCTGCAGGCCTACCGCGCACTCGGCGTCAAAGGCCACATGGACGAGGTGCTGCGCGACGCGACGTGGTGCGACCCTCGGTGCACGCAGGACCACCTCGACATCGTCGCGGCGTTCGAGGCCGGCGACCGGCAGGCCGCCCGGTCGCTCGTCGCCGAGCACGCCGCACGGTCGAAGGCCACCACCCGGCGTGCCATGAAGGACGCCCAGCAGGCGAAGCGTCCCGCGTTCGTCTCGCCCGGCCGGTTCGACGGCAAGGTCGTGGTCGTCACCGGCTCGGCGCAGGGCATCGGCGAACGTGCGGCCAGGCGCATCGGCGCGGAAGGCGGACAGGTCGTCCTGGCCGACCGGTCCGACCTCGTCACCGGCGTCGCCGACGACGTCGTCGCCGCAGGCGGACAGGCCCACGCCGTGCTCGCCGACCTGGAGACCTACGAGGGTGCGCAGTCGGTGATCAGCTCGGCGCTGGAGCGGTTCGGCCGCATCGACGTGCTGATCAACAACGTCGGCGGGGCGATGTGGTTCAAGCCCTACACCGAGTTCACCGCCGAGCAGATCCAGGCCGAGATCAACCGCTCGCTCATGACGACGCTGTGGTCGTGCCGGGCCGCGCTGCCGGAGATGGTGCGCCAGGGTGGGGGAACGGTCGTCAACGTCTCGTCCGTGGCCCGCCGCGGCATCCACCGCATCCCGTACTCGGCGGCCAAGGGCGGGATCAACGCGATCACCGAATCACTCGCCATGGAGTACGCCGACGCAGGCATCCGCGTGGTCGCCACCGCGCCGGGCGGCACCGAGGCGCCGCCCCGCCGGATCCCGCGCGGCGGCGACACCCCGCAGACCGACCAGGAGAAGGCCTGGTTCCAGGCCCACATCGACCAGACCGTCGACTCCTCCCTGATGAAGCGCTACGGCACCCTCGACGAACAGGCCGCCGTCATCGCGTTCCTCGCCTCGGACGAGGCGGCCTACGTCACCGGCACCGTCGTGCCCGTCGCAGGCGGCGACCAGGGCTGAACTCCTCGCGGCGGCGGTCACCACGGCCGCCGCCGCGAGTCGAACCCCGTGTTCGGCCGGGCGATCCCCGCCGGACCGGCGCACCGGAACCCGCATGTCCGCCCCCGACGCCGACGCCCGCCACAGCGGGCCGACGCGGTCCGGCGTCGCGCCACGCGGCGCACCGCAGTGTCACATCACGCAGGCACTGCGACACCGCAGTGATCGCCATCCCTTTTCTCTCCCCGGGAGCTCAGAATGTCCGACTCCGACGCAACGAAGCGCCGGCGCACCGTCTTCTGGGTGGTCGCCCTGTCCGCGATCTCCCTCGTCTTCGACGGCTACGACCTGGTCGTGTACGGCACCGTCCTGCCCATCCTGCTCGACGACCCCGGTCACCTCGGCGCGATCAGCCCGCAGCAGGGCGGCGCGCTCGGCAGCTATGCCCTCGTCGGCGTGCTCGTCGGCGCGCTCGCCGCAGGTACGTTCGGTGACCTCGTCGGCCGCCGCCGGATCATGCTGCTCAACCTCGCGTGGTTCTCACTGGGCATGGCGTTCACCGCCATGACCACCAGCGTCATGCTGTTCGGTATCGGCCGGTTCTTCACGGGCATCGGGGTGGGTGCCCTCGTCGGCACCGTCGGCGCGATCGTCGCCGAATTCGCCCCGGCGCACCAGCGCAACCGTCTGAACGCGATCGTCTACAGCGGCATCCCCGCGGGCGGCGTGCTCGCCTCGCTGCTGGCACTGGCGCTCACCGACGTGATCGGCTGGCGCGGCCTGTTCTGGATCGGAGCCGTGCCGATCGTCACCGTGTTGCCGCTCGCGTTCCTGAAACTGCCCGAATCGGCGCAGTGGCTCGCCTCGCGCGGCAGGCACGAACAGGCTCGCGTGGTGGCCGAGCGCAACGGCATCGAGCTGGTGCGGGAGACCGGCCCCACCACCGAGCGGGTGGGATTCCCCGCACTGGCCACCCGTGCGCTCGCGTGGCCGACCCTGCTGCTCGGCACGATGAGTTTCGCAGGACTGCTGCTGACCTACGGGCTCAACACGTGGCTGCCGGAGATCATGGGCGCCAACGGCTACGGCGAGAGTTACTCGCTGGCGTTCCTGCTCGTCCTCAACGGTGGCGCGATCGTGGGTGGTCTGCTCGCGTCGGCGTGGGCGGACCGGACGGGTGCCAAACGCGTCGTCAGCACCACGTTCGTGCTGGCCGCGATCACGCTCGCGCTCCTGCCGCTCGACCTGCCGCTGCTCGTGCTCATGGCCGCCGTGGCCGTCGCGGGCACGGGAACGATCGGCACTCAGGTGCTGATCTACGGCCTGGTGTCGAACTACTACCCGACGCGGGCGCGCGGCGCAGGTGTCGCGTGGTGTGCCGGGTTCGGCAGACTCGGCGGTATCGGCGGCCCGGTGATCGGCGGACTGCTCGTGGGCGCCGGTCTCGGAGGCATGGCCGCGTTCTACATCTTCGCGGGCATCGCGCTCCTCGCCGCGCTCGTGACACTGCTGGTTCCCCGGCCGGCCCACGAGGCGGTGGAGACGACGGCCACCGTGCAGGCGGGCCGGCCCGAACCGGTCTGAGCGGGCGAGACCGGTGAGACCGGCCCGACAGCCTCGGCGGGGCCCGGCGGGCGTGCGCGCACCCGGGCCCCGCGGCCGCGTGCCGACACCGGATCGGAGGGGCGGTTCCGGACGTTCCGGCCGGTACAGTGCGGACGTGAGCGAAGAGGCCCCCGCCCTGGTCGGCAGGGCGCGTGCGCTCGACACGCTCGAGCGTGCCCTCGGCAGGGCCGGCCCACGGGAAGCCGGCTTCGCGGTCGTCACCGGCGGTGCCGGGACCGGCAAGACCGCGCTCCTGTCGGCGCTGGCCGCCCGGCATCACGGCCCCGTCCACCGTGGCTCCGGCGTGTCCTGGGAGACCGACCGCGCTTTTGGGGTCGCCGATCAGCTGGTGCGCGGCCTCGGTGCGGCGCAGGGCATCGCCGACGTCGCCGCCCGCATCGCAGCGCTGGCCGATCCCGCGGACGACCCGGCCGACGACAGCGAGTCCGACGGGGAAACCGGAACGATCGGCCCCGACTCAGGGGAATCCCCGGACGCGCGGGGCACCGGGGCGGCTGCGGACGACGAGACCGGCAGCGGCGACGTCGGCGCCGCCACCCTGCTGATCGTCGACGACGCACAGTGGGCCGACGAGGAATCGCTCCGGGCGCTGGTCTCGGCGGTGCGGCGCCACCCGACGTCGCGGTTGCTGATCGTCGCCGCGACGCGCAGCACCGACCGCGACGTGCTGCGGCAGGCGACCGCGACGGTCGTCCACCTGCCCGCCCTCGGCGTCGGCGAGGTGGCCGACCTCGCCGACGCCCACGGCACCGCGCTCTCCCGGGCGATGGCCGAACAGCTGACGCGGCACACGTCCGGCATCCCGGCGCACGTCGTGGACCTGCTCGCCGAGGTACCCGCCGAGACGTGGCGCCGCTTCGACCCGCAGCTGCCCGCGCCCGCCGCTGTCGCCAAACGGGTGGCCGCCGCGAGGCAGCGCTGCTCGGAACCCGCCCGCAGGCTCATCGACGCCGCCGCGGTGCTCGGCCAGGGCGCGTCGGTCCGCGACGTCGCGCTGTTGGCGGGCCTCGGCGACGGCCCGGGCGGGCTGCTCGACGTCGCCGACGAGGCGTGTGCCAGCGGCCTCGTGCGCACCGGCCCGCGCGGGCTCACCGAACTCGGACCCGCCGACCCCCTGGTGCGCGCGGCCGTACTGGACACGCTGGGCCACGCCGCGGCGGCCGATCTGCGCATGCGGGCCGCCGACATCGTCGACGACCCGGTCCAGCGGACCCGCCTGCTCGTCGCGGCCACCCCCGTTCCCGACGCCGAGCTCGCCGACCGGCTCGACGCGCTGGCCGTCGACCACGCCGAGGAGGGTGCGTGGGCGGTCGCCGCGTCGCTGCTCAGCGACGCCGGCAGGCTCACCGAGGACCGGCTCGTCCGCGAACGTCGCATGACCCGCGCCGTCGACGCGCTGATCGGTGCGGGGGACGCCCTGGGCGCGGGTGCGCTCGTCCCCGAGGTGGAAGGGCTGCGCGAAACCCCCTTGCGCAACGCGGTGCTCGGGTACCTCGCCGTCGTGCGGGGCAGGCCCGCCGAAGCGGAGGCGCGCCTCGACCGCGCGTGGCGGCTGGTCAACCCCGACCGCGATTCCGCCGTCGCCGCGGTGATCGCGCAGCGGTACGTCCTGCACTGTCTCTGCCGATGCCGTTCCGGGGAACTCGTGACGTGGGCGGACCGGGCGATCGCGCTGGCGGGCGAGCACGACCCGACGACGGTCGAGGCGGCGGCGGTCCGGGGACTCGGACTCGCGGGCACCGGCCGCGGTGACGAGGCGGCCGCCGCATACTCCGAGCTGACCGATCGGGTGCCCTCGGGTGCGCAGTGGCAGCGGATCGTCATGGGACGCGGGTGGCTGGGACTCGGCCGTGACGCCTTCGACGATGCGCGCACCGACCTCGAACTCGGCGTGCCGACCACCGTGCTGGGCGGGTCCACTCGGGTGTCCCTGTGGGCGCGGGGCTGGCTGGCGCGGACCCAGTTCCTCACCGGCGAGTGGGACGAGGCGCTGCGTACCGTGCACGCCGCGCAGGACGTGCTCGACCGCAGTGGCATCGCCGTCACCGGACCGTTGTTGCACTGGTCGGCGGTGGCCGTGCATGCGTTGCGCGGCGAGTGGGACGCGGTCGAGACGGCCTCCCGCCGTGCCGAGGCGGGTCCGCGCGACTACGAGATCATGCAGGTGCCGTCGTATCTGGCGCACGCGCTGGTGGCGGAGGTGAAGGCCGACGCCGCCGGGGTGCTGCGGGCACTGCGGCCGTTGACGAAACCGTGGGCGCGACACTCCGTCGACGACGAACCGGGCCGCTGGCCGTGGGCCGACATGTACGCACACGCCCTCGTCGCAGCAGGCCGCGTGGACGAGGCCGACCCGTTCCTGCGCCCGCACGAGGAGCGAGCGGCCGAACGCGGACCGGCGTCGGCGCGTGCCCGGCTCAGGGCCGCGCGCGGCAGGATCGCCGCCGCCCAGGGTGACCTCGGTGCGGCGCGGACCGCGTTCGGGGAAGCGCTCGAACTGATCGACGGCCTGCCCCTGCGCTACGACCGGGCCCGCATCGAATTCGTTCACGGCCAGGTCCTGCGCCGTGCGGGTAAGCGCAAAGAGGCCGACGAGGCGTTCACCGCCGCGCGCGAAGTGTTCGCGGCGCTCGGCGCGGTCACCTACGTCGAGCGCTGCGACCGCGAGACCAAGGCGGGCGGTGTGCGGGCGCCCCGCGGCGAACGCGAGCCCGGCGAGCTGACCCCGCAGGAGCAGGCCGTCTCCCGGCTCGTCGCGCAGGGCATGACGAACCGGGAGGTGGCCGCCGAGCTGTACCTGTCGACGAAGACGGTGCAGTTCCACCTCACCCGCGTCTACGGCAAGCTCGGTGTCCGCTCCCGGTCGGAACTGGCCGCACGGCTGGGCGCTGTGGAGTGACCGGGCGCGTCAGTGAGGGGTCGACGCCCGAGGGGCGACGGGTGTCAGTTCCTGCGCCAGGCCGTGCGGCGGCGCCCTCAGCGCAGCGTGGTGGTTCGGCGCCGGCGCAGCGTCGTGATTCAGTGGCGTCGTGTTTCCGTGGCGTGGTGTTCAGCGCAACGCGACGGTCAACAGCACGGCCGTGTCGGTGAGGGCCTCAAGGCTGTGCCGTTCGGGCGGGACCGGCAGGAGGTCGCCAGCGTCGACGGACCATTCGCGGTCCGCGGTGTGCAGTCGGGCGCGGCCGACGAGGACCTGCAGCGTCGCGGCCGGCGGCGCGTCGTGCTTGCCCAGTTGCGCGCCCTCGGCCAGCGCGATGACGGTCGCCCGCTGGGACGGGCCGGAGGTGACGGTCCGTGCGGCGCGCCGGGAATCGTGCTCGCGTGCGGTGCCGAGCAGCTCGTGGGCCAGGTCGGTGATGGCGGTTCGCTCCGGGTGACCGGTCATCTCACGGCGCCCCGCGCGCCGCCTCGGTCCCCGCGCTGGCCGTGCCTGTGCCGTCCGGGTACGTGCCCGTCATGTCTCGCCGCCCTCCGTACGAGTCGGTTGGCCCGAGGAACTCACACCGCCATTGTCGGCCGGGTGCGGCGCCGCTGCCACGCGGCGGGCAGCACGGCAGGCCGGTGTCATGCCTGCGGGGCAGCGCGGACGGACGCACGTTCGCGACGCCTCGAAGGAGAACTCAGGCGAGGTTGTATCGAATCAGCACCCACGCGAGAAACAGGTTGCTGGACAGCTGGATGTCGACGACCTCGACAGCTGGATCGGCCATGAACTCGTTGGCCTTCCGGTCCAACTTCTCCGGATTGCTCGAGTAGAACGTCTTGATCTTCATGGTGCGGAACGTAGCAGGATCGTCGAGTGGGCCGCAGATTGTCGAACGGCCGTCACGGCGGAGTGCGCGGCGGCAGGCCGGTCGGCCGGAGGCGGTCCGAATCGTTTCGTGAGCTGACACCGCCCGATCTCAACGATCGGTGACCGCTCGGATAAGCGGCTTGCTGCGTCACGGACACATCCGATGCGGGTGGCCGAAATCCGGCCTTGTCGAGCATGGTGTCGATTTCCTGACGGCCGCGTTCGATCATGCTGAGCAAGTTGTGCAACGGGGTGTGCTTGGGCAGGGGCATGTCGGCGATCAGGTCGCGGGCCGAGAACTCACGGTGGACCCACCGCCACAGGTCGACGACGTGAACGAGCTTGTTGTGGTGCACCGAGCTCAGCTTGTGACCGTAGGACGTCGGGTCGTATCCGAGCGCGGCGCGCAACCCGGAGCGCCGAATCAAGGTGGCGGCCCAGATCGGCGCGCGAATGCCTGTCGCCGCCACCTTCGTCGCACGGGGTGGGGATCGTCGCGACGATGTGCTGGGCGACCCTATTCGGCGATGGTTTCGGTGGGATCGACGACCGTAAGGATGGGCACGGTCGCGGTGAGGTGTCCTGCGATAGTGGCGGTGAGGAAGTCCGTGACGAGATCGGCGAAGAAGAGGCGGTAGATTTCACAGAAGAGCGCGCCGCTCCAACCGGTGTTCGGTTGCGCCTTGCCGGTTTCGACCGCGTGGCGCACCGCGGGATTTTCGCTCAACAGCGTTTCAGCAGCGTTCGTCGCGGCTCGGCGAGCGGCAGCGTCGACGACCTGACCACCATTGCCGACCGTGTATTCGACGAATCGACTTACGAACAGTTCGGCGCGTACTTCGCCGGCTCCCGCTGGAGCAGGGCCGAGAACAGCCGGGCCGCGATCTTGGATGCTCTCGAGTAGGTCGACTAGAAGGGAATCCTCGTAATCATTATCGCTGGACAGGTCCTAGTATCCCCAACGGATGTCGACGAATTCGTCGCCGACGCACGAGCCACCTACCCGATCGCCGCAGCGAATCCCGGCAATATCCTGATCTCATTGAGTTGATCTCAGCGAGTTTCAGGTCGGCCGGTGTTCGAGGTGAGTGAGGGCGAGTGCGGCTTGGATGATGCTGCCGATCTTGCTGGGGCTGGCGGTGATCCGTTGTAAGGTGCGCCAGCGGCCGGTGAGCAGGGCGAATCCGCGTTCGCCGAGGCAGCGCAGCCTGCGTAGCAGGGCGTTGTAGGTGCGGTTGTCGGCATCGAGGACTTGGTTGCCGGGTGGGTGTTTGATCGGGGTGTGCACTCCGATTCCGGTGCCTTCGTAGCCGCCGTCGGCCAGGGTCGGCAGCCCCTGTGAGGCGGCGGCGTACAGCGCGCCCAGCGCATGTTCGCGG